>NZ_JBEZFG010000001.1:0-547 GCF_040649315.1 Micromonospora sp. NPDC049004
TCCAGCGCCTCTGGCCCTGCACTCGTTTGGGTGTGTGAGTTTAGGACACCGCCGGACAATCTTCCAGTCGAGGGCCGCCCCATCCGGGTCGGCCCTCGACTGCGTAGCGCCATTGGTGGCGCAATCAGGAAGGATGTACCTGTGAGTTCAGGACCGCAGGGCGGAGATCGTCCCCGTCGTTCCGAAGACCGCACCGACGGCCCGGCTGGACGCGACCGCGGTGCGCGCCGCGACGACCGCCCCCCGTACCGGGGAGATCGGGACAACGCCGGCGGCGCCCGGGGCGGATATGCCGGCGGTCGTGACGGCGGTTCCCGTGGTGGCGACCGCGATGGATCGCGTTCGGGTGCCCCGCGTGAGGGTGGTTTCCGTGGCGGCGACCGCGAGGGTGGCTTCCGCGGTGGTGATCGTCGTGAAGGCGGTTTCCGTGGTGGTGACCGCGATGGGTCGCGTTCGGGTGCCCCGCGTGAGGGTGGCTTCCGCGGTGGCGACCGTGACGGTGGTTTCCGTGGCGGGGACCGTCGTGAGGGCGGCTACCAGGGTGGCG
>NZ_JBEZFG010000001.1:645-1012852 GCF_040649315.1 Micromonospora sp. NPDC049004
CGGTGACCGTGGCCGTTCCGGTCCGCCGCGTGAGGGTGGTTTCCGCGGGGGTGACCGCGAGGGTGGTTTCCGTGGCGGTGACCGTCGTGAAGGCGGTTTCCGTGGTGGTGACCGCGATGGATCGCGTTCCGGTGCCCCGCGTGAGGGTGGCTTCCGCGGCGGTGACCGCGAGGGTGGCTTCCGTGGTGGCGACCGTCGTGAGGGCGGCTACCAGGGTGGCGGTGACCGTGGCCGTTCCGGTCCGCCGCGTGAGGGTGGTTTCCGCGGGGGTGACCGCGAGGGTGGTTTCCGTGGCGGTGACCGTCGTGAAGGCGGCTTCCGTGGTGGCGACCGCGATGGATCGCGTTCCAGCGCCCCGCGTGAGGGTGGCTTCCGCGGTGGCGACCGTGACGGTGGTTTCCGTGGCGGTGACCGTCGCGAGGGTGGTTTCCGTGGCGGGGACCGCGATGGGTCGCGTTCGGGTGCCCCGCGTGAGGGCGGTTTCCGTGGTGGCGACCGTCGTGAAGGCGGCTTCCGTGGTGGCGATCGCGATGGATCGCGTTCCAGCGCCCCGCGTGAGGGCGGCTTCCGTGGTGGTGACCGCGAGGGTGGTTTCCGTGGTGGCGATCGTCGTGAGGGCGGCTACCAGGGTGGCGCCCGCACTGGTGCGCCGCGTGAGGGTGGCTTCCGTGGTGGGGACCGCGATGGATCGCGTTCCGGTGCCCCGCGTGAGGGTGGCTTCCGCGGCGGCGATCGCGAGGGTGGTTTCCGTGGCGGTGACCGTCGCGAGGGTGGCGGCTTCCGTGGCGGTGACCGGGAGGGTGGCTTCCGTGGCGGTGACCGTCGTGAAGGCGGCTACCAGGGTGGCGCCCGCACTGGTGCGCCGCGCGAGGGCGGCTTCCGTGGTGGCGACCGCGATGGATCGCGCTCCGGCGCCCCGCGCGAGGGCGGCTTCCGCGGCGGCGACCGTGACGGTGGCTTCCGTGGCGGCGACCGCCGTGAAGGCGGCTTCCGGGGCGGTGAGCGGGACGGCTCCCGTGCGCCGCGTGAGGAAGGTTTCCGTGGTGGCGACCGTCGTGAGGGCGGCTACCAGGGTGGCGGCGACCGTGGCCGTTCCGGCCCGCCCCGCGAGGGTGGCTTCCGCGGTGGCGATCGCGAGGGCTTCCGGGGCGGCGACCGTGGTGGCTCCCGCCCGGGTGCGCCCCGGGACGGCGGGCGCGAGGGCGGCTTCCGGGGAGGTGACCGTCGTGAGGGCGGCTACCAGGGAGGTGACCGTCGTGAGGGCGGCTTCCGCGGTGGTGACCGTCGTGAGGGCGGCGCGTCCCGTGAGGGTGGCTTCCGCGGTGGCGACCGTGACGGTGGGTTCCGGGCCGACGAGCGGCCGCGTCGCGAGGGCGACTTCCGGCGCGACGACCGTGGCGCGGGACCGGAGTCGTCCGAGAACGGGCGCACGCTGGCTCCGGTGCTGCCGGACGACATCGCCGCGACCGACCTCGACAAGGACGTCCGTGCCGAGCTGCTCTCGCTGAACAAGCCGGTCGCCGAGACCGTGGCCCGACACCTGGTCGCCACCGGTCAGCTGATCGACGAGGACCCGGCCGAGGCGTTGGCGCACGCGCTGGCCGCCCGACGGCTCGCGTCGCGTATCTCCGCGGTCCGTGAGGCGGTCGGCCTGGCCGCGTACCACGCGGGGGAGTGGCAGACGGCGATCGCCGAGCTGCGGACGTACCACCGGATGACCGGCCTGCAGAGTCACCTGGCCGTGCTCGCCGACTGCGAGCGCGCCCTGGGCCGGCCGGAGCGGGCCATCGACCTGTTCCGCGGCGCCGACCAGGCGAAGCTGGACCAGGCCGTCGCGATCGAGCTGCTGATCGTCGCGGCCGGGGCACGAGGCGACCTTGGCCAGAAGGACGCCGCTGTCGCGATGCTCCAGGTGCCGGACCTCACCAGCGAGGCGACGGTGCCGTGGACGGCGCGACTGCGGTACGCGTACGCCGACGCGCTGCTCGCGGTGGGCCGACGTGAGGAGGCCCGCGAGTGGTTCTCCCGCGCCGCCGACGTGGACACCGAGGGCGAGACCGACGCCGCGGAGCGGTTGCTGGAACTCGACGGCGTCGTCATCGAGGGAGATGACGAGGACGAGGCCGAGGAGATCGCCTCGGGCCCGGGTGCGCCCGGCTCGGTGCCGGCCCAGCCGGACACCGACCTGACCGCGGGCGACGCCCGCGACCGGGACGCCGACGACTCCGACACGTCCGACCGCGAGACCGACGCCGGGGCCATCCTCGACGAGGGCGACGACGACTTCGACGACGAAGACGAGGACGACGAAGACTTCGACGACGAGGACTTCGACGACGACGAGGAGGACGGCGTCGTCGGCCGCTCGGGCGACCGTGCGGACGTCGACGGCGAGGACGAGGACCGCCACCCGGACGCGAGCGGTACCTCCTCGGCAACCGCCACTGACTCGGCCACGCCGGCCAGCGATGCCCGTGCAGATGACACGGTCGACGGCGACGGCACCGCCCCCACCCGGGGTGACGAGCCGGAGGCGACGCAGCGGTGAGCGCGGACGCCGGGAAGCGGCTGATCGACGGGTACACCCTGGTGGTCTTCGACCTGGACGGGGTGATCTACCTGATCGACCGGCCGATTCCCGGCGCGGTCGACGCGGTGGCACGGCTGCACGCCGAGGGGCGGGCGGTGGCGTACGCCACCAACAACGCCTCACGTCGTTCCAGCGACGTCGCCGACCTGCTGACCGGGATGGGCGTGCCGGCGCGGCCGGAGGAGGTGCTCACCTCCGCCGCCGCCTCGGCCGAGCTGCTGCGGGAGCGGCTGCCGGCCGGAGCGCCGGTGCTGGTGGTCGGCGCGGAGGCGCTGCGCGCCGAGCTGCGCGCGGTCGGGCTGACCCCGGTCAGCCGTGCCGACGAGAAGCCGGCGGCGGTGGTGCAGGGCTACGGTCCGCAGGTCGGCTGGGCCGAGCTGGCCGAGGCGTCGGTTGCCGTACGGGCCGGGGCGATGTGGGTCGCCACCAACACCGACCGGACGCTGCCCAGCGCCCGAGGCCCGCTGCCGGGCAACGGATCGCTGGTCGCGGTGCTGCGCACCGCGTTGGAGCGGGACCCGGACCTGGTGGTCGGCAAGCCGGAGTCGGCGCTGTTCGAGACCGCCGCCCGGCGCGGCGACGGCGGCCGGGCCCTGGTCGTCGGGGACCGGTTGGACACCGACATCGAGGGCGCCCGCCGCGCGGGACTGGACAGCCTGCTCGTGCTCACCGGCGTCAGCGGCGTACCCGAGCTGCTCGCTGCCGAGCCACGACGGCGGCCCACGTACGTCGCGCGGGACCTGGCGGGGCTCTTCGACCCGGCGGCGGCCGTGCAGGTCCCCGGCTCGACGGACGCCGGCGGTTGGTCCGTCACGGACCGCGACGGGACACTGGAACTGGCCGGCGCCGGCCGGGATCTGGACGCCCTCGCCGCGCTCTGCGCGGCGGCCTGGTCGGCTCCGGAGCTGCCGGCGATCCGCCCGGTGGGCCCGGACGCGGCTGCCGCGCTGGAGAGCTTCGGGGTGGCCGCCGACGGGTGAGGCCGCCGAGCGCGCTCGTCAGAGCAGCTTGCGCAGCTTCATCAGGTCGAACGGGTTGGCCTTGATCGACACCCGGCGGGACGTGACCGCCCTGGTGACGTCCAGGTCACCGCGGACCAGGGCGAGCAGATCGTCGCTGGACGTGCTCAAGGCGATCTTGGCCTTCGGGTCGTCACCGTCGGTCAGCTCGACCAGCCGGCCACCGCTGATCTTGCCGTGGAACGCCGTGTCCAGGTCGGTGATCCGGCAGGCCAACGTCCGTTCCAGGTCGATCCGTTCGCGGACCGTCTCGGCGTTGCGGTCCAACCGGGCGGCCAGCTCCTGCAACGCCTGCCGGCACTCGTCCACGCTGGCCACATCTCCCCCTCGCCGATCGCCACGCCGTCCCCGGCACCGTACCGCACGAGACAGTCCGGGGTGCCCGGTAGCGTGACACCTGCAGACCCCGCCCCATGGAAGGACTCAGGCATGCAGGACGCGTGGCGCGCATACCTCGAACTGGCCATGGGCCTGGCGGAGGCGCCCCGGAAGAAGGCCCAGGACGCCGTGCGTCGCCTCGTCGGCTCGGGCGGCGCGACCGCCGCCCAGCTGCAGGCCCTCGGCGAGGAGCTGGTCACCACCGGCGCCGCCAACCGGGAGGCGCTGACCAAGCTGGTCCGCTTCGAGGTCGACCGGGCCCTCGGCGCGGTCGGTCTGGCCACCGCCGACGAGGTGGCCGAGCTGACCCGACGCGTACGCGACCTGGAACGGCAGCTGCGCGAGGCGCGCGCCACCGAGCCGTCCGTGGCGCAGCCCGCCCCGCAGCCGTCCCCCGGTCCCGCCCCGCAGCCGGCGGCCGAGCCCGCCCCGCAGGCCGGTCCGAGCGGCGCGGCGCAGCCCGACAGCGGCCCGGTGCCGTCGGACGGCCCCGCCGGAGCGCCCGTCTCCGCGCCGGTGGCCAAGAAGGCCGTCGCCAAGAAGGCGCTGGCCAAGAAGGCTGTCGCGAAGAAGGCCATCGTGAAGAAGCCGCCCGCGACGATCAGCCGTACCGGGGACGACACCCCGACGCCGGTCGTGCCGGACGACACCCCGACACCTGCTGTCATGCCGGCGAAGAAGGCCGTCCGTAAGCGCCGCCCGGATGGTGACTCGTGAGCGACGCCGCGCGTCCGGGCCCGCCGCCCGGCATCCGCCCCGGCCCGCCGGGAGGCTTCCGGCCCGGCCCGCCGCCGACCGGGTCGTTCGCCGCCCGGCCCGGCCCGCCGGTGGGCACCCGCCCCGGCCCACCGTCCGACGGCCTCGACGTCGGCGACGACACGGCCCGCCACCCGGCGGTGGACGCGGCAGTGCGGGCCATGGACAACGCGGCGACGCTCGCCCCGGCCGACCAGATCGCGCAGTACGAGGCGGCCTACGAGACGCTGCGCGAAACGCTCGCCACCATCGACCAGACCTGACCACTGCGACCAGCCCGACAGACCGGAGAACCACCCCATGGCACGTCGCAACCGGCTGGACGCCGAACTCGTCCGCCGCGGGCTGGCCCGCTCGCGTGAGCAGGCCGCCGCGCTGGTCGAGGCCGGCCGGGTCCAGCTGCGCGGAGTGCCCGCGCGCAAGGCCGCCGCGATGGTCGACCCCGCCGATCCGCTGCTGGTCACCGGGGCCGACCCGACCGAGGAGTACGTTTCGCGGGGCGGGCACAAACTCGCCGGGGCGCTGGCCGCGTTCGGCCGCGCAGGGCTGCGCGTCGCCGGGCGGCGCTGCCTGGACGCCGGCGCGTCGACCGGAGGCTTCACCGACGTGCTGCTGCGCGCCGACGCCGCCGAGGTGGTGGCCGTTGACGTCGGCTACGGGCAGCTCGCCTGGTCGCTGCGCACCAACGAGCGCGTCCGCGTCCTGGAACGCACCAACGTCCGTACCCTCGTCGCGGACGCGATCGGCGGGCCGGTCGATCTGACGGTCGCCGACCTGTCGTTCATCTCGTTGCGGTTGGTGCTGCCGGCCCTGGCCGGCTGCACCCGCGACGACGGCGACCTGGCGCTGATGGTGAAGCCGCAGTTCGAGGTGGGCAAGGAGCGGGTCGGCGCCGGCGGCGTCGTGCGCGACCCGGCGCTGCGCGCCGAGGCGGTGCTCGACGTGGCTGCCGCGGCGGCTCAGCTCGGCCTCGGTCTGGCCGACGTGGCGGCCAGCCCGCTGCCCGGTCCCAGCGGCAACGTCGAGTTCTTCGTATGGTTGCGCCGGGGCGCACCACCGGCCGACCCGCAGCGCGTGCGGGCCGTGGTGGAGGCCGGGCCGAACGGCCCGACGACGGCCGGCGACGTGCCGGGCGTGGCGGCGGAGGAGGTCGCAGGGTGAACGCGTACAGCGAGCGGCACACGACGGCCGACGGCCGTGCCGGTGCGGCGATGGCGGCGTGCCGTCCGACGGCGGACGGGTGGGCGCTCCGATGAGCCGCACGGCGCTGCTGGTGACCCACACCGGTCGTCGACGCAGCACCGAGCACGCCCGGTCGGTCGCGGCCGACCTCATCGCCGCGGGCTTCGAGGTGCGGGTGGTCGCCGAGGAGGCCGAGGATCTCGACCTGCCCGGGACGGTTCCGGTCACCGGCCCGGAGGCCGCCGAGGGCGCCGAGATCGTCTTCGCGCTCGGTGGGGACGGCACCTTCCTGCGCGCGGCCGAGCTGGCCCGCCCGGCGAAGGCGCCGCTGCTCGGCATCAACCTCGGCAAGGTGGGCTTCCTCGCCGAGGCGGAGATCAACGATCTGGACACCGCGGTCCGGGACGTCGTCGAGCGCAACTACACAGTGCACGAGCGGCTCACGCTCGACGTCACTGCCGAGTTCGACGGTGGCCCGACCATCGAATCCTGGGCGCTCAACGAGATCAGCGTCGAGAAGGGGGAGCGGGCGCAGATGCTCGAACTCCTCGTCGACGTGGACGGCCGCCCGCTGTCCCGCTACGGCTGCGACGGGGTGGTCTGCGCCACCCCCACCGGCTCCACCGCCTACGCGTTCTCCGGCGGCGGTCCGGTGGTCTGGCCGGAGGTGGAGGCCCTGCTGCTGGTGCCGATCAGCGCGCACGCGTTGTTCAGCCGGCCCCTGGTCACCGCGCCCACGTCGACGTTCGTCATCACCGTCGACCCGTTCACCACCCTCGCCGTGCTCGCCTGCGACGGCAGGCGGGTCTACGACCTGCCGCCGGGCGCCCGGGTGACGGTGCGTCGCGGCGCCCTGCCGGTACGCATCGTCCGGCTGCGCGCCCGTCCGTTCACCGACCGGCTGGTCGCCAAGTTCGGTCTGCCCGTGCACGGGTGGCGGGGCAGCCGCCGGTAAGTGACGGTGACGCACACCGTCGGTGTCCGGCGGGTGTCCACCTGACGACATGTCGCCGCTGCGGCGGCGCAAGGCTAGTGACCTGGTTGTGTGCTGCGTCGCAGACTCCGATCGGTCCTCATCTACGGATGGCGGGCCCACCGGAGTTAAGGAGCGCATCGCATGCACTGGTCCCCCCGCTGGCTCAGCGCCGGCGCGGTCGGCGTACTGGTGGTCGGCCTCGCCGCACCGGCGTCCGCCGAGCCGCCCGCCCGGCCCACCGGCCCGAGCCTGGGCACGTCCGCCCCGGGCGCCGCGCCCGTCCGCATCACCCTCATCACCGGCGACCAGGTCGAGCTGGCTCCGGCCGCGCCGGGCCGGGTCGCCGCCACCGTACGCCCGGGACCCGGGCGTGAGCGGGTCATCTTCCAGACCCTGGAGGTCGACGGCGGGCTGCGGGTGCTGCCCAGCGACGCCCTGCCCTACGTCTCCAGCGGCGTCCTCGACGCCAACCTGTTCGACGTGCAGGAGTTGGCCGCCGACGGCTACGGCGACGCCGCACAGGGCGCGCTGCCGCTGATCGTGCGCTACCAGGAGCCGGCCGCCGGCCGGGTCCGGCCGCTCGGCGGCGTCACCGACGCCCGCCCCCTGGAGAGCATCAACGGCGCCGCGTTGCGGGTCGGCAAGGCCGACCTCGGTGGCCTGTGGAGCACCCTCGCCGGGACACCGGCGAGCCGGACCACGGCCGACGCGCCCCGACTGGGCGGCGGTGTCGCGCACGTCTGGCTGGACGGGCGGGTGCGCCCGACGCTGGAGCACAGCGTCCCGCAGATCGGCGCCCCGACGGCCTGGGCGGCCGGGCGCGACGGCAGCGGCGTGAAGGTGGCAGTGCTCGACACCGGCGTCGATGCCACCCACCCCGACCTGGCCGGACGGATCGCCGAGGCGCGGGACTTCTCCGGCAGCGGCAGCGCCCGCGACGGCCACGGCCACGGCACGCACGTCGCGGCCACCATCGCGGGCAGCGGCGACGCGTCGGCGGGTCTGCGCAAGGGCGTCGCGCCCGGCGCGCGACTGCTGGTCGGCAAGGTGCTCGACGACGGCGGCTCGGGCTACGACTCGGCCATCATCGCCGGCATGGAGTGGGCCGCCCACTCCGGGGCGAAGGTCGTCAGCATGAGCCTCGGCGGCGACCCGACCGACGGCACCGACCCGATGAGCCAGGCGGTGAACGACCTGACCGCCGAGACCGGCGCGCTCTTCGTGGTCGCCGCCGGCAACGCGGGTGCGGCGCGTACCGTCGGCTCGCCGGGCGCGGCAGCGGCGGCGCTCACCGTCGGCGCGGTGGACCGCGACGACAACCTGGCCGAGTTCTCCAGCCGGGGGCCGCGCCTGGGCGACAACGGCCTGAAGCCGGAGATCACCGCGCCGGGCGTCGGCATCGTCGCCGCGCGGGCCGCCGGCACCACGATGGGTACGCCGGTGGGCGACGCCTACACGACCGCGTCCGGCACCTCGATGGCCACCCCGCACGTGGCGGGCGCGGCGGCGATCCTCGCGCAGGACCACCCGGACTGGTCCGCCGGCAAGCTGAAGGACGCGCTGGTCAGCACCACGAAGGCGAACCCGGCGCTCACCGTCTTCGAGCAGGGCGGCGGTCGGGTGGACGTGGCGCGGGCCCTCACACAGCGGGTGTACGCCTCGGCCACCGTCGACTTCGGTCGGATCACCACCGGTGGCGCGGCGGTGCAGCGCACCGTGACGTACACCAACGACACGACGGGCGCGCAGACCCTGCGGTTGGCCCTGGATCTGCGCAACCTGGACAGCGGCGCGGCCGAGACCGACGGAGTCTCCGTCGGGTCCGGCGAGGTGACCGTGCCGGCGGGCGGCAGCGTGGCCGTGCCGCTGCGGGCCGACCCGGCGAAGCTGGGCCGGGGCCCGCACGGCGGTTGGCTGGTGGCCACCGGCGCGGACGGTGTCGCCGTCCGCACGCCGGTGGGTCTCACCGTCAGCGGCCCACTGCACCAGGTCACCGTGAAGGTGCTGGACCGGCAGGGTCAGCTGACCCTCTCGCCGGGGCTCACCCTCTACGGCGAGCAGCCCGAGTCGGACTTCTGGGGCTGGTGGCCGGGCGAGGGCACCCTGCAGGTCGAGGAGGGCACGTACCTGCTGACCGCGCTCGTCGAGCACGGCGCCCCGCTCGACGAGCAGCTGACCGAGGCCGTCGAGCCGGAGCTGACCGTCGACCGGGACCTGACCGTGGTGCTCGACGCCCGCAAGGGCACGCCCGTGCGGATCGAGACGCCGAAGCCCAGCGAGCAGCGGGCCACGCTCAGCTACTACGTGCACCGGGTGTTGGGCAACGGCCGGCAGATCGACCACGGCGTCATGGCGTACAGCACGATCCAGCAGGTCAACGTCACGCCGACCCGCCCGGTACGCCAGGGCGAGTTCGAGTTCGCCTCCCGCTGGCAGCTCGTCGCGCCCATGGTGGACGCCACGGTCAGCGGGGTGTCCGGTCCGTCGGACATCAACCTGCTGGGCACGTCGCCGGCGCCGACCGGTCGACGGAAGCTGCCCCTGGTCTGGGCCGGCACCGGAACCCCTGCCGAGCTGGCCCGGGTGCGGGGCGCGGCGGCGCTGCTCGCCGCCGACCCGGACCGTAACGAGGATGAGCAGGTGGCCGCCGCGGCGGCGGCCGGCGCCGCGGTGGTGCTGATCGTCCGACCCGAGGACCGGACCGCGTGGACGGTCTGGCGGCCGGCAGGCGAGCGGCTGCCGATCCCGGCGATGGTCGTCGCGTACGACGACGGGCAGCGGCTGATCGCGGCGGCGCGCAAGGGCCGGGCGACCCTGGACCTGACGCTGAGGGTGGACAGTCCGTACCTGTACGACGTGTGGCAGGTGTCCAAGGGCCGGGTGCCGGAGCGGATCGTGCACACGGTGACCGCGAAGAACACCGCCGAGGTGACCGCCAGCTACGGCGACACGGGCGCGGGCTGGGCCACCGAGGAGCGGTTCGGCTGGCGTCCGTGGCAGGAGTACTCCTGGAACGACGACCAGCGCCTGGTCCGCAACGGGACCACCCGGCAGGAGTTCGTCAGCGCCGGGGACAACTGGTGGCAGCACCGGGTGCTGCACAAGGAGATGTTCATGCAGTGGGGGCAGGTGACCGGTGGGCTGACCCAGGAGCCCCGGCGGTACGCCGCCGACGACCGGGTGACCGAGACCTGGCACGCCCCGGTGGTCCGTCCGGCCGTGCCGGCCAGCGGAGCGCCGGTGCCCACCCGGGCGGGCGACAGCCTGGACGTGCGGATGCCCGAGTTCGTCGACGCCGACGGGCACTACAGCGTGGCCGGCAACAGTGAGGAGGCGGACACCGTCCAGGCTCGCCTCAGCCGCGACGGTCGGCAGATCGCCGACCTGTCCGGCGGTTGGACGCCGGTACCGACGACCGCCGGGGCGGCCCGCTACCGCCTCGACGTGACGACGCGGCGGGCCTCGGACCAGTGGCGTTACGCCACCCGCACCGACACGTCGTGGCAGTTCACCTCGGCCCGCCCGGCGGGTGACGCGGCCGTGCCGCTGTCGCTGCTGCAGGTGGACTACCGGGTGCCGGCCGACCTGCTCGGCACCGTACCCGCCAACCGGCCGCACCAGCTGGGGCTGACCCTGCGCCAGCCGACCGGAGTCGCCGCGCCGACGGGCACCAGCCTGACGGTGCAGGTCTCCTTCGACGAGGGCGTCACCTGGCGGCCCGCGCCGACGCGAGGGTCGGGTACCCGCTGGACCGCCACCGTGCCGGCCGGGCGCGGAACCGTGTCGCTGCGGGTGCACGCCACCGACCGGGCCGGGAACTCCGTCGACCAGATGGTGCTGCGGGCGTACGGCCTGCGCTGACTCCGCGCGTGTCCGGCAGGGCCCGCCGTCGCTTTCCGACGGCGGGCCCTGCCGCGTTCAGAGCCAGCCGCGCCGGGCGACCTGGAACGCCAACCCGGGTCGGGTGTCCACGCCGGCGGCGTCCATCAGCTCGGCGAGGCGGCGCTGCACCGTCCGGCGGCTCACCCCGAGCTGGGAGGCGATGGACTTGTCCGGTACGCCGGCCACGAACAGCGACAGCAGCCGGGCCTCGTCGGCGTCGGGCCGGTAGCCGTCGACCGGACGGTCGTCGGCCTCGTCGCGCCGGCCCTCGGTGGCGGCGAGCGGGTCGTCGAGTCGCAGTCGGGTGGCCACCCGCCAGTGGCTCTCGAAGAGGGCCAGCAGCGCGTCGAGCAGCTGGCTGCGGCCGATCACCGCGGCACTCGGCTCGCCGCCGTCCCGGTCGGGCACCAGCGGACAGATGGCGGTACGCGCGTCCACGATGGCCAGTCGGACGGGCAGCCGGTCCAGCACGCGGGCCTGCTCGCCCGCGGCCACCCCCTTGGCCAGGTCGGCCAGTGCGCCCGGTTCGAGCAGCAGGTCCCGTTCGTAGATGGCCCGGTAGCTCACCCCACGGGCCAGCGCGTCGAACTCCTCGACGTTCTCCGGGCCGGCCATGGCGAGGGGGTTCGCCCGGCAGAACCAGAGCACCTCGTTGCGGGCCGAGTTCTGCAGGTCGCGCAGCCGGTCCCGCAGCACCCGACCGCCCCGGATCACCTCGACCAGGTGGTCCACGTGGTGGCGGCGCAGCCCGGAGCGGTACTCCTCGGCCAGTTGGGTGACCCGGCGCCGGGCCGCCTCCAGGTCCTCCTGGCGGCGCAGCAGCGTCGCGCCGAGGGCGACGTCCGGGGCGGTCGGGCGCAGCGGGGCGTCCGGGTCGTTGTCGGTGGGCTGCACCAGCCCCTTGGCCCGTAGCGCCTCGACCTGCTCGACGACCTGCGCCCGGGGGCGTCGCAGCCGGCGGACCAGTTCGTCGACACGGGCCGTGGTGAGCTGGAGCAGGCAGCGGTAGAGCTCCTCCTCGGCGGGGGTCAGGCCGATCACGTCCAACACGGGGCAAGACTGTACGTCGGTGGGGTGCGGGGCGTGCCGGTGCCCGGTCGTGGGGCCCGTCGGCTGGTCAACTGTCGGCCCTCGCGTCTACTGTCGGGTGCTGTGCTGGAAGAGCTGCGCATCACCGGACTCGGCGTCATCGAGGACACCACGCTGCCGTTGACCGGCGGGATGAACGTCATCACCGGCGAGACCGGTGCCGGCAAGACGATGGTGGTGACCGGCCTCGGCCTGCTCTTCGGCGGCCGGGCCGACGCCGGGCGGGTCCGTGCCCAACCGGGCCGGGCCGTGGTCGAGGGGCGGCTACGCCTGTCCGGCCGGGTCGCCGACGCGGTGCACGCCCGGATCAGCGACGCCGGTGGCGAGCCCGACGAGGACGGCTCGCTGCTGCTCAGCCGCACGGTGACGGTGGAGGGCCGCTCCCGGGCCCACCTCGGTGGCCGGAGCATGCCCGTGTCGATGCTGGGCGAGGTCGGCGAGCAGGCGGTTGCCGTGCACGGCCAGTCCGACCAGTTGCGGCTGCTGCGCCCGGCCGAGCAGCGGGCCGCTCTGGACCGCTTCGCCGGGCCGGCGCACGAGAAGCTGCTCGACGCGCTGCGTGAGGCGTACACCGGTTGGCGGCGGGTGGTCGACGACCTGGCCGACCGGCGGCGCAATGCCCGCGAGCGCAACCAGGAGGCGGACCTGCTGCGGCTGGGCCTCGACGAGATCACCCGCGTCGACCCGCAGCCCGGCGAGGACGACGAGCTGAAGACCGAGGCGCAGCGGTTGGAGCACGCCGAGGGCCTGCGGACTGCCGCGCAGGTGGCCCAGCAGTGCGTGGCGGGCGGCGCGGAGGCGGCCGACGAGACACCGGACGCGGCGGCGCTGCTCGGCACGGCCCGGCGCACCCTGGAGGCGCAGGCCGGCACCGACCCGGCGCTGGGCGAGCTGGCGGCCCGCCTGGAGGAGGCGGCCACGCTGGTCACCGACGTCTCGGCAGAGCTGTCGGCGTACCTGGCGACGCTCGACGCGGACCCGGCCCGGTTGCAGCACGTCTACGAGCGGCGGGCCGCGCTGCGGGCGTTGACCCGCAAGTACGCCGACGACGTCGACGGCGTCATCGCCTGGGCCGACCGGGCCCGCACCCGACTGTCCGACCTGGACACCTCGGACGACCTGCTCGAGGAGTTGGACGCCGAGGGGCAGCGGCTGGCCGGCGAGGTGGCCGACCTGGCCTCCCGGGTGTCGGTGTCCCGGCAGGAGGCCGCGGTCCGCTTCGCCGACCAGGTCACCGTCGAGCTGGCCGGGCTGGCCATGCCGCACGCCCGGATCGAGGTGGTGGTGCTGCCGCGGCCGGCCGGGCGGGCCGAGCCGACGCTGACGATCAACGGCGTCGAGGCGGGTGTCGCGGCGGACGGCGGCGACGAGGTGGAGCTGCGGTTGCTGGCCCACCCGGGAGCGCCGTCGTTGCCGTTGCAGCGCGGCGCCTCCGGCGGCGAGCTGTCCCGGGTGATGCTCGCCATCGAGGTGGTCTTCGCCGGCTCGGGCGGTCCGCCCACGCTGGTCTTCGACGAGGTCGACGCGGGCGTCGGCGGCCAGGCCGCGGTGGAGATCGGCCGCCGGCTGGCCCGGCTGGCCCGCAGCCACCAGGTGTTGGTCGTCACTCACCTGCCGCAGGTGGCCGCGTTCGCCGATCGGCATCTGGTGGTGGCGAAGGACACCGGTGGCGCGGTGACCACCAGCGGGGTGCGGGTCGTGGAGGACACCGAACGCGCCCGTGAGCTGGCCCGGATGCTCGCCGGTTTGCCCGATTCGGATCTGGGTATCGCCCACGCCGAGGAGCTGCTGGCCGTGGCCGCCAAGGAAAGGCGGTTGTGACGCCGCGTATTGTGAGCGCAAGCACACCGGCTTGCGCCGACGTGTGCTTCCCTGGGTAGGCGGCCCTGCTCAGGCATGTCGCGACAGAAAAGCCTGCCTCACATGCCAGGATGGTCACGATGCGTCTACCCACGTTGCGCCGGAACCGAAACGCGGAGCCGGGCAGAGTCCTCGGCACCGCGCGCCTTGATCGCCGGACGAAACGGCTGGTCGGCCGGCTGCGCCCCGGTGACATCGCGGTCATCGACCACGTCGACCTGGACCGGGTGGCGGCCGACTCGTTGGTCGCTGTCGGTGTCGCGGCGGTGCTCAACGCCAAGCCGTCCGTCTCCGGCCGCTATCCCAACCTCGGGCCGGAGGTGCTGATCGCCGCCGGCATCCCGCTCCTGGACGACCTCGGCGAGGGCGTCTTCGAGCGGATCCGCGAGGGCGACCAGGTCCGTATCGAGGGCAACACCGTCTTCGCCGGCGAGGAGCCGGTGGCGCACGGCACCCTGCAGGACGCCGAGTCGGTCGCCAAGGCGATGTCCGACGCCCGGGAGGGGCTGTCGGTGCAGTTGGAGGCGTTCGCCGCCAACACGATGGACTACCTGCGCCAGGAACGCGACCTGCTGCTCGACGGCGTCGGCGTTCCGGACATCCAGACCCAGATCCAGGGTCGGCACTGCCTGATCGTGGTGCGCGGCTACGACTACAAGGCCGACCTGGACGTGCTGCGCCCGTACATCCGGGAGTTCAAGCCGGTGCTGATCGGCGTGGACGGCGGCGCGGACGCGCTGGTCGAGGCCGGGTACACCCCCGACATGATCATCGGTGACATGGATTCGGTCACCGACGACGTGCTGCGCTGCGGCGCCGAGGTGATCGTGCACGCCTACCCCGACGGGCGGGCGCCCGGCCTGCCCCGGGTCAACGGCCTCGGCGTCCCGGCCATCACCTTCCCGGCCGCGGCGACAAGCGAGGACCTGGCGATGCTGCTGGCCGACGAGAAGGGCGCGTCGCTGCTCGTCGCGGTCGGCACCCACGCCACGCTCGTCGAGTTCCTGGACAAGGGGCGCGGCGGGATGGCCTCGACGTTCCTGACCCGGTTGAAGGTCGGGGGCAAGCTGGTCGACGCCAAGGGGGTGAGCCGGCTCTACCGGCAGAGCATCTCCGGGTCGTCGCTGCTGCTGCTGGTGCTCTCGGCGATCGCGGCGATGGCCTCCGCGGTGGCCGTCTCCACCGTCGGGAAGGCGTACCTGGGCGTGGTCGCCGAGTGGTGGGACAATTTCGTGTTCCAGCTGTACCGGCTCTTCTAGTTCCCGACCGATCAAGAGGCTGCAAGCGTGATCAACTTCCGCTACCACGTGGTGTCCCTCACCGCGGTGTTCCTGGCTCTGGCGATCGGTCTGGTGGTCGGCACAGCCGCCCTCAACGGCCCGGTCGCCGACTCGCTCAAGGAGCAGGTCACCGGACTGCGCAAGGACAACCAGCAGTTGCGCCAGCAGGTCAACAGCATGGAGAAGCAGCTCGGTCTGGAGGAGGAGTTCGCCGAGCAGGTGTCCCAGGTCGTCCTCCCGGGCACCCTCACCGGACGCCGGGTGGTGGTGCTCAGCCTCCCCAACGGGCGCGACCACACCGAGGGCGTGCTCAAGAAGCTCCAGCTCGCCGGCGCCACCATCACCGGTCGGGTCGACCTGCAGGACAAGTTCATCAACCCGGACAACAACTCCAACCTGCTGGAGCTGGCCGTCACCGCCGCGCGGCCGACCGCGCAGACCACCGGCCTGCCGGGCAACGGGCACGGCGTGGAGACCTCCAGCGCGCTGCTGGCCAGCGTCCTGCTGGACCGCGCGCAGGGCACCGCGCCGGTCAGCGACGCCGACCGGCGGGCCGTGCTCGCCGCGTACAACAACGCCGGTTACCTGACCACCGACAACAACAAGGTCACCGGACCGGCCGAGGCCGTCGTCGTGGTCAGCGGGCAGCCGTACGTCGACAAGGACTCCGAGAAGCGGGACGAGTCCGTCGTCAAGATCGCCGAGCAGTTCGACCGGACCGGGGCGATCGTGGTGGGCGGCAACGGCTCCGCCGGCGGCAACGTCGTGTCGGTGGTCCGCGGTGACCCGGTGCTGTCGCAGACCATCTCCACGGTCGACAACGCCAACACCGTGCAGGGTCAGCTGGTCACCAGCCTCGCCCTGGTGCAGCAGCTCACCGAGAAGAAGGCCGGCCAGTACGGCGTCGGCGACAACGCCGCGTCCCTGCTGCCTAGACTGCCCCAGTGAGCGAACGACGTACCCCGGTGTCCGGAACCGACGCGCCTGAGCGGGCGACCCCGTGCCTGAGCGAGGTGGCGGCGTGAGGATGCTGGGCCGGCTGCTGATCGCCGGGGCCGGTGCCGCCGCCGCCCGGTACGCCCTGCGCGAGGTGCGGACCGCCCCCGTGGGGCCGGCGCTGCAACGCACCAACTTCCGGGGCCGGACGGTGACCCTGGCGGCCGGGCCGGCGCTCGCCGCCGGTGCGACAGCTGCGGGCGTCTTCGGCGCCACCAGCGCCGCCTCCGGTGGCGCCGCCCTGGTCGCCGGTCTCGGCGCCGGCGGTGTCGGGCTCTACGACGACGTGGTCGGCGCACGTCCTGAGCAGAAGGCGGCCAAGGGCTTCGCCGGGCACCTCGCCGCGCTGCGCGAGGGCCGGGTCACCGCCGGGCTGGTCAAGATCGCCGGGGTGGGCGCCGCCGGGCTGGGCGCGGCCGCGCTGCTCGCCGCCGACCCGCGGGTCGCCGCGCACCCGCGCCGGCAGCGGCACGGCGCCGTCGGCCGGGGGGTCGACGTGGTGCTCGGCGCCGGCGTGATCGCCGGCACCGCCAACCTGCTCAACCTGCTCGACCTGCGGCCCGGCCGGGCCATCAAGTCCGGCCTGCTGCTGGGCGTGCCGCTGGCCGGTGGCCCGCACGGCGGGATCGCCGCCGGCGCGGCCGGCGCCGCCGCCGGCCTGCTCCCCGACGACCTGTCCGAGGACGTCATGCTCGGCGACAGCGGCGCGAACGCGCTCGGCGCCCTGCTCGGCGTCGCGCTCGCCGCCCGCAGCGGCCCGCTCGGCCGGGCCGGCCTGCTGGCCGTGCTCGCCGGGCTCACCGCCGCCAGCGAGAAGGTCAGCTTCACGGCGGTGATCCAGCGCACCCCGGGCCTGCGGCAGCTCGACGCACTGGGCCGACGCGCCGACTGACGTGACCAGACCGGCACCCCTCGCCGGCGCCGGCCGGCTGGCCGGGGCAGCCGCGCTCATCGCCGTCCTCACCGTGCTCAGCCGGCTCGCCGGCTTCGGCCGTACCGCGGTGTTCACCTGGAGCCTCGCCCCGACCGACCTGGGCGGCGCCTACGTGGTGGCCAACGCGGTGCCGAACTTCATCTTCGAGATCGTCGCCGGTGGCGCGCTGGCCAGCCTCGTCGTACCGCTGCTGGCCGGGGCTGTGGAGGCCGGTGACCGTACGACTGTCGCCCGGACCACCGGCGCGCTGCTGACCTGGACGCTGGCGCTGCTGGTGCCGCTCGCGCTGGTCGTGGTGCTCTTCGCCGGCCCGGTGGTCGAGTCGCTGGGCCAGCATCTGACCGACGCCCAGCAGCAGAGCGGCGTACGGATGCTGCGGGTCTTCGCGCCGCAGTTGCCGCTGTACGGCGTCGGCATCGTGCTCACCGGGGTGCTCCAGGCGCACCGGCGCTTCGCCTGGCCGGTGCTCGCCCCGCTGCTGTCCAGCCTCACCGTGATCGTCGTCTACCTGGGGTTCACCGCCACCCAGGGCCGGTACGCCACGGTCGCCGGGGTGAGCTCCGGCGGCGAGTTGCTGCTCTCCGCCGGCACCACACTGGGCGTGGTGACGCTGTCGCTGTCGCTGCTCATCCCGGTGCGGCGGCTGCGCCTGGGGTTGCGGCCCGGGTTCGGGTTCCCCGCCGACGCGCGGGCCCGGGTCGGCGGGTTGGCGGTGGCGGGCGCGGTCACCGTCACCACGCAGCAGATCGCCCTGATCGTCAGCCTGAACCAGGTCACCGCGGGCGCGCGCAGCAATCCGGGCGTCTACAACCTGGCGCAGACCGTCTACCTGCTGCCGTGGGCGGTGCTCGCGGTGCCGCTGGCCGTCGCGGCCTATCCGACGCTCGCGACCGCGCGGTCGGCCGGGAACGAGGACGGTTACCGGGCGACCCTGGCCCCGGCCGTACGCGGGGTGCTGCTGTTCAGCTGCCTCGGCGCGGCCGCGCTGGTCGGGACCGCTGGGCCGGTCGGGCACTTCTTCTTCCCCGCGTCCACCGCGCCGACCGCCGCCGCCGCGATCATCGGCTACGCCCCGGGCCTGGTCGGCTACGGCCTCTTCGCGATCCTCACCCGGGCGCTCTACGCGCGCGGGGAGACCCGGGCGGCGACCGCCGCGACCGCCGTCGGCTTCCTGGTGGTGCCGCCCGTCGTGCTGCTGCTCGGCGCGATCCTGCCGTTGACCGACCGGGTGCTCGCCGTGACGTCCGCCAACTCGGTGGGCATGGTGGTGCTCGGCGTGTTGCTCGTCAGCGCGGTGCTGCGCAGCGCCGGCCGGCCGGCGCTGGCCGGCGCGGCGCGCGCCGGGGCGGCCGGTGGCCTCGCCGGGCTGCTCGCCGCGCTCGCCGGACTGGGCGTGAGCCGCTGGCTCGACGGGCTGGACGGCGGCACCCCGACGACGGCCGCGGCACTCGGTCAGGGCATGCTGTCCGGGGTTCTGGTCGGTGTCGTGTTCCTCGTCGTGGTCTGGTTCGTCGACCGGCGGGACGTGCGGCCGCTACTGACCGGGGTGGTCCGCCGCCTCGGCCGGCGAGGGCCGCGAGGCGGGGCCGGCACGTCGACGCCGGGCGCGGTCCCCCCGGAGCGGGGCGACGGGAAGGAGACGGCGGTTCGGTGAGCGTTGTCAACGGGAACCGACGGTGGTCGCGATGACCGGGAGCAGCCTGCCCGCCGGCTGGTCGGGCTCCGTGGCGCTGCTGCTGGCGTCCAGCACCGGTGGGGTCGGCCAGCACGTCCGCTCGGTGGCGCGCGGGCTCGTCGCCGCCGGGGCCACGGTGCTGGTGTGCGGGCCGGCGGCCACGCAGGAGCAGTTCGACTTCACCGGCGTCGGCGCGCGTTTCGAACCGGTGGAGATCCCGGCCAGCCCGACCCCCGCCGACGCGCGGGCGGTGCTCGCCCTGCGGCGGGCGCTCGCCGCGGCCCGGGTCGACGTGGTGCACGCGCACGGCCTGCGCGCCGGTCTCGTGGCCGTGCTGGCCCGTCCGTCCGCCCCGCTGGTCGTGACCTGGCACAACGCGGTCCTCGCGGGCGGCCTGCGCGGCGGGGTCTCGCGGTTCGTCGAGCGGGTGGTCGCCCGGGGCGCCCGGGTGGCTCTCGGCGCCTCCACCGACCTGGTCGAGCGGGCCGCAGCGCTGGGCGCCGCCGACGCCCGACTCGCCCCGGTCGCCGCCCCGACGCTGCCCGCACCCCGTCGACGCCGCGCCGCCGTGCGCGCCGAGTTCGGCGTACGGCCGGAGCAGCCGTTGCTCGTCTCGGTGGGGCGGCTGCACCCGCAGAAGCGCTACGACGTGCTGATCGACGCGGCCGCCCGCTGGCGTACGCGTACCCCGCCGCCGGTCGTCGTGATCGCCGGGAGCGGCCCGGCGTACCTGCCGCTCGCCGCGCGGACCTCCGCCGCCCGGGCCCCGGTGACCCTGCTGGGGCACCGCACCGACGTTGCCGACCTGCTCGCCGGCGCCGATCTCGCGGTGGTCACCAGCGACTGGGAGGCCCGGCAGTTGTTCGCCCAGGAGGCGATGCGGGCCGGTGTGCCGCTGGTGGCGACCGCTGTGGGTGGCCTGCCGGAGCTGGTCGGCGACGCCGCCGAGCTGGTCCCCGCAGGCGACGTGGACGCGGTCGACGCGGCGGTGCGCGCGCTGTTGGACGATCCGGAGGCCCGGGCCGAGCTGGGTCGGCGCGGCGCCGAGCGGGCGGCGACGTGGCCCACCGAGGCGGACACGGTGGCCGTGCTGGCGGCCCTCTACGCCGAGCTGGCCGCCCGTGGGACTCCTCCGGCCGCCCCCGGCTCCGACGCGCCGATGACGGGACACCGGTGATGGTGCGTCGACTCGCTCCCGCCCTGCTGACCGTGCTCGTGGTGGTGCTGGGCGTGACCGCGCTGGCCGCCCGGCCGCCGCAGGGCACCCCGCAGCGCACCGCCGACTTCGTGGTGCTCGCCGGGATCGCCGGGCTGCGCTGGGAGGACGTCGACCAGCAGAGCACACCGACGCTGTGGCGGATGGCCCGGGACGGCTCGATCGGCTCCCTGTCGGTGCGGTCCGCGCACCGGCCCACCTGCCCGGTCGACGGGTGGCTGACCCTCGGCGCGGGCAGCTTCGCCGCGTGGAACGGCACCCGGCCCGACGGCGGCTGCCCGCCCGCCGGCGTGACAGTGGAGCAACCGGACGGGATCGGCGCGAACCTGCCCGATCAGGAGAGCGTGGTCCAGTACAACCAGCAGCGGCTGCCCTGGGGCACCATGCCCGGGTCGCTGTCGGAGTCGGTGCGCTGCTCGGTCGCCGTGGGTCCGGGCGCGGCAGTGGCCGCCGCCCGCCCGTTCGGCCGGGTCGACAGGTACGCCGCGGGCCTGCCGGCCGATCCGCGCCGGCTGCTCGGCTCGTGCGTGCTGAGCATCGTCGACCTCGGCACGGTCGAGGGGACCGACCCGGCGGCGCGTGCCGAGCAGGCGCGGGCGGCCGACGCCCAGCTGGCCCGGGTCCTGGCCGCGCGGCCGGACCGGTCGCTGGTGCTGGTGGCCGGAATCTCCGACACCGAGCAGCCGTCGCGGCTGCACGTGGTGGTCGCCGACGGGCCGGGCTGGGAGCGGGGTTGGCTCACCTCGGCCAGCACCGGCCGCGACGGCTACCTGCAACTTGTCGACCTCGCGCCGACGGCGCTTGCCGCGCTGGGTCGGCCGATGCCGGAGCGGCTGTTCCTCGGCCGGCCCGCGGTCAGCACCGGCGGTCGACCGTCCGACCTGACCGAGGCGATCAACGCGCCGGCGAACGCCGACCGGGAGGCGATCGCCCAGCGGGCCGTCTCCGGCCGGTTCTTCGCCCTGCTCGCCGGGCTTCAGGTGCTGCTGGCGCTGGCGGTGCTGCCGTTGCTGCGCCGGGCCCGACCGCACGCCGGTCCGGCCGGCCCGACCCCGGTCTCCGCCCGCGTCGTGGCGGTGGTGGAGTTGTTGCTGGTGGCGGCGGCGTTGACCGTTCCGGCCGCGCTGCTCGCCGACGCCGTCCCCTGGTGGCGGGGCGAGCACCCGGGATGGATCTTCGCCGTGGTCACCGCGCTGCTGGTCGCGGGTGGCACCGCGGCGGTCCGGTTCGCCCCCGGGTACGCGAACACGCTCGGCCCGTTCGGCGCGGTGGCCGGCCTCACGACACTTGTCGTCGGGCTGGACGTGCTCACCGGGTCGAGCCTGCAGCTCAACAGCGTGGTCGGCTACTCGGCGTTGCAGGGTGGCCGGTACGCCGGGCTGAGCACTGTCGGGCTGGGCGTGTTCCTCGCCAGCGCGCTGGTGACCGGCGGGTGGTTCGCCCAGCGGGTGCACCGCCGCTGGCGGCCCGCGGTGATGGTCGCCGTGGGCGGTCTCGCCGTGGTGGTGGTCGGCAGCCCGTACCTGGGCGCCGACCCGGTCGGCGCCATCGCGCTGACGGCCGGGCTGAGTGTGGCCGCGGCGATCAGCGCCGGCGGCTGGCTCACCATCACCCGACTGGCGTGGGCCACCATGGCCGCCCTGGCGGTCGGCATCGGCTTCGCCGTGGTGGACCTGCGGCGCCCGGCGGCGGAGCGGGGGAGTCTGGGCCGGTTCCTGTCCGCGGTCGCGGACGGCACCGGCGGGTTCACCGTGCACCGGTCCAGCACGGCGAACTTCGAGACGTTGGTGAACAGCCCGTTGACCGTGCTGGCGCTGGCCGGTGGGCTGCTGGTGTGGTTCGCCCTGCTGCAACCGTGGGGCGGGCTGATGCGGCTGTTCGGCATCTACCCGGCGATCCGCGCCGCGCTGGGCGGCACGGCGGTCGCGGCGGTGCTGGGCGGCGTACTCGACGGCGCGGCGCTGGACGTGGCGGGGGCGGCGGCGGCCCTGGTGGTGCCGATGGCGGCGTTGGCGTCGCTGCGGGTCCTCGGACATGCTGCCGACCGGACCCGCCCGGGCACGGGCCGTGCCCGGGAGAACGGGGCCGACGACGACTCGGGCTCCGGTGGCGACGGGCCCGCAGGCGGGGGCGACGGGCCGGCCGGCGGGGGCGACGGTCCGACCGGTGGCGGTGGACCGCTGGGCGCGGGTCATCCCCGGCCGATCGGCGGCCCGCCCGCCGCGCCCCCACGAGCGGTCGTGCTGCCCGCGGGCCCGGACGGGCCGGTGGGCCCCGGGGCGGTCGACGGGCCGGTGGGCCCCGAGGTGGTCGACAAGCCCGCGCAGTCGCCGCCGGAGCGTCCGGCCGCGGACGCGGCGACCGGGACACCCTCCGCGCCGGCGCAGCGACGACCGGCGGATACCCAGGTGGACATGCCGGCGGACACCCCGGCCGCGCCGGCCACCCGGCCATCGACCGAGGTTGCCGCCTCCTGACCGTCGGGCGTCGTCCCAGTGGCCCGCTCCTGTCGCACCCGGGGTGCGGCCTGCGAGTACCCGCCGCAGAGGTGTTACCGTGGAATCCCGTGGATCGCGTGATCACTTTGCTGATCGAGCACGGCGGTCTGCATGACCGCGACAGACGACACGGGAGCAGGCCTTGGCCCCATCAGCACGGACGACCAGGCACATTTTCGTCACCGGGGGCGTCGCCTCCTCGCTGGGTAAGGGCCTCACCGCCTCCAGCCTCGGCAACCTGTTGACCGCGCGCGGACTGCGTGTGGTGATGCAGAAGCTCGACCCCTACCTCAACGTCGACCCCGGGACGATGAACCCGTTCCAGCACGGCGAGGTCTTCGTCACCGAGGACGGCGCCGAGACCGACCTCGACGTCGGGCACTACGAGCGTTTCCTGGACCGGGCCCTGTCCGGCAAGGCGAACGTCACCACCGGCCAGATCTACTCCGACGTGATCGCCAAGGAGCGCCGGGGGGAGTACCTGGGCGACACCGTCCAGGTCATCCCGCACATCACCAACGAGATCAAGTCGCGGATCCTGGCGATGGCCGACCCGGACGACGACGGCGTCCTGCCCGACGTGGTCATCACCGAGGTCGGCGGCACCGTCGGCGACATCGAGTCGCTGCCGTTCCTGGAGGCGATCCGCCAGGTCCGCCACGACCTGGGCCGCGACAACTGCTTCTACCTGCACGTGTCGCTGGTGCCGTACCTGGCGCCGTCGGGCGAGCTGAAGACCAAGCCGACCCAGCACTCCGTGGCGCAGCTGCGCAACATCGGTATCCAGCCGGACGCCATCGTGCTGCGCTGCGACCGGGAGATCCCGGTGAAGCTCAAGGAGAAGCTGTCGCTGTACTGCGACGTCGACGCCGAGGCGGTGGTCGCCGCGCCGGACGCCCCGAGCATCTACGACATCCCGAAGGTGCTGCACCGCGAGGGGCTCGACGCGTACGTGGTGCGCCGGCTCGGGCTGTCGTTCCGGGACGTGGACTGGGCGAGCTGGGACGACCTGCTGGAGCGGGTGCACCGCCCCCGGCACACGGTCACCGTCGCGGTGGTCGGCAAGTACGTCGACCTGCCGGACGCGTACCTGTCGGTGAGCGAGGCGATCCGGGCGGCCGGTTTCGGTCACCGGGCGCGGGTGCAGCTGCGCTGGGTGCCCAGCGACGAGTGCGTCACCCCGGCCGGCGCGGCGGCGGCCCTGGCCGGCGTGGACGGCATCCTCATCCCGGGCGGGTTCGGCGTCCGCGGCATCGAGGGCAAGATCGGCACGGCCCGGTACGCCCGGGAGAACGGCATCCCCCTGCTTGGCCTCTGCCTCGGCCTGCAGTGCATGACGATCGACGTGGCCCGGCACCTGGCCGGCCTGGACGGCGCCAACTCGCTGGAGTTCGACGAGCAGGCCGCGCACCCGGTCATCGCCACGATGGCCGACCAGGAGGACATCGTCGCCGGCAAGGGCGATCTGGGCGGCACCATGCGGCTCGGGGCGTACCCGGCGACGCTGACCGAGGGGTCGATCGTCGCCGAGGCGTACGGCAGCACCGACATCAGCGAGCGGCACCGGCACCGCTACGAGGTCAACAACGCCTACCGGGACGCGCTGACCAAGGCGGGCCTGCACATCTCCGGCACCTCCCCGGACGGCCGGCTGGTCGAGTTCGTCGAGCTGGACCGGGATCTGCACCCGTTCTTCGTGGCCACGCAGGCGCATCCGGAGCTCAAGAGCCGTCCCACCCGCCCGCACCCGCTGTTCGCGTCGTTCGTCAAGGCCGCCGTGACCTACTCGCAGGCCGACCAGTTGCCGGTCGACCTGGAGGCGGCGTCGGAGGCCCCGTCGACGCGCAAGGCCGCCCGCAACGGCGCCGCGACGAAGGCCGCGTCGGCCTCGTGAGCGACCTTGAGCACCGCTACGAGGTGCGCTCCCGCGAGGAGCGCTACCGGGGTCGGATCTTCGACGTGGTCACCGAGGAGGTGACCATGCCGGGCGGCGGGACCGCGCTGCGCGACCTCGTCCGGCACGTCGGGGCGGTGGCCGTGGTGGCCCTCGACGACGCCGGCCAGGTGGTGCTGATCCGGCAGTACCGGCATCCGGTCGGCCGGCACCTGTGGGAGCTGCCGGCCGGGCTGATGGACGTCTCCGGTGAGGAGCTGCCGGCCGCCGCGCTGCGGGAGCTGGCCGAGGAGGCCGATCTCACCGCCGGGCGGGTCGACGTGCTGGTGGACCTGCACAGCTCGCCGGGGTTCACCAACGAGATCGTCCGGGTGTTCCTGGCCCGGGACCTGGCCGACGTGCCGGCGTCCGAGCGTCACGAGCGCCGCGACGAGGAGGCCGACCTGCAGATCGTCCGGATGGCCCTGGACGAGGCGGTCGACATGGTCCTGGCCGGCGAGATCACCAACGCGTCCGCGGTGGCCGGGCTGCTCGCGGCGGCTCGCGCCCGGGACACCGGCTTCGCGGCGCTGCGTCGCGCCCAGGCGCCGCTGCCGCGCTGAGCGCCGCCGCCGGTCCTTCCCGATCGGTGCGTACGCACGAAGGGGCCCCGCCGTCGGCGGGGCCCCTTCGTATGTCGCGGTGCGGGTCAGTCGCGCAGCGGGCGGCCCTGCGCGTCCGTGCCGCCGTTGACCAGGATCAGGATGCCGTCGATGACGCCCCAGAGCGCGCCGACGCCGCAGGTCACCAGGCTCACGACGAGCTGGAGAACGGCGATCTTGGTGTGTCCGGTGTAGAACCGACCGGCCCCGAAGGTGCCGAGCAGGATGCCGAGGATGCCCGCGACGACCTTGCTCTTGTCGGAGTAACCCGGGGCGTACCCCGGCTGGTAAGGAGGAGTGGTCATGGGCGGACACACTAGTGATCCACTCGCCCGCTGTCCGCACCGCCACACGTCAGATGGGACGATAATGGGCGAACACTGTCCTGACGGCTGAGGTGACGTCCCACTGCCGGCCCGTTCGGCGCCCTGACACTCCGTCAGGTCACCCGGGCACCGGATGCCACTGTGCTGGCTTCCAGCGGGGTCGGGCACGCCTAGACTGCCGCCGGCGGGACCGGTGGACCGTGGCGGCAACGGGGCCGTCGCGGCACCGAGCAGTCGGGGGGAACTCAGCCCCGAAGAGAGGTGTCTGCATCGTGAAGGTCGGAATCCCACGCGAGGTCAAGAACCACGAGTACCGCGTGGCGATCACGCCGGCGGGCGTCAACGAGTTCACCCGCAGCGGCCACCAGGTCTTCGTCGAGTCCGGCGCCGGCGTCGGCTCCAGCATCACCGATGAGGAGTTCGCCGCGGCGGGCGCCACGATCCTGGCCACCGCCGACGAGGTGTGGGACACCGCCGAGCTGGTGCTCAAGGTCAAGGAGCCGATCGCCGAGGAGTACCACCGGATGCGCGAGGGGCAGGTGCTGTTCACCTACCTGCACCTGGCCGCCTCCAAGGAGTGCACGGACGCGCTGATCGACCGCAAGGTCACCGGCATCGCCTACGAGACCGTCGAGCTGCCCGACCGGTCGTTGCCGCTGCTCGCCCCGATGTCCGAGGTGGCCGGCCGCCTCGCCCCGCAGGTGGGCGCGTTCTACATGATGCGCACCGGCGGCGGGCGCGGCGTGCTGCCCGGCGGCGTCTCCGGCGTGTACGCGGCGAAGACCGTCGTCATCGGCGCCGGCGTCTCCGGCATGAACGCCGCCGCCATCGCCCTGGGCCTGCAGTCCGAGGTGCTGCTGCTGGACAAGAACGTCGCCCGGCTCCGCCAGGCCGACGCCATCTACCGGGGGCACCTGCAGACCGTCGCCTCGAACGCGTACGAGATCGAGCGGGCCGTGCTCGACGCCGACCTGGTCATCGGCGCGGTGCTGGTGCCCGGCGCGAAGGCCCCGACGTTGATCTCCAACGAGCTGGTCTCCCGGATGAAGCCGGGCAGCGTGCTCGTCGACATCGCCATCGACCAGGGTGGCTGCTTCGAGGACTCGCGCCCCACCACGCACGCCGACCCGGTCTACAAGGTGCACGAGTCGATCTTCTACTGCGTGGCGAACATGCCCGGCGCGGTGCCGAACACCAGCACCTACGCGCTGACCAACGTCACCCTGCCGTACGCCCTGGAACTGGCCAACAACGGCTGGCGCGAGGCGCTGCGCAACGACCCGGCCCTCGCGTTGGGCCTCAACACCCACGACGGCCAGGTCACCTACGGCCCAGTCGCCGAGGCGCACGGCATGACCGTGCTCCCGCTGGCCGACGTCCTGGCCTAGAGCGGTGGCGGTCTGAGCGGGATCACGCAGCAGGCCGGCGTGGGCGCTGAGCCCGCGCCGGCCCTGCGCCGTGCCGTGCGCGGCTACCTCGACCACCTCACCGTCGAGCGCGGCCTGTCCGCGAACACCCTCGCGTCGTACCGCCGGGATCTGGAGCGCTACCTCACGACCCTGGCCGACGCCGGCGTCGCCGACCTCGCGTCGGTCGGCGCCGGCGTCGTCGAGTCGCACCTGGCCCGACTGCGCGCCGGCGACGACGACCATCCGCCCCTGGCCGTGTCGTCCGCCGCCCGCGCGGCCAGCGCCGTCCGTGGCCTGCACCGCTTCGCGCTGCGCGAGGGACTGGCCGGCGCCGACCCCAGCCGCGACGTCCGCCCGCCCACCCCGCCGCGCCGGCTGCCCCGCGCGCTGGGAGTCGACGACGTCGTCCGGCTCCTGGAGACCGCCGGCGCGATCACCGCGACCGGCGAGGAGGCGCCGCTCGCGCTGCGCGACCGGGCGCTGCTGGAATTCCTGTACGGCACCGGCGCGCGGATCTCCGAGGCGATCGGCGCCGCGATCGACGACCTCGACACCGACGAGGGCACCGTGCTGCTGCGTGGCAAGGGCGGCCGGGTGCGGCTGGTGCCGATCGGCGGCTACGCGGTCGAGGCGGTACGCGCCTACCTGGTCCGGGCCCGACCCGCTCTGGCCGCCAACGGCAAGGGAACCCCCGCGGTCTTCGTGAACGCGCGCGGCGGAGCGCTGTCCCGCCAGGGCGCCTGGGCCATCCTGCGCCGCGCCGCCGGGCGGGCCGGCCTGCCGGTCGAGGGCGCCGCCGCGGTCTCCCCGCACACTCTGCGCCACTCGTACGCCACCCACCTGCTCGACGGCGGCGCCGACGTCCGGGTGGTCCAGGAGTTGCTCGGCCACGCCTCGGTGACCACCACCCAGGTCTACACCCTCGTCACCGTCGAGCGGCTGCGCGAGGTGTACGCCACGGCCCACCCGCGCGCCCTCGGCTGAACCCCGGCGGTCGTCGGCTTCGACACGCCGGGCCGGTGCCGAACGCCCTGCTGGTCGGTGGCGTACAGTCGGCATCGGCGCGGACCTCCTGGGGCGACACGACCGGGGTGCGCAGCGGCGCCGCGAAGGACGTCGGACGGCTCCGACGCCGGGTGGGTCGTCGGGAGGGGGCAACGAGGACATGGCTGGCAACGGTGACCGTGCCGAGACCTGGACGTCGGAGCTCCGCGAGCAGCAGGCCACGCTCGGCGCGGACCTGGGTCCGGCGGATCCGGCGGCCTACACCATGCGCAAGCCGATCCCCGAGCCGATGCCCACCGATCGGCACGGCCCGGCGCGCATCATCGCGATGGCCAACCAGAAGGGTGGCGTCGGCAAGACCACGACCACCATCAACCTGGGCGCGGCCCTCGCTGAGTACGGCCGCAAGGTGCTGCTTGTCGACTTCGACCCGCAGGGCGCGCTCTCGGTGGGCCTCGGGGTCAACCCGCACAACCTCGACCTGTCCGTCTACAACCTGCTCATGCAGGACGACGTGACCGCCGAGGACGTCCTGATCAAGACCGACGTCGCGGGTCTGCACCTGCTGCCGGCCAACATCGACCTCTCCGCCGCCGAGATCCAGCTCGTCAACGAGGTCGCCCGGGAGATGGCCCTCGCCCGGGTGCTGCGCTCGGTGCGCAAGGAGTACGACTACATCCTGATCGACTGCCAGCCCTCGCTCGGCCTGCTGGCGATCAACGCGCTGACCGTCGCGCACGGCGTGCTCATCCCCCTCGAATGCGAGTTCTTCAGCCTGCGCGGTGTCGCGCTGCTGCTGGACACCATCGACAAGGTGCGCGAGCGGCTCAACTTCGACCTGGAACTCGAAGGCATCCTCGCCACCATGTACGACAGCCGCACCACCCACTGCCGTCAGGTGCTCCAGCGGGTGGTCGAGGCGTTCGGCGACAAGGTCTACCAGACGGTCATCACCAAGACGGTGAAGTTCCCCGAGTCCACCGTGGCCGGTGCCCCGATCACGACGATGGACCCGGCGTCCTCCGGGGCGCGCAACTACCGTCAGTTGGCCCGTGAGGTGATCGCCGCCCAGTCGGAGCGGTAGCCGGAACGCCAGGTGTCCGTGTCGTGGACTACGGTCGTGCGGTGACCGCGCCACCCCTCGACCCGCCCGGAGCCGCTGCTGCGGCAGTGGTCGACGGTGTGCCACCCGCCGAACCGGCTGCCGACCCGGTGGCCGACACGGCTGCCACCGGCTTCACGGTGCGGCTGGCCAACTTCACCGGCCCGTTCGACCTGCTGCTGCAACTGATCGGCAAGCACAAGCTCGACGTCACCGAGGTGGCCCTGCACACGGTCACCGACGAGTTCATCGCCTACATCCGCGCGATGGGCGACAGCTGGGACCTCGACGAGGCCAGCGAGTTCCTGCTCATCGCCGCGACCCTGCTCGACCTCAAGGCGGCCCGGCTGCTGCCCGCCGCCGAGGTGGAGGACGAGGCGGACCTCGCCCTGCTGGAGGCGCGCGACCTGCTCTTCGCCCGGCTCCTGCAGTACAAGGCGTACAAGGAGGCGGCGGCGCACATCGCCGAGTTGGAGGCGGTCGGCGGTCGGCGGTATCCCCGCGCGGTCAGCCTGGAGCCCCGCTACGCCGAGGCGCTGCCCGACCTGGTGCTCGGCATCGGGCCGCAGCGACTGCTGAAGCTGGCCGTACGGGCGATGACCCCGAAGCCCGTGCCGGAGGTGTCCATCGCCCACGTGCACATGGTCCGCGTCAGCGTCCGGGAACACGCGGCGATCCTCGCCTCCCGGCTGCGCCGGGCCGGCACGGCGACGTTCTCGCTGCTCTGCGCGGACTGCGAGGCCACCCTGGAGGTGGTGGCGCGGTTCCTGGCGCTGCTGGAGCTGTACCGGGAGGGTCTGGTGGCCTTCGTGCAGGAGCAGGCCCTGGAGGAGCTGACCGTGCGCTGGACCGGCCCGGTCGACGGCGAAACCGAACTGCACGTCGACGAGTACGCCGGCACCCCCGCCGACCCCGACCCGGCCCCAGCGCCGGAGTCGGCGGGCGAGCCCGGGCCCGGGAAGGCACTCGTCGCCGAGCCGGAGCCGACGGGTGAGGCTGGGCCCGGGTTGGCGGGGGAGGCTGCGTCGGCTTTCGTGGCTGGGCCGGAGCCGGCGGGGGAGGCCGGCTCGGAGTCCGTGGGAGCGGGCGGAACGGGAACGACGGAGGATGAGCGGGATGAGTGACGAGGAACGCCGGGACTCCCTGGCCGACCAGGCCGCCGCCTGGGTCCCGCCGTGGGAACGCCCCCGCCGAGCAGCCCCCACAACCGCTGCGCCCGCTGACCCTTCCGAGGCCGACGAGCCCTCCGCGGCCGACGTCGAACGCGACTCCCCGCCGGCCGCCGTTGCGGCCGACACCGTTCCGCCGGTAGCCGCAGAAGATCGTGGAAGCACGCCGCCCCTCCACGGGCCGGAATCGTCCACCATCTCCGCCGGGTCCGCCGGGTCCGCCGGGTCCGCCGGGTCCGCCGGGTCCGCCGGGTCCGCCGGGTCCGCCGGGTCCGCCGAGCCTCGTGAGGCGGTCGGGGTGGCCGAGGCCGGTGCGGCTCAGGTGGGGGAGGGGGCTGCTGGCGTACCTCGCCGGGAGTTTGTGGGGCGGCGGCGGGTGACGGCCGCGCCGGAGCCCGCGCCCGACCTGCCCGACGCCGAGCTGCGCGGCGCGCTGGAGGCGATCCTGCTGGTGGTGGACGAGCCCGTCAGCGAGCTGGTCCTGGCGCAGGTGCTGGAGCAGCCGGCCGAGCGGATCGGGCCGATGCTCGACGAGATCGCCGCCGGTTACACGGCCGCCGGGCACGGGTTCGAGCTGCGGCGGGCGGCGGGCGGTTGGCGGTTGTACACCCGGCCGGAATACGCTACGTACGTCGAGCGGTTCGTCCTGGACGGGCAGTCCGTGCGGCTGACCCAGGCGGCGTTGGAGACTCTGGCCGTGGTCGCGTACAAGCAGCCGGTGACCCGGTCGCGGATCTCGGCCATCCGGGGTGTCAACTGCGACGGCGTGATCCGTACTCTGCTCACCCGCGGCCTCGTCGAGGAGTGCGGCGCCGAACCGGACAGCGGGGCGTTCCTCTACCGGACCACCACGCTGTTCCTGGAGAAGCTCGGGCTGAACACCGTCGACGAACTGCCACCTCTCGCACCCTTCCTGCCCGACGACGTAGAAGAGCTTGCTGATGCGACCCGATAACCGTTCCCCGAAGTCCGACGCCCCCGTCTATGAGGGGGCGGAGCGCCTGCAGAAGGTGCTCGCCGCCGCAGGCGTGGGCTCCCGGCGTGCCTGCGAGGACCTGATCTTCCGGCGTCGGGTGACCGTGGACGGGCGCGTCGCGAAGCTCGGCGACAAGGTCGACCCGGCCACCGCGGTGATCCACGTGGACGGGGAGCGCCTCCAGGTCGACATCCGTCTCGTCTACGTGGCGATGAACAAGCCGCGTGGCGTGGTCACCACCATGGCGGACGAGAAGGGACGCACCGAGCTGGCCGACTTCATCGGCAGACGGCTGGATCAGCGGGTCTACCACGTCGGGCGGCTCGACGCGGACAGCGAGGGCCTGCTGCTGCTCACCAACGACGGCAACCTCGCGCACAAGCTCATGCACCCGTCGTACGAGGTGCTCAAGACCTACCTCGCCGAGGTGGTCGGGCCGATCCCGCGCAACCTCAGCAAGCGGCTCCTCGCGGGCGTGGAGCTGGAGGACGGACCGGTCAAGGTCGACTCGTTCAAGGTGGTGGGCACCCTGGGTAAATCCGCCCAGGTGGAGCTGAGCCTGCACGAAGGGCGCAAGCACATCGTCCGGCGGTTGATGGACGAGGTCGGGCACCCGGTCACCCGTCTGGTGCGTACCTCCATCGGTCCGATCCGGTTGGGCGACCTGCGCACCGGCCGTCTCCGGCGGCTGACCAACGCCGAGGTCGCCGCCCTGTTCAACGCGGTGGGTGACTGACCCCCGAGTTCGGGGTACGGCTGCCGGTAGGCTCGCGACGGCCGGAACGCGGCGGTCCGAGGTGGCGTGGGTCGCCTCGGGCGGCGGCGCGCGTGGGTCCGCCAGGGACCCCGGGCATGATTGATGACGATTGACAACCGCTTGCGGCGCCAGAGCACCGGGCGATCCGCGAGGTACGGGCTGAGGAGGACACGGTGGAGGAAAACGTACGGGCCGGGCGATGTGTGGTCGCTGTGGACGGGCCGTCCGGTTCGGGTAAGTCCACCGTGTCGCGGCGGCTCGCCGCCGGCATCGGCGCGCGCTATCTGGACACCGGGGCGATGTACCGGGCGATCACGTGGGCCGTGCTGCGCTCCGGCGTGGACCTCACCGACACCGCGTCGGTGGCCAAGGTCGCCGGCGAGGTCGACCTGCGCATCGGCACCCACCCCCAGGGGTACGCCGTGACAGTCGACGGCGTCGGCGTGGACGCGGACATCCGCGGTGCCGAGGTCACCGGGGCGGTCTCCGCCGTCGCCGCGGTGCCGGCGGTCCGTGAGCTGCTGGTCGCCCGCCAACGCGAGATGATCGCCAACGCCGGCCGGATGGTGGTCGAGGGCCGCGACATCGGCTCGGTCGTGGCGCCGGACGCCGACCTGAAGGTCTTCCTCACCGCCTCCGAGGCGGCCCGTGCCGCCCGGCGCAGCGCCGAGGACGCCGCCGACGTGGCGGCCACCGCCGCCGACCTGGCCCGCCGGGACCGGCTCGACTCGACCCGCAAGGTCAACCCGTTGGCCCAGGCGCCGGACGCCGTCGTGCTGGACACGACCGAGCTGGGCATCGACGAGGTCGTCGTCCGGCTGCGTGACCTGCTCACCGAGCGGGGCGTGGCATGAGCGATCCAGGTGGATGGGTGGAGTTGCGCGAACCCGACGTCGCCGTCGAGGAGCCGACCGGCCCGCAGCCGGTGGTGGCCGTGGTGGGTCGTCCCAACGTGGGCAAGTCCACCCTGGTCAACCGGATCATCGGCCGTCGGCAGGCGGTCGTCGAGGACATCCCCGGCGTGACCCGGGACCGGGTGCCGTACGACGCGCAGTGGAACGGTCGGTCGTTCACCGTGGTGGACACCGGCGGTTGGGAACCGGACGCGAAGGACCGGGCCGCGGCCATCGCGGCGCAGGCCGAGACGGCCGTGGTCACCGCCGACGTGGTCCTCTTCGTGGTCGACGCGATGGTGGGCTCCACGGACGTGGACGAGGCCGCGGTGAAGATGCTGCGGCGCAGCGCCAAGCCGGTGATCCTGGTGGCGAACAAGGCCGACAACACCGCCATCGAGATGGAGGCCACCTCGTTGTGGTCGCTCGGCCTCGGCGAGCCGTTCCCGGTGTCCGCGCTGCACGGACGCGGCTCCGGTGACCTGTTGGACGCCATCCTCGCCGCGCTGCCGGAGGCCCCGGAGATCGTGGAGAACCGGCCGCGCGGGCCGCGCCGGGTGGCGCTCGTCGGCCGGCCGAACGTGGGCAAGTCCAGCCTGCTCAACAGGTTCTCGGGCGAGGAGCGGGCGGTCGTCGACTCGGTCGCCGGCACCACAGTGGACCCGGTGGACAGCCTGGTCGACATCGGCGGTCAGACCTGGCAGCTGGTCGACACGGCCGGTCTGCGCAAGCGGGTCGGGAAGGCCAGCGGCACCGAGTACTACGCCAGCCTGCGTACCGCCGGCGCCATCGAGGCCGCCGAGGTCGCCGTGGTGCTGCTGGACGCCAGCGAGCCGATCAGCGAGCAGGACCAGCGGATCCTGACGATGGTCACCGAGGCGGGCCGGGCGCTCGTCATCGCGTTCAACAAGTGGGACCTGGTCGACGCCGACCGCCGGTACTACCTGGACAAGGAGATCGACCGGGAGCTGCGCCGCATCCCCTGGGCGATCCGGCTGAACCTGTCCGCGATGACCGGCCGCGCGGTGGACAAGCTGGCCCCGGCCCTGAACAAGGCCCTCGCCAGCTGGGAGACCCGGGTGCCGACCGCGCACCTCAACCAGTGGCTCACCGCGCTGGTGCAGGCCACCCCGCACCCGGTGCGCGGCGGACGCGCGCCACGCATCCTGTTCGCCACCCAGGCCGGGGTGGCGCCGCCGCGGTTCGTGCTCTTCACCACCGGCCCGCTGGACGCCGGATACCAGCGCTTCGTCGAGCGCAAGCTCCGCGAGGAGTTCGGGTACGAGGGCAGCCCCATCGAGATCTCCGTACGCCCGCGCAAGAAGCTCGGCCCCGGCGGCCGAGGCAAGGCGCACGGCTGACCCCGCACACCCCAGAAATGCCGGATGGTCCCTCGAGATCATCCGGCATTTCTCTACCCACCCTCCTAGGACGCTCTAGGCGTTGTGCGGTGGTTCGCGGCCCGCACGACCGGGGTGGGGCCTGTGCGGAGGACCGGCAGGTGCTGCGCTAAGCTGTACCGGCTGTCGCAGGGGAAGCCTTGCGGGGGCGGGACGTGGCGCAGCTTGGTAGCGCACTTGACTGGGGGTCAAGGGGTCGTCGGTTCGAATCCGGCCGTCCCGACTGGTGTTCACCAGCGGATATAGAAGATCATGTGTGATCTTGCGGTAACGCTGGCGGTAACGGAGATCGCTTAACGTGGGTTGCATCCCTCGATCCCGTTACTGCGGAGGTGCAGCCTCATGGCTGTCTACAACTACCGCCTCGCCAACGGCCAGACTCGCTGGTTCTTCATCATCGACCTCCCGCCGGACGCGAACGGGCGCCGCCGCCAGCACAAGCGGCAGGGGTTCCCCAATCAGGCCGCTGCCCAAAAGGCGGAAGATGACGCACGCGCTGCCTACGGCGGCGCGGACCTCGGCGCGGACGGCAGCGTCGCCGCCGAGCTGGAGAGCTGGCTCAACGAACGCGAACTGGATGTCCAGGAGACAACGCTCAGCAACTACCGGGACATCATGCGCTGCTACGTCGTGCCGCACATTGGTACGCGGCAGCTCTACGCCCTCGACAAGCGAGTGATCCACGAGCTGTACAAGAAGCTGCTGAAGGGCGGCGGCAAGAGCGGCGGTCCGCTCTCGTCGACCACCGTCCGGATCGTGCACCGGGTCATGATGAAGGCGTTGAGCGACCTCGGGGTCAACGTCGACGGTGTGCGGCAACCCCGGCAGGTCGAGCGGGAGACGATGGGACGCAAGGGCGTCTGGACGCCCGCGCAGTCGGCGAAATTCCTCAAGTTCCACGCCGACCACCGGCTGCGTGCCGCCTGGGTGCTGGCGATCGTCGTCGGCACTCGGCGAGGGGAGCTGGCTGGCCTCAAGTGGCCGCGCGTGGATCTCGATCGGGGTGTGTTGCTGCTGCATTGGCAGCGCACCACGACCAGCAACGGCGTGGTCGAGAAGTCACCCAAGGGCAAGAGCAAGCGGGCGGTTGCGCTCGGGCCAGCCCTAATAGCGGAGCTGGACGCTCACCGGACACGCCAGGCGGTTGAGAAGGCCGAGGCCGGAGTCCTGTACCACGACGGCGGCTACCTGTTCTGCCGGGAGGACGGGGAGCCGTACTACCCGAAGTACTTCACTGACCAGTGGGCAAAGGCGTGCGCCGACGCCGACGTTCCGGTGATCTCGCTCCACGATGCGCGGCACACCTCCGCTACCACCGGTGCTGACGCTGGCGTTCCCGAGCACGTGATGCAGCGGCGGCTTGGTCACGCCGACAGCCGTACGACACGGGAGGTCTACACCCACGTGCTGCCGGAGAGCGAACGGAAGGCTGCGGAGTTGATGGAGGCGGTGCTCGGCGACGCCGCAAGCTGGTCGCCCAGGACGTAGCTGTGCTGGAAACGCCCGCTCACGCTCGGTCGTACTGCTTGCTCGCCCCGGTCTTTCCTCCCCGGTGGCAAGCCGACGTCCCTGCTGTCAGCACGGCTTAGCCGCGACTGGATGTTGTGGCTGATGCCGTTACCTGTCGCCGTGTTTTCAGTTGGCAACGCACCGCGCAACCGGCTGAGTGCATCGTGAGGTTGACGCCGATACCGGCGTCCGTACGACCTCAGGGGAGGGTGCCGACGATGTCAACCACCACAAGCGACGACCACACGCCGGGTCGTGTGCAGGGGCATGTTTGGACGATCGACGCGGTACGGGACCTCGGTGTCACCACCGATGTGGAGACCGCCGCGGCGATCTTGGGCATCGGACGCACCAAGGCCTATGAGCTGGCCAAAACTAACGAGTTCCCGGTGCGACTTCTGCGAATCGGCCGGCGGTACCTGGTTCCGGTACATGCGATCCTCAAGCTGCTTGCTTCCGAGTAGTCATCTTGTGAGAAAGTCCCAATGAGCGCTGTACCCGGTTGGTGTCCCCGCGTCGATCGCTCGACAATCCAGCGCGCGGAACATGGCGAAGTTATCGCCCGCTTCAGCAGTAGTCGGTTCGCCGCTCCAGATGGATGAGTAGTCGGTGTCGCGGTTTCCGCAGCAGCCAACGATTGACCGCACGTGCGCAGGCACCACGCCTGCGCTCGCGGCAGGGGTAATCAGGCGTTGATGTCACCCTCGCCGCCCTCGCGCGCGGGAAACAGAGACGGCCGGTCCGACAGGCGAGCCCGAAGAGCGGGACCACCCCGCGCGTGGGCTGCGAGCAGTTCGGCTCGGCCTGGAACCCGTCGTACGGGTTCCACCCCACGTGCGCAATTGGCATTTTCGGCCGAGCGAAAGGAACGTGGTTACGTCCGGATCACCCCCAACGCTCGGGGAGCAGACTCCCGGGCCCTTGCCGGTTGCCTCGGTCTGCGGATCAGCCCGGGTGCGCGGGGAGCATTGGATTAGGGCGTGTCTCCTGGATCTTCCTTGGTAGGTCCGGTAGATAGACCGACGTGTCTCGACGGCATGAGCTGACTGATGAGGAGTGGGCGTTACTCGAGCCGTTGTTGCCTGCGGATCCGCCGCGGGGTGGCCGGTGGCGCGACCATCGGACGATCATCTCGGGGATCTTGTTCCGGGAACGGACCGGGATCACGTGGCGGGATCTGCCCGACCGGTTCAGTCCGTGGAAGACGGTCTACTTGGCAGCGGATCTGCGACGAGTTGCGCATCGAGTGCGACGCCGACGAAGGCGAACACTGGACCGTCGGGGTGGACACGACTTCGGTCCGGGCGCACCAGCACGCGGCCGGCGCCCGCCGGGATCCGGCCACCGACCATCCTTGACCCGGCCCAAGCAGCCCGAGTTGAGCGTGGTGGCCGGGAGGCTCTGGGCCGCTCCCGCGGCGGTCTGACCACCAAGCTGCACCTGGCCGCTGATCGGCGTTGCCGGCCGGTCAGCCGGCACACCACGCCTGGTCAGCGCGCCGACTGCACCGGCTTCGAGCACGTCATGGCGGGAATCCGGATTCAGCGGCGGGTCGGACGACCGCGGACCCGGCCCGGTCATGTGCTGGCAGACAAGGCGTACTCGTCCAAAGCGATCCGTGGCCACCTGCGCCGCCGCGGGATCGGAGCCACCATCCCGGTCAAGGCTAACCAGGCTGCCAACCGACGCAAGAAGGGCTCGAACGGGGGCCGTCCACCGAAGTTCGACCCCGAGCGGTACAAGCAGCGGAACACCGCCGAACGCTGTATCAACAAGCTCAAGCAGTTTCGGGCCGTCGCCACCCGCTACGACAAGCGGGACTACATGTACCGGGCCACCGTGGACATCGCCACAATGAAGATCTGGGTTCGTGACCTGACCCGAGGGCAACCACCGGCTTGACCGTCGGCCACACTCACAGTGTGACGACGGTCGTGCCAGTAACACCTACCCATCCGGCGTTCGATCAGTTCGCTGCACTGTTCGACGACTACCGGGCGCACTACGGCCAGCCGTCAGCACCCGGGAACACCCGGTCCTGGCTGCACGAGCAGGTCATCCAACACCGGCTCACCGCCGCTGCTGCCATCCGAGCCGTTGACGTCTGCGGCTTCATCACCGTAACGATCATGCCGGCCTCGCTCATGCTGGGCACCGCTTGGTCGATCCGCGACCTTTACGTGGCGCCGGACCATCGCCGTACCGGTATCGCCAATGCCCTCCTGCAGCACACCATCCACCACGCGCGTACCGCCGGCGCGCATCGTGTGTCACTGCAGACCGAGACCGACAACATCCCGGCGCTGACGCTCTACACCCACATCGGCTTCCAGCCCGTCACCGGCCTGGAACTGCTCAATCTCACCTTGAATCCCACCCACCAAGATCCAGAAGACACGGCCTAGAACGGCCCGGTTCGGGTCGAGGGTCGAATCACTCCCGCGTGCGCGGGGAACAGGTGGGTTCTCCGTCGTAACGCTCCATCGGCTCTTCCGGACCACCCCCGCATGCACGGGGAGCAGACGGTCCGGGTCAGCGCGCAGCGCGGCGGTTCGGGATCATCCCCGCGTGCGCGGGGAAGCAGGTCCACGTCGGCCAGGCGGCCCGGTGCCCGGTGGGATCACCCCCGCGTGCGCGGGGAGCAGAGTCACGTCGGCCGGGTCGACCACCGGGCGTTCGGATCACCCCCGCGTGCGCGGGGAGCAGCTGATGTCTGACGTCGACCAGGTGTTTGTTGCCGGATCACCCCCCGCGTGCGCGGGGAGCAGGCGCCCTGCACGGCGTCGGATCCCTCTACGCCCGGATCATCCCCGCGTGCGCGGGGAGCAGTGGGCGTTCGTCGCGCTCACCTTCCCCCAGCACGGATCACCCCCGCGTGCGCGGGGAGCAGCTTCGCGTCAGAAACATCATCGTTAAGGTCCCGGGATTACCCCCGCGTGCGAGGGGAGCAGGAGACGGGGTTGATGCGGGCGGTGCCAGCTCCGGGATCACCCCCGCGTGCGCGGGGAGCAGTCCATGGTCACGCCGCCGGGATCGCGCAGATCCGGATCACCCCCGCGTGCGCGGGGAGCAGCGACTCCACCGCAACGAGTCATGCGATCCCGGGGATCACCCCCGCGTGCGCGGGGAGCAGTAGACCTTGCCGAAGCCGACGCCCTTGAAGAGCGGATCACCCCCGCGTGCGCGGGGAGCAGACCACGGCGTCCCGCACGGCACCGCCTGCATGCGGATCACCCCCGCGTGCGCGGGGAGCAGTTCTTGATGTTCAATGCGCCCTTCTCGACCACCGGATCACCCCCGCGTGCGCGGGGAGCAGTTACGACGTGATGGGTCGGTTGATCTACGCGAAGGGATCACCCCCGCGTGCGCGGGGAGCAGGCGAACGCCCGCCTGGTCCAGGTGTTCCCGGCGGGATCACCCCCGCGTGCGCGGGGAGCAGGGGTGCCGCCGGTACCGGAGGGGGACCCTCAGGGGATCACCCCCGCGTGCGCGGGGAGCAGAAGCTCCCCGAGTGGACCGCCCAGGTCGCCGACGGATCACCCCCGCGTGCGCGGGGAGCAGGTCTCTGGCCTGGTTCCGGCGGGCCCGCTGGGAGGATCACCCCCGCGTGCGCGGGGAGCAGGCGGCGACCACCTGGTCGGACCCTGCGATGCCCGGATCACCCCCGCGTGCGCGGGGAGCAGGACCTCCCGGTCATGGTTGGCGTGTTGGTTGGCGGATCACCCCCGCGTGCGCGGGGAGCAGGGCACCAACGGGAATGCGCACGGCGGCGCCGGGGGATCACCCCCGCGTGCGCGGGGAGCAGAGTCAAATACGTTTCCATCAGTCAGCCCACAATGGATCACCCCCGCGTGCGCGGGGAGCAGGTCGTCAGCAGGTCGGTCAGCCGATCTCCACTCGGATCACCCCCGCGTGCGCGGGGAGCAGCGCCCCGGCCGCGTTGGTGACGATGACCTGCGAGGATCACCCCCGCGTGCGCGGGGAGCAGTCCAGTTCCTCCAGGAACGCGGAGGAGGGAACGGGATCACCCCCGCGTGCGCGGGGAGCAGTCGATGTCGTTGCGCCGGTAGAACACCCACCGGGGATCACCCCCGCGTGCGCGGGGAGCAGAACGAGCGGCGGCAGCGCAAGGCCGCCGAAGAGGGATCACCCCCGCGTGCGCGGGGAGCAGGTCTTCGCCAGCGGCTCCTCGAAGAAGTGGCCCGGATCACCCCCGCGTGCGCGGGGAGCAGGGCCCCGGGGTGGTGTGCGCCCTCGGCGCGTGGGGATCACCCCCGCGTGCGCGGGGAGCAGTCGTGGATCGCGCCGGTGCTGCTCGGGATCATGGGATCACCCCCGCGTGCGCGGGGAGCAGGGTAGCGCGCTCCACGGAGGAGACCTGGGTGGAGGATCACCCCCGCGTGCGCGGGGAGCAGGCCACGCCGCGGCCGCGCGTGTGCTGGTCGTCGGGATCACCCCCGCGTGCGCGAGGAGCAGCACTTGGGAACCTAGGTTCAGCCAATCGGGGCCCGGATCACCCCCGCGTGCGCGGGGAGCAGACCAGCGCCGGCCGGACGTACGACCTCCCACACGGATCACCCCCGCGTGCGCGGGGAGCAGGGACCTCCAGGATTGCCCTTGGTGCCCTGGTCAGGATCACCCCCGCGTGCGCGGGGAGCAGTTCGTACCACACGCGATGATCAGCACGTCTGGCGGATCACCCCCGCGTGCGCGGGGAGCAGTCGGTGATGTCCAGCCAGCCGTAGGCGCGCATGGGATCACCCCCGCGTGCGCGGGGAGCAGGGCCCGGATGCACTCAAGCTGGTAATCCCGGGGCGGATCACCCCCGCGTGCGCGGGGAGCAGGGCGCGGGCGGTCTCGCCGGCCTGCACGTCGCGGGATCACCCCCGCGTGCGCGGGGAGCAGGCCGGCCGCCTGGACAATCCTGATCGACGTCTACGGATCACCCCCGCGTGCGCGGGGAGCAGTCCGCCACGTCCTTGGTTTCCCTCGCGTCCAGCGGGATCACCCCCGCGTGCGCGGGGAGCAGGTCACGATCTCCGACGTGACCGGCTCGGACATGGGATCACCCCCGCGTGCGCGGGGAGCAGGCTTCTTGACCTGCGGCGTTATAGATCAACTCCGTAGTTTTCATTCACTAGGTTTCGCAAGATCGTCCCCCATGGTCTTCGTTCGGTTGGCGTAGTGGGTATCTGAGAGGCAGGGAGACTCCTACAGGGTAGGTGATGAGGCTCACGTGAACGACCAGCGAACAAGCACGACCGTACGGTGCGCCGAAGACTACGAGGCCCTGAGCAGACTGAAGTGCTAGAGGTCCTGCGCTGCCACCGGCGTGCCGCCTGCAACGTGCCGACGCAGCTTCGGCATTGCTGATCTCCACGACGTCGCCCTCGCCGGCTGACGTAAGTCCGGTGCCGGGCGACCGCTTCAGTAGGTGGGAGACATCCTTTGCCTGAAGGGACCTCAAGAAGGCACGCGCCACTGGTGCGCGAAAGACCGGGAGTGACGGGCGACTGGCAGACTTGCGTATTCGTGTCATGCGAGTTCGATGGGCTGTGGCGACTACAGCCGCCGTCAGTAACCGTCTTCGGGTCTCGGCGGTACAGGGCCCGGGCTTCCCGCGGTAGCTCGGAGGGCGATCTGCAGGGCGGCTTGGGCGGGCGTGAGGTGCGTGGTGTCGATGACCTCGGCCTCGGCATGTAGCCACGTGCGGGCCGCCTCGGCGTAGGGCTGGAGGTACTTCAGGCGGAACTGGGAGGGGACGGGGTGCTCCCGCTCGATACGCCCGCGGAGGGTGTCTTGGTCGGCGTGGAGGACGAAGTGCCTTACCGGGACGGCATGTTGGGCGAGGCCTGTGCTGATCTCGCGCCAGTACTGCTCCACTAGGACAGTCATGGGCATCACCAGAGTGCCCCCGGTATAGTCGAGCACGCGGCGCGCGGTCTCGACGACGAGCTGCCGCCACGGCGGCCAGTGTTGGAAGTTGTCCGTCTCGGGCAGCCCCGGCGTGATGTCCATGAGCGTCTCGCCGACCTTCTCGGCGTCGAACACTCGCGAATCCGGGATCAGTTGCTGCACGAGCGCGCTGGTCGTCGTCTTGCCCGCGCCGTGGGTGCCGTTAAGCCATACGATCACGGGACACATTCAACGCGTGCGGGCACCACGGTCAGTCGGAGGGTGAGTCAGATTGGCCGGGTGAACCGCTCCGCATCGTCACTGTCAGCGGGTGGAAGCAGCACTGACTGCGCACGCGCGCTCAGGGCAGGAGCCCAGCCGGCACTGCCAGGTCCTCACGGGCGTAGAGGTCGGCGACGGCGCCGTGATCGTCGGAGGCGCATACGGCTGAGATCGTATCGATGAGTGCGTCGTAGTCGGGACCGGTCTTGCCCTGGTAGGAGATGTCCATGCGCCCCCATTCATCCCATGGCAGCATCTCGACCTTGTTCAGCGCGGCGAGGTCCTTGACGGCGTTTCCTCGAATCTCCGCAGGTCCCCAGTTCTCAGTGCCGTACACGCCGAACTGCGCGGCGTCGATACGGCCGTCGCGGAAGGCAGTCCATGCCTCGCCGCCGGTGAGGAACTCGCCAGTGGCGAGGTCTTCGGGCTTGGCCACGAGCGAGTCACCCAAAATCTCGGAATCGATTCGCACCCAGCGGCCGCCATGCCGGTACTCGGTGATCCAGTGGTCCACGCCCTGCCCTGGTTGAAAGTATGTGGCGAAGCCACAGCGCGCGCGGGCCGCGATCCCGCGGTAGCGCAGCAAGGCACAGCTGAGCACGGCGAAGTGGCGGCAGGTGCCGATCACTCGCTGGTCAGGGGCGCGTGCGGCAGTCAGCGGGGCTGGGTCGAGGGCGAGCAGGGCACCGATGATGCCGTCGACAGGACGCAGTTGGTTCTCGGCGAACCGCTGCTCGGAGACTCCGAGCGCTTTTGCGTCTGTGGGCTGAATGACGAGCTCGTGAACGAGGTGGCAGATGTCGACGGGCTCAGTCGGAAGATCGTCGAGCGCTGGCTTGTGGACCGTGCCGATTGTCGTCAGCGGGCCCGCCATGGCGTAATCGATCATTTCCGTCATGCCGGCCATCGTAGGCACTGCTACTAAAGACCCGCTGCCCCCTGGCCGCGATGATGGCCGGCAATCGAGAGCCCGCCGAGAACCGGATGTGCAAGGGGCTCGAGTGTCAGGGTGGTGGGGTGTGGTCGCCGGCGGCGTACCGACTCCAGGTGCCGCCGGCGTTGGTGACCTGCCGGGTGGCGGTGGTGGGGTGAAAGCCGAGAGCGTCGGCGACGACCGGGGCGGGTGCTTGCAGGACGAGCTGGCGTAACGCGGCGATGCGGGCTTCCTTGATGGGGAAGCCGAGCCTTCGGAGCCGTTTATGCAACGTCTGGTAGGCGACGGGCTGTCCGGCGAGCCGGCCGGGGAACAGCAGCGCCGGTGGTTGTCCTGCGTTGGTGATGAGCTGGCGCAGGAGCGCGGCGAAGGGCTCGGGTACCGGTGCCGGTGGGTCGCCGAGGTGGATCTGCAGGTCGTCGTTGTGCTCGGTGATGTCGGCGGTGGTGAGGTGTTGGATGCGGCTGAGCGGTTGGGCGTAGAGCAGAAGTAGGCAGGCAGCGGTGCGGGTACCGATGTCGGCGTGTTCGTCGGCGACGAAGCGGCGTAGCAGGGCCAGGCGGCGTTGCTGGGTGATGACGGTGCCGGGCTTGAATGTCAGCCTGGTGGCTACCAGGTGCCGGGGGAGGTGGCCGTTGGTGATGGCCCAGGTGAGGAAGCCGTGGACGCCGTGCCGTTGGTGGACGCGGGCGCCGGCATACCAGGTGTCGAGGTCGGCTTGCGTGAGCGCGGCCGGGGCGATGCCGCGCTCGTGTAGCCAGTTCAGAAACGCCTGCGCTTGGGTGAACTGCTGGGTGGCGTAGGGCTTAGCGTTGGCACGCAGCGGGCGGGCTGCCGCAGTGGTGCGGAGCCGGGGCAGTTGGTGCCAGAGCGCGAAACGACGTAACAGCGGCTCGTGAGGATGGTCGACCAGCTCGGCGAGCCGACGGCGCAGCCACTGCTCGGTATCGAGCAAGTGTTTGTCGACGGTCGGAAGGATGCCGCAGGCCATGAGCTCGTGGCGTAGGAAGCGGGCAGCGATCGGGCGGTCATGCTCGGCGAGCCCGTCGTGGGTCAGGGGCAGCCGGCCGGTGGCCAGCGCGGTGAGCAGCTCGCGAACGTACCGTTTGGACAGCCAAAGCATCACCGTTTCGGGCTGCTTGGCGGCCAGCGCGGTGGCCAGCGGCGTGAAGGCGAGGTTCATCGTGCCGGTGCCGTCGTCGAGGACCTGCTCGACCCTCAGCGCGGCCCGGCAGGGCGGGCAGGCAGGCCGCCGGCCGGGCCGCTTCGGCATGGTCGTGCCGCAGCGTCGGCACGACCACTCAGCGGTCGGCTGCGTCACGGCTCGGGTCGCAGCTGCGCCCGCTTGGGCCGAACCGCCGCCAGGTCGACTACCCCGTCGGCTCCGGCGGCCTTGCGGACCGGGACGACGTCCTCGGCCCGGGTGGCGATCAGTTGGGCAGGGCTGACGTCGAAGATGTCGCACAACGCGGCCAGCACCGGCAGGGACAACCGCTCGGGGGTCTGGGTGACCAGCCGCCATACCTGCACCGAGGACAGCCGGATGCCGCGCTGGTCGAGCAGCGGCTCCAGGTCCGAGGCGTTGAACAACCCGTGGGCGGCCATCACCTCCCGCAGTCGCCACTGGTAGGACACCTGCCGCTTGCTCGTCATCGCTTCGTCCTCTCCGGCGCCACCGCGGCCGCCATCGTCGCATCGAGGGCCCGCCGCAGCGTTCGGGTGCGGAAGTCCGAGGACACGCAGGTGTAGATCGAGGTGGTGGAGGCATGTTCGTGGCCCACCTGCTGCTGCACGAACAACGGGTCCCAGCCACCCTCGATCAGGTGAGTGACGTAGGAGCGGCGCAGTGAGTGGAAGTCCAGCCCGGGGCCGAAGCCCAACGCCCGCCGGTAGTCGGCCAGCCGCCGGTTGATCCCGTCAACGGTGATCCGTGGCCCACGCTCCGAGGGCCACAACGCCGGCGAGCCAGCATGCGGCGTCAGCGGCCGCACCTCGGTGGTCCACTGCTGCAAGATCTCCACCGTCCACGGCCACACCGTCAGCACGCTGCGCGGCTTCGGTGGCGAGCCCTTGCGCGCCTTGCCGAAGCGGACCCGGCACACCCCGACATCACCGAACTCGGCGGCGTGCGGGTTGGGACCGAAGTCAACCAGGTCGAGCATCGTCACCTCCCGGCGGCGCAGCCCATAGCCGTAGGCGACTTTGAGCAGAGTGGCGTCGCGGAACAGGGATAGCCAGCCCTTGCGCCCTGCCGCCCGGGAACGGACCACCTGCTCGTCGGCGTAGTCGAACAGCGCCTGCAGCTCATCGAGCGTGAACGCCCGCCGCGACGGATCACCCTCGGCGTCTTGGACGTGCACCGCGGTGTTCCACTCGTGCACAACCTGCACCGGGTGCGACCCGAACCGCCGCTCACACTCCGCCGCCCACTCGTAAGCGGGGTTGGTCAGGTAGTCGCAGAAAGCCGCGATGGTTGCCGAGTAGTTCCGGATCGTAGAGCGCCGCCGGCCCCGCACCGCCCGCAGGTCCGCCAACCAGTCGTCGAGCAACTGCGGCCGCCACGCCCACGGGTACGCATCGGCGTGCGCAACGAAGGCCCGCACCACCTGCAAGCGCTTGTCGATCGTGGGGAACGCCAGGTTCCGCGCGAGCTGCTGCGCCCGCCACCCGTCACACATCGCCACGAACACCTGCTCCTCCGGCCGCAGCAGCGCCACACCATCGGCAAGAACCAACCCCGCCGCCCCCGGCGCACCGTCCGCACGAGCCATCACGACCACCCTCCGCGACTTACATCAAACGAAGGGATCTTTCATCAGATGAAAGCCGCCTGCAAATGCGCTGATCATCGCGTCGACGCGGAGGCCCTCGCGGTGGCGCCACGCCATCCTGACCGCCCGATCTACGGCACCGCTAGCACACCGAGCGGCAAACAACACCGCAGGCCGCCGACATGATCAGCCTTCAGCGGAGGCGGCCATTTCTCGGTGCCGTCCTGAGGATGCGCACCACGGCGAGTGCTTCATCCGATGAAACCCGCAGTGTTTAGAGCAAGATATGGCCATTGCTTATCGATTTGCGACCGGGCGCGGTCGCAGATCGGCAATAGAGGCGGGCCGTGCCCGTCGCGTCGCCCAGGCCAACTCTGGTAGCCGCTGGCGCTGACCTCGACGGCAACGCCGCGGGCGCACAGTGAGAGCGATGGACAGTGAGCAGCCTGACCCGCCTCCCAAGGCCCGTCATCGTGCCCACAACCGGCCGGCCCGTCCGTACGCCGTGTTGCTCAGGCTGTCCGAAGAGGAGAAGGCTGCGATAGACGCGGCGGCGGCGGTCGCGCAGCTGACCGCGACCGGTTACGCAGCGAAAGCTGCGGTCGCCGCCGCGTCTGGGGTGCAGGCCCTCGGCGGTGCGACCGGTGACCTACGCGATCTGCAGCACGAGTTATTTGCCGCTCGCCGTGCCGTGGTGATGTTCGGCAACAACGTCAATCAGGCCGCTGCGGCGTTCAACGCCAGCGGCCAGCTGCCCGACTGGGCTACCGAGGCCGTCCGGCTCTGCGCCGCGGCGGTGGCTCGACTCGATGAGGTGATCTCCCGGATCGACAGGAATCTGCGGTGATCACCCGGGTCCACCGGCGGGGCTCGCGGGTCGGTGGGCTGCTGCGCTACTTGTGGGGCCCAGGCAAGGCGGAAGAACACGTCAACCCGCACCTGGTGGCCGCCTGGGACGGCGCAGGCCCCTTGACGGATTTTGAACCCCAGCTCGCCACTAGTGGCAAGCGGGACGTCCGCAGGCTGACGGCGTTGTTGGAGCAGCCGGTCCGCGCCGGCTACCGGCCGCCGACCAAGTTCGTCTGGCACGCCAGCATGCGGCTCGCACCCGAGGATCGGCATCGCAGCGTCAGCGACACGACGTGGGCGAACATGGCACTGCAGATGCTGACCGAGGTCGGCGTGGCCACCACCGCCACCGATCCGGGCCTGCGGTGGATAGCGATGCGCCATGCCGACGACCACGTACACATCGTCGCCACGCTGGTGCGCGAAGACGGCCGTACCAACTGGATGCGCAACGACTACCCGCGCTGCGTCGAGGCCACCTACAACGTCGCCCGCCGCTACAACCTGCACCGCCGGGTCCCGCCGGCCGACCGCACCGCCCACCGCCGCCCCCACCCCGCCGAGCTCAGCAAAGCCCGGCGTACCGGCCGCGCCCAGACGCCCCGAGACGAGCTGCGCCGGCGGGTACGCACGGCCGTGGCTGCGGCCGGGTCGGAGGAAGAGTTCTTCGCCCGGCTACGCGCGGCGGGGCTTCTGGTCCGGCTCCGGCACAGCAGCACCGATCCCCGCCAGATCACCGGGTACGCGGTGGCCCTCCCCACCGGACGCACCAACGGCGGGCAGCCGGTGTACTTCGGCGGAGGCCGGTTGGCACCCGACATGACCCTGCCGAAGCTGCGGCTGCGGTGGGGCACTCCGACGTCCCTGCCAGCGGCGCGTCCTGTTGGCCGGACCGAACGGGTCGACGCGATGCGCCAGGCCGCCACGGTCGTCACCGCGGCAGCCGACGACATCCACCGCGAGGCCCGTGCCGCGCCCGGGCGGGCGCAGGCGACCGCAGTTGCCGCAGCCGACCTTCTCACCAGCCTGGCCGCTTCGCTGGAGGGTGACCGGCGTGGGCCGCTGCACCGGGCAGCCGAGGTGTTCGACCGCGCGGCGCGAGACCTGTACGGCCGGGTCCATACGTCCACCAGCCGCTCCCAGGAGATGCGCGCCATGTCGCGCCTGATAGCGCTCTTAGGCCGCATCTCCGGCGACGACGACACCGTCGCAGCCCTCGCGCTAGTGACGGACCTGGCGCGGCTCGCCGACACCCTCGAACAGCTACGGAGCGCTCAGCAACGCCTGCACCAGGCCGAAGCAGCCCGATCCGCAGCCGACGCACTGCGGCTGGTAGCGGGCGGATGGCAACGGGCGTTAGCGCTCCCGCTAACTCCGACGTCAACACCTGTACCGACAGTGGGAGGCGGCCGGCATACCGCGCGCGGCCGTTGAGCAGGCAAAGGAGGTGCACGTGCCGCAGCCGCAGCAACACGAGGACCCGATGGCCGAGACGCGCCAACAGTTCCTGCAAGGGCTAGCGACGATGGCGACCGTCGGCGAGGCGGGCGCCCGCTGGGCCGCCGTCGGCATCCAGAACAAGGCCGCCGAACGGGAAGGCGAGGCCCGTCGTGACCAGGCCGCCGCGGCAACCCGCCGTGAGGCCGACCGGCTAGCAGCGAAGGTACGGGCGGACCGGGAACGGATGGCGGCTTCGCTCGACGGTGACTGGTTCGTCAAGACCAGCTTCGCCGAGGCGGCCGCCGTCTGGCGTACCGCGACGATCTACGCCAGCAGCGACCCAGTAGCCCAGCGGGCGTCCGAGTTCGCCGAGCAACGGCTGCGGCAGATCCGGCCGGATCTGATGGCTGCCTACGACCGCCACAGGCAGGCGGGAGCAGCAGTCCCTGAGGCCATGCGTACCGCAGCCCAGGAGGTATGGGAGCGTGACGCTCGCTCAAATCATCGACAGCACGGCGGAGCGCGCACCCACGGCGGCACACCCGACCGGCGGGGTATCGCCCCGGACGGCCCAGCAGCACTGCCACCCGGTGGCCGTGCGGTGGTCGACGACTTCGACGCCGCCGTCAGGCAGGAGGCGATGAAGCTGGCCGAGTACGTCCGGCCAGAGGCTCTCGACGAGTTGCAGCGCCAATGGCGTGCCACCGGGAAGCTTCCGGCAGGCGAACCAGTACAACTACTCCGCGACCTCGCCGTCGAGATGAACGAGGTGGTCAGGGCTGGCGACGCCGGCGGACAGCCGGTCGAGGCGATCCGCATCGCGCAGGACCATGTGGAGGAGGCCTTGGCCTGCGACCTGCGGAGCCGAGCTGCTGCCGAGCGCGGCGAAGGAGTCCGCGACGGCGGGACGGTCGACAATCCCCGCACCCCGGCTAACGAGCACGCAGCCGGGCAGTCGGGCAGCGTGCGCCACGACGACAACGCCGATCAACTCGTCGGCTTCGCAGCTGCCGTCCACCACGCTGACACGCTCGCGACGCCGGCATGGGTACAGGCTTTCCCAAAGCTCCGCGTCGCCCAGGTCAACCCCGCAGTCGCCGGGAAACAACCCGCAGGAACGGTCAGCGCGGTGCCGATGCGGGGCAGGACACGATGACAGGGAGCACGTCGCAGCGGACCCGCGCTGAGGCGGCTACCGAACTCGACGAGCTCACTGCCGAGGTAGCGAGACTGGCGGCCCGGGTTGCCGACCTGCAGCACGCTCAAGCCGAACGCGGCCACGCTGCTGACGGGGACGATCAGCCGCCGCTGTACTCGACGGTCGAGCAGTGGGTGACCACCTACCTGCTGCCGACCTTCCCGCGCCCCGTCGGCGAGGTCGGACTGACCCGATGGCACTGGTGCGAGCAATGGTGGCGCCACGACGAAGCGGTAACCCGGCTGACGGCCCTGTGGTACGGCTGGGAACAAGCCCGACTACAGATGACCGGCATGCTGCCCTGGCTACGAGAGCTCGACCACCAACTGCCGATCCTGTGTGGCGACGACGGACCATTCCGCATCTGTGCAGCGAGCGGCGATCTTGGAGTGGCGCGGCACTGCTCATCAGCGGCGATGACGGCCGAGACCGCGCCCGAGAACTGGTGGATTTGGTGGGACTGACACGGTTTCCGAGATGGCTATGGGCATGCCCCGCGTACAGCGCCCCTTCTACGCCTGATCCGTCGCGTGGTCTGGAACTACCAACAGAGTTGGCCGTTGTACGCACTCAGCGGCACGCTTGCGGCACACCGCCACGCACCAGGGTCATCATTGCGTTGTCGGATAGGTGCTGGTCACGGCGGTGATGACGTCGTGTGGGCGGCGGTTCGCGCGGGCGATGTTGGCCTCGCCGTTGGCAGGGTGGCCCGGACGGCGGGTCCGGTGCCGGTGCGGGCCTGGTGGAAGTCCTCACGGAACGTGACGTCCCGGACGTGGTGGACGCGGTTCTCGATGTGCCATTCGCGGCGGGTCCAGTCCTGCAGGTCGGCGGGTTGGGCCTGCTCGGCGGGTAGAGACACGGTGAAGTAGGTGGTCTCGCGGCTGGTCTTGGCGCCGGTGGTGCGGGTCCGGATGATCCGGATGGCCTGTCGGGCGTGGGGGAACCTGAGGCCGCCGGGGGTGTGCAGGGTGATGGCTTTGACGGTGCGGCTCTCGCGGCGGCCGTGCCCGGTGTCGCGGCGGCGGTCGCCGAGGGGGATGTCGGGCCAGGGTAGGGCTTTGAGCTGGGCGAACAGGGTGGGCTGGTTGCCTTTCGTGGGGATCATCAGGTGGGCGCCGCGGGCGGCGATCTCGTCGGCGTGGGCGGTCTGGGTGTGCAGCGCGTCGGCGATGAACAGCAGGCCGGTCAGGGTGCTCAGCACGGTCTCGATCGCGTCGAGCAGCGGCGCGAACGCGGGGATCTCATTGCTCTTCGCGCTCACGGTGACCTGGGCCAGGACGATGCCGGCGCTGGTGTCCAGCGCGGAGAGTAGATGGACCTGGCCGCCGCCGGGACGGCGGGCACCCCGAAGCGTTTCCCGTCCAAGGCGATCACCGTCCGATACCGGCGTGGCCGGGCCGTGGTCACCGGCCGGGCGCGGGCGGTCAGCCAACCGGCCAGGACGGTGGACAGCAGCCCGTCGTCTAGGCGAGTCAGCAGCCGCCACACCGTCGTGCCCACCGGCACCCCATGATCGAAGCCGAGCCGGTCACGGGCCTGCTCGTCCAGATCGTGCAGCCAGTCGGTGATCGCGGCGAACGACGAGGCACCGGCCAGGACCGCGCACACCGCGACCGCGAGCAAACCCGACAGCGAATACCGCACCCTACGCGGGTCGCGGGGATCCGGGCCCGCCAACAGGGCCTGCAGGTGGTGTTGTGTCAGGGGTGCCGCCGGCGACGGCGGGCAGTGCGGGAATCGGGCATGATGACATCGGAGGGTGAGGTCCTCGGGGTGTCGTGAAGCGTAGAGAACTCCATGATCATCGACGCGATCTCACCCGCTCTTCCGGCCTCCACAGAGGCCACTCACCACCCACGTCACCAGCTCAGGGCACCCGCCCACCGACTAAGCAATTACCCTGGCCGACCCACTGACCCTGGCTCTGCTGCTCGGAAAGTCATCGGCGAACGGTGTCGATGGTTCGCTTCCCGGTCTGCCGCGCAATCGCTTTGTGCTGCGTCGTGTGGTCGGCGAGGCGTCAGCGTGCGGCTTCCTAGCGGAGCTTCTCCGTGGTGGCGTCTCGGTCTACGGTCCGGCGCTGAGGCTCACCGGTTTCCCCCTGCATGCCGAGAAAACGGTCACGGAGCGCAACAATCTCTTGGTCCTCTCCGTCAGCGTTCGGCTGAATTGTCGGATTCAACCATTGCTCGAATCATGCGCACAATTCTCAGTGTCGCTATTGTGGACTGCTGTTCCGCGCGCGAGGGTGACCGAGGGGGCGACGATGGCAGCGGACTGGATGATGACGGTTGCCAGCGCGGGTGGGTCTGCGCTGGCAGGAGCGGTTGCCACCGATGTGTGGAGCGCCGCCCGGGACGGATTGGGGAAGCTGTTCGGGCGGGGCGGTGGCCACCGTGCAGAATTGGCCAGGCGGTGGGCTGACGAGACTGCGGTGACGATCGAGGAAGCCGACGACCGGCTAACAGCAGCTGAGCGGGAAGCGCAGACTTGGCAGCAGCGCCTAGCTGACCTCCTGGAAGAGTTCCCGGAAGCCGTAGAGGAACTACGTGAGTGGGCCGAGCTGGTGCGTAAGAGGCTTCCAACGGCTCAGCAATCATTCGTGAACACCTTCGTCGCCAGGGACAGCTCTACCCAGTACAACGCACCCGGCGGAAGCATGGCCATCCACCATCATCAGCCGGGCGGCGGGCCGGCAAAGTGACCACGGCTGGCGGCTTCTACGAGACCCGGGACGGATCCAGTCAGTACAACGCTCCGGGTGGCTCCATGGTCGTCCATCACCACCACTACGCAAACCCGCCTGCCGAAGCGTTGCCGTACGTCGGCTGGGAGGTGCCCGGGCTGGGCGGCCGTCGTCCAATCGACCGCCCGGACCTGACCGCCGAGTTGATCGGCTACCTTAAGGAGAAGACTGGAACAGCGGTTGGGGTAACCACGGCTCTACACGGAGCGGGCGGGTTCGGTAAGACAACGCTTGCCACATACGTCTGCTCCGGACAGGCCCTTCGTGAGAGATTCCCCGGCGGGTTGTTGTGGGTGACGCTCGGTCAAGACAAGAGCGGTGCCGAGCTGCTTTCTCTCGTTAACGACCTTTGTGCCCGTCTTGGCGGCAGGGCGCTCGGCACCCTTCAGCAAGCCGGCAGTCACCTGGGCTCCCTGCTCGATCAGCATCCACCGATTCTCTTGGTCCTCGACGACGTCTGGGAAGAGACTGCACTCGGACCGTTCATGATCGGCGGCGAGCGCTGCACCCGGCTAATCACCACGCGCATCCCGACTGTCATCCCGGACGGTGCTCACTTCGTGCGAGTTGACCAAATGGGGCAACAGGAGTCAGTGGAGGTTCTTGCCGCTGGCCTGCCCGGGATGCCCTTGCCTGAACGACGGAGGCTGCTGGAACTGACCGGGCGTTGGCCCCTGTTACTCGGTTTGGTCAACGCTCAGCTGCTGCATGCCGTGCACCGCGGAGACAGCCTGCCCGCTGCCGCCGCCGAGGCGGTACGGCGACTCTCCGAGCATGGGCCCGCGATCCTCGACGTTACCCGCTCCTCTGCCAGGAGCCGCGCAGTCGACGCAACCGTGCGGGCCAGCATGGATTTGCTTTGCGAGGGCAGCCGAGATCGTTACAAGGAACTTGCCATCTTCGCTGAAGACGTCGACATCTCGTTCGACGTGATTTCGACGTTGTGGCGCGCCACTGCCGGCTACGACGAGCGCGCCGTTGTTCGGGCAGTCGAGGAGATGGTGGATCTGTCTCTGTTTGCCGCGTATCGGTTTACCGGACGCTCGGTACGTCTTCATGACGTACTCCGGCAGTATCTACGGCATCTATGCGGCGATGACAGCATCCGGGAACTTAACACCGCTTTCCTTCGCTCCAACCAGACCGCGCTACGCCTGACGGGCGAGGACGGCCGCTTGCCCTGGTGGGCGCTGCCCGACGACTGTGACTACCTATGGCAACACCTTGCCTATCACCTCGCCGAGAGCGAGAACACGGGCCAGCTTGAGACGCTGCTGACCGATCTGCGGTGGCTAGTTGAAAAGAGCCGCCGCTACGGCGTGGCTGCGGTCGAAGCCGACTTGGCTCGCATCGACACGTTGCTGGCCGCAGGTTTGAAGGCGGCCCTCGGGCGAGACGCCCACGTGCTTGAGCCCGTCACCAAAGATCCCTCGTACCCTGCCGTCATCGTCAGCCGGCTGACTGGTATACCGGAACTTTCCGAGATAATCACCCAGTATCAGACTTCCGTGGGTCCCGGGCTAGCCACCATCGAGAATTTCTGGTCGTTGCCCGACCAAAGTGCCGCACTGGTGCGGGTAATCACCGATGGCATGACACAGATCAGCGGTTCCAGACTATCGCCAGACGCGAGATATGTCGCTACCGTCGGCGCTGGTTGGGAGGTAACGGTCTGGAGCCGGGACACCGGCCAACGGCTGTACACCCTATCTGGACATCTCGATGCAGTCACCGACTGTGTCTTCTCGACCGACCAGCTCACCCTTTACACCACAAGTTCTGATGGAACCGTAAGAGTTTGGGATTTGCTGACCCGCCAGCAGCGCACGGTCCTGACCGGGCACACCGCGAGAGTGAATGGCTGCGCCCTCTCGGCCGACGGCTCGATGCTGGTGACCGTCAGCGACGACAGGACTGCCCGGGTTTGGGACACCAGCACGGGTGCCGAGTTGCTGACTTTTGGCGGGCATTCGGACAGAGTGCTCTCCGGCGCGTTCTCCCCGGACGGTCGATGGATGCTTACGACCGGCGCGGACGGGCAACTCCGGCGTTGGGCCACGGCAACCGGTGCGGAGATTGAAGCCTGGACCGGACATCTTGGCATGACGACCTCGTGTGCTGTCGCTCCGGACGGCTCTTGGTTTGTCACTTCAGGGGAGGACGAGATGGTCCGGGTGTGGAATGTATCCACGCCTCGCGTTTTCGCTGAGTTGCCTGGCCACCGCGGGCGGGTTAACGCCGTCGCAATCTCACCATCCGGCGACCTTGTCGTCAGCGGCGGCGATGACCGCACCATCCGAGTCTGGGATGCCAGCCGGCGTACCGCGCGGACCGTACTTTATGGCCATAGCTGGTACGTCACGGATTGCAAATTTAGTAACGACGGACGGTGGCTCCTGTCGGCGGGTTGGGACAAGTCAGCACGGCTTTGGGACACAAGCTTCCCAGCAACCGATCTACCGGAACCGGCTGCCCGGGCACGCACCACCTCCTGTGCATCGACATCGAGCGGCGACTTGCTGCTGACTGGCACTCGGGGCGGCGAACTGCAACTGTGGTCGGTTGAGCAGCGCACCCACCGCACCCTCGGCCGAGGCGCCGCGATTATGACGGCAGACCTGAGCCCCGACGGCGCCTATGCGGTCACAGCAGACTCAGCCGGACGGCTCACCGTATGGGAGGTGGCGACCGGAACCCAGTTCGTGCTCGTGCCGCAAACCGAGAGTAGGATCGAGCGCTGTCGGTTCTCTTCTGATGGCCGTCAAATCGTGGCTGGGGCTCAAAATGGCACCGTGACCGTGTGGGCGTGGCCGGAAGGCACTGTCACCCAAGTCTTCAGCGGTCACGATAACTGGGTGGCAGACTGCGCGTTCAGCCCCGACGGCCTATGGCTCGTGTCTGTCGACTGGGATTCGATCGTGCAAGTCGGCCGAGTAGCAGGTGCGCCCGAACCCTTCAAGCTGTCGAGCTATCACCGCGGTCCGATTCACTGCTGCGCGATCACGCCGTCCGGCGGACAGTTGGTCACCGGGGGCGCCGACGGCCAGCTTCATATATGGTCGTTTCCTAGTGGAGTCCTGACCGCCACAGTTCGCGCCCACACGAGCGCTGTTCGGGCCTGTGCGATCAGCCACGATGGTTCCTACTTGCTTACCGGCGGCGACGACGCCTCCGTGCGGGTATGGACTTGGGGTGATTTCACGAACATCGCTTCAATGCAGGTGGCTGGTCCTATCGTGGATGTCGTCTGGTGTGGTCCCGACCGTAAGCTTTGCGTGGTAGGGGACGTGGGTGTCCATGTGTTCCGCCTAGCACAGCATCCGGCAATTCCCCACGCGCGTCGGCCACTGCTCCGAGAGACGCACGACTCTCAAGAAAGCACGTCTGCCGGTGCGAATACTCCGCAACGTTCGGTTATCCCCGATTGATGACGACTGCGCTTCTAAGCTTTACCTGAGTTCCGCAGCAGCTCTGATTGGTGCATTGGGCCATTTTCATCGTGAAGTTGCAGGTCACGTGCGCTGCGGGGCCGGTGTCGGCGACGGTTAGCACACCCTGCACGACCGTATGGCGAATTCCTTCGTCCGTTACGTCTGATCTACAGTGACCATGGACTCGTCGTGGTGCTGGAACCGCTTCGGCGCGCTGCCGAGTTCCGGCGCTCGCCTGTTCAGCGGGTCGAACCGCACGGTTCGCAGGATTTCCAGCAAGGCCTCGGCGCTCGGCGTGATCGCTGGGACGGTACGCCTGACGACCGCGAGGGGCTTGGACACGAGCGGGTCGGTCAACGGGATGACGGTGATCGATTTCTGGTCGGTGAGTGGGAGCGCGCTGAGCGGCATTGCCGCCACTCCCAGTCCTGCGGCGACCATGGCCACGACGGTCGCCGCGGTGTCGGCCTCGAAGGCGACCTGGGGATTCATGCCGACCGGTAGGTCCGGGCCGCCGCGGTACGCGACGGCGGGGTGACGGGCCCACTCCTGCCAGGAGATGGTCGCCGTGGCGGTCAGCGGATGGCCAGTCGGAGCTACGGCGACGGTGCGGTCGTCGCCGATCGGCTGGATATGCAGGTCGGCGGCAGATTCCGGCGCCTCGGTGACCGCGATGTCGGCCCGGCCGGAGCGGATGTGGCCGAGCACCTGCGCGGCGTCCGCCTCGATCACACGGACCCGGATGTGCGGGCGCTGCTCTGCCAGGCGGCGGCAGGTGAACGGCAGCACGCAGGCCGCGAGCGCCGGCAGAGCGGCCACGGTGACCGCGCCGTGGTGACCGTCGCGGTAGGCCTGGAACCGGGCCAGCCCGTTCTCGGCGCCGGCGATGATCTCCCGCGCCACCGGGACGAACTCGCGGCCGTCCGCAGTGAGGGCGACTGAGCGGGTGGTTCGGTCGAACAAGCGGACGCCGAGGACACGCTCGACGTCCTTGACCGCCCGGCTCAACGCGGGCTGGCTGATCAATGCCCGTTCGGCGGCGTCGGTGAAGGAGCCAAAATCGGCCACCGCCACCACGAGCTGCAGCTGCGCCAACGTGAGATTAATGTGCACCGCGCATAAGTTACTGCATTTTAAGTCTTTCACAACAAAGAAAGTCGACCGTACGCTCCGAATCCATGATCAGGATCCACGAGGGCGTCATGTCCTGGCAAGGGCTCGAAACTTGGTATCAGACCGTCGGCGACGTGAACGACCCGCAAACGCCGGTAATCGTCTGCCACGGCGGACCTGGCGCGACCCACGACGAGGTGGAATCGATCGGCGAACTATCCCGTTCCGGCCGCCGGGTCCTCCTGTACGACCAGGTCGGCAACGGACGGTCGTCGCTGCGCCCCGACGCGCCCGCCGACTTCTGGACCGTCGCGCTGTTCGTCGACGAACTCCGGCTGCTCGTCGAGCAGGTGGGGTTCGGTGACGGGTACCACCTGATCGGGCACTCCTGGGGCGGGATGCTCGCCATGGAACACGCACTGACCCACCCCTTCGGGCTACGGTCACTCGTACTGTGCAACACCAAGCCCTCGCTGGCCGGGCCCGTCGGCGGTGACGCCGGCCCCGACCTGAGCACCGAACAGGGGCAGCGGTTCATGGAGGCGTTCATGGCCGAGCACGTCTGCCGGGTCCAGCCCCCGCCGGCCGGTTTCCTGCGGACCGCGGCCGCCCGCCAAGCGCACCCCGAGGTGTTCGCCGCGATGAATGGCCCCAGTCCCTTCGAACTGGTGGGAAACCTGCGGGGATGGGACGTCACGCCCCGTCTCAGCGAGATTAAGGTCCCGGCCCTGGTCGTCACCGGAGCCTACGATCTGATCCCGCCCGACGTTGCCCGCGACCTCGACGCACGGCTGTCCGACTCGCGGCTGGCGCTGTTCGAGGACTCAAGCCACATGCCGTTCGTCGAGGAGCCGGACCGTTTCCTCGCCACCGTCAACGGCTTTCTGCAAGACGTCGATCGGTCCTGAGGATTCAGATCAACAGCGAGCCTTTTCATCCTGCGTAGGTCGGGTTCTCGACGTGGTGTAGGACGAGGATGGCCTGCACGATCGGGGTCGCCCGGTGTGGGCTGCAGCGCAGTCTGGTCAGGACTTTCCAGGTCTTGAGGGTGGCGTTGGCGCGCTCGCCGATAGCGCGAATGCGGGCGTGAGCTCGATTGACCTTCTTCTGCCAGGCGGACAGCTTCGGCCGGTAGCGGCGGCGTTTGAACGGCGTCCGGATACTGCCGTGGGCGCCCTGGTACGCCTTGTCGGCGAACGTCATCACCTTTGCCCTGCTCAGCGCAACGATGAGGTGGTGAGTGCGGGCCGCGGTCAGGTCGTGGATCGAGCCGGGCAACGCGGCCGAGGCCCAGATGAGCCGGCCTGCCGGATCGGCGATGACCTGCACGTTCACGCCGTGACGGCGGTGTTTGCCGGAGTAGTAAGGCTTCTGGTCGGCGACTCGGTCGATCGGAATCAGGGTGCCGTCGAGGATCGCGTAGGTGAGCAGCCGGATCCTGTTCATAGCGGTGTCCAGGTCGTCGGCGGTCGCGGCGAGCAGATCGATGGCCTCGCGGACGTATCGCCAGGCCGTCGTGACACTGATTTCGAACCCGGTGGCCAGGCGGGTCAAGGTGTCGCCGTTACGCAGATGTGCCAGGGCGAGCAGGGCCTGTCGGCCCGGGTCGAGGCGCCGCCATCGGGATCGCCGCTGACCACGGCGGGCTCGGATGAGACCGGCGAGGTGGTGCAGGCTGCGGCTGGACAACGGAATCGCGGCAGGGTAAGACAGCACAGCGAGGCTCCCGGTTGAGGCATCTGATCTTGGTCGATTGCTGTCTTACCGGAAGCCTCGTCCTACGTGGACATCGACCCTCTAAACTGCCCGTGACCTGCACCGTCACGATAAAAATGACTCATTAGAGTGTGTAGCGTGCCTTCAAGGTGCGTAAGCGCGGCGATCGCGACGGTGTCAACCCCGGCCCCGGTGTGGGCCACGATGTGCCGGCCGACCCGGATCGCCTCATCCGGGCTTGTCGCCTCGAACAGCAGTGGCACCAGAACACGCACGGCAGCGCACCTGCCGTCGATGTCCTCCAACAGTCCGGGATGCCGTTCGACGAGCCGGGCGAGGCGGTGGTCGACCACCGTGTCGAGCATGGGCTGTGCCTGTCGCTGCAGGGCCGCTCGCAGTTGAGCTCTGCCGTGCGGCCGGCGCAGCAGATCGGCTGGGTCGGCGTCGACGCTGAACTCGGCCGCCATTAGCGGGCCGGGATATCGCGGCTCTCGGAGCAGGTGCCACGCCCGGTCCACGGCCGCACGGCCTGCTGGGTCCGAGTCGAACGCCGCGACCAGGCCCTGCGGGGCGCCGGGCAGCTCCCGCAGGATTGTGGCCTGGGTGTCGGTCAGGCCGGTGCCGCACGGTGCGAGGGCCACCGATCCGGCCCGGCGAGAGTGGGAGTAGGACAGCCACACTGCTAGAACGTCGGCAGGCCCTTCGACGAGAACCGGGGTCCATTGTGCGGTGATACGGTCCTGCTGCTCGGCGAGGCCGAACAGCAGCTGTCTCTTGTTGTAGATTGCGGTCTGGGGGTTGTTGAGGTACTTCGGTACGTCCCTTCCGGCATGGGGACCGGAGCGGCCGAGGAATGCCACGGTGTGTCCGGCCGAGTCGCGTACCGGGAACATGACCCGGTCCCGGAACACGTCGATGAGCCGATTCGGGTCCGTCTGGGTGCGGGTCGACAAGCCAGCGCCAACCAACTCCTTCGGGGTGAAGCCGGCGGCGCGCAAATGGCCGGTCAGCGAACTCCAGCTGGGTGGGGCATACCCAACCCGCCACGGCCACTCTCGCTGCACGATGACACCGAGGCCGCGTTGGGCGAGATAGGTGCGGGGGCCGGCGGCGTATTCGAGCTGGGCACGGTAATAAGTCACGGCAGCTTCGACGGCCGCCAGCAGCCGTGCGGGCTCAAGCCCGGCGCCGCGTACCGGGGATGTGGATTGACTGAGTCGAGGTGCGCCCATCGCTTACCTCCGATTCCAAGCTAGCTTCAGCCGGCCCGTCCCCGCCAGGAGCGCTGCGCCATCCGGTCCCGGCGAGCGGCCCGGGTACGTTGCGCCTGGTGGGTCATCTCAGCGGTGGACGCGGCTATGGCCGCGGTCAGTCGTTCGGCGTTCGGCTCGTCGTACCAGGGCAGCAGGTTGAGCATTGCCACCTTCATGCCGGTGGCGAACAGCAGCGCCGAGCCCTTCGGCAGCGCCCGGATCTGCGCCGGGTCGAGGATGCGCTGCCGGCGTACCGAGGTCTGGTACGAGGTATGGCCCTTGCCGTCATGGGTGCGGGAGGCGACAGTGACGTCGTGCTCGCCGACGAGTCGGGACAGGTCTTCGGCGAAGCGAGCGTCGTCGATGCCGGCACCCACCAGTTTGACGGTTGCCGCTGACCAGAGCGCGTCCATGCCCTGCTCGCCCCAGACGCGGGTGCCCTGGCGGTAGGACTGCAGGATGGTCAGCGGGATGATGCCTCGGCTGCCGAAGTGGCTGTACAGCTCCGGCAGGTCGGCGATCTTGCAGATGTTCGCAGCTTCGTCCAGGCAGGCGACCAGCGGCGGGTCGAGCCGGCCGCCGTGCGCCTCGGCAAGCGTCACCGCGGCGCGTAGTACCTGGTCGGTGAGGCCGGCGACGAGCGGTGCGGCCGCTCCGGCACCGTCCTTGGACAGCAGGTACAGCGTGTCCGAGCTCTCGACGAACGTTTCGACGTCCAGTGCTAGCAGCGGTAGTTCCGATGGAGTGACCCAGGCCATGATGGTCGGGTTGGCCAGGCATGCCGCAGCGGTCCGGGCGGTTTCGTAGAGCCCCTCGCGGGTTTCGGGGGCGCCGGCCTGGCGGCCGGACATCGCCCGCGCGGAGGCGCCGAACCCGTGACCCTTGAGGATCGTCGCCGGCTCCCGTGATGTGGAGTCCGACAGCCACGCCTGCACCGAAGTCAGCGTGCGGCCCTCCAACGCAGCGGCCAGGATCAGCGAAGTGAGCAGGTCCAACGCACCTTGGATCCAGAAGTCGTCACTGCCCTGCGAGTTGCGGACCTGCTGGACGAAGTGGTTGGCCAGCCGGTGGGCGTCCTCGACGTCCTCCACCGCGGCGAGCGGGTTCCACCACCAGGCCTGCGGCACGTGGGCGATGGACTGCGGGTCGAATACCCACACGGTGCCGTGCTGAGCTCGGGCGGCCGCCGTCGTGACCCACAGGTCGGGCTTATTACTGGTGGCCAGCGCCGCCCCCGGCGCGTTGATGATCGACTGCACGGCCAGCGCGGTGGTCTTACCGGCGCGAGGGGCCATCACCGCCAGCACGACGTCCTCCCAGGAGGAGTAGAGCCGGGGAGCTGAGCGGCCTCGCCGCCGGTGCGCACCGAGAACGATCCCAGCGGACTCAGCGGAGATCTCCTTGACCGGCCCGTCCGCCAGACCGGGTCGCAGGCGGCGAGCCCTGGTAGCCACCGCAGGCAGCGTCATCGCCCGCACCTCAGCCGGCCCGGCCAGCGCCGGCAACGGGTCCTCGGCGTCGGGCTTACGCCCCTGCCACCACACCGCCGCGAGGGTGACCAGGCCGACCAGCACCAGCAGCAGCACCGCGTAGACCAGACCGACAACTGTGGGGGACACCCCGGGCCACAACGCTGACCATTCGGTACGCAGCAGGTGCTCCAGGTACGAAGACCCGAAGCCGGGCCCGGTGGCGGGTTGCTTGGTCACGGCGGCGGCGATTCGCCCGGCCAGCCAGGACAGCCACATCAGGGCGATCGCCGCCCACGCGAGCCCGAGCATCAGGAATGGGGTAAGCGGGCCGCCCGCAGTGCCGCGCGGTTCGATAGGCCTGGTGCTCATGGCTGCACCTGCCGGATCGCGGCGTCGGTGTCGTAGAGCTCCCACTCGTCGCCCACCAGGGTCAGCGACACCGGCAGTCCGTTGCGTTCACCGGTCTTGATTAGGTACTTGCCTCGGCCGGGATGCACAGAGCCGGCGAACCATGCTTCCGGTGCGGCCCAGGACGCGACCAGTTCCCGCTCGGGCCCTGACAGCTTGATGACCTCGTTGACCCGGTTCAGTTCGCGGGGTGGCAGCCCGGCGAGGATTTTGATGGCGGACCGTTCGATGAAGCCCTGTGCCTTGGCCCGGTCTTCCGGGGTGGGCAGGGCGTCAAGGTCGGCGAGGGAATGAGTCACCATCACGCTGGCCATTCCCCGCTGCCTATTGAGGCGAGTGAGCGCGTCGGCGTGCTCGACCAGTCCCGAAGCGCCGCGTAGGGCCCGCCACAGTTCGTCCATCACGCCCAGGTACTGCCGGCGTGGGGCCAGGCCCTGGTCGGCTAGGACGGAGGCGGCATCGACCATGCTGAAGCCGTACGCCCAGGTGCATAGCATCGCGGCGGCCACCAACTGGTCCCCGGCAGCGGCGACCTGGGAGATGTCGACGCTGACGGCCGGGGCGTCCAGGTCCAGCGGTTTGGTCGTCGGGCCATCGAAAACCCCGCGCAGACTGCCCTCGCACAGCAGCGCCAGGGTAGGTACCAGCTGGTCGACCTGGCGGCGGTACTCGCCGTCGGTCCGGGCACGGGCCGCGGTGAGCAGCTCGTCGGCGCCGGCTTCGACCAGGCTCAGCACGTCGGGCACCGTCGGGTCGCGGTCAAGCCGTTCGGCGAGTACGTCGATCGCCCGCCCGAGGATGATCTCCTCGGTGTTGTTCAGTGCGTGTCCGCGGACCAGGGCGCACAGCGCCAGCAGCAGCGACATGCGCCGTCCACGAATCTCGAGGCGCAGTTGCCGGGCCTCGGCGTTCCCCATTCGAGCCAGCGCACTACCGAGGGGGCCGGAATCCAGCGGGTTGAGCCGATCCAGGCCGCGTCCAACCCGGATGACCTGCCCGCCGAGGTGTTCAACGAGTCGGGTGTAGTCAGGTTTGGTGTCGCCGAGGATCAGGGCGCTGGTGCCGAACCCGGTCATGCCGGTGATCAGCCGTTTGACCACGGTGGACTTGCCGACGCCGGGTTGACCGAGGACGAATACGCCGGGGTTGGTGATGAGGCCTTCGCGGAGCCATTCGAGGGGGTCGAGGCAGACGACCTCGCCCCAGAGCATGTGCCGCCCGATGGGTACGCCGATGGTGGGTGCTCCGGATCCGGCGACGAAAGGGAAGAGCCCGCAGAGCTGGACCGTGGTGCCCTGGTACTCCATGCCGGGGGAGATGTGGCTGGCTCGGCCGGCGCCGGGTCTCCGTACACCCCATGCTGGCGCCGGCATGGCCGCGTCTGCGGCGTTGCTCTTCATCGGTATCTCCTGATCTTGAGCTCAGCGGGGCCAGTGGCGGGCCAGCTGCGGCGGACATACGCCGCAGGGCATGGTGGTGGCGAAGCCGGCGGCCTGGCTGGCGCGCAGCTGCCGGAGTCGGATCTTGGCTACGTCGGCGCGGGATTCGACGTCGGCGATGGCGCGGCCCAGGTCGTCGACGGATACGACGGTGGTGGTGACGAACAGCGACATCAGGCCCACCCCGGATCCGGTCGCCTCCTCACGCGCGGTCTGGAGGGCCCGTTCCCGGTCGGCGTGGTCGCGGGCGGACTCGTCGCGTTTCTGCGCCCGGTTGTAGGCCGCCCGGAACGCCGCTGCGTTGACCTCGCTTTCGACAATGCGCGCGGCGTCCCCGGCGGGAAACGGCCGGTACAGCAGCGATACCCGCTTCGGGTACGGGCCCGGAGCAAGCAGCCGTGCGAGGACGTCTGCGTGCACGTGCTGGCGAGGTGCCTCATGCCATGCCCATGACACGGATGTGCCGGAGTCGTGCACGTACCGATCGAGGTGCTCCTCGGCCATGACAGGCCCGGCGGTGTCCCAGTCCAACCATCGGGTCAGATCCAGGCCCGGAGTCGCCGCCAGCCGGGCCACGTCACCGCGGCTGGCCGGGTCGAAGGCGGTCCGCACGATGGCCGAGATGGACTCCGCAGTGGCCCGGCCGAGGACGGTGAGTCCGCAGCTGCCCAGGGAGTCCTCCAGACCTGGCAAGGTCCGGCTGATCTCTTCCAGCGCTTCGTCGAGGTCCTTGGGTCTGCTGGGGGAGGCGCCGGGCTTGAAGGTCACCGACACTCGGGTTTCGACGTCCGCAGCGGCCGCCGGAGACACCTCCACCAGCCGTTGCAGCACCCGCCGCGCGGACGCCGGCCCGTGCGGCACGATCCGACGGCTGACGTGGTCGGCCAACCGGGAGCCGGGATCCGGCGCCGTGTCGATGGTGACGGTGACGTGGTCGACGATTGGCAGGTAGCCCAGGTTCGCCAACCAGCCACCCCAGTTGGCCACCCACGCCGCGCTCGCGTCGGCGTCGGCCAACCAGGTCGACGTGGCCGCGCAGCGCAGCGTCACCGTCATGGTGCCCAACCGGCGGTTGTAGACCACGCCGTACCCGCCCGCCCCCTCGTCCTCAACCGTCAGCAGGGTGGTCGGTGCGAGCACGCCCGGCAGTTGCCAGGCGTGCTCGCCAGCCACCATCACCCCCGAGCGGTACGAGGTGTAGCCGCGGCTGGTGCCGATCAGCCATCGCACACGCTGTGCGATTCCGGCAGACAGCGGCACCCCGTCCCAGCGCAGGACCAGCAGGACCACGAGCAGCACACAGGGACCGGCAGCAACGGCCAGTGCTTGCAGCGCCATCGAACCGGAGACGATCAGCACGGTGATCGCCGCGAGGACGACGAAGGTCTGCGTAGGCCCGAGACCGAACAAGCCCATGCCCCGCGCCCGCCGCCAACCCCCGTAGGTACGGACTTGCGCCTGGTCGCTGCTCACGACGGCGTATTCCCGTTCCGCATCGCGGAGTCGGCCGTGGTCGCGCCCGCCTTCGCTGCCGTGGCCCCGGCCTGCGCGGCCAGGACGGTGCCGATGACTACCGGCGCGGCCGGCCCGGTCGCGGCTCCCGCCATCCCGGCCGCAGTCGTGCCGCCCCCAGCCGCGGCGCCACCCGAGGCCGCGGCGCTACCACCGGCGGACGCGGTAGCGCCAGAACCGGCGCGCACTGTCGTCGTGGGTGTTACCGGGCCCGGGGTGCCGCCGGCGGTGGCGCTACCAGCGACCACCGTCGGCGCATTATTGGTCGTTCCCCCGCCGGATCCGTTCGTGGGCGAGAGCCCGGACGGAGTTGGCATGGCACCGGTGGGCCCGTTACCGCCGCCGTTACCAGGTCCCCGCGAGTCCATGTAGCGGGCGTGATCGCCGGCACTGTGACCGCCGACCGCTCCGCGTACCGAGGACGCGGCGTGCAGGCCTGCGGCTGCGCCAGCGCCCGCCATGCCGAGGCTTCCGCCTCCGGAGGCGACGCCGCCGGTGAACACCGTGAAGAATTTCATCAGCGCCGGTAGGGCGATCACCGACAGGGCCAGCATGCCGAGGCCCATCAGCCAGTCCCGTCCGTTGCCGCGCATCATCACGAATGAGGTGGCGTACACCGACACCGCCGCCGGTTTGTACAGCGCGAGCGCGAGCGACCAGCCGAGGGTCTTGTGCAGCCACTGACTCGTACCTCGGGTGATGGAACCGGCCGCGGCGAGCTGAAGCAGGCCAGCCAGGATGACCACGGCTCCTTCGCGGAAGACCATCAGGATCGTCTGCACCACCGCGGCGAGGATGACGACGACGCCGACCAGGATCATCACGAACGGGGCCACCTCGGCGCCGGGAAGCAGTAACGCGCCGAGCGCGGCGCTCATCGCCTCATTGGGTGCCTCGTTGGACTCCTTAAAGATCGCTTCGTTCAGCAGCCACATGGAGTAGCTGTCCCCGGTCTTGAGGAGCAGGTGCGTGCCGGCGACGCCGACGCTGCCCCAGAGGGCGGTGTTCCACACTCCCCGTACCGCCTGCATAAGCGGTGCACCTTTGCGACTGACGACGATGGTGATGCCCTGCCACACCAATCCGGCGACCAGGACCAGGATCGTGATCGGCAGCATGAACCCACGCAGCTGCTGCGCCGGCCCAGCGGCCCCGTTGCACTGGGCCACCCAGTCGGTGGCCCACCGCCCCGGGTCGGAACCACTGGTCGGGCACAGGTTGTTCGACGGAATGAGCGTCCAGCTCGTCAGCAGGCCGGCGACCCACTGGATGGCTTCTTTCACCGCCGTGGCAAGTCCGTCGAGGATCGTGTTGACCATCGAGTCGCGCGCCTCGACGCCGGTATTGATTCCACCGACGATGACGTTGGTGCAGGTCGCGGGCATGAAGGGGTTGCAGAGAGGCATGCGGTCACCCGCCTGCGTTGAAGGGAAGGAACATAGCGGCGTAGGGATCCAAGACGATGGTCACGGCTTCGTCGAACGTCCCGCCGGCGGGTGCCAGCAGCGCCCAGTCCGAACCCGTCCAGCGCACGCCCACCTCGGTGCTCACCATCAGCGAACTGCCGGAGCCGTCCGGAGCCTCGGTCAGCAGGCGCAGGACGACCTGGTCGTCGGTGTAGCTGAGGATCCGGTAGCCGAGCAGCGTGGCGTTCAGACGGCCGACGGGCTGCCCGTCCGCCACGCCGGCCTGCCCGCGCAGCTCCTCGTACGCCCGCTCGACCTGGTCCCGCATTGCGGCCGCGTCGGCTCCGACGACCTGGGCCCGGAGCGTGGGGTCGAAAACGGCGGGGCCGACCTGCGGGGTGACGCGTACGACGATATGTACGGCGGCCAGCACCGCGCCGCCAGGGTTATGTGCGAAACCGCGAGCCTGCCCCTCGCCGGCGAACAGAGGACCGGACTGTTTCGAAACGGGCACCGAGACTCCCGCGATGTCGGCCCAGTCCAAGTCATCGGGCAGGACGGCCCCGCTGTCGACGGTCGTCTCGGGCTGGACCAGTACCGGTCCCAACGATGGGGTCGAAGGACGATCAGGGCCAGCGCCGAATACCAGCGCCACGGCAGCAGCGCCGAACACCGTCGCAGCGACCAAACAAAGAGCGGTGACCCGGCGGCGCGTGGTGCGGCGGGCGTGAGTGATGACGTCGTAAGTCATGACTCAGCCCGGCAGGACTGCGCCGACGACCACGGCCGCGACCGCGCCGCACGTGAGTCCGGCCAGCACCCAAGGGATCCCAGCCGCCCCGTCGGCTGCGAAGGCTGATCGGTTGCGGCGCCCGACGGCCATCATGATTCCGCAGACGAGCAGGCCGCCGACGCCGGCGACGATGAGGATCCACTTCATCCAGCCGATAAAGAGGTTTCCTGTGGCTTCCAGGCCAGGTGGGGCGGCCGGCGGGGGAGTAGGGGCGGCGGCCAGAGCATCGAGCGCAGCCCCAGCGAGGTAGTGAGCCAACACGGCAGTCTCCCGAAGGTCACGATGCCCTCGGTTGGGCATCTGCCCTGGACCTTCGCCGGGTAGGGCTGACGGCAGCGTTGACGCTGGAATTGCCGCCACCGCTACCGCCGCTAACAGCGGCCACTGGGAGCGGTAACGGCCTTTGCATCTCGCCACCGTCGTGCCCATGGACGAGCGATCTCGAGCAGCAGCGGCAGCTGCCCTGACGTTGGCCGTTGCCGGTTGCGCCATCGCCGGACAGTCAGCGCCAACCAGGCCGACCACAACCGCCCTCAGTTCGGCTGAGGTCGCTGCTCCGGGGTCACCGCCAACGCAGCCCGGCTTCGCGTACGCCGAACCCGGCGAGGTGTGCAGCCGGTTCACCGCGGCTCTCTACAGCACCGACACCCGGCGGGACACCGGACCGGACGACGCCTACCAGCGCGCGATCCGCTACGCCAACGGCACGCTGGCCGGACAGAACCCTGCCGCGAGGCGGGACGGCCGCTGGGCAACCTGGGCCCAACACCGGGCGTTCGTCGACGCCGTCGTTGAGCCCTTCCTCGACGCATTGCAGCCGGCCGATACGGCGATCGCCGGCCACCGCGCGGTCCGAGTGACCGCGACACCTCTCGGTGAGGACGGCTGGCGCGGCTGGACCGAGCGCAGCCTGGTCGACTGCGCCCTGCGCCGCGGCGGTCCGAACGGATCCGCCTGGCGGGTCATCGGGTACGAGATCCGCCAGGCTGGCCTGCGGTGACCCGGCGGTGGCCAATCCTCGCCGGCGGACTCGCTGTCGTGGTCCTGGCGCCGCTTGCGCTGATCGTGTTCGTCGCCCTCGCGATGCTTGGAGCGAGTCCGGCGATGGGCTGCACCATCAACCCGCCCAGCGCCTCGCCCGGTGCCACAGCCGCACCGAACGGCTGGGCTGGTCAGGGCTCCTGGACCTCCGAGCAGGTCGGCAACGCGGCCATCATCGTCTCCGTCGGCGCCGAGCTGCACGTGCCGCGCTACGGCTGGGAAATCGCGGTGGCCACCGCCATGCAGGAGTCCACCCTGCGCAACCTGGGCCACCTCGGCGCGGACAACGACCACGACTCGCTCGGGCTGTTCCAGCAGCGACCCAGCCAAGGCTGGGGCACCCCCGAACAGATCCTTGCCCCGCGCTACGCCACTGGGAAGTTCTACGAGCGCCTCGTTAAGGTCGAGGGCTGGCAGACCATGCCGCTAACCCAGGCCGCGCAAGCCGTCCAGCGGTCGGCATTCCCCGACGCTTACGCGAAGTGGCAGCCGGAGGCCCAGCAGCTGGTCGCTCTAATCAGCGACCGGTTGAACATCGTCTGCACCAGCGACGGCGGGGACGGACTGCCGCCCCTGGACGACGCTGGCCTACCCGACGGCTACCTACTGCCGTCTGACCCGCAGCTGCGGGCAGTCGTCACCTTCGCCCTGGGCCAGCTCGGCAAGCCCTACGTCTGGAGTGCCGAAGGGCCGGACAGCTACGACTGCTCGGGCCTGGTAATGGCCTCCTGGGCGGCAGGCGGTCTGCGAATCCCTCGGGTCACCGCCGACCAGGTGCACACCGGTGTTGCTATCCCCTCCCTGTCAGCGATGCAACCCGGGGATCTGGTCTTCATTCCCGGCTCGGACGGCACGATGTCTCGCCCCGGCCATGTCGGGATGTACATCGGTGTTGATCGGAGCGGACGGCAGTACCTCATTCAAGCGCCCAAGACTGGCGACGTCGTGAAGGTCGTCGCGGTCAGCAACTGGAGCCGGCAAGTTGCTGCTATCCGTAGGCCGAAGCCGTGACGAGGTTTGCTGCGGTACTCGGTCGGAGGCTTACCTGACCGCTGCGGACCAGCTAGCACGGCAGCCGCCGCTCGTGATCGAGGTTGAGCGGCGCGTGTAGTGGGATCGTCGGGCTCGGGCATGGTGATGTCGTCGCCACTGTGACCAGTGGTAACGGTGGGTGAGGTCGCTGTTCGGGCGATGATGCAGGTGTTGATCAGACGGCGGATCTCGTTGACGGTCAGCCTGATCAAGCCGCTGTCGGTGGGGGCGTCGGTCTCGTGGGTCGCGGCGTCGGCGGCGCAGATCGCCAGGACGGCGAGGGCTGCCAGGGCCAGGGGTGGTGAAGCGGTGCCAGGAGTCCCAGCGGCGGACCTGGTGCTGGTCCAGGCCGACCTGGCTCTTGGCGGCCTGGAAGCTCTCTTCGACGGTCCGCCGAATGCCGGCGACTCGGACGAGTTGGGCGAGTGTTGCTGGGCGTGGGGCCCAGCAACGGTAGAAGGCCAACTCGGGCGGTGGTGCTGTTGCGGCGGTCTTACCACCATCCTCCAGGCAGCGAACTCGTAAAGACCACCAGAAACACCAGGTCGACCGCAGATCGCGAATGGCGGCTGCCGTACTACGCCGGTCGAACCCCTCAACCTTCCACATCGGACGCTCAAAGGCGAGTAACCATCGACTAACTCACATTCGTTGATCTACGGTTCAGGCCTCCCTAGGCTCCGTTCAGATTCGATCGTGTCTCGGGGGGAACAGCATGCGACGACGTCGAGGTTCCAGGCTGCCAACCAGAAGTAGGCTCTTCCTTGTCAGCGTTCTGGTGGTCAGCGGCGCGACGTTCGTGCCCGCACCGGGAGTCGCTGCCGTAGCCCCGCAGCCCGCTTGCCGCTCCGAGGCTCTCGATGAAGCTGCTGCCCACCGCGAAGCCACGACCTGCGGCAAGCCGGTGGAGATTCTCGCCGAACGCACCGAGGTGTCGCAGACCTGGGCGAACAGCGACGGCTCGCAGACTGTCGAGATCGGCGTCGAGCCGGTGCGCGTGCGCAAAGGCAGCAGCTGGGTGCCGGTTGACACCAGCCTCAAGGCCACCGCCGCCGGCATCGCGCCGCGCGCTTCGGCGCTGCCGATCTCCTTCTCGGCCGGCGGTACCGGCCCGCTCGCGATTCTGCGGGACGGCGCCAAGGAACTCGCCGTCTCGTTCCCGGGCACGCTGCCCAAGCCGGTGTTGGCCGGCGACACGGCGACCTACCGCGACGTGTACCCCGGCGTTGACCTCAAGGTCGTGGCACAGAGCGTCGGTTTCACGGAGGAGCTTGTCGTCCGTACCCGGCAAGCCACTCGCAACCCAAAGCTTGCCTCGCTCACGTTCGGCCTCGCGACCAAGGGTGTGAAGGTCGAGGCGGACGCGACCGGCGCGCTCAGTGCACGCGACGGTAAGGGCAAGGCGGTCTTCACATCGCCGACGCCGTTCATGTGGGACTCGTCGATCGACGGAGAAGCTGCCAAGTCGGCCCCTGAGGCACCGCAGACCAAAGTCGGTACTGACGCCCCGCGCAAGAAGGACGCACCCGAGCGGAAGGCCGTCAAGGAGCGCGCACGGCGTGCTCCGATGAAGGTGTCACTGGGTAGGTCGGACCTGACCATCGTGCCGGACCAGGGTTTGCTCACCGACCCCGATGCCGAGCTACCGATCCACATCGACCCGGCCTGGAGCGGCAGCGTCTCCGGTAGCAGTTGGACCTCGGTATGGAGCAAGCACAAGTCAAGCTCATTCTGGAAGAATTCCAGCGCGCTGACTGACGGCAAGAACTTCGGCTCCGCCGGGGTGGGCCGCACCGAAGACTGCTCCGGATGCAGCGACCACATCATCCGCTCCCTCTTCCGGATGGACATCTCGCAGGTCAAGGGCAAGCACATCCTCGACGCGAAGTTCCGCATCGAGCAGCGACACGCCTGGACATGCAGCCCCAAGTCGAACGCGAAACTCTGGCTCACCGGCGCGATCAGCGACAAGACCACCTGGAACAATCAGCCGACCTGGTACAGCTCGTACACTGCCACCACTGCGGCCAACCGCAAGGTTGGCGCCGTGCACGGCTGCTCGGGCCCGGGCAGTGACGAATTCCCGGTCACCTCCATGGTGGCGCACTCAAATGCGTCGACCACGATGACCGTCGGTCTCAAGGCGATCGATGAGGGTACCAAGAACCAGTGGAAGCGGTTTAACCACTCATCGCCAAAGCTAGCCATCACGTACAACACAAAGCCCGGCGCCCCTGGTGAGCGCAAGTCCGACGGTAAGGCCTGCGCCACTGGAGCATCCCGGCCGTACGTGCTGACAGCCTCTCCGATCCTCGCCGCCAAGCAAACCGACCCGGACACCAGCCAGCAAAACCTGACCACCTACTTCTACTGGTGGGCGGCAGGTGGCAGTGCCAATGAGACCAACAAAGTCTCGCAGGCGTCCGGCAACCCGTCCGCGGTCTCCAAGCCGATCCCGTCTGGCAAGCTCGCCGACAACACCGTCTACTACTGGAAGTCGCGCACCTACGACGGTACCGACTACAGCGACTGGTCCGGCAACTGCGAGTTCATCGCCGACCTCAATCCGCCCGCCCCGCCAACCTCGGTCGCATCGACCAGTTACCCGGCCGACGGGCCGTCGGTACCCGGTGCTGGCGGTGTCGGCTTGGGCGGCAGTTTCACCATCGGCGCACCCTCCAGCCGACCATCCGACATCGTGGCGTACGCGTATACCCTCGACTCGGGCGTGCAGGCGAGCGCGGCGCCGACAGTGGCTGCGAAGCCCGACTTCTCCGGCGAGATCCCCAACCTGATCCCGACGAAGGATGGCGTCAACACGCTACAGGTATGGAGCAAGGAGAAGTCCGGCCGATTCTCGGCCACCCCGGCCGTCTACAAGTTCAAGGTCAGGGGTGGAACAGGGCCCGCGGCGTCGTGGGACTTCGACGAGGCGAGCGGTGATGCCCTGGACGGTACAAGCCACGGCAACTCGCAAACCCTGGCCGGAAGCGCTACCCGCGTTGCCGGGCGCTCCGGCGTCGGTCAGGCGCTGTCGCTCAACGGCACCACGGATTACGCGTCCCAGACCGGTGCCGTGCACTTCCCGCACCCGGACACCGAGGTGACCACCAACGTCGCCACCAACTCCACCTTTACCGTCGCCGCCTGGGTGAAGCTCGCAGCCACCGGCGGTACCGCCCAGCGCTCGGCAATCTCGGCTAACGGGTCGCAGGCCTCCGCGTACACGCTCGGCTACTCGCCAACGGACAACAAATGGCGCTTCGCGATGGCTGGCTCCGATGTCGCCAATGCGACGCAGTTTCAGGCACTCTCCAACGCGGCACCGACGGCCGGCAAGTGGACTCACATCGCCGGCATTTTCGACGCGTCTACGAAGAAGCTGACCCTGTTCGTCAACGGCGTCGCGCAGACCACCACCGCCACGCTGATCGGCGGGTTCAACGCGACCAACGACGTGACGATCGGCCGGCGCAAGCTAAACGGCGTCGCCGACGGCTACTTCACCGGCCAGCTTGACGATGTCGCGGTCTACCCGTTCGCTGTGCCGACGGCGGACCTCGCACTGCTTACTGCGCCTTTGCCGCCGGCAGTGACGCTCCCGGACTCGACCGCACCCGCGGTCGGCAGAACGTCGACGGTGCGGATGAGTGCCGGCGGCGACACCAACGTCACCTCGTACAAGTACAGCTCGCCCTCGGCGATCCTTGACAAGACGGCGACACCAGCCGTCGCCGGCGCGACCGCTGACGGCTCGATCACCCCGACTGCGGCCGGCACCGCCATGGTGTACGCCAGGTCGGTCGGTGCCAACGGCGTGCTCAGTCAGATCGGTACGGCCCAGATCGAGGTGACCGGCGGCGGCACGCTCAGCGGCATGGTGCTCGACGACATCGATTTCCTGCCGGTGGCGGGCGCCACCGTGACGCTCACACCGGGACAGCGCACCACCACGACCGCCGCCGACGGCAGCTACACGTTCACCGACGTGCCCAACGGGCAGGTGACCGTCACGGCGACGGTCGGTGGCCGATGCGGCAAGCGTTTCACCATCACGCTTACCCTGAACGGCGACGCCTGGCAAGACTTGGTCGTCACCGACCCGACTGACGACCTTGGTTACACCTGTGACGAGGCCACCGGGACGTTCGTCGCGGGCGCTAATGTCGTCGTGCTCGCCGGCGATGACGCGGTCACCTCGGTCAACCTGCCATTCACGTTCCCCTTCTACGGCCATAGCTACCGCTCGGCTTGGCTGGACACCAATGGTGTGATCACTTTCACTGACCCAGGCGGATCGCGGCCCGGCGACGGTAAGTCGCTGCCCGGCACGGCGATGCCAGACGGTCTGGTCGCGCCGTTCTGGGATGACCTAGTGGTCGATTCCGCATCGAGCGTCAACTCCACCAGTACCGCGTCCTCCTTCGTCGTCGAATGGCGCAACGTGCTGCGCAAGGGCACCGCAAGTGAGCGGCTGTCCTTCGAGGCAGTGCTCACCCCTGACGGCAAGGTGACGTTCAACTACAGCGGGCTAGACAGCGACAACGAGCGCGGTGCGAAGGCTGTGGTCGGGATCGAGGCACCGAACGGCGCGGACGGCCTGACCTACTCGGCGAGCGAGGCCGTGCTGGTCACCGGCAGGACGGTAACGTTCGTGACGCCGATCGAGATGGACATCCCGTCCACCTACTCGCTGTCCGGCAAAGTCCTGAGCATGACCGGTACCGCAGTCTCCGGCGCGAAGGTGACACTCGATCCGCTTGGTTTGACGGTTACCAGTGCGACCGACGGGGCCTACCGGTTCGACGGGCTGACTGCGGACACCTACACGGTCTACTCGGCCCAGAACCAGAATTGCCCGCAGGTGGCCCAAGCGATCGTCGACTTGACCGCGAACACCGTCAGGGACCTGCAGCGGGCGCTCGACTACGGCGGCATGGGGTATGCCTGCGCCCAGGTGACCGGCACCTTCACCGCGGCGAACAACGTGGTGGCGGCACTGACTGGCGACGATGTTACGACCAAGGTCGCGTTCCCGTTCAGCTTCCCGTTCCACGGCCAGACCTACAGTTCGGCCACGGTCAGCACCAACGGATTCCTTACCTTCGATAGCGCACTCGGCACCGACACCTGGGCAAACCCGACGATGCCCACGCTGGCCGCGCCGAACGCCGTGGTCGCCCCATTCTGGGACGACCTAGAGATTGACTCCTCGGCAAGTGTGCGCACCGACACGATCGGCACCGCGCCCAACCGGAAGTTTGTCATCGAGTGGCGCAACGCCAAGTTCCGCCCGAGCGGCCCCGACCGGATCACGTTCGAGGCGGTGTTCAGCGAAACCACCGGTACGATCGCCTTCAATTACGGCACGCTGAGCAGCGAGCTTCAGCAGGGCGCCGCTGCGACCATCGGCATCGAGAACCTGTCTGGCACCGTCGCCACTTTGTTCTCCTTCCATGAGGCCGCGATCGACTCCGCCGGCACGATCACCTTTACCCCGAACACGCCAGGCGTCATCAGCGGCACTGCGACCGTGGCGGTGACCGGCGGACCCGCCGCGGGCCTGACCGTCAGCCTCAGCCCGAGCGGCCGGACGACGACCACCGACGCGAACGGCAACTACTCATTTGGTGATGTCCCGGTTGGCGAGTACACCGTGCAGGTGGCCACCGGCACCAGCCAGTGCGCCGGGCGGTACGCCCGAAACGTCGTCGATGTACCCGGCGGCCTGGCAGACGTGGACCTATCGGTGATGACCGACGGGGACGAGTTCGGCTACAAGTGCACCTCCGGCGCAACCACGTTCATCCCCGGCACGGTCACCGAGGACTGGACCGGCGATGAAACCACCTGGCAGAAGAACCCGCCGTTCCCGATCAAGTTGTATGGCGCGACCTACACCTCGGCCTGGATCAACTCCAATGGTGTCATCGCGTTCAAGGACCCGACGTACTTCGGTTGGATCGGTCCGGCGAACAATGAGTTGCCCACGCCGGGCGCCGAGGGATTGCCGGACGCCGCGGTCTACCCGTTCTGGGACGACCTGGGCGTGGATGCCGCTGCGAGCATCGCCACGGCGACGACCGGCACCGCACCTAACCGCAAGTGGGTAGTGGAGTTCCGCAACGTCTACCTGTACGCCGACAAGAACATCCGTCTCACCTTCGAGGCCATCTTCTCGGAGGATGGGAGGATCTCCTTCGCATACGGGTCAATCCCTTCCACGAATGCGATCGCACGGGGCAACAGCGCCACCGTCGGCATCGAAAACGGGAGCGGCACCCTCGGCTTCCAGTACCTGTTTAAGGAGGCGCTGCTCGGTACCGGACAGGGCGTGACGTTCGTGCCCAGTCAGCCTGGCGTCGGCGCCATCAAGGGCACGGTGACCTGCCAGGGCAGCCCGGTGAGCGGGGCCACTGTAAGCGCAGGTGGCATCACCGGCGCCACTGCGGCCGACGGCACGTACCGCCTGAATAACGTGCCGGCCGGGGACTACGCAGTCATCGCGACACAGACCGGCACTTGCACCGGATCTTCGGCCGGCCGGGCTACTGTCGGCACCAACACCGAGCCGGTAACCGACTTCGGGCTCGCTGCCACACCTGCGTTTAGCGGCTACACCGTCACCGAAGAACCCGTCGCGTGGAATCCCGCCAACACCACAGTTCTGCCGCTGACCGGCGACGAAGCGATCACCAAGGTCACCCTGCCTTTCCCGGTCATCCACTACGGCAAGACGTACACCTCGATGTGGGTGGACACCAACGGCTTGATTGCTTACACGGATCCGGGGACGCCATCGTCTGACGCTTGGCCGATTCCATCGCCCCGCAGCCCAGCGGAGCCGAACAACGCGGTCTACCCGTTCTGGCACGACTGGGTGGTCGACTCCTTGGCCAGCGTGCGGACCGCGACCCGCGGCACTGCCCCGAACCGGCAGTTCGTCGTCGAGTGGCGCAACGTGGCGTCCTACGAGGACCCGAACACCCGGGTGTCCTTCCAGCTGATCGCTGACGAGGCGGGCGGTTACCGGTTCGCCTACGACGACATCGACGGCACGTTCCTCGAGCTGGGTGGTGGCGCCACCATCGGCATAGAGAACGAAGACGGCACCGCCGCTATCCAGTACGCGTACCGAGCTCCCGTACTGCGACCTGGCCTCGGCCTGCGCCTCACCGCCCCGACCGCCTGATCCGGAAACTGAGGCTGATCCTGGTGAACCACCACGAGATCCTTGAATACCTGTGCTACGAACGGCGGCCTGGCCGGTTGCGGGCGGTGGTCGCGGCGGTACTCGCCACAGCGCTCTTGTTATCGATGTCGCAGCCGGTCCTGGCGGCCACGCCGAGGCCACCGTCCACCTCGACGGCCGCGTCGAAGCCGCCAGCCAAGCCGGTCGCCAGCGTGCCGGTCAAGGAGGTGAAGTCCACTCCGGCCACTGCTCCCCGGGGTGGCAAGCCCGCCTCCGCCCAACCGGCGCCAAGCTGGCCGGCGGCCGGTGCCGCGGAATTTGATCTGACCGGCACCGCCCTGCTCACCGCGAGAGCGGGCACCCTTCCGGTGACCGTCCGTCCGATCTCGGGTGCGAAGTTGGCTGCCGGGCCGAACAAGGTCAGGGTGTCCGTCTACGACCGGGCCGCAACCGATAAGGCCGGCGTGCGGGGCATTCTGCTCGATATACGCCGCACCGACGGCACGACCACCCCGGGCAGTGTCGACGTGAGCGTCGGCTACCAGTCATTCCGCACGGCCTACGGCGGGGACTGGGCCAACCGTCTGCGCCTGGTCAGCCTCCCGGCCTGCGCACTTATTACCCCCGGCAGGGCCGGCTGCATCGGCACTCCACTGCCCAGCAAGAACGATTCCCAGGCGGGAACGGTCAGCGCCACCGTCACGGCGAGCGCCGCCACCACGCTGGTCGCCCTCGATGCGGGCGCGTCCGGCAAGGCGGGCAGTTTCGCGGCCACCTCCTTGTCGGCCGCTTCGGCCTGGTCGGCCGGTGGCAACTCGGGCAACTTCTCGTGGGACTACCCGATGCACGTGCCGCCCTCGCTCGGCGGCCCGGCACCATCAATTGCGCTCTCCTACTCATCCCAGTCTGTGGACGGCCGGCACGCGGCCAGCAACAACCAGCCGTCCTGGGTCGGCGAAGGCTTCGAGGCGTGGCCCGGCTTCATCGAGCGGCGTTACCGCAGCTGTGCTGACGACATGGACGGTGATCACAACAACAACGACAAAGAGACCAACGACCTCTGCTGGGCCACCGACAACGCGACGCTGTCGTTGGCCGGTCATTCCGGCGAGTTGATCTACAACGCCACCGACAAGTACTGGCACCTACGCAACGACGATGGCACCAAGGTTGAGCGGCGTGTCGGCGCGGACAACGGTGACGACGACGGCGAGCACTGGCTGGTCACCACGCCGGAGGGACTCCAGTGGTGGTTTGGCCTGAACAAGCTGCCCGGGGCCGGATCGCAGCGCACCCAGTCCGCCTGGACGGTCCCGGTCTTCGGTAACGACCCGAACGACAAGTGCTACGCCGCCGAGTTCAAGGACTCGTGGTGTCAGCAGGGCTGGAGGTGGAACCTCGACTACATCGTTGACCTGCGGGGTAACACCGGCTCCTACTGGTACTCCACGGAGACCAACAAGTACGCCCGCAACTTCACCGACGCGGACGCCACTGACTACATCCGCGGTGGTCACCTGACCCGCATCAACTATGGCACCCGGCAGATCAGCGGCAAGGACAACATCTTCACAACCAGTTCCCCGCAGCAGATTACGATTGGCGTCGACAATCGGTGCCTGTCCTCCTGCTCGACGCACGACGCCGCGCACTGGCCGGACACCCCATGGGACCAGGAGTGCACCAAGTCACCCTGTACGCACTACCAACCGACTTTTTGGTCAGAAAAGCGGCTCTCTACGGTGACCACCCAGGTCCGCAACGGCAGCGGATACCGTGACGTGGAGCGCTGGACGCTCAGCCACTCCTTCCCAGACCCGGGGGACACGACGCGGGCCGGCATGTGGCTCGAGCGGATCTCGCACGTCGGCCTGGCCAAAGGCACCAGCACCAAGCCGGACCTCGAGCCCATGCCGGACGTCGAGCTCAGTTGGGTTCAGCTGAGCAACCGGGTCGACACCATCGACCACTCACCGGCGATGAACTGGATGCGTCTAACCAAGATCCGCACCGAGGCCGGTGGCACGATCAACGTGACCTACTCCGACCCTGAGTGCGTCGCCGGCAGCAAGGTACCGACCGAGCCGTCGGCGAACACGCTTCGGTGCTACCCGGTGCGTTGGACTCCAGAAGGGCTCAAGGACCCGATCACCGACTACTTCCACAAGTACGTCGTGAAGACCGTCTACGAAATCGATCAGACCGGCGGAGTGCCGCCCAATGGCAGCCCCCGGGTCGTGCACAACTACACCTACGAGGACCCCGCCTGGCACTACGACGACGACGACGGACTGATCGACCCGAAGGACAAGACCTGGTCCGACTGGCGTGGCTACCGTGCCGTCACCGTAGTCGACGGTGACGCGGGCGAGCAGAGCTCGACCACGACCCGATACTTCCAAGGCATGCACGGCGACAAGTTGCCCTCCGGTAAACGGACCGTCACCATCACCGGGGCCGGAGTGCCGACGGTCAACGACGAGGACGCGTTCTCGGGCACCGTCCGGGACACCATCGTCAACAACGGGCCAGGCGGGGCCGAGGTCTCCCGCACGGTGGTCGAGCCGTGGCAGTCGGCGGTGACCGCCGCCCGCACCATCAACAACGACACCGTCGAGGCCCGTTTCGTCAGCATTCTGGCGACCTACAATCGGGTCGCGCTCGACGGCGGCCGAGGGACGCGGGTCAGCGGCTACCGCAACGTCTTCGACAGCCGTGGCATGGTCGTAGCCGTGGATGACGCCGGTGATCTTGGAGTAACCGGTGACGAGTCGTGCACGAAGACCAGTTTCGAGCCGCGCAACACCGATGGCTGGCTGCTGAACGCGTACAACCGGAAGCAGACGTTCGCGGTGACGTGCGCCCAGGCGGCCAACCCATCGTCGCTGTCCGAGAGTCAAGTAATCACCGACGAGCGGGTCAGCTTTGACGGGCACGCCTTCGGTGCCGTGCCGACCGTCGGCGCGATCACCAAGACGGAACGGATGTCCGCCTGGAACAACGGTTCACCCAGCTATGTGCAGATGTCCCGGGCCGACTACGACGAGCACGGCCGGATCCGGCATCAGTACGACCCGTACGACAAGGTGACCACCACCGACTACCTGCCGGTCACCGACGGTCCCGTCACGCAGACGAGCGTGACGAACTCACTTGACCACGTCGCCGTGGCAACCGTCGACCCTGCCTGGGGCCAGCCGCTCAGCCAGCTCGACCCGAACCTCAAGCGCACCGACTTCGAGTACGACGGCCTCGGCCGCACCGTCAAGGTCTGGCAGCCCGGCCGGGACAAGAACACGCAGACCGCATCGATCGTCTACTCGTACCAGATGCGCACGGACGCGGTGAACGTCGTATCGACGGCGTCGCTAAACGTCAACGGCGACTACGTCACCACCTACGCGATGTACGACGGTCTACTGCGTGCCCGGCAGACACAGGCGCCGTCACCGTCAGGCGGCCGGCTGCTGACCGACACCTTCTACGACACCGCAGGCCGAAAGGTCAAGGACTACGACCGCTACTACAACAACGGTGAGCCGGGGACGGCACTGGTCACCGCTACGGACCGGACCTATCCACCGAACCAGACCCGGGTGGTCTATGACGGGGCCGGCCGTGGTGTCGCCACCATCTTCCAGCCCTACAACAAGGAGAAGTGGCGCACGACCATCGCGTACGGCGGCGACCACACCGACGTCACACCGCCCCTCGGCGGTACCGCCAACTCGACCTACACCGACGCGCAAGGGCGTGACCGCAGCGTCCGGCAGTACAAGGGTGGCACGCCTACCGGCGCGTACGAGCAGACGACGTTCCACTATGACAGCAAGGGCCAGCAAGACCTGATCACCGACAACCTGGGCAATGAGTGGAAGTACACCTACGACTTGCTCGGCCGGAGAATTTCCAGCATTGACCCGGACCGGGGCGAGACCAAGTCGACCTATGACAACGCCGATCGTCTGCTGACAACGACGGACCAACGCGGCAAGGTACTTGCGTACCAGTACGACGTCCTCGGCCGCAAGATCGGGCTGTACGACGACAAGATCCAGGCGCAGGCCCGGGCCCGGTGGACATACGACACGGTGGCCAAGGGGCAGCTCACCCAGAGCGTCCGCTACTCCGGAACAGCCGCCTACACGATCAAGATCACCGGCTACAGCGACCGGTATCAGCCGACCGGGCAGGACATCACCATCCCGGGCACCGAGACCGGGCTCAATGATACCTACCATTTCGACACGACGTACGGCATCGACGGCACGGTGCTCTCTTCCAGCTACCCGGACAAGGGCGGCCTGTCCGCCGAGACGGTCAGCTTCAAGTACGACGAGACGCTGGGCCTGGGAAATCGCATGACGACCGTCTACGGCGCGAGCGAGTTCAGCTACGTGGCGGACACCGACTACAACGCACTCGGGCAGGTCGACAAGTACGACTTCTACACCGGCCTCTACTCGAAAACCGGCAGCCACGTCCGCCAGACGTTCAGCCGAGAGCTGGAGACGGGCCGGCTAACGGGGATCCGCACCGACCGCGAGCTCGTATCTCCGTACACCGTCTCTGATGTGCAGTACTCCTACAACGCGATAGGTGACGTCACGCAGGTCAAGGACGTGGCGGCTGCAGGCAGCACAGACACCCAATGCCTGACGTACGACTACCTGCGCCGGATGAGCCAGGCCTGGACACCGGGTAGCAACGACTGCCAGACCGCGCCGAGTACGAGCACGCTCGGCGGCCCCGCGAAATATTGGCTGTCCTGGGAGTACGACACTGTCGGCAACCGGACTAAGGAGACTGACCAGAGCACCGCCGGGGCCACCCGGACGACCGACTACAAGTACCCGGCCGCCAAGGCGGCGCAGCCGCATGCCCTTCAGTCCACGACGACTACGGTCGGCGCCGGGGCCGCTACGACGGCTGCCTACGCCTACAACCAAACCGGTGAGATGACGACCCGGCCGAGCGGCGGTGGCGCGCAGACGATGGACTGGGACAGCGAGGGGCGACTGACCAGCAGCACCGACACCGCGGGTACCACCACATACCTATACGACGCCCAGGGCAACCGACTAATCAGCCGGGACTCGAAGGGCAAGACACTCTACTTGCCGAACATGGAGATCCGCTTCACGGCGGCTACCTCCGCCCGTACGGCCACCCGCTACTATTCGTTCGCCGGCAATCTAATTGCTTCGCGCGTGGCGGCCGGTTTTACCTGGCTGACAGCTGACGCGAAGGGCACGAGCCAGGTGGCGATCAACCCGGCCAGCCACGTTGCTCAGGTGCGCCGGCAGACCCCGTTCGGCAGCTCACGAGGAGCCGCCATCACTTGGCCGAACGGCAAGGGATTCATCGGTGGCGACGCCGACGCTACCGGACTTACCCATCTCGGTTCGCGCGAATATGATCCCACCGTCGGTCGATTCATCTCGGTTGACCCGATTCAAGACATGAAAGATCCGCAGCAGTGGAACGGCTACACCTACTCGAACAGCAGCCCGGTAACCTTTTCCGACCCCTCCGGCACCCGAATTCCCCCGGAAGACTGCCCGAATCGCGACTGCAGCGTCCCCGCCGCACCGACTCCGTCGACCCCGCCCCCGCCAGTTGGAGGCGACCCCGAAGCCTCGGCACGCCTGGCGGAAGAGCTCGGGGAGAGCACGATCGGTAAGGGTCGCACCTCGGCACATGACACGGCTATCGCGCTGCGGGTGCTAGACCTGCAACGGCAGTTCGAAGGCCGTGCCTGGATCACCACGAACCTGGGCAATTCCGCCGGGGCGGACTTGGTCTGTTGGAACTGTGCCGCACTCGAAAGCGGTGGCGCGAAGCAAGAAGTCTGGGTTTGGGAGATTAAGGCCGAGAAGCAGAGCGCGAGCACGGCCAATAAGAGCATGGAGCACGGAAAAGAATGGGCTAGGAACCACGTCCTGCGTGGCCGAACCGCCGCCGGCCCCAAGGATGTGGTGGCAGGACCGCCGTTCCCCACCTCAAGCTCCGGTGTTAATAATCAGAAGGTTAGCCAAGTGGTGACCGTCTACTCCGATCCCGGCTCGACCAAGGAGAAAGCGACCGGCATCGAATACTACCGCTCCAATGACTATAAAGAGAAGGTTCCGCGAGGCCACCAGCTGCGGCAGAACACCGAAGACGCTTTCGACGCGGTTGACGACTCGGACCGGGACACCGAACGCCACATCACGAAGGCGCAGGACACCGGTGTCCGGGAGGACCCGGTGGCGAGCTGGGGCATCGCCGGTGGTATTGGTCTTGCCGTGGCCTTCGGTGGCTGGGCGGTCGTTGGTGGTGGAGCGGCTGGGGCGGTGGTCCTGACGCAGGCGGACTTCGCACTCGTCGGCTGACAGGCGGCGGGAGAGACAGGAGTGGGCATGACTGGTAGGCGGCGTGAGGATTGCACGGTGATGGTGACGGTGCCAGTGAGTCCGGACCGCGAGCGTGCGGTCAGGGCGATGCGGCGCTGGTTCGAGCTGTGCCCGCCACGACTGCATGGCGCGTTCGGCGCCGCCGTGCGCGCGATGCCGAAGGCCGACCTCGACCCGCCCGTGTCGCCTCCCGGCACAGTGCACAACTCGGTTAGCACCGCGGTGTTCGATGACCTGTATCGGGAGCCCCGCGAGTGGATGGAGACCTACTCGCCGGGGTCGTGGGACGAGCTGCTGCGTCGCCTCGGCGAGGTCCCGGACGCGGCATCCTTCGAGGCGCGGACCAGGGACGAGCAGGGACGGTTATACAAACCGAGTTTCCTCGTGAGTGCGGTCAGCGACGAGGGCTACATCGATCTCGTCAGCACCATCGACGACGCGGTGGCCAATGATCCCGGCGGCGAGCGAGCGATCCTTGCGACCGTCCGCGATGTGGCGGACCTGGCTGCCCCGGTGGCGGTCGCCGTCGCAGTACGAGGTTCGCTGACGGATACGCCGCTGGAGGTGGCGCTTAGCCGTTCCTCGGCTGACTACCGCAAGCGTCCCGGCGAGGTGCTGCGCAACTACGGTTGGCTGACCGTGGTCAGCGACGAGATGGCCGAGCGCGTCGGCGGTGCTGATCGGCTTCGCGCGTCTGGCGCGTTCGTGGAGGTGGAGCCGCTCGCTGCTGGCGGCTGGTGGCTACTGGCGACGAAGACTTGGGACGAGTACGGCCCGGAGCAGGCGAACCGCCTCTTCGAGCTCCTCGCGCCGGTGCTGCCGCCGGGCCGGCCGGAGATGACGCAGTGGCGGTTCCCAGCGGTCGGGGAGCCAGCGGTTCCGGTCACCCTGCCAAACGTGGTGGCCGAGCGAGACCCACGGGAAATTGCCGGCTGAGTCCGTACAATCGAATGTTTCGAAGGCTTGGCCGGCGAGAACCTGCGCGATCGTCTAGAGCGGCGGCGCGGTCCCCAGTGTGAGCTGGGAATCCTGCGCAGGACCACAGCCATTCCCACGTCTCGTAGCCCCGGCGTCTGTCCCGCCGAGGACGACTATCGGTGATGTCTGCGTGCAGGTGATCTGCGCCGTCCGTCAGGAGTGGATCTTCCCGATCGCTGGGCTGCAGCCCGCCCAGCTCCGCCGGCTGGTCCGCTTGGTCGCCGATCGGGGGACTCGATAGCCGACGGGCGATCGGGCCATCAGTGGACACTCGACCAGCGCCAGCCCGACCAGCCCGTCGATCAACGCCTCCAGATGCGGCCCGATCAGGCCCGCGCACAGCTCCGAACCAGCCAGCAACACCGGGTCCAGTACGGCAGCCGCCGTTCGCGATCTTCGGTCGACCTGGTGTTTTTGGTGGTCTTTAGGAGTTCGCTGCCTGGAGGATGGCGGTGAGGCCGTCGATGGTTTGCTGCGCCTCGACCTGGTCGGTCTCGATCGTCCATCCTTGATGCCAGGGTTCGCCGGGACCGGCCACGAAGTGCAGTGCTTCGAGCGCGGACGTGGCAAGGTCGGGCACTGGCGTGGGCAGACTCATTGCGCTTGGTTCGTCGGACACTTGCGTAAGGCGGTGCCAGGTAGGGGTGTTCCTCGCCTACGCCATTCAGGACGGCCAAAGCTTGATCGACCGGCGGGTCTACCTGCCGGTGTCGTGGACCGACGACCGCGATCGGTGTCGGGCCGCTGCAGTGCCCGACGACGTGGAGTTCGCCACGCGGTTCCGAGCTGGCAGCCGACATGCTCACCGCGGCCCTGGACGCGGGGGTGTCGGTGCGGTGGGCCGCCGCGGACGAGGCCTACGGCAACGGCAGTGTCTTCCGCGCCCACCTGCGAGAACACGCCCTCGGCTACGTCCTCGCGGTGTCCCGCAGCCACCTGATCCCACTCGACGGCGGCAAGACCCGCGTCCGCGCTGACCAAGTCGCCGCCGAACTACCCGACTCGGCGTGGCACCGCCGCAGCGCCGGCGCCGGATCGAAGGGTCCACGCTTATACGACTGGCCTGGCTCGACGACGTGTGCACCGACGCAGACCCCAACGACGGTGGCCGGCACAGCCTCCTGATCCGCCGCAACAGCACCACCAGCGAGTTGGCCGCTACGGCCTGCCGACCCCACGCCCAGCAACACCCGCCCAACTCGTCCGAGTCGCCGGCATCCGGTGGACCGTCGAAGAGAGCTTCCAGGCCGCAAGAGCCAGGTCGGTCTGGACCAGCACCAGGTCCGCCGCTGGGACTCCTGGCACCGCTTCACCATCCTCGCCCTCGCAGCTCTCGCCGTCCTGGCGATCTGCGCCGCCGACACCGCGGCCCATGAGACCGCCGCCCCCACCGACAGCAGCTTGATCAGGCTGACCGTCAACGAGATCCACCGTCTGATCAACACCAGCATCATCCGCCCGAACAGCGACCTCACCCACCGTTACCACTGGTCACAGTGGCGACGACATCACCATGCCCGAGCCCGACGATCCCACTACACGCGCCGCTCAACCTCGAACGACAACAGTGATCACGAACGGCGGCTGCCGTACTAATCCTGACCCAGGGCGTAAGCATAGAAGAATAGACCCACGGCAAAGGGTATTGCGAAAATCATCGCATTCTTGAATGTGTAGTCATTTGCAAGAACAACGTTGCCGGCGTAGCCTAACGCCGCACCGACTAGCAGGACACCGAGTTCCGATATCCTTCTGGACCGCTTCGATTCTCCGACGCCTAGCGCTTCTGCTGCCAATCGCACGTGATGGGCGGACACGTCATCCGCACTGTTTGAAGGGAGACAAGCTTGCCTGTGGCTTGACAGCGGTTGACGCGGTGCCAGGTGGCAAGATTGCCCATGGGATCGGTGCAATCGGGTCGGCGCTAGTCACGGCCCGGGGGCTTGCCAAGTATGCTGACGACGCTTCCGCCGGCCGTGGCGCCTGGAATCTGCCGTTCAGGGAGCGGGGCTATCGACTTGAGGGCCAGATTATCGATGAGATGGGCCTGAAAGGTTTGCCCACATCTAATAATCCGACGATCGACGCCTTTGATGCTGCAACCGGCACTGCGACTAGTATCAAGACCAAGGCTCTGCATGAAGCCTTCTACAATGGTAAGGCACTTCAGGGTGAGCTTCGTCGAGACATTCGGAAGCTTGAAAAATACGAAGGCAAAACTTACGGCGATATTTCAATCGCGAAAGGCGACATTAAGCATAGGCAGCTGATCGTCGGTATTCCGTCGGGTACGGTCTCGAGTGAGCAGTACGCGGCGATGGTAGATGTCTACCATTACGGTATGCAGCGCGGGGTTGAGGTCCTTTATGTTATCGTGAAATAGACTTCCGCGAGCAGAGGCGCTTAAGGGTGCTCACGGAGCGGAGCGTGCGCGGCCCCGTAGTGGGGCGGCGCACGCTCCGCTCCGTGAGCACTGGCTGTGCGGTATCCTGTCTCCTGGATCTATGATTTGCCGTTGGAGGTAACATGGCCTACGAACTGCACATCACACGAGCTGACGAATATTTCGACAGTGAAGAGCATCCGATTACGTTCGAGGAGTGGCTCCAGTATGCTGATGCAAACCCTGCGTTGACAATTGGCGGCCGGCTCAACTCGGGGGTCGGTCTGCAGCCCATTTATGAGTTCACCTGCTCTAACGGCGACGTGGTTTCAATGACATGGTTCGAGGGTGCTATTGAGATCAAGGGTCATTTCGAGGGCATTGCTTTCCGCGAGTTTGGCGATATAGTCGGAGATTTGCAGGCGAATCTTCTAGGTGACGACGGCGAGCGGTACACCGCGAGCGGTGTGCAACCCCCACTGCGCTAGCAGGTGCTTCGCAGTTGCTGATCGGTTGTGCTATAGGTGGGACTTTGTTTGCGGCTGGGGGGCATGCCTGCAAAGCGTTAGGTGCTGAAGAACCTCACCATTGCTCTCCAATGTCGACCACGATGCCTGTTCGACGCCGAACACGCAGATCATCGCGTGGTGGTAGCGCGTAGGGCGGCCTGGCATGCGACTGGTGGAGCCTATACCTACGGATGGTTCCCAAGGTTGTGAGGCGTCAGCACTGCCGCCGCCTGTGGTTCGGGGTTGCAGTCGGAGAGGTGTTCGCTGGCGTCCGTCACAGGCGGTGGAGGCCCTTCCTCCGCTGGCGGATGACTCGCCACTGTGCTTGGTCGCCGTAGGTCATCAGGGCATGCGGGCGTCGCCCACGACGTGCACGTCGGCATATGCGTCGGGAAGGGTGATGCCGCAGGCGCCGCCAACGCTGACGTTTTCCTTGTCGAAGTGGTCGGGTGCAACGGGCAAGTAGGAATGGCTCGTCTTGGTCGTCCTGCGACGCCTCAATCTCTTCCGCGAAGTACTCGCGGATGTCGTTGTCCCGGTAGCGAAAACCTGCTAACTCGCGCACGAGCGGGTCGGCCGCTCCCGAGCTGGGCCACTGGCGCGTTCCGACCAGTCACACGTCGCCCACGATGCGGATCCACGAGGACAGCGCCATTGGGAGTGGGCCGAGACGCTGTTCCAGCCAGTGAAGGTGCGTTCGGCCTTGGGGCCGGGTGGCGCGTGTGGCTCGGTCGGAGTCTGGTCGTCGTCGCTTTGGTGGAATCGGTAGCCCTGCTGGTGTAGGCGCGCGACCAGTGTTTCGATGTTGTCCCGGGCTCGACGGGCCATCTCATCGCACGCCGCCTGCGCGTCTGGGGCGGAGGCTGACTCACGGACTCGGCTGCCGAGCCGCCGTATCTCATGCCAAACCCGACTTTGTTCGCCGGCGACATAGCGGTTCACCCAGTCCAGGACACCGAGCGCCCAGACTCGCGGGACCCATTCGCTCTGCCGCTCGAAGGTTGGAGCCGCTGACGGTCGCGCGAGGCAAGAGCTCGTCGGGACAGCCTGGCATGGAAAGCGCTTGACGGTCCGCGGTAACGAACCCGGTAACCGAGGGGATCGCAACGGGCGGATGAGGCGGTATGCCACCGGCACGGAGCGGCATAAGCGGGCGTCGTGCTTGTCCGTTCTAAGGACGTTTCAACCTATCCTGGCAGGGCGTGACAGAATCGTTGTAAAACTGGGGGTCAAGGGGTCGTCGGTTCGAATCCGGCCGTCCCGACAGACAAAAAGCCCTGACCAGCGGAAATGCTGGTCAGGGCTTTAAGTTTGTCTATGGGATTTTGAACCGCCCCCCGAAAACCCCCCGTTTACCGGGGTCGGCAACCAGGTTCGTCATCCCTGTGCATCGTTGGGCAAGGCGGCTGGGGGATCTTGCCGCGTCCCGTGGTCGGTGCCGAGTCGCTCAAGGATGTCCGAGACGTCCGGGGCTTGGGCGGGCTTGGCGATGTAGTACGTGGCGGTGACCTCCTCGCTGGAGTGCCCGAGCTGTGCTGCGGCGCTTTTCGTGTCGGTCTCTTCCTTGATGAGGGTGGCTACGGTCTTGCGGAAGGTGTGGGGGGTGACCCAGGCCAGGTCGGTGTCGGCGCGAGCCTCGCGCCACTGACGGCGGACGTTGTTGGGTGACAGCCAGGTGCCGCGTCGGGAGGCGAAGATCGCGTCGTGGGGGTTGTCGGCGGCGACGAGCTTGCGGGCCATGATCATGCCGACGGCGAACCGGGGCAGCACGACCATCCGCCAGCCGGCGTCGCTCTTGGTCCAGGGTTGGCGGAAGAAGCCCTGGCCTTTGACGAAGACGAGCGTGCCGCAGATTGTCAGGGTGGGGCGTTCGGCGGCGAGGTCGAGGTCCTCCCATCGCAGGGCAAGGATCTCGCCGATGCGGGCGCCGGTGGCGAGCATCAGGTCGACGATATCCGCCAGATCGCCGCTGTGCCGTGGTCCAGGCTTGCCGGGGGTCGGTCGTTGCCAGTCGCTGATCGCCATCCGGACGGCTTGGAGATTTTCGTCGGTGAGGGCGACGACCGTGCGGCGGGGTTTACGGAGCCGGCCGGTGTCGCGGACGGGGTTGGTGGGGATCGCGCCGTGGCGTACGGCCAGAGCGAACATCTGGCTCAGGACGACTTTCGCGCCTTTGGCTGCCGAGGGCCGGTCCTTCGCGATGTCGCGCAGGAACCGATCCAGGCGCCCGACGCTGGCTTCCCGGATCCGGAGGTTGCCCAGGGCAGGCAGGATCGCGTTGCGAGTACTGGTCTCGTATCGCTGGATGGTTTGTGGTGCGATCCGCTCTTCGGTGGTGATCTCTTCGATCCACAGGTCGGCGAGTCTGCTGACGCGAGTCTCCCGGGTGATCTCGTCGTCGTTCGGGGTGGTGCGGTCACGTAGCTTGACCTTCAGCGCCCGTTCGGCGGCCGGGCCGGTGGTACCGGTGGCCTCAATGTCGCGGGTCTTGCCGTCGTAGTCGCGGAACCGAGCTCGCGCGCGGAACCGATTGGGTTCCAGCTTTTGAATGCGGATCTTGCCCCAGGTGCCGATGGGTAGTTCAGGTCGGGCCATGGGGTCAGCGCTCCGCGTCGGTGTGTTCGTCGAGCCAGCGTTCGACTTCGCTGCGCTGGTAGCGCAGGGTGTTGCCGACGCGGATGGCGCGGGGTCCCTTGCCTCGGCTGTGCCAGGCGTAGAGGGTGTTCTTGGGCTTGCCCAGCCAGGCGGCGACGTCGTCGATGGTCAGAAGGGGATCTGGCCGCCATTCCGGGGCGGCTGAGCCGTTCATCGCCGGCCCAACGTGTTGGTGGAGCCGGGCAGTCGGCGTCGCGTGGCGCGGCCGGCAGGTTGCCGGCGACCGGTTCCATCTAACAACGCGGTTTGGGGGTGGGGCGGGCATGGATCTGTCCTTTCAGGATTCAAGCCTGTCCGAATTCGGAAATCAACGGCACTGTCGCTGCCATGCACGGTCGAGGGATTTCCTGACTGTGGAGGCTTATCCACCCGTGCCGTTCGTACGGTGTCAAGCCTCCCGTTGATTCTTGAGCAGGTTGCAGGGTGTATTTGCTTGCCCTGTTCGAAATCGATGCAGATTCGGAGATTTTGAAGCGTTTCCACTTTGGAGCCTTTCGGTGAGGGGTGCGGTGCCGGTGTTCGTCCTGGTAGCGGTGCTGGCGAGCGGGGTTTCGTATGTCTGCCAGCGCTGCCGAGCCGGAGGATCCGGCGATCGGCGTGCTTGCCGGTCTGCTCGTCCACACGCGGGCGGGCCGGCCGACTCGAAGGCCGGCGGCGCATGAGTTACTCGGAGTGCATTCGGTCTTTGCTCGGTTAGCCACCACAGTGGCTGACCTGGATGGTTGGGACTGCTGATGTTCTGCGGAGCTTGCCGAAGACTGAAAAGGAGAGTGCCGGCTGAGCCTTTCGCTCAACCGGCACGCTCGCCTGCTGCTCTACGTATCGCTGTTATGGGCGTGGCGTTTCACCTACTTGCGGCTCGTCAGGGTGTCAGGATCCCTCTGGCCGTTTGTTGACTCTGGCGGATTGCTGCCTGCGTTGCCGTGACGCAGTTGGGTTAAGAAGGCTCAGACGGGCGATGGGTCATGTTCGAGATCTGCTGCTCACCGACTATGACGGGGTGATCGATGCGATTGCCGTCGTCGTCCTCGGCGGCGTAGGTGGGATGGCGCCGGCCGAGGAGCTCCAGCTGCCCGGGCGGTCGGTGAGGTGGCGCAGCGCTGTTCCGAGAGCCCTTCGTTCCCGCGGAGTGCTCCGCGGTTCTGCCTCGTGTTCGATGATGTTCTATGTTGCCTGCCAGGGAAGTGTGTGCAGGTCAGGGTGGTAAGGAGTCGTTGGTTGGCCTGGCCTTGCAGTTGAGAGCAGATTGGGTGCAGGTTGGCGAAGTGGTCTGCGCGCCCGAAGTGCTCACCGACGCCGGACGGAGACACGAGGGCTTTGACCTGTGGTGATGCGGTGGAGTGGTGCGGTTTGACCTCCCAGTAGGGGTCGAAGTGGTCAGGTTGCTGCTCCCGTGATGGCTGGCGCCAGCCGGCGTCTCGGTTCGCATAAGGTCACGTCTGTAGATGTGCTGCAGACCGATGTGGAGCGTTGCGGGTAGCTTGCTGGAGTCCGCCGCGGTTCCGTCATTCGAGACACCGATCCCATGCGCAACCTCCTGAGCTGGTACTTCAGGCTGGAGACATCTTCGGCGGCTCCGAAGGCGTCAGCGCTGGCTCGGCAAAGGCGGTAGAGCCGGCTGATGTCCAATTGCCTGATACCGCTGTCGCCCGAGCCCCGCGATGCTCGGCGCTATCAGCTGTGTCGGCAACGCGTGAGCGACGACGGCGAGGTCAGTCGGCCGGGGTGGGGTTTGCCGGGACAGGGCGCAGGTTGCGCTCTGCGAAGACCTTCTTGGCGACGAGCGTGGCGTTGACGGCCCGCGGCACGCCGCAGTAGACCACCGCCTGCAGCAGCGCCTCGACTATCTCCGACGGCGTCAGGCCCGCGTTGAGTGCCCCGTTGACGTGTACTTCTAGCTGGGCCCCGGCATCACCGAGGCCGGTCAGAATGCCGAGGGTGAGCAGCTCCCGGTCCCGGCGCGCGAGCTGGGGCCGGACGTAGAGATCGCCGTAGGACCAGGCGACAGAGCGACGGCTGAGCTCGGGTGAGACGTCGGCGAGGGCTTTCAGGAGTCTCTGCGCGGCGCCGCCGTCGGCCTATTGCAGCGCCTCAATACCCCGCTCGTACTGCTCGTCTCCAGCCATGGTCACGCCCTACCTCTGCCAATCGTCCTGTCGGCTGGACCGGCGGGTACCCATTGCCGTGCCGGACAAACGGTTCGCGTCCCGCGCATCAACCGATAGGGGCGTGGCCGGTGAGATCAAGGAGAGGTCCTCCAAGCTGCGCTGCCGACCCAGGACGCCGCCCGAGACGAGGCCACGCGCTCACCTCAGCCTGCGCGGCGTCGCGATGGCACCTCGAAGCACGAGGCCGGCCCGGCCCAGGGCCTCAGGCGCTGATCAAGTTGATCCTGCTCGCTGACGGCTGCCGGCGGTGTCGTGCCGATATTTGGGGAGCAGGGTGGGGAGCAGACGGATGCACTGAACCGCATGAACAGCGCCTAACCGCACCGAACCCTCTGACCTGCGGTGGGCTTCCAACCGATTCCCAACCGTCGTGCCGGGGTCAAGCCGAAAACGACGGAAGGAACGGCATGCGCAACATTCTTTTCACCGGCTCGGTGGACGGCATTGGCCTGCGAACCGCGGCCCAACTCGTCGCCGGGGGGCATCAGGTGGTCCTGCACGCCCGCAACGAGGAGCGGGCGGCGGTCGCCAAGACGGCGCTCCCGGCGGCGGCTGGGATTGCGGTCGGCGATCTGCGCTCGATCGAGGAAACCGTCGTGCTCGCCAGGTCACTGGCCGCGCACGGACGCTTCGACACCATCGTGCACAACGCTGGGATCGCCCGGCTGGACGCCTTGGAGCGGGAGCTGACCGGGGATGGGCTGGAGTCCACCTTTCAGGTCAACGTTCTCGCGCCGTACCTGCTGACGGCGTTGCTTCCCCAGCCGGAGCGTCTCGTGTTCGTGTCGTCGGCGATGGCCACGGACGGTGTGGTTGACCTCGCCGACCTGCAGTACGACACCCGCCCGTGGAATGGGGTCGAGGTGTACTCCAGTTCGAAGCTGCTGAACCTGATGCTCGCGTTCGCCGTCGCCCGTCGATGGCCCGGAACCTTGAGCAACGCGGTCGACCCCGGCTGGGTGCGCACCAAGATGGGCGGCGACGCTGCGCCGACGAGCCCCGACGAGGCCGCGCGGGGCCAGGTGCGCCTTGCCGTAGGCACCGAAGCCGACGTCCTGGTCAGTGGACACTATTTCAGTCAACGCGACTGGCGGCCGTCCCTCTCCAGCATGGACCCGGGACTGCTGGACGATCTGCTCACGCGCTGCGGTGAGCTCACCGGCGTCCAACTGCCTGAGGAGGCGTCCGCTGCGCGTTCGCGCCAGCACCTTGACCGTTGATCTTCGCTGCTGGCCGCGGAGCGAGCGTCTGGTCCAAGATGTCGCGGTGCAGCTCGGCGAGCTCCGGTCCGGGCTCGACACCGAGTTCGTCTATCAGTCGGTTCCGCACCTCGCGCAGCATCGTCAGCGCGTCCCCTCGACGGCCCGCCCGGTACAACGCCTGCGCTAACAGCGCCCAACCCCGCTCCCGCAGCGGGTGTTCGATGAGGAACGCCCGGAGCTGCGCAATGGCCGTATCGTTGGCGCCCAACTCGACCAGGGCGGCCAGGCGGTGTTCCAGCGCACCGGTCCGCAGCTCCTGGAGCCGATGCGACTCCGCGACTACGAACTCGTGGTCCGCGCAGTCGGCGTACGCCCATCCCCGCCAGAGTGCGAGCGCCACGTCGAACCGGACCAGCGCGGATCGCGCCGCACCGGTGGTCAGCAGGTCCCGGCCCTGGGCCGCCGCCCTGCTGAATTGATCGACGTCGAGCGTGCGTGACCCCAACCGCAACGCGTACCCGGCGCCATCCCGAACGAGCACCCGCCCGGGCTGACGTGGCGCCCGGTCGGGCTCAAGCGTCCGACGCAGCACGGACAAGTAGCCCTGCGCGGTGATCCGGGCACTCGGTGGCGGGTCGTGCGGCCACAGACAATCGACCAGTGCATCGATCGACACGAACCGGCCGTTGGCGATGACCAATCGGCACAACACCGTACGCGGCGCCGGGCCGCCGACGGCGACGGCCCGGCCGTAGTGCCGCACGACTGTCGGCCCGAGCACCCCAACTGTCAGGCCCGCCGGGACAACGGAGTCACCGAAAACGCTCACGACAGCGGCCCGTCGTGCCTGCTTTTCATAGATGGTCCTTTCTCGGGCGCGCTGCGGCTGCGGGACGAGTTGCGACATTCATGAGGCCGGGCCGGAGTTGACGGACCCTTAACGCCGGCCTGGCGGGCTGGTGGGGGCGGTCCGACAGGTCGACCGGGAAGGGTCGGATAGTGGACCTTCGAGCCGGCGGCGGCCCACTGGGGGTCGTAGCGTGACGATGACCGGTAAACCGTTCCAGCGTTCCAGTTCGGCGTCGGCGGCCAGTTGCGCGTCGATGCTGCGTCGCAGTTCGGCAAGGTTGGTCTCCAGACCGATATTGGGCAGGTTTCGGACTGGGCCGTCACAGTGTGGCCAGGTGGAAGATCTCCTCGCCCGCCAGTGCCCTTGATCAAGTCTCGGACCCGACTGCCGGGGCCCATTCCGCCAGGCGCGCGCCCGCCAAGTCGGCACCAAGTGCTCGCCAGGCGCCGTGCCCGAGAGTGGAGAAGCACGAGAGCGAGTCGGCCGTCCGTAGCCGGCACCGGGGCGGCCCGCCAATGGCCGGCCCCATCCCGAACAGGCCGCCAGTGGGGCGGCCGGAGGAAACCATGGCCACCACAACCCCCCACCTCGAGCCGAACCTCATCGGCTTCCGGATCAACCACCGCACCATGCGATCCGACACTCGCCGGCTGGCCGAGTTGCTCGACCGCGTGGCTGCTGGGCAGCTCGCGTACGACCGTCGCCGGGCGACGGCCCTGCGGACGTATCTGCGGCTGCTCTGTGACGGCATCCATCACCACCACAAGATGGAGGACGAGGTCCTCTGGCCGGTGCTGCAGCGTTCGGCGGGTGCGGAGATCGACCTGCGGGAGCTCAGTGACGACCACGCCGCACTCGAACCGGTCCTGGACGAGGTACGGGTGGCGGCGGACGAGCTGGTGGCCGCGTTCGCCTCGGGCTCGTCAGAAGTGGGCCGGGCACGCACCGTCGCGGGGCGTCTCGCCGGGGCCCTGGCTCAGCTGCGCGATGTCCTCGACGAGCACATCGAGGAGGAGGAGCGGTTGATCTTCCCGGTAATCCGGCGCTACGTCAGCGTGGCCGACTGGAACATCGTGGAGCGAGCGGTCCGCAAAGGCGGTGCGCTGCGCTTCGAACTGCCCAGGATCGAGCGGTACGCCCTCCCGGAGGAGCTGGAGGAGCTGAGAAAGATCGCCGGACCGGTGCTGCGCCTGATGCTCGTGGCGCTGCGACCGGGTTTCCGCCGCCGGGAGGCGACGGTCTTCGGCGGGTGACACCGGCCGAGCGGCGGTGACGGGGTCAACGCACCGTCGCAGGCACGTACGCCGACTCGTCGCTCCACGGCACGGCGCCGACCCTCCGGGCCAGCCGGAGCCCGGCGTCGCGGTGCGCGACGACGGCCGGGTCGCCCAGCGCGGCGGCGAGCTCGGCGAGGGTTTGGTCCACCGGGCCGAGCGAGATCGATCCGCACTCCAGGCCGGCAAACCGCCCCGCCCACGGCAGCAGCTCGCGGTAGCAGCGCTGCGCAACCGGGCGGTCGCCGAGCCGCGCGGCGACCTGCCCGCGCAGCGTCATCCAGTACAGCCACAGGTAGTCGGGGCGGATCGGGGTCTGTGGCCGCCAGACGGCCCGGGCCGCCTCCCGGTCGCCTGAGGAGAGCAGCGCGTGGGCCAGCACGTCGTGCGTGTCGTCCGGTACGCGTGCATGCACCTGCCGGATGTCCTCGACCAGCTCGTGCCCGCGCCCGACGGTGCTCAGCACGGTGAACCGGCCCATCAGTCCCATCGCCGCCGCGTTGGGACCACCGATGCGGCTCATCCGATCGCTGATCTCCGCGTACCGGCGCGACGCCTCACCGAGATCACCGGCGAAGAGCGCGCGCAGGCCGGTGAACCACCCCATGACGGCGAGGATCAGGCCGAGCTGACCGGTCGTGGCCTTTTCGATCGCCCGGTCGACGTGGTGGCGTGCCCGGTCGAAGTCAGCGTCGGTGAGGGCGGCCTGGTAGAGGATGTGGTGGGCCTCGCACTGGTACGCGGTAAGCCCCGCGGCCTCGGCGACCGCCAGCAGCTCCCGCCCGACGTCGGGCAGTTCGGCCCGGTGCGCCGGGGCGACGGTGACGAAGTAGCGGGCGTTGAGCGCACGGCAGAGCACCGCCGGATCGTCCTGCCGACGGGCTAGCGCGAGAGCTTCCCGGGTGACCTCGTCGGCGCGCTGCAGATCGGCGCCCTCGATCTCGAAGGCGAGAGTGCTCAACAGCCGGGACCGCAGCGCCAAGCCGTCGTCGCCCACGCGGGACAGCTCCCGCTCCAGCAGCCGGACCAGCGGTTCGTCGACGGCGCGGTCGGGCCGGATGGTCCAGGTCACCGGGGCGTCGAAGCAGGTCAGTGCGGAGTGGACGGCCTGCGGGTCGCCGATCGCGGTGGCCAGCCGCACCGCCTCGGCGCGTGCGGCGCGGGCGCTCAGCACGTCACCGGCGAGTGCGCCCGCGGTGGCCAGATCGCAGAGCAGGTCGAGACGTGCGCGGGCGGGTACCGCTGGCGCGAGGTCGGCCGCGCGCAGCGCGCCGGTCCAGTACGCGGCAGCTTCCCGAGGCGCGCCGAGGTCACCGGCCCGGCGGGCGGCGGCGGCCAGGTACCCGATGGCGTCCTGCGCGGTGGCCGGGGTGAGGGCGGCGAGTGCGTGCCTCCCCAGCAGCGCCACGTCGTCGACGCGCTGCTCTCGCAGCACAGTGAGGATTCGGCTGTGCATCCGGGTGCGTCGTAGCAGCGGAACGCTGTGGTAGAGCGCGTCCCGCATCAGGGCATGCGCGAACCGGATCCGCCCCGGCTCGGGCTCGACGAGCAGACCCGCGGTCACGCCGGCCTCCAGGCCGTCGAGGACCGGCTCCTCGGGGCCGCCGTCGACGGCGATCAGGATGTCGACCTCGGCGTCCGAGCCCAAGACGGCGGCGTGCCGTAGCACCGTCTGGGTGCTGGCCGGCAGCCGTGCCAGCCGCCGGGTCAGCACGTGACCCAGCGCGGCGGGGATGCCGTCGAGCGCTGACCCGGGGCCTTCGGCCGCGATCAGTTTGGCCAGCTCGATCGTGAACAGGGGGTTGCCCGCCGAGCGTTCCCGTACGGTGCGCAGCAGTTCGGAGTCGGTGGTGTCGACGCTATGGCGACTCAGCAGTTCGGTGACGGCCGCGTCGTCGAGGCCGCCGAGGTCCAGTTCTACCGCCGGTACGCCGGTGAGTGCGGCCCGGGCCACCACGAAGTCGTCGGTCACCTCGTCGGGGCGGAAGGTCGCCACCACCAGGACGGGCGCCTCAGCCAGGGCGGCCGCGACGTGGCGCAGGATGCGTAGGGTCTCACCGTCGGCCCGGTGGAGGTCCTCGATCACGACGAGCAGCGGGCCGTGGCCGGCCAGCCGGGACAGGTAGGCACCCAGCGCCTCGCGTAGGTGGAACTCGTCGTACTGCCCGCGGGTGCCGGCAGGCGTTGCGGTGCCGGTGCCCAGTAGTAGCTGTAGGCCGCGGGCCTCCGGCTCGTCGAGCGGGAGCCGTCGGCACGCGGCGGTGACGACCTCGTGCCACGCCCAGGCCGGCGGTGCGCCATCCACCTGCGGGCAGGTGCCGATCGCCGTCGTCCAGCCGTCGCCGGTCAGGGACCCGGCGAGGTGCCGGGCCAGCGTCGACTTCCCCCCACCCGCTTCGGCACCGACCCAGCAGATGCCGATTCCGGCTGCGGTGGCGCGGGCGGCCGCCGAGCGCATCCGGGCCAGCTCGGTCGCGCGGCCGAGAATTGGCTGCGCCGCGGGCGGTCGATCGGGTACGACAGCCGGCGGGTCGGCCGGCCCGACCACGGCCGAGGATCGGGCGACCTGGGAGGCTGGCGACCCCAGGCGAGGGTGCTGCCGAAGCAGATCCGTCTCCAGGCTCCGCAGCTCGGGGCCGGGTTCGATGCCTAACTGTTCGAGCAGCGCGGCGCGCACCGATCGCAGCACGTCGAGGGCATCGGCCTGCCTTCCGAGGCGATACAGCGCGACCGCGAGCAGCATCGCGGCCTGCTCCCGCAGCGGATGGTCCCGAACGTGCAGATCGAGGTCGAGGACCACCTCGTTCGCGCGGTCCAAGTCGAGCAGCAGCTTTGCGCGCTGCTCGACGGCGGTCAGTCGTAGCCGGGCCAGCCGTTCGCTCTCCCGGTCCGCCCACAGCTCCCCGACGAACTCGGCGTACGGCGTGGCCGCGCCCCAATTGGCGAGGACTTCGTCCAGCCCGGCGAGCGCCGCCCGCGGCTGCGTCTCGGTGACCCGCGTCGCCGTCCGCAGCGCCGCCTCGAACCGCCAGGCGTCCACGTCGGGCGCCGATAGTCGCAGGGCGTACCCCGGGGCCGCGGTGACGAGGATCCGGGCGGGACGGCGGGGCGGACGGTCCGGCTCCAGCGCCCGGCGCAGGTTCGACACGTACACCTGCAGGGCGGCCTGGGCGCGCGGCGGCGGGTCTCCCGACCAGAGGTCCTCGATGAGCCGGTCGACCGAAACCACATGACCGCCTCCGGCGACAAGCCGGGCCAGCACCGCGCGCTGTCGCGGTGCCCCGAGTTCGATGGGGGTGCCGTTCCGCATCGCCCACATGGGACCGAGCACACCGACCGTCGTCACGCTGCCACCGTAGTAAGCCGACGCCGCGGTGGAGATCCGGTATCCGACTGTTCGTTGACCAACCGTTCGGACCGCACCCGGGCTTCGGCGTCCCTGCACGAGCCGGTCGTGGTCGGACGCCCGCCGCCCCTGCAGCCGGCGCCCACCAGCCCGCCAAGACGACGTTAAGGGCACGCCAACTCCACTGCGGCCTCATGGAGGCCGCACCTCGTCCCGTACCAGAGGGACCCGGAGGAAGGACATCCATTGAGAACCACGAAGGGCCTGAGCCACCCACGCCGGTGGCTCGCGGCCGTGACCGGCGCGAGCCTGGTCGTCGCGTTGGCGGGGCCGGCGGTCGCCGCCGACCCCGTCCCGTACGACGAGCAGGCCGTGCACCACAGCCTGTTCGCGGCGGTCGTCCAAGTTCGTGACGGCGGCACCCGCGGCCTGGTGGACGCCGTGCTCGCCGCCGAGCTGAGCGACTGGCGCGGCGCGCACCCGACGTCCGACACTGCGGCGCTCAACGCCCACCTGAACGCCGTCACCACCCTCGTCGGACAGGCCGTCCCGGCGTCCGACGAGTCACCCGGGAAGCTGCACCTGCTGGGCGCGGCGATGGAAAAGCTCGCGGGCAGCGGCGAGGCCCAGCTCGGCGGCCCGGCGGTCAAGGGGCTGCTGCGCAGCACCACCGGCGAGGAGCTGGCCGGCATCGTGCCGCCGATCGAACAGATCCGCAGCGGCACCCAGGAGTACCTGTGGGAGATGATTTCCCGGGGCGCGCTCACCGAGGTGTGGGGCACGCTGCACGCCCGGGCCGCCACCGATCCGGCCCTCGCCGAGGTGTGGAACACGGCGGTCGGCGCCCGGCTCGGCGTACGCCTGGACACCCCGGCGGACGAGCTCGCGCAGCTGCCCGACCTGAGCGGCAACCTCAACCTGTCGGCGATCACCGCGAAGCGCTACGACAGGGACGCCTATCGGGCGGAGATCCAGTCGCAGCTCGACGTGGCGCTCGCCGCGCTCCGCGAGCGGACCGCGACCGCGGTGACCGACGTGGTCGCTGCGTCCGACCGGTTCCCGATCGACGGGCCGAACAAGCCGACCAGCGCGGAGGAGGCGGCGGCCAAGGCGAAGGCGGAGGCCGACCGCAAGCTCAACGAGAAGCTCGGCCAGGCCGTCACCGTCCTCGGCAAGCTCGCCGGGATGGTGGACAAGCAGTTCGGCAAGCAGATCGAGACCATCGCCAAGGCCGTGGTGGGGGCGATCTCGGCGATCACCACTTACACCGCGGCGATCTCGGCGGCCGGCATCACCACGGCGGCGCTGGCGATGTCGACCTTCACCCTGGTCGGTGGCCTGGTCGGCGCGGCGATGATCCTGCTCCCGCTGTTCACCTCCGGCGGCGGCGCCGACGAGACCACCGGCGCCCAGATCGCGGCGCTGCGTGACCAGATCAACCGGCTGGCCGCCGGGATGGACAGGCGGTTCGACCGGATCGAGAAGATGCTCGGCACGATGTACGACGGGTTGAGCGCCCAACTGACCGCGCTGTCCCGGGACCTCACCGAGGTGCGTGCCCAACTCACCGTGATCGCCGGCCAGCTGATCGTCCTCGACCAGCGCGTGGACACCCTCGCGCTGGCGAGCCAGGCGGCCTTCGAGCAGATCGCCCAGCAGCCGCTGAAGACCAGCGTCGACCGGTACGTGCACCGTGAGGCACGCACCGGCACGAAGATCGAGTCGCTCGCCACCTACTTCGACCAGGCCGACTCGCCGACGCGCACCTTCGCGGCCGACAGCGCCCGGCAGGCGCCGTACGTCGTCCCGACCGGCACGTCGTTGTCCGACCCGGTGGGTACGGTCGGCCTCTACCTGCCGGCCGGCGCGATCGACTACCTCGCCCAGTGGGCGGGTGCCCGGGGCATCGCGCTCACCCCCGCCCCCGGCGACCAGCCGGCCTCCGGGGTGGCCAACCCGTCGGCGTGGCTGCTCGGCGCTCGGGCGAACCTGATCCTGCAACTACAGAACCCGCAGTACGCCGCCCAGGTCGCCGCAGCCGAGACGGAGAGCACGATCGCCGCGGGCGACGCGGTCAACCGTCGGGTGCGGCAGTTCAGCGCGCCGGCTGCGGACGGTGCCACCAATGCCTTGTTCCAGCGGCTGATCGCCGACTACCGAGCGGCGATGGGCCAGTGGAAGTTCGCCCTCGACGAGGTCGGCCGGGCGGTGCGCTGGGCGGAGGGCGACCGCGACTACAACATGTGGGGGAGCGTCGACCAGGACATCCCGGCCGCCGGCCGGATCGCGGACGTGCCCCACATCGCGTTCTGCGAGGGGCCGACGGGGGCGACCCTCGACATGCCGAGCCGGGTCAACCGTTCGGCCCTGCCGAGCGTCTACCACCTCGCCAACTACGCGATGGCGCCGGCCTACCGGCCGGAGCTGCGTTCCTGCCTCGACGCGGAGTTCGTCAACGTGGTGGTGAACGACCTCCCGCGCTACCAGCAGACCAACGCGGATCTGCGGCTGGTCGTCCGGCAGCAGGTGAAGTGGTTCGGGGGTGACTGGCAGGACGTGCGGACGGTGACCTGGAAGACGCGCCTGACCGACGTCTGCCTGTGGGACCAGCGGGCCAATCCGCCGACCGGGTACTGCCGGGAACCCGACTACTACATCAACAGCAAGTGGAACTCGACGTACCGACCGGCACTGGACAGCAGCGGCGTCGTGGTGGACAACGCCGCCGCGCTGGCGCTGGCGCGTACGAAGGCCCAGGCCATGCTGACCGGCAAGCAGCGCTACTTCTACCGGGCGGCGGCGCTCGGCACCGGCGTGGACCGGCCGCCGGCGGGCACCTGGTCGAGCTCCCAACAGCTCTGGGACGCCGGCAAGAAGGTCTCCGACGCGGTACGGATGCTGCAGATCTTCTCGGACCTGGGCTGGTCGTCGGCGCTGGAACGGGACGACGTGCTGCGCGGCCAGCTCTTCGGCGACCGGGCGCTGCCGGCGGACTACCGCCTACCGCGCAGCCAGGACAGTTACAACAGCGGCTCGTTGCACCTGTTCAACGCCTACCAACGGGCGTTGTCGAACTACGACAGCTGCAAGCAGCAACTGGAATGGGACCCGTGCCAGGGTGACGTTTCCGGGCTGAATCCGCTGGTGCAGCAGGAGCGGTTCGGTGTGGGATGCGCCCCGGCCCCGGCCCCGCAGGCGCCGCACGATCCGCTCGGCTCGTGCGTCGTCCAGGCCGGGTCGGCCGGCATCGGCGTCCTCGCCGACCGGTACGGCTACTGGTCCGGCCGGATCAAAGCCGGCGCACACCAGGAGGGCCTGGCGGCAGTGAAGGGCGTCGTCGGGCTGCTACGGGCGACGAACATCGCAGTGCACCCGGCCTGACCGCCTCCAGGTCGGGGGCTCGCCGCTGTGGTGAGCCCCCGACCCATCGGCGCAGCGCGAGCAGGTGTCGAACCTGCGGTGCTGATCGCTGAGCAGGGCCAGCAGTGCAGTAGCGTGCGCGACATCGGGGGAAGCCCTCGAGCGCAACACGGCGGCAATCACGGCGCGGATGGCGAGAACACCGTCCACGCTCACGGGGCCAGAGGGCGTGCCAGCTCGTCGACTACCTCTCGTCGCGCTACTTGCGCTGTCGAGCCACAGCGGTTCCCTCCTCCTCGGCAGGATGCCAAGTCAGGAGGTGTCCAGTCTCAGAGGACGTCTGATTCACGTATGGGGCCAGGAGTACGCGCGTGACCACGAGGACGAAGCGGTCTACTTCGTGTTAGTGAGAACACGAACGACTTCGGCGACGGCACGGGGTACCTGGAGCCGATGAAGAGCGACCTCGCGAGCATAGAGGACCACTTCTATCACCTCACAGCGCTGGACACCGTGGTGGAGCGCTTCGCGAAGCTGGCCAAGGTCGACCCGGATTTCCTCCCTGCGGTCCCGGCAGGAAAGGGTTCGATCGAGCTACTCACGGACGCGCTGTCCGAACATCTGCCGACGTTCTCCTACAAGAACGACTCGGTATGGCTGAATGCAGGTCTTGCCCACACCCGACTCGGAGACGGCGAAAATTTGGGGGAAAGTCCCTCCGGGTCCGGGTCGAGGTGGTTCTTGTCGCCTTCGCTCAACGTCGATGGTGTCTCGGACGTGACGGCCCACAGTATCGGCGGACATTGCATGCTCCTTGTCTTAAATGACGGTGTTCGGCCTATCTGGGCTCACGTTGAACTGTTCGATTTTACCGATGCCGAACTTCCTTCTGACTGGAGATTCGTTAAGCGAGACGAGGGAATCTTTGGAATTAGTGCGCTGTGGGGGTACCGCAGCATGATTGAAAACCCTTCGCATAATGATGACTTGATGGAGCGTGAGCGTAGCGCATGGGGGGACTTCCTGGCAGACAATGAAGGGGCCTTTGAGGAAGGGCCAGATCAGGAGAAGATCCGGGCGCTGAGCAAAGCATTAAACTCTGGTCGTACCTTTCCAAAGCCTCCCAACGTGGGATAGCGTGTCGGGTGTATTCGCATTGACCCAGACTATTCAAGATCTTATTGGTGACGTGACGGAAATGCGTGAATTCCATCTTCCGTCACCAATCTGGACATCGGCAGCTCGTCCACAGGTCGGGCGAGGGCTGCGCCCGCGTACGCGGTGAATTGCTGGCGTTGCTAGCACGGCTCATGCCAGTTGATCACGCCCATCTGAACTCATCGATATGATGGTCTGGGCGTGTGTACGCGTCGGTATTCGCAGATTGAAAGCGCTCTGCTCGTAACTGGGTGAAGGTATTGCCCTGGGCCGGGCCGGTGGTCACGTGGACTGGTTGTACGATCTGTACCCGGCGGCGGGGACGGGCGGTGGGTTGGGGACGCTGCAGCCGGACCTGCTCGCCGAGAACCTGGCGGTCGCGGTCCTGTCCGAAAGCACCCCGGCCGAGCGCAGCAGGATCCTGCAAGGGTTGGCTCCCGGTCAGGCGGTGCAGGCGTTGACGGTTTTGAGCCGCGCGTTCAGCTACCAGTCCGACGCTGCGAAGATGATCGACGTGGCGCTGGCCGCGGATCTGCCGGTGATGAGTGAGGCGGTTCTCCAGGTCGGCCTCCAGTTTCCCGGAATGCTCGCTTCGCGGGCCGCGGCCCTGCTCGTCAGGGCTGAACTCGATCCTGACTGAGTCCAGCGGACAGCGCGGCGGGTGCCGTACCCATCGATCGAGTTCGGCCAGATCGCGGTCGCATTGACCGCCCACGCCCTGACCGCCACGCAAGCGGGGACCGAGCCAAAAGACCGAGCGTCCCTACTGACCTTGCACGCTGTTCGGTTGGCGGAGGTGGGGCGGCGGGCCGAGGCCCTCGCCGCCAGCCAGGAAGCCGTCGACCTGCGCCGGGAGTTGGCCGACGGCAACCGCGACGCCTACCTACCCGACCTCGCCACGTCGGTGAACAACCACGCTGTTCGGTTGGCGGAGGCAGGACGACGGTGTCGGTCGCACCGAGGCGCGTATATCTGGTTGAGCGTCATGTGGATTGGCGGTGGTGTGCCGGGAGGAGTAGCCACCGGGCGAAGCAGCTCTGGTCGTCAATTTCGGTGTACCACCTGACTCTGAGCGTGTATCCGTTGCTGTCGGCTCGCAGGAGTAGTCCCTTGTTCGGCTCCCGTGACGGAGGTCCATGCTCAGCCGGCGGCGGGCCTGGTTGACGCGGCGACAGCGCCATTGCGTGCTCGCCTGTTCCGTCGAGGGCGGCGCTGAAGATTGCGAGGTCACCGCTGGGAATGTTGAGGGCGTCACCGACATCTCCGATTGCCGATGGATAGTTCAGCGCCGATTCGAGGGTTCTGCGATAGTCCGGACCCGAGGCCTGGACTATCGCCAAGGTGCCCTCCGCAGACTCGAACACCTCCATCCAGCTGTCGTCACGAACGACGCCGTCAGCGCCGACAAGAAGAGCGGTAGAGCCGGCAACGGCGATGCTGGTCTCCTCGGGGGTCATGCCAACAATCCGGTCGTACTCGTCGTTGCTCATACCGCGCCAGAAACGGCGGGCGGCGGCGTCGACAGCGAGGTACGGTTCGCCGTTCGTCCAGAGCCGCCCAATGTGGGTCCAGGACGTATGCACGGTGAGAGTATCCATACGGCCCTCGCCACGGCTGGCTGGCACCCAATGCCTTACTGTCATGCCGCTGTCAAGGCGCGGCAATCGTCGGCGTGCTCCCCCGGTCGACCGATGCGGCTGCAGAGCCAGCGCTGGTGCCAACCAAATCGAGCCCTACGCCGAACTCATCCGCCACTACCGGGAACGAAGGGTCCACTACGGACACGACCCGGCCCACGCCCTCGTCGGTGCGGCACCGAGGGCTTCTACGTGGCCCGCACCTCCCAGGAGGCGATCGAACGGTATCGGGCGATCTTCGATGCCCGGGTTGCCGCGTTCCGGCGGCTCGGCGTGCCACCGGTCTTCGGCACCCTGGAGGACGCCATCGACCGCAGCTCGATCCTGGTCGGCAGCCCACAGCAGCTCGTCGACAAGGTGCTGCGCTATCACGAGCAGTTCGGCCACGAGGTCATCCACCTCCAGGCCGACCACGACGGGCTCACCGACAAGCAGCACCGGGAGAGCCTGGAGCTGTTCCAGTCCGAGGTGGCACCGGTGCTGCGCCGGGATATTCCCAGCCGCCCCTTCCATCCGCCGGTGACCGCCGCCGCTACGGCCTGACCAGAAACGGGGACAACCATGCCCTCCACGCCTCTGTCCATCCTCGACCTCTCGCCGGTACCCGCCGGCGGCACCGTCACGGACGCCCTGCGCAACACCGTCGACCTGGCCCGTCGGGCCGAGCAGTCCGGCTGCCACCGTTACTGGCTGGCCGAGCATCACCTCGCCGCCGGGGTGGCCAGCTCCGCGCCGGCCGTGCTGATCGGGCAGGTCGCCGCGGCCACCAGCGCCATCCGCGTCGGCTCCGGCGCCGTCCAGGTCGGTCACCGCACCGCCCTGTCGGTCGTCGAGGAGTTCGGCACCCTCGCCGCGCTGCACCCCGGCCGCATCGACCTCGGGCTCGGTCGCTCCGGGCAGCGGCGGGTCGAAGCCGCCCGGGAGATCGCCGCGCCCACCCCGCCACCGGTCCAGGCCCGGGTGGTCGACGGGCTGCTCATTCCGCCGCCGTTCTCCTACGCCCAGGTGCTCGCCTCACCGCGTTTCGCCCTGAGCAGCGCCCTGCTGCACCAACCGGGCGCCCAGCCACCGCCCTTCGCCGAACAGGTGGCCGACGTGCTGGCCCTGCTGCGCGGGGACTACACCGACGCCGACGGGCTGGACGCGCACGCCGTTCCGGGGGAGGCCACCGATCTGCAGGTGTGGCTGTTGGGCAGCAGCGGCGGGGAGAGCGCCCACCTCGCCGGGGGCGTTGGGCCTGCCCTTCGCTGCCAACTACCACGTCAGCCCGTCCTCGGTGCTCGATGCCGTGACCGCCTACCGGGCCGCGTTCCGGCCCTCGGCGGTACTGGCCCAGCCGTACGTGGTGGTCTCCGCGGACGTCGTCGTCGCCGACACCGACACCGACGAGACGGCACGCCGGCTCGCCGCGCCGTACGGGGTCTGGGTACGCAGCATCCGCAGCGGTGACGGCGCGATCCCGTTCCCGCGCCCGGAGCAGGCCGCCGCGCTGCCGTGGACCGACGAGGACCGGGAACTCGTCGCCGACCGGGTGGACACCCAGTTCGTCGGGTCGCCCGGCACCGTCGTCGAGCGGCTGCGCGTCCTGCGTAACGTCACCGCCGCCGACGAACGGCTGATCACCACGATCACCCACGCGCACAGCGACCGGGTCAGCTCGTACGAGCTGCTCGCCAAGGAGTGGGGGAACTGACGACGCCTGCGCCGGTGAGGGATCGTCAACTATCGGCGGAATGCGGCTGGTCCTGCGGTCCGCGCGGAGTGTCCCCGCGCAGGGTGATGCGATGCATGACCCGCCGTTCGGACCCGTAGTCGCGGTTGGCGTAGTGGGCCGTGCTGCGGTTGTCCCAGAGTGCCACGTCGCCCGGGCGCCAGCGGTGTCGCACGATGTGCTCCGGCTTGGTGAGGTGGGCGTAGAGCAGGTCCAGGATGGCCCGGCTCTCGGCGTCGGAGACTCCGACGATGCGTGAGGTGAAACCGGGGTTCACGAAGATTCCCCTACGGCCGGTCTCGGGATGTACCCGGACCACCGGGTGCTCGACCGGGTCGAGCCGGGACACCGGCTGGCCCTCCCACGCGTTGCCTCCGCGTTGGGCCAGGTAGTAGCCGAACTCGCGGGTGCCGTCGTGGACGGCGGTGAGCTGATCGACAAGTCGTCGTACGGGCTCGCTGAGCGAGTCGTACGCCAGTTGCGCGTCGGCCCAGTTCGTGTCTCCGCCGGTCGGCGGGAGGGTGACCGCGCGCAGGATCGAGCCGAGTGGTGGCCGCTTCATGAAGGTGACGTCGGTGTGCCACACGTCGGCGAAGCCGTTGTCGGTGCTGTCCAGGGCGTACACCTCCGGGTGGGCTTCGTCGACGCCGCGGACGACCGGATGCGAGGCGGTCAGTTCGCCGATCCGGCGGCCCAGGCGCACCTGAGCGTCGTCGTCGAGGCGCTGGTCGCGGAGGAACAGCACCTTGCGGTCGACCAGGGCGGCGCGGAGAGCGACGATCTCGTCGTCGCTGGCGGTGGCCAGGTTCATCCCGTGCACCAGGGCGCCGAAGTGCGGCCCCAGCGGTTCGAGGTCGAGCTGCACGAGCACGGTGGTCATGTGGATGCTCCTTCGTTTCGGACGGCGTGCGCGATCTCGGCGCGCAGCGCGGCGTACTCGGGCAGGCCCCGCAGGTCGTCCGGCGTGGCGTCGGTGCGCGGCAGTTCGATGGGCAGGTCCAGGACGATCCGGCCGGGGCGTGGGCTGAGCACCACGACCCGGCTGGCCAGGAAGACGGCCTCGTCGACGCTGTGGGTGACGAACACCGAGGTCCGGCCGGTTGCCGTGCTTACTTCGCGCAGGTCCTCCTGGAGGCGCTCCCGGGTGAGCGCGTCGAGCGCGGCGAACGGTTCGTCGAGCAGCAGCAGTGGGCGGTCCGCGGCGAGGGCGCGGGCGATCGCGACCCGCTGCTGCTGGCCGCCGGAGATCTGCCAGGTACGGCGCTTGGCCACATCGGGTAGGCCGACCCGGGTGAGGAGCCGATCGACACCATCGGTGGGCCGTCCGGCGTAGCGCAGGGCCACCTCGATGTTGCCGCCGACGGTCATCCACGGAAACAGGCGGGGCTGCTGAAAGACCAGGCCGGCGCCGCGCCCGGGGACCGGGGGCCCACCAGCGGTCCGGACCGCGCCGCTGGTGGGCCGCTCGAAACCGGCGATCAGCCGCAGCAGGGTGCTCTTGCCGCAGCCCGAGGCGCCGACCAGGACGAGGAACTCACCCGTCGGTACGGTCAGGTCGATCGGACCGAGGGCGACGACGTCGCCGTACGCGTGCTCGACGTCGTCGACGGCGATCGCGGCCGTTCCGCCCGGGTCAGCCGAGGACATCCGGTAGCCCTTCGGTGTAGATGGCGGCCTGGACGGTCGCCAGGTCCGGCACGGCCTCGATCTTCTGCTGGTCCTTGAGGAACTGTGCCGCGCTGACGAGGTTGTCGGCGAGCTGGCCCTTGGCTGCCGAGGTGCCAAGCCATGCAGGGCTGGCCAGGTCCGCGGGCTTGAGGAAGACACCCTGCGAGAGCTGCCGCTGCGCTTCCTCCGGGCTGAGGTTGAGCTCGATGCCCACCGATTTGGCGGCTGCGGCCGGGTCGCTGTGGATCAGGTTCAGTGCCTGGGACTCAGCTTTACGCCAGGCGTCCACGGCGTCCGGGTGTGCCTTGACGAAGGCGGTGGCGACGACACCGAGGTCCAGGGTGGGCTTGCCTGCGGTGGCCAGTTCGCGACTGGTGACCAGCACCGTGCCGGTCTTCCTGAGTTCGTCGAGCGACGGCAGCCAGGAGTAGGCGGCGTCCAGGTCGCCGCGGGTCCAGGCGGCCAGGATGTCCTGCGGTTCCAGGTCGACGATGGTGACGTCGGATTCCTTGACACCGGCGCGGTCCAGCGCGGCCAGCAGACTGTAGTGGGCGGTGGAGGCGAACGGCGTCGCCACCTTCTTGCCGCGCAGGCCGCTCACGTCGGCAATCCCGGAGCCCTTGCGGGCGACAAGTGCCTCGTTGTCGCCCGCGACGTCGAGCACGAAGGCGACCTGGTACGGGATGTTCAGGGGTGCGGAGAGCCCGCGGGCGACCGGGCTGGACCCGATTGCCGCGATGTCGACGCTACCGGCGACGAACGCGGTGTTGATGCTGGCGCCGGAATCGAACTTGGTCCAGGTGATCTGGTAATCGGGCAGGGCTTTCTCCAGCAGACCCTGGTGCTTGACGATGAGGTCACCGCTCGGGAATGCCTGGTAGGCGATCCGGATGCTCTTGCGGTCCGGGTCGCCGCCGCCGCTGGCGGCACCGTCCCCGCAGGCGGTGGGCAGCAGTAGGGTGGCGGCGGCCAGCAGGCCCAGAATCTTGCGCATGTGCTGTTCTCCTATATTTGGCCGCGCCACGGGATCAGCCGTCCTTCGGCGGTCCGCAGCAGGGCGTCGATGAGCAGGCCCGACAGGCCGATGGCGAAGAGACCGAGGACGACCACGTCGGTCTGTGAGTAGCGTTGGGCGTCGCGGATCATGCCGCCGATGCCGGGGACGCCGTTGATCGTCTCCGCGGCGACCACCGAGGAGTACGCGACCCCGACGGCGATCCGAATCCCGGTGAAGATTTCCGGTAGCGCGTGGGGCAGCACCACGTCGCGGATCACGCGTGCGCGGCTGGCACCCAGCGCCCGCGCGGCCTCCACCAGACCGGTCGGTGCGGAGTGGACGGCTGCCGCGGTGGCGACCGCGACCGGAGGCAGCGCGGCGATGGAGAGCAGCCAGAGCTTGGGCGTCTCGTCGATGCCGAACCAGATGATGAAGAGGCTGAAATAGGCCAGGGGCGGGAGCGCCCGGATGAAGGTGACGACCGGTTCGACGACCACCCGGATCCAGCCGACGGTTCCCATGACGACGCCGAGGAGCACTCCGCCGGCGACACCGATGACAGATCCGATCAGGATGCGGCGCAGGCTCACCCCGAGGTGCTCGATGAGCAGGTGTCCGCTGTATCCACGGATGCCGTCGTGGGTGGTCGAGGTCTGGACGAGTTGGTGCCACACCGCACCGGGCGAGGGGATGAAGGTCGGGTTGCTGGTGGCTCGGGCGGCGATCTCCCACAGCGCGTAGAGCACGACGAGGGCGAGTAGCCGGAGCAGGACCCGGCGGCGGCGTCCACCGTGCGGTGCCAGTGCGTCGGGGGTCACCGCTGACGCGCCGATCGAGGTTTCCGCGGCAGGCGGCGCGGGGACCGTGGTAGTCACCCACTTTTCCTATCGTGTAGATAGGAAATGAGCAAGGGTGGGATCGAAGGATGGGAGGCGGCGACGCGCCTGGAGGCAAGGAGCCGTCGGCCCGTGACCGCGAGACCGGCGCAGAGATGGGATTTCCGCTCAAACCTACCGACTCCATGGAGAACTCAGGACCGTGCGCACTCGTGGTTCTCGCCTGATCGCCGCAGGTCAAAGCGATGCGGGCGATTTGCCGGTAAGGAGAGCGAAAGCGTCCGCCGGCATAGTTCCGTTCGTTGGCGTTACCGAGCGACGAAGGGGAATCATGCGGTTCACAGTGCTGGGTCCCTTGGGGATGGAGCCGGGGCAACTGCCCAGCGCTCCGAAGCAGCGGCAACTGTTGGCCCTGCTGCTTCTGCACGCCGACACCGTCGTCACCGTCGACGATTGTGTGGACGAGCTGTGGGGTGAGCAACCGCCGATGAGCGCACACTCGACGTTACAGACGTACGTCATGAACCTCCGGAAAGTCCTGCGCACCGCCAAGGGCGACAACCGGATCAGCACCCGCGAGCGTGGGTACGCCCTGCACGTGGATCTCGGTGAGCTCGATCTTGACGACTTTCACCGGATCGCGACCACCGGAGGTGAGGCCTTCGCCGCCGGCCGGTACCCGGAAGCGGCGCGGCTGCTGCGGTCGGCTCTGGACATGTGGCGCGGACCGGCCCTGGTCGACGTCCAGGTGGGCTCGATCGTGCGGGCCCGGTTGGAAGGGCTGCACGAAGTCCGTCTCGCCGTACACGAGGAGCGGGTGGAGGCCGATCTGCGTCTCGGGCGGCACCGGGAGCTGCTCAGTGAACTGCGAGTCCTGGTGCGCCGGTATCCGACCCACGAGAACCTGCGCGCGCAGCTCGCGCTCGCGCTGTACCGAAGCGGCCGGACCACCGAGGCGCTGGCTGCTCTACGGCAGTTCCGCAGCACGCTCGCCGAGCGGTTCGGGCTGGAGCCGTCCCGGCGGCTGCGGGGCCTGGAGCAAGCCATCCTGCGAGCCGATCCGGCCCTGGACCTGGCCGTCGACAGTGGTTCGAGCCACCTGCTCGTCAGCTGACCACACCGAAACGACCCCCACCGACCGAAGGAGCGCGTCATGACGACGACTCAGCCGACCGGCAGCACCGCGCACTCTGTCGACGCGGAAACGTACGCCGAAATCCTGCAGTTCTACGCCCGCCACTTCCAGCTTCTGGACGATGGCGAGGCCGAACAGTGGTCTCAGCAGTTCACCGAGGACGGCGAGTTCGGACAGAACGTCAAACCCGAGCCGCGTCGGGGCCGCGCCGCGATCGCCGTGTCGATGCGGCGCGGCATCGACCGCCTTGCCGAGTCGGGGCTCACCCGGCGGCACTGGTACGGCAACGTGATCGCCGAGCCGGACGGCGAGGACGCGGTGCGGACCCGCTACTACGCGACAGTCTTCGAGACGCCGCCCGGCGGTGGTGCTGCCCGGGTCTATCTGAGCACCACCGCCGAGGACCTGCTGCAACGACAGGGCGGCGAATGGTTCGTCCGCCGCCGGCACATCGTGCACGACGGGACCTAGAAGTTCAGGCCTCCGTCGACATTCAGGACATGACCGCTGACGTAGGAGCTGTCCGGTGAGGCCAGGAAAAGGATCGCCCGGGCGACCTCGGCGCCGGTTCCGGGCCGCGCGCTCGCGAGCGAGCCGCGGAGGCGGTTCCACAGCCGGTCGTTGTCGAGGATCGCGCGTCCCATGCCTTCGTCGACCACCCCCGGAGCGACAGCGTTGACGGTGATGCCGTCGACGGCCAGTTCCGCGGCGAGCACCCGGGTCAGTGTCTCCAGGGCGGCCTTGGAGACGCCGTACGCTCCGCCGCCGGCGATCGGCCGACGCCCCAGCAGCGAGGACACCGTGATGATCCGCCCGTCGCCGGCGGCCCGGAGCAGCGGAACTGCGGCCCGCACGCAGTTCAGCACACCGGTGAGATTGGTGGCCAGCACCTCGTCCCAGTGCTCCGGTGGCAGCGTCGCCAGGGGCCCGGGGCGGTTGATACCAGCGTTCGCGACCAGGATGTCAAGTCCGCCGTGACGCTCCTTCACAGCGGAGAAGAGCGCGCCGACCGAGGCTTCGTCGGTGACGTCGACTGGAAACTGCCCGACGATGTCCGACGCCCCACGTGCCGCTGACACGACGGTGGCGCCGGCGTCGGCGAGGACTCGCGCGACGACCTGTCCCAGGCCGGCGGTGCCGCCGGTCACGACCGCGACCTTGCCTTTGAGGACCATGAGAACTCCTTCGTTGTCGGCTTCCGGACCAGGGGTCCGGCCGTACTCGAGCCGGCCTTGAGTGCCGGCCGGAACGCTGCCCGCGTGCCGTCAAACCGATGTGCTGAGCGGACCGCCGTGGAACTGGACCATCTCGTCGGTGATTGGCCGGGACGGGAGATACAGACCGGCCGGCTCACCGCGTTCCTCCGCGTACGCCCGATGCAGGTTGGCCACCAGCCGTTCCGGATCCGGCAGGCTCCGGAAGGGGTTGTCGGCCCGCCGAGCGGCCTCCAGCGGAGGTATCCCCGCGCTGACACCGTGCGCCGCCTCCCGGCGCAGCCACCGCAGGTATGCCTCGGTGGCGTCGAGAACCTCCGGCCCTGCGACCGCGCCGTGCCCGGACACCACCACCCGAGGGCGCAGGTCGCGCAGCGAAGCCAGCGCGCGCAGGGATCCGGCGACCGAACCCATGAGCACGAACGGCGTACGCCCGGAGAAGACCACGTCGCCGACGAACAGCACTCGCGGTCGCGGCAACCACACCACCACGTCGTTCGTCGTGTGGGCCGGCCCGACGTGGAACAGCTCGACACGTACCCCGCCGGGGTCCAGAGTCAGCCGATCCCGCAGCGTGCGGGTCGGCAGCCTCAGCTCGATGCCGGAGAAGTCGGCCTGCGGCCACAGGTCGCGCATCGCCAGCCCTGTCCGGGCCATCTCGGAACGGGCGGTCTCGTGAGACACGATCTCGGTCGCGCGCGGAAAGACGCAGTTGCCGAAGACGTGGTCGCCGTGGTGATGGGTGTTCACCACGATGTGCGGACGATCCGGCGCCAGGCGCTGCACGCACGCCAGCAGCGCCTCCGCGCGGGGCCGGGTGGCAGCGGTGTCCACCACCACGACCCGCTCGGCGCCGACGATGATGCCGGCGTTGCCGACGCACCAACCGCCCGGCGGCTGGATGTAGGCGAACACCGCGGGGGCCAACGGCACAAGCCGGCCGAACGGTGTGCTGGTCATGTCTCCTCCGGTACGACGGCGTGGGTCCGGACCCCAGTGGGCCCGACCACGCTCGGCTCCGGCTGGAGGCGGCGTCTCGATCGGAGGGTGTGCTGATGTACCTCGACGTGCTCGGTGGACTGCGGATCGGTCCAGCCGGCGGTGACGCGGGCCCGACGGCACCCAAGCAACGGCAACTCCTCGGTCTGCTCGCGTTACGGGTGGGTGCGACCGTGCCGGTGACGACCTGCGTGCGGGAGTTGTGGAACGACCACCCGCCCCGTAGCGCCGCCACCACGCTGCAGACGTACGTCATGCATCTGCGCCGGGTGCTGACCCGGACGGCGGCGCCGGCGCTGCTGCTGACCGACGGGCGTGGCTATCTGCTGAGGATCGACCCGGAGCAGACCGATCTGGGGATGGTCCGCGAGTGGGCTCGCCGGGGCGACCAGCACGCCGCGGCCGGGAGGCCGGCGCACGCCGCGCGGGACTGGCAGCAGGCGCTGACGCTGTGGCGGGGCCCGGCCCTCGCCGATGTACGGATCGGTCCGGTGGCGGAGGAGATCATCGGACACCTCGACCAGTGGCGGCTGCTGCTGATCGACCGATACCTCGACGCCGAGCTGCGGTGTGGCCGGCACCGCCAGGTGGTGGCCGTGGCGACGACACTCGCACGTCGGCATCCACTGCGCGAGCCGATTCACGCCAGCCTGATGGTCGCGCTGTACCGCAGTGGGCGGCAGGCTGACGCCGTCCTGGTCTACCAGCGGCTGTCCGCCGCGCTGCGGCGCGAACTCGGAGTCGAGCCCTCGACGGCGGTGCAGCGGTTGCAGCGCGCTGTGCGAGTCGGCGAGGCCTGGCTCGAACCGCCCGCCGGCCCGGCCACGGAGCCGCTGGCCCCCGCGCTCCGCCGCCCCACTCTCGTCCCCGCGCCGTCCTGCGGCGTGTCCTGATCGGAGCCTTCCGTGCCCGTACCCGTGCAACGCGACCCCGACCTGACCCGGGCCCGATTGGCCGACTGGCTCCGCGACCAGCGCGGCGTCCGTGACGTCGCCGTGGGGCCGTTGACCGTCCCGAGGACTGCCGGATTCTCCGCCGAGATTCTGCTTTGCGACGCCAGTTGGGCCCAGGACGGACGACATCAGGTCGCGCCGCTCGCCGTCCGGATCGCGCCGGTCGGGCACCGGATCTTTCCTGACCTGCGCTGGCCGGAACAGGTCGGTGTGCAGATCGCGCTGGCCCGGACCGACGTCCCGGTCGCGCCCGTACTCGGGTTCGAACCCGACCCGGGCGTACTCGGGGCGCCGTTCGTCGTGATGAGCCGGGTAGCCGGTGAGGTGCCCGCCGACCTGCCGTCGTACCACCGGGAGGGCTGGCTGGCCTCGGCCTCGCCGCAGCGGCAGCGGGCGGCGTGGTTCGCCGCCCTGTCCGCGATGGGGCGGTTGCACCGCCTGGATCCGGCGGCCCTGGGGGCGACCCCCGCGCCCTCCGGCGACCTGGCGTTCTACGCCGAGCAGTTGGAGTATTTCGGCGCCGCGCGCAACGACGCCGCCCGAACCGCGCTGACCTGGCTGCAGGCCCACCGCCCGCCGGCGCCGCAGACGCCTCGCCCGCTGTGGGGCGACGCCCGGCTCGGCAACATCGTATTCGCCGGCGACCGTCCGGCCGCCCTCCTGGACTGGGAGATGACCGACGTCGGCCGCCCGGAGAGCGACCTGGCCTGGTTCCTGCACATGGACCGGTTTCTCAGCGACGGGATCGGCGCCCCCCGGCTGCCCGGTCTGCCGACCCGCGTCGAGACCGAGGAGTTCTACGCCCGGCTTCTCGGCCGACCCCTGGCCCATCTGGCCTACCACGAGGTCGACGCCGCCTTCCGGTTCTGTGTCGTCACGGCCCGGGTCGTGCGGCTGCTGGAGGAGACCGGCGTCCTGCCGCCGGGGTCGGACTTTCCGCTGCACCGCAACGCGACCGCGCTGTTGCGCCGCCGGCTCGCCGAGAGCGGTGTCGATCTCTCCAGTACGGGTGTAGCGGGCCTCTAGGGACCCCCGCCATGGTCGGCACCGTACGGGGCCAGCAGCGGTCCGCCCGAATCCGAGGGAGCTGGAATGAAGTTCGGCATCAACCTCTTCCCGACCGTCGGTCCGCAGGACAAGCCCGCCGTCCAGTACTTCGAGGAGAGCCTGCGCCTGGCGGAACTGGCGGACGAGCTGGGCTTTCACCACGTCAAGACGGTTGAGCACTACTTCTCCCCGTATGGCGGGTACAGCCCCGACCCGGTCACCTTCCTGGCGGCAGCGGCGGCCCGGACCAGGCAGATTCGTCTGGTCACCGGCGCGGTACTGCCCGCGTTCACCCACCCGGTGAAACTCGCCGGGAAGCTCGCGATGCTCGACGCCATCTCCGGCGGCCGGCTCGACGTCGGGTTCGGGCGGGCGTTCCTGCCCGACGAGTTCCAGGCCTTCGGCATTCCGTTGGACGAGAGCCGGGCCCGCTTCGACGAGGGCGTGGACGCGTGCAGGCTGCTCTGGTCCGCCGAGCAGGCGGTGTGGGACGGCCGGTTCTACCGGTTCGGTCCCGTCACGCTGTTGCCGCGGCCGGTCCAGCAGCCGCACCCGCGGATCCTGGTGGCCACCGCCAAGTCGCCGGAATCAGCCGAGGCGGCCGGCCGCAACGGGTACGGCGTCATGCTCGTTCCCTCGATCAACTCCCGGGAGCAGGTGCAGGAGGTCCTCGCGCTGTACCGAAAGGCTGCGGCAGCCGGCGGCTTCACGCCGACCGACGAGGACGTGCACATGAGTTACAACGCGTTCCTGGCCGACGACGCCGACGAGGCACAGCGGCTCGGCCGCCAGTACGCCGATCAGTCGCACGGCGCGCTCGCCGCGGCCGTATCGTCGTGGGCGCACACCCGAAGCAGCGACTATCCCGGCTACGAAAAGATCGTGGAACGGGTCGGCAAGGGCAACTTCGACCGGCAGGTGGCTGACCTTAAAGCCCTGGTCGGCTCACCCGAGCAGGTCGTCGCGGCGGTGGAGACCATCCGCGACTGGTTCGGTGAGGTCACCCTGAGCCTTCAGGTGGTCTCCGGCAACGTGCCGTACGAGCGGGCGGCCACATCGCTGCGCCTGTTCGCCGAGCACGTGCTGCCCAGGTTCTGACGGAAGCGCGCCGTGTCCACCCCGACGGCCGTCATGGCCGACAGTTATGCCGACGCCCGGCCCGCGCGACGTCCCCTGCGGTGGGTCGCGGGCCTGGCCGGGCTGGTGGTGCTCCTGCTCACGCTGGTGAGCATGGCGGGCAACCCGGCTTTCGAGTGGGACGTCGTCGGCCAGTACCTCACCGCCGACGTCGTCCTCGACGGCCTGCGGGTCACCCTGTTGCTGACCGCTATCGCCCTGGTCGGGGGGTTCGCCCTCGGAACGGTCCTGGCCGTCATGCGGCTGTCCGGCAGCCGCCTGCTGCAGGCGATCAGCTGGGGTTACACGTGGCTGTTCCGGTCCGTGCCGATCCTGGTCCAGCTGCTGTTCTGGTACAACATCTCGCTGGTCTACCCACGGCTGACGGTCGGGGTGCCCTTCGGCCCGACGATCCTGGACCTGCCCACCCGCGGTCTGATCAACGGGTTCGCGGCGGCGGTCATCGGCCTCACCCTGCACGAGGCCGCACACGCCGCCGAGATCGTCCGGGCCGGACTGCTGTCGGTCGAGAGGTCGCAGACCGAAGCGGCTCAGGCCCTCGGCCTCTCACGTTCGCGCACCCTGCGGCGCATCGTGCTGCCGCAGGCGATGCGGGCCATCGTTCCGCCGGCCGCCAACCAGGCCGCGGCGCTGCTGAAGGGAACCTCGGTGGTCAGCGTCATCGCCGGACAGGACCTGCTCTTCTCCGTCCAGCTCATCTACAACCGCAACTACCTCGTGATTCCGCTGCTGCTCGTGGCGACCCTCTGGTACCTGTTCTTCACCACCCTCCTCAGCGCGGTCCAGTACCTCCTGGAGCAGTTCTTCGGGCGGGGCAGCGGTCGGGCCGGCCCGGTGGGACCACGCCTGTCGCTCCTCGCCGGGGAGGACCGGTGAGCACTGCCGCCGAGGAACTGACCGTGGCCACCGGCGAACCGCGCAGCATGGTCCGGCTCATCCAGATCAGCAAGGCGTTCGGGGACGTGGTCGTCCTCGATCGGGTGGACCTGACCGTCCCTGCCGGAACGGTCACCTGTGTGGTCGGACCGTCCGGCTCGGGCAAGAGCACCCTGCTGCGCTGCGTCAACCGCCTCGAGCGGCCCGACTCCGGAGCCGTCCTCATCGACGGGCAGCCGGTCGGGCTGATCCGGCGCGGCAACCGGGTGATCGAGGCCCCACCGCGGCTGCTCGCCCGGCACCGAACAGCCGTGGGGATGGTGTTCCAGGCGCTGAACCTCTTTCCGCACCTCACGGTCCTGCAGAACATCGTCGAAGCGCCGGTCGCGGTGCAGGGGGCGAGCCGTGCCGACGCCCGAACCCGGGCCCGGGAACTCCTGCAACGAGTCGGTCTGGCCCACAAGGAGCGGTCGTACCCCCGGGAGTTGTCCGGCGGCGAACAACAGCGCGTCGCCATCGCCAGGGCGCTCGCCCTGCGTCCGAAGGTGATGCTCTTCGACGAGCCGACCAGCGCGCTCGACCCGGAACTGGTCGGCGAGGTGCTGGCGGTCGTACGCGACCTCGCCGCCGGCGGCATGACGATGCTCATCGTCACCCACGAGCTGCGCTTCGCCGCCGAGGTCGCCGACGAGATCGTCTTCATGGACGGCGGCCGGATCGTCGAACAGGGACCGCCCGCCACGATGCTCGGCAGCCCGCGGGAGGAGCGGACTGCCCGATTCTTCGCCACCATCCAGCAACGCTGAGGAGTCACCGTGCCCTATCGCCGTATTCGCCTGGCGGCCGTCGGCGCCGTCGGACTGGTCCTGCTGTCGGGATGCCTGCACGCGGCACCAGCCAGCAGCATCCAGGAAGCACCGAAAGACCTCGGCGCCGAGGACGTCGTCTCCGCCGTCCAGGCCGACCCGGCACTGAAGGCGCTGCTTCCGGCGGACATCCGACAATCCGGGGTCCTGACCGTGGGTTCGGCCGTCGGGACCCCGCCGATCGCCTTCCACCCGCAGGACGGCGGGCCGCCGCGCGGCATCGACATCGACGTCGCCGACGCGGTCGCCCGGAAACTCGGCCTGACCGTCAAGCGTGACCAGGTCAGTGGCGCATCGCTGCTGACCGGTCTCAGCGCCGGCCGCTTCGCTGTCGGTACGGCCAATTTCTCCGTCACCGAGGAGCGCAAGAAGGTCCTCGACTTCACCACGTACCTGACCGACGGCACGGGCATCCTGGTCCGCGACGACAGTCCGCTCACCGAGGTCACCGACCTCGGGCAGCTCTGCGGATCCTCGATCGGCACCGGGGTGGGCAGTACTTTCGAAAACGACCTACGTCAGCAGCAGGACCGGTGCGCCCAGGCCGGTAAGCCGCCCTACCGGGTCAGCACCTACAGCGACGCCGCCGCCCACTTCCTCGCGCTACGCGAGGGCCACGTCGACGTTCTGGTCAGCTCCGCGAGCGTGCTGCGGTACGCCGCCGCCCAACAGCCGGGCCTGCGCCTCGCCGGGCAACTCAGCCGCCGCGACGTCGGACTCGCCACGAACAAGGGCGCCGGACTGGCGGAACCGTTGCGCGCCGCGATCGACGAACTCGTCGCCGAGGGCACCTACCAGAAGATCCTGGCCAAGTGGCACCTGGAGGCGGCCGCGATCCCGCGCTCAGCGGTCAATCCGCCGGCGGCCTGACGAGCCTCACACCGCCCAGTCCGGGACCTCGTCGATCCGCAGCAGCGCGCAGGTCCACGAGTACCCTGCCCCCACCCCGGCGAGCAGCACGTGCTCGCCGGGGTGGACCTGCCGGGACTCCACCAGGTGTGCCAGACCGCTGAACTGGTCACCCGCGCCGAGGTGGCCGACGGTCCGAGCCCAGGACCAGGTGGTCTTCTCCGGCGTCAGACCCCAGGGCCGCAGGTACGACGAGGTCAACCTGCGCAACCCGAAGTGCGGCAACACGAACCGGTCCACGTCCGCGAACTCCAGTCCCGCCTGCGCGAGGGCCCGGCTCAGCGCCTCCGCCTGCCCGGCCACCACCCGACTGATGCTGTACGACACTCCGGTCCGCGCGACGAACGCCTTCTTGACCACGTCAAGGTCCACTGGCTGTCGCTGGGCCAGTGGCGCGGCCCCGAACGGATCGTCGCCGCGGTGCAGCCCCTCCAACTCGGGCTCGGAGACGGTGGCCAGACTCAACAGCCGCGCGAAACCGCCGTAGCGGGACAGCAGCAGGGCGGTGCCCGCGTCGCCGTAGACCGTGCCGGGGTCACTGTTCCAGCGGTCGAAACCGGGTGCCCCGAACCGGTCCCCGGTGGTGATCAGCGCCGCTGTCCGGTCCGGCGCCGCGCGCAGATACGCCACCGCCAGGTCGAGGGCGCCGAGCCCGCCGTTCGACAGTTGCCGCACCTCCAGCGCCGGGCAGCGGTTACCGACGGCCATCCGCTGCACGTACGACGCCGGCGCCCAGATGTCGTGCCCCTGGTGGTAGACGCAGGCGTGCAACAGCAACGCCACCTCGTGCGCGGTGTGCCCGGAGCGCTTCAACGCCAGCTCGGCGGCCCGGACCGCCAGGTCCGGGGCGGACTCGTCGGCCGACACGGCGACTGTGTGTACCCCGGTCTGCGCGGCCAGTCGGGCCGCGCAACTGCCGGCCCTGACCGCCTCGGCCGTCGCCAGCCGGCCCGGAATGTGCGCGGCCACGCCGGCCACGTGAATTCCACCGATCCGCATCTGCTTGCCGCCCTCATCCTCACGTGCCGTGGAGCCGCCGACCCGATGCTCGTGACACCGGGCCGGCGGCGGTCGCCCGCCCGGGGCGGGGCAGGCTTTCGGAAACGGACGCTCCCGCGGGTTGGCCGCGAGGTCGCGTCGTGGTGTCGCCACCGTCGCGTGTCGCGCTCGGCGCGGGGTCGAGAAGCCGTCGAGCGCGTACGTCTGGAGCCGGTCTCAAGCGACCGGTGCGACGTTGCCGTGCATGTCTAAGCTGAGAAGAGCAGTAGGGGTGGCGCTCCTGTTCCCCGGCCAGGGCGCCCAGCGACCCGGCATGGCCACCGGTCTGTACCGCGGCGACCCCGATTTCCGTCGCCACGTGGACGAGGTGTTCGCCCTGTGGGGACCCGAGGGCCCCGCCATCCGGGCGGATTGGCTCGCCGCCGATCCGGTCGTGCCGCTTGACGACTTCCGCCGCTCCCAGCCGTTGCTGTTCGCGGTCGGCTGGGGGCTCGGTCGGAGCGTGCTCGACCGTGGCGTGGTGCCGACGGCTCTGCTTGGGCACAGCGTCGGCGAGGTCGTCGCAGCGACCCTCGCCGGTGTGCTGATCCTGTCGGACGCCGTCCGCGTCCTCAGGGACCGGCTAACCCATCTCGCCGATGCGCCGCCCGGTGGCATGCTCGCGGTGGCCGCGACACCCGAGCAGGTGCAGCCCTACCTCAGCGGAGCAGTGGCGCTCGCCGCCATCAACGGTCCGCGCCAGGTGCTGCTCGCCGGTCCCGACGAACCCCTCGCCCGAGCCGCGCAGCGCCTGCGGGAAGCGGGCATCACCTGCCAGTCGGCCCGTTCCACGGTGGCGTTCCACAGTCCTGCCGTCGCTGCGGAGGCCGCCCGCTCCGTACCGCTGCTGCGCACGGTGCCGTTGCGGCCTCCACGGCTGCCCGTGTACTCCTGTTACACCGGCACCCGGATGACTGCGGCGGTGGCAACCGACCCGCAATACTGGGCCCGGCAGCCTGTCGCGCCGGTCGAATTCGCCGCCGCCCTCGACGCGGTCTGCGCCACCGGGCCGGGCGTGCTTCTCGAGGCCGGCGCGCCGCACGGGCTCACCGTGCTCGCCAGACGTCATCCAACGGTACGACGAGGCGAGTCAACGGCCCTGGCCGCGCTGCCCGTCCGAGCCGGGAGCCGCGAGGACGACCTCGCCACCTTCGCCGCGGCACTGTCCGCCGTCACCGCCCCCGCTTCCAGGACGCCTCGACCGGCACTTGAGCCGCGAGTGTGACGGTCGCACCATGAGTCGTCGTGTGGTCGTCACCGGGCTCGGAGCCGTCGCTCCGGGTGGTATCAACCTCAAGCAGTACTGGGATCTGCTCAGCTCGGGCCGCACCGCGACCCGGCCCATCACCGCCTTCGACCCGTCGCCCTACCGGTCGAGGATCGCCGCCGAGTGCGACTTCGATCCGGTCGAGGCCGGGCTCAGCCCGCAGGAGGCGCGGCGGATGGACCGGGCCACCCAGTTCGCGGTGGCCGCAGCCCGGGAGGCGGTCGCGGGCAGTGGCCTCGACCTGCCCGGCACGGACGGTGAACGGCTGGCCGTGTCGCTGGGCTGCGCGGTCGGCTGCACCACCAGCATGGAACGCGAGTACGTCGTGCTGAGCGACGGCGGCCGGTCCTGGCTGGTCGACCCGGAGTACGCGGTGCCCCACCTGTACGACTGGTTCGTGCCCAGCTCGGCCGCAGCCGAAGTAGCCCACACCGTTGGTGCGCAGGGACCCGTGGCGCTGATCTCCGACGGCTGCACGTCCGGGCTGGACGCCGTCGGGCACGGCGCGGAACTGATCCGCGAGGGCAGCGCCGACGTGGTCGTCGCCGGCGGCACCGACGCGCCGATCTCACCGATCACGCTCGCCTGCTTCGACGCCATCAAGGCGACCAGCCCCCGCAACGACGACGCGGCGCACGCGTCGCGCCCCTTCGACGCCACCCGCAACGGGCTGGTACTCGGCGAAGGTGGAGCCGTGCTCGTGCTGGAGGAGCTGGAACACGCCAGACGCCGTGGCGCACACGTGTACGCGGAGGTCGCCGGGTTCGGTAGCCGTAGCAACGCGTACCACATGACCGGGCTGCGGCCCGACGGTGTGGAGATGGCCGAGGCGGTCCGGGTGGCTTTGAACGAGGCACGGATCGCCCCGGAGGGCGTCGACTACGTCAACGCGCACGGGTCGAGCACCAAGCAGAACGACCGCCACGAGACGGCGGCGTTCAAACGCAGCCTCGGCGACCATGCCTACCGGGTACCGGTGAGCTCGATCAAATCCATGATCGGGCATTCCCTCGGTGCGATCGGCGCGCTCGAGCTGGTCGCCTGCGCGCTGGCCATGGAGTACGGCGTGGTTCCACCGACCGCGAACCTGTACGTCTCCGACCCGGAGTGCGACCTGGACTACGTTCCGCTGACCGCTCGGGAACAGCGGGTCGACACCGTGCTGAGCGTCGGCAGCGGCTTCGGCGGCTTCCAGAGCGCCGTCGTGCTGGCTCGTCCGGATCGGAGGACGGCATGAGCACCGCCGTCGTAACCGGCCTGGGGGTGGCCGCGGCCAACGGGCTGGGCACCGAGGCGTACTGGCGGGCGATTCTGGACGGACGGCCCGGCATCCGGAAGATCAGCCGCTTCGATCCGAGCGGTTACCCGGTGCGCCTGGCCGGTGAGGTGTCCGGCTTCGCCGCCGAGGAGCACCTGCCGGGGCGGCTGCTGCCGCAGACCGACCGGATGACCCGGCTCAGTCTCTACGCGGCCGGGCAGGCTCTGACCGATGCGGGGGTGCCGGACGCCGGCGGGCTTCGCTACGACATCGGCGTCGCCACGGCGTCCTCGATGGGTGGCTTCGAGTTCGGCCAGCGCGAGTTGGAGAACCTGTGGAGCAAGGGCGGCAGTCACGTCAGCGCCTACCAGTCGTTCGCCTGGTTCTACGCGGTCAACTCAGGGCAGATCTCGATCCGTCACAACCTGCGGGGACCCGGTGCGGCCCTGGTCACTGACCACGCGGGCGGTCTGGACGCGGTGGGGCACGCGCGCCGGCAGATTCGTCGCGGCACACCGGCGATACTGACCGGCGGGGTGGACGGCGCCCTCTGTCCGCTCGGGGTCGCCGGGTTGGTGAGCACGGGCGGGTACACCACCCGGACCGACCCGGACGGGGCCTACCGGCCGTTCGCCGCCGACGCGGACGGTGCCGTGCCGGGAGAGGGCGGCGCCCACCTGTTGCTGGAGGACCGGGACGCAGCGCGTGCCCGGGGCGCGAAGGTGTACGGCGAACTGGCGGGATACGCCGCGACGTTCGATCCTGCCGGCGCACCGACGACGGGCCTGCAGCGGGCGATCAACGGGGCCCTGCATGACGCGCAGGTGGCACCGGCCGACGTCGGTCTCGTCTTCGCCGACGGCACGGCCGACCGGGCCGCCGACCGGGCCGAGGCGGCCGCGCTGGCCGCGGTCTTCGGGCCCCGGGCGGTGCCCGTCACCGCGCCCAAGAGCATGGTCGGACGGTTGCAGGCGGGGGCGGCGGCACTGGATCTGGCCACCGCTCTGTTGGCTCTGCGCGATGGTGTCGCCCCGCATACCGAAGGCGTGGACGCGCCCGCCCCGGACTGCCCGATCGACCTCGTGACCGGCGCGCCCCGGCCGCTGCCGCTGAGCTGCGTGCTGGTGCTGGCCCGGGGCAGGGGCGGTTTCAACGCCGCCGCGGTACTCCGCCGGGCGCAGCAGTGACGTCCGAGCGACCCGACAACCGAAGGGATCAATTGCCATGACCACTCGCGAACTGCTCAGCCTCGACGACCTGCGGCGCATCCTGCGGGAGGCGGCCGGCGACGACGACACCGTCGACATCGACGGGGACATCCTCGACACCCCGTTCGTCGAACTCGGCTTCGACTCACTCGCCATCCTGGAGACCGTCTCACGGGTGTCCCGCGAGTTCGCGGTGGCACTGCCGGACGAGGTGGTCGAGCGCTGCGACACGCCCCGGGCGTTCCTGGAAGACGTCAACCGTACGTTGAGCGACGTGTGATCGTACGGCGATGCGCGGCGGACCGTCTGGTCGCCGCGCATCGCCGTGTCCGTCGCCGGTCAGTCGCTGACCGGCTGTAGATGCAGGCGGGCCTGTTCCAGGGTGCGGATGCTGTTGGTACTGAGGTTGTGCTGGACCAGTTCGCGGGCTCCGGCGAGGGTGGCTCCCGGTCCCAGAAGCTCCTCGATGCGCTCGGGTCGCAGCACCACGGTGTGGCGCGAGGTCACCGTCACCCCGCCGCCCTCCGCGCGCAGCGTCCAGGCGCCGGTGTGCGCCGCCAGCAGCGGCGGCAGCGTGGTCTGCTTGTAGACGATCCGCTCGGCGGGAAACCCGACCCGGACCGACGTGGTCGTGTGTACCGGACCGTTCGGGGCCAGGGTGTCCATCTCCAGGATCTGGACGTTCGGCTCGTCCTCGGTGAGTCCGACGCGGGCGACGTGCGGCAGCCGTTCGACCCACCGGTCGGCGCGGTACAGGAAGTCGTACACGTCGGCCGCCGGGGCCGGGACGGTGACGGAATCCTCGAACGAGAGCAGGGTGCGGGCATTCGCGGAACGTGCCGCGGCGCGCAGCGCAGCCAGCTCCGCCGTGCTGTTGGCGTCGACGGCACGTCTCACCCACGCGGCCGAGCCGGGCTCGTCGTCCACGACCGTGAAGTCGTGCAGGAGCACCACCCGGGTGCGGCCGCCGTCGAGCGTCTCGAGGTGCCACTCGCCGCCCATGGACGCCACCGGGGCCGCCGACACCTCTTGCCGGAAGACGACACGACCGGCGGCCGGGTACAGGGTGCGCCGCGAGGTCCACGACCGGACGACGTCGTTCGCGGTGGCCCACAACCGGAGCCGTTCGGTCTGCTCCGGTCCCTCGGTGTGACGTTCGAGGAGGTCGACGTGGACCGTCGGCCCGAAGGTGTACGGCCACCTCGTGACGTCCGCGATGACCGGATACACCGCGTCGACGGGTGCGTTGACGTCGATGCTGTGCCGGGTGATGTGGACTTCGGGTTCGGGCACGGCGGGCCTCCTACTGGTCGGATCGGGTACGACCCGAGCGTTCCGGGTACCGATCGACGTCCGGTGGAGCGCCGTTGGAGAGCTATCGCACGCGCAGCCCGGCACGGAACACCGCGGCGACGTGCCGCAGCGCCCCCGGGTCGACGGCCGGATCACCGTCGACCGCGAGCAGGTCGCCCCGGTACCCGGGTGCTATCCGGCCCACCTGGTCGGCGATCCCGCAGACCTGGGCGGCACCGGAGGTGACGGCTCGTAATGCCTCCGTCGGCGAGAAACCGAGACCTACCATCGCCTGCACCGCATAGGCCAGTGATCCGTGCGGCTTACCGGGCCCGCAGCCGGCGTCGCTGGCGCAGGCGACGGGCACCCCCGAGGTGGCGACGCGCCACAACGCGTCGTGCACAGCTTGCCGCCGGGGATCGGTCCCATCCGCGCCGGTGTGCTCGGCGGGCTGCGGGACCGATCCCAGGGTGAGGGTGACCCGGGTGCCCACGGCCGCCATCCGGTCCAGCAGTGCCGGGTCGACGGCGGTGCCGTCGGCGGTGACGAACGTGCAGTGCTCGACTCCGTCGAATCCCGCCGCCACCGCATCGGCGATACCGTCTGCGGCATGACAGTGCCCGGTGACCGGCAAACCGTGCCGCTTCGCCTCCTTCACGACGGCGGACAGCTCGGCCGGCCCGAACTGCACCTCGTGCGGGTGGGACCCGGCGGTGAGCCGACCGCCCGTGACGATGACCTTGACCACGTCGACGCCCCGCGCCGCCCGGTCCTGGACCGCCGCGCGGATCGCCTCGACGCCCTCGACCTCACCGCCGAGAAACCAGCAGTGGCCGCCGACCGAGGTGATCGGCGGCCCGGCCAGCAGCAACCGTGGACCGAGACGGACGTCGGCCGCCGTCTCGGCTCGTACCCGCAGGCTCAGGTAGCCGCGGTCGCCGAGGTCGCGGGCGGTGGTGACGCCGGCGTCGAGGGTCGCGGCCGCGGCCGACCGCATCCGGTCCAGTACGACGTCGTCGTCGGCGGTGACGAGTCCGGCCACGGTGTCCGCCGCGGCGTCGAACGCGAGATGGACGTGAGCGTCGACGAGACCCGGCATCAGCGTGGCCGAACCCAGGTCGATCACCTCGTCCCCGGGCGGTGGTGGCCCGTCGAACACCGCTCGGATCACGCCGCCGTCGACGAGCACGGTCGGCCGTTCGGCCCGGATCGCGCTTCGGCCGTCGAAGAGCCGCCGTGCTCTTATCGCCACCATCGTTTGTCCTCCGCTGCCCGTGCGCGTCGCCGCTGGGCAGCGTCTCAGCGCCTGCTTGAAGCCGGCTGGAGTGGGGCGAGCAGCTCCCGGACCTGCGAGAGCAGCCGGGGTGACCCGGCGGCCCGGGCGGCGCCGGTCGCCTGCCGGGCCATCACCGGGACCTGATGGTCGCGGCCGCGCTCGTGGGCCAGCAGCGCGAGGCCGGTCAGCGCCTCGCACCGCGCGCCCGGATGACCGATCCGCTCGGCCTCGCGCAGTGCGCGCCGGTACTCCAGCTCCGCACGCCTGTTCAGGCCCTCGTCTCGATAAAGGCCGGCGAGCAGGTTGCGGGCGTTGACCAGCACGGCGAGGTAACCGCCGGATTCGGCGAAAGCGATGGCTCGGGCCACGTGCGAGTGGGCGGGTTTCGGTCGGCCGGTGGCGCGGCGTACCCGGGCCAGCCCGTAGGAGGCGAGCGCGACCGAGTGCGCCGAGCGGGCTGACCGGCCGAGCCGCAACGCCGTCCGTAACCGCCGAACCGCCTCGCGGTGCGCGCCGAGATCAACGCAGACGTCACCGAGCCGGGCCAGGATCTCCGCCTTGGCGGAGTAGTCACCAGCCCGTTCGTCGATCCGCGCCGCGGCGCTGAACTGGCGGTACGCCAGGCGCAGTTCCCCGCGCGCGTGGTGGGCCATCCCGAGGTACAGCAGGCACCGTGCCTGGGCGTGCCGCAGCCCCAGTTGTCGGCACTGTCGCAGGCCACGGTGGAGCAGCCCGATGGCGTCGTGGAACCGCTTGGTCGGCTGTTGCAGGCGATGCATGGCCAGAGCGGTCACGGCGACGACCTCCAACTCGGCCGGACCTCGTCGCCGTAGTTGGTCGCAGGCATGCCGCAGATGGATCTCGGCGGGCCCGAGGTCGTTCAGCCCCTGCAAGGCCAGTCCCAGGTTGAGCCGGGCGACGGCGGCGTACGCGGGCTCGCGTAGCCGGTCGGTGGCCGCAACAGCGGCTTCAGCGGCGATCCGCCAGTCGCCGTGGTGCCGGTCGGCGCCGCAAGGGCCGCGCAGCGCGTCGGTCAGGCCCACGGCGAGCGGGGTCAGCCCGGCGGCTGCGGCGTGCACCGCGACAGCAACGAGGTTGCGGCGCTCCCGTTGCAGCCACGTCCGGGCCGCCCGGTGGCTGCCGAAGGTCGCCGTCCCGATGCCGGCACCGACCCGGACCACGTCTGGGTGACACAGCCGCACCGCCTCGTCGGCGACGGTCAGCAACCGCGTTCCCAGCCGAACCAGCGCGGCCTGCCGATCCGCCGGGGGATCCTCGTCGAGACCCCGCTCGGCGGCGAACCGGGCCACCAGGCTGTGCAGCCGGATGACCCCGTCGGGCCCGAGCTCGGCGATCCGGGCGCGGACCAGGTCCGCCACGGTTCCGGCCGCGTCGGACGGTGACATTCCGGTCAGCTCCGCGATCGTCTCGACGCGGTGCGCGAACCCGGGTACGAGTTCGAGGAACCGGAAGACCCGCCGGACGGCCGGGGGCAGTGCGGAGTAGGCGAGTTCGAAGGCCGTGCGGACCGCTGCCCGCCGGCTGCCGGGCAGGCTGAGCGTGCCGAGCGGGTCAGCGCCGAGCAGTTCGGCGAACTCGCCGATGTCGCGGGTCGGATGGGTGACCAGATGCGCGCCGGCGATCCGGAGTGCCAGGGGCAGCCGGTCACAGCGTTCGACCAGCGCCTCCAGCGCGGCGGGCGTGCGGCCGACCCGGGCCTGGCCGACCATGTCGGTCACCAGTGCCGCGGCCTCGGCGGGGGAGAGCACGTCGAGGGTGACCACGTGGGCGACGTCGCAGCCCAGGGCCGGTGGGTCACCGCGCCGTACGGCCAGGGCCACGCATCCGGCGGGAAGGGGAAGCAGCCCGTGGGGTGGGAGGCCCTCCGGGGCGTCGTCGATCGTCACCAACAGTCGCCGTCCGGCGAGCCGCCGGCGGAGCAGGGCCACCGCGGCCGTGGTGCTGGTCGGCGGTTGCTCCACTCCGGAGGTGGCCAACATCTCCGCGAGGATGTCGGGCCAGGTCCGTTCGGAACCGCACAGGTACCACTGACCGTCGGGAAACCGGGTCCGGAGATGGTGCGCCACCCGCACGGCGAGCGCCGACTTCCCCACCCCTGGCACCCCGGTGAGGCAGACCACCGGTGTGTCGCCCGACTCCAGTGTCGTACACAGGTCGCGGACGATCTCCACCCGCCCGACGAAGTCGGCGATGTCCGGTGGCAGTTGGCATTGTGCCCGCCATACGTCGACGCCCGCCCTCGAGATCGCCACGTTGCGGCGCCTCTGACCTGTCGCGGCGATCAGCCGGCGGTAGCGGGGCCGCAGCTCCGTGTCTGGTGTGGCGCCCAGATCGTTGCGCAGCGTGCCGCGTGCCTGGTGGTACGCCGCTATCGCCGCAGCCCGGTCGCCGGTCTCGGCGAGGGCGTCCATGAGTTGGCCCCACAGGCGCTCGCGCTCTGGATGGGCGAGGGTCGCGGCGCGCAGCTCGCCGATGACCTGCGCGTGCCGGCCCGTGGCCAACGCCAGCTCGAATCGGCGCTCCATCCAGCGCAGTCGGTCATCCTGGAGGGCGGTGACCACCTCCCGCTGGATACGGGCCGACGGCACCAGCGCGAGCGGGTCGCCACGCCACTGGGCCAGGGCCTGCTGCAACCAGGCCAGCTCGACATCGGCGGACCCGGCGCGTCGGGCGGCGCGGGCCTGCGCGATCGCGTCCCGGTAGCGGTCAAGGTCGAGCGATCCCGGCGGCACCACGATCCGGTACGCGCCGGGACGGGTCTCGATCAGATCCGGTCTCTCGGGGTGGACGGCGGCGATCAGGGCCCGCAGGCGGGTGAGGTGCACCTGAAGGGCGCTGCGAGGGTTCTTCGGTGCGCGGTCGTCCCAGAGGGCGTTCGCCAGTTCCGCGGCGGTGACCCAGGTGCCGGCCCGCAGCAGCAGGGTTGCCAGGATGATGCGCTGCTTCGGTGCGGTCACCGGCGCGGAGCGGCCGGCGAGAACCACCGTCAGCGGCCCGAGGACGCGGTACTCCTCCGTCGGGGTGGCGTCCTCGCCGCCGGCTTGCACGCTCACACGGTCCTCCTTCGCGAACAACCCCTTCCATCATCGCTCGTCGATGTTGCGAGCCGGGATCGCGAAGGTTGACAAGTGTCATGCGCGTTGCAGGGCCGGGGTCGTACGCGGTCGTAGGCCCAGAGCCTCGGCCAGCAGCGCGTACGAGCGCACGCGGTCGCTGTGTCCGTGAATGGTGGACAACACCACGAACTCGTCCACACCCACCGCGGCGGCCATCGCGGTGAGCTGCTCGGCGACGTCGGTGGGGGAGCCGACCGCGTATCGCGGCCACTCCTCCCGCTCGCCGGTCGCCGCCGCGGGCCGGGAGTGGAGTTCCGCGAGCGCGGTCTCCGGCGCTGGTACCGGACGCAGGTCGCCCTGCGTCATGCGTTGCCGGAACAGGCGCTGGCTGGCGAAGACGTGCTCGGCTTCGGCGCGGGTCGGCGCACAGTACACCCCGATGCCGACCATCACCCGCGGGCTGTCACCGCCACGGGTGTCGAAACTTTCGCGGTACGCCCGGACCGCTTCGGTGACGACCTCGGGACGGCCGAAGTGCGCGAACGAGTAGGGCAGGCCGAGCCGCCCGGCGAGCACGGCACTCGACGGGCTCGCGCCCAGCAGCCAGACCTGCGGCACGCCGTCCACCGTCGGCATGACGCCGCCCCGGTCGCCTGGCTCGCCCAGGAATGCCCGTACGGCACTGACCTGCTCGGCGAAGGCGTGGTCGGAGTAGTCGCCCAGGGAGGGGTTGAGTAGCCGGGCGTCCCGGGACGAGGCTCCGGCGCCTCGGCCGATGCCCAGATCGATCCGGCCCGGGGCCAGGGCCTGGAGCACCCGGAACGTCTCGGCCACCTTGAACGGACTGTAGTACGGCAGCAGCACGCCGCCGCTGCCGATGCGCAGGCCGGTCGTCTCCGCGGTGAGCCGCGCGATCATGATCTCGGGGGCCGGGCTCGCGAACGACGCCGTGGCGTGGTGTTCGGCGAGCCAGTAGCGGTGGTACCCGAGGGCGTCGGCCTTACGAGCCAGATCGAGCGTGTTGGTCAGCGCCTGAGTCGGTGTGGACCCCTCCGGGATCATCGACTGGTCCAGGATCGACAACTGCACGGGATGACTCCCTCGTTCGGGTCTCAGGTGTCGGCGGGCATGACGACCGGGCGGGTCAGCCGCGCCACCACGGAGGCCAGCCGGTCGTCGAAGGCGGCGGCGTCCAGTGCCGCACTGAGTTCGGCGCGGCTGACCAGGGCGGCCGCGGCGTGCCGTTCGGCGCCCAGGTCGGTGATCTGGCAGTAGACGCCGCGACGGTCGTGGTCGCAGCTGACCCGGGCGGCGAATTGCTTGGCGGTGAGCCGACTGACCAGGCGGCTCATCGAGGACTGGTCGAGGGCAACCGCGTCGCTGAGGTCCTGGATGCGCATGCCGCGCGGGTTGCCGCGGGTCAGCTCGTCGAGCACCAGCAGCTCGGTGAGGGTGAGGTCGAACTCTCGCACGAGGCGCTTGTCGAGTGCCTGGCCCAGGCGGCCGGTGAGGACCGTCAGTTGCCGCCACAGGTCGAGCACGTCCGGCTGCCCGCCGCGTCGTTCCGCCATGCCGCCCGCCCTCCGAGTCGTCGCCGTACACCTTACACGTCCATGCGGATTCAATGTATAGGCATTCACTTCTTGTGGACTACGAGCGAAAGATGACTGCCGAGAAGGGGTTATCGAGCTTAAAAATGTCTGCACCTACATGTATTCTGTGCGCGTCAATACCGGACCGTACTGCCGCTCGGAGGTAACGACCATGGCCAGCGACACCAGCGCGCCCCAGCGCGCGCCCGGCGACAAGCCCGCTGACCCGGGGGCCGACCGCCTCGATCCCGCATTCCTCAAGATGGCCGGAGTCCTGCTGCTGGCGCTCCTCATGGCCCTGCTGGACGAGACCATCGTCAACGTCGGGGTGGACCGCCTCGTCACCGTCTTCGGGACCACCCTGCCGACCATCCAGTGGGTCACCGCCGGATACCTGCTCGCCGTCGCCGTCGCGACCCCGATCTCCGGCTGGGGCGTCGACCGCTTCGGTGTTCGTCAGGTCTGGGTGTTCGCGGTCGTCCTGTTCACCGTCGGTTCGCTGCTGTCCGGACTGGCCTGGTCGGCCGGCAGTCTGATCGCGTTCCGCCTGCTCCAGGGGCTCGGCGGCGGAATGATCTTCCCGGTCGTGCAGGCCGCGATCGCCCGCGCCGCGGGCCCGGCCAGGGTCACCAAGGCGATGGGGCTGATTTCGATCCCGCTGACCATCGGGCCGGTGCTGGGGCCGATCCTCGGCGGCTTCTTCGTCGACGACATCAGCTGGCGGTGGATGTTCCTCATCAACCTGCCGGTCGGTGCCATCGCCCTGCTGCTCGCGCTTCGGACGCTGCCGGCCGACGCTCCGGACCGCGCCGGGCCGCGGCCACGCCTCGACGTCCTCGGTCTGGCCCTGCTCTCACCCGGCTTCGCGGTGCTCATCTACGGGCTCACCACCGCGGCCCACCGCGGCGACTTCGGCGATCCTGCGGCGCTCACCGCCTTCGCCGTCGGCGTGGCGCTGCTGCTGGCGTACGTGCTGCACGCCCGCCGCGCGGCCGAGCCCCTGATCGACGTGCGGCTGTTCACCCAACGCGGCTTCACGATGTCGGTGGTCACCATGCTGCTCGTCGGGGCGGTCGCCAACACGTTGCTCTTCCTGACGCCGCTGTACTACCAGCAGTCACGCGGCTTCGGAGCCCTGCACGCGGGCCTGCTCATGGTGCCCTCGGGCATCCTCGGCGCGGCCGGGGCGATCTCCGTCGGCAAGGCCGGCGCCCGGCTCACCGCCCGCGTGACCGCACCGATCGGCATGCTGCTCGCCACGATCGCCGCGCTGGTGCTGTCCGGCGTCGGTGATGACACCTCGACGGTCCTGACCGCGATCGCGTTCGGCGTCGGCGGCTTCGGCATCGGCTTCACGGTGCCCGGCCTGATGGCGTTCATGTACCTCGCGGTCGGTCCCGACCACGCTCCCCGGGCCACCAGCGCCCTGTTCATCCTCAACCAAATCGGCGGCTCGTTGGGCATCGCCGTGGTCGCGGTCGCCCTGCAAGACCGACTCGGTGGCACCTCGGGCTTCCCCGCGGAAGCGTACGGCCGGACGTACTGGCTGGTGGCGGGCTTCGCCGTGGTGGCGGGGCTCGCCGCGTCCCTGGTACCCGGACCGTGGCGGGCCCCGGAGCAGCAACGGGCGTAACGCTCGGGCCTTTCTCGACCGTGCCGCGAGCACAGCCGGCTACAACCGGCAGCGGTGGTGCTCCGCCGCCGCGGCAACGGAAGGGATACCCGCATGCGTGTCATCCGTTACTACGAGCACGGTGGTCCGGAGGTGCTGACCGTCGACAAGGCACAGGAACCGGTGCCCGGCGACGGTCAGCTCCTGGTCCAGGTCGAGGCGGTCGGGGTCAACTTCATCGAGACCCAGCTGCGCTCCGGTACGGCGCCCTTCCCGTCCCCGGTGCCCAGGGCACCGCACGGTGACGTGGTCGGCCGGGTCGTCGCAGCCGGGCCCGGCGCACACCGTTTCGCCGTCGGTGACCGGTTGGCCGCCTGGGGCGTGACCGACGCGTACGCCGATCTGGTGCTGGTCGGTGACACCCAGGCGGTGCTGGTGCCGGACGATGTTCCGGCACCGGTCGCCACCGCTCTCGCCTCGACGGCCCAGGTCGCCGCGAGCGTGCTGAGCGTCGGCCGGCTTTCCCGCGGTGAGACGGTGCTGGTGCACGCCGCCGCCGGCGCGATCGGCCACCTCGTCACCCAACTGGCCCGGCTGCGCGGGGCGGGCCTGGTGATCGGCGGCGTCGGCTCGCCGGCAAAGGCGGATTTCGTCCGTGACCACGGCGCCGACGCCGTCGTGGACTACTCGCGGCCGGACTGGCCCGACCACGTCCGTGCGGCCACCGGCGGCGCCGGCGTCGACGTGGTCCTCGACAGCGTGGAAGGCGCGGTCCTGTCGCCGAGCATCGCTCTGCTCAACCCGTTCGGCCGGCTCGTCTACTACGGATTCGCGGGTGCCTCGGGCGAGGCCGGCCGGGTCACGCTGACCGATCTGCTCGGCCTGCGGACCGTCGTCGGTACGGCCCTCGACGCCTGGCTCGCCGCCGCACCGAAGGAAGCAGCCCGCAACCAACGGGAGCTGACCGAACTGGTGCGTGACGGCCGGTTGCGGGTCGCCGTTCACACGGTCCTTCCCCTGGAGGAGGCGGCCCAGGCCCACCGGCTCATCGAGGACCGCCGTCAGCTCGGCCGCGTGGTGCTCGTCCCGTGACCGCCGTCGAGCATCGGCCCCTCCTGGTGGTCGGGGCCGGACCGGCCGGCCTGAGCACAGCGATCTTCGCGGGCCGGCACGGCATCAGTCCGCTGGTCGTGGAACGCCGCCCGGGCACCTCCACCGCCGTCAAGGCGACCGGGCAGTACCCGCACACCATGGAGGCGTTGCGCATCGCCGGCGTGGCCGAGCGGATCCATGAGCTGAGCCGCCCGGACCGCAGCGAGTTCAGCATGGTCCTCGCGCCCCGGCTGGCCGGGCCGGTCATCCGTACCCTGGTCAGTGGCAGGGAACTCAGCATGCGCCACGTGTCCGCGGAGGAGTGGTGCACCGCGAGCCAGTCCGGTGCGGAACGGGCGCTGGCTGAGCGTGCGCAGGAAGTCGGGGCCGAGCTGCGCTTCGGCACCAGGCTGCTCGGTCTCGCCCAGGACGCCGACGGTGTCACCGCTCATGTCGAGGAGGTGGACACCGGCAGGAGGTACCGGATCCGGGCGCGATACGTGGTGGCCGCGGACGGCTGGCGCAGCCCGGTCCGCGAGGCGCTCGGCATTTCACTGCAGGGCAGGGGTGTGGTCGGCCAGGTCCTGCGAGTGCTGTTCAAAGCGGACCTCCGCGAGCCACTCGCGCACACCCCGGGGGCTGCCGACAGCTCCCGCTTCGCGGCGTTCCACATCGGCCGCGCGGTGCTGTTCAATACCGAGATACCCGGACTGTACGGCTACTTCCGCCACCTGGCGCCCGAGCTTCCCGAGGGCTGGCACAGCTCCGCGGACGGGGTCGTCCGGCAGATCGCGGCGGATCTCGGGCTCGGCGAGGACGTACCCCTGGACATCGTCGAGTCCGGTGAGACGTCGATCGCCTGCGGCGTTGCCGAACGGTTCCAGTCGGACCGGATACTCCTGGCTGGTGACGCCGCCCACGTGATGCCGCCGACCGGCGGGCTGGGCGGCAACACCGCGATCCTGGACGGGCTCTACCTGGGCTGGCGGCTCGCCGCCGTGCTACAGGGCTGGGCCGGCCCCGACCTCCTGCGCACCTTCGAGACCGAACGTCGACCGTACGCCCGGCTGTTGGTCGAGCAGCAGTTCGCCAACCTCGTCGAACGGGTAGCGCCGGAACTACGCGACGACGACGTTCCCGAACCGCTGCCGCCGACGGTGCTGGCCTTTGGCTACCGCTACCCCTCGGGAGCCGTGCTGACGGAACCCGGCGAGGACGGTGCGCTGGTGGAAGACCCTGCCTCGGCGACGGGCCGGCCCGGGTCGCGGGCTGCCTACCTACCGCTGGTCACCCCGGAGGGCGCCGCGTCATCGACGACAGCGCTGTTCGGCTCCGGCTTCGTGCTGCTGACCGGCGCGGCGGGCGAAGGCTGGAACGCACCCGCGATCCGCACCGCCGAGCGTCTCGGCGTTCCCCTCACGGTGCACACCATCACGGCCGAGCACTTCCCGGCCCGCTACGGAGTTGGACCTACCGGCGCCTCGTTGGTGCGCCCCGACCGCTTCGTCGCATGGCGGACGCCTGACCTGGTGGATGATCCCGGTGCTCGGCTGGAGGAGGTTCTACGGGCTGTCCTGCGACGGTGAGCAAGGAGTTCCGCCGACGGCGACGGCGCCGGCACGGCCCGGCTCCGTCGCTATCGTCCGGGTCGATCGACCGGGCGCCGTGCAGGGCCACCAGTTCGGGGCGTACGTCGTCGCCGACGGTGACCACGGCACACCGAGACGAGCCCGGAAGCAGGTCCCGTACCTGCTCGGCGTCACGGGCGTCGTCCAACAGGAGAAGCACGCGCCGGTCGGTGAGCCGGGCCCGATAGGCGTTGACCAGGTGCCGCCTGCCCGCCGGAATGGCGTCGGGCGTCGCACCGGACAATCGCAGTAGCCGGGCCAGCAACCGGCCCGGATCGCGGGGCCGCCCGTCGGGGTCGGTCAGCCGCACGTACCACTGGCCGTCCGGAAACTCCTCGCGGAGCTGTCGGGCCAGCGCGACGAGATCCGTGGTCCGCTCCGCTCCGGCCGGCCCGGCCAGGCAGACCAGCGGCAGCGCGGTGCCGTCGTGTCGACTGGTCAGGGCATCGATGACCGCGGCCCATCCATCGCCGTGCAGGGTCCGGTGGGCGGCCGGTGCGGGCACATCGGTCCGCGCGTGCCAGTGGTCGCCGGCGATCCGCCGGTATTCGGCGGCGAGCTCCGGCCCCGGTGCCAGGCCCAGCCGGGTCCGGAGGGTCGCGGCAGCCTCCTCGTACGCGGCCATCGCCGCCTGGCGGTCGCCGGCTCGACGCAGCGCGGACACGAGCAGGGCCCATGGCCGCTCGCGCGTCGGGTGCAGGGCGACCAGAGCACGCAGGCGCGGCACGAGCTCGCCGGGCGGATACGCCTCGAGTTCGAACCGTCGCTCGAGTAGCCGCAACCGTTCCTCGATCAGTGCCGGCCCGGCTTCGGTGGCGAGGGAGGGGACGGCGGCGAGTGAGGCGATCGCCGTCCCTCCGGGAGGGCCGTCGCGCCACTCTTCCAGGGCTGCCCGGATGTGCGTCAGCTCGCTGTTCGTATCGCCGAGCTGCCGGGCCCGCAGTGCTTCCTGAGCGGCGCTGCGGAACCGGAACAGATCCACGGTCTCGGGTGGCGTCTGCAGCAGGTATCCACCGCCGAGCGAGCGAACCCGGGGCCAGCCCGGGCGCTCGGTCGTCCCGCTACGGTCGCCGATCGCTGCTCGCAACCGTGCGACGTGGACATGGAGCGCCGCCGCCGGCACCGCCGGTGGCCGCTGATCCCACAGGCGCCAGTAGAGCTCATCCATCGGCACCTCGTCGTTGGCCCGCATCAACAAGGTCACCAGGAGAGCGCGCTGCTTCGGAGCGCGTACCGGCAACCGGACTCCGTCGAGTGTGACGTCCAACGCGCCGAGAAGGCGAAAGTCGATCACCGAGTCCTCCCCGTTGGACAGTCGGTTGCGCAACGTTGTCTCGCGATCGCCCTTTGTGTTCCCGGCTCATCCTGCCCGCGCCGATCCGAGCCTGGCAACGCGGTCAGCCGTGATGCCGGTCTCACGGGCCGTTCTCCACCGTGCCTCCAGAACCCGCCGGTACGAAGGGACCGAGAGGGAGGACCTTGTGAAGGCATTCGTTACGTCCGCGGACGTGTCCCACGGAATCCATCTGGAATCGCTGCCCGACCCGCGCCCCGCTCCCGGCGAAGCGCTGATCGAGGTCCGGGCCGTCGCGGTCAACCGGGCCGACCTGCTGCTCGCCGCCCGCCGCCCACCGGGAGCCCAGCTTGGTCTGGACGTCGCCGGCACGGTCGTCCAAGCGGCTGCGGACGGCACCGGCCCACCGCCCGGCACGCCCGTCGCCGGACTGGCGGCCTCGACCGGCTGGGCCCAGCTCTGCGCCGTTCGCACCGACCGCATCGCGGCACTGCCCGACGGTATCGAGCCGGCCATCGCGGCGGCGGTACCGGTAGCCGGCCTCACGGCGCTGTACGCCCTGCAGCGGGCCGGGTGGCTGCTCGGCCGCTCGGTGCTGGTAACCGGTGCCAGCGGTGGTGTCGGCGGATTCGTGGCGGACCTGGCCGCCGCAGCCGGAGCGGCGGCGCTGGGGTGGACCGGCACACCGGAACGAGGCCGGCACCTGATCGAGCGGGGCCATCGGATCCACGCGGGTTACGCGGCACCGCCCGACGAGACGGTCGATGTGGTGGTCGACAGCGTCGGCGGGACCGTCTTCCGCGACGCGTTCGTCAAACTGCGCGCTGGTGGCGTGGCGGTGGTCTTCGGCAACACCGTCCGGGCCGACCTGATCCTGCCACCGGACTGGGGGCACGCCCGCGCCGGCGTACGCCTGGAGCACCTCTTCCTGCTAGACGAGATCGAGCGCCGCCCAGCCGCCAAGGACCTGGCAACGCTGTTCGGCCTCGTCGCCGACGGCCGTCTACGACCGCACGTCGGGCTGCGCGCCGACTGGACGGACGCCGACTCAGCGATCGAGGCACTACTGGAGCGCCAGGTCACCGGTCGGGTCGTACTCGGCCTGTGACATCACCACCCCGAGAGAGGACAGACACCACGATGACGCAATCGACGAGCCACGGCGCCGCCCTGGTCACCGGCGGCACGAGCGGTATCGGCCTGGCCGTGGTCGAGACCCTGGCCGAGAGCGGCCGCCCGACCTTCTTCTGCGCCCGCGACGCCGAGCAGGTCGCCACGATCACCGACAAACTCCGCGGCCGTGGCCTGGACGTCGACGGCGCCGTGGCCGACGTCCGATCCACCGAAGACGTCAGCCGGCTCGTCGCCGCCGCCGTGGACCGATTCGGACCGATCACCGTACTGGTCAACAACGCCGGCCGATCCGGCGGCGGAGTCACGGCCGACCTCGACGACGCGCTCTGGGACGACGTGCTCGCCACCAACCTCACCGCCACCTTCCGGGTGACCCGCGAAGTGCTTCGAGCCGGTGGCATCCGGGAGCAGGGCTGGGGACGCATCATCAACGTCGCCTCCACCGCCGGCAAACAGGGCGTGGCGCTCGCCGCTCCGTACACCGCCGCCAAGCACGGCGTGGTCGGGTTCACCAAGGCGCTCGGGTTCGAACTGGCTGGTAGCGGGATCACCGTCAACGCGGTGTGCCCGGGCTATGTGGAGACGCCGATGGCCGTCCGGGTCCGTCAGGGATACGCCGCGCACTGGGGTGTGACCGAGGGCGCGGTGCTGGAACGTTTCCAGGCAAAGATCCCGCTCGGGCGCTACTCGACGCCCGAGGAGGTTGCCGGGCTCGTCGGTTACCTGGTCACCGACACGGCAGCCTCGATGACCGCCCAGGCGGTCAACGTTTGTGGTGGTCTGGGCAACTACTGATCGTCGACCGTCCGCACGCGGAGGCCGTCCGGGAAAGGTGCCCCGGACGGCCGCCGCGTGTGCTGTCAGTTGGTCGCGTCGTAACGCAGGACGGGCTCGGTCAGGTGCGGTTCACCCTTGATGATGCCGGTCAGCCGGTCCAGCCGACTGCGGAACTCCGGCTCCTGCAGCGCCTTGCGGAACGACTCCTCGTCGGTCCACTCGGCAATGTTGTAGTACGTCGACGGATCCTTCTGGGAACGGCTCAAGACGTAACTCACCAGCCCGGGGCGGGTCCGCATGTACTCGGCGACCTTGGCGTAGCGACTCTCCAGATCCTCCGCGGCACCGATCAGCGTGAGCTTGTTGACGAAAACGACCATGGCGTCGCCTCTCCTTGGGTGATGTCGGCGGTCGGGTAGTCGACGTAGCCCTGCCGGCCGCCCTGGTAGAAGGTCGTCGGGTCCGGCCGGTTCAGGCCCGTGCCGTCGGCCAGGCGGCGCGGCAGGTCGGGGTTCGCGAGGAACTGTTTGCCGAAGGAGACCGCGTCGAACCCGGCGGCCAGCGCGTCCGCCACGACGCTCGCGGTGGCGTCCGGATCGAGGTCACCCGTGCCCGGGTTCACGATGATCGGTCCGGCCCACCCCGCCCGAACCGCCCGGACCAGGGCGGGATCAGAGCCATGGACCAGGTGCAGGTACGCCGGATCGATTGGCCGAAGCGCGTCGAGCAGGGCCGGGTAGACGACCTCGGCATCAGGTTCGCTCATGTCGTTGAGGCCGAACCCGGGGGACAGCCGCAGTCCGACCCGGTCCGCGCCGATCGCGGCGGCGACCGCCTCCAGCAGCTCGACGGCGAACCGTACCCGGTGATGCGGGGGACCGCCGTAGCCGTCGGTGCGTCGATTCACCGTGGCGGAGAGGAACTGATGGACCAGGTACCCGTTGGCGCCGTGCAGCTCGACGCCCTCGAAGCCGGCCGCGATCGCCGCGCGGGCGCACCGGACGACGTCCTCGATCGCGTCCGCGATGTCGGCCGGCGACATCTCTCTGGGTACAGGGTATGGGCGCGGACCGTCGTACGTCCGAGCCATGCCGGCAGCGCCCACCGGAGAGGGGCCCAGCGGTTGGTGACCGTAGAGGCCGGGATGACCGATCCTGCCGGCGTGCATGATCTGCAGCACCATACGTCCGCCGGCTGCCTGCACGGCCGCGGACACCGCGGTCCAGGCCTCGGTGTCCGCGGCGGAGTGCCACTGCATCCCGTACGCGTGACCGGCCGCGCGTGGAGCCGGACTGGTGGCCTCGCTGACGATGAGGCCGGCCGCAGCACGCTGGGCGTAGTACTCGGCAACGTAGGGCAGTGGCGTCCCTCGCTGGTCGGCTCGCCCGCGGCCCATCGGCGCCATCACGATCCGGCTGGGTAGCCGCAGGCGACCCAGCTGAACCGGCTCGAAAAGTGTCGGCATACCCCGATGGTCACCAGGTCCGGTCGAGAACCCGTGGAGGCCTGCTGAAGGCGTGATCTGGGACAGCGGTCCCACGGGCAACGCCTGTCCAGCCTGCAGCCTGGTGACCTCCTCGGCGAACCCGAAGAGGTCACCTCCACGGCTGGGCTTGCGCGAGCTGGAGAGTTGCGCCGAGCGTCAACGTCGGTGGGGCAGTGGGTCGTGTTGCCCTCGGACACATCATTGGCACATATAGATCATGATCCGCGCTGGGTGCCCTGCGCGGATTTTTCTGTGATTGGCGTGCAGTGTTCCTGGTCGCAGACGATGGTGATCTTGCTGCTGCGCAGGAGCGTGACCAGGTCGTGTGCTCTGGATGGCGCTGGCGAGGCGGGGATGGTCGGCGAGTCTCGCGATGATGTGGTCTTCTCTGAGATAGAGGATCTTGCGCCGGTGATTAGAGGGCTGGTTGCGTGCTGGTGTGCCCGTGGCGGCATCGGTAGCCGGGGCGTTGATTGATCCACCGGGATTCCAATCGTCGTCCGCAGGGTCCGCAGCGCAGTAGACCGGTGAACAGGTAGCGGCGGGTGGTGCCGTCGTGGGCGCTCCGGTGGGAGCGGACGGCCTGGACGGCGACGAAGTCCTGCTCACTGACCAGCGCGGTGTGGGCCTGTTGCGTGGAGACCACCCAGTCCGCGGTCGGGTTCCGCCGGATGGGATCTCGCTGCGAGCGGCTGGCATCGGTGTGGTTGTGCGCGAATTGCCGGTTCCAGACCTGCCGGCCGGTGTAGCGAGGGTTGGCGAGGATCGCCGCGCGGTTCGCTCAAATTGATCAAGCCGCATATTTCTGACGATTCGCCGAACGCTGGGCCGCTGCGCTCGGCTGGCTGGCGACCCGCACGAGTCGGGCCGGGCGTCCGTGACGCCCGGCCCGTCGGCTCACGGCCTGCTCAGCTCGCGGCGCAGGACAACGACGGTACGCCGTTGGTGCCGCTCGACGAACCCAGGAAACCGAAGGTCGTGCTACCGCCGGCGCTCATCGAACCGTTGTAGCTGACGTTGCGGGCGGTGACCGTCGTGCCGCTGCTGGTCACCGTCGCGCTCCACGCCTGCGTCACCTGCTGCCCGTTCGCGAACGTCCAGGTTACCGTCCAACCGTTGATCGCCGAGCCACCGGCGGTCACCCGCACCTCGGCCTGGAAGCCGCCCTGCCACTGACCGGTCACCGAGTACGATGCCGAACAGGACCGCCCATTCGACGGCGGCGGAGTCGTCGGTGGCCGGGTGGTCGGCGGGGCGGTGGTTGGCGGGGCGGTGGTTGGCGGCGGCGTCGGGGTGGTGCCGCCCACGGCGCTGATGATGGCGTCGATGATGCCCTGCTGGGTGACGGTGACGCTGCTGCGGTTAAACAGCCCGAACCCGTACGCCCCGTTGTAGCCGTTGTCCCAGTAGGCGGTGGCCGCGCCGTACTTCTTGGCGGTGGACACCAGCGTGCGTGCGTAGTCCGCGCGGTACCTGTTGTTCGTTGAGTCGGCCGACATCTTGTCGACCGAACCGTACTCACCGACGAACACCGGGTATCCACGCGAGACGAAGGTGTCTCGCATCTTCTTGAGCTGCGCGTCCATGTGGTCCTGCTGTCCCCAGGTCGACTTCCGGGCCGGATTGGTGGCGGCCGGTCCCCACTGCGTGATGGTGCCGTTCTCCTCGCCGGCGAAGTCCCAGGGGTCGTAGTAGTGCACGGAAATCATGAGCCGCTGCTCGTCGGCGGGAACTGACGGCGATCGGTACTGGTCCGTCGGCAGCACGAAGCCGTAATTACCTGCGGTGTAGTCGATGTTGGTGTTCCAGCCGGCGACGAGCAGCCAACGCGAGGTGTTGTTCCCGCCGGTCCGCCGGACCGTGTCAACGAAGATCTGGTTGTACGCGTTGATGTTCGAGTAACACGGCTGGGTGGGATTGCCGTACTGCCCGTCGAACTCCTCGTTCATGGCCTCGAAGATGAGGCGCTCGCCGTAGCTCTGGAACCTGGTCGCGATCTGCTGCCAGACCTTCTGGTACTTGTCCCTGATCGTCGTCTGATTCGACGAGTCGCAGATCAACCACGAGCCGGTGACGGTCTTGAAGCCGTCACCGTGGATGTTGATCAGCACATACAGGCCGCGACCGTAGGCGTAGTCGACGATCTCCTGGATCCGATTCAGCCAGGCGGGGTTGATCGTGTAGTCCGGTGCCGACCCGATGTTTCCCAGGTAGGAGACCGGGATACGGATCGTCTTGAATCCCGCCGCCTTCACCCGATCGATGAACGCCTGCGTCACGACCGGGTTGCCCCATGCCGTCTCGCTGGGGATTCCGTTGATGTTGGCCTCCAGGGCGTTCCCCAGATTCCAGCCCGCCCCCATGTCGGCGACGAGCTGGGTGGCGTTCAATTGGGCCATGCTGTCGGCCGACGCGGAACCTGTCAGCATGGTCGCGGATGCGGCCAGCGCCAGTACGCCGGAGACCAGGGCAAGCTGAACCTTCCTGAGTATGGATTTCACCAGAATCTCCTGTCTTCGAGCCAACCGTCACGCTGGGTTGTCGAAGCGCTTCGACGATATTTCGATTGCCTCGTTGGCATTCGATGGGTCGCCAAAGGATAGATGGATATGGATCAATGGGCAAGGTTGCCGGCGGCGCGTCTGCCGCCCACCCTGCGATGATCTGGATTATCGAGATCCGTTAAGAGCGGGAGGCAGGCTTCCGGCCCGTCGAGAGCTTCCGGAGACCGGCCGGCTGGAGGAAGAGTTGCCGCCGGACCACCACATCGCCCCGGGCGTCCAACTCGTACCCCTCGATCCAGAGCCACCCGTCGTACGTGATTCGGTCGGCCAGGACGCGGATGAGCCGGAAGAGGAACGGGCGGGAGAATTGGACGCTTGCCGCCTGCGTGAAGTGGAGGAGGTCACCACTGTCGAACGGGGGGCGCGGCCCCACCACCCGTCACCAGGCCAGGGTTCGCGCTCGGGCCACCGCGAACCTTGGGCACCAGCCGTCCGGGTAGCGGCTGGCGGCGGCGTTGCGGCGCGAGCGAACTTCACGGGCGGCAGCTGGGCCGAGGGGGCGCCGGTGACCGAAGCTCTGCCTGGTGCCCTCGGCGACGGACAGGTCGAGATCCAACTGGGTCGCGACCTGCTGCTGGTACTCGGCCGCGGCGGGACGCATCTGCACGCCTAGGGCCAACTCCCGGGGGTGAACCGCAGCGTACGATCGTCTGCTTGGCGCCTGTCAACGACAGGCTCTGTTCCTTCGCGGCCCGGACCAGGTGCGCGGCGGCCTTTGCCCCGCCGACGGCTCGGGCCGCTTCCTACGTCCGGTCTGGTCTTTCAGTGCGACCCGGGCATCCGCCGTGTACCGGTCGGGTCGGGCGGGACGAGGTGTTTGGCGGTCTCGTTGGCGGCGACGTTGACGGCCGTGAGCGCGGCGAGGGTCGCCAGCACGACCGGTGGGAGTGGGGCGAGGCCGAGTGGCGCGGCGAGGGGGCTGAACGGCAGCGCGACGGTGACCGCGATGAGCAGCAGCCCGGTGCCGGCCAACGCCGCGGAGGGGCGGCTGCGCAGGACGCTCCGGTTGGAGCGCAGCACCAGCAGCACGATGATCTCGGTGGCGGTGAACTGGACGAACCAGGCGGCACGGAACACGTCGGTGGGCACGTGCCACCACCAGTGCAGGGCGACGAGCACGAGGAGGTCCACCGCGATGCTGATCGACCCATACACCAGCATGAACCCGCGGATGGTGCGGACGTCGACGGTGCGGGGGTGCTGGAGCTGCTCCGGGTCGGCGTGATCGGTGGAGAGGGTGATGTACGGGATGTCGGAGAGGAAGTTGAGTAGCAGGACCTGACGGGGCAGCAACGGCAGGAAGGGCAGCATGAGGGTGGCGATGCTCATGCTGACGACGTTGCCGAAGGACGCGCTGGTGTTGACCCGGATGTATTTCAGCGTGTTGGTGAACGTACGGCGACCAAGTTGGACGCCGTCGGCGATCACGTCGAGGTTCTTGTCGAGCAGCACGATCGCCGCGGCTTGTTTGGCGACGTCGACGGCGGTGTCGACGGAGATCCCGACGTCGGCGGTGTGCAGTGCGGGGGCGTCGTTGATGCCGTCGCCGAGAAACCCGACGACGTCGCCGCGGTGTCGTAGCGCGGTCAGGATCCGTTCCTTCTGCAACGGGTCCACCTCGGCGAAGACGTTGACGTCAGCGATCCGGTCCGCTAGCTGGTCGTCGGGAAAGGCGGCGAGGTCGGCGCCGACGAGCGGTTCGCCGCCGAGGCCGACTTCGGCGGCGACGTGTCGGGCCGCGTGCCGGTTGTCGCCGGTGACCAGGCGGACCGTGATGCCCATGTCGGCGAGCCGTCGGATCGCGGCGGCGGCGTCGCCGCGTGCCGGGTCCTGGAAGGCGAGCAGCCCGACGAGGGTCATCTCCCGTTCGTCGCTGACGGCGACGCTGGTGGCGCCGGGCATGGGCCGCACGGCGAGGCCGAGCACCCGGTTTCCCTGGTCGCTGAGCTCGGTGAACCGGTGCAGAACGCGGTCGCGCACCTCATCCAGCGGCACCACGCCGGCGGCGGTGCGTGCGGTGGTGCAGACGTCGAGCACCGCGTGCAGGGCACCCTTGGTGACCAGGATCGGCCCGCCGCCGTCGCGCACCAGCAGGGACAGGCGTTGGCGGGTGAAATCGTAGGGTGCCTCGGCGACGCGCGCCTGCGGATCGGCCGCCGGTTGCCCCGCCATGATCGCCGCGTCGATGGGGTTGGGGAACCCTCGTTGGAGGCCGGCGTTGAGCCGGGCGAACCGCGCCACCTCCGCGTTCGGTTCGCCGTCGACCGAGAGGCACCCGGTGAGGGTGATCGTGCCAGCGGTGAGGGTGCCGGTCTTGTCGGTCAGGAGCACGGTCATGGCGCCGAAGTCCTCGATGACATCGAGGCGTTTGACGATCACCCGATGCGCGGCCATCGCGCGGGCGCCGGCAGAGAGGCTGACCGCGACGATCGCCGGCAGCATCTGCGGGGTCAACCCGACGGCCAGGGCGAGGGAGAACAGCAGGGAGTCGATGACCGGGCGGTGCATCAGCAGGTTGGCGACGAAGATACCGACCAGCAGGACCACCATGATCCGTACGAGCAGCAGCCCGAAGCGGGTCAGCCCGCGCTGGAAGCCGGTGCTGGCCGGGCGGGCGGCGACCCGGCGGGACACCGCCCCGAAGGTGCTGTCGCGGCCGGTGCGCATCACCACCGCGCGGGCGGTGCCACTGGCCACGTGCGTGCCCATCCACAACGCGTTGCCGCGTGCGGTCAGCTCCGCTCCCGGCGGGGACGGGTCACTCGACTTCGCCGCCGGGAACGACTCTCCGGTGAGCACCGCCTGGTCGACCTGCAGACGTCCGGCCTCAACGATCCGGCAGTCCGCGGGGACGACGTTCCCGGCGCGCAGCACCACGAGGTCACCGACGACGACCTCCTCGACCGGTACGGACACCTCACGCCCGTCGCGGATCACCTCGGTGTTCACCCGCACCCGGGCCTGCAACGCGTCGACGGCCCGCCCGGCGGCGTGTTCCTGCCAGAAACCGAGGCCGCCGCTGGCGGCGACGATGACCAGGATGATCGCACCGTCGATCAGGTCCCCGACGGCCATCGACAGCACGGTCGCCGCGATCAGGATCAGGATGATCGGGCTGGTGAACTGCGACAGCAGGAGTCGCCACCCCCGCCTGGCGCCCGCATCGACCCGGTTGGGTCCGTGCTCACGCAGCAGGTCGGCGGCGCGTTCGCCGGTGAGGCCGGCTGCGGACGCCCCGACAGCGGCCATGGCCTCCGGCAGCGGGCCGGCCCAAAAGGCCGCGCGCTCACCCTCTGCTCGCCCCACTGCGCACTCCGCGGTCGCCGGCCACCCCCCGCGAGTGACGCTACCGATCCGCCCTACCGCGCGCGGACGATTGGCGGTGCCGCTCACCGGTCGACCGGTCAACGCCGCGCCGCCGCCACACCCGCAGCGCCACGACTGCGCTGACCAGGGCCAGCAGGGCCCACTCCCCGATGCCCAGTTCCCGCTCCAGATAGCGGTAGGAGGCCGCACCCACGTAGCCCAGCAGCGCCACGGCTGTCGCCCAGGCCAGCCCGCCGGTCAGGTTCGCCCGGAGGAAGACAGGCCACCGCATCCCACCGGCGCCTGCGATCAAGGGGACCACGGTCCGCAACACCGCCACCCAGCGTCCGGTGACCACCGCCCACGCGCCGCGGCGAGCGACCAGGCGGCGGGCCCGCGCGAGGTCGAGGCGCCGCCGCAGCACGCGCGGGGCGCGAGCGAGCACGCTTGGGCCGTACCGGCGGCCCAGGGCGTACCCGGCCTGGTCACCGAGGCATGCCCCGGCGGTCCCGGCGGCGACCACCGCCCACAGCGGCAGCGAACCACTGTGGGCCACCAGCCCGCCGAGCAGGATCGCCGTCTCGCCGGGCACGACCAACCCGAGCAGCGTCGAGGACTCCAGGGCCGGCAGGACGATCACCAGGGTCAGGACGAGGGATCGGCGGCAGCCCGACGAGCGTCTCCACCACCCTGTCCGCCACCCGCCGATTGTCGCCCTCGGCAGGTTGACCAGTGGCGAATAGCACCATCCGGTGCGTCGGCGATCCGTAGGGTTCGGGTCGACAGCAGGCATCTGCGCGGACTAGAGGGGTTGTCAAGGACCGGTGGCAGCGCGCACACATCGCCCGTCGCCCGCCCTACTGGTCAGCCTGGGCACCTCGGCCGGCCTGCTGGCGACGCTGAGCGCGGCCGTGCGCAGCCGCCGGGTACCGTCCTGGGAGCGGGACCTGTTCGCCCTACTCAACCACCTTCCCAGCGGGCTGACTCCGGTCCTGGTTCTGGTCATGCAGCTCGGCTCGTACCCAGCGGTGTTCGTCGCCGCCGCGGCAGCCGTCGTCGCGCGCCGGATCGGCACGGCGTGGAGCCTCCTGTTGGCCGGGAACCTGGCGTACTGGCTCGCGGTCGCCGCCAAGGCGGCGGTCGCCCGGCAGCGGCCCGCAGCGCTGCTCACCGACGTCCTCCTCCGAGAGACCATTACCGGGCGGTACGGATACCCGTCGGGACACGTCGCGGTCGCCACCGCCCTGGCGCTCGTCGCCGCGCGGACCGGCGGCCCCCGTTGGCGCCACGCGGCCTGGACGGTGATCGCGCTGGTCGCCGTCGCACGGATTCATGTCGGCGCGCACCTGCCGGTCGACGTGGTCGGCGGCTTCCTCGTCGGCTGGCTCGCGGTGTGTCTGACCCGGCTCCTGGTCGGCGAGGTCGGGCCGCAGCGGTCGGTGCCCGCGCTACGGGCGGCGTTGCGGCGGCGCGGATTCGAGGTGGCACGTTTGGCGCCGATCCACGGCGACGCCCGTGGTTCGCAGCCGTGGCAGGCGGTCACCACCGACGGGCGGCGGCTGTTCGTCAAGGTGACCGGCGGCGAGCAACGGGACGCGGACTGGGTCTACAAGCTCTACCGGCGGATGCGCTACCGCCACGTGGCCGACGCGCCGCCCTACCTGAGCGCTCGCCAGCAGAGCGAACACGAAACCTGTCTGACCCTGCTGGCCGAGCGCGCCGGCGTCCGGATGCCGGCCGTTGTCACGACCGCCGCCATGTCCGGCGGCGACGCCGTCCTGGTGCAGGATTTCATCGACGCCGAACCGCTGCACGCCGTCGTCGGGCCGGTCCCGCTCGCCGCCGTACGCGACGCCTGGGAACAGGTGGCGCGCCTGCACCGGGCGGGCATCGCACACCGCGATCTGCGCGCCGCGAACGTGCTCGTCGGCCGGGATCGCACCCACCTGGTGGACCTGGGCTTCGGCGCCGACGACGCCTCGGCCGAGCAGCGGGCCCGCGACGTCGTCGAGCTGATGGTCGCCCTGTCCACCCGGGTCGACCCGGCCAGCGTGGTCGCCGCCGCGGCCGACCGCCTGGGCGTCGCGTCGGTCGCGGACGGCCTGCCGTACCTGCAACCTGCGGTGCTGTCCCGCGCCGGCCGGGCTGCCCTGCGCGGCCGGCCAGACATGCTGACCTGCCTACGTCAGGAGATCCTGCGGCGCAGCTCCGGCCGTGACCGCCCGGCGGCAAAGGTGGTCCGGATCAGCCGCCGCACGGTCCTGGAAGTGCTGGTCCTGGGGTTGATCGTGCACCTGCTGCTTCCCCAGATCGGCGAAATCCGCACCGCCGTGCGTCTGATTGTGCACGCCAACCCGGTCGCGGTCGCCGCGACGCTGCTCGGCTCCGCCTTGACCTACCTGCTCAGCGGCGTCGTGCTCCGGCTGGCCGCAGCCGACCGGGTCCCGCTGGGCGAGGCCACCCTGGTTCAGGTCGCCGCGTCGTTCGCCAACCGGCTGGCTCCCGGTAGCCTCGGCGGCGCCGCCCTCAGTCTGCGGTACCTGCATCAGAAGGGACTCGCCGCCGCCGACGCGGGCACCGCCGTGGCCGTCTCCCGCGCCGCTGGCGTGTTCTCGGTGGTCCTGCTCCTGCCGGTGCTGCTGCCGTTCGCCCGACAGCCGGCCCGTATCCTCACCCACGATGCGACCAGGGCGTTGCCGCTGCTGCTGGGCGCCCTGGCCGTGCTGCTGGTCCTCGCCGCGGTGCTCGCCGTACCCCGGATCCGCCGGCGCGGACGCTCGATGGCCAGCCAGATCGTGACCGCGTTGCGCGAACTGCGTCACCAGCACGGGCTGCGGTGGCTCGTCGCCGCGTCGACGGCGCTCACCCTCACGTACGGCCTCTGTCTCTACTTCGGGCTGCTCGCTACCGGGCCAGTCCCGCTGGTGCACCTGCCGCCGGTGATCCTGGTCTGTGTCGTCGGCGAGGGCGTCGCATCCGCCGCGCCCACCCCCGGCGGGCTCGGCGCCACCGAAGCCGCGCTTGTCTCCGGTCTGCTGCTCTACGGGCTGCCGCTGGACACCGCCGTCGCGGGCACCCTGATCTACCGCCTCGCGACGTTCTGGCTCCCGGTACCCCCGGGTTACCTGGCCTTCCGGGTCCTGACCCGCGGCCGGCTGCTGTGAACTTCTTGGTCGGGCCCTTTGCCACTGCGCGGCCCTGGGTCTTCAGACCTCGATCTGGGAGCCGATCGTGACGGTGCGGTCCGGGGGCAGCGCGAAGTGGCCGGTCGCATCGCTGGCGGCGTGAGAGGTGGCGACGAACAGCCGCTTACGCCAGCGCGCCATCGTCGGCGTGGGCCCGGCCACCACGTCGACCGGCGAGAGGAAATAGGAGGCCTCGTCCACCTGGGCGGGGCCTTCCGTCTGGCCTGTCCCGAGCAGTCGCAGGGCCTCCGGCACGTCCGGGGTCTGCAGGTAACCGAAGCGGGCGGTGACGTGGATGATGCCGTCCTCGGCGTAGCCCAGGTCGTCGACCTCGACGCGGTGCGCCGTGGACACCTGCGGCACGGGCACGGTCTGCACCGACATGATGACGACGTGGCGGTGCAGCACGTGGTTGTGCCGCACGTTCGCCCGCATCGCCAGCGGCGTCGTGTCCTTGCCGCGGCTGAGGAAGATCGACGTGCCGGACACCCGGGTGTGCGGGAGCCGGCCGCTGTGCAGGTCGTCGATGAAGGCACGCAGGGGCCCTTCGAGGTGCCGGCGCTTGCGGGCCACGATCTCGCGGCCCCGCTGCCAGGTGCTCATCACGGTGAAGGCTGCCACTCCGATGAGCAGCGGCAACCACGCCCCGTGCACGAGCTTGGTGAGATTCGCCGACAGGAACAGCACGTCGACGGTCAGGAGGACGACGGCGCCCGGCGCGATCAACCACAGCGGCGTGTGCCAGCGGGCGCGGGCGAGGTAGAAGAACAGCACGGTCGTGATCGTGATGGTGGTGATGACGGCCATCCCGAAGGCGTACGCCAGAGCTGTCGAGCTGCCGAAGGCGACCACCAGGGTGAGGACAGCGATCAGCAGCAGCCAGTTGATCGCCGGCACGTAGATCTGGCCGATGGTCGATGCGGAGGTGTGGGCGATGCGCAGGCGTGGCAGGTAGCCGAGCCGGGCGGCCTGCGCGGCGACGGAGAACGCGCCGGTGATCACTGCCTGGGAGGCGATGACCGTGGCCGCGGTCGCCAGCACGACCAGCGGTAGCCGCGCCCAGCCTGGTGCGAGCAGGAAGAAGGGACTTCCCACACTCGCCGGGTTGGCGAGGATCAGAGCGCCCTGCCCGAAGTAGCTGACTGTGCAGGCGGGGAGTACCAGGGACAGCCAGCCACGGGTGATGACCCGCCGGCCGAAGTGCCCCATGTCCGCGTAGAGGGCCTCGGCGCCGGTGACGGCGAGCACGACAGCGGCCAGGGCGAAGAAGGCGATGCGGAAGTGCCCGGCGAGGAAGCCGACCGCGTAGGTGGGCGACAGGGCTGCGAGGATCTCCGGCTGCCGGGCGATGCCGGTCGCTCCGCACAGACCGATGGCCACGAACCACGCGATCATGACCGGTCCGAACAGACGCCCCACGGCGGCGGTGCCTCGGCGCTGCAGCGTGAACAGCAGCACGATGATCACCACCGTGATGGGTACGACCAGACTCGCCGTCGACGGCTGAAGGACTTTGAGCCCTTCCACCGCGGACAGTACGGAAATCGCGGGTGTGATCACGCTGTCGCCGAAGAACAGCGCCGCGCCGAAGACTCCGGCCGTCGCGAGTGCCGCCCCGACGCGCCCCGCGCTGCCCGTACTGCGGCGACGCAACAGGGTGATCAGCGCCATGATGCCGCCCTCACCCTCGTTGCTCAACCGCATCGCGAGAGTGACATAGGTCAGCGTGACGATCAGCATGACCGACCAGAAGATCAGCGAGACGACACCGAACACGTTGTCCCGGCTGACCGGAACCGGGTGCGGGTCGGCCGGGTTGAAGACGGTCTGCATCGTGTAGATCGGGCTGGTGCCGATGTCGCCGAACACGATGCCGAGAGCCGCGACGACGAGCGTGGCGCGGACAACCTCACGACCACCCGCGCCCGTCCCAGCCGCCGAAACATCAGGCACCCGAGTCCCCTCCACCCGTACTGCACGTACACCTGCGGCGACCTGGTATCCGCACTGCACGTGATCGACGACTCGGGCACCCGGACGAACGACACCCGCCGACCTGGTGACAGGAATAGGTCCCGACCGAATGGACCCTAACTACGCCGTGGAGGCCACCGAGCCGATCCCGCAGGAATCACCCGGCAGCGGCCTCCTCGGCCCGCACCTGGCCTCCCGTCAGCGCGGTCGCCGTTATGGCCGCGTCAAAAAGCGGGCCGTGGCCGTCGCGGCTGCGTGAATTCGTCGATGGTGGGCAGCGGATCGGGGTTGGTATGGGCGTCGAGGGTTCGAGAGGCGAGCCCTCGACGTCGCAGGAGGCGCGTGGTGACTGCCGATCCGGGACCATCGACCCCGGCAACCTGTGCACGGACACCGACCGGCGTCAGTGTCGCCGGGGGATGGGCGTTGATGATCGCCGCAGCTCTGCTGGCCGCGGCGGCGTTCCCAGCGGCCGAACTGCCGGGACGGGCGTTCATCATGGCCATCGCCGCCGGCGGCTTCGCGGTGGTAACGGCCGACCTGCGGGCGGTGGCCGTGGTGACCGGGCTCGGGATGGCGACCTTCGTCGGGTTCCTGGCCAACCGGTTCGGTGACCTGACCGGCGCCGCCGACGGCTGGTCGTACACCGCGGTGATTGTCTTTGCCAGCGTGCTCGGTGTCGGCTACCGCTTCATGCGGTCGGTGCCGCTGACTACCGCCCGTGCGGACGGCACCGTTACGCCCAGCCCACGGCCGCCGCACCCTGCCGTCCCGGTCGGATACGATCCGCCATTCGGCTGACCTTGCGAACACCACCGCGCGGCGGTGAGGCCGGTGCTGTGCTCGGTGACGCCGTCGTGTCGATCCGCGACCGGGCGCAGTCGGCCTTGCAGAGCTCTGGCCGGTGCCGTACGCGGTGACCGGAGACGTCGCCCTCCTTGTCGACAACCAGGACGCGTTCGACACCGCGCTGCGGCCCGCTCCTCATCATCTACCGCCGCCGCACCTTGCGAGAACCTGCTCGCCCCTGGGACCGAACGGCGCTGGGAAGACCACCACGATCCGGCTGCTGCTGGACTTCCTGCGTCGCAGGCTTGGACATGCGACTGTGGTGGGGGCTCGACCCGCGCAAGGACAAGGCCGCACTGCACCGTCAGATCGGCTATCTGCCCGGCGAGTTATGGCGGAGCAGGCCCCGCACTGCTGCTTTCGCGTTGGTTCGGCACGGCCGACAAGACAGGTGCGGCCGGCCCGCCATGGCTGCGAGCCGGCCGTACCGTCGCGATGTCGGCTTCGGCAACCCTGCCTGAGTCTGGTCAGACAGTGCGGGTCCGGGTGTTGGTCAGCCGGTCGGCGCACCTGCGACGAAAGCGATCGGTCGAACCTGTCAGTGCGTCAGCTGCCGGCTGGCGCGGGGGAGGTGGGGACGGCGGCGGGACGCCGCCGTCGCGACACGACGCCCACCACGGCGTCGATGACGAGGAACGCCAGCAGGGTGAGTCCGAACAGCGGCAGCGCCCAACCGATCGCCGCGATCACCGGCACGCCGACCAGCAGGACCCACAACGGCAGACCGCGTACGCCACCGCGGGCCGGTGGGGTGCCGGCGAAGGCGCAGCGGTCGGCGCGGGTGGGTCGGCGCTGCCACCACATCCGGTAGCCCCAGACGATGACGCAGAGCAGCCCGAGGGCGAGGGCGGCGAGCAGGATCTGGTTGATCGGGCCGAACAGGATACCCATGTGGGCCTGGATGCCGAGGGCGCTCAGTTGCGCCAGCAGAGGCCAGTCGGCGAAGTCGCTGCGGGCGGTGATCGTACCGGTGGCGGGGTCGACGGCGACGCGGTCCTTGGCGACGGACCAGGTGTTGTCGACCTGCGTGACGGTCCAGGCCGAGCCCGGCTCCGCCGCCGGGGCGATCTCGACCGGGCCGGAGAGACCGGCGGCGCGGGCGGCTGTCGAGACCTGGTCGAAGGTTGCCGACACGACGAGACCGCCTGCTCCGCTTGCGCCGTGCTCGTGGCCGCCGCCGGTCTCGGCGGGGGCGGCGGGATCGGCGGTGAGGCTGGTGGACATCTCCGGGGCGCGTGCACTGAGCGCGTCGAGGCCGGCTCCGAAGTTCGCTCCGGCGTGGCGGGACCAGGTCAGCCCGGTGGCGGAGAGGAAGAGCAGGCCGACGGTGAGCCAGATGCCGGTGGTGGCGTGCCAACCCCGGGTGCGACGGACGCCCTTGCCGGCGGACAGGTCCGGCACGAGCAGGTGTCGGGCGGTGGCCCGGTTGGCGCTGCGCCGGCGCCACCACAGGATGACCCCGCCGAGCACGATGACCCAGAGCCAACTCGCGGCGAGTTCGGAGTAGTGCCGGCCCACCACGCCCAGGTGCAGGTTGCGGTGCAGGTCGTCCAGCCAGGTGGTGGCCGGTGTGGAGCCGAACCAGGTGGTCAGTTGGCCCTTGACCTGCGCGGTGTACGGATCGACGTAGACGGTGTGCTGCTTCTCGCCGAGTTCCGGCAGGGAGAACGTGACCCGGGTGCTCTGGTCGCCGTCGCCGGGCTGCACGGTGGCGATGCCGCCGTCGGGGTGCGCGTTGCGCGCGGCGCCGATCTGGTCGGCCAGCGGCAGCGGACGATCACCCACCTGGGCGACGGTCAGTTGGTCGCCGTAGAGGATGGCGTCCAGTTGTGGGGTGGTGGTGTAGGCCAGCCCCGTGAGTGCGGCGACCACCAGGAACGGTGCGACGAGGATGCCGGCGTAGAAGTGCAGCCGGAGTAGCAACGCGCCGAACGGGGACGTGCGCCGGGCCGGTCGGGCCGGTGTGTCGGCCGCTGTGGTGGGTTCCGGCGTCGGTGCGCCGGACAACTCGGTGAGAGACATAGTCATCCGATCGGAATTAGCGAGAAGCACCCAGGGGGTGTTCCTCCTGCTGGCATGGTCGCCCGGTGGTTCGTCGCGTCAGCTCCGGCCCAGTGAGGTAGTCGGCCAGATGGCCCCGGCGGTTCCCGGGAATGTGGCGTACGAGGATGGCTGCCGGGGGTCAGTGCCGGTCGGGCCCGGACGTGCTGCGTGGGTCGGACTCCGCACGCCCCGCCGCGGCGAGGAACGCGTTGTAGCGGGCGAGGTCGTCCTCCTCGCCGGTGGCTTCCGCCCGGTCGGCTGCCCGGTCCAGGCGGGCCTGTTCACGCTGGTCAGCGCGAATCCACTGCCGAATCAGAACGATCATGACAACGACGGCGGGAAGCTCGCCGAACGCCCAGGCGATGCCGGCGCCGAGCTTCTGGTCCGCCAGCAGCGACGACGCCCAGGTGGGGTGCACGGCGGTGTACCAGTCGGGGGCGATGACGGTGGTGGTCTGCATGAGGACCAGGCCGAAGAAGCCGTGCGCCATCATGGACGCCAGGTGGATGATCACCAGTAGCGGGTGGGGAAGGCGTCGGCGGCCTGGGTCGACACCGACGAGCACCCAGAACAGCAGGTAGCCGGCGACCACGAAGTGGGTGAGCATCGCCAGGTGGCCGAGGTGGGAGCGCATCAGCACCCCGAGCAGGTCACTGAGGTACAGACCGAACAGGCTGGCCGTGTAGATGCCGAGCGCGACGAGCGGGTGCGTGAGCAGTTTCGTGACGCGGCTGTGCACCGCGATCAGCAGCCACTCCCGGGCGCCGCGTACCTGCGGGTCGGTTGGTCGGCGCAGGGCGCGCAGGGCCAGGGTGACAGGTGCGCCGCCGACCAGCAGGATCGGCACCAGCATCGACAGCACCATGTGCTGGGCCATGTGGGCGCTGAACAACACGTACGCGTAGCGGGCGACGCCCAGGTTGGTGGTCGCGGCGAGCACCAGCATCCCGCCCACCCAGCTCGCCGTTCGGGCGACAGGCCAGCGGTGCCCTGCGACGCGCATCCGACGCACGCCGGCCAGGTACCCGCCGATGCCGAGGGCGCAGAGGGTCAGGAAGAACATGTCCGGCAGCGGTTGCCCGAGCAGGTTGCCCGCAGTGGGTGCGGCGGGCATCGGGAAGCCGAGCAGTTCGGTGATCGGGTCGGCGTCGATGCCGGAGTCGGGAATGGGGGTGGGGCTGCGCGACAGCGCCACGGCCAACCCCACGGTGGCGGCGAAGACGACCAACTCCCCGGCGGCCAGCCGGCCGAACGCACCGGGCCGCCCGGCACGCAGTGCCGGCAGGGTACGCAAGCGGTGGGCCGCACCGAGCGCGCCGAGGATCAGCAGGGCGACGAGCTTGCCGAGGACCAGCCAGCCATAGCGGGACTGCCAGAGCTGGTCGACAGCGCCGAGGCGGACGGCGGCGTTGGCCAGCCCACTGACCGCCACGGCGACGAAGCAGCCCAGGGCGAGGCGGCTGTACCGAGCGGCGGCGTCGGCCAGCAGGCGGCTGCGCCGCACCATCAGCAGGGCGACGAGCCCACCGACCCAGGTCGCGGCGGCGAGAACGTGCAGGGCCAGGCTGGTGACCGCGATCTGGTGGTTACCGGCCCCGGCGGAGTGGCGAGGTCTGCTCCTCAGCGTGGGCAGTGCTGACGGCAAGGCCGGACGCGTGTCGGTCGAGGTCAACTACAGCACGTTCCGCACCGCGTACGGCGCGGACTACGCCTCCCGGCTACGTCTCGTTCAGCTTCCGGCCTGCGCGCTCACCACACCGGATCGGGCGGCGTGCCAGCAATCGACGGTGCTGCCGACCCGCAACAACGGAGCGGCCTCGACCCTGGTCGCCGAGGTGAACGTCGCTCGTGCGGCGACGGTACTCGCGGCGACTGCGGCGGCGTCCGGCCCCGGCGGTAGTTACGGAGCAACCAGCCTCAGCGCCACGGGTTCCTGGTCCGCCGGCGGCTCGGCGGGCGACTTCTCGTGGTCGTACCCGATGGATCTGCCGGCGTCGCTCGGCGGCCCGACGCCCTCGATCGGGCTGGGCTACTCGTCGAGCAGCGTCGACGGTCGGATGGTCTCGACCAACAACCAGGCCACCTGGGTGGGCGACGGCTGGGACTACTGGCCCGGCTACGTCGAGCGCCGGTACAAGTCCTGCGCCGACGACATGGGCTCCGGAGCGCTGAATACCGAGAAGACCGGCGACCTGTGCTGGGCCTCGAACAACGTCACGTTGTCGTTGAACGGACGGACCACCGAACTGGTTCGGGACGACGACACGGGCGTCTGGCGGACGGCCGAGGACGACGGCTCGCGGATCGAATCGTTGACGGGCGCCAGCAACGGCGACAACAACGGTGAGTACTGGCGGGTGACGACTACCGACGGCACCCAGTACTACTTCGGTCGTAATCGGTTGCCGAATTGGTCCACCAACGCCCCGGAGACGAAGTCGACGTGGACCGTTCCGGTCTTCGGCAACAACCCTGGTGAGCCGTGCGACGCCAGCACGTTCGACGCCGCGTGGTGTCAGCAGGGTTGGCGATGGAACCTCGACCACGTCGTAGATCCGCACGACAACTCCATGGCGTACTACTACAAGCCGGAAAGCAACTACTACGGCCGCAACATCAAGACCAATGGCGTTCAGTACGAGCGCGGCGGCTACCTCGACCGGATCGAGTACGGCCAGCGCAACGGCCAGGAGTACGCCAAGGCCGCCCCCGCGAAGATTGTCTTCGGCGTCGACGAGCGGTGTCTACCGAACGCTAGTTTCGATTGCGCCGAGGCGAAGTTCAACGTCAGCAACGGCAGTCACTGGCCCGATGTGCCGGCCGACCAGAACTGCAACGCCGGCGAGGCCTGCACCGACCGCTTCTCACCCACCTTCTGGACCCGGAAGCGGCTGACATCCATCACCACCCAGATCCGGGTTGGCAGCTCGTACAGCGACGTCGACACCTGGACGCTCAGTCACGAGTTCCCGGACACCGCCGACGGTACGACGCCTTCCCTGTGGCTCGCGTCGATCACCCGTACCGGCAAGGTCGGTGGCAGCAAGAGCATGCCCGCAGTGCAGTTCACCGGCCAGACCATGCCCAACCGGGTCGATGGCCTGGAGGGCGTACCGGCGATCACCCGGCAGCGCATGGTGAGGATCGACACCGAGACCGGGTCGACCATCGGTATCGGCTACCTGCCTCGCGAGTGCAGCCGATTCGAGCCGATCGTCCTGCCGGCGCCGAACGAGACGAACACCAAGCGCTGTTATCCCGTCTACTGGCAGCCGGAAGGCGAGACCAAGCCAGTGCTCGACTGGTTCCACAAGTATGTGGTGAACCAGGTCGTCGAGCAGGATCGCAAGGGCGGTCAGCTGCCCAAGGAGACCAACTACCAGTTCTCCGGACCAGCCTGGGGCTACGACGACAGCGAGTTCACCAAGTCCGATCAGCGCACGTGGGGTCAGTGGCGCGGCTACGCCAAGGTGCAGACGCGGGTTGGCAAGGCACCGGACCCGATTTCGCTGACCGAGACGCGCTACTTCCAGGGTCTGCACGGCGACAAGACGTCGACCGGTACCCGGGACGCGCAGGTCGTCGACTCGGAAGGCGGTCAGATCAACGACCTACCCGAGTTCCAGGGCATGATCCGGGAAGCGCTGTACTACTCCGCCGACGGAGGTGTCCTCGAATCCGCGACGTTGAGCACCCCGTGGCGTAGCGCGGCCACCGCCACCCGGGCTCGCAGCGGCACCAGTGCGCTGAAGTCGTACGTCACCCAGACGACGAAGGTGCAGTCCCGGTCGAAGATGGCCGACGGGTCGTGGCGGCGTACCGAGGTGCAGAACAGCTTCGACGAGTACGGGATCCCGACGCAGACCAACGACCTGGGTTGATGTCTCTCGTAGCGACGACAACAGTTGCACCCGGCACGAGTACGCGCGCAACACCAGTGACTGGCTGCTGTCCAAGGTGAAGCGGACCGAGAAGGTGGCGGTGGCGTGCACCACCACCCCGTCTCGGCCGGCCGACGTGGTGTCCGAGACCCGGATGTACTACGACGGCTCCACCACCTTCGGTCAGGCCCCGACCAAGGGTGATGTCACCCAGGTCGAGGAGCTGATGGAGTGGCCGTCGGGCGGCCCGCGTTACAAGGTGACCGCGCGGTCGACCTTCGACACGTACGGTCGCGTGACCGAGGCGTACGACGTCTACGGCAACAAGACGACGACGGTGTTCACGCCAGCCGCCGACGCGCTGGTCACCCAGATCGACACCATCAACCCCAAGTTGCACAAGTCCACGTCCTACGTGCAACCCGCGTGGGGTCTGCCCACCGCCGAGGTCGATGCCAACGGTGCTCGTACCGATCTGGCGTACGACCCGTTGGGGCGGTTGGAGAAGGTCTGGCTGCCAGGCCGTGACAAGAGCGCGAACCTCGACACGCCGAACAGCAGGTTCTCCTACCAGGTCACTCAGTCGGCGCCGGTCGTCGTCACGACCGAGACGCTGAAGGAAGACGGCTCGTACCGGGTCGGATACGAGATCTACGACGGCATGCTGCGGCTGCGCCAGACCCAGCAGCCAGCTGCCGGTGGTGGCCGGATCCTCACCGATGTCTTCTACGACAACCGAGGTCTCGCCTTCAAGAAGCGGGCGGCCTACTACAACGACTCACCGCCATCGGCTCAACTCCACGACGATGTCGGCGACAATCTGGTGCCGAGCCAGATGCGGTACTACTTCGATGGCATGGGCCGCCCGACCAACGAGGTCTTCGAAAGCTTCGGCGTCGAGAAGTGGCGGACGGTGACCACCTATGGTGGTGACCGGATCAATGTGACCCCGCCGTCCGGTGGAACCGCCACGACCTCCATCACCGACGGGCAGGGCCGTCAGACCGAGCTGCGCCAGTACCACGGCACCACGGCGACGGGCGCCTACGACGCGACCACCTACGCGTACGACCGGTTCGGTCGGCTCAGCAAGGTGAAGGACCCGACCGGTAACGAGTGGACCTATGTCTATGACCTGCGCGGCCGGCAGATCAAGGCCAGCGACCCGGACAAGGGCGACACGACCAGCACCTACGACGACGGTGACCGCCTGACCTCAACCACCGACGCCCGGCTGGAGCGGCTCTCGTACACGTACGACGAGCTGGGCCGCCCGAAGACCCTGCGGCAGGGCGCCGACCCCGGAACCCTGGCGGCGCAATGGGACTACGACACCCTGAAGCTGGGGCTGCCGACCTCCTCGACCCGGTATGTGGGGTCCAACGCCTACAAGACCGAGGTCACCGGGTACAACGCCCGTTACCAGCCGGAGGGGACCAAGTACACCATCCCGGCCAGCGAGGGTGCCCTCGCCGGTACCTACAGCTTCGGGGCGTCGTACACCCCGAATGTCGGCCTGCCGAAGACCAACACATACCCGACCGGCGGTGGTCTCCCCGCGGAGACCGTCACCTACGGGTACGACGGCCTGGACATGCCGGTCAGCGTCGCCGGTCTGAGCAAGTACCTGCAGACCACCCAGTACTCGCGGTACGGCGAGCCGCTGCGACACACGCTGGGAGCGGTCGGCAAGGAGGTCTACCTCAGCTACTCCTACGAGGAAGGCACCCGCCGACTCGCCAAGACCGTCACCGACCGCTCGATCGCGCCGACGCGGCTGGACGACATCGAGTACAAGTACGACTCGATCGGCAACATCACCAAGATCAAGGGCGTCGAGCAGAGTACGTCCACCGACACCCAGTGCTTCGGCTACGACTACCTGCGTCGCATGACCGAGGCGTGGACGGCCACGGACGACTGCGCGGCGAAGACACCGTCCGCAGCCACCGTCGGGGGGCCGAACCCGTACTGGCACTCATACACGTTCTACGACGGGACCAGCAACCGGAAGACCGAGGTCCAGCACGACACGTCGGGAAATTCGGCCAACAACGTCACCTCGACGTACGCCTACCCGGCGGCGGGCGCTGCTCAGCCTCACACGCTGCGCAACGTCACCACCGTGGGTCCGGCCAGCGGTGGCCTGCCCGGCGGTCAGCGCCTGGACCAGTACGAATACGACAAGGCGGGTAACACCACCAGCCGCAAGATCGGTGGCACGACCCAGGACCTGACGTGGGACGCCGAGGGCCATCTGTCCAAGGTCACCGAGGGCGCGAAGGTCACCGAGTTCCTGTACGACGCCAGCGGCAACCGGCTGATCCGCCGGGACCCGGGCACCGTCACCCTGTATCTCGGCTCCACCGAGATGACGTTGACCAAGGCCACGTCGACGGTTACCGGAACCCGCTACTACCAGGGTGTCGGCGCGGTCCGTACCCCGTCGAACAAGGTGAACTTCCTGCTCGGTGACCACCACGGCACCGCGCAGCAGAGCATCGATGCCACCACGCAGGCGTCGACGCGACGCAAGTTCACGCCGTACGGGCAGGCTCGCGGCACCCAGCCGTCGGTCTGGCCCGGGCAGAAGGGCTTTGTCGGTGGCACGATCGATTCGTCCACCGGGCTGACACACATGGGCGCCCGTGAGTACGAACCTGCCACAGGGCGGTTCATCTCGCTGGACCCGGTCGTCGACTTCAACGATCCGCAGCAGATGCAGGGCTACGCCTACGCGAACAACTCGCCGGTGAGTTTCTCCGACGCATCAGGTCTGCGGTTCTGCGCCGACGACAACTGCACCGGCAATGGTGGTGGCGTTGCGGGCACCGGCCCGCCGCCCACGCCGACCAAGACCACGACGCCGTCCAACGGGACCAAGACGCCGACGGGGCCGAGCGCCGAGGAGGTCCGCAAGGCCAAGACGGTCTCGGAGAAGAAGATCCTCGACGTCGTCATCGAGGCTGGTGGGCAGATCCTGCTCGAGGTCCTCGGCATCAACGACATCCGCGACTGTGTGATGAAGGGCGACATCGGCGCCTGCGCGATGGCCGTTGCCGGAGCGTTGCCATGGGGCAAGATCCTCAAGGCCAAAAAGATCGGCCAGGCGATGTTGCGGGCCGGTAAGGCCGTGATGAGCTGGTTCGACGAGATGAAGGTGGCCCGCAGGGTCCTCGCGGAGGCCGACGAAGCGGCAGCCCTGTTCGCCAAGCAGGCCGATGAAGCGGCGGCAGCGGCGGCTAAACAGGCCGACGACGCGGCGGCGACAGCGGCGAAACAGGGCGACGACGTCGCGGAGACAGCCGGCGACTCCTGCAAGATCGGCAACAGCTTCATCCCCGACACCCCGGTGGTGATGGGCGACGGTTCCACCAAGGCGATCGAGGACATCGCGTTGGGAGACAAGGTCCTCGCCTCCGACCCGGAGACGGGCAAGACTGAGGCCCGCGAGGTTGTCGGGCTGATCGTCGGTCAGGGCTACAAGGACCTGGTCGAGGTCACGGTCGACACCGACGGCGCCAAGGGCGACGCCTCGGGTTCAGTGATCGCCACCGACGGACACCCGTTCTGGGTCGTTGACCTCAAGGAATGGGTCAAGGCCGCCGACCTGAAACCGGGTCAGTGGCTGCGCACCTCGGCGGGCACGCTGGTGCAGGTCGAGGCCGTACGACCCTTCACCCAACAACGCCGAGTCCACAACCTCACCGTCGACGGCATCCACACGTACCATGTGGTAGCCGCCGGCACCCCGATCCTCGTCCATAACTGTGGCGACGGAGCGGAGGATCGGCTGAGCGAGATTGCCGATTCAATCAAGGAAAGTACACCGAAGAGGCAGCGCCCAGGAACTGTCAGTGAGAGCGTTGGCGTCCGTCCGTCCGGGCTGCTGGTTGCCGTGCATACCACGTCGGGTACCCCAGGCCCTATGCCAGGCCGACTGATGTCGGCACTAACCGCCTGTGGGCATGCTCATGGCGGATGTAGTGAGGTCAGCGGTGCTGCCAAGCTGATGAAACTAGGTGCGGTTCCAGAATCAGTCACCACTGTAGGGATTCAGTCAAAACGTATTGGGGCTTCGATGCATGGGCAAGTAATGGGACCGTGCGCTTCTTGTCAGAGGTTGCTCTCTGCATTAGACGTGACGTCGAGAGGCTAATTCGTGACTATCGATCCGGGCGACTTCGTAATTGATGCACCGGAGCCGCTGTCTAGCCGGGCGGCGAATTTTCTTCGGACCAAGGCCCGTCGGCAAAGCTTCGAGCGCGGCCTCGCTGGGGAGCGACTCGAAGCAGAAATCCGGAAAGTCTACGGAAAATCGAATGATTCTTTTGTGCGTCGGCTGGGCCAACTGCAGGCAAGGTATGGCGGACTGACCTACCACAGTGGATTTTTTGATTCCGAAGTGAGGTTCAATCCCCAGTGTGAACCAGATAGCCCTGATGAAGAGTTGGAGATCCTCTATGCGGTGGAGACAGGAGGCCCTATTGGTGCATCGGTGACATTGCGAGGCGACGTCGAGGTGGGGCTCGATGAGTTGGGGACGGTAGAGTTCTCGAGCCTAGACAACTTGATTGAGTCTGATGCACTACACGGTGAAGCTGATCTACTCGCACATAGTCGTCGGGTCTACCTTGAAGGTGCAGATATGCCTGAGGTGCTCAATCGTTTGGTTGCTGACGCCGGACTTAACTTGCGTCAAGTCGATGAGGCTAGCAGCATAAATTGTCGCTGGTTCGAAGGTGACTCGGTTGTGGTGTTTGCCTGCAGCACATGGGCACGTTTGGGCCTCGGCATGAATCCATTCATAAGCATTTGGGGTGATTCCGAGGAGCGGGTGCAGCAGGTTGAATGGCTTGTCATCTAAGGTTGGGTTGGATTCCTGCTCATTCTTGTCAACCTGGCTTCGGTGCGCGTAGATAGAAGTAGGCTTAGGTGAAGAGCAGTGAGCAGGGGTGACTCCGGTCACCCCTGCTCGCTGTACAGCCACAGATGTTGAAAGGCTGATTTCAATGCCCCCTTGGTGCCCTCTTCTGCCGCCGAGGCCAGGTATGGAGGGGCGGGTAACAGAGCTACCTGGACCCGATGTCAGGGCGGGTTCTTGACCGGTCGCCGTAACGTGTGCGGTAACGGCTGAGGCTGGCAGCCGAGGATCGGTTGGCATAAGGCAGCAGCGGGCGTCACGAGGGGCTGGCCCTTCTGTCCATGTTTGCGGATTTATCGATCGCTGCTGGCAGGCGGTGACAGAATCGTTGTAAAACTGGGGGTCAAGGGGTCGTCGGTTCGAATCCGGCCGTCCCGACGCAGGTCAGAGGGCTGATCCGGATATTGGGTCGGCCCTTTCGCCGTTCCGGGGACCAAGATCAGCCAAGGTGGGGTTGGACTGGCGCTGCTTGACCGCTAGTCAAGTTTCAGGTGGCTACCCGGGTCATTTGCCGAATTGTTCGTTCTCTGGATCAAGGCGGCCCGCAAAGAGGGCCGCGCCGGCCCGGCCCCGGCCTGCTGGCGACCTCCGGCCGGCATCGGCCGGCCGGCCACGCTTCGGAAGCACAGGATCGGAAGACCTCGGGGCTCCGCCCGAACCCCGGCCTTCCTCAGAGATCAGCCGGGCGGATCTCCTCATCGGCACCACAAGGGCTACCAGCATCCCCAGACGGGGACAAGGTCGTTCGGCTGGCGAGGCGCTCTACCTTGCCCCCGCCCGGGGATGCTGGACGGTCTACGACTGCCGGACGAGGAGATCCGCAGTCCGCCGCCGGGAAGCCTTAGTCATCATCCTGAGACTTCCGCAACTCCTGAAGCCACACGATAGGACCAAGGGCACCAAGTGCCAGAGCAACTGCCTGGACCTGGTCGGTTATCAGCTGGTGGAGATCGAATACACGGTTCTCCGTGGATCCGACGTTGGCGAGATGGAGTGCAAGCGCGGTACCAAGATAGATCGCGATGACAAGCCGGATGGCAAGCTGTTGCTCCGGCTTGAGCGCTGGCCGGCGCCGAGATGAGCGGCCGACCTCTCCCTCAACTGCGCCGCCATTCGAGTCCTGTGCATCTTCGCTGGTGTTGGATGGGGTGGTCTCTAACGTCTCCGTGAGGTGCGCCAGTTCTGCTTCAACGTCCGCCACAGTCAGAGTGCTGTCGGCAGCGATGGTTACCTCGACCAAGTCTTCCCAAAAGATCGTTCTCATGCTCGAAAGCGCTTGGCGGACCATGTTCCCGGTGTCGAGCTGGGCTGCCGCTTGGCGCAGCATCGCCTGCGTGTCCACGTTGGCAAAGGCCTGGCGGGCCATGTTCCCGGTGTCGAGCTGGGCTGCCGCTTGGCGCAGCATCGCCTGCGTGTCCACGTTGGCAAAGGCCTGGCGGACCATGTTCCCGGTGTCGAGCTGGGCTGCCGCCTGGCGCAGCATCACCTGCGTGTCCAGGCTCGCGAAGGCTTCGCGAATAAGCCTTGCGAGGTCCGGATTCCAGTAGGGGTTAGTCACGCTCTGTACCGTACTTGAGGCCCATCAGCATCGAACAAAAGGCTCACGCGGGGGACGAGAGGGTGAGCTGACTCCAGGTCGAGCCCAGCGAGGTAAAGGCCGCCGCTACTGCTCACGGCCGACGAGGCGAGACGCGCGAGGCAGTTCCAGCGGCTGTCTCTGTTCAAGATCCGCAGCCGAGTAGATCCTCGCAAGGAGCCAGCTCGCGGCGTTAGGTGCTCTCGTGACATCAATCGTGTGCGGGCCGATCGAGATCAGCGGGTGCCTTCCCGTGCCCCGCAGTCGGGGAGCGTAGCGCTCTGCAAGCTCGGCCTCAGATAGATCGTCCCCGTTCGAGGCGGCCTCTCTCTTCAAACGCCGTTGCATGTTGCCATCGCCCAGGACGTACTCATCGAAGTGCTCCACGACGTCACGAGCCTGAACCAGGCCCGGCAGCGCCGCATCAAACTGTGCCACCGCGTCGGTCAGATGCTCCTTGGCATCAGGGTTGCGCATGTGCCGGAGCGCCATGGTGGCAGCACGATGGACGTTACGCAGAGCGACCAACAGCAATAGCGCATCGGGGAGGCCGGCGCTGGGCCCGTGAAGTAGGCGCTCGGCCGGGACCATGACGGCCTTCGTCCAGAGCCACGCCTGACTTAGTGCTAGGTTTTCTGGCGGCGGCAGCTCGTTACGGACTTCTCCCGGCTCCATGCACTCAAGGATGGACCATCAACCCGATCAGTTGTCAGTCGGTGGCCGGCGGTCCGCATCTGGTCCGCCAGAGGTCGGCGAACAGCGGGGGACTGGTGTGAGATGTCGGAAGGCCTCTTCGCTGCTGGACCTGCATGTCCTCAGGAAGGCGGGCCGCCCATCTTGATCTCGTAATTCACAGGTCAAGAGACCGGAGCAGCCGCACCGCCTCGCGTGTCGCGCGATGCTGCAAAGCAAGATCCTTGCGTAGGCTCTGCTCGTCGTACTCCTGGTCGCACATCAGGGTGATGACCGGCACCCATTCGCCGCCATCGCCAGTGCTGTAGGGCGCCCACGAGGAGCCAACTTCCACGGGTCGGTGCACGGCCTCGTTCCGGCGCTTGATCGCGTCGTAGATCAAGTCTAGGCCGGCGGACCAATGCGAGCGCCTCTGTTCATCGAGCCTCTGTCGTATGGACAGGAGTAGCTGCCCGGCTGGACGGGCGACGTTCTGCCCAGGATCAAGACGAACGAGGATCATCCCGAGAGCGGCCTCCGTCTCGGCCGCCTGGGCCATGATTAGGCCTCGCAGCCGGTGCATCTCAGCGGCATGGTCGTCGTCGTGCGGATCGTTGCCGTCCTCCGGGTACAACTCGTTCCACACGCTCCGCCATGACACTGTCGTTTCACGGGATGCACGGCCGGCCGCTTCTGTCACAAGCCGAGTATCTGCCTCGAACAACCATGCGTACAGTTCGGCCTGCTGACAGGCGTCGTGATCTTTGCCCCGCAGGGGAGCCGCGTGCCCGTTGCGTGCCTGTTGACACGGGAGCCGAGGGTCAACGGCGGTCAGCTCCTGAACGTGGCTGCCCGCATGGAGGCGCAGGCCAAGCCAGGTCACTGCCGAACAACTTCCGGCCGTGTCCCACTTCCTAAACCGTGCGCTGCGGTCATCGAAACTCTCAGCGCCCCGGGGGACCAAGTAGGGACCACACGGCCTGCGCGATGGTGCGCGGCACGACGTCGACCGCACGGCCTGGCCTTGGAGATAGCGTGCATGACGTGCGGAGACATCGGCTCCAACGTCCTGGGGGTCAAGGGGTCGTCGGTTCGAATCCGGCCGTCCCGACCGATTGACCTGGGGAGATAAAGATCTTCTCAGGTAACGGCGGTAACATCCGGTAACGGATGATCTTTGTGGGCGGTAACCGCGTGGGTGGTTTGCCGTTGGCGTGCCCCTTGCACAACGCTCTGACCTGCCGCTCCATCTGCGTCCTGGATGGAGCGGCAGGTCTGCTCCTGATTGCGCGTCAAGCGCTGCAGATGTTGCTGACTGTCGCTACGTTACAACTGGCCTGTTTGTCGCAGGGGTCGCGGAGATCAGCGGCGGTAACTGCACGATGCAGGACCGGCTGCGGGTCTGCCGGGCGGCGGAGGTCCGCTGTCCCAGCGGGGTGGCACCACCTACGGCACCACCTTCCTCACCGACGATCCGGGACCGGTCTCGGCCAAAACGGTCGCCCACGAGAAGGAACACGTGGCCCAGTGGAAGAAGGACGGTAACGTCTTCGGCTACATGTACACCCTGGAAAACGTTTGGGTGGCCAACGACCCGTGCCAGAACCGGTACGAGGTCGCGGCCGACGCCAAGGGGAAGTCGTACAGCCAATGCTGAAACGCGGACGGCGTCGGCTCTGGCTGCTGGCGGGGCTGCTGCTCTGCCTCAGCCAGCTGGGCGCCGCCTGCCAGCACCCGCGGCGCCCGGACTACCAGATTGGGTTCGTGCGCCTCGGTGACCGGCTGGCCGTCTACACCCCGATCTGTCCCGGCGACACCGTGCGGACGATACAGGTGCACGCAGTTCCGCCGGCGGAGAAGAGCGGCAACTCGGTGCTGCTCTGGGAGGCGGCGGACCCGGTCGAAACGGGTCCGGCCGGTGCGGACACCCGCGATGGCTTGATCGTCCTCGGGGCCGGCTTCGGCACCATTCGGCAGGCACCGCCCGCACAGTTCGACCGCACGCTATCGGTTGCGGTGGACACGGCGGACGGGCGGTCGTACTCCGACGCGGTCGCCCTGCCCGAGCAGGTGGCCCAGTTCCCGGCCGACACTCCGCTGGCGGCGCTCTCCTTCGACACCGACGACGGGCGGGTCAACTACGACACGCTGCGCGCCCACTTCGAACGGGAGATCACCTGTCGCTGATCCCCGGACGGTCAGCGCTGAATCGGATCACGGCACCAACCCGGTCAGCCCGCGCAGGGAGCCGGCTCGGCGGCGGTTTTGCCTGGTTGGGCGCGAGCACGCCGCTAAGTCGGTCATCGCAGGCGCGACAACGTTCGCGGCGACCGAGACGTGGTGCCTTCTGATTCCGGGGTTCTTGCTGAACGGCGCGGATCGCCCAGTGAACGCGGCACCGCATCGGTAGCACCGACCACGACTGCTGCCCGCCTCGCGCCGACCGATAAGCGTGTGCAGCTTGTCCCGAGCGAAAGGGGCCAGCGCCGCTTGTCGAGGATGGGCAGAATGCGATAGGGGGATGTAGGGAGAGCGCTCGATATCGTCGCCCGACCTTAGACGATCCTCGGCGTGAGCGATGATCAACACTGTGTCGAAGTCCAGGCCTATGTCCCCAGCGGGCTAGTGTGCCGCGCCGGAAATTCGCCTACAAAACAGGGCGAGTGATTCGAGGATCTCTTCGGCGGTCTTGAACTGGCGTAGTGGCTGTTGGTGCCGCACGGTGATGCATCGCTATCTGGCCTGCCTCCGCTGCCAGCGTTGTACCGGCCGATCACTTCCTTGTACGCGCCGCGGTGTCGGCCTTCCTGGGCCGCTACCGTGGGCAGACTTGCGTGGAGGGGCAGTAGAACCTCACCTCGGTCCAGAACACGAACGCGATCCCGAGCTGCGAGGGCCCGCTGAGGTCGGCCGTAGGATTTGGGAGTGGCCGACTTGAATGACGCACATGATCGAAGTTCGGCATCCGTGACCAGTTGGGCGAGGTTGTCGGTCAGCCACTGTCAGTACGAGGTGTCCGCCGTGCCGGGTGCGTCCGGGATGGGGATCTACACCCTCGGCGACGGCCTGCTGCACGTCGTCGGCCCGTATCAGCTCACCGGCTTCTGCGGCATACACACCGGTTGGATCGAGGCGCGTGTCCGTGTCCTGCCCGGGCCTCCCACGGGAGTCGACGTCGGCTGGGATGCGATCAGTGAGGCAACCCTCTTCAGTCCCAGCGGCCGGCTGTCGGTCGTCGGCCTGATGGGCGGCACTGCGGAGGCCCTCACCGACGTCGCTGTACCGCGCGGGTTGATCCGGGTGCGGGTGCACGCGCGCGAACGCCTGCACGAGACCGTACGCACCGACGACGACCCGCCCGAGCGGCACGAGGTGCACATCTGGGCGGTCACCGAGGAGACGCCATGGCGGACCGTGCTGGCCGACCCGGGGGACCGCGACTGGGAGCAGAAGCCGACGAAGGCCGCCGAGTGGGGGATGCTGTCACTGGTTCCGCGCCCGTCTGGTCGTCCGGCGATCCTGCCGCCGCTGCCACTTGACCCGTACGAGGACGATGCGGGCCTGTCCCGGGTGGCGGTGGTCCGCCACCGGCCCGCGCCGGTCGAGGTCCTGGAGGGAGTGCTGCCCGCCGGCGACCTTGAGGTCCGGCTCAAGCGGGTCGACGACGAGACTTTGCTGTGGTCGTGGTCCACCGCCGACGAACCGATCTTCCCCCGCCCGCTGGCAACGCTGCCGGACGACGAGCCGAGTACGGTACGGCTGACGTCCGGCCCCGACGGCTCCACGCTGCGGCACGAGGGAGTGTTGGGCCGGCACGCCTTCGCCCTCGGTCTGATCTGGGACCACCTGCTCGACACCACCGGGTCGCATCCGTGGATGACGACGTTGCGAGGGCAGGCGGCCGAGGCGACCGCGTTGGCCGAGAAGTCCCGCCGCCTGCAGGCCGAGCGCGACGCCGAGCGGTGGGGAGGTGCTCCACCGTCGGATCGTGTCCGCGGACTCTTCGGCCAGGCGCAGTCCCTGGCCCGCATCGACCGCCGGCTGCTCGACCGCATCGACGCGCTGCCCGCCGCCCGCCAGCGGGAGGCAGCCTGCTGGGCGGCCCGCCGGGCGATGCGGGTGGCAGGACTGGAGCAGATCGGGTGGATCGCCGCTGCGCTCGCCGACGCCGAGGCTGGCCGTCCGCTGCCGCGATCCTTCACCGAGCAGAGCGGCAGCGCGGCGTTTCACCGGCTCCTGTCCGATCCCGAGGTGCCCCACACCACAGTCGCGCTCCGCTTGGACCCAGGAGTTTTCCGCACACTCGACGTCACCGAGATGCTCCAGCAGGCCGCCGCGTTTCCCGCCCTGATCGCCCTGGCGAATGACGATCCGCTGGCCGCTGCGATCGACGCCGTCTACAACGCGGCAATCGCCCACGGTGACGGCGGTCACCGCTTCCTCACCGACGCCCACATCGCCTTGCGCTGACCTGGTTCGGCACGCGGAGTCGCAAGCCGGCACCCGAACGACGCGACCCTTCGCGCAGACGCGGTCGGTTGGAGGAGGCTCGGTTGAGCCAGGGGCGACCCACGGACCGGACGACACCGCCGCTCGCGCGGCGACGGGGCCCGTGGACAGCCGTCTGGGGAGCCCTTGTCACGCCGATTCTTGTACGTCACGGCGTACCTGCCTATGCACTCGGATCTGTACGCCGACGGCGGGACTTCCGGGACAGTTCCGCCAGCTGCAACATGTACGCCGTCCTGGCGTGTCGTGCCATTTCCGCGCGTACATCTGGATCGAGCAGGCCCTCGGGGTCGACCTGTCGTTCGAAGCGATCGAGGAAGCCCTGCGTCCCGGCTGCCGTGCGGGCGCGACGGTCGGTCGTTCTGGCCCAGCGCGTCTGGCGGGTGGGCCGCCGAGTGCGGTGTGGTGGCGGTGGTGATTGTAGGTGTGGAGCCAGGCGGGTAGGGCCGCTCGTCGGGCGGTCTCGGATCGGTAGGGCTTGGCGTAGGCCCATTCGTCGGTCATGGTCCGGTGGAAACGCTCGACCTTGCCGTTTGTTTGTGGCCGGTAGGGGCGGGTCTTCTTGACGGTGACGTCGAGCTGGGTGCAGGTGTCGTGCCAGAGCCGGGACTTGTAGCAGGAGCCGTTGTCGGTCAGAACGCGGCGGACGGTGATTCCGGCTGTGCTGAACCAGGCGTGGGCGCGTTGCCAGGGCAGATCCAGGCGTCCGCCGATCCGGGCGGGTCCCCACCGCCGGCTCGTCCGTAGGTGCAGCACCTGGCGTTCTACCTGCAAGCGGGTGCGGTTCGGGCTGTGGTGTGGCCGGCTGGAACGGTCTTTCATGCCCGCGACGCCCTCGACGCGGTAACGCTCGGCCCAGCGTTTCGCGGTAGTCGGGCTGACTTGGAACCGTTCCGCGGCCCGGCGCAGCGGCCAGTCGTCGTCAACGACGCAGCGGGCCAGACGCAGTCTGCCGCGTTCGGTCAGGGGTGCATTAGCGTGGGTCACGAGGACCTCCCGGGTGATGCGGAACCTTCGACAAGCTCCACCTCACCCGGAGGTCCTCACCCATTTCAAGATCTACGCCCTGTCACCAACGTCCATGGACAGAACACCTAGATCGGCGCCGACCCCGCACCGCACGGGCTCGGGCCGGATGCCTACGGCATGGACCGGCGAGTCCTGATCATCAGGTCGCTTCCTTCATCCAGTCCAGCAGGCGCCGGGCATAGTCGCGCTCCCGGTCGTCGATCGGCTGGTAGGGCGCGACGAGCATCGTCGTGGGCAATCCGTCCCCGAGGGTGCGCTGCAGGATTCTCCGCAGCAGCCGCGCCTGCGCTTCCTCCAAGTGCGGTTGGGCGACGAAGTCGACGGTGTTCGGCGTCAGCGCACGCCCCAGTGCGGCGAGCCGGGTCAGCTGCCAGTCCTTGACGCCGATGAGCAGGTCGGCGTATTCGGCGTCGCCGACGGCTGCCAGCAGCGCTGCGGCGAGCTTGACGACGTCCTGCTCCGCCACCCGGCCCGCCGAGCGGCCAATGACACCGCGGCAGAACGCCTTGAGCTCGCTGACCTGGTTTTCGCGCAGCGAGCCGGCGAAACGCAGATCCGGTTTCCCGGTGACGTCGAGGCCGCGCAGGTCGACGGCGGTCAGGCGCTCCAGCTGACCGCCCGCCGTGGCTCGCGCCGACGGATCGTGCAGGTACTTCGCGAGCGGGCCCAGGTGCAGCGACCGTGCGGCGCACGCGCCGAGCCGGCGGGTCAGGTGCACCGCCTGGCGGCTGGCGAGTCCGTTGCCGTCCTGACCGAGCCGGCGCAGCAGTAGCACCGCGGCCAGCGCCGGTGCCAGATCGATCTCGGCCGGGCGGGTGGCACCGTCGAACAGCGCGGGGCCGTACTTCTCCAGCCAGGACACCAGGGCGGGCAGCGGTGCCGGTGCGGCACCGGGTGACCGCTCCTGCGCACCGAACTCCCGCAGGACCGCCAGGTCGGCCTCGTACTCCGGCTCGACGACGGGGCGGCTCGCCGGCGCGGAACCGGCGTCCACGTACGCCGCGAACCGCGCCGGCACGGCGGTGCCGCCAAGCGACTCGGCCATCCACCCGCAGATGTCGAGCCTGGTGCGCTGCTTGCCCGCCTGGACCAGACTCAGGGTCCGCTGCGGCACGGACCGCTGCGTGACGAGCATCGGCATCGGCGCCGCGTCGGCCCCGACTCGCAGGTCACCCTCGGAGACCAGTTCGGCGAGCTGACCCTCCGGGTAGAGGCGGGCCAGGTAGCGCCGGTGCAGGTCGTCCAGCGGCTGTAGTGGCGCGATCAGCACGGCCCGCACGGCGCTGCCGGGGGTCAGCTGCGCCCGCCGGTGCGCCGCGTCTGGCGTCATCGTCACCGACACGGTGGCGTTGTCCCGGACCACCACGTGCAGCGGCTCCTCCGCGGTGTGGTGCTCCACGATGGCGGTCCGCAACGCGGAGGCGGTCAGGCCGGTCGCCCACGAACACTGCTGGGCGGGCAGCCAGCGCAGGGCCAGCGACGACGTGTCGCGGCAGACGATGCCCTCCGGGGCCGTCTCGTCGCCGACGACGGTCATCGGTTCGACCCGGGCGTCGGTGCCGTACGCCGTCGCCCGAGCGCCGGACAGCAGCCGCTGGCGGGTGTCGACGTGCATCCACACCGGTGTGCGGCTGTCGCGCAGCCAGGCGATCACGTCCGGTGCCAGCCGGCCGGGCAGGCCGGGCAGCATCGCCTTCAGCTCGACGCTCAGCAGTGCCCGGCCGTGTTGGGCCAGCACCTGGCCGTTGCCGAGGCCACCGAGCACCCGCAACTGCACGATCTGCCCCGACGTGGAGGCCGTGCGGGCCGTCACGGGCGTCACCCGTGCTGTCGTCCCGTCGCGATCCAGCACGCGAACCGGGAGGTAACCGCCGACGGCGTCCAGGATGCGTGCCCGGTCCGCGGGCCGGCTGAGCGCCTCCGACAGCCAGGTCGTCCGGTTGTCGGTGGTGAGTTCGGCGGGTTCGCACCGCAGGTGCGGAAGGCCGGCCGCGCTCACCTCACCGGACCGCCAGGTCACCAGTAGGACGTCGCCGCGCTCCGGCAGGTCGGCTGCGGTGGCGGGGGTGAGCTCGTTGTCCCGGTCCAGCCAGCAGTAGCTGCCGACCGGCAGCCGGAGCTGGAGGTCCCCGTCCGCCGGGTAGGTGAGCTGCCAGTTCCCGCCGGCCAGGGTGATGCTGCCGGCCTCGACATCGTGCCCGGTGACCACGAGCAGCGCGCGGTTGCGGCCCAGGTAACCGCGCGGGCCGGGCGACCACGCGACGAGATCCAGCGGTTTGAGGGCGAGCGGGGAGGACATCACGGTACGCAGGGTCACCTCGTCGCCCGGCGACACGTCCCGCCAGCAGAACTTCTCCAGACTCGTCGGGGTGCCGGGGGCGCGCAGGATGCTGCCGGGCACCTCGACGACCCGGCCCGGCGCGAGCTCCACCCAGATGCCGTGCCCGCCGTCGAGCACCCCGGCGACCGGGAAGGTACGCACCTGGCCGGCGGCGCCGTCCTCGATCAGCTGGATCGCCGGGTACGCGTACCTGCGCAGGTCCTCGGGGTGGTAGCGCAGCGACCACCGGTCGTCGAAGAACAGCGGGTCGTTCGCCGGCGTCGCGCGGGCCGGCAGTTCCTGCGCTCTCGTGGTCAGGCCGCCGTCGGGCAGTTCGGTCCAGCTTCCGGTGCTGAGGTCGTGGTACTGCCACCGGCCGGCGCGACAGTGCCGGGCGATCCGGCTGGTCGGCCGGTCGGCGAAGGACAACCGGTGCCAACCGACCACCGGCGGTGGCTCGGGCGCGTCTGCGGACACGGCGGTGAGCACGGGCTGATCGTCGCCGTCGACCCCGACCGTGGCCGCGCGGATCCCGTCGGTGGCGTCGATGACTGCCTTCCCGCCGGCGTGGGCCTTGATCACGGCGAGCTTCGGGTGGTCCCTGCTCATCAGCGACGCCGTGTGCCGGCCGCCCTGCACCGGCTGGTTCGGCAGCGACACCACTGTGAACGTGCCGCCGTTCTGGGCATACTCCGCCGGTCGGCGGAGCAGATTGTCCATCGGCAGCAGCGTCGCCGGCCGGCCGGCACCGTCGACGAACGACGCGTCCGCCGACACGGCCGGAGTCACCACCACGCGGTCGCCCGCCCAGCGCAGCGTGACGATGTCCCCCTTCTGCAACCCTCGGGTCGTACGGGAGTCGGCGACCAACTGGGCGAGCACGCCAGGGCTGAGCTCGACGACGACGCGGCCGTCGGGCCACGTCTTGCCGACCGTGGCGAAGACCGCAGTCGAGTGGGCCGCCAGCCACGTGTTCAGGGTCTCCGACCGCCGTGGCGGCACCAGGATCGTGTCGCCTCGCCACACCCGCCCGGACGTGCCGTTCGGGGAGCGGTCGAGCGACACCCACATCCGGCTCGGCACCTCGGTCGGCTCGTTCGCCTCCTGACGCTCCAGCGCGTTGCGCAGCGTCGCCTCCCGATAGGAGAAGTAGCGCCGGTAGACCCGTACCTCGATCGGCTCGTCGGCGGCGCCGAGGACGTCGTCGGAGAAGCGGAACGACACGTAGATGTCGTTGCGGAAGTCGCCGAAGCCGCCGCGCTGGATCCGGCCCGACTCCATCAGCACCCGGTGCCCGGGCCGCAGCCCTCGCTCGCGCCCACCGTTGGGGGTGAGGAACGAGAACGAGAGGTACGGCTGGTCGGCGCTGGGTTGCGCGCCACGGTCCACCTCGGCGAGCAGGGTCGTCTCGTACGGCTGGGTGCTGTCGCGCGCGGCGGCGGGCAACGCGGCGATGATCCGTTCGACCGAGGCCCGGTCGAAGCGGGCGTTGCGTAGCCGGCGTTCCCGGGCGGCCGGTGACAGCTGGGATCCGCTGGTCATCCTGTCGTTGCGCACCATCGCGCTCCGGACGTCGACGGTGCGGGCCACCGGGTCGACCACCGCTGTCACCAGTTGCACGGCCTTGGCGTCGTCGCTCCAGATCTGGTGCTCGATCTCCCACCACAGATCGGCCGGGTCGATCGCGAGGACCAGTCGCTCGGCGCCGTCGTCACCGGTCACCCGCTCGAAGGAGACCGCCTCGACGCGGTCGCCGTAGAACAGCGACGGGGCGTACTGCGATCCGGCCCGGACGCAGTTGGCGGGCGCCAGCACGGTCCAGCCGTACCCCCACTCGAACCGGTAGGCGCCCGACTCGTCGAGCCCGGCGAAGTACATCCGGCGCGGGAAACGAGCGGTGCCCGCGCTGCCGCCTCCGTGGCCGAGCCGGCGGGCCAGCTGTTCCACGGTCAGCGGCGCGGCGTCGCGGTACGACGCCTGCCACTGCTGCGTCGAGGGGTCCCGGCTCAGCAGGAACCGGGCATCCGAGGCGAGGTAGTCGTCCCGCCCGGGCACCCACGGCGTATCCGTCGCCGGCAGCGGCACCTCGGCGGTCCACGACACCGCGGAGTCGGCGGTGTGCAGGGGGACGTGCAGCCCGTCGAGTTCGGCGCGTACACCGCGCAGCCTGCCGGTGACGTGCCGGTTGCTTCCCTGCTCCCAGGCCTCGAACCGGTCGCGGAGGCGGTGGTCGTCGTTCGAGCGGTCCGGCGCGGTCCGCACCGTCCAGCGGCCCGGCAGGAACGTCCGGCGGATGTCGACCATGCTGGTACCGTCCGCCAGATCGTGCGGCTCGGCGGTGATCCGCAGGTCGGCCCAGCTGTCCCCGGTGCGGCCGAAGGCTCCGACGTCCGCCTGCCCGTACAGGTACCGGTTGCCCGCGAGCCGGAGACGGACCCGGCTCCGGCGGGTGCCGCCGTCGGGGAACTCCCAGGTGGACTCCACTCGGCCGGCACCGGGCGGCACGTCCAGGCGCCGGCGGCCGGACAGTGCCTCCAGATGTCGGCGGGTCGTCCGGCCCGGCGTCGCGATGAGGACCTCGGCGGTCTCGGTGCGCTGGATCAGATCGCCGATCGCCACCGGCGGCAGCTGCGTTGTTCCGAGATACAGCGCCGTGCCGGTCACCTGATCCGATCCGATGAACCGCGTCGACCACAGCGCCCGGACGTTCACCAGGCGCGGGGTCGCCTCGAACGACCACCCACCCGCGTGGTGAACGGCCCACACCGGATCGCCGGGCCGCCGGGGCAGCGCCGAGAAGGCGGTCATCGGCGCCTCGCAGTAGAAGGCGTCGCCGGAGTGGTCCTCGAGCCAGACGCCGCACACGTCCCTCGTGGCTCCGTACAGGACCCGTGCGGCGAGCCCCGCCACGTTGCGACGAGGGCCCTCGAGCTGAGTGAGCCGTCCCCGGTCCGCCTCGCGCATCGTGCTCTCGAGGACCTCGGTGCTGACCGGGACCGGGTCCTGGCGGTGGTCCGCCGGCCTGGTGCGGATCGACCGTACGACCACCGTCCGGCCGGCGGCCAGACCGTCGGCCAGGGTGGCGTCCATGGTGAGCGAGTCGAAGTCGATCTCGACGGGCAACCCGTCCAGGGTGTGTCCCTTGAGCGACGCCTGGACGTCGCGCCCGTTGACCGGTTTGATGTCGAAGACGTCGCCTTCCTGGACGTAACGCAACGACGCGAACCGGTCACCCGGATCGGCGAAATCGTCCAAGCGCGACTCCAGAGTGGTGCGGCCGCGCACCACTCCGGTGCGCTGACTGGCGCTGTTCCAGCTGTGCGGATACAGCTCGAACGCCATCGACCGGCTTGCGCCGCCGTCGAGCGGGCTGCGGATCACCACGCTCTCGGCGATCTCCGGTATGCCGGTCGACATGGTCCACTCGGTGCCGTTCCAGGTCGCCACGTGCACGTCAGTCGTGGCGAACATCTGCCGCCAGCGCAGGTTGCGGTCGTCGAACGGCCCCGGCGCGAGGTCGCGCCACCGCTCCCGCGACCCGGCCGGCGGCTCGTCGGCCAGGTCGAGCTGCGGGTGACCGTCGGCGGCGCCGCCAAGGCGGACATGGATCAGCAGACCGTTGTCGTCGGTCTCGCCGCCGCTGCCGTCGAGTTCCTCGCGCTGCTGCCGGGCCAGCCGCCAGTCGGCCAGGCGAGCGCGGGCGGCCGGTGTCCAGACGGCGGCGGCCAGCAGATACACCGCGCCTGGGCTGGTGCAGACCCGCCACGCCTCGCCGCCGTGCGTCATCACCCGCTCGATGAGCACCACAGTGGTCGCCGGCGCGGCGGCGGTCAGCTCGGCGCTCAGGAAATGGGCGAAAGATCGGTCCGTGGGCAGCCATACCTGGTGCTCCTCGTCCCATCGCACCATCGTCGATCCGGTGACCTCGGTGCTGCGGTGGTACGACGCGGAGATGTCGGGGTCCCAGTAGTCGTGTACCAACGCGGGCAGCGAGATGCCGCGGCGGTGCTGGTACACCGTTCGCAGGGAGTGTTGGCCCGCGACCGCCAGGCTCACCACGTCGGCCCGGATGGTGAAGTCGGCCTTGCGGACCTCGTCCGGTGCCGGCGGCCGTGTGTGCAGGCGTTCCACCGCCCGGATCGTCCCGCTGTCGAGCTGCACGGCGACCAGGTCGCCGATCTCCAGCGACAGGTTCGTCGCGAAGCCGGGCGGGCTGCCACCCAACCCGCAGTTGACCAGGACGCGCCGCTCGTTCTGCCGCCGCTCGGCCGCCGCCACGATGCCGCTGACCCAGGCCCGCCCGGCCGGCAGCCGCTCCTCACGGCGCGCGTCGGCGGCGAACAGGTCGACGGCGTCACCCCGCGGGATTCGGTACGACCCGAAGGTGGTGAGGGAGACGTTCATCGGCACCTGCGCCAACTCGTAGCCGTGCTGCAACACCGCGGCGACCAACCGCGGGTCGTACGCCTGGGTGGCGGCCGCCGGCACCAACGCCCCGCCGCGGTGGAACTGCCACTGCGCGGGCGAGGTCGTCAGCGGTTGCCCCGTGGTCATCCCCACCCGGGCGACGAAACGCTCCAGAAGTTGGGTGCGCTGCGCGGCGCCGATCGACTGGGCGTACCCACTCCACGGGCTGGCCGTCGCCGCACGCTCGCCGGTGCTGTTCAGCAGCGCACGGAACAGCCGCTGACGCAGCTTCGCCGTGGTCGACTCGCCGATCGGCAGCACACCGGTCAGCTTGGCGACGAGCAGGTCGAGATAGCGCGGCGCGTTGACCGAGAACTCGGCCACCGCGTCGATCACCAGCTCCTGGACCTGGCGTACCGTGGCGTCGTTCTGCTCGGCGACCGGCACGTCCAGCAGGTCGAGCATCCGACGGCGGATGTCCCGGGGCAGGTTCTTGGGCTCGTTCAACCGGGACACGCGCCGGCTCCACTCGGCGATCCAGTCCGCGTGCTCGCCCACGGCCCGGCCGTCGGCGAGCAACGCCTCCAGCCGCAGCGTCATCATGGCGAGGTCGACCGTGACCAGCGGACCGGGCTCGGGGATGGTGACCCGCTGCCATTCGTCGACCTTCAGGTTGGGCGCGAGCAGCACCTGCCGGGTGCCGACCTTGCGGCCCTCGACGAACGAGTCCAGCCAGTCCCACTCCGCGCGGTTGACCGCGTCGAAGAGCGATGGGAACGCCTCCAGCGCGAGGGTCGCCGGTTCGAGGAGCCGCCGCGACGCGGTCGCCGGGTTGTACTGCCACATCTCGGTCATGGCGAGCGCGATCATCTGTTCGGCGGGCGTGGGCCCGTCCGTGCCGGCGTACCAGGCCGCCGACGCCGCCCGGACGGGGACGTCGACCTGCCCGGAGTACGCCTCGTAGGCCCAGTGCGTGACGACCATCGTCGCCGCCTCCTGGAACAGGTTGAGTGCCTGCTGCGGATGGGTGCCGACCAGCCGTTTGCCCCGGTCGCCGGGCTCGTACCGGACGGTCTGCCGCAACCGTTCGGCGACCAGGGCGGGCGGCAGCGACGGTCGCGCGTCGCCGTCGGCTCCGGCGGTCGCCTCGCCGCTGCCGATGCGGCGCAGGAAGTCCTGCGTGTACAGGGCGAGGCCGGTCATCGGGCCGTTGAGGAAGGCGTCGTCGTCGCCTGCCGCGTCCAGCGACTCCCGGTTGCCGAGGTGGGTCCGCAGGCGGTACCCGCCCAGCACGTCCGCCGCGTGCACCATCAGGTCGACCAGGTACGCCGGCGGCTGCGGTCCGGTGGCGGCCAGCAGGGTGCCGGCCACCGAGATCGCGCCGAACAGGCGCACCAGGGCGGACTTGTCGCCGAGATGCGGGAACGTGCCATCGGCGACCGTGTGCTTGCGCCTGTTGCCGTCCTCGGCCTGGTCGCGGACGGCCATCGGGTTGAAGACGGCGTCGCGGCGGTGCAGCCAGGGTGAGAACAGCAGGCTCGCCGTCGGCACCGGCATCCGGTCGTGGTCGCCCGACCTGACCTCGATCTCACCGGCCTCGGCGCCGGGCGGCATCCGGAGTCGGAGCAGATCCCCGATCGCCGCCTGGAACCTCTTCAGCTCCGACGAGTCACACGGCAGCCACACCCGGGCCGGGCCCTTGCCGCGTTTGGGACCGGCGAACGGCGGGGCGTTCCACCATCGGCTCAGCCGGGTCGCCAGCGACGCCGGATCCACTTCCGCCGCGACCTGCCACAGAACCGTCTGCCAGAGCAGCCTGCCGAGCAGGGGCTCCGGCTCGCCACGCAGCCAGGCGAACGCGTCGGCCCGTGGCGGCCCGCCGACGCGCCTGTGCAGGACGTCGAGGCGCCGGAAGCCGACCGCCTCCCGCTCGATGTCCGCCACGACCGTGGCGGTGTCGCGACCGTCCGCCGTCCGCGCGGCGAACAGCAGCCGGGCCATGGTCTCGAGCACGTCGGGCTGAGCCAGGCCGCTGTTGCCGGACGTGCCGAGCAGCCGGGCGACCAGCTTGGCGCCGTCCGTCCCGGAAGCGCCCGCGGCCTCCATCGCGATCAGCTGCGGCAGCCGGCCCAGCTCGCCGTCGAGTACCGCCTCGACGTAGTCCGGCTGCTGCTCGAGGTGGGCCGCGACCGCCCGGGGCGCGGCCTCGGCGGCACTGCGCAGGAGCGCGAGTACCGCGACGTCGGTCGCTCGGCCCGGCAGGTCGAGGTGGAGGCGGGTGCCCTGGGCCGGCCCGGTGGCCGGTGGCGCGACAGGTACGGCGGACAGCGCCTCGACGATCTCCTGCTCGGTGGCCGCGCCGAGCCGGCGGAGCAGGTGCACCAGCGCCGGCGGCGCCTCCGGGCCGATCGTGGCCGTCAGGGCGGCGGCGAGATGCTCGGCCGTCGCGGCGTCCGTGCAGCGCCGCGCCGCGTCCACCAGCGCCGGAATCGCGTAGACCTGCTGCAGCCGCTCGATCGTGGCGATCCGGCCGGCCGCCAACTGCACCATTGTCGACCGTGCGTGCGGTGATCGCAGCACCTCCAACAGCGACAGGTACGCCCGGGTGTCGCTCGGCTGGAGGCGGATGGAACAGCAGAAGTGCCAGTCGGCGAGCAGCATGGTCACGCTCTCTCGGGTCGGTTCGGCGGCAGGTAGGCGTGCCGGAGCACGGCGACGAGGTCGGCGTCCGTGACGTCGGCCCCGGTGGAACCCGTGGTGTTCGAGAGACCGACGACCAGCGGGAAGGGCGGGTCGAGCGCGAGCACCCGCTCGACCAGTTCGGGTTTGAGCGGCATCTGCGACAGCGCCGCCCAGTAGCCGGGCCGGTCCGGGAACGCGCCGGCCAGGTGCTCCGGGCCCAGCCGCACCGCACGGGCCCAGCGGCGGACGACCGCGGGATCCTCCTCGGCCCAGCGGCCGTTCCCGAATTCCGCCTGCGGGGTGGCGATCAGCCGCTGGACCGATTCGCCGTCCCGCAGCTCAAGCCAGCTCTCGAGCAGGTCCCGGGTCGCGGCGTCGCTGGGCCGGCGTCGGCGCAGTGCCCAGAGCAGGGCGTCGACCACCTCGGTGCGCATGGCGTGGGCGGGCGCCTCGTCGGGCAGGGGCGGACGACCGGCCTTGATGGCTTCGTCGAGCCAATGATCCAGGTGGTCGTCCGTCGCGGCGGCGGCGATCAGCGCGGCGTACCGGCCGGGCCCGGCGCGGTCCCGGGCGTACGCGGCGAGCAGCGGCTCGTAGCAGTCGCGCAACCAGTCGCGTACGTCCAGCAGCAGACCGACCTCGGCGGCGAGTCCCGGCGAGTCCGCGTTCACCGCGGCGACCAGGGCCTGAACGGCGGCGGCGATCGGTGTGGGCCGGCTGCCCCCGGCGACCGGCGGCGTCGGGGCGTCGAGGCCGTACCGCTGCCGGACCTCGGCCACAGCGGCGCCGAAGCCGGCCGGGCCGTCACCGGGCAGCAGCACGGATCTGGCACGCTGCACCCGGCTGGTGGTCCACGGAAGGACGTGGCACAGCAACTCGACGCGCTGCCCGTCGAGGCGGGCGGCGACGTCCTGGGCGGCCAGCACCGCGTCGAGCGGCTCCGGGGAGACGATCCGCAGCACCAGCGCCGCCCCGGGCAGCTCGGCGTCGCGGAACGCGGCGAACATCGCGATCCGCTTCGCCCACTCACCGCCGTATTCCCACTGGGCCGCGGGCGTCTCGGCGGTCACGACGAGGCCGAGAGTCGCGCCGTCGGGGCGGCTCTCCAGGACAGCGCGGAGCGCTGGCGGGTTTCCGGCAAGCTGGAGCCAGGTTTCCACGGTGTCCGGAATGTTGTTGGCCGCCTCGTACTCGTACCAGCGACGGCGCGCGAACGTACGCCGCTGACGGGTGGCCTCGTGCTGGAATGTCTCCTCGGCCGCGGTGAGCGCGTCACCGAGAGCGCGGCTGCGACGTTTCGCGTCCGCCAGCACGACTGTTGCCGGTCCGCGGTCCAGGGTGCAGATCAGGTCGAGGCCGACCCGCCGAGCGTCGTCGACGGGCAGGGCGGAGGTGCCCGGTGACCAGGACCGGGTCAGCGCCCAGGTCTGGTAGGTGTCCGGCGTCGGCAGTTCCGGCGCGGGCGCCCGTTGGTCCAGGAAGGCAAGGCCGTGCGTGTACAGGACGGGAAGCGCGTCGTGCCGGCTGAACCCCGAACGGGCTCCGGCCACGGCCAGGTCGGCCGGGGTTCCCAGCACCAGCTGTTCGAAGAACGTGGCGATGAACTGCTCGGCGTCGTAGTGGCTGACCGTGCCGTAGATGCCCACCACGAGCGGGACCCCACCCTCGGCCAGCCGCCGGGCGAGTGAGCCGTACGGGCCGACCGGCTCACCGCTGCCGCAGGCGACCAGCACGGCCAGGGCCGGCTTCGCGTCGGTGACGTTGGCCGCCACCCAGTTGTGCTCCAGCAGTTCGGCAGTCGCGGGAGCGTCCTCGTCGTCGGCGTGCACCAGCAGCCCGGGCGCCGGCGCCGCGACGTGGTGGCCGCAGAAGACGACCGCATAGCTCCGGTCGATCAGCGCGCTGCGGAGCCGCTGTTTGGTCACGCCGTCGAGGGTCACCACCTCGAAGCGAGCCGGTTGCAGCGCCTCCCGGATCAACGCGGCGTCTCGGGGCGCCCGACCGGATGCCGTGCGGAGGGTCACCGACTCACCGTCGGGCAGCAGGTGGGGGCCGGACAGGTCGGTGGCGGTGGCCACCACGACCCGCCTGCTCGGCACCGCACGCGATCGCGAGGCCGGGCCGTCCACGACCCGCACCAGGGACACGTCCGGCTCCTGCCCCAGGACGGTGAAGCCACCGAGGACGCGCGGGATCGGCGCTGCCTCCCACTTGCGGTCGACGATCTCCGCGGCGCCGGTGAGCAGAACACGGATCCGGGCGCGACCGGCGAGAGTTCGGCGCATCTCGGCGAACTTCGTGCGGACTGCGCCGGCGAACAAGAGATTCTCGTACAGATCCCCGGGTCTGGTGAGGTCCTGCGGTTGGTCGCTCTCGGCGAACGTGACCACATCGGACACGTACTCCTCGAGGACCGCCGGCGTGTCCGCCAGGAGATAGTCGTCTTTCCACGGCGGAATCAGACCGTTGTCGGGCACCGCGATGGTCACCGCGATGGTGCCCGGAGGACCCGGCTGGAGCGTCAGGTGAACGTCGACGCAACCGGCGGTCACGGGCGGCGCCGGTGTCCGACGGACGAGGGCGGCGGGGAGGAGGTCTGATCCATGCCACCATGGTTTCGGGGTGGCCGAAAAATGGTCAACGGACGAATGGCCGGTATCCATTTGGTCGTCGGTCATCTGACAGTCCGGTGTGGCGGAACAATGCGAGAGTGTCGGCATGACGGATGAGCGGGCGTCCGACCCGATCCACGCCGCACATTCCGATGTGGAGCTGTGGCGTCATCGGCTGGCCGAGCTCGCCGAAGACCCTGAGTTCGACACCCTGCCGTCCTCGGCGCGCGATCAACTGACCGCACTGCTCGCCGATCAGGGCGCCGATCCGGAGGCGTTCGTCCTGCGCGCCCAGAGCCTGCTCGGGCAGAACCCTGAACTGCGGGCGCTGTACCGGCGGCGGCACGCCGCGCCGACCGGCGCACGGGGTGAGATCATCGCCCCCACGGCCGATCGCCGGCGCCCGTCCCGCCGCTGGACCTGCCCGGTGCCGGCCTGCGGCTACGAGACCTGGGGTGACCGGTTCCACCCGGCCCAGCAGGACCACTGCCCGAACCCGTGGCACTCCCGCACGCAGCTCATGCTGGCCGACTGACCGTGAGCCCACTCGTCGGTTCGATGACGAACACGCTCGCCGCGCGGTGGAAGTCCTACCTGCTCGGCTCGGCGCTGCTGTTCTGGCTGCTCGGGGCTGGTCTGTTGCTGCTCGGCCGATCCGATCTGCTGCACACCGACACGTGCGCCCGCCGGCGCGATCTCGCGTGCTGGGCGCACGCCAACGGATCGGCCGGTGACGTGGTGCTGATCGTGCTGGCCGCGGTGCTGGTCATCGGAACCGCCTCGCTGCTGAGCGCGGCCGCCGGGCGGGTGCTCGCGCTGATCGGCGGCGAGTGGCCGGATCACGCCGTCGGCCGCGCCTGGCTCGCGAGGCGACGCCGGGCGCAGATGGCTCGTCGCCTGCGCGCCGTGGGTCGGGCCACCGCCGAGCGCGACGATCCGGAGCGGCAGCGGTTTCCGCCGGTGGCCGGTCCGGACGACCACGACGCCCTGGCGCCGACCCGGATCGGCAACGCCCGGGCCGCGGCGCTGCGGCGCGTTCTCGACGCGTACGGCCTGGATCTGGCCGTCTGCTGGCCGGTGCTGCTCGAGGTGCTTCCGGACGAGACGTACAAGCGGCTGGCGGCCAGCAGCGCGACGGTGCTGGGTCTGGTCCAGCAGTGGGTACTGAGTTGTGCCGCAATCGTCTGGCTGCCCCTGATCTGGACCGGTCGTCTCCAGGCGACGCCCCGCATCGTGTGCACAGTGCTCCTCGTCGCGGCCTGGGTGATCGCTGTGCGCACCACGTCCGGCCGGCTGCGGTCCGCCACGTTCGAATACCTGGACGGTGTCGAAGCCACGGTGACCGCGCACCGGCGCCTGCTCTACACCGGTCTCGGGCTGCAGCCGCCCGCCGACTCGGCCACCGAGCCTCAGCGTGGCGCCGAGCTTTCGGCGTATCTCAACCTGGAGGGCGGGAAGCCGGAACCGCTGACCTGGTGAACCGCGGTCCAGGGGCGCACCGGTCACCAGCACCACGCCACCGTGACGACGGGATTGGCCGGTCAGGACGCAGCGGTACCCGCATCGACGTTCTTACGCCTTCGTTACCGAAGGCGAATCGGGCGCGCGTGAGCCATTGACGAGCGCGACGCTGAAGGCCAGCTACCAATCGAGGAAGAGGGCCGTTATGGGATCACTGGCACGGAGCTGGCTGTCGGCGGCGACGCTCGCCACGGTGGCAGCAGGCGCATCGTTCCTGCCGGCGACGACGGTCGTGGCCGCCACCGGGTCGACGTGGAGGGCGACGGTGCCGCCGCTGATCCCGGACAGCCGGTTGACCGACGTGGTCGCCACCGGCCCGGACAATGCCTGGTCGGTCGGCTACCAGGCGTCGACCTACACCGGATACTCGATCGACGAGCCCTACGCGCTGTTGCAGTGGAACGGGCAGGCGTGGACGGAGCGGCGACTGCCGCACGAGGCGTTCGTGCTGTACAAGGTGGATGCGGCGAGCGCCGGGGACGTCTGGACGGTGGGCATCGGGGATCGCGGCCAGTCGTACGCCGGGCACTTCAACGGCCAGACCTGGACGGCACACGCGCCGTTGGGGACCTCGACAGGGCCCTCGGCGTTGCTGGACGTGGCGGCCACCGGCGGGGGACGGGCGGTGCTGGTCGGCCACGACGGCTCCCGGCCTCTCGTCGTCGAAGGCGACACCGGTCAGTTCAACCGGGTGGCGGTACCGGGGACGGAGCAGTACAACGGTGTCCTGCGAGTGGTCTCGAGCACCCGGGACGGCAGCATCTTCGCCGCCGGTGACAGGTACGTCGCCGACGCCCCCTACCCGGAGCCGACGATCGTGCAGCGGGTCGGTGGCGTGTGGCGGGTGGCGGCGTTGCCATCGGTTCCCAGCACCCAGCTGACCGGTGTGTGGGCTCGTTCGTCGACCGACGCCTGGGCGGTCGGCACCCAGGACTACGACTCCGCTCCCAAGCCGGTCATCCTGCACTGGGACGGCGGGACGTGGCAGCGGGTGGCCGGACCTGCACCCGCCGGCTGGGCGTACGCCGTCGCCGGTGACGCGAACGGCAACGTGTGGATCAGCGGCACGAATCCGATCCCGCCGTACATCGAGTACCCGGGCACGCTGTTGCTGCGCTACACCGGCGGCCGGTGGAGTGTGGCGTACGGACCGAAGGTCGGCGGCAACGACCCGAGCCTCGACGCCCTGGCGAACGTCCCGGGCACCTCGTCCTTCTGGGGTAGCGGGGCCGCCTCGCCCAACGGCTTCGGCATCGCCGGCGTCATCGAGCGAACCAGGTGACGTAGCGGGCCTGGCGTCCGGCACCCACTGAACAGCCTGACGTTCCGGTGTGCCGGCGACTCGCGGAGCGTGCGGGATCGCTGCCGGCGTGACGGACTAGGAACTGCCGTGGCTCAGTTGGGCGAAGGCGTGGTCGGCGTCGGCGATCGCCTCGGGCTGCACATCGTGTGCGGTCCGCCCGTCGGCGATCTTCTGCCAGTTGGTCCGGGCGAGTACGCGTTGAACGGCGACCACCTGGGCGGCCTGCAGTCGCCCTGCGATGCCCGAGCCGAGGGCGGCGGCCAGTGCGGCCTCGTCGTCGAGCTGGTACTGCGTGAGTCGCCCCGTCAGGCTCGCGGTGGCGAATACCAGCCGGTGAAAGGCGATCACCTCGGGATGGTCGTTGAGGCCGGTGACCGGCTCGAAACGATCGAGGCCCGCCCGGAAGTGCCGGTGCAGGGCTGTCATCGGGGAAACATCGGGCCCTCGGCTGTCGACGACACGGGCGGCCTCGCCCTTGTGGTCGGCAAAACGGTGCAGGACCAGGTCTTCCTTGGTCGGGAAGTAGCGGAACAGCGTCGGCTTCGACACTTCGGCCGCAGCGGCGATGTCGGACACCGACACGTGGTCGAACCCGCGCGCCAGAAACAGGGAGATCGCCGCGTCCGCGATGGCGTCCCGCGTTCGTAGCTTCTTGCGCGCCCGCAGCCCGGCCGACTCGATCACTGCCACAGGGTATCATTTGTTACCGAGTTGCTTTATTTACTCGGTAACGTTTTACTGGGCGCCATGAAGCAGACGAACCCGACAGCCGCCGCACGACGGCACGATGCCGTGCCACCCGCACCCGGATCCCCGGTGCTCGTCACGGGGGCGACCGGCCGGATCGGCCGCGCCGTGGTCGACCAGCTGACCGACGCGGGGGTGCCGGTCCGCGCCCTCGTGCGTCGCTCCGAGTCGGCGGCGACACTGCCCACCGGCGTCGACGTCATCACCGGCGATCTCACCGTGCCCGAATCGCTCGACGCCGCACTACGTGCCGTCAGCACGGTCTTCCTCGTCTGGACCGCGCCGCCGCAGACCGCAGCCGCCGTGATCGATCGGCTGGCCGCCCACGCGCAGCGCGTCGTCTACCTGTCCGCACCACACCGGACCCCGCACCCGTTCTTCCAGCAACCGAACCCGATGGCGGCGCTGCACGCCGAGATCGAGCAACTCATCGCGGCCAGCGGACTCGAATCGACGATCATTCGACCAGGGATGTTCGCATCGAACGCCCTGTTCTGGTGGGCCGCCTCCATCCGCTCGGACGGCGTGGTCCGCTGGCCGTACGGCGCGGCAGAGACAGCCCCCGTGGACGACCGGGACGTCACCGCGGTCGTCGCACGAACCCTCTACGAAGACGGGCACGCCGGCGGTGACTATGTCCTGACCGGCCCCGAGTCGCTCAGTCAGGCCGAACAGGTGAGCATCATCGGCGACGTGCTGGGCCGCCCGATCACGTTCGAGGAACTACCACCCGACGAATTCCGGCGTCAGACCCCGGAGTCCTCGCGCTCGGCGGCGGACATGCTGCTGGCCGCATGGAACGCGACGATGGGACAGCCCGCATACGTCACCTCGACGGTGTCCGACCAACTCGGGAGACCACCGGGAACATTCCGGCAGTGGGCCACCGACCACGCCGCCGCGTTCACCGAGGTGGGAGGCAGCGTCACTGCATAGCGGTGGCCGGGGGGTGATCGAATGATTCGGGGCAGTGGAAGGTGTACAGCGAGTAGCCGCGCCCGATCTGCACACCGACGATGTCCGGGGACGCGGTCGGGTTCTCCTCGAGCGGGCGCCAGCTGCAGTGCATGCCGTTCCAGTCGCCCGAGTCCGCGGCGAAGACCATCGTCATCGCGGTGCCGCAGGCAGCACAGTCCATCGGGTACGGATCGGTCAGCGACCAGTTCGCGTACCCGCCGACCTTCCATCCCGGCGCCAGCGACAGGTCGCTCTGATAGTGGGGACGGCTGTCGTCCTCGTCGTCGTCCCACTCGTCGAGCCGCTCGCGTAGGTCATCGGGGAGCAGATCGGCGTACTGGTACTCACGGACCTGCTCGGGGTGCACCACGCACGGAACCGGCAGGTACATGTCGCTGATCACCGGCGGCTCGGGGGGCGCTTCGAGCAGCGGGCCGACGGCGGAGCTGTCGCGCCAGTAGAGGAAGACGCGAGGGCTGTAGTGCCGATCCGAATGGTCCACCGGGCACCACAGCACCTGGAGCAGGTCGGTGGCGTCCGGACCGGCGTAGTCCGGGATATCTCGCTGGTACAGCTGCGCGACCGGGACCAACGGGATCGGATCCTCGATCAGGTCGTCCAGGTCCAGAGCGTCGGCCGCATCGAGCTCGGCCCGCTCCTTCGCAGTCAGGAAGTCCCCACCCGCCAGTGGCTCCCGGGCCTCTGCGGTCGCGAAGATCTCCCGCCGGCGGCGCAGGGCGGCCGGGGTGGTCAGGTTGTACGGCTCGTGCGCGCCCGCGTCGTCGCAGACCGGCCATTGCTCGTCGGCCGGCCACAGCAGCGGTCCGCCCACCGAGCTGTCCCTGACGGTCGGAGCGCCGGGCCGGGGATGCAGGCGGGTAGCGGTCGTGGAATGGTCCCGCAGCTCAGGAAAGAGCGCGCTGATGTCCAGGGGACGCGGAGGTGTGGTGCGGGCCATGGCGGTGGATCTTTCGGTCGTGGTCATCGGACGCCGACGATGTCGCCGGCGGGGACCAGCAGCATCATTCCGGCATCGTGCCGGTCCGATGTGCGGGGTCGGCTACCGGTCAGGCCAGTTGCAGCCGAGGTTCGAGGATCACCTCGAAGAGTCGGTCCCACGGCAGCTCGACACGCGCCGACTCGAAGCGGGTGAGGGTCGCCGTGAACGTCTTCGCGCCACGGCGACCCAGCACGATGCGGTGCCCGGCGAAGTGGTCGGCGAAGTACCGCTCGGTCACGGGTACCAGCCGTTCCCTGACCCAGCCGTCGAAGTAGGTCTTCTGCTCGGGCGTGAGCGCGAGCGGGTCCCAGCCCCGCGCCCGTGCGTGCGCGTACGCCTCGACCTGCACGATGTTCTTCCACGGGTCGTCCTTGACGAACCGGTAGAGCAGGTACTCGGCGTGCGCCTGGCCCGGCGCGCGCAGGTCGGGCACGCCGAACCCGCTGCCGGAGGCGCGCAGGTACGCCCACCGGGCGGTGCCGTGGCTGAGCGCCAGGCCGAGCGCGTTACCACCGGTGTTCCACCCTGAGTACGACAGCAGCGCCGCGAGATCCAGGTGGCTCTCCATCCGCGCTACCAGGTCGTGGTCGGCCTTGTTCACGATGAGCGGGTCCACCACGATGAGCGGGGTGCCGGCGGCCAGCAGCTTGCCGATCCGTCCGACGAAGGCGTCCAGGTCGGCGGCCCGTTGCGCGGGCGCCGTCGAGGGGGTGTTCACGGCGAGCACGATGTCCGCGTCGCGGCTGACGACCCGTCCTCCGACCGAGGTGACGTGCCGCCGGATGTTCTCCGCGAACGGGATGCCCTCCAGTTGTGCGGTCCAGTCCTCACCGGAGACGCCGGCGTACTCCACCCGGTAGGTGGGGCCGGTGCCGGCCGCGACCACCCGCGCGACCAGCAGCGCGTTGACCTCGTCGGCACCGGGGAAGATCTCCACCCGGTCGCTGACGCCGAGTTCGTCGACGAGCGCCTCCAGCTCCACCCGCTCGGCCCGGGCCAGGCCCACCGGCGCGGTGTCGTCCTCGGAGAGCACGAGGTGGTTGATGGTGCCGTCGGCGACCCACTCGACCATGAGCCGGTTGACCTGGTGGTTACGGGCCCGGGCGGCCAGATAGTCCTCGACGACCTGGTCGGGGATCTGGGCCCGAACGGTGTCGAGCTGGGCGCGCAGCTCCTCCTGCCCGAGGTTCGTCACCTGGTCGTAGAGTTTCGCCCAGGAGACGAGCAGGTCGCGGTACCGATCCAGCTCCGTGCCCGTGCTGGTGATGGCGAGGCGCTGGATGGTGTCGTGCACCTCGATCACCGCCTCCGGCCGGGTGGAGCGCAGGGTGCGGATCGCGGCCAGGTTCGCCAGGGCGGCGGCCAGCGTCGGGGCGGCGGTGCGGGAGGCGATCAGGCCGCCGTACGCGAGCATGCTGACCGAGATCACGTACCCGTCGACGCTGGTGGTGGTGCCGAGCCAGCGGGCGATGGCGGCGCCGTCGCCGGGGGTGAAGAAGCGGCCCAGCGTCTCCCGTGGCGGCAGCTGCACCCGGGCGCCGGCGCTGGCCGCGGTCATCTGCGCCGCGTACGTGTTGACGGGCCGGTCGTCCAACGGGACCAGCGCCACGGTCAGCTGCCGCTTGCCGGGGCCGGTGACCGCAGGCCCGGCGAATGCGGGCCGGCCCACGGCCACGGTGCTCAGCCCGGCCATGCCGGTGGCCAGAAGGGTGCGTCTTCTCATCGCTCACTCCTCTGTTTCGGTGCGCTCGCCGCGCGGGGGGTGGCCGGCACGAGCCGGCGGGTGATCCAGAGCGGTGAGGTGACGGCGTTGCCCATCACCACCGCGTGGGCACCTGCCTCGAATGCCCGGCCGATCTGTTCCGTGTTGCGGTACCGCCCTTCGGCGATGACCGGAACGGGCAGCAGTGCGACGAGTCGCTCCACGAGCCCGAGGTCGGGCCCGTCCGTCGGTGGGCTGGCCGGTGTGTAACCGGACAGCGTGGTGGCGACGGCGTCCGCGCCGGCCTCGACGGCTGCGACGCCCTCGGCGGCGGTGGCGACGTCTGCCAGGATCAGTGCGTCGGTCCGTTCGCGGAGCACGCGGACCGTGTCGGCGAAGGCGCGGCCGTCCGGCCGGGGGCGGTCGGTGGCGTCGATCGCGACGATGTCCGCCCCGGCCAGGGCCACCTCGAGCGCGTGGGCCGCGGTCGGGGTGATGAAGACGTCCTCGGCGCCGTGCTTGTACAGCCCGATCATCGGAACGTCGACGGCAGCGCGAACGGTTCGGACGTCGTCCGGTCCGTTGACCCGGACCGCCACCGCGCCGCCGCGTACCACAGCGGCCGCCACCCGTGCCTGGACGTACGGATCCCGCATCGGATCGCCCGGGTCGTCGGGCAGCGGCTGGCAGGACACCACCAGCCCGCCGGCCAGGTCGTCGAGCACGTTCACCTGTTGGTCCCTTCGATGTGGGGTCGGTCGATGGCCAGTCGGGCGGCCCCGACGAGGACGGCGTCGGTGCCCAGCGCGGCGGGCAGGAGCGGAACGTCGGCCCAGCCGGCGGGCACCTCGGCCGAGTAGGCGGCCGAAGCGGCGGGCAGCAGGGAACCGGCCGCTCCGCCGGCGACCAGGACAGCGTCCGGATCGAGCAGCGCCACCAATCCCGCCAGGGTCGCGCCGAGGACGGCTCCGGCCCGTTCCACGACCCGCTGGGCGGCGCCGTCTCCGGTGGCGGCGCGCTCGGCAACGGTCCGCCCAGTGACGTGGATGCCGGTCTCGATGGCGTACGCGGCGGCCAGTCCGCTGCCGGAGGCGATCGCCTCCAGGTGCCCGTGGCGGCCGCATCCGCACCGCAGTCGTTCGGCGCCCGGGGCGGGCAGATGCCCCACCTCGCCGGCTGCCCCGCGGGCGCCGGCCTCGACCCGGTCGTTGCGGATGATCGCCCCACCCAACCCGGTGCCGACGGCCACCAGCAGGATGTGGGCGCGGTCCCGTCCGGCACCGGCCCAGCTTTCGCCGAGCGCGGCGGCGTTCACGTCGTTGGTGACGCGCACGTCGCGACCCAGCCGGGTGGCCAGCTCGTCGGCGACCGGGATGCCCGTCCAGCCGGGCAGGCTGTCGGTGGCGTACCGGATGCTGCCGGTCGCGGGATCGACCGTGCCGGCGGTGCCCACGCCCAACGGTCCGACGGTCGCGCCGAGCAGATCGGTGGCCAGCCGGGCGGCGACGCCCAGCACGGCCTCGGGCCCGGACCGGGCCGGGGTGGGCGCCTCGCGGCGCTCCAGCACCCGCCCGGTCCGGTCGACGAGCGCGGCCGCCGTCTTGGTGCCGCCGATGTCGATTCCGACAACCGGTGTCGTCATCCCTTGAGGCCGGTGTGCGCCAGGCCCTCGACGAACTGCTTCTGCGCGATGACGAAGACCACCAGGACGGGCAGGGCGGTCATCGACGCCGCGGCCATCTGGACGTCCCACATGGGGCCGCCGTACGCGTCGACGAACTGGGTGAGCGCCTGGGGCAGGGTGAACTTCTCCGGCGAGGAGAGGAAGACGATCGGCTCCAGATAGAGGTTCCAGCTGTGCAGGAAGGTGAAGATCGCCACCGCGCCCAGGGCCGGCCGCGACAGCGGCAGGGCGATCCGCCAGAAGGTGGCGAATCGGCCCAGCCCGTCGACCCGGGCCGCCTCCTCCAGCTCACCGGGCAGGCTGATGAAGAACTGCCGCATGATGAACGTCGCCAGAACGCTGGGGGCGCCGAAGATCGGCACCAGGATCAGCGGCCAGTGGGTGTTGACCAGGCCGAGTTTGAAGAACATCTGGAACAGCGGCACGATCGTCACCTCGCTCGGAATGAGCAGGCCCGCGAGGACGACCAGGAACAGCACGTTCTGGCCCCGGAACCGGATGCGCGCGAAGGCGTACCCGGCCAGCGCCGACACGGCCATGGTGCCGACCGTGACGACCAGCGCGATGTAGAGGCTGTTCAGGTACTGCTGCCCGAACGGCTGCAACTCGAACACCCGCTGATAGGCGTCGAACCGGGGATTGGTCGGCAGGAGCTTCGGCGGGAAGGCGAAGATGTCCGCCACCGGCTTCAGCGACGAGGTGACCATCCACCAGGTCGGAAAGACGAACGGGATCGCCAGGACCAGCAGCACCCCGTAGAGCACCAGCTTGGTCCGGCGGGACAGGTCACGACTCATGGAAGACCCACCTCTTGCGCATCTGCCACTGCAGCACGGTGAGGGCGAGCACGATGGCGAACAGGACGATCGACAGCGTGGCGCCGTAGCCGAAGTGATGGAATTGGAAGGCCTGCTGGTACAGGTAGTAGACGAGGACCGTCGTCGATGCGCCCGGGCCGCCCTGGGTGAGCACCGAGATCTGCGCGAAGACCTGCAACGACCCGACCACTGTGATGATCGACGTCAGCAGGATCGTGGGGCTGATCAGCGGTACGGTGATCCGCCAGAACTGACGCATGCGGCTCGCCCCGTCCACCTCGGCGGCCTCGTACAGCTCGCCCGGCACACCCTGGAGGGCGGCCAGGAACAGCACCATGTTCAGGCCGACGTTCTTGAACACCTGCACGACGATCACGGAGACCATTGCGGTGCCCTCGCCGCGCAGCCAGTTCGGCCCGTCCACCCCGATGGTGTCGAGCAGCCCGTTGATCCCGCCGTTGTCCTGAAGCAGGAAGCCCCAGACGATGGTCCAGGCCACCAGCGAGACCACCACGGGCGAGAAGAACAGCGTGCGGAACACGATCGTGCCCCGCAGCCTCTGGTTCAGCAGGACGGCCAGAAGCAGCGCCAGGCCGAGGTTGAGCACCACCAAACCGACGGAGAACAGTCCGGTGGCGCGCAGCACCGCACCGAGGTTGGGATCATCGGCGAGAGCCTTGTAGTTGTCGGTGCCGACGAAGTCGAAGGTTCCGGCGAGCACGTTCCACTCGTGCAGGCTGTACCAGAGCACGAGGATCAGCGGCAGGATCACGAAGACGACGCTGCCGAGCAGTTGCGGTGCGATGAACACGTATCCGGCGAGCTGGTCCCGGCGGCGGCTGGTCCAGAACGGCCGGGCCGGGCCCGGGGTGGGCCCGGCAGCAGCCGAGCCCACCCTGGTGTCCGTCTGGGTCATGATCGTTGGCCTTACTTCGCCAGCAGCGGCTGGATCTTGGTGCAGACGCCGTCGAGTACGGCCTTGACGTCCGCGTTCGGCTGCCACAGCGGGTCGAGCCCGGCGCGGACCTGCTGGCTCAGCTCGGCCTGGCCGGAGTGGCTGGGCTTGACCACGCCGTTGGTGATCCCGTCGATGACGACCTTCTGCAGCTGCTCCGGCTTGAGCTTCGGGTTCGTCTTGGCGAGGGTCTCGGCGGTCAGCTGCGACTGCCGGGGCGCCGGGAAGAACTGGGCGAGCTTCGCCGAGTTCGTGGGGTTGGTGAAGAAGGCCAGGAAGTCGGCCGCCTGCTTGGCGTGCGGGCTCTTCTTCATCACACCGATGCCGGCCTGGCCGACCACCGCGTAGTTCCCCTTCGGACCGGCCGGCAGCGGCACCAGGTCCCACCCGAAGCCGTCGTCCTTCAGCAGCGAGGCGCGGGAGATCTGGGTGACCGTCATGGCCGAGTCACCGGCGAAGAAGTCGGCGGTCGTGCCGGGGCCTGGCAGCGCCTTCTGGGTGAAGGTGGCCTTGTGCAGGGTGGTCATCGCGTCGACCATCTCCGGGCTGTTGAAGCCACAGGACCTGCCGTCCTCGCTCCACGCCTGGGCGCCCCACCCGGTCCAGAAGGTGGACAGGTTGTCCCAGCCCTTGTAGTCGAAGTCCCGGATGACCATCCCGGCCTTGCCGGAGTCCGCCGCCGTCGCCGCGGCGGTTGCCAGGGCGTTGTCCCAGTTCCACTGGCCTGCCGCGATCAGCTCGGCCGGGGTCTTCTGCCCGGCCTTCTTGACCATGTCGTTGTTGACGAAGACCCCGAACGGCGAGGTGGAGAAGGGGTACGCGTACAGCTTGCCGTCGTTCTGCCAGAGCTTGAGCGTGGCGGGGGAGATGTCCTCGTACCCGTAGCCCTCGGCCTTCTTGAGGGTGTCGTCCAGCGGCAGCAGCGCTCCCGAGGCCACGAAGTCGGGGGCGGAGTTCTCGAACACCCACGCGAGGTCCGGCGCGTTCCCGCCCGCGATCTGCGTCGTCAGGGTCGTGGTGTACGTGTCGAACGGCAGCGGATCGAACTTGATCTCGGTCACGTCCGGGTGGCTCTTGCGGTACTCGTCGGCGATCTCGTTGAACAACTTGAGGTGCGCCTCGTTGGCCGACCAGACGGTCATCCGCAGTGCCGCCGGGCCGCTGTCGTCGGCGTCGTCACCGCCACCGCAGGCGGTCAGGGCGAGCGTGCCGGCCAGTGCCACGGCGACGCCGCGCAGGGCCTTTCCTGCTTTCACAATGTTCTCCTTACCGGGGGTGTGTTCAGTAGCCCGCGATCTGTGGCCAGCGCTGCTCCACCCCGGCCGCGGTGAGGCGGTCCTGGAAGTCAGCCAGCAGACGGGGGGTGTTGCGGACCGCGCGCGGGGACTCGCCCTGCGCCAGACAGAAGTCGGCGAGCAGACCGGCGACCTCACCGACGTTCCACTCGACGGGGTGCAGCCGGTAGCTGCCGTTGGTGATGTGGGTGGTGCCGATGTTCTTGCCGGCCGGCAGCAGGTTCTCCATCCGCTGCGGAATCAGCGCGCCGAGCGGAATCTCGAACGGGCAGGAGCCGACGTCGATGTAGTTGTCGCCGCCGGTCGACGGGTGCAGGTCGATCCGGTACATGCCCACGCCCACCGCGTCCGGGTAGCTGACCGCGCCGTGGTCGCCCCGGACCGCCAGGGACAGATCCTGCTCGGCCACCGTGTATTCGGCACGGATCCGGCGGGACTCGCGGATGTACGGGGCCTGGGCCAGGCCGTCCGCGCTGCCGGTCACGTCGCCACGCAGCCGCAGGCCCGGGAAGCCGGTGCCGCCGTCCGGGCGCGGCGCCTCCGTCTGCATCCAGTACAGCACCGAGTACGACAGCTCGCGGGCCTTGGACAGGTGCCACGACGCGTTCGGGACGTCGATGACCGGACCCTCGAAGTAGTCGATCATCGGCCAGTTGACCAGCGTGATGTCGCTGTCGTACGCGCCGTCGGTGAAGTTGCGCCGCGCGGCGATCCGGCGGAACGTCCACAGGTTGCCGTCGCCGGGGCTGAGGCGTTGGTCGGCGTTGACGCTCAACGGGTCGTCGTCCGGGTTGGGGGTGAAGCTGCGCTCGACGATCTCCAGCGTGCGCGGGTGCGGTGACTTCCAGGACAGCAGCCGGTCACCCCAGAAGTCGGGCTTGTAGTCGCGCCAGAAGTCGTACCCCGCGGGACGGTCGATGGTGTGGTCGCCGTCGACGTGGTCGAGGGCGAAGCAGACGGACACCGCCTGCATGTTCATCGGCTGGGCCTCGGCCGGGGCGCTCGGCTCACCGGTGTCCGCCTGCGATTCGAACCCGGTGACGTACTCGGTGCCCGTCAGCGGCAGCAACTCGCCGGTCTCGGTGGCGTCCAGGACGTACGGCGCGACCACGTCGATCCGCTCGTCGCGGTCGCGGTGCGCGAGGGTCACGCCGGTCACCCGGTCCCCGTCGGTCTCCGCGGCCACCGGCCGGTACGGCTGGAGCACCCGGATACGGCCCGAACCGAGGTACGGCGCGAGCATCTGTTCGAGGACAGCGACGGCCACCCGCGGCTCGTGGCAGAGCCGGCTCACCCAACCCGCACCGGGGTTGAGGTCGGTCCAGGACCGGGACCGTTCGGTCAACGGGTAGTGCCGACGGTAGTAGGCGCGAATGCCGTTGCGCAGCTCCCGATAGCTGGCGGTGGCGCCGAACTGCTCGATCCAGGAGTGTTCGTCCGGGGGGACGGCCTGGCTGGTGAGTTGCCCGCCGAGCCAGTCGAACTCCTCGGTCAGGATGACGGACCGGCCGGCCCGGGCTGCGGCGAGCGCCGCGGCGACGCCGCCCAACCCGCCCCCGACGACGAGGACGTCCGTACGCATGAGTACCACGTGTTTCCTTCCAAGTTGCGCGGCCGACCGCTCAGCGCCGGTCAACCGCCGGATCAGGGGTGCCGAGGGTGCTGCCCTCGACGATTTCGCAGGGGAGAAGTCGCTGCTGGACACCGTCCGCGCTGCCATCGATGACGCCCGTCAGCACCTCGACCGACTGTCGGCCCATCTCCTCGCGGGGGATGCGGAACCCGGTGAACGTGATGTCGGTGGGGACAGGGACCGTCGGGTCGCCGAGGGTCACGATCGACAGGTCGCCGGGCACGGTCAGGCCGCGCCTGCGGGTGGCCGACTCCAGCGCGACCGCCGTGGCGAAGTCCTCCACGAAGACGACTGTGGTCCCGTCGGCCAGCAGGGCGTCGATGGTGGTGTCGGCCTCGGTGGCCAGCGCCGACATCTGCCCGGCGCTCTGGGCGGTCGCCGCGGCGGCATGAAACCCGCGGCGCCGGTCTTCGGAGGATTCCGCGGTGGTGCCCGTGCTCACGTACGTCAGCCGGCGGTGACCGTGCCGCAGCGCGATCTCGACGAGCTGGGACACCGCCGAGGCGTAGGCGGCGCCGACGTAGGGGACCGGGCCGCCGGCGTCGTCCCGGCGCCCGACGGCGACGTACGGATATCCGTCGCGGTTGAGTCGGTCCAGCTCCGCGCCGGCGATCTCGCGCCCGAGCAGGATGCACCCGTCGGCCAGACGGAGCCGGTTGTCCTGGTGGAAGATGCGTCGCCGGCCGTCCACGACCGGTGCGCTGGTGAACAGCAGCAGGTCGCAGCCGACCCGCTCGGCGTACTCCTCGATGCCCAGCAGGAACGGGTGGAAGAAGTCTCGGCTGCCGCTGGGGAAGGCGGGCTCGTACGTGAAGACGCCGATGATCCGGTTGAACCGTGCGGCGAGGCGGCGGGCCACGGGGTCAGCCGCGTACCCGGTCTCGGCGATCACCCGCAGCACCCGGTCCCGGGTCTCCTGGGCGATGCGGACGTCGGCGTCGGTCCGATTGTTGAGCACCAGCGACACCGTCGCCTGACTGACGCCAGCCATCCGCGCAATGTCACGTTGAGTGACACGTCTGGGGGGAGGAGTCACGTCAGGTCCCTTCGGCGGTGCTAATGCGTATTAGCGATCGGCGTTGGGAAGGAGCTTGGCCGGTGGTCCGGCAGCTGTCAAGAGGTGAACGAAAGGTTTCGTCGTAATGAACTGGCTGGAGTAATGCGCATTAGCTGCCGAGGCTGCCGCCGGGTCACCGCCCGGCCGGGGTGGGTTGGCGAACCCCGAGCCACCTCTTGACAGAGGCGCCGCCGAGCGCGCAACATCGAAAAAACATAGATGCTAATACGTATTAGCTCGACGGCTTCAGTGGGTGTCCGTCGATCGATACCCCCTGCCCTCACTGAGCGTCACACACATCGTTCGTGCCGCCGACGATCCCACCGACCGAAGAGGAAGCCGCATGACGAGACCATCCACCCCGTCGTCCCGACGCGCTGTCCTGGCGGCCGCCAGTGCTGGCCTGATCGTCGCCGCCGTGACCGGCGTCCGGCCGGCAGCCGCCGAACCCCCGCTCGACTTCCCCCAGTTCACCTACCAGGGCACCGCGTTCGACAAGGGCGCCCTCGCCTACAACCCGACCAACGAGTTCATCTTCCCGAGCGTCATCCGGGCCGCCGACTACTTTCCCAACCCGCTCGGGACCTACTACCTGTACTACGCGCCGCACGAGCGTCCCGGCGGGATCGCCCTCGCCTACTCCGACTCGATCAACGGCCCGTGGACGGAGTACGACGCCAACCCCCTGATCGGCAACACCTGGCTGCCGTACTACCCGACGGTCAGCCACATCTCCTCACCCCACGCGGTGTGGATCGAGGGCGAGGGCAAGCTCTTCCTCTATTTCCACGGCGAGAACTCGATCACCCGGTACGCGACCTCGGACGACGGCATCCACTTCGACTACGGCGGAACGGCGGTCAGCCGCAACGACTCCACCGGTGGCGAGACCTCCTACGCCCGGGTGTTCGAGCAGTCCGTACCCCGTCTGGGCACCCGCTACCTGATGGTCTTCATGGACAACCCGACCGCCGCGCTGCCCGGACCTACCGGACCGGTGTCGCGACGGATCCGCTGGGCGGTCTCCACCGACGCGCGGACCTGGACCATCCAGCCCGAACCGCTCGTGACCCCGCAGGGCATCGAGGGCCCGAACGCCTCGGGGCCGTTCTTCCTGCGCTGGAAGGATCGCAACCTGGTGATCTACCACGCCGCCGACGGCAACATGCACGCGGTGGACGTCGGGCAGGACTTCGACCAGGAGACGCACCTCGGCGTCGTGCACGACTCGATGACCGCCGCGCCCGACCTCGGCCGCTCGGCCGCGCCGACGTTCTATTTCGACGGGCGCACCGCGCACATGTACTACGAGGCCGGGGGTCGGCTCACCGCGACCATCGGGCACGCCACCGCCACCCTGGCGGAGCCCTTGCCGGTACGGCAGCTCGACTGTGCGGCGGACCGACCGGTCCTGTGGCCGCCGAACCACAAGATGGTCGACGTCAACGTCACCGTGGACCTGCGCGACGGTGTGCTCGGCCCGAACGCGTTCACCCTGACCGGCGTGACCGGGGGCGACGCCACGGACGTCAGTGGCTTCGCCGTCGGCGGGCCGGACACGAGCGGCGCGCTACGGGCCGAACGTGCCGGAAACGGCGGGGACCGGGTGTACCACCTCACGTATGCCGGCCACGACGAGATCGGGCGGCCGGTCGGCTGCACCGTCACCGTCACCGTCCCACACGACCAGGCCGGCAGCTAGCGGATCGTCCCGGATGGACAGGTCGCCACGACGTGCGGCGGGTCCGCTGCCGTGCTGGTGGCGGAGGCGGGACAGGGGATACCTGTCCCGCCGATGACCGGTCATCGCCCCTGACCGCCAGTTGGGGGTTCTTCCAGCCTCCGGGCAATCTGTTCGATGGCGGCGAGGTCGTCTGGGGTGAGCCGGTCGATGAAGTGACGTCGTACCGACTGAACGTGGGCCGGTGCGGCGTTTTCGAGTGCGTCCAGACCCTGCTCGGTGAGGACAAGGAAACAGCCTCTGCCGTCGGCCGGGTCAGGTGTGCGCCGCAAGAGGCCGCGTCCCTCCATTCTGGTGGCGTGCCGGGACAGCCGGCTGCGCGACCAGCCCATCTTGTCGGCCTGTTCCCCCAGGGTGCTGGTGTGGCCCGGCCGCTCCGAGAGGGTGCTCAGCACCTCGTAGTCCGGTTCGGAGAGCCCGACCGCGGCCAGGTCGCGGGTCGTGCCGCTCTGGACGGCGACCACTACCCGCAGGAACGCCCGCCACGCCCGTTCCTCGTCGGCGTTCAACCAACCTACGGCCCCGGCCGGCACACTCGTTGACATGTAATCAACCTAGCATCTACCCTTCGTTTCCATGTCAACGAAACCGGCGCGTGTCCTCGTACTGATCTGCAGCACCCGCCCGGGTGCCCTCGGCCCCCTGGTGGCGCAGTGGTTGATCGAAGCGGCCACACCCCGTGCCGCCGCACTCGGCGTCGAGCTTGTGCCGGTGGCCCTCGCCGAACTGAACCTGCCGTTCCTCGATGAGGAGGAGCATCCGTCGTCGGGTGTCTACCAGCATGAGCACACACGTCGGTGGAGCGCGATCGTCGACGCGGCGGACGGGTTCATCGCAGTCACCCCGGAGTACAACTACGGGATGCCGGCGACGCTGAAGAACGCGCTGGACTACCTCGGCCGCGAATGGGCATGGAAGCCGATCGGCTTCGTCAGTTACGGCAACACGTCGGCGGGCACCCGGTCGGTTCAGCATGCCAAGCAGGTGGTGACCACGCTCCGCCTGGTTCCCCTGGGCGCCACCGTCGCGATTCGCATCGGTGACGCGGTGGAAAGTGGACGGCTGCTTCCCGACCCGGTCCGCGACACGGCGGGTGTCGGGCTGGTGGACGAACTGGTCCGGGTCGCCCACGCCCTGCGGCCACTGCGTGAACGCGGACGGGCCGGGACACTGTCCGGACCATTGCCGGGGTCGTACGCGAGGCGGTTGACCCCCGACGACGCGCCCGAGGTCACTGTGCTGCAGCGGTGCTGCTGGGTCGACGAAGCCGTCGCCAATGACACGATGGCCGTACCGGCTCTGCACGAGTCGCTGGAGGAGGTGCGCGGCTGGCTGGATACCTGGCACACCACGGGCATCTGGCTGGACGGCCGACTGCTGGGCATGGTGCGGGCCCGTCGCGAGGGCACAGACTTGCAGGTGGGCCGGCTCGCTGTCGTGCCCGACCTGCGGGGGCGTGGGCTGGGTCGGTGGCTGCTCCGCATCGCCGAGGCCGGCGCCCGACCGGACTGCCGTCGCATCGTGCTGTTCACCGGCGCGAAGAGCCTGCGGAACATCGCGCTCTACCAGAGCGAGGGATACCAGTCGGCACCACTCACCCGCCCGGACGGAACCACCTGCCTCATCAAGGGGATATCCGCCAGTCAGCGGTGACGCTGACGGTTGCCAGGGGACGTTCCGTGGTTGCGGCCAGAGGCCCTCGCCTCCCCGCCTCACCCCGCTGCTCGGCTTATCGCGGCACTGGCCAGCCCGTTCAGCGTGGTCAGGTCGGCCGCGCCCAGGTACGGATCCGACATCATGACCACCACGACGTAGTGGCCGACCGCGGCGGCGACATAGCCGACGTAGCGGTCGCCCTCGTCGTAGGTGCCGAGGAACAGCACCGTGTCCGGCCCAAGGTGGTCCTCGGCGACCGGGTCGAAGCCCTCCTCGTCGCCGCCCACCCCGCACCGGGCGAGCTGAGCCTTCAGTTCCGTGATGTACCTGTGTGCCCCATCGCCGCGGTACCGGGCGACGTTCTCGTAGATTCGGAAACGGGTACCGAGATCGGCCGCCTGAGAGCGACTCATGAACGGCTGCGGCACCGGCGAGTCCGAGCATGGTTGGGGTAGCAGCGACCACACCAGACCGTCCTCCACCGGCCCGGGCGCGACCCCGCCGAGATCGTCAGGCTGCAACATGACCCTGTCCGGAATCCCTCGTGGCCGCTGCTGCGCCGCCGCCGGCACGCCTGCCGACACCAGCCCCAGAATCACGGTAGTCACCACAATCAGTGTCCTTCGCATGCGAACCATCCTTTGCGTCGCCCGCGACCGATGGATGGGCGGGAATACCCAGCTTTCCCTAGGTACTCGTACTCCGCCGGCCCCTGCCTGATCAGCAGTCGTCTGTCCCTGCTCACCTCCACCGTGGTCCCTGGACGCCGGCGCAGCGGTGACATCCTGCAGATGCGAACGTGTCGGGTGGTTCGGAGCCTTACCGCTGCACGGCACTACAGCCAGCTGTACTCGACGTCCGGGAGTACGGGGTATCGATCCAGGCCGCCGGGAAACCTAACGTCGGACGGCATGAGATCAACGAGGGGCCTGTCGAGACGGAGCGTCGCGCCGGCCGAGACCGGTGGGAGCGGTTCGCCGGACATTCCAGCAACCCCGGCCGTCCGGACATCGCCGTACGCGGTGCGCCTGGATGCGGTGACGAAGGAGTACGGGTCGGGGAAGAACGCGGTACGCGCACTCGACGCGGTGACCGCCGCCTTCCCGCGCGGCACGTTCACCGCAGTCATGGGCCCCTCCGGGTCCGGCAAGAGCACGTTTCTGAACTGTGCGGCCGGTCTGGACCGGCCGACGTCGGGCCGGGTCCTGCTGGGTGACACGGACGTGTCCGAGCAGTCGGAGACCGAGCTGACCGAGCTGCGGCGCGATCGGATCGGCTTCGTGTTCCAGGCGTACAACCTGCTGGGCACGCTGACCGTGGAGGAGAACGTCACGCTACCGTTGCGGCTGGCGGACCGGAAGACCGACAAGACGTGGCTGGGCCAGGTGCTGGCCGCGGTGGGCCTCAACGGGTACGGCAGGCGGCGCCCCAGCGAACTGTCCGGCGGTCAGCAGCAGCGGGTCGCTGTCGCCCGCGCGCTGGTCACCCGTCCGGACGTGGTGGTCGCGGACGAGCCGACGGGCGCGCTGGACACCCGTTCCAGCAAACGGGTTCTGGAGCTGCTGCGGGACGTCGTGGACGCGATGGGGCAGACGGTGCTGATGGTCACCCATGACCCGGTCGCCGCCTCCTACGCCGACTCGGTGCTGTTTCTGGCCGACGGCAGGCTCGCGGGCGAGCTGAACCGACCGACTCCGGAGCAGATCGCGTCGCGCATGACGCACCTGGGCGAGTGGTGATGCGCCGCTTGCGGCGGCTGGTCCGTGCCGTGGTGCCGTTTCCCAGGGACCTGTCGCTGGCGTGGAGCACGATCAAGGGGCGTAGGGGCGGTTTCGTCGGCTCCTTCATCGCGATCGTCGCGGGCTCGGCGGTGATCACCGCCTGCGGGATGCTGCTGGTGTCCGGGCTCGGCACCGGCGTGACCCCCGAGCGGTACTCGGGCGCGGCGGTGCTCCTCGGCGGTGCGCAGTCGTTCTGGCTCGACGAGTCCGCCGAGGTCCGCTACAGCGAGCGGGTCACGCTGCCCGCCGACAAGGTGGCCGCCGTCGCCGCGGTGCCCGGTGTGCGGGCGGCCATCGGAGACGTCAACGTCGACGTGAGCCTGCTGGCCCCGGACGGCCACACGGTGGCCGGCCCGAACGGTTTCCCGGTGCTCGGGCACGGCTGGTCCGCTGCGGCGCTGGGCCCGTTCCGGCTGCGCGACGGCCACGCGCCCTCCGCGCCCGACGAGGTGGTGCTCGACGTCGACCTCGCCGCGCGCGGCCACGTGTCGCTCGGCGCGACGGTGCAGCTCGTGGTCGGCTCGCTCCCGTCCTCGTACCGTGTGGTGGGCCTCGCCGTCGCGCCGGGGGACGGGTTGGACCGGCAGTCCGCCGTGTTCGTCACCGACGGCCAGGCGACCACGTTGTCCGGGCGTCCGGACCGGGTGGACGCCATCGGCGTGCTCGCCGCGCCCGGTGTCGTCCCGGAGCAGTTGGCCGAGCGCATCACGGCGGCCGTGCCGGGCGTGGTGGCGCACACCGGCGCGGGACGCGGCGATGTGGAGTTCCTGGACGTCGGTGACGCCCGCAGCCTGGTGGTCGAGACGGCGGCGTCGTTCGGCGGCACCATGGTCCTGATCGTGGTGTTCGTGGTGGCGAGCACCCTCGCGCTGTCGGTGCGGCAGCGCAGGCGGGAACTGGCTCTGCTGCGGGCCATCGGCGCGACGCCGCAGCAGATCCACCGGATGATCGGCGCCGAGATGACAGTGGTGTCGTCGGTGGGCGCCGTGGTCGGCGCGATTCCCGGCGTGCTGCTCGCGTTCGTGATGCGCGGTGTGTTCGTCCTCGCGGGAGTGATGCCCCCGGACTTCCAGATGCGGGTGGGGTTGTTGCCCGTCCTGGCGTCGCTGGTCCTCTGCGTGCTCAGTGCCCGGCTCGCTGGTTGGCTGGTGGCCCGCCGGTTGGCCAGGGTCAGCCCGGTCGAGGCGCTCGGGGACGCCGCGATCGAGCCGAAGAAGTTCGGTCGGGTGCGGGTGGCCGTCGGCGTCCTGCTCATCCCGCTCGGGCTGCTGCTGACCTGGGGCAATGTCGCGGCGCCGGGCGACTCGGCCGCCGACACCGCCGGGAGCGCGGTCCTGTTGTTCGTCGTGGCGCTCGGCTGTCTGGGACCCCTGCTGCTCCGGGGCGCCCTCGCGTTGTTCGGCTCGGGCCTGAACCGGCAGTCCACGGCCAGCGGCTTCCTCGCGCAAACGAACGCGCGGGCCAACTGGCGGCGGCTCAGTACGGCCACCACACCGCTGGCCATGGGCGTGACCCTGGCGGCCGTGCAGGTGTTCGGCGCCTCCACGACGATGGCGGGGGCGCAGCACCAGATCGAGGAGGGCCTGCGGGCCGACCACGTGGTGACCGCGCCGTCCGGTGCCGGGGTGTCCCCGGAGGTCGTGGACGCGGTGCGGGGCGTGGCCGGTGTCGCCGTGGCCACGCCGGTGGCCCGGATGCGGGTGCTGGTGACCTTCCCGTCCGAGGACAGCACCGCGACCAAGGTCTTCGCCGCCCAGGGTGTGACGCCCGAACGGCTCTCCGAAACCATGGATCTCGGGGTGAACGAGGGGGACATCGCGGAACTGCGGGGCGATGCGGTGGCGCTGAGCCGAATCGTCGCGGAGACCGTCCGGGCGAAGGTCGGCGGAACGGTCGAGCTGCGGCTCGGCGACGGCACGGTGGTCACGCCGCGGGTGGTCGCGATCTACGAGAACGGCCTGGGCTTCGGGGACGTCACCCTGCCCCACGACCTGGTCGTCGCCCACACCACCTCGCGGGTGGCCTCGGCCGTGCTGATCAGGTCGGTGGACGGGACCGACCCGACGGCGCTCACCGGTGCGCTGCGGGGCGCCGTCGAGCGCTACCCGACGGTCCAGGTCGGCGACCGAGAGGCGTTCCTGGCCACGTCGGGGTCCGGTGGCTCCGGTGACTGGGCGCTGAACCTGCTGTTCCAGACGGTGCTGCTGGGCTACATCGCGATCGCCGTGGTGAACACCCTGGTGATGGCGACGGCGGCGCGGGTTCGCGAGTTCGCGAGCCTGCGACTCATCGGCGCCAGCCGGGACCAGATCCGCGCGATGATGAACGGCGAGGCCAGGATCGTGGTTTTCGCGGCGCTGCTGTTCGGTCTGCTGGCGACGGTCCCACCGCTGATCGGCATCAGCCTGGGCCTGACGAGGTCGCCCGTTCCCCGCATCTCGCTCACCGGGCTCATCGCGATCGTGGCGCTCACCATCGCGCTCTCCTGGGGAGCGATCAGGATGGCCACCCGGTACGCGATGCGACAGGCGTTGATCGACGCGATCGGCGGGCGGGAGTGACGAGGGGTTCAGCCGGGCCGGATCAGCGATCGCCCACCTGGCCCCCGGCGTTGAGGTAGGCGAGAACGGCGAGGACGCGGCGGTGGCCGCTGTCGGCCACGGCGAGACCGAGCTTGGCGAAGATGTTGCCGATGTGCTTGTGCACGGCGTTGTCGGTGACGACGAGCCGTTCAGCGATGGCGTTGTTGTCGTGCCCCTGCGCCATCAACGCGAGTACCTCGCGCTCGCGGGGGGTGAGGGCGGCGACCGGGTCACCGGCGCGTTGGACGAGTTGCGCGATCACCTCGGGGTCCATCGCGGTGCCACCGGCGGCGACGCGGCGCAGCGCGTCGACGAACTCGTCCACCCGACTGACGCGGTCCTTGAGAAGGTAGCCGACGCCGCCGCCGGCGGTGGCCAGCAGTTCGGCGGCGTACTGCTGCTCGACGTACTGCGACAGCACCAGGACCGGAAGGCCGGGATACTCCCGCCGGGCCTGCAGGGCGGCACGGATTCCCTCGTCGCGGAAGGACGGCGGCAGCCGGACGTCGACGACCGTGACGTCGGGCCGGTGCTCCCGCACGGCCGTCAGGAAGCCCGCCGCATCCTCGGCGATGGCGGCGATCTGGAAGCCCGCGCGACCCAGCAGCAGCTCCAGTCCGGTGGACAGCAGCACGTTGTCTTCGGCGATCACCACCCGCACGGCAGCTCCACGGTCATGGTCGTCGGCCCGCCGACCGGGCTGTCGATGTCGACAGTGCCGTCGAGCGCGAGCACCCTGCGCCGGATCCCGGCAATGCCGGTGCCCCGCCGATCGTCGGCGCCGCCGGTGCCGTTGTCGGTGATCACCACCGACAGATTGTCCGCCGCGCGGCTGACCCGTACGCCGGCCGTGGTCGCGTGGCTGTGTCTGGTGACGTTGGTCAGCGCCTCGGCGACGGCGAAGTAGACGACGGCCTCCACCGCGGGCGGCACCCGTTCGAGGTCGCCGATGTCCAACCGGGTCGGCACGGCGCAGCGGGTGGTCAGGGCCGTCAGGGCACCGTCGAGCCCGCGGTCCGCGAGGATCGGCGGATAGACGCTTCGGATCACGTCGCGCAGTTCGGTCATCGCCTCCTCGGTTCCTTCGTGTGCGTCCCGAAGAAGGTCCTCCAGGAACCGCTCGTCGCGCGGATTGTCGGAGAGAGCCTGGCGGGCCACGGCCAGCCGCATCGCGATGGCCACCAGCCGGGCCTGGGTGCCGTCGTGCAGGTCGCGTTCGATGCGGCGCAGCTCCGCGCCGTGTGCGTCGAGCACGTCCGCGCGGGTGCGGGTCAACACGGCAACCCGCTCGGCGAGCTGTTCGTTCGTCGAGTGCGACAGCACCACCAGGCAGATCCGGGCGTGCGCGCGCGCGAACGGCGGGAAGCCCAGGTAGGCCAGCGCGGTGAGCAGGAGGATCTGGAGTGGGCCAAGAGTGAGGGCGGTCGTCCAGCCGGTCACCGGGACGTCGACGAACAACCGTGGCCTGGCCTCCGGCGCGAACGCCCACCACAGGGGTGTCGCGATGGCGGCGACCACGATGTTGCCCACGCACAGCAGGGCGGGCAGCCCGAACGCCACTCCGGTGACGGCGTTCACCGGCAGCCAGAGCAGGGCGTGGGAGGTGCCGCTCGCGGCCGCTCGGCGTCTCGACGCGCCCTGGGCCGGACGCGATGCCAACGGCCTACCGAGCAGCCGGGCGGCGCGGTCACGGTGCCAGTCCGCCCAGAGCCGCGCGAGCCGTGGAACGCACAGCAGTGGCAGTGCGAGCACTGTGGCGACCCCCAGCAGCAACGAACCGAGCAGGTAGACACCGCCCCGCCGCACCTGCACCCACCGTTCCCCCGGCATGACACGACGTCCTTCCTCGGTACCCCGGGAAGCTCGCACCGCCGGCACGGCGTCGTACCCTGCCCTGATTGTCGCCGCCCGCGTCATTCCTGACAGCCGATGGTACGGGGTAGCCGTCCACCCGAGTGCCGGACGCGCAGGCCGCAGCACGGCGCCGCGAGGCCGTGCCCCTCTGCGAGCGAATTCGGTGGCGGCGGTCGCAGCGGGCGTGCGAGCCTCAGGGCGCCCCACCGCCGCACCTGGTGGAGGGCATCGACCACAGTGACCATGACGAGGAGTGACAATGCGAGCAGCTTCCACGCTCCGGACCCTTGACCGTCCTACCGTGGAGTTCTGCTGTGGCCTTGTTGAACCTTGGAATCGTCGCCCATGTTGACGCTGGAAAGACCAGCCTGACCGAGCGCCTGCTCTACGAGGCAGGCGCCGTATCCCAGTTGGGCAGCGTCGACGCCGGCACGACACGGACCGACTCGATGGAGCTGGAGCGCCGACGCGGCATCACCATCCGAGCGGCCGTCACGTCGATCGCCATCGGTGATCTGACCATCAACCTGCTGGACACCCCCGGCCATCCGGATTTCATCGCCGAGGTCGAGCGGTCGCTGGCCGTTCTCGACGCCGCCGTACTCGTGGTGTCGAGCGTCGAGGGGGTCCAGCCGCAGACCGTCGCCATCTGGCGGGCGCTGCGTCGCATCGGCGTACCGACGGTCTTCTTCCTGAACAAGGTGGACCGCCGCGGCGCCGACGTCGAGCGGGTGCTGACCCAGGTACGCCAGCGGCTCGGGGCGCGTCCGGTCCCGCTCACCACGGTCACCGGCCAGGGCGGGCGCGACGTCCGGGTGCGGGCCGTCGGCCTCGACGCCGAACCGGTGCTGGAGGCGGTCGCGGAGGTCGACGACGCGGTGGCGGCGCGGTGGCTGACAGACGAGCCGGTACGCGTCCGCGACGTCCGGCGTGCGATCCGGAACGCGGTGCGCCGCGCCGAGCTCACCCCGGTGGCGTGCGGCTCGGCGATCACCGGAGCAGGCGTACGGCAGCTGTGCCACCTCCTCGCCGACCTGCTGCCGCGTGGCGAGCAGCGGGACGGTCCGCTGGCGGGCACGGTGTTCGCCGTCGATCGGGACGGCCACGGCCGGCGGGCCTGGGTGCGATTGTGGTCCGGGCGTCTGCGGGTGCGCGATCGGGTGCAGCTGGCCGGAACCCGCGCGCAGACGGTGACCCAGATCGCCGTCATCGAGCCCGACGGCGTGCTGGTGCGCCAGTCGGTGTCCGCCGGTCAGATCGCCGCGGTGCGTGGCGTCTCGGCCCGGATCGGCCAGCACATCGGGGACCCGCCCCGGCGGCACGGCTACCGCTTTCCGCCGCCCACCCGGCAGGCGGTCGTCGAACCGGTGCAGCCGGAGCAGCGGCTGGCGATGTTCGCCGGTCTGGCCGAACTGGCCGACGAGGACCCGCTGGTGGACCTGCGGCTCGACGAGCAGCAGGCGGAGGCGGTGATCCGTCTGCACGGGGAGGTCCAGAAGGAGGTGCTCGCCGCTCTCCTCGAGGACCGGTACGGCGTCCGGGTGCGCTTCTCCGGCACGCTGACGGCCTGCATCGAGCGGGTCGTCGGCACCGGAGCCGCCGAGGATCGGGTGAACGAGCGCGGCAACCCGTACCTGGCCGGGCTCGGGTTACGGATCGAGGCCGCCCCGGTCGGGCACGGCATCGAGTTCCGTCCCGGCGTCGAACCCGGCCGGCTGCCACCGGCATTCGTCGCCGCCACCGAGGAGGGCGTACGGGCCGCGCTGCGGCATGGCCGGCACGGTTGGCCGGTCACCGACTGTGTGGTGACCATGACGGCTTCCCGGTATCTCCCGCGACAGAGCAGGCCGCATCAGAAGTTCGACAAGTCCATCTCGACAGTGGCGGCGGACTTCCGCCACCTCGCCCCGGTCGTGGTCGCCGCGGCGCTGCGTCGAGCCGGTACCCGGGTGTGCCAGCCGATCGAACGGTTCGACGTCAACCTTCCCCAGCGCACGGTGGAGACGGTGCTGGCGCTGCTCGGTAGGCGGGGAGGGGTGGTCCACGAGACCGCCGTCGCCGGCGGCTACCTCGAGGTGAGCGGCACCCTGCCGTCCTCCCGGGTGCCGCAGGTCGTCGCCGCCCTTCCCGACCTCACCGGCGGGGAGGCTGTCCTGACCACCACCTTCGACCACTACGCCCCGGTCACCAGGGAGGACCCGCCGACCCTGCCCCGGCGCGGACCGGACCCGGACGACCGGGAGGCGTGGTTCCGGGCCGTGCCGCGGTAGTCGCCGGCCCGATTCGGCGGTTGACCCCTCCCGCGCACACCGGGTCGTCGCTCACTGCCCGAGAGAGCGGTAGTGGAGGTGCAGGACGCCGTTTCGGAATCGGCGCTCGTCGAGGAGTTCGAGGTCGGTGCGCGTACCGGTCGGCATCCCGGGTTTGCCCCCGCCGACGACAACGGGCCAGATGAACAGATGGCATTCGTCGACCAGTCCGGCCTCGAAGGCCTGTGCCGCGAGGTTGGCACCTCCCACGGTGATATCGCTGCTGGCCGTGGCCTTCAGTTCGCGTACCGCGGCGGGGTCGAAACGGCGTTCGAGCCGGGTGTCGGCGGTTGACACCGAGGTGAGGGTCGTGGAGTAGACGACCTTTTTCGCCGCCTTCCAGGTGCGCGCGAATTCGGCCGTGAGGTCAGACTGCGCGGCCAGGGCCGGATTGGTCTCCCAGTGGGCCATCGATTCGTACAGGCGCCGGCCGTAGAGGAACGTGTCCGCGGACCGCAGGAGGTCGGTGCAGAGCACGAACACCTCATCGTCCATCGGCAACCACGCGAAGACGCCGCGGTCGTCCTCGATGTATCCGTCGAGCGACATGTTGGTCACGTAGATCAGCTTTGCCATGCGTCTGCCTTTCGGTGATCAGCGGCGAGGATCCGGGGGTTCGCCAACGCGGCGTCCAGCTTGGTGAACGCCTGGCGCCAACCCTCCTCGCTGGGATGTGTGAGGTGCTCCGGCAGCCACTGGCGGATCTCCAGGCGCGTCCGCCCCTCGGACGCGTCGTGGAACTCGACCCGCAACCTCGTCCGGAACGGCTCGATGCCCTCCTGCAGCCGGCCGCCGACGTGCATGAGGCCTTCGAGCAGTTCGCCGTCGGTGACGTCGGTGAGGGCGACGTGGACGTGCACGCGAAGGTCGGGGCTGGCTTCGTTGACCTCCGTCCACCGCTGGAAGCCGCCGGGGCGTACGTCGAACTCGATCTCGTCGCGCGGCAGTGAGTTGCCGGTCGGGCCCCACCACGCCGCCAGGTGGTCGGGGTCGGTGAAGGCTCGGTAGACGAGCTCCCGTGGCGCGTCGAACAGCCGGGAGATGACGAGTTGCGGAGTGTCGGCGTTCATTCGGGCTCCCGGGTGTCGTCGGCCATCTGATCGGTTGCCTGTCCGGCGGCCTGCACCGCGGCAAGGTGGGCATCGAGGCGGGTGAGGGACGAGTCCCAGAACCGCCGGTAGTGCTCGATCCAGTCGGCTGCCTCGCGGAGCGGGGCGGCCTCGAGGCGGCTCTCGCGCCACTTGCCCGACCGCGACCGCGAGATGAGCGCGGCGCGTTCGAGCACCTTCAGGTGCCGTGACACCGCTGGCATCGAGATGGAGAAGGAAGCGGTGAGGTCGGTGACCGTGGCGTCGCGTTCGGCCAGCTCGGCGAGGATCGCCCGTCGAGTCGGGTCGGCGAGCGCCGAGAACACCGCGCTGAGCTGATCGGTGCCAGCCATCCGAACCCCTCCCTTCACTTAACGAACATGTTAAGCGTATTGAGGTGTCGATGATGGTGTCAACGGGATTCGTTCGCTGACACGGGCGGCGACTGCGGATCGGCGCCCTCGGGCGGGACGCGAGGCACCGGCACGGCTGGTTAGTCTGGGGACGCCCGGCCGGCCAAGCCGACCGGAGCACTGGTGCAGACCCGTTCAGATCACCGCATCGCGATGAGCATGAGCGTGACCGGCCTGCGTACGCCGGGGATCGAGTTCGACGAACCGTCCTGCGTCGACAAGACCTTCCCGCAGTTCCACGAGGAGTTCGCCGCCCTGGCACGTGGCTGGGGCCTGTCACTGGACGAACGGGAAAGCAACGTCTGAGTCCGAAGCGGCAACCCCGACCGCGCCCTGGCCGGATGTCCGGGTACCTGTCTCACGGGTGCGGCGACTGCTGCGTGAGGATCAGTTGTCCGAGTTCCTGGGTGCATCGGGTGAGCGCGACGTAGAGGCCGTTCCAGCCGCGCGGCTCGGCGGCGACGCCCTGGGGGTCAATGAGGAGCGTCGCGTCCCATTCCAGCCCCTTGGACTGGGTGGCGGTGAGCACCGGCACATCACTCAGCACGGCCACGAGTTCGGCGACGCGGTCGGCGGGGGCGATGACGCCGACCGTGCCCCCGTGCCACCGGTGCCGCAGCTCCCGCACCGCTTCGGCGGCAGCACCAGCAAGCTCGGTGGGTGCGACAGTGCGCTGCCAGGGGGCGATGCCGGAGGAGCGCACCGCCCGGGGTGGCACGTTGTGGCTGCCCGCCTTCTTCAAGACCGGTTCGGTGAGGTCCATGACCTCGCGCGGGGTCCGGTAGCAGATGGTGAGTTCCGCGGCGGTCCACCGGTCTCCGAAAGCGGCCCGCACCGCTTGCGCCCAACTGGTGTGCCGGTGGGCCGCCTCGGCCTGGTCGATGTCGCCGACGGCGGTGATGGAGCGACTGGGGCAGCGGCGGAGAACCATCTGCCACTGCATCTCGGACAGCTCCTGCGCCTCGTCGATGACGACGTGGCCGTACACCCAGCTGCGCTGCCGGCGAGCGCGGTCGGCGACGAACTCGCCAGGTGGTTGCGGGGCGTCGACCTCACCGAGCAGGTCGGCAAGGGCGTCGAGCAGGGGAATGTCGCTTGGTGCCCACCCGGCGGGCTCGGCCGCGACTGCGGTGATCTCCTCGGGGGACAGCTGCGGGGCGAACCGGGCCAGCAGGGCGCGGTCGGTCAGGAGATCACGCAGCAGGGTTTCGGGGTCGAGGGTGGGCCACCACGCCTCGACGAACCGGGCGATGGTGGCGTTCTCGGCGATACGGCACCGCAACTGTTCGATCTCCTCCTCGGAGAGCAACCCGTCGATGTCGCTGCCGGTGGACGTCCGGGCGGAGCGGGGGTCGTGGCCCATGCCCTTGTCGACGCGGGCGAGGATGTCCTCGAAGCCCTCCTCCATCTCGTCCATCAGCGCCTCGCGCTGCTCGGCGACGACATCGGCGAGAAGGTGGTGCAGCTGCTCGGCGAACACCGCGCGGGCGCGGTGGTACGGGCGGCCCTGCACCGCCGAGGCGAGCGCGTGCGCCACCGTCGGGGCGGGGATGACGAAGAACTCGCCCTCCCAGCGCAGCTTCAGCTCGCGGGGCCGGGGGAGCAGCGACGTGACGTGGTTTTCGAGCGCGGACTGCCAGAGGGCGCGGCCCTTGACCTCGGCGAGAAGCCGGCTCTCGTCGCGGCCCACCTGAACGTCGGCCAGCAGGGTGTCGCAGGTCGCCGAGACGACGGCGGTCTCACCGAGGGCGGGCAGCACCTGGGCGATGTACTGGAGGAACCGCGGCGAAGGGCCCAGAACCAGGACCGCCTGGTCGGCCATCTTCCGGTGGGTGAACAGCAGGTACGCGACGCGGTGCAGCGCAACAACCGTCTTGCCGGTGCCGGGACCGCCCTGAACGATCAGCGGGCCGGTCGCCTCCGCCCGGATGATGTCGTCCTGTTCGCGTTGCAGGGTGGCGATCGCCGTCGACATGCGACCGGTGCGCCGCTGGTCGAGGGCGGCCAGCAGCGCGCCTTCGCCGACGAATTCGGCAGTCGCGGTGCCGTCCAGAGGCTCGTCGTCCACGCCGGCGACAGTCGACCCCGTGGTGCGTATGTGCCGGCGCCGCGCCTGACCCTGGGGGTCGACAGCCGTCGCCGTGTAGAACGGCCGGGCCGCGGGAGCGCGCCAGTCCACCAGCAGTGGCTCACTGTCCGCACCCTCGTCGCGCAGACCGACACGGCCGACGTGGCGAACGGTGCCATCGAGACCGTCGAGGCGGCCGAAGACCAGCCCTTCTCCTGCTCGCTGGAGCTCGTCGTACTGCTGGCGGAGCATGCGCTGGCGGGCCTGCGCCAACGCGTCGGCGGCCGCTGCCGACAGCTCGACCTGTAGCTGGTCGGCCAGCGTGTCGCGCCGGGCCGTGGCCACGTCGAGAAACGCCTGTTCCTCGGCGATCGCGGATCGGCGCGCGAGGTCCTCTGCGGTAGTTGCCGGTGATTCCTTGAGACCAGCAGTGCCGTTGTTCAGAGCAGACTTCCGGCGCATTCGCAAGTCCTTGTCTGGGTATCCGTCGGCCCGGATGAGCCGCAGTGCGGTCGGCGGCAAGCATAGGGTTGCGTTTCCCTCGTCGCCCAGGAAGTTCGCCGGCAGAGATGGGACTCTCAATACCTTGCAGTTTCGGATCGCTTGTGGCCCCGCTCAATCTCCATTTCCATTACGCAACTCCTTCGGCGGCCGGCTCGTTGTGACCAGGGCGGCGGACGGAGGCGGACGATGGTGGCGGGGCGGGGTGCCGAACTGCTGCGCCCTCCACGGAGTTCGGGTCGAGCGACGTTCCTGGAGCTGTTCTTCGACCTGGCCTTCGTTGTGGCCCTCACCCGGGTCTCGCAACGATTCGCCGAGTTGCGCGACGACACGGGTTGGGCGCTCGGCACGGGGTTCGGGCGCACCCTGCTGCTCTTTCTGGCGCTCTGGTTGATCTGGTCGCACACCGTCTGGATCACCAGTCGGTACGAACCGGAGCGGTCGATCATTCAAGCCGTCGTCGTCGGCACCATGTTCGCCGGCCTGATCATGGCGGTGACGCTGCCCCGCGCCATGGAGGAGCGAGCGCTGCCGTTCACGGTCGCGTACCTGATGGTGATGGTGGTGCGGCCGCTGGTGGTCGCCGTCGCGCTGCGTGGCCATCCGCGACGGCTGGTGCCGTTCCGGCTTGTCGTCTGGGCTCTGGTGAGCACGCCGTTATGGTTGGCCGGCGCGTTGGGACCGGATCACCTCCGCCTGCCGCTGTGGGTTGCCGCCCTCGCTGTCGACTACCTTGCCTGGGCATTGGGCTGGCCGCTGCCGTGGCTCGGGGTTTCGAGAGTGGGCCGGTGGCAGATCGACGGGACCCATCTCGCGGACCGTTATCAGCAGATGGTGCTCATCGCTCTCGGTGAGTCGATTCTGGTCGTCGGCACGGTCTTCGGCGGCGCGGACTATTCCGCCGGGCGGGCAGCCGCCTTCTCGATAGCGTTCGTCACCAGCGCGCTGCTCTGGCGGATCTACTTCTATCGCGCCGGTCTGCTGTTGACGGAGACGTTCGGCCGGGCGGGTATGCCGGGTCAGTTGGGCGCGGTGTCGGGATGGACGCACCTGGTGATCGTGCTCAGCGTCCTCGTCACGGCTGTCGGCTACGAGTTGGTGATCGATCATCCGTACGGGCAGCCGCGGCCCGGTTGGCTGCTGTTCGTGGTGGGCGGTCCGACACTCTTCCTCGTTGCCCGGATGCGGCTGGAGTACGAGATTTTCGGCCAGGCCTCCCGACCCCAGATCATCGGCGTGGCCGTTCTGTTGCTGGTCACGCCGGTGCTGACCCGCTGGGCGCCGATGGCCGGTCTGAGCGTGGTGGCCGTTGTGCTGGCCCTGGTCGTGCTCCTCGGCGCGCTGCGAGGGCGGGGCCGGTCGCTGGAGTTCTCCACCTCGCCGATCGGACGGGAGGCGTCCGGAGATCGCGACTCCGAGGCGTGACGCGGCTGTCGTCGATCGTCGCAGTGGCCCGTGTCGCCGCGTACCCTCCCGCGTCGCGCGTTGACGTCGCACCGGCCCTGCCGTCGCAGCTGGTGACGAGCGACACCCGCAGGAGCCAGGCCAGATAGAACGGTCGGTCTTGACGTCGGGGCCAACTGACGGGTACGGTCCTCACAGACAGAACGTTCGTTCTACCTGGTGTCCGCCGGGTGCGCGGCTGTCTCTGGAGGAGAGCGCCATGCCTACCAAGATCACCCTCATCATCGGCAATCCCGCCGACCCCGCCGAGTTCGAGAAGGTCTACGCCGACGTGCGCCGGGCCGCGGAGACGTTCCCGAAGCTCCAGCGGGTCGAGTCGGCCAAGGTGTGGCCGAAGGAAGACGGCACGCCCACTCCCGCCTACCGGACGCTCGACCTGTACTTCGCCAGCTACGAGGACGCCTCCGCCGCAGTCGCGACGCCCGCTGCCGGCGCCGTCTTCGGTGGGCTCCAGGGCGCTCAGGTGGAGATCACGGGGCTGTTCTCGGACATCGAGTAGCACCGCCGTCCCGTCCCGGCGGTGGCCGCACCCCGCCGGGCGCCCCTTCGCTCCGGAATCACCGAGAGGATGACCATGACCACCCTTGCCGTTCCCGGCATCTCGACGACGGCCGCTGCCTTGCGGCGGCTCTACTTCGGTCGCTTCGCCTTCGCAATCGTCTGGGCCGCCGTGACGTTCCCACTCGCCAAGCACCTGAACCCCCTCACCGCCGCGCTGCTCGTGCTCTATCCGCTGTTCGACGTGGCCGCCGCCATCGTCGATGTTCGTGCGTCGCGGGCCACCGGATCGCCCACCCTGCTGTACGTGAACGTCGCGATCAGCCTCCTCGCCGCGGTGGGCCTGGGCATCGCCGGCGCGTCCGGCATCCCCGCGGTCCTGCGCGTCTGGGGCGCCTGGGCGGTCGTGGCCGGGCTGGTGCAGCTGATCGTGGGCGTCACCCGCCGCCGGATGGGCGGCCAGTGGCCGATGATCATCAGCGGTGGCATCTCCGTACTCGCCGGTGGATCGTTCATCGCGGCTGCCTCCGCGGACAACCCGGCGCTGACCAACGCGATCGGCTACGCCATCCCCGGCGCTATCTTCTTCCTCATCGCGGCCATCCGCCTCGGCCGCGCCGCGAAGGGGAACTGACGTGCAGAACGCCACGTACGACGTCGTAGTCATCGGCGCGGGGCCGGTGGGGGAGAACGTCGCCGACCGCGTCGTGCGGGGCGGCCTGACCGCCGCAATCGTCGAGCGGGAACTGGTTGGCGGTGAGTGCTCGTACTGGGCCTGCATGCCGACCAAGGCGTTGCTGCGCAGCCAGTCAGCGCTCCGGGCGGCTCGTCAACTGCCCGGAGCGCGCGAGGCGGTGACCGGCGAGTTGGACGCGGCGGCAGTGCTGCGCCGCCGGGACTCCTTCGTGTCGAACTGGACGGACGACGGGCAGGTGTCCTGGCTGAACTCGGCGGGGATCGCGCTGCATCGCGGCCAGGGGCGGATCAGCTCCGACCGCGTCGTCGAGGTGACCGGCGCGGACGGCGCCACCACCTCGCTCACCGCCCGACACGCGGTCGTCATCGCGACCGGAAGCAGCGCACTGGTGCCGGACATCGCCGGTCTGCGCGAGGCGGCACCGTGGACCAGCCGTGCGGCCGCCGCCGCGAGCGAGGTTCCCGGCCGGCTCGCCATCATCGGCGGTGGCGTGGTGGCCGCGGAGATGGCGACGGCGTACGCCGGTCTCGGATCGACGGTGACGGTACTCGCTCGGGACGGGGTGCTCACGAAGGCGGAGCCGTTCGTCGGCGAGCGGGTCACGCAGTCCCTGCGGGATGCTGGCGTGTCCGTCCACCTCGGTGTCGAGGCCACGTCGGTGCGCCGCGACGGCGACGGCACGCTGCACATCACGCTCACCGACGGCGGACAGGTCGACGCGGACGAAATCCTCGTCGCGATCGGCCGTACGCCGAACACGCAGGACGTCGGCCTCGACCGGGTCGGCCTGAAGCCCGGTGCCTGGCTCACTGTCGACGACACCCTGCGGGTGGTCGACGGCTCCGGCGCGTTGATCGGCGATGGATGGCTGTACGCGGCCGGGGACGTCAACCGGCGGGTGCTCCTGACCCACCAGGGCAAGTACCAGGCTCGCGCGGCGGGCGACGTGATCGCCGCGCGGGCCAGGGGCGAAGCGGCAGACGACCGGCCGTGGGGTCGGCACGTCGCCACCGCCGACGCGCACGCCGTGCCGCAGGTCGTCTTCACCGACCCGGAGGTCGCCTCGGTCGGGCTGACCGCCGCCGCCGCCGAGGGCGCCGGGCTGCGCATCCGGGTCGTCGACTACGACCTGGGCGCCGTCGCTGGGGCAGCGCTGCACGCCGACGGCTACCAGGGGCATGCCCGGATGGTCGTGGACGAGGACCGGCGGGTCATCGTCGGCTTCACCCTCGTCGGCCCGGACGTGGCGGAACTGCTCCAGGCCGCGACGATCGCCATCGTCGGTGAGGTCCCCCTGGAGCGGCTGTGGCACGCCGTGCCCGCGTACCCGACCGTCAGCGAGGTCTGGCTGCGCCTGCTGGAGGCGTACGGCCGCTGACCTGAGCTGCTCGGCCGTGCGCGCTGTCGCAGCTGCGGCGCGGCTCGGCCGTAGTGGACACACGAAGGAGCTGGGTCATCCCCGCCTGGGGGTGGCCCAGCTCGAGGTCGTGCGGGCGGCGGTCGGGCGAGAAACTAGCGGGCCGACTCTGCCGACTGACGTTCCGAGTTGATCCGCAGGAGTCCTTCGACCCCGCGCAGGAAGGTCTCGGACACCAACGTGGGGTCGGTGAGACATCCGGCGGCCATGGCGCCGTCCCGGAGCATGACGAAGTGACGCGCGGCAGGATCGGCCGTTTCCTCGTGGACCTGTGCCATGAGCATGGTGATGGTGTCCAGGAACCACTGCCGGTGGGCCAGGAGTTCCTGGTGCACGGGATGGTTCGTGTCGGGGTATTCCGCTGCGGCGTTCAGGAACGCGCACCCGCGGAACCCGGGGGACTGGATGTTCTGGGCGATGGAACCGGCGATGGCCAGGAGTGGGTCGACCGGCGATCGGTTGGTGGCCAGAGCCTCGTCGACCATGCCGCGCTCCAGCTGATGCACCTCACGCAGGTAGGCCAGGATCAGGTCGTCCTTGCTGGGGAAGTGCCGGTAGAAGGTGGCCCTGGTCACCTTCGCCTCGGCGATGATGCGGTCGACGCCGACGGAGTGGATGCCCTCCGTGTAGAAGATCCTGGTCGCCGTGCGGAGAAGCCTGAGTCGTGCCTCGGAAGGCCGGGCGTCGGGTTCGTCGCGCGTCATCCTCCCATCCTAGCGACAGAACGTTCGGTCTGGTCTGTTTCCACGGTATGGGGTGCGGCACCCGCTACCGGGTGCCGCACAAAGATTTGATGATCCACGCAATTTTTCCATCCGGCCGACGGTGGCCTCGAAAATGCTGAACTCTGGATGCTGCAACCCACCTGAGCCGGGGACAGCGGACCGATGCGTGCCGCTGGGAGAGATGTTCGGTGGGCCGTCCTCGTCGTCCCTTCTGCACACCGCGAGCAGCGGGCGGTGCGGCATCTCGAAAGGACTCCGAATGAGCGCTACTCCTGACATGTCGGGCCAGGAAGCAGGAATGCCGACAGTTGTACTGGTCCACGGGGCATTCGCCGGCTCGTCCAGTTGGAATGGTGTGATCGCCAACCTCAGGGGTCGGGGTTATCCGGTCATCGCCGTCGCCAACCCGCTGCGGGGTGTACAGAAGGACGCCGCTTACGTTCGGGCTCTTCTGGACAGCTTGTCCGGACCTGTCGTGATGGCCGCCCATTCCTACGGCGGGCTGGTCATGACCGAGGCCGCGGCCGGCGCCTCCAACGTCAAGGCACTGGTGTACGTCGCCAGCGTGAGCCCGGACGTGGGCGAGAGCGTGATCGGTCTGCTCGGCATGTACCCCGGAAGTCAGCTCGCCACCAGCATCAACATGGTGCCGATCCCCTCCGACGACGGCGGCATGACCATGGATCAGTACATCCTGCAGGACAAGTTCCCCGAGGTTTTCGCCGCCGACGTCGACCCGGGCACCGCCGAGATCATGGCGGCGACGCAGCGGCCCGCTTCGGCGAGCGCCCAGGAGGAGGGCGTGACCAAGGCCGCCTGGAAGACGATCCCCTCCTGGACCCTGATCACCACTCAGGACCTGGGCATCCCGCCGGACCTGCAGCGCTTTCTGGCCGACAGGGCGGGGTCCACGGCAGTGGAGGTCGCCGCGTCCCACGCGGTGGCGGTTTCGCAGCCCGGCCCGGTCGCAGACCTCATCGACACCGCCGCCCGCGCCACCGCGCGCTCGATGCAGATGTCCAAGAGTCGTCAGGGTTGACCAGGCTTGCCGACGCGGCGGTCCGGTTCATTCCACCACCGAGAGCGCCGAGCAGAGCGGAGCCCAAGTCGAGCGTCCGAAGCTGCCATGATGCTCCGGTGAGTCAGACAGCGGAATGGGACCGCGTGGTCGAGGGCGTTCGTGTTTGTTTCATGGCCGGCCAGGACGACGAACCGGAGACGGCCGACAACATCGATGCGCACCTGTGCCTCGCTGATGGCACCCGTCGTTACGCCACGTTCATGACGACGGATGAGATCGGCCGTCTCCTGCAACGGTGGGCTGGGACCGGGGAGGTTGGTGGCGGCCGATACTTCTGGTGCTCCGATCTGGTCATCATTCCCAGGCCCGGTGTCGAGGCGATGGTGGCGGCCCTGGCAGAGATGATCCGATCTGGGGACATCGACGTGATGCTCGGCGAGGTGAAGGACAGCGTGGTCTAGATCGTTGACCGGTATTTCTCCTCTTCACTCGTGCCACTACTATCTCCTCCGCTTCCGGTCAATGGTCCCGAATGGAACCCCTGTCCGGAAACCTCCAGGCAGCCCAATGCTGGGATCTTGATTTGCTGGTCTTGTCGTACCGGGTCCCTACGATGCGCCGATGACGCGATTCGTGGAGCAGCCCGACTACGAGGGTGCGGAGTTCATCGACCTGTCAATGGCCAGCGCAATCTTCCGCGAGGTGGATCTCAGCGGCGCCCGGATGCGTGGCGTGCTGCTGTTGGACGCCGACATCGACGGGGCGATCGACGGCCTGCGCGTCAACGGCGTGGAGGTCATGCCATTGATCGAGGCCGAGCTGGATCGCCTGCACCCCGAACGGCTTCGACTGCAGCCAACCACACCCGAGACCATGCGCGATGCGGTGGATGTCATCGAGGAGCTGTGGCAATCGACGCTGCGACGCGCAAGCGTGCTGCCAGAGGAAGCCGTCCACAGATCAGTGAACGACGAATGGTCGCTCGCCCAAACCCTGCGCCACACGATCTTCGTCGTGGACGCCTGGTATGGCCACGCGGCGGCCCTTCGCCCGAACCCGTTCCATCCGATCGGCGTACCCGCATCGTTCACCACCAACGGCACCGAGTTCGGCATCGACGAGTCGGCCGCGCCCACCCTCGGCGAAATCCTCGCCGTGCGCGCCGAGCGGATCGCCGATCTGCGCGCATATCTGGCGCAGGTCACGCAGGAGGAGCTGGACCGCGTGCGGGGGCCGAACACCGCGATCGGCTGCCCGCCGCCCGCCGAACGTACGGCGGTCAAGTGCCTGCAAGTCATCTTCAGCGACCAGTGGGCGCACGTGCAGTTCGCCGACCGCGACCTGGCCATCCTGGAACAGGAGTATGCCTGATACTCCGGGAGGTCCACTGCTACACCGTCCGCGTACTCGTTTGATAGGCCAAACGCAGAATTCGCCGGTGGTGTTGATGTGGTAGGTGTGACACGTCGCGGTGGTCGCGCAGATCCACGCCGAGGCGGCGGTGTCGCCGCCACTGGCAGCCGTTGTGCAACGACAGCTCTCCGCCCTGCGGGCCGCGATCGCCGAGTTGGTGCCCGACTCGCGTCGCCCGCAGGCCGAGCAGATCGCCGAAGCCTTCGTGGCCCTCAGCACCAGTTACAGCCTGCAACTGGCGATCCGGGGTGACCTGGATTCCGCACCCTTCACCACCGCTCTGATGGCGATCATCAAGGGTTAGGCGGGCGGGACGCGACCGGCCTCAGCCGGGCGGCCGGCGTCCGGGTGTCGGCCTGCGCCCGTCTGTCCGCGTCACACGCAAAGAGAGCAGTCTTTCATTTCGGATACCGGTCATGCCGCCGGTGGTCCCGCCCGCAGGAGGACGAAATCATGCCGTTGGCTCATCTCGCTGCGATCAACCTGGAATGCTCGGATCCGGCCAGACTGGCCCACTTCTGGGCCGCCATGCTCGATGGTGAGGTGGCCGGCCACCCCTTCTGCCTGCGCCGCTAGGGCCTCTCGCGAGGGGCGGTGGAGTCGAGGTGGGTCAGCCCCCCTCGGGCGCGCTCTGGGCTGGTCGTCCGGGACGGGCGTCCGCTGGCGTGTCCCCGAGGGCGGTAAGCATCGTGCGCAGCAGTCCCGCCAGTTGTTCCTGCTCGTCGGGGCGCAGTGCGCCGATCAGTCGGGCCTCGTTGGCGACGTGATCGGCCATGGCCTGGTCGACGACCTCGCGGCCGCGATCGGTCAGGGTGACCAGAACACTGCGGCGGTTCGTGGGATCGGTTTCGCGGCTGACCAGGGAGCGCGCCTCCAGGCGGTCGATCCGGTTGGTGATGGCCCCCGAGGTGATCATCGAGGTGGCCGCGAGGTCACCCGCCGTCAGCCGGTGCGGAGGACCCGAGCGCAGCAGGGTGGCGAGAAGGTCGAACTCCCAGGTCTGCAGCCCCCGGGTGGCGAAGTGCTCGCTGAGCCCGCGCTCCAGCAGCCGCGACGCGCGCTGGATGCGTCCGACCACGCCCATGGGACTGGCGTCCAGGTCCGGCCGTTCGGCCCGCCACTGGTCCAGGATCCGGTCCAGGCTGTCGGCCATCACTCTCCTCAACGTTGAACTGTTTGACGTCAAGATACCAGTCGTGATTTTATCTCAACGTCGAACAGTTCAACGTTGAGAGGTTTCGGTGCTCGAAACCCATCCCCGCCGGGAGGCCGCCCTCCCACCCGGTCGCCCGACGACGGGCGGCTGGGCGATCACCGGACTCGCCTCGATCGCACCCGTGACCTGGGGCACCACCTATCTCGTCACCACCCAGTGGTTGCCACCTGACCGCCCGCTCCTGTCCGGAGTCCTGCGCGCGCTGCCGGCCGGCCTCATCGCTCTCCTGATCGCCAGGCGGCTGCCGAGCGGCGTCTGGTGGTGGCGCACGGCCGCGCTGGGCACGCTCAACATCGGGGCGTTCTTCGTGCTCCTGTTCGTGGCGGCGTACCGGCTGCCGGGCGGCGTCGCGGCCACGCTCTCGGCGGCGCAACCGCTCATCGTCGCCGGACTGGCCGTGGTCCTGCTCGGAGAGCGCCCGAGCCGGTGGCGACTCGGCTGGGCTGTCGTCGGTGTGGCAGGTATCGGGCTGATGGTCCTGCGCGGGCGGCTGGGCTTCGACCCGCTGGGACTCGCGGCCGGCTTCGCCGGCACCGCGGTGATGGCCGCCGGGACCGTGCTGACCAAGCGGTGGGGGCGACCGCCCGGCGTCGGCGTGCTGGCCTTCACCGGCTGGCAACTCACCGCCGGTGGGCTGCTGATCGCCCCGCTCGCCCTGGCCGTCGAGGGCCTGCCGCCCAGGCTGGACGCGCCCGCCCTGGGCGGGTACGCCTGGCTGTCCCTGGTCGGGACCGGTCTGGCCTACACGCTCTGGTTCACCGGCGTGGCACGCCTGCCCGTCACGGCGATGTCGTTCCTGCCGCTGCTGTCGCCAGTCGTCGCCGCGGCCCTGGGCTGGTTGGTCCTCGGGCAGTCCCTCACCGCCACCCAGCTCCTCGGCTTCGGCCTCGCCATGGTCTCCATCTCCGCCGCACAACTGGACTCGAACCAGCACCTACGCGCCCGACTCACAGGAAAGAGCTGACGAGCATGCGTATCACCGTTTTCGGAGCCGCCGGCACCACCGGGAGTCGGATCGTCGCGGAGGCCCTGAGTCGCGGCCACGACGTCACGGCCGTCGTACGGGATCCGACCCGGCTCGCCCAACTGCCCCCGGCCGCGATCCACCGGGTCGGCGATGCCGCCGACGTCGACGCCGTCGTCGAGCTGAGTGCCGGCCAGGACGTCGTGGTCACGGCGACCCGCCCGCCGATCGGCCACGAACACGAACTCATGGCCGTCGCGACGGCGCTGCTCGCCGGGCTGTCCCGCACCGGCGCGCGGCTGCTGGCCGTCGGCGGCGCGGGCAGTCTGACCGTGCCGGGCTCGGGTGGCACGCTCGTGGTCGACGACCCGGCGTACGTGCCACCAGCCTGGCGAGCAATCGCCCTGGCCTGCAACGACCAGCTCGCCGTCTTGCGCGCGAGCACCGACGTGGACTGGACCTACGTCAGCCCCGCCGCGATCCTCGAACCGGGTGCGCGCACCGGCTCCTACCGGCTCGGTGCCGACGAGCTGCTGGTCGACCCGGCCGGCGCCTCCGCCATCTCCACCGAGGATTTCGCCGTGGCGCTGCTGGACGAGGTCGAACGGCCCCGCCACCGTCGTACCAGGTTCACCGTCGCGCGGACCCGGACACCTCCCGTGTCAGCTACCGGAGCTGCGGACCGATAGACGGCGCGAGATCCGCCCGACCGGCTGCGGAACGACGGGACGTTCCCTCGGCCCAGCGGACCGCCGGACGCATGGCGAGCGCCGCCGCGACGAACATCCCGCCCAGCAAAAGCCAGCCCGGTGCGCCCCAGGTGACGATCAACGTGGTGAGCAGAAGGGGGCCCAGCACGCGTGCGACAGCGGTGCCGGCGCCGAAGAAGCCCTGGTACTGGCCCTGACGCCCGGCGGGCGCCAGCCCAAAGCTGATCTCCCAGGAGCCGGATGCCTGCATCATCTCGCCGACGACCTGCAGACCCGCGGCCAGGAGCAGGACGGCAGCGGCCTGCCAGGGCGCCGCGCCGAGGCCGGAGAGGGCGAACACGCCGCACGAGGCGAACATCATGAGCCCGGAGTACCGGACGAGGCGGGTGGCGCTACGAAGGTCGGTGACCCGGCGGGCGATCCGGACCTGGAACAGCACGACGCTGAGGGTGTTGAGGACCAGGATCGCCGCGACGATCCACCGGGGCGCCTCGGTGCGCTGCGTGACCCACAGGGGAATGACGAGGCTGAGCAGCGGCATGTAGAGCAGCAGGACGGCGTTGAGCAGCGTGATCACGGCGTACGGGCGGTCGCTGAGCACGGCGAGCGCCCGTGCGTCGCCGCCGGTGCCCGACGTGGACGGCACGGCCGGTAGCCAGCGCAGCACCAGGGCGGCGACGAGGAAGCTCGCCGCGTCGACGCCGAACACCGTCAGGTAGGCCTGCGGAGTGTCGAGAAAGAGGGCCAGGCCGCCCAGCGCGGCGCCGATGGCCAGACCGGCGTTGGCCCTGGACTGGAGGGTGGCCCGCACCCGGGTGCGGTCGGCCGACTCGACGAGCCCCGCGAGGAGGGCCTGCCGGGCAGCGCTCAAACCGCCCTGACAGCAGGCGTACGCGCAGGTGGCCAGCACGAACAGCGGGAACGACCGGACGAACAGGAACGAGCCGATGGTCGCACCGGTCAGGGCGGCCAGCAGGATCGCGGCGCCCCGGGGGCCGCGTCGGTCGGCGAGGTGCCCGAGGAGGACTCCGGCGGCGGCGCCGACCGCCCAACCGGTGGTCAGGCCCAGGCCGATCTGAGTGGGAGACAGGCCGATGATCCGGGCGAAGAAGAGGGCCGAGCAGACGTAGAAGGCGCCGTCCCCGACGGAGTTGATGAACTGGGCGAGGGCGAGAACCCGGGCCGGGCTTCTGGTCACGAACGCACGTCCGGTCGGCCGTCCCGGGACCGCTTCAGCTCGTAGAAGCCGGCGGTACCGGCGACGAGCAGCACCCCGTCCCACAGCCGCCCAGCCGCCTCGCCACGCGGCACGGGGCTGACGACAGGCCCGAAGAAGACGTGCCCGTCGACGTGGATCGACGGTGTGCCGGGGGCGTCGCCCATCGGAGCCATGCCCTCGTCGTGGCTCGCGCGCAGCGCCTTGTCGTACTCGGTGCTCTCGGCGGCCTCGGCGAGTCGCCCGTCGAGACCGAGTTCGGTGAGCGCGTCGACGTACAGCTGACGTCCGACGGGTGCGGAGTCCAGGTGGATACGGTTCCCCAGCGCGGTGTACAGGTCCCGCAGGACCTCGCGGCCGTACGTCTGCTCGGCGGCGGTCAGCACCCGCACGGGGCCCATGCCCGGTCGGAGCCACTCCGCGTACCAGTCGTCCAGGTCGTCCCGGCCCTCGTTGAGCACCGTCAGGCTCATCACGCGGAACCGGACCCGAACATCACGGACGCGCTCGGTCTCCAGCAGCCAGCGCGAGGCGATCCACGCCCATGGGCATCGCGGGTCGAACCACAGGTCAACGATTGTCATACCGCGACGCTACGAAGCGGTCGGGCCAGGAAGGAGAGCCGATCGGGTACGGGAAAATTGGGCCAATTCAGCCTCGTGGACCGCTGCCGAGCACTCGGGCCAGGGTGTCGAGCGCGGCTGGGTAACCGCCCTCGTTGGGCGTGCCGTAGCCGATGATGAGACCGGGTGGGTGATCGCCGGGAGTGTGCCAGTGGTCGCCCAGACCGCCCAGCGCCAGACCGTGCGCCGCCGCTCGGTCGAGGACCTCCCGCTCACTGGGGCCGGTGGTGGGAAGGCTGACCATCGCGTGCAGACCGGCGGCTATCCCGTGCAGGGCGACGTGGCGTCCGAGCCGGCTGACGAGGAGGTCGCGTCGACGCCGGTAGCGAAGCCGGCACGCGCGGATGTGCCTGTCGTACGCGTGGCTGGTGATCAGATCGGCGAGGGCGAGCTGGCCGATCGCCTCGGTGTGCAGATCGGTGTGCCGCTTGTCGCGTACCACCGGTTCGACAAGGCGTCCGGGCAGCACCATCCAGGCCAGCCGCAGGGCGGGCCCGAGGGTCTTCGCGGCCGTACCCACGTAGACGACGTGCTCCGGCGCCATCCCCTGGAGCGCGCCGACGGGCTGGCGGTCGTACCGGAACTCGCCGTCGTAGTCGTCCTCGATGATCAGGCCCGCGCGCTCCCTCGCCCAGGTGGTGGCGGCGTGCCGGCGGTGCGGGTGCAGTGTCACTCCGGTGGGGTACTGGTGCGCCGGGGTCACCACTACCGACCGCACCGCCGCGAACGCGGGCGTGCCGAGCAGGTCCGTGCGGGCGCCGCGTTCGTCGACCGGCAGTGCGACGACCTCGGCGCGGGCGTGCCTGACCACGTCGCGATGGAAGCTGAGGCCGGGGTCCTCCATCGCGAGCGCCGCACCGTCGAGTACGCCGGCGAGCAGGGCGAGGGCCTGCACGTACCCGGACGTGATCACGATCTGGTCCGGGTGGGCCAGAACGCCCCGAGCGCGCCCCAGATAGTCCGCCAGCGCGGTACGCAGTTCGATCCGGCCGCGCGGGTCGCCGTAGTCGTAGGCGGTCACCGGGGCGGCGGCCAGAGCCCGTCGGGTGGCCCGCAGCCAGGCGGCCGTCGGGAAGGTGGAAACGTCGGGGCTGCCGGGCCGGAGGTCGTAGCGCAGCGCGGGCACGTCGGCCGCCGGCTGCGCGGCCGGCGCCCGGCTGCCGGCCAGATCGGCGACGACGGTGCCCGAGCCGGTCCGGGCGTTGAGGTAGCCCTCGGCGACCAGTTGGTCGTACGCGGCGCTTACCGTCCCGCGTGCCAGGCCGAGTTCCAGCGCGAGCGTGCGGGTGGACGGCAGTCGGGTCTCCGGCGTCAGCCGCCCGGCCCGGATGGCTTCGCGCAACGCCCGCTCGAGGCCCGCTCGTCGACCGGACGCCGGATCGAACTCCAGGTGCAGGTCAACCCCGAAAGCGGCCCAGTCAATCGACACGGTTTCGAACCTTAACACCGGGCCAATGACTGCTCAGGGACGTGAGCTACGCCCTCGACGCGCGAACGCGCGGGCCGGACAGGCGGCTGGCGGCCTGGCATTCTGTGCGGATGCGACGGGTCACCGTGCTGGGCAGTTCTGGCGCCTTCCCCGAGCCGGGCCGTGCCTGTAGCGGTTTCGCCGTGGACTGGGACGGCTACCGCCTGGTGCTCGACCTGGGCTACGCCACGCTGCCGCGGCTGCTCAGGCACTGGCCGGATGGCGCGGTTGACGCTGTCGTCGTCACCCATGAGCACCCCGATCACTGCGTCGACCTGCACGGGCTGTTCCGGAGGCGGCTCTACGGCGCCCCCGGTGCGCCACGGCTGGCGTTGTACTGCCCGCCGGGTGTGCTCGACCGGCTCGGCGGCCTGGAGCCGGACGTCGACCTGCGGGCGGTCTTCGACCTGCATCCGCTGCCCGGCGCCTACCGGGTGGGGCCCTTCGACCTGACCGGGTTGGCCCTTGTGCATCACGTGCCCAACGCGGGCATCCGCATCGAGGCCGACGGGATGGTCGTGGCCTACTCCGGGGACACCGGCCCGACGCCTCTGCTGGCCGAACTCGGCCGCGACGCCGATCTGTTCATCGTCGAGGCCACCGACCGCGGCGGGGAGACCGACGGACCCACCCGCAATCTGATGACCTCGACCGAGGCCGGCCAGTGGGCTCGACGGGCGGGTGCCCGCCGGCTGATGCTCACCCACTTCTGGCCCGGCAACGACCGGGCCGCCGCCGTGGCGGCCGCGCAGCGGGAGTTCGACGGGCCGGTGCTGGCGGCCGACGAAGACCTCGCCGTCATGCTCGACACACCAGATCGGACGACGGAAAGCGGGAGGCGGCAGGCAGGATGAGTGCTCGCACGGTGGGATTCATCGGGCTCGGCATCATGGGCGTGCCCATGGCGACGAACCTCGTCAACGCGGGCGTCGACGTGGTCGTCTGGGCACGTACGCCCGGGCCCGTCGCGGAACTCGTCGCCGCCGGAGCGCGCGCGGCCGACGACCTCCCGGGGGTGTTCGACGCCGCCGAGACGATCATCCTGATGCTGCGCGACGAGGCGGCCGTCGACGCCGTTCTCGGGCGGGGGACCGACGAGTTCGTCCGCCGTGTACGCGGACACACGGTCGTCCAGATGGGCACCTTCACGACCGCGTACTCGCGGACGCTCGCCGTCCAGGTCAGCGAATCCGGCGGACGGTACGTCGAGGCCCCGGTGTCGGGGTCTCGCGGACCCGCCACGGAGGGCACGCTCGTGGCCATGCTCGCCGGCGACGACGAGGCGATCGGGCATGTCGAGCCGCTCATCGACGCGATGTGCGCGCAGCGGTTCCGGTGTGGCGCGGTGCCGGCGGCACTGTCGATGAAGCTCGCCGTCAACACGTTCCTGATCACCATGGTGACGGGCCTGGCCGAGACGTTCCACTTCGCGGCGCAGACCGGCGCGGACACGGAGGTGCTGCGGGCCGTACTCGAATCCGGGCCGATGGCATCGGTCGTCTCCCGGGGTAAGGCGCGCAAGCTCACCGAGGGCGACCTCGCCCCGCAGGCGGCGATCGCCGACGTCCTCAAGAACGCCCGCCTCATCGAGGACGCCGCGGTCGCCACGGGGACGGCGCATCCCCTCATCCGGGCGAGCCGGGAGCTGTACCAGGAGGCGGTCGACAACGGCCAGGGCGCGATCGACATGATCGGCGTGATCACCGCTCTGGAGGCACGAACGAGGTCAACCCGTGACAGCGCGTAGTTCGTCGTACCGTCCGGGGCGCGCTGCGGGCTCGCCGCATAGGCTTCGGCGATGGGTGGCCTGCTGAACGGTCCGCGCGACGCCGTGAATCCCCTTCGCCAGCTCACGATCGGCCAACTGCGCCAACGGACGAGCCTGAAGTGGCGGGAGTACCCCGACGACGTGCTGCCGCTCTGGGTGGCCGAGATGGACGTGCCGCTGGCCGTGCCGGTCGCCAACGCGATCACCCACGCCGTCGCGCGCGGCGACACCGGTTACACCGCCGGCACGGCGTACCCGCAGGCGCTTGCGGAGTTCGCCCGGCGGCGGTGGGGTTGGGACGGGCTGGCCGTGGAGCGCACCGCGCTGGTGCCCGACGTGATGCACGGCGTCGTCGAGGCCCTGCGGCTGGTCACCGGGCCGGGAGACGCGGTGGTCGTCAACTGCCCGGTCTATCCGCCGTTCTACGAGTTCGTGGCGCACGCCGGGCGCCGGATCGTGGAGGCGCCGCTCGGCGGGGACCTGCGGATCGATCTCGACACGCTGCAGGACGCGTTCCGGCAGGCGCGGTCCGGTGGGCGGCCGGCGGCGTACCTGCTGTGCAGTCCGCACAACCCGACGGGTGTCCTGCACACCGCTGACGAGTTGGCCGCCGTCGCCCACCTGGCCGAGCGGCACGGGGTGCGGGTGATCGCCGACGAGATCCACGCTCCGGTGGTGCTCGGGGGAGCGCGCTTCGTGCCGTACCTCTCGGTGCCGGGCGCCGAGAACGGCCTGTCGCTGATGTCCGCCTCCAAGGGGTGGAACCTGGCCGGCCTGCGCGGCGGGCTGCTGATCGCCGGCCCGGCCGCGGCGGGCGACCTCGCCCGCGTTCCGTTCGAGACCAGCGTCAGCACCAGCCACCTCGGCGTGATCGCCCACACCGCCGCCTTGCGTGACGGCGGCGAGTGGCTCGACGCCCTGCTGAGGGGCCTGGACGACAACCGTCGGCTCCTCGCCGCGCTGCTCGCCGAGCATCTGCCGGCCATCCGGTACGAGCCCGGTCAGGCCACCTATCTCGCCTGGCTCGACTGCCGCGCCCTGGGCCTGGGTGACGACCCCTCGGCCGTGTTCCTCGACCGGGGTCGGGTCGCGCTCAACTCCGGTACGACCTTCGGCACCGGGGGCGGCGGTCACGTCCGGCTGAATCTGGCCACCGCGCCGGAGCTGATCACCGAGGCGGTACGCCGCATGGCCCTCGCCGTCGCGTGACAGGCCCCGCGCGACGTGGTCGACCAGACGGTGCCGGTGCTACCGGCGGTTGCGGGACTCGGCCTCGGCGTCGAGCAGGTCGTTCAGTGTCAGCGCGGAGTTGATCAGCGACAGGTGGCTGAACGCCTGGGGATAGTTGCCGATCTGCTCCCCGGTCGCGGCGATCTCCTCGGCGTAGAGGCCGAGGTGGTTGCTGAAGGTGAACATCTTCTCGAACGTGAGTCGGGCGTCGTCGAGGCGGCCGGAGCGGGCCAGCGCCTCGACGTACCAGAAGGTGCACATGTTGAACGTGCCCTCATGGCCGGGGAGACCGTCGGGGGAGTGGACCGGGTCGTACCTGTGGACCAGGCTGTCGGAGACCAGTTCGCGTTCGATCGCGTGCAGGGTGGACTGCCACAGCGGGTCGCTCGGCGTGACGAAACCGACCGAGGGCATGGCGAGCAGCGCCGCGTCCAGCACGCTCTCGTCGTACGCCTGCACGAAGGTGCCGCGTTCGCGGTTGTATCCGCGGGCCATGACCTGGTCGTAGATCCGGTTGCGCTGCTCGGTCCAGCAGGTCATGTCCCCGGGCCGGCCGGTCCGCGTGGCCAGCCGGATGGCCCGGTCCAGCGCCACCCACGACATCACCCGCCCGAAGGTGTAGTTGCGGGGGTGGTGGCGGCTCTCCCAGATGCCGGCGTCGCGCTTGTCCCAGTTGTGGCAGAGCCAGTCGACGAGCCGGACGGTGCTCTTCCACACCTGGTGCGAGACGCGGATGCCCTGTTCGTCGGCGAGGTGCATGGCGTAGAGCGCCTCGCCGTGGATGTCGAGCTGCAGCTGGTCGGCGGCGCCGTTGCCGATCCGCACCGGCCGCGAGCCGCAGTAGCCCTCCAGGTGATCGAGAACCTCCTCGTGCAGGTCGGAGGAGCCGTCCACCCGGTACATGATCTTCAGGGGATCCTGGTGGTCGCCGGCTTCCCGGATCCGTTCGTCCAGCCAGTTCATGTACCGGCTGACCTCCTCGGTGAAGCCGAGCCCGAGCAGCGCGTGCACCGAGAACGACGTGTCGCGTACCCAGGTGTAGCGGTAGTCCCAGTTGCGGGTTCCGCCGACCAGTTCGGGCAGCGCCGCAGTGGGCGCGGCGATCATCGCGCCGGTCGGGGCGTACGTCATGAGTTTCAGCGTGATCGCGGAGCGCTCGACCATCTCCCGCCATCGGCCGGTGTAACGGGAACGTTCGACCCAGCGCCGCCAGTAGTCCCGGGTCCACTCGAACATGCCCTGGATCTCTTCCGCCGGGATGACGCGCGGCTCGGTGCCGGCGGTCTCCAGGACCACCCCGCCGGTGTCGCCCTCGTTCAGGGTGCCGAACCCGACGAAGTCGTCGCCCTCGAGGTGGATCTCGCCGCGTTCCGAGATCAACCGGCCCGTGGGGTCCACCGGGTTGAACGTCAGCGACGCCGACCGGCTGCGAAAGACGTAGCCGTTGCGGTGACGCTCCAGCTGATGCGCTTCCCGGGCGTAGTCGAACCGCGGCCGGCACTCCACCCGGAAGCGCATGCTGCCGCGGACCATGGTGACGATGCGGACCAGGCGGTGCGCGTCGGTGGCCCGCTCGCCGGTCACCGGCATGAAGTCCATCACCTCGGCCACGCCGTCCGCGCTGATGAACCGGGTGATCAGGATAGGCGTGCCGGGGAGGTAGAGCTGTTTGGTGACGTACCGGACGTCGTGCGGCGCGATGCGGAAGTAGCCGCCCTTGTCCTTGTCCAGCAGGGCGGCGAAGATGCTCGGCGAGTCGAAGCGCGGCGCGCAGAACCAGTCGACAGTGCCGTCACACGTCACCAGCGCGGCGGTCTGCAGGTCGCCGATGAGTCCGTGATCCTCGATCGCCGGATAGCTGTCCACGTCTCTCCCCGGTTCGGCTGCGTCCTGCGCTTCGAACCTAGGGGCAGAACCGGTCGGCTCAGGTGAGATTCACGTTCAGCCACCCTGTCGAATGCCGCGCGGGGAACGCTCGTTCTCAGCCGTCGCGCAGCAGCGGCAGCAGTTCCTCGCCCTGCCGCCTGATCTCCGATAGGTAGGGCGTGTCGGAGAGCACGAAGTGGGTGACGCCCAGCGCCTGGTACCGACGCAGCGACCTCGCCACGTCCTCGGCGGAGCCGACCAGCCAGGTGGTGCCCGCTCCGCCGCCGCCGTACCTGCCGGGAGCGGTGTAGAGGTTCTCGTCGAGCACGTCACCGCGGGCGGCGAGGTCGAGCAGCCGCTGCTGACCGACGGCGGTCTGCCTGTTGAAGTCCCGCGCGGCGAAGCCGTCGCCCGCTGCCATCCGCGCCACCTTGGCTTCGGCGTCGGCCCAGGCCTGTTCGGTCGTGTCCCGCACCACTGTGGTGATCCGCAGCCCGAACTCCAGCGGGGCGTGCTCGCGTCCCAGCTTCTCGCCGAGCAGTCGGAGGCGTTCGATCCGCTCGGCCACGCCGTCGAGCGGCTCGCCCCAGAAGAGTTGGACGTCGGCCTCGGTGGCGGCGACCTCCTCGGCGGCGGGGGAGGCGCCGCCGAAGTAGAGCCGGGGGTGCCGGCGATCGCCGCGCACGACCGGCCGCAGCGCCAGGGTGGAGTTGGTGACGCGGAAGTGCTCACCCTGATAGGTGACGTTCTCCTCGGTCCAGAGCCGGCGGACGAGCTGGATGAACTCCCGCGTGCGGGCGTAGCGGTGGGTCTGGTCGCCCTCGCCGTCGCCGTACGCCGCCAGGTTGTCCTTGCCGGAGACGATGTTGATCAGAACGCGGCCCCCGGTGAGGTGGTCGAGCGTCGCGGCGGCGGAGGCGAAGTTGGCGGGCCGCCAGTAGCCGGGCCGGATGGCGATCAACGGCTGGAACGTCGTCGTCCGGGCGGCCAGCGCGGTGGCGACGGTGAACGTGTCGGGTCGTCCCCAGCCGGTCCCGACGAGCGCGCCGTCCCACCCGTGGTCCTCGAGGGTGCGGGCGTGGCTGGTGAGGGTCTGCAGACTGTTGTGGTGCTCGACGACGTCGTCGCCCCGATGACCGGGCTCGACCTGATTCGGGATGTACCAGAGGAATCGAGGGCTCATCTGCGACGGCCTTTCCGAAGTCGTGGAGTCGGGCGTGGCCGGCGGGGCGGCGACGTGCCGCCCCGCCGGTGGGCAGGGTCAGGCGAACAGTCGGGCCGCGTTGCGGACGGTGTACGCGGCGACGTCCCGACCGAGCCGGACGCCGGCCTGGTCGGCCGTACGGGTGTGGATGCCCGACCACACGCGGGCGTCGACGTTCTCCTGGGTGGGCCGCCGCCAGTCGGTGTAGGTGCGGGTGACGCCCGGTTGGGTGGGGCTGGAGATGGTGTACGCCTCCCGCGCTCGTGCCCCGGTCAGGGCGGTGAGCACCCCTTCGGCGGCGCCGGCGTAGGTGTTGTGCCCGCTCGGGTAGTCCGGGTGCGCGGGGGTGTCGTGCAGCGGCGTCCAGGCGGGGTCACCGTCGGCCCGGATCGCGGTGACCGGCCGCCAGCGCAGGTAGGCGTACTTGGTGTCGGAGGTCGCGATCTGGGTGTCGACGAGGGCGACGTGGAAGACGGCCACCAGGCTCGCCCGCGCGGCTGTCGATGCGTTGGACTGGGCGAGCGCGGCGCGCAGGATGCCGGTGTAGAGGGTCAGCGAGGAGCCGAGCCAGAACGTCGCCGTGTCGGTCTGCTGCGCTGTGCGTACCGTGCTGCCGGCCGCGCCGTACGCCCGGACCTCGCCGAGGTCGGCGCGGTAGCGCGCCGATCCCACCTCCGGCGGCGGCGCGAGCCGGTACCGGTCCGCGCGGTCGAGCAGGAACGGCGTGGCGAACCGGGTACCGGCCTGCTGGGCGGCGGTGAAGCTCGGTGGGGTGGGCTGCCAGACTCCCGGCCCGGCCGCGGGAGCGGCGTACGGCGGGTTGACGGAGGCGAGATCGAGCCCGTCGCCGGTACGGTCGGCGACCAACGAGCGGGCTTCCCGCTGGCCGGCGGCGCGGCCGCGGTCCTTGGCGCGGCCGTCGGGGATCCGGTCGAGCGTGGCGCGCAACGCCGCGTCGAGCGCGGGCACGCCGTCCGGGATCAGGGCGCTCAGGGCGGTGTGCACGGCGGACGCGAGCGCGGCGTCCTGGTAGGCAGGCGAGGTGGGCCCGGTCCGGACCGCGCGGGCCGCGGCGAGCCAACTGATCGCCCAGGCGCGGTTGTTGGTCACCTGCGGTCGGGTGCCGGTCGCGACGGCTGTCGCGGTGACGTCGTACCACTGCAGGGCGGTGTCGATTCTGGCGGTGGCGGCGGTCGCCGGCGCGGCGAGGGAGATGCCGGCGGTCAGCGCGGCGGCGGCGATCCCGGCCGCGCCGGGGCGCCAGCCACGACGGGTGAGCAAGGCCATGGTGAGGGTTCTCCGTTCGGGGGTGCGGGGCGGGGTCGGAAGGGGCGGTCGCCTGGTCGGCATCTGTCCGCCGATCACCGGGTCACGGCGGCCGGTGGCGTCGACGGCCCGCCGCGACGGCGGTGGGCCGGGTCGGTCAGCGCGGGCGGCTGGTAGCCGGCGTCGGCCGGGTTGAGCGTGGTGCCGGGTGCGACGATGTCGTCGATGCGGTCCAGCACGTCCGCGGACAGCGTCACCTTGGTGGCGCTGAGCTGGGATTCCAGGTGCGCCAGGGTGCGCGGCCCGATGATCGCCGAGGTGACCGCCGGGTGCTCCAGGACGAACGCGATCGCCAGGTGGATCAGCGACAGTCCGGCCTCGTCGGCGAGGGCGGACAGCTTGTCGACGGCGGCCAGCTTGGCGGCGTTGGCCGGCAGTCGCGGATCGAAGCGGGCCGGGAGCCGGTCGGCCCGGCGGGAGATCGGGGCGTCGAGCCCGGCGTGGTAGCGACCGGAGAGCCAGCCACCGGCCAGCGGGCTCCACGGGATCACCGCCAGGCCGTAACGCTGGGCCACGGGCAGGACCTCGCGTTCCACGCCGCGAGCCAGGATGGAGTACGGGGGCTGTTCGCTGACCACCCGCTCCCGGCCGCGCCGCTGCGCGATCCACTGGCCCTCCACGATGGCCGAGGGCTCGAACGTCGAGGTGCCGAGGTAGCGGACCTTGCCCTGGCGCACGAGATCGGTGAGGGCGCCCAGGGTCTCGTCGAAGTCCGTGCCCGGCTCCGGCCGGTGCGCCTGGTACAGGTCGATCCAGTCGGTGCGGAGCCGGCGCAGGCTGTTGTCCACGGCGCGGATGATCCAGCGGCGGGAGTTGCCCCGGTGCCGCGGGTTGTCGCCGACCTGGCCGTGGAACTTGGTGGCGAGGAAGACGTCGTCGCGCCGTCCACCGGCGAGCGCCTTGCCCACGATCTCCTCCGACTCGCCGTCGGAGTAGACGTCCGCGGTGTCGATCGAGGTGATGCCCTCGTCGAGCGCCCGGTGGATGATCCGGATGCTGTCCTCGTGGTCCGGGTTGCCCCGTCGACCGAAGTTCATCGCGCCCAGCGTGAGCGCGCTGACCCGTACGCCGGTGTGCCCGAAGGGCCGGTGGTCCACCATCGATTGTCCTTCCCAGGAATTCAGCGGGCGGTGGCGGCGAGTTGCCGCGCGGACTGGTTGGCCGGGCGGGGCAGGCCGTAGTGGTCCCGCAGGGTCGTGCCGGTGTACTCGGTCCGGAACAGCCCTCGGCGTTGCAGAAGAGGCACGACGTGATCGACGAAGGCCTCCAGCCCGGCCGGCAGCACCGGCGGCATGATGTTGAAGCCGTCCGCCGCGCCGGCGCGGTACCACTGCTCGATGGCGTCGGCGACCTGCTCGGGAGTGCCGGCGAAGGTGCGGTGACCGCGCCCGCCGCCGAGCCGGCCGATCAACTGGCGTACGGTCAGCCGTTCCCGCCGGGCCAGCGTGACGATGAGCGTGTACCGGCTCTTGGCGCCCTCGATCTCGTCCTCGCTGGGCAAGTCGGCGGGGAGCTCCTTGTCCAGGTCGAGGTCCTCCGGCGCGACCCGCAGGGTGGTGGCCAGCTGCTGCCGGGCGTACTCGGGTTTGATCAGCCGGTCCAGCTCGTCCTCCAGCGCGCGGGCCTGCGCCTCGGTGGCCCCGATCGCCGGCACGATGCCGGGCAGGATCTTGACGGTCTGCGGGTCACGGCCCGCCTGGGCGGCGCGCTGCTTGAGGTCGCGGTAGAAGGTCTGCGCCTCGGCGAGGGTCTGCTGGGCGGTGAAGACGGCCTCGGCGTACCGGGCAGCCAACTCCTTGCCGTCCTCGGACGACCCGGCCTGCACCAGCAGCGGGTAGCCCTGCGGGGAGCGGGGGACGTTGAGCGCGCCGGCCACCCGGAAGTGCCGCCCCACATGGTCCGGCGGATAGAGCAGGTCGTCGTCGCCCCACCGCCCGGCCTCCTTGTCACCGACCGGGGCGCGGTCGTCCCAGCTGTCCCAGAGCTTGCGCGACACCTCGATGAACTCGGCGGCCCGCTCGTACCGTTCGCGGTGGGCGGGCAGCCGGTCCAGGTTGAAGTTGCGGGCCGCCTGCTCCCCGGCCGTCGTGACGATGTTCCAGCCGGCCCGGCCGCCGCTGATGTGGTCCAGTGACGCGAACCGGCGGGCCAGGTTGAACGGCTCGTTGTACGTCGTCGAGGCGGTCGCGATCAGCCCGATGTGGCTTGTCGCGCCGGCCAGGGCGGTGAGCAGCACTGTCGGTTCGAGGGTGCCGCCCGGCCGCCGGCCGATGCTGTTCCACAGCACCGGGCTGTCGGCGAGGAAGAGCGAGTCGAGTTTGCCGCGCTCGGCGATCCGGGCCAGACGCGTGAAGTGCGCGACGTCGGTCTGCGCGAACGGGTCGCTCTGCGGCAGCCGCCAGGCGGCCTCGTGGTGGCCGACACCCATCAGGAACGCGTTGAGGTGCAGCATGGTCATCCTTCCGTCGGATCGACGCCGAGCGCCCGCAACAGGGACTCCCGGTAGGCGAGGAACTGCGGCTGCCGGTGCGAGCGCGGCGTCGGCAGGTCGATGGCGAGGTCGATCGCGATGCGGCCCGCGTCGAGCAGCAGCACCCGGTCGGCGAGCGTGACGGCCTCGTCGACGTCGTGCGTGACGAGCAGCACCGCCGGCCGGTGCCGGGTGCACAGCTCCCGCAGCAGGCCGTGCATGCGCAGCCGGGTCAGCGCGTCCAGCGCGCCGAACGGTTCGTCGGCCAGCAGCAGCTCCGGCTCGGACACCAGGGCCCGGGCCAGCGCCACCCGCTGCTGCTCGCCGCCGGAGAGCTCGTTGGGCCAGGCCCGCTCGCGGCCGGCGAGGCCGACCTCGGCGAGGGCCGCGCGGCCGCGTCCGGGTGCGTCCGGCCCGCGCAGGCCGAGGACGACGTTGTCCAGGACGCGCTGCCACGGCAGCAGCCGGGCGTCCTGGAAGACGACCGAGGAGTTCTCCGGTACGTCGACGACGCCGGCTCCCCTCTGGTCGCCGTCGAGGCCGGCGAGCGCCCGCAGCAGGGTGCTCTTGCCCGAGCCGCTGCGCCCCAGCAGCGCCACGAACTCCCCGGCGCCGATCTGGACGTCGAGGTCGTCCAGCACGGTCCGGTCGCCGAAGCCACGCGAGAGCCCCCGGACCCGTACGGGTCGGGTCCCGGTCAGCCCGCCAGCGTGCGTCGCCATGACAGCGTCCTCCTCTGCACGAGTCGGACGAGGCCGTCGGACAGGAGCCCGAGCAGCCCGTACAGGACGAGCCCGACGATGATCACGTCGGTCTGGCCGTACTGGCGAGCCAGGTCCATCATGTAGCCGATGCCGCTCGTCGAGTTGATCTGCTCGACGACCACGAGGGCCAGCCAGGCGCCCACGACCGCGAATCGCATGCCGAGCAGGAAGCCGGGGAGAGCGCCGGGCAGCACGATGCGGCGCAGGAAGACGGCCCGCGACAGCCGCAGCGAGTCGCCCAGTTCGACGTACCGGCTGTCGATGCTGCGCAGCCCGTTGTGCGTGTGGATGTAGACGGGCACCAGCACGCCCAGCGTGATGGTCGTGACCTTCATCTGCTCACCGATGCCGAGCCAGAGGATGAGCAGCGGGATCAGCGCGAGGGCCGGAATGGCCCGCTTGATCTGGATCGGCCCGTCGAGGATCGCCTCACCCCACCGGCTCAGGCCCGCGACGAGGGCCAGCAGCGTGCCGATCACGGTGCCGAAGGCCAGGCCCAGGCCGGCCCGCTGGGCCGAGACGGCGAGGTTGTCCTGAAGGCGGCCGTCCGCGATGAGGTCGCCGGCCGTCGTCAGCACGGTCCAGGGGGCCGAGACGGTACGAGGGTCGAGCCAACCGGTCGCCGAGCCGGCTGCCCACGCCGCCAGCAGCAGCAGCGGGCCGAGGGCCGGCCCGAACGGGATGGGCCGACCCGGCGCGAGCCGGCGCCTCGGCCTGCCCGCGGGCGCGGGCGCGGTGGCGCGGGGGCGGGTGAGGAGCGAGGCGGTCATCGGGCGCCCTCCGCGGCGAGCGCGTCCGCGGCGACGGACTCGTAGCGCCTGTCGTACAGGTCCTCGGCCCGCAGCGGCTTGTTGCCGGTCTCCTTCGCCAGCAGGTCGATGGTCTCCTGGTGCCGGGCGATCGCCTCGGTCCAGTTCGTCGGAATGTCGGCCACGCCGCCGTTCTCCACCAACCACCTGCCGTCCTCGGCGGTGAGGCCCTGGTCCTTGACGTAGTACCGCTCGATCCACTCGTCCGGGTTGGCCTCCCGCCACCGCCAGGCCCGCGCCCACGCCTTTACGTACTCCCGGATCGCGGCCGCCTTGGCCGGGTCGCCGAGCACGCTGACCGGCGCGTACAGGTGGCCGGGGTCGTCGCGCAGGCCGTGCGGGATCGTGGTGGCGCCGTCGCGGGCGTACTTCGACGCGTAGCGCCGGATCTGCACACCTCCGAGCGGTGCGATCTCGACCTGGCGGCTGGCGAGCGCCGTCGCGTACACGTCACCGGTGCTCGGCAGCTCGACGAGCTTGACGTCCCGCTTGCTCAGCCCGGCCTGGTGCAGGACCCGCAGCACCAGCGCGCCCTGCGCCTGCCCCGGGCTGTACGCGATCTTCCTGCCGCGGATGCCGGCGAGCGTGGTGACGGGGACCCCGGGGGCGACGCCGAGCTGGTAGATGGCGTGGTTCAGCGGATCCTTGCGGAACTTGGACGCGACGATCTTCGTGGGGATGCCGGTCCAGTGGGAGTGGATCGGAGGGATGTCGGCGACGGCCCCGACGTCCAGGGCCTTCGCCCGGAACGCCTCCAGGGTTTGCGGGCCGCCGCTGATGTTGGCGAACTCCACCCGGAACGTGAACTTCTCCACCTCGCCGGAGAATTCGAGTGCCTTCTGGTGCTCCTTGTCGCCCACGACGAGCTTCGTGCCCTTGGGCACGGACTCCGGCAGCGGCACGCCGGCGGCCAGCGCGGCAGTCGGCGTCTCGTCGCCGGCGCAGGCGGTCAGGCCCAGCGCGACCGCGCCGAGGGTGGCCGACAGGAACACACGGCGATCGACATGACGTGACGACTTCACTTAGGACTCCTTCGTGGACGGTTGCAGGGCGGCGTATCGCCCCATGTGGTAGATCAGCGGAGCGCCGTCGCCGTGGCGACTGGTCACCGGCTCGGCCAGCACGATCGCGTGGTCGCCGGCGAGCACCCGTTCGGTCACCCGACACAGCAGCCAGGCGACCGGCTCGTCCAGCAGTGGTACGCCGTACGGGCCGGGCCGCCAGCCGGGGTGCGCGGCGAAGCGGTCGATGCCGCTGGTGGCGAACGTCCGTGCGACCTCCCGCTGGTCGGTGCCGAGCAGGTGCACCGCGACGTGTTCGGCGCCCGCGACGGTCGGCCAACTCGACGACGACCGGGCCAGGCAGAACGACACAAGTGGCGGGCGCAGGGACACCGACGTGAAGGAGGTGGCGGTGAACCCGACCGGCGGATCCCCGGCGGCGGTGATCACCGTGACGGATGCGGCCTGCCGGCGCAGCAGGGCACGGAAGGTGTCCGGATCGATGGGGGCGACCGGTTCGGCGATGACGGTCATGACAGTCCTCCTGGGCGAGAACGACCAGGGCGCGCGCCGTCCCGGGGCAGGCGGGGACACGGCGCGGCGTCGAGCGGCCGTTGATGGGGTCGCGGACACGCTGCGGCTCGTCGTCGAGTCGACGGCGTGGCGACAGGGAGAAGTCAGGAACGCGTGGTCAGCGGCAGCAGCCGCGCGCGGTGGTCCAGCCACGGCAACATCCCCGGGACACCGCGACCGCGGTGCCGTCGAGGGGATTCAGCTGGCTGATCACGGCTTCCACGCTAACCAACTATTCCTACTGGGTAAATAGGGTTTCAGACCCTGGGACGATCGCGGGGGATCCGAGGCTGCCGATGACATGCGGCCCGGGCCGCGCCTGCGGTCAGCCGGCCGTCCAGGTGACGGTGCGCAGCCGGGCGCCGAGCAGCCGCCGCGCCCGGGCGGCCTGCCGCGCTGTCGCGTTGACCAGCACGGCCTGCTCGGCGCCGCCGAGAAGGGGCAGATCCGACAGGGAGTCGCTGTAGGCGACCCGCCAGGGCGGCGTGACCCCTGCGGCGGCGAGCTGGGCCACCTTGGTCGCCCCGTGGTTGTGCACGATCAGCTTCGGGCCGCGGATGTGTGAGGCCACGAGCCCGACCTCGGCGAGGCCGATCGCGTCGAGCAGGGCACGCGCCAGGGTGTGCTCGCAGGCGGTGACCACGATGACCCGGTCACCGGCGGCGAGGTGGGCACGGATCATCCGGACACCGGGCGCGATGACGCGCCCCGGCTCCGTACCGAGATCCGCGCCGAAACGCCCGAGCTGCGCCTGCAGGCGGTCGGCGTCTCGGCCCGCCAGGCCGATCCGGCTCATCCAGCGCGCCGCGCGTGGGCGCAAGGAGGGGACGGCGACGACGGGCGCGAGGAGGAGGAGCAGGACGACGGCGAGCGGCAGTCGAGCGCCCGCGAAGCCCACGCGCCGCATGAAGAGCCCGAAGGCGTCCCCGCGCAGCAGCACGCCGTCGAGATCGAAGATGACGGTGTCGTCGGAGGGCGCCATCATCGGTCCGCCGTCGCCCACTACTCGGGGGCTTGGTCGTGGTGCGGGCCGAGCTGGCTGATCTCGTACCCGTCGGGGTAGCTCCTGGCGCTGATCCCCTCGGCGAACAGCGGGGTCGTCCGTGGCGATCCGCACCACAGCTGCAGCCGTGAGCGCGTCTTCAGCGCCGCGTGCAGGCCGGCCCGGACCGGCCACGGCGGCGTGTCGACCCGCGTCGCGCGTCGTAGCGGCGCGTCGTACATGGCGGTGACCAGCGCGTTTCCCAGCGGCGCGAGCAGCCGGGGCAGCCGGGTGAGCATCAGCATGCGGGTGGCCCGCTCGATGGCCGCAGCCTCGTCGTTGGGTTGCAGGTGCGCCGCGTCGTGCGCGTCGAACCAGGTCTCGAACTCGGCGTACGACCCGGGGATGTCCGTGATGCCCATCCGCCGGCCCAGCTCCCGGTAGAACAGGTACGTCGCCTGCCGCTCGTGGCAGCAGGGCTGGCGCCAGCCGTACTCCTGCAACCACCGGGTGGGGATCACGACCAGGCAGCCGAGGACGTAGCGGAAGTCGTCGTTGCCGATGTCGTACGGGCGGTGGATCTGGTTGACGCGCCGCAGCGCGTCGCGGCCGCGGGGCTCGTCGAAGCCGTTGAGGACCATCTCGTACATGAGCAGGCCGGTGTCGTCGATGCGCTTCTGGGTGCGGTTGGTCAGTTCGCCGGTGGCGGTGTGCACGGCGGCGATGGCGGGGATGGAGAAGGACCTGTTGAAGGCGAGGTTGAGCCCGAGCTTCATGTCCCAGGGGAACTCGCGGCGCAGCATGCTCTGGTAGATGTCCAGGTAGTCGCGCTGCGGGTCCAGCATGCGGATCCGTGTGAGGTTGTCGTGGCGGCCCCTCATCGGCGGGCGCCTTGAGACATCGGCACGGAACGTGAGTGTACGCTCGCTCCAGTTCGGAGCAGTCGTTGAGCGCGGATCCGATCCGCTCACCGAGGACGGGGCAGGCATGGCGCACGGTGCCCGCGACGAGGTGCTCGGCCGCCTGGCCGAGGCAGTCGGGTCGGTCGCCGTCGCACACCCGGCGCGCGTGGCCATCGACGGGCCGCCCGCGGCCGGCAAGACCACCCTCGCCGACGAGCTGGCCGTCGTCCTGCGCGCACAGGGCCGTGCCGTCATCCGCGCGACGATCGACGATTTCCTCTTCCCCCGGGCACAGCGCTATCCGCGCGGCGAGTACTCGGCCGAGGGCTGCTACCACGACACCCACGACCACAGGTCGCTGATCCGGGTTCTGCTGGATCCGCTCGGCCCGGACGGAGACCGACGCTTCCGACACGCGGTCTACGACCCCACCACGGACACCGTGCTGTCCCCGCCGGTCACTACCGCTCCGACCGACGCGGTGCTGCTCTTCGACGGCGTCTTTCTCATGCGCCCGGAGTTGATCGATCGGTGGGACCTGCGCGTCTTCGTGTCGATCGCGCTCGAGGCGACAGTGGAGCGTGCCGTGACCCGCGAGCGTCGACGGTCGTCCCGGGCCGACATCGAACGGCGCTGGCGTGAGCGCTACATCCCCTCCCAGCAGTTCTACAACGCCACGGTCCGCCCGACGGAACACGTCGACATCATCGTGCGCAACGACGACCCCCGGCGGCCGGTCTGGGAGACGGGTCCGGACCGGCGCGCGGGGAACTCGGCTGCTCGGGGTGCGCCGGGCGCGGCTGGCCCGGCGACCTGAGCCGTTTCAGAAGCACGCCCGTCCGGCGTCGCCGGACGGGCGCGGTCGTCCCTCAGTACGGGTAGCCCGGGACGTTGAGCCGCACGCTGTAGAGGCCGGAGTCGCCCCACGGACCCGAGGTGATGTAGAGGGTCTGCCGGTCGGGCCCACCGAAGGCCACGTTTGTCGTACCGGAGAAGCCGGGGCGGATCGTGCCGAGCTGGGCACCCGTGGGGGAGTAGACGTGGACCAGGGAGTCCCCGCCCGAGGCCCAGTACACGTTGCCGGCGCAGTCGATCGTGACGCCGTCCGGACCGCCGATGTAGTTCACGAACACGCTGCGCGCGCCGGTGGTGCCGTCGGGCTGGACGGCGTACTTGTAGATCTTGTTCTCGGAGTAGGCGCCCACGTACAGCGTGGATCCGTCCGGCGCGAGCGCGATGCCGTTGGGCTGGCGCAACTGGTCGTCCACCAGCGACACCTGGCCGCCCGAGACGCGGAAGACGCTGGTGCGGCCGTACATCTGGTCCGGGCGGTTGCCACGCTGGAAGTTGGGGTCGGTGAAGTAGGTGACGCCGTCGGACCGGACCGCGACGTCGTTGGGCGAGTTGAACGCCCGGCCCTGGTAGTTCGCCGCGACGATGCTGCGGCTCCGGTCGCTCAACCGGTACGCGGACACGCTGCGCTGGTCGTGGGTGGCCGCGATGATCTGCTGGCCGTCGGCGCTGAGCGCCAGTCCGTTGCTGCCGGAGTTGGCGATGAACGTGTCGAAGGTCGACGGCGGCGTGAACCGGCGGATCGTGGACGGCTGGACGTTGTACGGCCCGGTGCCGGGGGCCATGTCGGAGAAGAGGAGGTAGCCGCCGTCGGCGACCCAGACGGGCCCTTCGAGGAAGTTGAAGCCACTCCTGATCTTCGTCGCCGTCAGGGAGTTGGACGGCAGCGGCGAGCCGTAGCTGGCCCCCGTCGGGCACGCGCCGGGCGGTGTGCCGGGCGGGCCGGCGAGCGCGGCGGCGGCCGTGGTGTGAGCGCTCACAGGAACGGCGGCGGCGGGCAGCGGCGCGGCGCTTGCCGCGAGGCAGAGACCGGCCAGTACGGCGATGGTGGGACGCCGGATCATCGGATGCTCCAATCGGCGTCGGCGGGGTCGCGGTGACCGGCCGCCGACGGTGTCGAGGTCGCGGGCGGACCGGCAGCCCGCCGGCCCGCCGATGGGCAGCTATTCCAGGTGGAAGGTGGCCGAGGCGCGCTCGGCGCTCGTACCGACCGCTTCCAGGTAGAGCAGGCCGTCGCGGTGGCGGACGTAGCGGCCCGGGTAGTTCTGTGACTCCAACGAGAGCCCGGCACTGTCGGCGAGGCCCGCTCGGCGTTGGAAGCTCGCGTCGTTGGCGAAGACCGACGAGCCGTCGTTGCGCGCGATGGACAGGGCGAAGCCGTAGTGACGCAGGTAGTAGCCCGGGAAGTTGGTCGACTCCAGCGACACCGATCCGCCGCCGGCGAGGCCGTTGACGATGCGGAACTGGCTGTCGGCGAGGTTCGTGACGTTCGGCTCGACCCGGGCCCGGTAGTCGTAGTGCCGGATGTAGCTGGTGGTCAGATCGTGCGACCGCAGCCGGACCGGGGTGGCCCCGTCGGGCACCGGGATGCCGAAGTTCGGGGTGCCGTCGGCGTTCCAATACACCTTCTGCACCCTGGTCCGTCGGTTCGGGTCGTTGAGCGGATCGCCGCTGATGTCCCGGTAGTTGCGGTCGTGATAGACCAGGATGTCGCTTTGCCCGTCCTCGGAGACGGTGAACGAGTTGTGGCCGGGGCCGTACTGGCCGGTGGCCGCGCTGCTGGTGAACACCGGGTTCGGGCTCTTGCTCCAGGCGGCGGCGTCGAGCAGGTTCGCGCTGGCGGAGGCGCTCAGCATCCCGAGGCAGTAGTTGGCGTCCGTGGCGCTGGCGGAGTAGGTCAGGAAGAGGCGGCCGTTGCGCTGGATCACGGCGGGCCCCTCGGCGACCCGGTAGCCGCGGGTCTCCCAGTCGTACGTCGGCACGACGAGTCGGGTCACGGTGCCGGTGATCTGCCACGGGTTGGCGCCCATCCGGGCGAGGTAGACGTTCGAGTTGGTGGAGATGCCCGGCTCCTGCTGCGCCCAGGTCAGGTACCGCACGCCGTTGGCAACGAAGGTCGAGGCGTCCAGGCTGAAGGTGTCCCAGGGTGTCGTGATCCGGCCGCGCTCGGTCCACGAACCGGTCAGCGGGTTGGCGTTGGCGTTCTCCAGCACGTACATCCGGATGCGCCACACGTCGTCGGTCCGGCCGGCGGCGAAGTAGACGTACCACCTGTTGTTGATGAAGTGGATCTCCGGCGCCCAGATGTGGGCACCCATCTCTCCGCTGGTGTGCCGGGTCCAGATCGTCGTCTCCGCGGCCGTCGCCAAACCCTGCAGGGTGGTCGCGCGCCGCAGCACGATCCGGTCGTACTGGGGCATGGTGGCGGTCAGGTAGTAGTAGCCGTCGGTGTGCCGGAAGATGTGCGGGTCGGCCCGCTGGTTGACCAGTGGGTTGGTGTAGTTCACGGCGGGTGCGGCGTGCGCCGGCCCGGCCATCGGCAGGCCGGCCGACAGGGCGAGCACCACCAGCAGGGCGGCCAGGACCGCTCGGGGGCGTCGGGCGCCACCGCGACCGGTACGCCCCGGGCCGGTGACTCGGCGGGCGGCGGCCTCGGCTCGGTGCAGTGGCAGCGGCATCTGACCTCCGTGACGTCTGTGCGCGAGAGCCGGACGGCCGCGACAGCGGCGATCGACCCACGCCCCCGCTGGGAAGCAGCGCCCGCGGGCCGGGATTGTGACGAGGGCGTTGCGCCCGCGTAACGGCCCTAAGTGTTGGCGCTAACATCGACGAGTGTCAAGTTGTTCCGGACGCCGAGGGTGGCCGGTCCCGCGGGGGCGTCGACAACAGGACGACCTCCAGGAGGCGGACCACGCTGACGAGTTGGTCCTGCCACTATGGACTCTCACGCCGCCGCACCAGAGAGTGGTGTGACCCCGGGGGAGGGAGCGCGCCGCGATGCGGTCCGAGGCTGGCGAGCAAACCTGGTTGGCTGCGTCCGATGGCTGATGAGCGTCGGTTCCGGTCGCTGCAGGACGCGGCCCGATTCATGGAAACCGAGATCGACCGACCAGTGGCGGTGCGGGAAACCGACCTCGGCAGCGGCCTCATGTTGCGCACCAGCCCGTTGAGCTTCGCTGACGGTGGCTTTGCCAACGTCTACGACCTGAGTTGGACACCGAGTGCTACGACGGCAGCGGTGCGTTTCACGCCTCGCCCCACCACCGCCGTCGACGCGGCGCGGCACGCCCCGGCAACCTCCACCGCCGCCTTCTTCACCCTGCTCGACGAGGCGTCCGGCCTGCCCGTACAAACAAGCCTGAACCTCGCCGTCGAGCAGGGTCGAATCCTCAGCATGCCGGTGGTCGATCGCGAGGCCCTCATTTCTCGGGCTGGGGTGCTGTCAACGTGCAATCTCGCCGCCGCCGGCACGGTCATGATCAATGGGGCCGAGCTGACGTGGACCGGCAGCCTCACCGGGCGACAGGCCGAGTGCTATGCCTTCGGCAACGGCAACATGGTGATCACGCGCCGAAACGACCCGACGAAGGGCAGCGTGCGAGTCTTGGATGAGGCGTCACGCCTAACGCCCGCCCTGGGCCGTGCCGCCGACTGGGTCGATGTCGGATTCATCTCGACCGGTGGACGCGGATTTCGGTCCACGGGCGTGGCCGCGTCCGGCGCCTTGGACATCTTCGCCTACGACCTCGTGATGAGGTGTCCGACTCGGCACATCGACCTTCGCGGTGACAACCTGCTGGAAGTTCGCAGCATCGGCGAGCTGCACGCCGAGACGTTTCCTGACTCTGCCGCAACCGTGGGGCCATCATTGGACGTCGCCGACTTCGCAGCGCATCCCATCAACACGGACCGATCGCTCGATGTCGTACCGCCGTTCGCGCCCAGCCGGAGGGCCCGGATGGCGGTCTTCGAGGACCGCGTGGGCCGAACCCACCTACGGCTGTTCGACGGCCGTCCGGGCTCCCCTGTCTTCCAGGGCGCTACCCCGCAGGAAGCACGAGACTCCATCGCGGCTGACTCGGGCTTCCGCTGGGGCTGCTTCATCGACGGGGGCCAAACGGCCAAGATGTGGGCAGCCGTGGACGGGGAGCTCACCAGTTTTGGCAACCGGCACTACCTTCGCTGGCCGAAGGCTGCCGAGAGCGACTTTGTCTGGGTGCCCGACAGCGGCCGGCCCATCTCCAGCATCATCACCTTTCAGCCCCGCAGCGAGACGCAGCGGACCAACACGCCGGCAAGATTGGCTGCCCTCGCATTTCCGCCCCAGCGATCCACGCCACAGGCCACATCAGGGCGGGGCGGTGATAGCCGATCGTCCAGGCCGGGGCACACCCAAGGTCCGGACCCTAACCTCGGCAGGCGCCGGTAGAGACCCGACATCAGCAGCCATTGGCCGATGACTCAGATCAGCGGCTGCTGATAGCTACGGGACAGTGACAGCAGGTCCGGCTCACCGAACTTCTTCACCAACGCCGCGAACCGGGCCACCTTGTCCTCACCGAACCGCCGCAGACCAGCAACGTAGGAGGAGCTGGTCACGAACGTGGGCGGCGTCGTCTTGCTGTGGAACTTGTCGGCGTACGTCACCAACTGCTCTTCCGCCGTATCGGCCAGGTAGTCACCCACCGGTAGCGGCAGGCGCTGCTGCAGCACGTCCTCACGGGTGAGCCCGACGCCGGTGTGGTGAGAGCAGAACCTGCCGATCAGTTCGGGAAGTCCGGCATCGCGCAGGAGCGCATGCCCCAGCACCCCATGACGGATGTAGTTCTCGTGATCGAGCTGCCCCGTCGCATCGTAGAGGCGGTAGACACCGATGTCGTGCAGCAGACTTCCCGCCCGCACCAGATCGACGTTCAGGGGCCAAGGGTGCCTTTCGAGGAGTTGCTCAGCCACGGCGCAAATGATCTGGCAGTGCGTGTAGACCAGATCGAAGGCTTCCTCGTTCGGCGCGTACCGCTCGTGCAGTGCCCGGATCTGCTGGTCTGTCGGCACCACCAGTGCGTGATCGACCGTCACGCGCCCACACCTGCATCACAGGGGCGCCACCAGTAGCCAGCAGCGCCGTTCGAGCCAAGATTGCGGTAGGCGCCGTCCTGATCATCCGAGCTCGCCTCCATCCGCGTGAGGTCAAGCCATCGCGCCTGGTGAAGCGTCCGCAGAAGAGACCCGGAAGTGTGCGGATCGATCCACCAGACCTGACCAGGCCCGGCCACGCGTGGCTGGTCTCGGTCCCCGAGCGGCCGGTAGAACGAGGTCACCAACACCAGGGGTACGACGCCGCCCCACACCTCGACGCGCGGCGCCGGCGCGTCCTGCCGCGCCAGCAGAACTTGCCGCTGCTCGTCCGTGCTCTGGTCGAAGAGTTCACCGGCATTGAGCAGCGTCTGCACCATAGTCCGGGCCCGGAGCGCCAGCGCGAGTCGCGCCTGCATCCGCGCGGGTCCAGGCGTGATGTCCCGGTATCCCTCAACGATCAGGCCAAGGGCTTCCTCCGCGTTGGAGGCGCATATCCTCCACCCGTCGTACAACACCTCGACCGGATACGAGGGATCGCCCGGCATCGAACTAACAACCCGTACGGCCACACGCTCTCCTGACAGCCATTGTTGACAGCACTGGCCGGCGTCCCACTCTAGCGATAGTCCGCAGCGCTGGCGGCCCCCGCGGGCCCGAGCCAGGACGGACCACCGTTCGCCCAGGTTGCGCGCCACAGTCGCGGCGTTCGCAGTTCGGTCACGGGCAACGGGGAAGGAGCCCTCCCCACCGGGCACAAGCCGGTTACGGCGCCGGAGCAGCCGGTCGGCACAGCATGGGAGCCTGCGCTCAGATGGCACGTTTCGCGGTCGCCGAACGGGTAATCAGGCGTGCCGGCGCGGCCGGCGGATGACCACTGTCACGGAGCAAGGGAGCGCGTGTCATGCCCGATCCGGAGCCCACCATCGTCCTCGTGCACGGCGCGTTCGCCGAGTCGGCGAGCTGGAACGGTGTGATCGAGCGGCTGGGCGCCGCGTACAACGTGGTGGCCGCCGCGAACCCGCTGCGCAGCGTCGCGGGCGACGCCGCGTACGTGCGGGACGTGGCACACGGGATCGGCGGCCCGGTAGTCCTCGTCGGCCACTCGTACGGCGGCATGGTGATCACGCAGGCCGCGGCGGGCGACACCTCGGTGCGGGCCCTCGTGTACGTCAACGCCTTCGCCCCGGACACCGGCGAATCGGCGCTGGCGCTGTCCGGGAAGTTCCCCGGCAGCACGCTCGCCGACACCCTGGTGCAGTACCCGCTGTCGACCGGCGGCAACGAGGTGGCGATCGGCCAGGACGCCTATCACGCGCAGTTCGCCGCGGACTCGTCGGACGACGTCGCCGCGCTGATGGCCCGTACCCAGCGCCCGATCACCGAGCAGGCCCTGAGCGACGGACTCACCGGCGAGCCCGCCTGGCGGTCCCTGCCCAGCTGGTTCGTGTTCGGCGACGCCGACATGAACATCCCGGCCGCCGTGCACCGGTTCATGGCCGAGCGGGCCGCCCCGCGCGGCCAGCGCGAGATCGTCGGTGGCTCGCACGCGATGGCGGTGGCCCGGCCGAGTGAGGTCGCCGAGTCGATCATCGAGGCGGTCCGGGCCACCTGAGGGGCCGGTACGACGCGACGGGTCACGTCGTAGCCTGGCGATCATGGGGGACTGGGCGATGCGGCAGGCGTCGGCAGCGGACGTCGAGGCCGTGGCCGAGCTGCGGTCCGTGGTGCTGCGGGCGGATCTGGAACGGCTCGGGCGCTACGACGAGCAGCGGGTGCGGCAACGCCTGCGGGACGGCTTCGCGCCCGCGCACACCTGGGTGATCGAGGTGGGCGGCGCCTTCGCCGGTTGCGTGTCGCTGCGCCCGGCCGACGACGTGCGCTGGCTGGAGCACTTCTACCTTGCTCCCCACGTACAGGGCGGCGGCATCGGCGCGGCAGTGCTGCGCGGACTGCTCGAACGGTGTGACCGTGACGGCGTCCGGGTCCGGTTGAACGTGCTGCGGGGCAGCCCGGCCCGGCGGCTGTACGAGCGGCACGGATTCACCGTCGAGACCGAGGACCCGGTGGACGTGTTCATGGTGCGCGAGCCGACCCGCGCCCGCCGTGCCGACTGATCAACCGGTCGTCTCCCGGTAGGCCGCGGACGCCTGGCGGCGTCGCGGTGGCCAGGCGGCTATGGTGCCCGGGTGGTGATCGAGGGGTGGCACGGCTGGGTCGGCTCGTTCACCGGCGTGGTGCTCCTCACGGTGGCCGCACTGCCGTTGGCCGCGCTGGCGGTGTGGGCGCTGGCCCGCCGTCGACGTGCGAACGGCGCCCCGCGGGCGTGGCGGACGTCGTTGGCAGAGGTCGGCATCGTGTACGGGACGCTGCCGTGGGTCTGGATGATCATGTTGCCGGGCTCCCGGGCGGGTGCTGTTCCCGGGCGGCTGAGCCTGGTGCCGCTCCGTGACCTGTTCACCATCTTCTCCGACGGAGGGCTGCTGACGCTGACGGGTCAGGTCGTCGGCAACCTGCTGGTGTTCGCGGCGTTGGGATTCTTCGCGCCGCTGCGGTTCGCGGCACTGGCGTCCGTACCACGGATCCTGGTGCTCGCCGCGGGCTGCTCGGTCCTGGTCGAGGCCGCGCAGTACGTCCTGCGGTTGGACCGGGTGACGTCCGTGGACGACGTCCTGCTCAACGCCGCCGGCGCTGGGCTGGCCGCGCTGGCGTCGCGCCGCTGGTGGCGCGGCAGGGCCGACACGGTGTCGGATCGGCCGCGATCGGTCACGGCATCACCACGCTGACCCCGCGGTACCGGGCACCGGCCTCAGGAATCGGCGGCGGTTGAACCAGGCGCCGGCGCCGCATGATGTCCGGGGCGGTCGGTCTTCTCGCCGTGCACGGCCGCGTACTCGGTCGCGAGCCACGGCCCGAGGTCGTCGATGAGCTCGTGCAGGACGGCCGGGTCCGGCGACGGTGCGCGACCCACGACGGCAGCCCTGCGCATCTGCCCGGCACGTTGGGGATAGTAGGACCCGAACGCGCCGGCGGACTCCGTGAGGTCACTGGTCCAGCCGCCCCAGCGAGGCATGACCAGCGTGAATCCGGTCCGGACGACGCGACGGGCGACGAGCCGGCTCAGGACCTTGCGTTGGTCGTCGGTCTCCGCCTCGGCGGCCTGGCGGCGCCAGGGCGCCAGCGCGAGTGACAGGTCGCCGTTGGTCTCGCGGGCGAGCAACGGGGTGGGCCGGTAACGGGGGAGTTGGTCGGCGAGGTCGTCGCCCAGCAGGGAAGTGCACAGGCAGGCGACGAAGAAGCCGAGGTCGTGGCGCTCCAGCTCGCTGAGCAGGGTGCGTGTGCTGAACAGCAGGATGCCCGCGCCGTCGATCTGGGCGAAGGACTCGTCGAGGGCCTGCTCGATCCGCTCCGCATGCCGTCGGTCCGCGTCGGTCGGCTCCGCGTGCAGCGCGAGCAGCAGGTCGAGATCGGAGATCCCGGGTCTGGCGGTGCCGCGCGGGATGCTGCCGTAGAGGTAGGCGCTGTGCAGTCGACCGTCGCCGAAGGAGTCGACGATCCGCGCGCGTGCCGCAGCGACGACGTCGACGAACGCCGCCGGGACCTGCCCCAGCGAGCCCTCGCGCGCGATGGTTCCGTCGATGTCCAGGCCCCGTGCGGTCACCGGAGCACTCTGCCGGAGCCGGCCGCCTGAACCAAGCGCATTACCGCTTCACGAACCGCTGCCGCCGATCGTCTCCCGGTACGCCGCGGCGATCCCGGCCAGGCCGCGGCCCAGCTCGGGGCCGCGTACCCCGGCGTAGCCGACGACCAGCGCCGGCGGCCGGACGTCCGTGCGGAGGGCGTAGAAGCGGCCGCCGCGCACCAGCACCGACCGGCGGCGGGCCGCCTGCACCAACGCCTCCTCGGCGCACCGCGCCGGCAGCACCAGGTACGCCTGGAGCCCGCCGTTCGGACCGAGGACTGTGACGTCGGGCAGGTGGCGGGAGACGAACTGCTGGACCGTCTGACGGCGTTTCCGCACGTCGGCGCCGAGTCGGCGCAGATGCCTGTCGAACGCGCCGGTGTCGATCAGCCGGGCGAGGGCGAGTTGCTCCAGCCCGGAGCAGCCGATGTCCCAGCCGGCGCGGATCCGCTCGACGCGTGTGGTCAGGTCGGGCGGGGTGGCCAGCCAGCCGAGGCGCAGTGCCGGGGCGAGGACCTTGCTGGCGCTGCCGGCGTAGATCACCCGGTCCGGTGCCAGGCTCTGCAGCGCCGGCATCCGCTGCGCCGGGGCGACCAGGGCGGCGTCGAAGTCGTCCTCGATGAGGTAGCCGTCCACCTCCTGCGCCCAGGCGACCAGGTGCGCCCGGCGTTGCGCGCTGAGCGTGGCCCCGGTCGGGAACTGGCTGGCCGGGGTGACGAGCGCGGCGCGGACCCCGCTCGCGGCCAGCGCGTCGACCCGGATGCCGTCGCCGTCCACCGGGATGCCCACCGGACACAGTCCGGCCTCGGCGATGAACTCCCACTCGCCCGGGTGCCCGGGATCCTCCACCCCGATCGTGTCGTGGCCCCGGTCGCGCAGCTCGCGGCAGAGCAGCGCGAGGCCCTGCGCGAAGCCTGAGGTGATCATGAGGTGTTCGGGTCGGGTGCGGACGCCGCGTACCCGGCCCAGGTAGCCGGCGAGGGTGTGCCGGACGACGGGCAGGCCGGACGGTGGGGCGTACCCCAGCTCGCGGCGGCCGGCCGAGGTGATAACCGCGCTGACCGCCCGGATCCAGTCCTGGCGGGGGAAGGTGGAGTCGTGCAGCCCGCCGGTGCGCAGGTCGTGGACCGCAGCCGCGGGCGCGCGGTCGTCCGGGGTGAGCGCCGAGCCGACGTCGGCACGTGCCGCCGCCACGGACGTGCCCGAGCCGTGCTGGGAGACGAGGTACCCCTCGGCGCAGAGCTGTTCGTACGCCTCGACGACCACACTGCGGGACACCCCGAGATCGGCGGCGAGTTGCCGGCTCGACGGCACGCGCGTGCCGGGACGCAGTGTGCCCTCCTCGATCTGCGTACGAAATGCGTTACGGAGCTGCACCGCCAGCGTTTCACGTGATTGGGCGTCTATTGACAGGCTTAGATTCAGTGACAAGTGGTCCGCTCCGAGATCGCCGAAGTGGTATGGACAGCGTGATCCGTGCCTGTGGAAAGTGTTGGCCGGGCGCGCAACCGCTCACTGACCGGCGAATCAGGGCGTACGTTCCGAGAATGTCCAATGCGGACGCCTTCGTCGCCGGTGTCGGAGTGGTCGTGCGAGTCCTTTCGTCTGGGGGGAAGGGTCCGACCTGCCGTGTCATCGGCGGGGTCAGCGCCAACGGTGGCGCGGAAATCGGGCTGTTCAGAGGGGGTTCCGCAAGTGTCCCTATTGTCAACCGAACTCGCCACGTGGCCCATCCGGTCGCATTCGATGGCGGTGGCGCATACACCATTGACCAACTCAATTCCCGTAGAGGTGACATCTGTCACACTGCCGTCGATCGATCCATTGTCGCTCTATACGGCACTCGCGGAAAGTTGCGCTGACAACGATCTGTATCTCTTCGAAAGCCTGGACGGTCCGGCGCAGGACCGGTGTGCGGCGGCCGTCGGCTGGGGCCTTCTCGCCGAGGTGCGGTTCATCGCCGACCGGCTGGAGGTGACCGCCGAGGGTGCGCTCGGCGACGCCCTGGCCGCCGTGCTGACCGCCGTGCTGGGCGAGCCGGTCCGGCGCCTCGCCGCCCAGCGGATCTGGCCGGTCGCCGGGCCGAGCGAGGTGTGGGCCGCCGTCCGGGCCGTGCAGCGGGCGTTCGCGGTCCGCACCACAGTCCCCGTCGACAGCTTCGCCTTCGGTTTCCTCACCACCCTGGCGTACGAGGCCGCGCGGGACATGGACGAACTCTCCGTCGACCGGGTCGTCGACGACATCCCACGCTGCACACTCGCGCTGTTCCGGCACACCGTCTGGTGGGACCTGCGCGCCGGCACGGTGCGCCAGCTCTCCGCCTCCGGCCCGCACCTGCCGCGGGACGACGCCGCCGCCCGGCTGCCGGACCTTCCCGGGCCGGCCGACGGCCACCTGGACGTGCCGGCCGCCCCGCCGCCGAGCCTGGTGCGGGACACCGTCGACGAGGAGACGTTCGCCGCCCGGGTGAAGCAGTGCCTGCGCCACATCGAGGTGGGGGACAGCTACCAGATCCAGATCGGCCACCGCATCGACGTGGAGACCACGCTCACGCCGCTGGAGGTCTACCGACGGCTGCGCCACCGCAACCCGTCGCCGTACATGTACCTGACCCCGTGGGCCGGCCAGACCGTCATCGGCGCGAGCCCGGAGCTGTTCCTGCGCATCGAACAGGGCCGGCTGTCGATGCGCCCGATCGCCGGCACCGCGCCCCGGGCCACCGACCCCCAGGCCGACCGCCGACGGGTGGCCGAACTGGCGGCCAGCGAGAAGGAACGGGCCGAGCACGTCATGCTTGTCGACCTGTGCCGCAACGACATCGGCCGGGTCTGTGTGCCCGGCACGCTCAGCGTCGACTCCATGTTCGACGTCGAGCCGTTCGCGTACGTGCACCACCTGGTCTCCACCGTCTCCGGCCAGCTCGCCGACGACGCCGACGTGTGGGCGGCGATCTGCGCCACCTTTCCGGCGGGCACCATGACCGGTGCGCCGAAGCTGCGGGCGATGGAGATCATCGACGGCCTGGAGGACGAGCCCCGGGGCGTCTACGCGGGCGCCGTCGGCCTGGTGGACGTCCGCGGGTACGCCGTGCTCGCGCTCTGCATCCGCACCGCCGTGCACGACGGCCGGCGCTACCGCACCCAGGCGTCCGCCGGAGTGGTGGCCGACTCCACACCCGGCGACGAGTGGCGCGAGACGCTGGCCAAGATGAACGCCACCTTCTGGGCCCTGACCGGTGCGGAGCTGCTGTCGTGAAGGTCCTGCTCGTCGACGCGTACGACAGTTTCACCCACATCATCGACCAGTACCTGCGGACGCTCGGCGCGCGGACCGTCGTGGTCCGCTCCCGGACGCGGACCAGCGACCAGCTCGCGGCCCTGCGACCGGACGCGGTGGTGCTCGGCCCCGGGCCGGGTCATCCCGCCGAGTCCGGGCACGTGGAGCTGGTGCACGCCTTCGCCGGCCAGGTCCCGTTGCTCGGCGTCTGCCTCGGACATCAGGCGATCGGCCTCGCGTACGGGGGGACCGTCGCGGTCGCCCGGCACCTGATGCACGGCAAGACCAGCGTCGTCACGCACGACGGTCGAGGGGTCTTCGACGGCGCACCCGCCCCGCTCACCGTGACCCGCTACCACTCGCTCATCGTCGCGGACCCGGCGCCACTGGCCCTGCACGTGACCGCGCGGTCGTCCGACGACGGCTACGTGATGGGGGTACGACACCGGGCCCTGGCGGTCGAGGGGGTGCAGTTCCACCCGGAGAGCGTGCTCACCGAGGACGGGCTGCGCCTGTTCGACAACTTCCTGCGCAGCGCGTCGCCGGCGCTGACGGCGGGATCGTCATGACCGACCGGTCGGCACCCCTCGCCGTGGTCACCGGGGCGGCCGGCGGCATCGGCCGGGCCGTGACGGCGGCCCTGACCGCATCCGGGCACCGCGTGCTCGGCGTCGACGTCGACCCGGGCGGCGACCCGGCGGCGTACGCCTCGCTGGTCGCCGACGTGGCAGTGCCCGAACAGGTCGAGCGGCTCTTCGCGGACATCCGCGAGCGGTACGGCCTGCCCGAGGTGCTGGTGAACAACGCCGGGGTCTACCACGCCCGCGACTTTCTCGACTACGACCCGAAGACGTACGCGCAGGTGTTCGACGTCAACGTGGGCGCCGCGTTCTTCTGCACGCAGGCGTTCGCCCGCGCCCTGATCAGCGCCGGCCGGCCGGGCACGGTGGTCAACGTCGCCTCGATCAGCGGGCAGTCCGGCAGCCCGGACGCCGCGTACGGGGCGTCGAAGGGCGCCTGCATCGCGCTCACCCACAGCCTCGGCCGGTCGCTCGCCGAGCACCGCATCCGGGTCAACGCGGTGGCTCCCGGCCTGGTCGAGACCCCGATGGCCGCCCGGATTCCGGCGCAGCGTCAGGACGACTACCGGGCCCGGATCCCCGTCGGCCGGTTCGGCACACCGGCCGAGATCGCCGCGGCCGTCGCCTGGCTCGCCGACCCGGCCAGCAGCTACGTCACCGCCACTGTGGTGGACGTCAACGGCGGCCTGCACTGAGTCGCGTCACCGCCCGAGCGCCGATCGCACCGCAGCCGGCGCACCCCTGGAGAGGATCCCGACCATGTGGCTTCCGACCACTGGACCGGCGGCCGACTTCGCCGTCGACTACCTGGCCCTGCACAAGGCCTTCTACGACCGCACCCTCGACCCGGCCGACCTGGACGCGTGGCGGGAACGCCAACTGCGCACGGTCCTGGACCAGGTGACGACCGGGTCGCCGTTCTACGCCCGGCACCTGGCCGACGTGGACCTCGCCACGATCACCCCGGCGACCCTCGACCGGCTGCCCTTCACGACGAAGACGCACCTGCGCGAGGAGATGCTCGACGTGCTCAGCCGACCGCTGGCCGACGGGGTCTTCTTCTACGAGACGACAGGCACGACGGGCCGCGCGACACCGTGCCCCCGCGACGGTCGGGAGGTGGTGGCCAGCAACGCCCACGTCACCGAGTCCTGGGCGTCGATCTTCCGCCACCACTTCGGCGACCACCCGCCGCGGATCGGGCTGATGGGCCCGACCGAGGTGCACTCCTTCGGCGACACCCTCGGTGACATCGCCCGCAACGTCGGCTCGCTCAACGCGAAGATCTGGCCGTACTCGCCGGTGATCGGGTTCGCCAAGGCGTTGCAGCTCATGAAGGACCTGGAGCTGGAGGTCGTCTGCTGCACGCCGGGTGTGGCCATGATGCTCGCCAAGGCGGCCGAGCACTACGGCTACCGGCTGCGCGAGGACTTCGCCGTCAAGCTGCTCTTCGTCACCGGCGAGATGTGCACCCCGGCGCTGGCCCGAAACCTGGAATCCGTCTGGGGCGCGAACGTCTACAACATCCTGTACGGCTCGCAGGAGGCGTTCGTCATCGCCACCGCCTGCCGCAACAAGCGGATGCACCTCTCCCAGACCAACTACCTCATCGAGGTGGTGGACCCGGAGACGGGCGCGTCGCACGGCCCGCGCGGCAGCGGGGAACTCACCGTCACCATGCTGATCGACGGGGTGAAGCCGCTGGTCCGCTACCGCACCGGCGACGCGGTGATCGTCGAGGCGTCCGACTGTGACTGCGAGATGGCCGGCGACCTCGTGCAGATCGTCGGGCGGACGCTGGACCGCATCGAGCTGGGCGGTCGACGCTTCACCGCCGGCCAGGTCGAGACGGCCGTGTTGACCGGGGTCACCGGCTCCGGCGGCTACCAGGTGGTGATCGACCACGACCCGGCGGCCGGGGGCGACCGGCTGACCGTCCGCCTGGAACTGCTCAAGGAACTCGTCGACGACCCCGCCGGGGTGGCCGACGGCGTCCGGGAGCGGGCCGCCGCCGCGCTCGGCGTACCCGTCGAGGTGGAGCTGACCGACGGGCTCGACCCGATCGTCAGCACCGGCGCCTTCGTGAGCTGGAAGGCCGCCCGGATCGTCGACCGGCGGGTCGAGGCCGACCACGAGACCCAGGTGGCGCAGCGGATGGCGGGCAACCGTGGCTACACCACCTGAGACAGTCGCCGACGAGCGGGTGCCGGCGCTGCCCGGGCCGCTCGCCGAGGCGTACGGGCGGCGCTGGCACAGCGTGGTGGACGGCTGGGCGAGCCGGCCCGGCACCACGCTGGCCACGCTCGGCCCGCCCGGGACGTCCAGCCACCTGACCGCGGTGTTCCTCGCCGAGCGGCACGGGCTGCGCGTCGAGCTGTCCGACACCTTCGACGCGGTGCTCGCGGCGCTGGTGGACCGGCGGGTCGACCAGGCCCTCGTGCCGAGCGCCTATCAGGGCCTCACCCGCTTTCACTGGCACCGGGACCTGCGGCTGGAGGCCTATTTCGCCCAGGCCACCCCGGAGTACGGCATCGCGGCCCAGCCGGACCGCGACCCGGACGCCTCCGGGGGTCAGCTCGCCGTGGCCGCCCTCTGGGAGGTCCGGCGGATCTTCACCGACCTAGCGCCACCGGCCCTGCGGGACCGGTCGGTGCGGTGGGTCGACGCCGACTCCACCCAGCACGCCGCCGAGATCCTCGCCGCCGGCGGCGCCGACCTCGCGGTGACCAACGCGCCCGGGGTCGAGCGCCACGGCCTGCGGTGGGTGGCCCGCCGCCCGGGCGCCGAGATCGTGTGGACCCTGTTCGGCCGCCGCTGAGACCAGACACCGAGAGAACCGGAGAGACGCCTCGTGTCCCGACGAATGCTGCTGCACTGCGCCACAGTCCAGGAGGGACTGGGGGTGCCCTCCCGGCCGCGCCACAGCGTGCTGCTCGACGGCGAGCGCATCGTGGCCGTGCTACCCGAGGCGCAGGCGCCCCTGCACGACCCGGGCGTCGACGTCCTGGACCTCGACGGTCGGACGGTCATGCCGGGCATGACGCTCGGCCACACCCACATCGCGTACCTGAACGTGCTCGACGGTCGGGAGATGCTGTTCAAGTACAGCATCCCGGAGGTGACCCTCGGGGCCGCCGCCAACGCGGCGGCGATGCTGCGCCTCGGCTACACCGCCTTCGTCGGCGCCGGCTCGGTGGCCGGCATCGACATGGCGCTGCGCCGGGCGATCGACGCCGGCCGGCTGCCCGGTCCGCGCATCACCCCGTGCAGCCGGGACCTGATGGTGTCCGGTCCGCCGGAGCGCCGCAACCCGGCGGTCAAGCAACGCATCCCGAGCGACCTCATGCGGCTGGCCGACACCCCGCAAGAGCTGATCGAGTACGTCGACACCGAGGTCAAGCAGGGCGCGGAGATCATCAAGGTCTTCTCCACCGGCGACGACACGTTCCCCAACGGCCGCTCCCACGAGCTGCTGTTCACCGCCGAGGAGCTGGTGATCGCGGCGCGGGCGGCGCACGAGCGGGGGGTCCGCATCCGGGCCCACTCGCGCGGGCTGGGCGGCATCCGCAACGCCATCGCCGCCGGGGTCGACGTGATCGACCACGCCACCTACGCCGACGACGCGGCCCTGGAGGCGATCGCCGAGCGGGGCATCTTCGTGGTGCCGAGCCTGCACCAGCCGTACCGGCTGCTCACCGACGGCACCCGGCACGGCAAGACCCCGGAGTACCTGGAGACCCTGGAATTCCAGGCCGAGGTGGAGAACACCCTGCGCATCCTGCCGCTGATGGTGCAGATGGGGATCCCGATCGTGGCCGGCGACGACTTCGGCTTCGCCTGGACCCCGCACGGCCGGTACGCCGAGGAGCTGGAGACCTACGTGAGCATGGCCGGCATTCCCGCGCCGGTGGTGCTGACCTGGGCCACGGCCAACGGCGCGCGGCTGGCCGGTCGGGGCGACGAGGCGGGCACGGTGCAGCCGGGCCGGCTGGCCGACCTGGTGGTCACCGACGGCGACCCGGCCGAGGACATCACGGTGCTGGGCCGGCCGGAGGCGATCGAGCTGGTGCTGCTGGGCGGCCGGGTGGTCGCCGGGGACGCCACCCGCTACCGCGCCGGGCAGCCGGCGGGAGTCGCGTGATGCGGCGGTCCGTTCCTGTCGTCCCGCTGCTCGCCGTCGGGGCGTTCGCCATCGGCACCGACACCTTCGTCGTCGCCGGGGTGCTCCCCGAGGTGGCCCGCACGCTGCGGGTGAGCGTCGCCTCGGCCGGGTGGGTGAGCACGGTCTTCGCCCTCGCGTACGCCGTCGCCGCCCCGGTGCTCGGCGCGCTGGCCGGCCGGCTGGAACGGCGTACCGTGCTGGTGATCTCGCTGGTCGGGTTCACAGTGGGCAACGTCGCCTCGGCGCTCGCCCCCGACCTGCCGTTGCTGCTGCTGGCCCGGGTCCTCACGGCGGTCAGCGCCGCGCTCTACGTCCCCGCCGCCACCGCCTCGGCGGCCGCGCTGGCCCCGCCCGAGCGGCGCGGCCGGGCCATGGCCGTGGTCCTCGGCGGCCTCTCCGCGGCCACCGTGGTCGGGGTGCCGTTCGGCACCTGGCTCGCCGCCGACCTGCAGTGGCGGGCCACCTTCTGGCTGCTCGCCGCCCTCGGCGCCGCCTGCGCGGTGGCGGTGCTGGTCGGCCTGCCTCAGCTGGCGCTGCCGCCCGGCCCGTCGCTGGCGGCCCGGCTCGCCCCGGCCCGCGAGAGCCGCGTCGGGTTGGCGGTGCTCACCACCGCGCTCTTCATGACCGGCGGCTACCTCGCCCTGACGTACGTCGGGGCGCTGCTCGCGCCGGCCACCGACAGCGACGGGACGCTGCTCGCGGTGCTGCTGCTCGTCTTCGGTGTGCCGGCGGTCGCCGGGACGGTGCTCGGCGGGCGGGCCACCGACCGCTTCGGTGGCCTGCCGGTGCTGGTGGTCTCGATCACCGGGCTCGCCCTGGTGCTGGTCACGCTGCCGCTGACCCGGCAGGCGCTGCTTCCGGCCGCGCTGGCCATGGCGGCCTGGGGCGTCACCGCGATGGCCACGCAGCCGGCCCAGCAGCACCGGCTCTTCACGATCGCGCCGACCTCCGGGCCGCTGCTGCTGTCCCTCAACTCCTCGGCGACGTTCGTGGGCATCGCCCTCGGCGGCTTCCTCGGCAACCGGCTGTTGCGCCACGGCGGCGAGGACGCCCTCGACCTGCTCGGGCCGGTCGGCGCCGCGCTCTGCGTCCTGGCGGTGGGCACCACGCTGCTCGGCGCGCGGGCCCGTGCCGGCCGTCGCGACGACCAGCCACCGACCGCCGGATTGGCCACACCGGATCACCCCGGATTGGCCACACCGAGTGGTCACAGCGCTGCGTACGGTCGGACCGACAATCGGACCCGAACCTCACGAGGATCACGATGACCCAGCTCAGCGACGGTGCGGACACCCTCACCGTCCGCATCGACGACCGGGTGCTGACCGCAGTGCCGGACTACGTCCTCGGCGTGCTCGCCCTGCCGGCGGTCGAGGTCGCCCCGGCGCCTCCCCGCGTGTCGGCGCTGCTGACCGCCGCCGAGGACGCGCTGCACGCGGCCGACCTGGACAAGGCGGGGGTGGCCGAGTTGCCGGGCATCGCCGCGTGGCGGGAGGCGTACCGGACGGTGGGGGTGAACCCGAACCGGTTCCCCTGCGCCGCCGAGTCGATCGCCCGACGGGTCGCCAAGGGCGACCGACTGCCGCGGATCAACGCCCTGGTCGACCTCTGCAACGCCGTCTCGCTCGGCGCGGCGCTGCCGGTGGCCTCGTGCGCGGTCGACGGCATCACCGACCTCGTCGTCCGACCGGCCGACGGCACCGAGACCTTCCTGCCGCTCGGGGTGCCCGACGCTCCGGAGCGACCCGAGCCGGGCGAGGTCGTCTACGCCGACGGCGACGGGCGGGCCCACTCCCGGCGGTGGAACTGGCGGCAGGGACACCTGGTCCGCACCGACCTCGGCCGGCACCGGCTGCTGCTCACCGTCGAGTCGGCCCACCCCGGCGGCCGGGCGGAGGTGGTGGACGCGCTGGCCCGGCTGGCCGCCGCCCTCGACGAGGAGTCCGACGCCCCGCGACAGGAGGCGGTGCTCGACGTGGGGACGACAAGCGCCGTCCTGCGTACCGCCGGGCCGCTCAGCCCCGCCGGCAACCACCAGGGGAGCCGTCCGTGAACCGCGCGATCCTGGTGATCTACCGGCCGGCGGCCGGCCGGTACGCGGCCCAGTTCCGCAGCGTTGTCGCCGCCGCCGCCGAGCTGGGCGTGACCACAGTGGTGCTGCTGCCGACCGGGCAGCCCGCCCCGGAAGCCGCCGGCCTGCCCTGCTACCACGCCGACCTCGACGACACCGCTGCCGTCCGCTCGGTAGTCGCGACGATCGTCGCCACGCATCAGGTGCGACGCATCTTCCCGCTCTTCGAGGGTGACGTGCTGACCGCCGCGTACTGCAGGCGCGACAACGGCATCGACGGCCTCGACCCGGAGGAGGCCCTGACCTTCCGGGACAAGAACGTGATGCACCGCCGGGCCACCGAGCTGGGCGTGCCGGTGGCCCGCTCGTGTCGCCCCGAGACGGTGGGGGCGGTCGCCGAGTTCGCCGCCGAGGTGGGCTGGCCGGTGGTGATCAAGCCGTACGCCGGCTGGGCCTGCGGCGACACCCACCGGGTGGACTCCACCGAGGACCTGGCCCGGGTGTGGCCGCTGGTCGCCGACGACCGGCACGACTACCGGGTGGAGGAGTACGTCCGGGGCGCCGAGTACCACGTCGACTCGCTGCTGCGCGACGGCGAGGTGGTCTTCGAGCAGCTCTCCCGCTACACGTACTCGGTCCTGGAGTTCCGCGACGAGCCCGGCGGCACGGTCTCCCGCAAGCACGGTCTGACCCCGGCGGAGCGGCGCATCCTGGCCGCCAGCGCCACAGTGCTGCGCGGCTTCGGGATGCGTACCGGCGTGGCGCACGTGGAGTTCTTCCTCCGCGACGACGGCGAGGTCGTCTTCGGCGAGGCGGCCGCCCGGGCCGGCGGCGGCTCGATCGTCCCCGCCATCCAGGCCGGTCGGGGGATCAACCTGGCGGGGGAGTGGTGCCGCCTGGAACTGGACCCGGAGCACGTGCCGGCGGCGACCCTCGGCCCGGAGATCGGCACCGAATACCTGTGCTCCGACAGGTACGGCCGGATCACGGCGATCACCACTGCCGACGAGCTGCGGGCGCTGGACGCCGTGCGCGACGCGGACGTGTGGAAGGCGGTCGGGGACGTGCTCGCCGAGCCGACCGCCTCCAACGACGTGCTCGGCTGGTACGTCTGCGAGGGGCGTGACTTCGACGACGTCCGCGCTCGGTTCAAGGTCATCCGGGACTCCTTCGAGGTGCGCACCGAGCCGGTGGGGGAGCCGTCATGTGGCTGACCCGGTTCCGGGCCCTGCCGCGCCCGCTGCGGATGCTTGTCTACGCCTCCTTCATCAACCGGGCCGGCATGTTCGTGTTCCCGCTGCTCGCGGTCTACCTCGTGCAGAGCCGGCACCTGAGCACCGGCGAGGCGGGCGTGCTGATCTCCGTCGGCAGCACCGGCCTGCTCGCCGGCAGCCTGCTCAGCGGCCCGGTCTGCGCCCGGGCCGGCCGACGCGCCGCGCTGGTGTCGAGTCTGCTGCTCAACGCGGCCGGTTACCTGGGTCTCGCCCTGGTCGACGGTCCCACCTGGACGTACGCGGTGCTGCTCTTCGTCGCGCTGGTCGGGATGGGCATGTTCTCCCCGGCGGCGAACACGCTGATCGCCGACCTGACCGAGCCCGGTGAGCGGCCCTTCGCGTACACGGTGAGCTACCTCGCCAACAACCTCGGCATGGGCGTCGGCCCGCTGCTCGGCGGGTTCGCGGCGGCCTTCTCCTACCAGCTGATGTTCGCCGGGAACATCCTGCTCGGGCTGCTCGCGGCGACCACCATCTGGCTCTTCGTGCCGGCGGACACCCGACGTGCCGCTACGTCGTCGTCGGCCGCGAGCACCGGCCGGGCCGGGCTGCTGCGCGACATCGACGTGGCGGTGCTGGTGCTCGTCTCGTTCTGCTACGTCGCGCCGCTGATCGGCCTGGAATACACGCTGCCCCTCGCGGTCACCACGGTGCTGCACTCGTCGGTGGCGCTGGTCGGGGCGGTCTACACCATCAACAGCGTCGTCGTGGTCAGCGCCAGCCTGCTGATCGAGAAGCGGATCAAGGCGTACTCGACCCGGGTCCTGCTGATCGTGGCGGGCCTGCTCTGGTCGACCGGGATGGCCGTCCTGGTGTTCGCGTTCTCACTGCCCGCCGTGCTGCTCTCCACAGTGGTCTGGACCCTCGGCGAGATCATCGCGTCGGTGGTGGTGCCCACCTACATCGCCGACCACGTGGCGGAGCACCGGGTCAGCGGCTTCATGGCCCTGAACGCCTTCGTGCTCAGCTCCGCCCGGCTGGTCGTGCCGATGGGTCTTGGCTTCATCTGGCAGACCCAGGGCCACCATCCCGTTCTCCTGCTGCTCCTGCTGACCCCGGTGGTCGGCATGGTCGCGTTCGCAGTGCTGCGGATCCGACCGGCCGTCCGGCCCGTGCCGGTACTCGCCGAACCGGCCACCGCCAGTCCCTGACACCCCACCCCGCATCGGAAGAGGCCATGACCGCGACGAAGTTCGTGCTGCCCGAGAGTGACATTCCGACGACCTGGTACAACGTGGTTCCCGACCTGCCCAAGGGACTGCCCCCGATGCTGCACCCCGGCACCCGGGAGCCCATCACCGCGGCGGATCTCGAACCCCTCTTCGCCACCGGCATGATCGAGCAGGAGTTCACCACCGAGCGGGACGTGGACATCCCGGGGCCGGTGCTCGACATCTACCGGCAGTGGCGGCCGAGCCCGCTCGTGCGCGCCCGCCGCCTGGAGCAGGCCCTCGACACGCCGGCCCGCATCTACTTCAAGTACGAGGGGGTCAGCCCGGCCGGCAGCCACAAGCCGAACACCGCCGTGCCGCAGGCGTACTACAGCAAGCTCGACGGCGTGCAGCGGCTGACCACCGAGACCGGCGCCGGCCAGTGGGGCAGCTCGCTCTCGATGGCCTGCGCGTACTTCGGCCTCGACTGCGAGGTCTTCATGGTGCGGATCAGCTACGACCAGAAGCCGTACCGGCGAGGATTGATGGAGACGTTCGGCGCGTCGGTCACCCCGAGCCCGAGCGACCGTACCGAGGCGGGCCGGGCGGCCCTCGCCGCCGACCCGGACTCCACCGGCAGCCTCGGCCTGGCCATCTCCGAGGCGGTGGAGGCGGCGATGTCCAGCGGCGGCGCCGCCAAGTACGCCCTCGGCTCGGTGCTCAACCTGGTGCTGATGCACCAGACGATCATCGGGCAGGAGGCGCTGCTCCAGCTCGCGATGGCCGACGACTACCCGGACATCGTGGTCGGCGCGGCCGGCGGCGGCTCCAACTTCGCCGGGCTGGCCCTGCCGTTCCTGCGCCGGCAGTTGGGCGGCGGCCCGACGGTGCGGTTCGTCGCCGCGGAGCCGGCCTCCTGCCCGTCGCTGACGCAGGGCAGCTACGACTACGACTTCGGCGACACCGCCGGGCTCACCCCGCTGGCCAAGATGCACACCCTCGGCCACGACTTCCACCCGCCGGCGATCCACGCCGGTGGGCTGCGCTACCACGGCATGGCGCCGATCGTCAGCGCGCTGCGGGACATCGACCTGATCGAGGCGCGGGCGGTCCCGCAGACCGCCTGCTTCGAGGCGGGCGTGCTGTTCGCCCGCAGCGAGGGCATCGTGCCGGCGCCGGAGTCCACCCACGCCGTGCGGGTGGCGGTGGACGAGGCGCTGCGCTGCCGGGAGACGGGCGAGTCGAAGGCCATCGTCTTCTCGCTCTCCGGGCACGGCCACTTCGACATGCAGGCCTACATCGACTACTTCGCCGGAAAACTGACGGACTGACCTCGCGAGGGGGTGGGCGCCACCGTGGCGTCCACCCTTCGCGACGAGCACCGGGGGTGCCATTGCACAGCGAAGCAGCGACCATCCTCGCCATCAACGGATCGGAACGGCCCGGTGGCAACACCGACCACGCCATCGCGTACGCGGGCAAGCTGATCGCCGAACGGGGCGCGATCCTGCGCACCATCGCGCTACGCGACCACCGCATCTCGCCGTGCAGCCCGTGCGGCGACTGCAACAGCCGTACCCTGCCCTGCCAGGTGGACGACGACGTCCCCGCCCTGGTGGAGCAGATGGCCAGCGCCGACGGGCTGATCTACGCGGCCCCGGTGCACGGCTTCGGCCTCGCCCACCTCATGCAGGTCTTCATCGAGCGGGCGGGCGTCGGCTACCTGCGTTTCACCCGGCCGCTGGCCGACAAGGTCGGCGGCATCATCGTCACCGGGCGTCGGTACAGCGACTCCTCGGTGCACAACCAGATCGTCAACAACCTGCTGCTCAACCGGATGATCCTGGTGGGCAGCGGCTTCCCCGTCCTGCTGCGCAACACCACCGGCGCTCCCGGCCTGACCGACGTCGAGGGCGTCGACGCGCTGGAGCGGATGGTGCACCGGATGCTCGACATGGTGCAGCTGCTCAAGCGGCACCAGGGGGTCGAGGGCGGTCCGGTCCTCCCGCGTCGCGACCGCAACGAGCGTGTTCCGCGGCCCCGCCGCACCGAAACCGTCCACACCAGAGGAGATATCGAGAATGTCCACTGAGCAGGTCGCCGCGCCGGTCGGCATCGATTTCCCGGCCACCGAGTGGGAGAGGTGGGACAAGCCGGGAGCCGAGGGGCGCGTCAAGATCTCGTACGTCGGAGGTCAGCGTCTCCGCCTGCTGGAGCTGCCGCCGGGTTTCGACGAGCACCACTGGTGCCTGCGTGGGCACACCGGCTACGTCCTGCAGGGCGAGTTCACCATCCACTTCCGGGACCGGTCGGTGCCGTGCCGCCCCGGCATGGGCTTCGTCATCCCCGACGACGAGGAGCACCGGTCCCAGGGCAGCGACGCGGAGCCCACGGTCGTCTTCGTGATCGACCAGGTCCCGCAGCCGTGAGCGATAAGCACCCGATCGCGCCGCCGGCCGGCTCCCCCCCGGCCGGCGGCGCCGACGGCCCGGCCCGGATCGCCGAGCTGCGGGTCGCCATCGACGCGCTCGACCAGCGGATCATCGCCCTGCTGGCGGAGCGCACCCGGGTGGTGCAGGAGCTCACCGCGCACAAGACGGACGAGGCGACAGTCCGATCACCCGACCGGGTACGACAGGTGCTCGACCGGGTGCACGACCTGGCCGCCCAGCACGGCATGCCGCCCGAGGTGGCGGTCGGCGCCTACCGGGCGCTCATCGACGAGCTGACCCGGATGCAGCTCGACATGCTGGCGGAGCGTCGGGCCGCCGTGCCACGGGCGGAAGAGCGATGAGTCACCGCCCGCCCGTCGACCTGCGGCACGCCCTGGCCAGCCTCGATCCGCTCCCGGGCGAGCTGGTCCGCGTCCCCACGGAGCTGCCCGCCCGCTACGGTGTCTCCGCCCACTACGCCCGCTGGGCGGGCGCTCCCGCCGCCCCGCCCACCGGCGCCGGCCCGGCGGTGCTCTTCGACCGGGTACGCCCCGACCACGGCCCGACCCGGGCGGTGCTGATGGGCCTCTACGGCACCCGCCGGCGTGCCTCCGGTCTGCTCGGCTGCACGCCGGCCGAGCTGCCGCACCGGCTGCTCGCCGCGGTGGCCGCACCCCGTCCGCCGGTGGCCGCCCCCGACGCGTCCCGCTGGCCGCGCGAGACGCTGCCGGTGGATCTGACCGCGCTGCCGGTGCCGGTCCTCACCGACGAGGACGCCGGCCCGTACCTGACCCTCGGCGCGGTGCTCGCCACCGACCCGGACACCGGGGTCCGCAACCTGTCCGTGCACCGGATGTGCGTGCAGGGGCCCGACACGTTGACCATCTGGATGGTGCCGGGCCGGGACCTGGAGCTCGCGCACCAGGCCGCTCTGCGCCGGGGGCGTCCGTTGCCGGTCGCGATCCACCTCGGCCTGAGCCCGGCGGTGCTGCTGTCGTCCTGCTGCCCGACCTCGCTGGTCCCGCCCGACCTCGACGAGCTGGCGGTGGCCGGCGCGCTCGCCGGTCAACCGGTGGAGCTGCTGCCCTGCGCCACCGTGGACGCCGAGTTCATCGCGCACGCCGAGTACGTCATCGAGGGCGAGTTGCTGGCCGACCGGGTGCCGGAGAGCGCGCACGGCACGGTGGCGACGCCGGAGTTCCTCGGCTACCAGGGTCGGGCGCATCCCTCGTTGCCGCTGATCCGCATCACCGCGATCACCGCCCGGGAGAGCCCGATCCTGCAGGCGGTCTCCGGGCCCGGCCACGAGCAGTCGGTGCTGCTCGGCTTCGGGATGGAGGCCGCGGTGCTGGACCTGCTGCGCCGCCGGGGGACACCGGCCCGGGCGGCGCACTGCCACACCGCGGGCGGCGGTCAGCTCATGGTGGTGCTGCAGTGGCCGGCCAAGCGCGGCCCGGCCGACGACCTCGCGGTACGCGCCGCCGCCGAGGCGGTGCTGGAGCAGTTCCGGATGGCCAAGCTGGTGCTGTGCGTGGACGAGGACGTCGACATCGAGTCCGATCAGGACCTGTGGTGGGCGATGGTCACCCGCTTCCAGGCCGACCAGGACCTGCTCGTGCTGCCGGACCGGGAGGGTTTTCCGCTCGACCCGAGTCAGCACACCGGCTACTCCCCGTCGCTGTCGGCGGACGGGCGCACGGCGAAGGCGGTCTTCGACTGCACCGTCCCGTACGCCCAGAGCGCGCGCTTTCACCGGCCCCGCTTCACCGAGCCGTCACGTCCCGTACCGCGGCGGCCAGCAGCGCCACTCCCTCGGTGATCTTCGCGGTGGGCAGCGCCGCGTACCCGATCAGGAAGGTCGGCTCGCTCGGCGGTCGGGTGACGAAGTAGCCCGAGGCCGGGTAGACCCGGACGCCGCGCGCGGCGGCGGCGCGCACGATCTCGGCCTCGCCGACGTCGCGCGCGCCGCCCAGGGTCACCAGCACGTGCAGCCCGGCGGCCGTGCCGGAGATCCGTACTCCCGCGCCGAAGTGTTCGTACAGCGCCTCCAGCAGCCGGGCACGCCGCTGCCGGTAGAGGCGGTCCATCCGGCCGATGTGCCGGGCGTACGCGCCGGAGGCGATGAACTCCGCCAGCGCCTCCTGGGTCAGCGTCGGGGTCAGCCGGTCGGTGATCCACTTGACGCCCAGGAACGACCGGACGAGATGGGGCGGCAGCACCGCGTACCCGATGCGCAGCGAGGGGAAGAGGGTCTTGCTGAAGCTGCCGACGTAGACCACGTCGGCGTCCTGCGGGTCGGCGGCCAGCGACGGCAACCGCTCCTGCGCGAAGGTGAACTCGTTGTGGTAGTCGTCCTCCAGCACCGTGGCCCCGTGTTCGCGAGCCCAGCGCAGCAGCGCCCGTCGCCGCCGCTCGGACATGATGAACCCGGTGGGGAACTGGTGCGACGGGGTGACGTAGACCAGGCGTACGCGGGCCGGGTCGAGGCCGTGCGCGCGGACCTGGCAGTCGATCTCGTCGACCCGCAGGCCCTCCTCGTCGACGGCGACCGGCACCACAGCGGCCCGTGAGTAGCCGAAGATCTGTCGGAGCACGGTGTGGCTGGGGTCCTCGATGATCACCACGTCGTCGGGGCCGACGAGCAGTCGGACCAGGATGTCCATGGCCTGGGTGGCGCCGCTGGTCACCACCGTGTTCTCGCGGGTGGCGTCCAGCGCGCGGCTGCGCCGCAGCAGGGCGGTGATCTGGGCGCGCAACGACAACGCGCCCTCGGCCGGGCCGTAGCCCAGGGCCACCGCGTCGGCCCGGCTCACCGCGTCGGCGAGCGACTGCCGCCACCGGGTCACCGGGAAGCTGGCCAGCGCCGGGGTGCCGTGCCGGAAGTCGTACGTCCCGTCCGGCCGGTGCATCGGCGCCGGTTCCCACGGCTTCCACAGCGCGCTGCCGGCGTCGGTGGGCAGTGGGGGCTCGGGTCGCAGGTGCGCGCGGGCGGCGCGGGGGGCGGGTGGCAGCGCGTCGGTCAGGGCCGTGCTGACCCGGGTGCCGGAGCCCCGGCGTGCGGTGAGCACCCCGTTGGCCCGCAGCAGCTCGTACGCCCGGGTCACCACCGTCCGGGAGACGCCGAGCTGGTGTGCCAGCTCGCGGCTGGGCGGCACCGTGTCGCCCGGGCGCAGCCGGCCGGCCCGTACGGATCCGCTGATCTGGTCGCAGAGTTGCTGCTGCAACGGAACGGAGCTGTCGCGGTCCAGCGTGACGAGGAGCTGGTCCGAACTCACCTGGACATGCTCCCCCGCTCGACGCCGGTTGCGAGTCTAGTCGCGCCGGCGTGCCGAACCGGCTGGTCTGCGACCGGCCACAGTTGATCGCCGGGCGGTCGGCGCAGCGGTGGTCAGGCTGCCCGGGAGGACCGTCGGCGGACCGGACGGTCGGTCTGCACGAACGTCGACAGCCGGCCGTCGACGAGTCGACCGAGCACGTCCAGGAAGATCCCCCGGTCGTGCGACGGGAGCGTGTCAAGGATGTCGCCCTGTAGCCGCGCGACGATCTGCCGCGCCTCGGCGACCAGTCGCTCGCCGTCGGGCGTGACGGTGACGATGCGGGCACGTCGGTCGGTCGTCGATGTGCGGCGTTCGACCAGGCCGGCGCGTTCGAGCTCGTCGAGGGTGACGACCATTGTCGTCTTGTCGATGCCGCACATGTCGCCGAGCTGGCTCTGGGTGAACTCGCCGGTGCGGCCGCGATCGAGCACGCAGTAGGCCCGCGTCGAGATGCCCAGGCCGGAGAGGGCGGCGGCGTGCTCCTGAGCCAGCGCGTGGGTGGCCCAGGACATCAGGAACATCAGGTCGGGCGCCGCGGCATCGGGCCCGGAGGTGCCGGTCGTCATGACGGCAGCCTAACAACTAGTTCGTGATTCGAACTATCTCAGAGCGGAGCATCTCTTCGTTCGCGTGGAAGTTAAGAACAAGATAGTAAAGAACAGAACATTCTGATACGGTTCGATCCCGACTGTCGATCCCCTCCACAAAGGAGTCATGTCATGTCTGCGGAAGCCTCCATGCCCCGCGCCGCCGACGGCGCGTCGCGCGTGCGCAACCGGTCCATCGCCCTCCTTGCCGCAGTGCTCGCCGCCGTGGTCGTGTGGCTGATCGCCACCGTCGGCGGCGCTGAGCTCACCGTCGACCAGGGCGCCGGCCCGCAGGACGTCACAGTGCTCGCCGTGCTCCTGACGTCCGCACTCGCCGCCCTGCTCGGCTGGGGCCTGCTGGCGGTGCTCGAGCGCCTCTCGGGTCGCGCCACCACGATCTGGACCGCGATCGCCGTCGCCGTGCTCGTGCTGTCGCTCGTGCCGGCATCGCTTGTCGACGCCTCGGCCGGCACCAGGGTCGCCCTCGTGCTGATGCACCTGGCGGTGGGTGTTGTCGTCATCCTGGGTTTCCGCAGAGGTGCGCGACGCGTCTGACGACGAGCGGTCTGCCGCGGGTCTAGTTGATGCCTCTGACCTGCGGCTTTGTCGGATCTCAGCAGGTGATTTCTCGGCCCGCCGGTGGTACGACTGATGCACGGAGGCGATGTTTCGAGGCCCGAGGGGCCTCAGCGGGGTGGGACGTCGCACCACCGCCGACCGGTGGGGCAGGCGATCCGGTCGGCGCTGCGGTGGCCAGCAGGAGGTACCGATCGTGCAGCTCGCAGGCACCACAACCCCGTATCGGTCAACTCGGATGACGGCCGTCCCGCCACCACCAGCGGCGGGACGACCGTGACCGAGAGCAGCGAGAACGCGGCCGCCTACGAACGCGGGGTGGGGGCAGGGCGCATCGAGCAGCGCCTGCAGGGGCACGACGAGCATCTGCGCCGGATCAACGGTTCGATCGACTCGATGACCCGGGCGTTGCAGGCTCTCACCGAGGAGCTTCGCGCCAACGCCGCCCTCCTGAGCGCCAACGTGGCCTCGGGGCGTCGGGACGCCGTGGAGCGGGACAAGATCGCGGCCGTCCGGATAGAGGAGGCGGGTCTCGTCGATTCCCGCAGGACGGGCCGGTGGACCAGGTGGCAGCGCTGGGGCGCCGTCGTCGGGGCCGTCATCCTGGTCGTCAACTTCGGCTTGGGGCTCTACCTCGCGTTCGGCCGCTGACCCGTCCTCAGCTGCGGGTGCGGCTCAGCGCCAGTCCACCGAGGCCGAGCGCGGCCAACCCCACCACGAGTGCCACGTATGCCCCGCCGCGCCCGTTGCCCGTGCCGATGCCGCCGTCGGAGGTCGCCACCACCAGCGCGCCGAGGGCGACGCCGATCAGCCCGGTCGCCAGGGCCACCGTCGCGCCGAGCAGCCCGCTGCCGGTGCCGACGCGGCTGGCGGGCCGGGCCAGGGCCAAGGCGCCGACGATCACCCCCGCCAGGCCCAGCAGAGCGCCCACGCTCGCCCCGAGTCGCCCGGCGCTCATGGTGGTGACGCTGGCCGCCAGGGGAGCGGACGAGGCGTACGCGGCGGCCGGCGCGGCCAGCCCTCCGGCCAGGGCGGACGCGGCAGCGGTGAACACCAGTCGGGCCCGCTTCGGGTGTGCTGAGGGGAGCATGTGCTTCTCCTTCGTCGTACGTTTCGTTGGTTGTCGTTCGATCCTGTCGCCGGTTGGGCCGCGGGTCGTCCGGCAGCCGGAGGCATTCCGCGCTGCCGCCACCGGCGCAGGCGGCTGCCGCGCACGACGCACCTGCGGCCCGACTACCGCAGGCGCGGTAGACGCCTCTCGGTCGTGCGCAGGAGTCGCTGACGCCGCAGGTCGGGCTAGGGTGCGCGCATGAGCACAGGGCGTGCAGCTCTCCGGGACTCGGCGATCGCCGTCGGTGTGGCGGCGGTGCTGCTGGTCGCCGGGCGGTCCGCAGACCGCTCCACAGTCGACAGCGACTTGCTGGGTTACTCGCTGCTGGTGGCCAGCGGTCTGGCGCTTGCGGCGCGTGGTCGGGCGCCCGTCGCCGTCCTCGCCGTCACCGGGCTGTGTGCCGTGGGTTACCAGGCGGTCGGTCTCGACGTGCCGGCGGTCGCCTTCCTCTTCGCGGTCTACACCGGCGTGCGGGCGGGCCACCGGGTCGTCACGGTCGTCGCCGCCGTGTTGATGCTCGTCGCTCTTCCCCTCACCGCCCTCGCCCCGCCGCTGCACCTGCCCCCGGGGGAGGCCTTCGCCCGGGCCCGGGGCGCGCTCGAACTGGCGTGGCTGATCGCCGCCGGCGCCGCGGGTGAGGCGTTGCGGCAGGCTGAGCGGCGGGCGGACGAGGCCGAGCGCACCCGGGAGGAGACGGCGCGACGCCGCGCCGACGAGGAGCGCCTGCACATCGCGCGGGAGCTGCACGATTCCCTCACCCACCAGATCTCGATCATCAAGGTGCAGGCCGAGGTGGCCGTGCACCTGGCCCGCCGGCGCGGCGAGGCGGTGCCGGAGGCGCTGCTGGCGATCCGGGAGGCCGGCCGTGAGGCGAGCCGGGAGTTGCGCGCGACCCTGGAGGCCCTGCGGGACGACGGCAGGAACCCGCCGCGCGGCCTGGACCACCTGCCGGAGTTGGTGCAGCGGGCCCGGATGGCCGGGCTGGACGCGACGTTGACTGTCGAGGGCGAACGACACGCCGTGCCGGCGGCGGTGGACCGGACGGCCTACCGGATCGTGCAGGAGTCCCTCACCAACGTCGCCCGGCACGCCGCCGCGGCCACGGCGTCGGTCCGGGTCGACTACCGTCCGGACGCCCTCGCGATCCGCGTCGACGACGACGGCGATGCCACGCTGGCCGCCGTGCCGACGCCCGGAGTCGGGCTGCTCGGGATGCGCGAACGGGTCACCGCCCTGGGCGGTCGCCTCCACGCGGCGCCCCGGGACGAGGGTGGCTTCACCGTCCACGCCGAACTCCCCGTCGGCCCGCCCGGATGATCCGCGTCCTGCTGGTCGACGACCAGGCGCTGCTGCGCAGTGGCTTCCGCGCCCTCCTGGACATCGAGGACGACATCGAGGTGGTGGCCGAGGCCGCCGACGGCCGCGAGGGGGTCGCTCTCGCCCGGCGTCACCTGCCCGACATCGCGCTCATCGACATCCAGATGCCGGTGCTGGACGGCATCGAGGCGACCCGGCTCATCGCCGCGGACCCGGCCCTGGCCGGGGTGCACGTCGTGATCCTGACCAACTACGGCCTCGACGAACACGTCTTCCACGCGCTGCGCGCCGGCGCCGCCGGCTTCCTCGTCAAGGACATCGAGCCGGAGGACTTCCTGCACGCCGTACGCGTCGCCGCGCGGGGTGACGCGCTGCTCGCGCCCTCGATCACCCGCCGACTCATCGACAGGTACGTCGCCGAGCCGCGTCACCTGCGAGCCCCGACCGGTCTGCGGGAGCTGACCAGCCGCGAACGTGAAGCAGTCGTCCTGGTCGCCCAGGGCCTGTCGAACGACGAGATCGCCGCGCGCATGGTGATCAGCCCCCTGACCGCCAAGACCCACATCAACCGGGCCATGGCCAAGCTGCACGCCCGCGACCGCGCCCAACTCGTGGTCATCGCGTACGAGTCAGGTCTGGTGGCCCCGCGCCACGACTGACCCTCGGCGGCTCGCCGCGTACCAGGGGCTGCGCGCAGCCTTGCCGCGCGGGGTCCGGTCCTGCGCGTGCCATGATTGCGCCCATGGGCAAGCAGCAGCACGTCGGCGGGGCCGACCGGGACAGCGGGTCGGGTGCCACGGCCGACCGTCCGACCGGTGATGGGGCGGACGCGCGGCTCGCCGTCGCAAACGACCCCGCAACGCCACAGATGACCCTCATCGACCTGGCATCCGATGCGTCGACAGCGGTCCGCAAGGCGGTCGCGGCCCGGCCGGACGCGCCCGCGCAGGCCCTACGGTCGCTGACCCGCGACCATGATCGTCATGTCCGGGAGGCCGTGGCGCGCAATCCCGCGACGTCGGCCGGCAATCTCCTGCGCCTGGTCAAGGACGCGGACCGGTGGGTCCGCTGGGCCGTCGCCGGCAACCCGGCCTGCGACGAGTCGGTCCGCCGGGTGATGGCCGCCGCGCCCGACAAGGAGCTTCGGGGCCTGCTCGCCGAGTCCCGCGAGTTGGAGCCCGAGCTGGCCGCCCGGCTGGTCGACGATGTCTCACCCGAGGTGCGGGAGCGGCTCGCGACGCACACCCAGGACCCGGATGTCATCGTCGCCCTGCTGGCCGACCGCACCGTCCGCGTCCGCAAGGGGCTCGCCCGCAACCCGCGGACCACCGCCGCCCAACGCGGCGCTCTGGCCAGGGACCCGGCGGTCGACGTGCGGGTTGCGCTGGTCCGCGCGCTGGAGCTGGACGAGGCGGATCTGGAGGCCCTGGTCGACGACCGTTCGGTGCAGGTCCGGCTGGCGATGGCCACGTCCGAGATCATCCCGGCTGACGTCCGCCAGCGGCTCGAAGGCGACACCGACGACATGGTGGCCGCCGCCGCGCGGGACTTCCGGCCCGGAGCCGCCAGCACCCCGGTGGTACGGGCTCCCCGCATCGGTTCCCGGCGCTCCGGCACCGGCCCGGGTCGACCGGGTCGCGCCGCCCGCTGAGGCCCGCCCGGGGTTGCCCGGCCGGTCGGGTCACCGCCGCGACGCGCTCGTCCGCGAGGGGGAGGGCGGGACGGCCCCGGAGCCGGTCGTGGACGGCGGCGCTCCCTCGACCGGGAGATCGCGGCCGGCGAGGCGGCGCAGAAGTTCCCGGATCCGGCGCTTGTCGGCGGCGGAGACCGTGTCGTCGAGCAGCCGCCGCCGGATGGTGCCCATGTCCGCCTCGACCTCCGCCAGCACGTGCGGCGTCACGACGGCGTTCGGCATCGCGAGCGGCCGGATCGCGGCGGCGATGGAAAGGCCGAGGGTGGCGCAGAGGCTGCGGACCTTCGCCAGCTCCGGGTAGCGCTGCCAGTCACCGGCGAGCCAGCGGAACAGCGTCGAGCGGCTGACACCGGTGTGGTGCGCGATGTCGCCGACTGTCCAACCGTGCTCCTCGCGGGCGTCGTCGACGGCCTGGCGCACGAACTGCGCGAAGGCCATCTGGGGTGTCGTGGGATAGGTGTCCATCCTCAGCCGTGCCCTCCCATCCGGGATCGCCTCGGGTGTGCCGGGCTCGACGGTCAGTTTTTTTCATCGGTCAACGCGGCGGTGGCACTGATCGTCTATCAGCTTCTGCGGTGGCGCAGCGGTGGCCGGCTCAGCTGCTTACTCGTTCGAGGTGGGTCGGATACTCAAATGCCGCTGGTCGCTGCGACCGGTCGTCCCGTTCTGGACCGCCCGTCCCGTTCACGGGTTGTGACGGTCACCGCAGCACGACCGCTGCATCGTGTGATCTGGGTACCGTTCGTCGAATCAGGTACCGTCCCCTGTCACACCGTCTTCGCACCAACCTGGCTTCCTGTCACAGGGGAGCCGAACCGGAGGGACACTCGTGAGAGTCCGTAGCGCAGTCCGTCAGGCTGGCCTCGTCGCGGCGGTCGCCGCTCTGGCGTTGAGCGCGGGATGCGCCAAGAAGGATGACAGCGAGGTCCAGGCCAGCGGGGTCAAGCTGGTCGAGGCCGGCAAGCTGACCGTCTGCACCCACCTGCCGTACCCGCCGTTCCAGTCGAAGGACGCCAGCGGCAAGGTCACCGGGTTCGACGTCGACGTGATGGACCTCGTGGCCAAGGAGCTGGGCGTCGAGCAGACGATCATCGACACGCCGTTCGAGGGGATCAAGTCCGGTCAGGACCTGAACACCGGCAAGTGCGACGCGGCGGCCGCCGGCATGACCATCACCGCCGAACGGCAGAAGGTGATGAACTTCTCCGACCCGTACTTCGACGCGACGCAGGCGATGCTGGTCAAGACCGGCAAGCCGTACAAGTCGCTCGACGACCTGCGGGGCAAGAAGCTCGGCGTCCAGGCGGCCACCACCGGCCGTGACTACGCCCGCAAGTTCGAGAAGGAGAAGGGCCTGCAGCTGGTCGAGTTCGAGGATCTCGCCGCCCTGCAGCAGGCCGTCGCCAACGGCCAGGTCGAGGCCGCGGTCAACGACCTGCCGGTCTGGACCGAGTACCTCCGCAAGAACCCGGGTGGGTTCGAGGTGACCGCCGAGTTCGACACCGGCGAGCAGTACGGGTTCTCGGTGAAGAAGGACGGCAACCCGGAACTGCTCAAGAAGATCAACGAGACGCTGGCCAAGGCCAAGCAGGACGGCTCGTACGACTCGATCTACGAAAAGTGGATCGGCAAGCGGCCCAGCGCCTGATCGACGCTCAGTGGGGAAGGGCGCGCGTCTCGCGCGCCCTTCCCGTCGACACACTCCGGGAAGGCAACGAGCCGACGTGAAGCTGCGACGCCGCCAGCGGGAACGACTGTCCCTCGGCATCCAGTACCTGGTCTTCGTCGCGATCATCGCCGTGGTGCTCTTCGCCGCGGACTGGGGCAGGCTCAAGGACGCGTTCTTCCGCGTCGACATCATCGAGTCGATGTTCCCGACGATCATCACCGTGGCGCTGCGCAACACGATCCTCTACACGCTTGGCGCGTTCGCCTTCGGCCTCGTGTTCGGCACCGTCCTCGCGCTGATGCGGCTGTCCCGGGTGGCGCCGTACCGCTGGCTGGCGACCGCGTACATCGAGTTGTTCCGGGGGCTGCCGGCGCTGCTGGTGCTCTTCCTCGTCGGGTACGGCATCCCGATCGCCTTCCCGGAGCGGGAGATTCCCGGCGGGGTGTTCGGCTCGATCGCGATCGGTCTCGGCCTGACCGCCGCCGCGTACATGGCCGAGACCATCCGGGCCGGCATCCAGGCCGTGCCGAAGGGGCAGATGGAGGCGGCCCGCACCCTCGGCATGTCGCACTTCACCGCCATGCGCACCATCGTCATCCCGCAGGCGTTCCGGATCGTCATCCCGCCGCTGACGAACGAGCTCATCCTGCTCACCAAGGACTCGTCGCTGGCCTACGTGCTGGGCGTGACGGCGCAGACCATCGAGGTCACCAAGTTCGGCCGGGACATGCTCAACGACCGGGTGAACGCCACGCCGCTGCTGGTGGCCGGCCTCGCCTACCTCGTCATCACCCTGCCCCTGTCCCAGGTGGTGCGCCGCCTCGAACTCCGCTACGCCAAGGCCCGGTGACCCGCATGACGACCACCCCGTCCCGTCCCGCCGTCGAGATCCGCGACCTGCACAAGTCCTTCGGTTCGCTCGAGGTGCTCAAGGGCATCGACTTCGAGGTCGGCCAGGGCGAGGTCGTCTGCGTCATCGGACCGTCCGGCTCCGGTAAGTCGACGTTGCTGCGCTGCGTCGACCTGCTGGAGGAGCCGACCGCCGGCACGATCTGGGTGAACGGCGTCGAGATGACCGACCCGGACGTCGAGATCGACGCGGTGCGTCGGGGCATCGGGATGGTGTTCCAGTCGTTCAACCTGTTCCCGCACCTGACCGTGCTGAACAACCTCACCATCGCCCAGCGGCGGGTGCTGCGGCGTGGTCGCGCCGAGGCCGAGCGGATCGCGCGGGCCAACCTGGAGCGTGTCGGTCTGACCGACAAGGCCGACGCGTTCCCGGCGCAGCTCTCGGGCGGGCAGCAGCAGCGGGCCGCGATCGCCCGGTCGTTGTCGATGGAGCCGAAGCTGATGCTCTTCGACGAGCCGACGTCGGCGCTCGACCCGGAGCTGGTCGGCGACGTGCTCACCGTCATGCGGGGGCTCGCCGAGGACGGCATGACGATGATGGTGGTCACCCACGAGATGGCGTTCGCCCGGGACGTGGCGGACCGGGTCGTGTTCATGGACGGCGGCGTCGTTGTCGAGCAGGGGCCGCCGCAGGAGGTGCTGGGGGCGCCGAAGCACGAGCGGACCCGCGCGTTCCTCGCCCGGGTCCTCGACCCGACCCGGGTGGAGCGGCTCGGTCAGCCCGCCCAGTCGCCCGAGCCGCCGGAGGTTCCCGGCCTGCCGACGGACGGCCGGCACACCGTCTGACCGCGCCACATCGCCTGGTCAATCGACGTACGTTGTGATCTCGCGGTAATCTTCCTGCAATCAGACCTGTACTTTCGTCGATGGATTACATAAGTTGTGTTCATCCATCGAAAGTTCTGAGTCTTCCGAGCGAAGTCCGCGACGATCCTCACCTCAGTCGTGCTGCCGCCTTGTGCTCGGCGGTCGATGCACCCTGCCCTCGTCGCGTCTTCGCCCGGTCGGGAACGGAGACCCATGGACGATCACGCCGTTGGCTCCCATCGCCACCTGTCCCGCCGATCACTGATCGCCACCGGGGCCCTCGCCGCCGGGGCGCTGGGCGCGTCCGCGCCCACGCTCGGCGACGCGTTCGGAGGCAGCCCGGCCCGGGCCGCCGCCGGAGTGACCAAGAAGGTCACCATCTACGCCGAGCAGTTGCCCGGCGGACTGTTCGGGTACGGTCTCGCACCCGGACAGGCCACCGTGCCGGGGCCCGTGCTGGAGATCTACGAGGGTGACACCCTGGAGATCACCCTGGTCAACACCACCGACCAGCGGCTCTCCATCCACCCGCACGGCGTGGACTACAGCACCGACTCGGACGGCAGTCCGCTCAACGCCTCGTTCAACAACCCCGGCGAAACCCGGACGTACGTCTGGCGCTCCCACGAGATGGTGGCCGCGTCGGGTCGCCGGTACATGCCGGGCAGCGCCGGCTACTGGCACTACCACGATCACGCCATGGGCACCGACCACGGCACCGCCGGAGTCGCGAAGGGCCTGTACGGGGCCCTGATCGTCAGGCGCCGGGGCGACATCCTGCCGGACAAGCAGTTCACCGTCGTGTTCCACGACATGACGATCAACAACCGGATGGCCCCGGACACGCCGATGTTCGAGGCGAACCTGGGCCAGCGGGTGGAGTGGCTCGCCATCGGGCACGGCAACCTGTTCCACACCTTCCACCTGCACGCGCACCGCTGGGCGGACAACCGCACCGGAATGCTGGAGGGGCCGGCCGACCCGAGCCTGGTCATCGACAACAAGGACCTCAACCCGGGCAGCTCGTTCGGGTTCCAGGTGCTGGCCGGCGAGGGCGTCGGACCCGGTGCGTGGATGTACCACTGCCACGTGCAGAACCACTCCGACGGCGGCATGGCCGGGATCTTCCTGGTGCGCAACGCCGACGGCAGCATGCCCCCCGGCGCCGAAGAGGCGATCCACCGGTTCCAGGGCCACACCCACACGCACGGAAGCTGACGAAAGTGGGGACGGGGATGACCAGAGACGTACGACGAACCCTCGCCGCGGTAGCGGCCTTCGCCACACTCATTCCGGCCACCGCCACGGCCACGGCGGCCAACGCCGCGCCGCGACCCGCGGCCGCCGCCCAGGCGGCACAGTCGCCCGGGACGGCAGTGCTCGTGTTCCACGGGCCGGTGGCCGAACAACAGGACCCGGTGTCGCGCGCGGTGGACACCATCCGACAGCTTGCGGCCAGTCATGACATCGATGTCACGGCCACCACGGACCCGGCGGTCTTCACCGCGACGGGGCTGTCGGCGTACCGCAGCGTGGTCTTTCTCTCCGCGACGGGCGCCGCGCTCAACCGCGACCAGGAGGCGGCGCTCCAGAGCTACATGAAGGCCGGCGGCGGCTTCGTCGGCATCGCCGACGCCGCCCGCGCGCAGGTCGATTCCACCTGGTTCACCGGCCTGATCGGCGCCCGCCCGGCGGGCGCCATCCCGGTCGCCGAGCCGGTGGCCGGGGTGACCGCCAGCGGTGACAACCCGCCGAGCGAGACCAAGGAGAAGCTGACCGACGGCGACGCCAACACCAAGTGGCTGGTCCGCACCCCGACCGCGTGGGTGGCGTACCAGCTGGCCGCACCCAAGCGGATCACCGGGTACGCGCTGACGTCGGCCAACGACTTCGTCGGGCGGGACCCGAAGGACTGGACCCTGCAGGGCTCCAACGACGGGCAGAACTGGTCCGATCTGGACCGACGCACCAACCAGAGCTTCGCGGAGCGGTTCCAGACCCGCCGGTTCGACATCGCCGCGCCGCAGGAGTTCAGCCGCTACCGGCTGAACATCACCGCCAACAGTGGTGAGCCGTTGATCCAGCTCGCCGATCTGCGCCTGTTCACCGGCGCGGCCACCGCGCCGCCGCCGACCCCCGTGAACCGGGCCGTCGTCGACATCCTGGACCGCAAACACCCGGCCACGGCGTCGCTGCCGCTGACCCTCACCCGCTCGGACCGCTGGGACAACTGGGACCCGAACCCGATCGGCAGCGTGCACACCCTCGCCCAGGTCGAGGAACGGCACTACGACCCGGGTCCGGGCGCCAACGGCCCGTTCCACCCGGTGTCCTGGTGCCGGGACTACGACGGCGGCCGGTCGTTCTACACCGGCATGGGCCACACCGAGGGCAGCTACGGCGAGGAGGCGTTCCGTACGCACCTGGCCGGGGCGCTGAACTGGACCACCGGCCGCGTACGCGGCGACTGCCAGGCGACGATCGCCGCGAACTACAAGGTGGAGCGGCTCACCGCCGCCAACCAGACCGGGCAGCTGGACCAGATCGGCGAGCCGCACGGGCTCACCATCGCGCCGGACGGCACGGTCTTCTACGTCGGCAAGGCGGCCTGCCCGACCGGCCCGATCGCGGACTGGAACGACCCGAAGGTCGGCCTGGGCTGCGGCACCATCCACTCCTGGGACCCGCGGACCAAGCAGGTCAAGCTGCTCACCACCCTGGAGGTGATGGGCAACCGGGGCAGCGGCTCGGAGTTGGTGAAGAACGAAGAGGGCCTGCTCGGCATCGTGCCCGACCCGAAGTTCGCCGAGAACGGCTGGCTCTACGTCTACTGGATGCCGCACGAGTCGATCGACCGGGTGCAGCGGGTCGGGCAGCGCACGGTCTCGCGGTTCACCTACGACCGCGAGGCGCAGAGCATCGACCAGGCCAGCCGCAAGGACCTCCTGAAGTTCCCGGTGCAGATCCACAGCTGCTGCCACGCCGGTGGCGGCATGGCGTTCGACGCGAAGGGCAACCTCTACGTCGGCTCCGGCGACAACAACTCCTCCGAGGGGTCGCAGGGCTACTCCGGCAACAACTGGACGCAGGAGTACCAGGGCATCTCGTTCCAGGACGCCCGTCGTACGGCGGGTAACACCAACGACCTCGCCGGCAAGATCATCCGGATCCACCCGGAGGCGGACGGAACGTACACCATCCCGGAGGGCAACCTGTTCCCGCCCGGCACCGAGAAGACCCGCCCGGAGATCTACGTGATGGGCGTACGCAACATCGCCCGCCTCCAGATCGACCCGGAGCACCAGTGGCTGACCGCCGGCTGGGTCGGCCCGGACGCCTCGTCGCCCAGCCCCACCCTCGGCCCGGCCAAGTACGAGACCGCCACGATCATCACGTCGGCCGGCAACCAGGGCTGGCCGTACTGCATGGGCAACCGGCAGCCGTACCGGGACCGCAGCAGCACCGACGCGACGGTGCTGACCGGCTGGTACGACTGCGGCGACCTGAAGAACACCTCACCGCGTAACACCGGGCTGGTGGACATCCCGGCGGCCCGGGACAACATGATCTGGTACTCGCCGGACGGCGGCGGACCGGTCTTCCCGAAGCGCACCGACGGCAGCGGCCTCCCGACGTACGTCGCGGCCGACGCCACCTACACGCAGCCGTACCTGCGCGGCGGCGGGCAGGCCATCATGTCCGGTCCCACCTACCACCGCGACCGGGTCGATCCGGACAGCACGGTGGCGTGGCCGGCGTACTGGGACGAGAAGTGGTTCATCGGCGACCAGTCGAACGCCGCCAACCGGGTCGCGGTCACCGTCGACCCCGCCGGCGTGCCGACGGCCACCCCGCCGGTGTACGCCGAGTCGCTGCGGGCCATCATCCCCAGCGGCAACGGCGACACCAGACTCCAGAGCTGGATGGACGCCAAGTTCGGCCCGGACGGCGCGCTCTACCTGCTCGACTACGGAGGCGGCTTCTTCAGCCTGCACCCCAACCAGAAGCTCATCCGGATCACCTACACCGGCGGAGCGCCCACCCCGGCACCGGCGGCGACCTCCGTCGCCGTGCAGAGCAAGCCGTTGACGATCGCCTTCACCGGCTCGAAGTCCGGCGGCGTGAGCCACCGCTGGGAGTTCGGCGACGGCACCACGTCGACCGAGGCGGACCCCCGGCACACGTACGCCAAGGTCGGCACCTACACCGCGAAGCTCACCGTCACGTACGCCGACGGCGAGACGGCGACGGTGCAGACCACGGTCACTGTCGGCTGCGCGGTGCCGGACTCCCGGGCCACGGTCTGGCTCGGCGACACGGACACCGGCGTGCCCAGCCGCACGGTCGGGCAGGGGTGCACGATCAACGACCTGATCGACGACGAGAGCACCTGGCCCGACCACAACGCCTTCGTCCGGCACGTGAGCGCGGTGACCCGCGGGTTGCAGGACGACGGCCTGCTCAACGCCCGCGAAGCGGGCACGCTCACCCGCCTGGCGGCCGCGTCCGAGATCGGCCGGGACGGGCGCACCGGCTACGAGCCCCTCTACGACGGCACCGCCGAGTCGCTGCGCGGTTGGCAGCAGGCGCCGACGGGATCGTTCAGCATCCAGCCGGACGGGGCACTGCGTTCCAGCGGCGGCCTCGGCATGCTCTGGCACACCAGGGAGTTGGGTGACTTCTCGCTGAAGGTGCAGTTCAAGGACATCGCACCGGGCACCAACCGGGCCAACACCGGCGTGTTCGTCCGCTTCCCGGACCTGCGAACCCCACTGGAGCAGCGGCCACCGGGCAGCTGCGGCACGGTCGGGTCGGCCCGGACCTCGCCGGCCTGGATGGCGATCTACTGCGGACACGAGATCCAGATCTACGACGGAGAGACCGGCGAGCCACAGAAGACCGGCTCGGTCTACAACTTCGACCCGGTACCGCTCGCCCAGGCCGGCGTCACGCCGAAGAACGTGTGGAACGACTACGAGATCCGGGTGGTCGGGCAGCACTACACGATGATCCGCAACGGCGTGGTGATCAACGAGTTCGACAACACGCCCGGCAAGGAGTCCTCCCGGGCCGGCGATCCGCCCACCGACCTGCGGCAGTTCCTGTCCGGCTTCATCGGCCTGCAGAACCACGGTGACAACGACCTGACCGAGTTCCGCAACATCCGCGTGCGCGAGCTCTAGGAGAGACGATGATCCGACGACTCACGGCCGCGGTGGCGGCGCTCCTGCTCACGGTCACGGCGTTGGCCGCGCCACCCGCCTCCGCCGCACCGCGCGCCGCCGCGGACCAGGTGCTGACCTGGACCGCCGACGACAACATCACCCGCTACAAGTCCGCGCCCACCCAGGCGGTGGCCGGCGCGGCGACGATCATCTGGGAGAACAGCGCGGCCACCGGCAACACGACCGGAATGCCGCACACCCTGACCTTCGACACCAGCACCGAGGGCTACAACCACGACGTCACAGTCAACATCCTGGCCAGCCCGTTCGACGCCAACAACGGCCGCCACCAGGCGACGGTCACGCTGACCCCGGGCCGGTACCGCTACTTCTGCTCGATCCCCGGCCACAGCCAGATGGTCGGCGAACTGGTGGTCACCGACGGCGGGGGAGGCGACGACACCACGCCGCCGACGGTCACCGCCGCCGTGTCGGGCGACCGCGACCAGGACGGCAACTACGTCGGTGCGGCGACGGTGACCGTCGCGGCCACCGACGCCGGCTCGGGCGTGCAGACCGTCGAGTACCAGGTCGACGACACCAGCTTCGCGCCGTACACCCAGCCGGTGCGCATCAGCGCGGTCGGCGACCACTCGGTGCAGTTCCGGGCCACCGACCAGGCCGGCAACACGAGCACTGTCGGCTCGGTGTCGTTCCGGATCGTCGAACCGACCGAGGAGGACACCACCGCGCCGGTGGTCACGGCCGCGCTGGCCGGCGACCGCGACGGCGACGGCAACTACGTCGGTACGGCCACCGCCACGCTCACCGCCACCGACGCCGGATCGGGCGTCGCCACCATCGAGTACGCCCTCGACGACGCCGCCTTCACCGCGTACACGAACCCGGTCGTGGTGACCGCGGTCGGGATGCACATGCTGCACTTCCGGGCGACCGACGTCGCCGGCAACACGTCGGCGGAGCAGATGTCCCACTTCACCGTCGTCGCCCCGCCGGAGGAAGACGACACGCCGCCGACGGTGGCCGCCGCGGTCACCGGCGAGCGGAACGCCGACGGCGCCTACGTCGGCGCAGCGACCGTCACTGTCACCGCGACCGACGCCGGCTCGGGCGTGGCGTCTGTCGAGTACGCGCTCGACACCGGCGGCTGGACCGCGTACGCCGGCCCGGTCACCGTCCGCACCCCCGGGGCGCACACCCTGCGCTACCGGGCGACCGACACCGCGGGGAACGCCGCCGCCGAGCAGTCCAGCACCTTCACGGTGGTGGCCGACGGCACCGACGCCTGCCCCGCGTCCGACACCCGCGACACGGTGATCATCGACGGTGCCGACACCGGCGTGGTCAACGCCGACACCGGCGACGGCTGCACCATCAACGATCTGATCGACGAACACGCCGACTACCCCGGCCACGCCGCCTTCGTCCGACACGTCGAGGCGGTCACCACCGCTCTGGTGAGCGCCGGAACGCTCACCAAGCGGCAGCAGGGCGCCATCGTCCGGGCCGCGGCCGGATCGGACGTCGGCGCATGAGCACCCGAATCTCATCGACAGGGAGTACCACGATGCCCGGACGTACCGTCGCCAAGCTGGCCACCGTGACCGCCGTCATCGCCGCCTCGGTGCTGGCCGTGGCGCCCACCGCCCACGCCGACCTGGTCACCCACTGCATCGGCACCGGCGGTGCGGTGACCGTGCCCAACGACCTGCTCGTCCCGGCCGGTGAGTCGTGCGCGCTGACCGGCACCACGATCACCGGCAACGTCACAGTCGCCGCCGGCGCGAACCTGGTGGTGACCGGTGGCCGGGTCAGCGGCGAGGTACGCGTCGCCGCCGACGGCTACCTCGACGCCACCGAGACGAGCGTCGACGGCCAGGTGGTGCTGGCCGCCGGCGGTTACGGGGTCTACCTCTCCAACGCCCAGACCGGTGCGGTGACCGTCCGGCCGAAGGGCTCGGCCACCATCGACAGTTTCCTGTTCGCCGAGGCGGCGACGATCGGCGGGAACGTCACCGTCGGCGCCGGTGAGGTACGGCTCGACGGCGGCACCCAGGTGACGCGCAACGTCAGCAGCACCGGCACCTACTACACCGACGTGCACGACTCGTTCGTCGACGGCACCCTGTCGGTGCTCAACAGCGCCACCGGCAGTGTCGTGTGCGGCAGCGCCGTGCGGGGTCGGGCCACGTTCGCCGGCAACCTCGGCGGCGTCCAGCTCGGCCCGAACGGCGCTCTGGACAGCTGCGCGTCCGGCGGCTACTGGGGCGCGGACGTCAGCGTCACCACCACCACCGGCGGCGTCACCGTCGACGACAACATCATCAACGGCCAGTTGACGGTGACGGGCAACAACCCGGCCGCGCAGGTGGCCGCGAACAACCGCATCCGCGGTGACGTGACGGGCGACCAGGCCGCGCCGGGCGCCAACCGGGCGGCCCGGATGGCCGCCGCCGACCGGGACGACGCGGGCGACCAGCGGGCCGAGGTTCGTCGTACCTCGGCGGTGCAGGAGGCCACCGCGGCCGGCGCCGCCCGGCTCTAGCCAGCGGATCGACGCCAGCTGGCGTCGGGTCGGACGGCACACGGTCGTCCGACCCGACGCCAGCGGGTCACCGGGTGAGCCCCCGCGCGCCTACCCCGCCCGCTGCGCCCCGATCGCCGTCGGGAGTCCGCCGCGGCCCCGCACGCCGAGCTTCACGTACGCCCGCTGGAGGTGGTTCTCCACCGTCCGCACCGACAACACCAGCTTGGCCGCGATCGCGGCGTTGTCGTGCCCGGCCGAGGCCAGTTCGCAGATCTGTCGCTCCCGGGGGGTGAGCCCGTCCCGGTCCGACGGCCGGGGGCTCAACGGGGGCCAGTATCCGCCGCACCGCTCCCGCAGCAGGTCCGCGCGCCGGGCCAGCAGGTTGGCCCGGCGCTGGTCGCCTCGACGCTGGCAGGCCCGCTCGGCGGCGACCACGGCCTCCAGCCCGAGCGTCAGGTAGCCGCTCGCCTCCAGGGCGCTGCCGACGCGTTCCAGCGCGGCCGGGTCGTCGGCGGCGAGCGCGTGGGCGTAGTCGGACCACAGCGCGAACAGTGGACTGTCACAGTCGGCGGTGACCGTGCGCAGCCGCTCGGCGGTGGCGGCCCCGGGCTCCAGGCGGGACAGCAGGTGCAGGCACTCGACGGTGACCGTCGTCGCCTGCCCGGCACGCCCCTGCAACTCCCGCAGCGTGGCGACGGCCGTCGCCGGGCGGCCCTCCGCGGCGGTCAGCCAGGCCGCGGTCAGCTCGGCGTCGATGGCCACCAGCCCGCCGCCGTGCGGCCCGTCGCCGTCGGAGCGATCGTCGACGAGCTGCCGCAGCAACCTCCCGCTCTCCTCCAGCTCACCCACCTGCGCCGCCACGTACGCGTTCGCCGACAGCACGTAGTCGCGGATCGGGAACAGCGTACGGTCGGCGGTGAGGGTCCGCGCCTCGTGCAGCCAGCGCATCGACCGCCGCATCTGCCCGGCGTGGTAGGCGCACTTGCCCAGGGAGAAGGCGAGCAGACCCACCGCGTCCGCCGCTCCCCGCGTGACCGCGTCCCGGTAGTAGCGTTGCGCCAGCCGCTCGGCGTCGTGCAGTCGCCCGGACAGCACCAGCGCCTGCACGTGGCAGGCCTGCGTCGCGGCGCGCATCGTCGGCCACGTCTCCGGGATGTCGACCTCTCCGGTGTCGAACATCCGCACCGCCTGCCCCGGCTGCCCGTCGAACAGCAGCAGGTACGGCAGCAACGCCGCGACCGCCGTCGCCAACAGCGGGTCCCGGGGCCGGTCGGCGGCCAGGCGTGCCATCAGGGCGCGGGCGCCCCCCGCGTCGCCGCCGAACGCCGCGATACCCACCTCCGCCGCGAGCAGCCCGGCGCGCGCGTCGGCGGGCAGGTCACGACGGCCCCCGTCGATCACCTCGCGGGCGCGGTCCGGCCGTCGCTCTCCCCAGTACATGTTCAGCGCTCGCAGCGCCGTCGCCTCGGCGCGGTCGCGCGCGTCGTCGAGGTTGGCCGCGGCGCGTGCCAGGTGCCCGTCGGCCTCGTCGCCGCGCCCCTGAGCCACCAACGCCCGGCCCACCTGCCAGTCGCCCCGCGCCGAGTCGACCCTCCGGCCCAGCCGCTCGGCCAACGGCGCATCGTGGCGGCGCAGCGCGTACTCCGACGCCGCCAGTAGGTCGTCCGGATCGACAGGCAGATCCGCCTCGCAGCGCCAGGCCGCGATCCGGGCCCGGGCCTCGGTGCCGACGCCGTCGACGCCCGCCAGCGCCTCGGCCAGGGTCCGGCGCAGCCGGCGGGCCCGTAGCTCCCCGGTGCGGTTGCGGACCACCTCGGCGTACAGCGGATGGCTGGTCTGCACCAGCACGCCCGTGTCATGCCGGACCAGGCGGATCAGGCCGCGCTCCTCGAGCCGTTCCGCGACGGGCGAATCGACGGTCCGCTCGATCAGCGCCAGCGGAGCCGGCTCGGCGTGCGCGACGTACCGTAACGCCTCGGCCTCCTGGGCGGTGAGCGTGCCGAGGGTCTGCTCGATGAGGTCGGACAGGTGCGTGGAGCACAGCGACTCGGCGGGCCACGTCCACATCCCGTCGCGCTGGACCAGGCCGCCGTCGCGCAACCCGCACCGGAGCGCCTCGCGCAGAAAGAGCGGGTTGCCCTGACTGATCCGCCACAGCGCGCCGACCGTCAGGCCGTCGACCGGGCCGCCGAGACCCTCGCGGACCAGCACTGCCGTCTCGTCCGGGTCCAGTGGCGGCACGTGGACCCGGTCGACCGCGCGGAAGCGGTGCAACGCCGCGACCGGCGCCGCGGCCAGGGCGTCACCCCGGACACTCGCGACCACCCGCACGGTGCCACCCACGACGAGGCGTTCCAGGAGCGCCCCGGACGCGTCGTCCAGCCAGTTGAGGTCGTCCACCCCGACCACCACGCCCCGGCCCGCCGCGACCTCGCGCAGCCGGCGCTCGACGTCGCGAAAGACGTCGGCGACACTCGCGTCCGACGGCTGGGGCAGCCGGCTGGCGAGCACGCCGAACGGCACGCCACGCCAGCCCGGAGTGGCGGTGACCCGCAACACGACATGCTGGCGCCGCAGCGCCTCGGCCAGCACCTCCTCCAAGAGTCGGCTCTTGCCCACCCCCGGATCGCCGGTGAGCAGGACCCCCCAACCCGCCGACGCGGTGAGCGCCTCGACCGCCCGGTCACGCTCGCGTGCCCTGCCGACGAACGGCCAGCCGGCGTCCCCGTCGACGAAACCACCTGATGCAGCCACGGAACCCCTTCAACCCGGCCGGGTGCCCGCCCCGGGCCCGGTCGCCATCTCCGTCCTCGATCCGCTCGCTTGGCCGGACCGTGTGTACCGCGGCGGTCTGGGTGGCGCGGGCCCCACCCTCACACACCCCCGCCCGGTGGCGCCGTCAGCTTCCAGACATGCCTGCACACCTGACGCCCCGAACCCACGGTTCGGTTGTCGTCCGCGTGACACGACCGGCCCGGGATGAGGTAGCCGCTACTCATGTGCCGGCACCCCCGCCGCCCGCAGGCTGATTTCTGCAAGCGACCGCCGGACAGGCCGACGGTCGTCGCGAAAGGAGCCACGAATGTCCATCACCGACATCGTCAGCAGCTGGAAGGACGAGTACCGCCGCGCCGCCTCGCCCGAGGCCGTCGAGACCCACCCGGCCGGTCTGGTCGAGCTGGACCGCGACCAGTTGGAGACCGTGGCCGGCGGCGCCGCCGCGACCGGCGGCCACACCAACGCGTGCTGCCACTGCGTCTGCTGATTTCGAACCCTCGGGTCCGCACGGGGTCCGGGCCTGGCCCGGACCCCGTCGTTCCGCCCAACCACCGCCACGGGAGCCCCGCATGTCCGAACACCCGCACCGCGCCACCGACGACCCGAGCGCCCGCGTCGAGCAGCGCCTCCTGGCCGCGCTGAGCATCGCCGAACGGCTGGCCGCGCCCGCGCCGACGGCGTCGCTGCCCGGCGAGCGGTCGCGGTGGCGGCTGTCGCGGTGGCGCACCGCCGGCGCGTTCACCGACGACGAGGACTGGCGACGCCGGCTTGCCGCGCAGGGCATCGACGAGCAGGTGCTCCTCGCTCTGCTCGACGAGACGCCCGAGCTGCTCGCCGCACGTCTGCACGGGACGCCGGCCTGGATCGACGAACTGCTGGCCTGCTACACGCGAGCGGCGGACGGGGAGATCGGCCCCGACCTGCTGCCCGGTCGCCCACTCGACGCCTGTCTCGTCCTGGTGGCGCCCCTGATCGCACAGGCCCGCGCCCAGGTGGCACGTCGGACTCGCGACCTCGCCGGCGACGCCGTGCCGCTGCCCGCCGACGCGGACCGGCTCGGACTGACCGGCCTGCTCGACGAGCTGGTCGTGCTCCTGAGCCGGGCCGTCGTCCTGGAACTCAACATCGACCGGCTGCACGGCACGTCGTCCGGAAAGACTCCGCAGGAGCGCTTCGAGGCGTTCTTCGGCAGGTACCGCGCCCCCGGGGCGGCGCTGGACCTGCTGGCCGACTACCCGGTCCTGGCCCGGCAGGCGCACGGGCTGACCCGCGCCTGGGCCGAGCGGACCGTCGAGTTCCTGCACCGGCTCCGCGCCGACGCGCCGACGCTCGCGGCGACCTTCCACGGCGGGGCCCCGATCGGTCGCCTGGTCGAGGTCGAGGAGACCGGCGATCCGCACCGCGACGGCCGCCGGGTGCTGGTGGCGACGTTCGACAGCGGGCTGCGGCTGGTCTACAAGCCCCGCCCGATCGCCGTCGAGGCCCGGTTCCAGCAGCTGCTGGCCTGGCTCAACGACCGCGGCGCCGACCTGCACACCTTCACCGTGCTGCCGCGCGGCGAGTACGGCTGGGCCGCGTACGTCGACACGCGCGCCGCCGCCACGACGGCCGGTCAGCGCCGCTACGCCTACCGCTTCGGGGCCCTGCTGGCCCTGTTGCAGGCCATCGGCGCCACCGACTGCCACCAGGAGAACGTGGTCGCCCACGGTGAGCATCCGGTCCTGATCGACCTGGAGACCGTGTTCACCCCGGCGGTCGTCCGGTCCACGAACTTTCGGGGCGGCGACGCGATCGCCGACTCGGTGCTCGCGGTCGGCCTGCTGCCGCGCGCCGACGAGGCCGCCGGACCGCTCGGCGACGGCTGCAACTGCTCGGCGTGGCAGGCCGAGGGGACCGACGAGATGCGACTGTGCGCTCCCGGTCACCACCACGACGAGCAGGACCGGCAGAACCTCGCCACCGCCGGCGCGGCGACCGACGTCGCCGCGCACCTGCCGCAGGTGGTGCGGGGGTTCGAGTCGATGACGCGCCTCCTCGTCGCCGTTCGCGACGATCTGCTGGCCCCGCACGGGCCGCTCACCGCGTTCGCCGCCGACGAGATCCGCGTCGTGCTCCGCCCCACCCGCACGTACCTGCGGCTGCGCGACGCGGCGCTGCACACCGACGCGCTGCAGGACGGCCTGGACACCGAGCGGCTGTACGACTGGCTCTGGTCGGGGGTGGCGGAACTGCCGATGCTGGCGGCCACCGTCGGGGCGGAGCGCGCCGACCTGGCCCGCCGCGACGTGCCGATGTTCACCACCCGGGTGGACTCGCGGGACCTCTGGAGCAGCCGGGGGCAGCGACTGCCGGGCCTGCTGGCCCGATCCGGGCTCGACGAGGCGCGTCGCCGGCTCGCCCGGCTCGGACCGGCCGACCTGACGCGGCAGCGCTGGCTGATCGAGGCCGCCTTCACCACCCGGGTGGACGCCACCGACGCGCCCCACGCGCGGGTGCGCTGGCGGCTGGCGGAGCTGCCGCCCGTGCCGACACCCGCGCCGGCGGCCTACCTGGCCGCCGCGGCCGAGGTCGCGGACGTGGTCGCCGGTCTCGCCAGCGCAGGTGCCGAGCCGACCTGGTTCGGGCTCACGCCCTCGACCACCGACCCGGGCCGGTGGGCGCCGACGCCGCTCGGCCCGCACCTCTACGACGGCGTCGCGGGCGTGGCGCTCTTCCTGGCCCACGCCGGCCGACTCACCGGTGCACGGCGATTCACCGACCTCGCCGCCCGGGCGGCTGCCGGGCTGGCCGCCCGCGTCCTCGACCAGCGGATTCCCGGCGACCGGATCGGCGCGTTCACCGGTTGGTCGGGCCTGCTGTACACCTTCGGGCACCTCGGAGCGCTGTGGCGGACCGACCGGTTCGCGCCGGCGGTCGACGTGGCGCTGGCGCGGATCGTCACGCTGGCCGCCAGCGAGCAGGCCGTCGACCTCGTCGACGGGTACGCCGGCGCCGTCCTCGCCGTCTCCGGCGCGGGTCTGGACCCCGACCGGGTCGAGCCCGCCCTGAGCGCCGCCGCCGCGCGACTTCGCGCCGCCGCCGAGCGCTACCCGCACCCGGCCCGCGGTGCCTCCGGCGACCCCCTCGGCGGACTGTCGCACGGCTCCGCGGGCATCGCCGCCGCGCTGGCCCGGGCCGGGCAGGTGACCGGCGATCCCGGCTACACCGACGCGGCGGCCCGCGTGCTCGCGTACGACAGCAGTTTGTTCCGCCCTGAGCTGGCGAACTGGGCTGACCTGCGCCGGCCGGGGGAGAGCACCGTCACCTGGTGCCACGGTGCCCCCGGGGTGGGGCTGTCGCGGCTGCTGCTGCGCGACGCCCTCGGCCCCGACGAGGGCCTGGACGCGGAGATCGACACGGCCGTCCGGACGACGCTCGCCACCGGCTTCGGTCGTAACCACTCGCTGTGCCACGGCGACCTCGGCAACCTCGACCTGCTGCTGACGGCCGTCCCCCAGCAGGCGGCGGCGCCCGCGGCGGCGGTGCTGCGCGACGGCCTCGGCGGTGGCTGGCGCTGTGCCAACCCGACGGCCCTCGCCACGCCGGAGCTGATGACCGGCCTGTCGGGGATCGGGCTCGCCCTGCTGCGGCTGGCCGCACCCGAGCGGGTGCCGTCGGTTCTCGTGCTGGCACCACCGGCGGACGCGCGCACCGGCGCGCTCGGCGTCCGGAGGCGACAGTGGGCCGCCTGACCAGCGCCCGGGCGTGGTGGCGCCGGCAGCGGGTGCCGCTGGTGATGCAGATGACCGACACCGACTGCGGCGCCGCGTGCCTGGCCATGATCGCCCGCCGGCACGGCGTACGCGCCTCGCTGGCCCGGGTGCGCGAGGGGCTCGACATCGGCCGCGACGGCGTCACCGCGCGGGCGCTGCTGACCGCGTCCTCCCGGTTCGGGTTGCGGGCCCGCGCGTTCCGCGCCGACGCCGCCCAGGTCGCGCAGCTGCCCCTGCCGGCCGTCGCCCACTGGGAGGACTCCCACTTCGTCGTGGTGGAACACGTCGGCGCGCGAGGTGTGCGGCTCGTCGACCCGGCGCTCGGGCGTCGGCTGCTCAGCGCCGCCGAGTTCGCGGCCGGCTTCAGCGGCACGGTGCTGACCTTCACCCCCGATCCCGAGGCCGTGCCCGAGCCCGCCGTCTCCCGGCCCGGCCCGCTGGCCCGTTGGCGGCGCGCGCACCCGCTGCTGCGGCCCTTCCTGCCCCGGCTGGGCACGGCGTTCGGCGTCTCCCTGGTGCTCCAGACCCTGGGACTGGCCCTGCCGTTGGCCACGACTGTCGCCTTCGACCAGATCATGCCGGCCCGGGAGACCGGCCTCATGCCGTACCTGGCGTTGGGCATCGCGGCGCTGGTGCTCACCCAGTTCGGCGTGGCCTATCTGCGCTCCCGGCTCCTGGTCACGTTGCAGGCCAGTGTGGACGCCGCGCTGATGACCCGCCTGTTCGGGCACCTGCTGCGGCTGCCGTACGCGTTCTTCCAGCAGCGGGCCGGCGGCGACCTGATGCAGCGGTTGTCCAGCAGCATCCTGCTGCGCGAACTGGTCACCACCCAGGTGCTGACGGCGGTGATCGACGGTGTGCTGGTGATCGCGTACTTCGCGGTGCTGGTGGCCAGGGACCTCACCTTCGCCGGGCTCGCCGCCGCGATCGGTGTCGTCCAGGTGGTGGCCGTCGCGCTCGTCAACGGTCGGCTGCTGCGGCTGACCCAGCGGCACCTCACCGTGCAGGCCGACGCGGAGAGCGCGTTGATGGAGGCGCTGTCGGGCATCGCGACGGTCAAGTCGATGGGCGCCGAACGGCAGGTGTACGACGGTTGGCTGCGCCGCTACACCACAGCGCTGGACGCCGACATCGCCCAGAACCGGCTCTCGGCAACGGTCGCCAACATCACCGCGAGCGTCCAACTCGCCGGGCCGCTGGCGTTGCTGTGGCTCGGCACCGGCCGGCTCTTCGAGGGCGCCGGCCTCGGTGCGACACTGGGCCTGCAGGCGTTGGCGTTGTCCGCGCTCACCCCGTTGGCCTCACTGGTGAGCAGCGCGCAGGTGCTCCAGTCGGTCGTGTCGCACCTGCAGCGCCTGCGGGACGTCTTCGCCGCCCGGCCGGAGCCCGCCGGGGACCCCGACCTGCCGACGCCCCGCCTCACCGGCCGGATCACCGTCCGCGACCTGAGCTTCCGCTACGACGGTGGCGCGGCACCGGTGCTGCGGGACATCTCCTTCGACGTCGCACCGGGGGAGAAGGTCGCGGTGGTGGGGCCCTCGGGCAGCGGCAAGAGCACCCTGGCCATGCTGCTGACCGGCCTCTACCGGCCCACCGGCGGGGAGATCCTGTTCGACGGGGTGCCCCTGTCGCGCATCGACCCGACAGCTCTGCGCCGCCAGTTCGGGGTGGTGTTGCAGGAGAGCTACCTGTTCCGCGACTCCATCCGGCGCAACATCAGCCTGGTGCATCCGGGTGTCGGCATGCCGGCGATCCGGGCGGCCGCCGAGGCCGCCGCCATCGACGAGGACATCGCGGCGATGCCGATGGGCTACGACACCCAGGTCGCCGAGCGGGGCCAGGCGCTCTCGGGTGGGCAGCGGCAGCGGCTGTCCATCGCGCGGGCCCTGGCGGGCCAGCCCGCCGTGCTGCTGCTCGACGAGGCGACCAGCCACCTCGACGTGGCAACCGAGCGGCGCGTCGACGAGGCGATCTCGGCGATGCGCTGCACCCGGATCGTCGTGGCCCACCGGCTGAGCACCGTCCGTAACGCCGACCAGATCCTCGTCGTCGCCGATGGCCGGCTCGTGGAGCGCGGCCGGCACGACGACCTGCTGCGGGCCGGGGGCGTGTACGCCGACCTGGTCCGCTGCCAGTTGACCGATGACGAACCCGCCCACGCAGGAGGCGACGCATGGACACCCGTACCGTGACCGGGGCGCCGCAGCGCCCGGAGGTCTCCGCCGACGACCCGCAGGCGTTCCCGGCGCGGCGGATCCTCGTCGCCGCCTGCGGATCCGCGGATGTGCTGACACTGCCTCAGTCGATCATGGTGATGCGCCACGCGTTGGGACTCGACGTGCGGGTCGTGCTCACTCCCGCCGCCGCCCGCTTCGTCCCGGCCGCGTCGTTCGCCCTCCTGACCGGACACCCGGCGCTGACCGACGAGGAGGCGACCAGCGAGGTCACGCACCTGACCCTGACGGGGTGGGCGGATCTGGTGCTCGTCCTGCCCGCCACCGCCAACACCCTGGCCAAGGCCGCCCTGGGAATCGCCGACACCCTGGTCGCCACCTGCGTGCTGGCCGCCGCCGCTCCCGTCGTGCTGGTGCCGTCGATGAACGCCGCGATGTGGCAGCGACCCGCCGTGCAGCGCAACGTGGCGCGGTTGCGCGCCGACGGGTACGGCGTCGTGCCGCCCGTTCCCGTGCTCGCGCTGAGCACCGGCACCCTCGCCGGCCGGGGGATGCCACCGGTGGAGACGGTGCTGGAGTGGACCGCCGCCCACCTGCGGGCGCAGGGAGTGGGCCGTGGCTGAGGCACGCTCCGGGTACGGGCCGAGAATCGCCGCGGCGGTCACCGCGCTCGGCGCCGTCCTGCTCGTGGTGGCGGCCACCCCGTTCCTGCGCGCGTACGCCGACCCGGCCTCCCGCCGACCGGCCGCCGCGATCGGGGTCGACGCCGACCGGGCCGGCTGTGATCCGGAGCTGACCGACCGGATCAGTGGCGCGGGCCTGCACGTCGGCCCGGGGACCGCCGAGCCGTACGTCACCCGCGTCCGGTACGACCTGGTCCCACCGTCGTCCGGGCCGCACTTCGTGGTGCCCGCCCCGACCGTGCGCCGCTTCTATGTCGCCCGTGACCGCCCGCCCATCGAGACACTGGTCCACAACCTGGAACACGGCTACACCGTGCTGTGGTACGTCGAACCGCTCGCCCCCGACCAGATCGAGGCACTGCGGGCGTTGGCCCGGACGTTCGGCGACGACAGCTACGGCGGCAGGTTCGTGGTCGCGCCGTGGGACCTCGACTACGGGGCGTTCCCGGCCGGCCGGCCCCTCGCACTGTCGCACTGGGGTGCGCAGGCCGGGTACCGGCAGTTCTGTGCCACGGTCAGCGGCGCGGCAATGCAGCGGTTCGTCCTGGCGCACCCGCGCAGCGACGCTCCCGAGCCGACCGGTATGTGAGGCCCCCGACTGCCCGCCGGTCCTGCCCGGCTCCGACTGCGGCGCGCGGCGACGGCCGGTCACGTCGGGGTGGCCGGCCGCCGCCGTCGTGGCGTGTCAGCCGGCGACGGCCGTGCCGTAGAACGCGCTCGGATCGCCGGCGAGGGACGCCTTGACGTGAGCGCTCCACTCGTCGGCGAGCACCTCGAGCTGGCCGGCCTCGATGCCGTCGAGGGCGGCGCGGACGACGTCGGCGGGGTTCATCTTGACGCCGTCGTAGTCCGCCATCATGTCGGTGTCGGCGGCGCCCAGGTGCAGCCCGGTCACCAGCGTGCCCTGCGCGGCCAGTTCGAGCCGGACGCCGTTGGTCAGGCTCCACTCGGCTGCCTTGGCGGCGCTGTAGGCGTTCGCCCCGTCGTAGGAGAACCACGACAACGCCGACAGGACGTTGAGGATGGCGCCGCCGCCGTTGGCGCCCAGAACCGGGGCGAACGCGCGCACCATGTCGAGGGTGCCGTAGAAGTTGGTGTCCATCTCGGATCGGACCAGGCGTAGGTCGCCGGTGACGAGATTGGTCCGGGTGGTGATTCCGGCGTTGTTGACGAGCAGGGTCACGTCGGAAGCGACCGCTGCGGCGTCCCGCACCGCCTGCGGGTCGGTGATGTCCAGGCGCAGCCTCTCGACGCCGGGGATGTCGATCTGTTCGGGGTCGCGGGCCGTGGCGTACACCTTCGCCGCGCCGCGTTCGAGGAGTAGGTGGGTGAAGTGCCGGCCGATGCCACGGTTGGCGCCGGTGACCAGCGCGATCGAGCCCGAGATCCGCATGATGCCTCCGCTGGGGTTGGACGAGGACTGGTACGCGGCCTACGCTAAAACCTGACGTGGACGTGAGGGACAAGGTTGTGTGGCGGCTGTCACCGGCAGTGGGGGAGTGGTCGTGCGGATCGGGGAACTCGCCACCAGCACGGGTGTGTCGGTGCGCGCCCTGCGTTACTACGAGGAGCAGTCGCTGCTGATCCCCGAGCGCAGCGGCGGCGGCCAGCGCCACTACGACGAGAAGGCGCTGGATCGGGTCCAGCTCATCCAGACGTTGTACGCCGCGGGCCTGTCCAGCCGGACGATCCTGGATCTGCTGCCCTGCGTCGACGCCAAGGTCAACACCCCGCAGTCGCGTGCCCTGCTGAACGGCGAACGCGACCGCATCACCCGACAGATCGACCAACTCGTCCAGGTCAGGGACCGACTCGACGCGGTGATCAGCGCCAGCGAGAGCCCGGCCAGCGGCTGCGTCCACACGGACGCCGACCCACGGTGACCGCCCTACGCTCCGGCCGTCCGCAATGAGGTCCGTCGAGCGATCGTGAGCGGGGCGCCGAGGGTCAGGTCGGGGATGCCGTAGAGCTGGTCGAGCACCTGCATCGCGGCCCCGGCGGCGATGACGTCCGCGCCCAGCCCGGACAGGGTCACCGTCGGCGTCAGCCAGTCCGCGCGCGGCACGTCGGTGCGGACGGCCCGCTCGACCGCGGCGCGGTAGTCCTCCGCGTGGCGCAGCAGATCCGCGCCGGCCAGCACCACGTGGGCGAGGTCGAGGGTCTGGAGCAGGTTGACGACGCCGACGGCCAGGACGCGGGCCGCGCGGGCGACGTCTCCCGCCTCCGCGGCGCGCAGGTGCACGACCTCCAGGCAGCCGTGGCGTCCGCAGACGCAGCGGGGCCCGTCCAGGTCGACGACCGTGTGCCCGAACTCGCCGGCATTGGTGTGCGCGCCCCGGTGGGCGGCGCCGCCCAGCCAGAAGCCACCGCCGATGCCGGATTCGACCATGATGAGCGCCGCGTCGCCGAACGTCGCGCCGTGCCGCCACGCCTCGGCCGTGATCCCGGCGGTCACGTCCTTGTCCAGGTGCACCGGTAGCCCCAGGTGCGCCTCGGCCAGCTCACGCAGCGGTACGTCGTGCCAGTGCCGCAGGCCGTGCGCGTCCCGGACCAGCCCGTTGGCGTGGTCGAGCGGCCCGATCATGCCGAGACCCACCCCGGTCAGCCGCCCGCGCAGGTCGTCGCCGGCGGTGATCGCGTCGACGCCGACCCGCAGGGCGTCGAGGAGGTGCTCCGGGGTGAAGTCGTCGGGCAGCGGGTTGACGGTGGAGTGGCGCACGGTGCCGGCCAGATCGACCAGGACCAGCCGCAGCGTGCGTCGGGCGACGTGCGCACCGATGGCGTACCGGCTGTCGGGGACCAGCTCGTAGACGACCGCGGGTTTGCCGATGCCCAGGCGGCGGACGCCGGCGGGGCGGATCAGCCCGTCGGCGGCCAGGCGGGCGATGACCTTGGAAACCGCCTGCGGTGTGAGGCCGGTGGCGTCGACGACCGTCGACCGCTCGAACGTCCGCACGGTACGCCCCACGGCCAGGACGAGCGCCTGGTTGTATCCGCGCAGGAACGTCACGTCGGCTGTGGTGCGCGTCATCTCACCAGCCTATTACGCAACGCTGTTGCTAAATTCGCCCGGTGAACGGACTGAGCAGAGGTCAGCGCCTGGCGGCGCTGGCGGCCCTGGCCCTGGGCGGCGTGGCGGTCGGCCTGACGGAGTTCGTGGCGATGGGTCTGCTACCCGAGATGGCCCGCGGCCTGCTCCCGCAGGAGTACGCCCGATCGTCGTCGGACGCGGTGGCCCAGGCCGGTTGGATGATCACCGCGTACGCGCTGGGCGTGGTCGTCGGCGCCCCGCTGATCGCCGCCCTCAGCGCGCGCCTGCCGCGCCGCAAGCTCGTGCTCGGGCTGCTCGTCCTCTTCGCCGTCGGCACGATCGCCTCCGCGACCGCCCCGAACTTCGAGCTGGTGCTGGTGGCGCGGTTCGTCGCGGGGCTGCCGCACGGCGCGTACTTCGGTGCGGCCGGCCTGCTCGCGGCGACCCTGATGGGCCCCGGCAACGAGGCCCGGGGCTTCGCCACCGTGCTCGGTGGGCTGACGGTGAGCAACGTGGTGGGCGTACCGCTGATCACCCGGCTCGGCCAGGCGGCCGGCTGGCGTGCGGCGTACCTGGTGATCGCCGGGGTCTTCCTGCTCACGCTGCTGGCGGTGCTGGCGGTCGTCCCGGAGGTCGCCGCGGCGGCGGACGGCTCGCCGGCCGCCGAACTGCGCTCCCTGCGGACCCCGCAGGTCTGGCTGGTCGCGGCCACCGGAGCGATCGGCTTCGCCGGGTTCTTCGCCGTCGACTCCTACATCGCGCCGGTCACCACCGACGTCGCCGGCCTCTCCGCCGCGACCGTCCCGTGGGTGCTGGTCGCCGTGGGTCTCGGCATGACAGTCGGCAACGCCCTGGGCGGCTGGCTCGCCGACCGGGACCTGCGCCGCAGCATGATGATCGGCTTCATCGCCATGATCGTCAGCATCGGTGTGTTCAGCCTCGTCGCGTCGAACCGCGTGGGCCTGTTCGTGGGCGCGTTCCTGGTCGGCGCGACGAGCCTCTACCTCGGTCCGGTCCTGCAGGCACGCCTGATCACTGTCGCCCCCGGCGCCCAACTGATGGGCGCGGCGCTCAACCAGTCCGCCATGAACATCGCCAACAGCCTGGGCGCGGCCCTGGGCAGCGTCGCCATCGCCGCCGGGCTCGGCTACCTCGCGCCGGCGCGGGTCGGCCTGGTCCTGGCGGTCGTCGGGCTGGGCCTGGGAATCGTCAGCTTCACCGCCGGACGCCGCCGCGACCGGGAACCGGCCGTCGTCGCGGGCTGACGGCCTGTTCGCCGGTCGGGGTGCGCCGACCGCGTCCAGCGGCATGTCGGTATCCGACACCTGGGCGGACGTGTCGGGGCGACGGTCGGAGCTCGACGCTGTGCAACGATCGGTGCCACACCTCGTACCCCTTGGAGAGCACGATGTCCCTCTCCCCGGTTCGGGTCTTCGCCGCGTTGAACGCCGTGCGACCCCCCGACCAACCCACTCCGCGCCTGGGTAAGGCGGTGGTGGTCGGCGGCAGTGTCGCCGGCCTCCTGGCCGCCCGGGTCCTGTCCGACCACGCGGAAAGCGTGCTCCTTCTCGACCGGGACGACCCGCAGCTCAGCGGCGCCCGACCCGGCGTGCCACAGGGGACGCAACTGCACGCGCTGCTGCCCGGCGGCCTGCTCCAGCTCGAGCAGCTGTTCCCCGGGTTCCGCCAGCAGGCGCTGGCCCACGGGGCGATCGAGGCGCCGCCGGCCGCCCGGCGCAGCTACCTCGACGGCCGACGGAAGGTGGTCGTACCCGACGACGACGACAGCCTCGCCGGCAGCCGGCCGCTGCTGGAGGGGCTGATCCGTCAGCAGGTGCTCCGACTGCCCAACGTCAAGACGGTCACCGCCCGTGCCACGGGTCTCGTGTGCGACGGCGACGCGGTCACCGGCGTCCGCTACGAGGCCGGTCAGGTGCCCGGCGTCGAGGGCGCCGACCTCGTGGTGGACGCCATGGGGCGGTCCAGCCGGCTCTCCGAGTGGCTGGAGCAGGCCGGCTGGGAACGGCCCGCCACCCGTCGGATGGCCGTGCACCTCAACTACGCGACAGCGCTGTTCCGCCGCCCCGAGCCGTCTCCGGAGACGACAGTCGTCCTCGCCCTGCACACGCCGCGGACCATGACTGACATCGCCGGCGCCGCCTTCTTCGCCATCGAGGACGGCCGGTGGATGGCCATGATGGCCGGCTACGGGAAGGACCGCCCGGGCCGCACCGCCCAGGACTTCGTCCGCCGGCTGCGGGAGCAGTTCCCGCCGGAGTTCGGCGAGGTCGCCGGGCAGGAGATGCTCGGCGACGTCCAGACCTACCACCACGCCGACAGTCGCCGGCGGGACTTCCACGCGCTGCGGCGGTTCCCGGCGCGACTCGTCAGCGTCGGTGACGCCGTCGCGTCGTTCAACCCGGTGTACGGGCAGGGGATGACGGCTGCGGCCCTGCACGCGGCCTGCCTGTCGGCGTACCTGCGCTCCGACCCCGACCTGAGCGAGCCCGCCCGACACTTCCTCGCACTGCAGAAGGTCGTGGTCGACGCCGCCTGGTCGACCTCGACCTCCGCCGACCTGGCGTTGCCGCACGTCGACGGTCCCTACCCGCGCGGCTACCGGGTCTCCAGCTGGGTCAGCCGGCAGATCCTCACGGCGACAGTCACGGACGTGGCGACCGCCCGGCGGTTCAACGAGGTCGTCTCCCTGCGGGAGCACCCGCTGTCGCTGGCCACACCCGGCGTGATCCTGGGCGCCCTGCGCGCGAACCGCCGCTCGGGCTGACGGTCACCCGGACGCGCGCCGACGCCGCCCGCCGACGCCGATGTGCGGCGGGCGGGCGGCGTCCGGCGGTTGCCCGGGGTCAGCGCGCGTCGCCGCGCAGGATGTCGACGACAAAGCGGTGGTCGTCCAGCTGCGGAAGGCCGGAGACGCCCATCCAGCCCACCACGCCGGTGCCACGAACACGCAGCGGCACGGCGCCTCCGGCGGCGGCGTAGCGTGCGGCCGGCAGGCCGAACTTCTCGGTGAGCGTCGTCTGCTTGTCCCGGCAGAGCCGGGCCATGTAGAGCGACGAGTGCTCGAACCGCATCACCACGCGCCCCTTGCGGCGCAGCCACCCGTCGTTGTCCGCCGTCGAGCCGGGCAGGCCACAGTGGAACAACTGCCGCCCGGTCCGCCACACGCCCACGGAGATCGGGAGCCCCCGCTGCGCGGCGGCGGTGACGGCCCGCACGCCCAGCTCGTACGCGTCGGTCTCGGTCAGGCCCGCGAGCTCCAGCTCGGTCTCCTCGCGCTGCAGCTCGTCAAGCGTCGGCCACTGGTCAGATGACATGTGTTTCTCCTCGTCGAGCGTCGTTCACCAGGCGCAGGGCGCGTAGTCCTTCAGGAAGCAGCCGTACAGGTCCTCGCCCTGCTCGCCGCGGACGATCGGGTCGTACACCCGGGCCGCGCCGTCGACCAGGTCCAGCGGGGCGTGGAACCCCTCGTCGGCCAGCCGCATCTTGGTCGGGTGGGGCCGCTCGTCGGTGATCCAACCGGTGTCGACGCTTGTCATCAGGATGCCGTCGGTCAGCATCTCCTGCGCGCTGGTGCGGGTCAGCATGTTCAACGCGGCCTTGGCCATGTTGGTGTGCGGGTGCCCGGGGCCCTTGTAGCCGCGGCCGAACTGGCCCTCCATCGCCGAGACGTTCACCACGTACTTGCGGCGGGCCTTCGCTGCGGCCATCGCCGGGCGGAGCCGGCTGACCAGCACGAACGGCGCGGTGACGTTGCACAGCTGCACCTCGAGCAGCTCGACCGGGTCGACCTCCTGCACCCGCTGGACCCAGCTGTTCACCGAGTCGAGGTCCGGCACCAGACCGCCGGCGTCGATGGCCGTGGACGCCGCGATCCGCTCGGGCGACGCGGAGCCGCTCGTCAACGCCAACGCGGTGAGCGCGTGCGGGGTGAGCGCCGTCGACCCGGTGCCGGCGGTCAGGCTCCCCGCCGGGCCACCCGGGCCGGTCGGCTTGGCGAACGTGATCAGCTCCGGCAGGGGGCCGTCCGGCAGCGCCGCGGCCTCGGCGGCGACGAGCTGGGCGTACGCCCCGGGGGAGCGGCGGACCGTCTGCGCCGCGTTGTTGATCAGGATGTCGAGGGGGCCCTGACTGCTGACCGAGTCGGCCAGGGCGATCACCTGGGCGGGGTCGCGCAGGTCGATTCCGACGATCCGCAGGCGGTGCAGCCAGTCCGCGCTGTCCGGCATCGCGGCGAAGCGGCGGACCGCGTCGTGCGGGAACCGTGTGGTCACCGTGGTGTGCGCGCCGTCGCGCAGCAGCCGCAGCGCGATGTACATGCCGATCTTGGCTCGGCCGCCGGTGAGCAGCGCGCGCCGGCCGGTCAGGTCGGTACGGGCGTCGCGGCGTTCCCGGTTCAGGGCGGCGCAGGTCGGGCAGAGCTGGTGGTAGAAGGCGTCCACCTCGCGGTAGCGCTGCTTGCAGATGTAGCAGCCACGCGGGTTGTGCAGGAATCCGGCAGTCGTGCCGGTGGTGGGGGAGGCGAGGGGGATGCCCTGGGTCTCGTCGTCGATCCGGCCGGGGGCGCCGGTGGCCGTGGCCTCCGTCACCGCCCGGTCGGCCGCGAGGATGGCGTCGCGCCGCTCCTCACGTCGCCGCTGCTTGATCACCTTGTAGAGCTTCGCGGTGGCCCGCTGCACCCGCACCACGTCCGGATGGTCGGGCGGAAGGGCTTCCAGGGCCTCGAAGACGCTGAGACAGGTCTCCAGCCGGTTCCGGTCAATGCCGTCCTGACCGTTTTGGGCAATCTTGTCCACTGTCATGCGTCGTTGTCTCGTCCCGTTTCCTGTGCCGGATTCCCCCGGCCCACCCCAAGTCCGACCCGAAACTGTACGCACCACGCCGTCCGGGACGCATCCCGCGCCACGCCGCCCACCCCTGAAGACCCGCACGCGGCCCGACACCCTGCTCGGTGCGGTGGTCGGCGTGGGGGATGCTGGTTCCGTGCAGATCACGATCCTCGGCCCCCTCGCCGTCGACGGCCGGCCGGTCCGGGGCGAGCGGCTGGCGGCCGTGCTGCGCGCACTCGTCGACGCGCGGGGCCGGGCGGTCTCCACCAGCCTGCTCGTGGACGCGGTGTGGGACGGGGCGCCACCCGACGACGCGACAGGCGCGGTGCAGGCGCTCGTGTCCCGCGTACGCCGTCTCGGGCTGCCCGTGGTGGCGGTGCCGGGGGGATACCGCCTGCCCGCGGACGAGGTCACCGTCGACGCGGTCGAGGCGCGGGCGCTCCTCGATCACGGGCGTGCCGCCCTGCGGACCGGCGACGTGCGGGCGGCCCGCGACTCGGCCGACCGGGCCCGTGCCCTGTTCCCCGAGGTACCGGAGATCGTCACCACCGAGGACGCCCGCCTGTTCGCCGACGTCGCCGCGCTGCGCGCCGAGGCGGCGCTCGCCGGAGCGGGGCCGTACGACGAGGCGGACCTGCGCCGGCTCGCCGCCCGGACGCCCCCGGACGAGCCGTCCGCCGCCCTGCTCGTGCGGGTGCTCGCCGCGCAGGGGCGGGAGGCGGAGGCGTTGGAGGTGGTCGAGCGCCTCCGTGACGACCTGGCCGAGCGCTACGGCACCGACCCGGCACCGGTGATCACCCAGGTCCATCTGGCGCTGCTGCGCGGCGAGCTCACCGCGCCGGCCGTCGTCGCGCCACCCCGCCTGCCGGCGCGGATCGCCCTGCCCGCCGCGTGGCGCCGGCCGATGACCGCCCTCGTCGGCCGCGAGCGCGACGTCGAGGCCCTGGACGCGGCGCTCGACGAGTCCGCCCTCGTGACGATCGTGGCGGTCGGCGGCGCCGGCAAGACCCGCCTCGCGGCCGAGGTCACGCGGCGCACGGCGGCGGCCGGGCAGGCGGTACGCGTCGTCGAGCTGGCCGGGCTGCGCTCGCCCGACGAGGTGCTGCCCACGGTGCTCGCGGCGCTCGGTGGCGCGGACACCTCGACGACCGGCGGCAACCTGGGCCTGGAACGGCGGGTGCTCAGCCCCGAGGAGCGGCTGCGGGCGCTGGCGCCGGATCTCGACGGGCTGGTCGTGCTGGACAACTGCGAGCACGTCCTCGACGCGGTGGCGGGCGTCGTCGCCGACCTGCTCGCGGTGACCTCCCCGGAGGTCGCGGTGCTCGCGACCAGTCGTGCGCCGCTGGGCCTGGCCGGCGAGTGGGTGCACCGACTGACCGCCCTGCCGGACGCCGACGCGCTCGGGTTGATCGAGTCCCGGGCGCGGGCCGGCGGCGCGGTGCCGACCTGGGACACCGCGCGGGCTCTCGCGCTGTGCAACCGGCTCGACAACCTGCCGCTGGCCCTCGAACTGGCCGCCGCGCGACTGCGGCACATGCCGATCGACGACGTGCTCGCCGGGCTGACCGACCGGTTCGCGCTGCTGGACGACGCGCTGCGGGGCCTGCCGGAACGGCACGCGAGCCTGTGGGCGATGGTCGACTGGAGCCGGGAACTGCTCGCCCCCGACGACCGTGCGCTGCTTGCGAGGGTCGCGGTCATCCCCGCGCCGTTCACCGCGGACCTCGCCGCCGCTGTCGCGCAGACCCCGGACGTACGGCGGGGTCTGGCGCGGCTCGTCGAACAGTCCCTGCTGACCCTGGTCGAGGGGGACGGGCAGCCCCGCTACCGGATGTTGGAGACCGTCCGGGAGTACGGCGAGGCCCGCCTGGACGCCGCAGGTGACCGGGGCGGGGCGATGGCCGGTCTGGTCGGCTGGGCCCGGGACGAGGCGGTCGGGCTCGCCGGTCGCCTCGTGGGTCCCGGCCAGGTCGAGGCGCTGGACCGTTGCGCCGCCGAGCAGGACAACCTGGTCGCGGGCCTGCGGTGGGCGCTGGCGCAGGACGACGAGCCAGCCGTCGTCGACGTCGCCACCGCGCTGCTGCACCTCTGGACGGTGCGTGGCCTGCATGTGGAGGTCCTCGCGTGGGCGCGGGGGCTGCTCCACGTCGACGAGCCGCGGCGGCGTCGACGCTCGGCGATCCTGCGGGGCCGGGCCAGCGGCCGACCCCTGCCCCACGCGGACCGACTCGCCTGGACGTCCGTGCTGATCAGCGTGAACAGCGGCATCAGCGCGGACCTGCGGCCCGCCGTTCTCGCGCGACGCGCCCTGCGCACGCTGCTCGCGGAACGGCCCGCCGAGGTGTCGCCGCGGCTGACCGCGTTCGCGCTGGCGTTGCCCGGCTTCGACGAGTCCGACCCGGAGCGGAGCCTGAAGACTGCGACCGAGATGATCGCGCACCCGGACCCGTACGTGCAGGCGCTCGGCCTGATCGCGCGCGCGGCGGTACGGGAGAACAGCGGCCTGCCGGAGGCGTCGATCGAGGACGCCGAGCAGGCGTACCACCGCTTCGAGGTCGCGGGCGACCACTGGGGCATGGCGATGGCCGCGGGCGCCGTCGGGCAGTTCCTGCTCCCGGGCCGGGAGGGGCGGTCCGCCGAGTGGCTGGCGCGCAGCGTCCGGCACATGGAGATGATCGGCGCCCAGCAGGACGCGCGGTCGATCCGGGTGCGGCTGGACGTGCAGCTCGCCCTGACCGGCGACGCGGACGCGGAGCGGCGACTCGGTGAGACGGCGACGCCGGGCCAGGCCGAGCAGATGGACGTCGCGCAGGCGCTTCTCGGCCTGGCGCACCTCGCCTGGCAGCGCGAGCGCTACGACGAGGCGCTGGTACACGCCGGCGAGGTGACCCGCACCCTTGCCGGCTGGACCGGCCCGCCACCGCAGCCGCGCGTGATGCTGCGGGCCTCGGTGGCGGTCCTGTACCTGCGGGTCGCCGAGGCGCGGGGGGCGTCGGGCACCGACGCCGCCGCCCAGGCGGCCACGTTGCTGGCGCTCGCCCGCGACGACGCGCTCAACTCGAAGGACCTGCCGGTGATCGGGGCGTGGGCGTCCGGCGGCGCGGACCTCGCCGCGTACCGGGACGACGTCGCCACCACCCGCGAACTGTCCGCGCTCGCGAAGCGGCTCGGGACGCACATGGAGCTGTTCTTCCCGAGCGGACGCAGCGAACGACTCGACGCCGCCCTCGGTGACGAGGAGCAGCGTGAGTCGTTGCTGGCCGCCTGGCGGGCCCGGCCGGTGGCCGCGGCCGTCGCCCGGGTCCGCGAGCTGATGGAGGACCTGCTCGCCTAGATCTTCCTGCGGTACGCGCGCAGCGCCAGCGGCATGAACACCGCCACGAAGCCGGCGCACCAGGCGAGGGTCCACCACACGTGCGCGTCGAGCGGGGTGCCGAGGAACAGTCCGCGTACCGATGCCACCAGGTGGGTCATCGGGTTGACGTTCACGAAGGCCTGCATCCAGCCGGGCAGGGTGTCGGTGCCGACGAACACGTTCGACCCGAAGCTCAGCGGCATGATCAGGGCGAACATCAGGCCCTGCACGGCGCCGGGGGTGCGGACCTTCATCGACACGTAGACCGGCAGCCAGCTCAGGCAGAGCGCGAACAGCACCGCGAGCACGCAACCGGCGATCGCCCGGAACGGGTCGGTGTCGATCCGGAAACCCATCAGGTAACCGATCGCGAGGGTCGAGACCGTGACGATCACGTACCGGACGACGTCGCCCAGCACTGCCCCGACCAGTGGTGCGGAGCGGGGGATCGGCAGCGACCGGAACCTGTCGAAGATGCCCTTGGCGATGTCGGTGTTGAGGTTGACGCCGATCGCGATGGCGCCGGTGGCGATGGTCTGCGCCAGGATTCCGGGCAGCAGGAACTGCAGGTAGTCGTGGGTGGATCCGGCGACCGCGCCGCCGAAGATGTAGACGAAGATGATGAGGAACAGCACCGGCTGCAGCGTGACGTCGATCAGCGCCTCGGGCGTACGCCAGGTCTTGATGAGGCTGCGTTTGGCCAGGGCCAGCGAGTGCCGCACGAGCCGGAAGGGTCGCGGCTTCGGGGTGGCCGTCGACAGCGCGGAGCTTGCCGTGGGTGGTGCGCCGACCAGGGTGCTCATGCCGCTACCTCCGTACGGGAAGTGGTGTCGTCCTCGGCTGCCGTACGCCCGGTGAGGGTGAAGAACACCTCGTCGAGACTCGGCAGGTGCAGGGAGAGTTCGGTGACGGAGATGCCGGCGGCGGCGAACCGCGCGACGCTCTCGGTCAGGGCCGTGTCGTCGGTGACCGGCACCGCGAGCACGCCCTTGCGGATCTCGTCGGCCTGCCCGCCGGAGCCGACCTCGGTGAGGATCGCCGCGGTCCGGGGGAGCTGCGCCAGGTCCGCGGGCCGGACTTCGAGGGTCTGTCCGCCGACGACCCGCTTGAGCCCTTCGGGCGTGTCGTGCGCGATGACCCGGCCGTGGTCGATCACCGTGATCGCGTCGGCCAGCGCGTCGGCCTCCTCCAGGTACTGGGTGGTGAGCAGCACCGTCGAGCCGTTGGTCACCAGTGACCGGACCACGTCCCACATGTCCTCGCGCTTGGCCGGGTCCAGCCCGGTCGTCGGCTCGTCCAGGAAGATCACGTCCGGCGAGCCGACCAGGCTGGCGGCCAGGTCCAGCCGCCGCCGCATGCCCCCGGAGTAGGTCTTGGCGGGCCGGTTGGCGGCGTCGGTCAGGTCGAACCAGTCCAGCAGTTCGGTGGCCCGCCGCCGGGCGCCGGCGCGACCCAGCTCCAGCAGCGTCCCGAACAGCTCCAGGTTCTGCCGCCCGGTCAGGTCCTCGTCGACCGAGGCGTACTGGCCGGTGAGGCCGATGCTCTGGCGGACCCGCTCGGCGTCCCGGACGACGTCGAAGCCGCCGATCCGGGCGCTGCCGGCGTCCGGGGTGAGCAGCGTGGAGAGGATGCGCACGGCGGTGGTCTTGCCAGCGCCGTTGGGGCCGAGCACGCCGAGCACGGTCCCCCGGGGTACGGCGAGGTCCACGCCCTGCAGCGCCCTCGTCTTCCCGAATGTCTTGACGAGGCCCTCGGCCTCGATCACCAGATCGCTTGTCATGTCCCAGAGCGTGCGCCGGTCGCCTGACACCGCGCCGACAGCGCACCGACACGCCCGTCGACAGGGCCTGACACCGGAGGGCGGGGCCGCGGAGGGCGACCCCCCCAGGACTTGAAATCCTACCTGTTTGATAGGAAAATCGGTTCATGCTGCTTGTTCGGCTGTTCACCTCCCAGCACGAGGTGGCCCAGACCTTTGCCACCAGCGGCATCGACAGGTTCGCCACGCCCACCCGGTGGCGGCCGGGCCCGCAGGGTGCGCCAATTCTCGACGGCACCCTTGCCTGGCTCCTGTGTCGGGTCGTCGACCGGGTGACCGTCGGCGACCACGTCGTGGTGCTGGCCGAGCCGGAACTGCTGCGGCACGCCGACGTGGGCTCGCCGTTGCTCTACCACCGAGGCCGCTACGCCGGTCTCGCGGACGCTCCGGACGGGCCGGTCCGTCGGGTCGCCGCCTGACGGCTCACCACCGGAGGGCCATCCCGGCCGGCGTGGGGCTGCGAATGCCCACACCTGCCGCGAGCGGAACGGAGCGCCGGCCCACCACGACTCGGGAGGTTGCCATGCGTGCCATCGTCGCCGCACCGGACGCTGTCGACGGGTTCCGGATCACGGAGGTTCCCGATCCCGCACCCGGGCCGGGGCAGGTGCTCGTCGAGGTGCGGCACGCCGCCGTCAACGCGGGCGAGGTCCGCCACCTCGACGTCTGGCCGATCGGCAGCGTGCTCGGCCACGACGCCGCCGGGCACGTGCTGCGCGGCGCCGAGGACGGCTCCGGCCCCCGGCCGGGCGACCGGGTGCTCGCCTTCGGGCCGGGCGCCTGGGCGCAGCGTGCGGTGTTCGAGGTGGACAGTGTCGCGGTGGTTCCCCCGGCCGTCGACCTGGCCGAGGTGGCCGCGCTGCCGATGGTCGGCCTCACCGCGCTGCGGACGCTGCGGGCGTCCGGTCCGCTGGCCGGTCGCCGGGTGCTGGTCACCGGCGCGTCCGGGGGAGTGGGTCGAGTGGCGGTCCAGCTCGCCCGGCACTTCGGCGCGTACGTGCTCGCGGCGGTCGGCTCGGCGGCGCGGGGCGAGGGGCTGGCCGCGCTCGGCGCCCACGAGGTGATCGTTGGCCTCGATGGCGGCGTCGAGCCGGTCGACGTGGTGCTGGAGACCGTGGGTGGCACCCAGTTGGTGGCCGCGTGGGGTCTGCTGGCGCCGGGTGGGGTGCTGCACAGCATCGGCTGGGCGTCGGGGGCGTCGGCAGTCTTCCCGGTGAACTCAACCTTCGCCCCGGGCGCCGCGCGAACGCTGCGTTCCTTCGGCGACACGTCGGCGCCGGGCGCGGATCTGGCGCAGTTGGTGGACCTTGTGGCCCGGGGAGTGTTGCGGGCGCCGATCGGCTGGCGCGGTTCGTGGCACCGCCTCGGGGAGGCGGTCGGCGCGCTGCGGGACCGTCGGGTGCGGGGGAAGATCCTGCTCGATCTGGACTGAACCGGCGTCGGACGGCTGGCCGGTCCCGGCTCGCGTGCGGGTCCGGCCCGTCCGACCGGGCGCAATCCCTTCAAATCCTATAGCCTTAGTAGGTATTTCGTCAACGAGTCCGCCCCGTCGCGTGCGATACCCGACATCCATCGATCGATTTGTTGACACCGCCCCGGCGGTGACGGTGGACTCGGCTCATGTCCAGCGAGCTGCGGCTGACGATCCGCGGCCACATCGACTTCGGTCGGGTGTGGTCGAGTTCCTGTCTGGCCTGACCCGGCACCACCGCCCGTACCCGGCCCGCCACAGCGGCCGCCGAGGTGGGGCTCACCGCCGAGCCGACCGCCGAGCCATCCGCGCCGACACCCCTGACCGGCCCCGCCCATCCGCGCTGGGGCCGGGTGTCGGCGTACCCGAAATCCGCCTGTCTGGACAGGAGTCCTCGCCATGCCCGCCCGCCGTCTGCGTACGCTCGCCGTCGCCGTACTCGTCCCGCTGCTCGCCGTCGTCACCGGCTGCTCCACCGGCTCCGCCCCCGCTGCCGAGGCGGCCGGGGAGCCGCGCTCCGGAGGTGCCCTCACCTGGGCCGTGGAGACCGAGCCGATCACCCTCAACCCGCACCAGTACGCCCAGGCCAAGGCCCGTCTCCTGGTCTGGAACACCTTCGAGTCCCTGCTCACGTACGACAAGCAGGGGAAGCTGGTGCCCTGGCTCGCCACCGGCTGGCAGGCCGCCCCGGACGGCCTGTCCTACACCCTGACGCTGCGCGACGGGGTGACCTTCACCGACGGGACGCCGCTGGACGCGGCGGCGGTCAAGGCCAACATCGACAAGCTCCGCGAGCCCGGGTACGCGCCGGGTGTCGCCGCCGTGCAACTGCGCAACCTCACGGCCGCCGAGGTGGTCGACCGGCGCACCGTACGGCTCACCCTCAGCACGCCCGACGTGCTCATCCTCGACTTCCTCGCCTCCCCGCAGGGCGCCCAGGTCTCGCCGAAGTCGCTGCGCGAGGCGAAGAACCTCAAGGCCGGCGGCGTCGACGTCGTCGGCACCGGGCCGTTCGTGCTGGACCGCTACGTCCCCGGCCAGGAGTTGCACTACCGGCGCAATCCCGGTTACGACTGGGCGCCGCCCACCGCGACCCACACCGGCCCCGCCTACCTCGACGAGATTACCTACCGGTTCCTCAAGGAGTCGGCGGTGCGCGTCGGCGCCCTCACCTCCCGTCAGGTGCAGCTCGTCGAGGGCGTACCCGCCACCGACCAACCTCTGGTCACCGCCAACCGGACGCTGCGCCTTCACCGGGAGCTGAACTCCGGCTCCGCCTACTCCTACTACTTCAACACCTCGCACGCGCCCTTCGACGACCTGCGGGTCCGGCAGGCGTTCCGGGAGGCCGTCGACGTCGACACCGTGCTGAAGTCGGTTTACCGCGACACCGCCACCCGCGCCTGGAGCGTGATCAGTCCGTCCAGCCCGCTCTACGACAAGAGCCTCGACGGTGGGTACGGCGGCGACATCGCCACGGCGAACGCCCTGCTCGACCAGGCCGGCTGGGTGGCGCGTGACGCGGACGGCTTCCGGGTGCGCGACGGCCGGCGGCTCTCCGTACGGCTGGTGCAGGCCGCCCCGTACATCCGCGACCGCCGCGACGTCCTCGCGCAGGCGATACAGGCCGCCGTGAAGCAGAGCGCCGGCATCGACCTGAAGATCGCGCTTGTCGACCAGGGCACCGCCACCCAGGCGTTCGAACGCAACGAGTACGAGGTCTTCGACAACTCGCGGGCCGACACCGACGCGGGAGCCGCGCTGAATCTGCTGCTGCACTCGAAGGGCGGCATCAACCGCACCCGCGCCAACGATCCCCGCATCGACCAGCTCCTGGAATCCGGTCAGGCCACCGCCGACCCGACAAGGCGGGCCGGCATCTACGCGCAGCTGCAACAGCGGGTGGTCGCCGAGCAGGCCCTGGTGCTCCCGCTCTACGCGCCGGCCGACCAGATCGCGGCCAGCACCAGTGTCGGCGGGGTCCACTTCGAGCCCACCGCCGGGGTTCCGGCCAGCGCGTACGACCTGTGGATCGGCAGGTGACATGAACAGCTCACCACTGCGCGCGGCGGCTCGCCGGCTCGCCGCCGGGCTGGTAGTCCTCTGGGCCGCCGCCACCGCCGCGTACCTGGCCCTGCTTGTCGCGCCCGGAGACACCGTGGACACCATCGTCGGCGACGGGGCGGACACCCCGCAGATCCGCGCCGAGATCATCGCCGAGTGGAGCCTGGACCGGCCCGCCGTCGTCCAGTACCTCGACTACCTGCGGCGGCTCGCCGGCGGCGACCTGGGCCGCTCCTACCTCCTGCAACGGCCCGTCGTCGAGGTGATCGGCGAACAGCTCGCACCCACCCTCACCCTCGCCCTCGCCGCCGCGGGACTCGGGGTGCTGCTCGCCCTCGTCCTCTCCGTCGCCACCGTCGGGGACCGCCGTCCCTGGCTCCGGCGGGCCAGCTCCGGCGCCGAACTGCTGCTGGTCTCCACCCCGCCCTTCCTGATCGGCATCGTGCTGCTCAGCGTGCTGTCGTTCCGGTTCGGACTGTTTCCGGTCTCCGGCGACCGGGGCGTCGGCGCGCTGGTGCTGCCCGCCGTCACCCTGGCGCTGCCCATCGCCGGACTCCTCGCCCAGGTGCTGCGCGACGGGCTCGACCGGGCACTCGACGAGCCGTTCGTGCTGACCGCCCGGGCCCGGGGCGTACGGGAACGGACGGTGCTCCTGCGGCACGCGCTGCGGCACGCGCTGCTGCCGGCCGTCACCCTGGCCGGCTGGCTCTTCGGCATCCTGCTCGGCGGCGCCGTCATCGTCGAGCAGGTCTTCGGTCGACCCGGCCTCGGCCAGGTCACCCTCACGGCGGTGACCAGCAAGGACATGCCGGTGGTGCTGGCGGTGGTGACCCTGTCCGCGGCCGTCTACGTCGCGGTCAACACCATCGCTGACCTGACCTACCTACTGGTCGACCCGCGCCTGCGAAGGAGCTGATTCCGATGACAGTCACCCTGGCCCCGGCAACCACCGACGCGCACACACCTGACCCGTCCACCCCGCCCGCCCCGACCGTCCGCCGACGTCGGTGGCGGCCAGGGCTGCTCGCCGCCGGGGCGTACCTGATCCTGCTCGTGGTCGCCGCGGCCTGGCCGGCGGTCCTGGCGCCCGGTGACCCGCTCGCGGCGGACCCGCTGAGAGTGTTCGAAGCGCCGAGCGCCGCGCACTGGTTCGGCACCGACCACCTCGGCCGTGACATGTGGACCCGGGTCGTGCACGGCGCCGGGCACTCGCTCACCATCGGGGTGGCGGCCACGGCGATCGCGGTCACCGGCGGCGTGCTGCTCGGTCTGCTCGCCGGCCTCACACACCGGCTCGCCGACGAGACCCTCAGCCGCGCCTTCGACGCCATCTCGGCGTTTCCGATCCTGCTCCTGGCGCTGCTGTTCATCGCCGTCGCCGGGCCGGGCACCGTCAGCCTGATCGTCGCCATCGGCGTCGCCACCCTGCCGCACCACGCCCGGGTGGTGCGTGGTCAGACACTGCTCGTCCGCCGCGCCGCGTACGTCGAGCAGGCAGTCACCTTCGGTCTGTCCCGGCCCCGGCTGGTGGCGCGGCACGTCCTGCCCAATGTGATCGGCCCGGTGCCGGTTCTCGCGGTGATCGGGCTCGGCGAGGCGGTCATGATCGCCGCGGGGCTCAGCTTCCTCGGCATGGGGCCCCAGCCGCCGTCGCCCGAGTGGGGCGCGATGCTCTCCGAGGGACGCAACTACCTGCAGGTGGCCTGGTGGATCACCGTCCTGCCCGGCGTCGCGGTCACCGCGACAGTGGTGGCGTTGACTGTCGTCGGGCGGCACTGGCAGACCCGCTTCGACGGGCGGCGGCGCTGATGGCCCCCCTGCTCGCGGTCGAGGACCTGCACGTCGACTTCGAAACCCCCACCGGACGGGTCGCGGCGGTCCGGGGGATCAGCCTCACCGTCGAGCGCGGTGAGTGCGTGGCAATCGTCGGCGAGTCCGGGTCCGGCAAGAGCGTCACCGCCCGTACCCTGGTCGGCCTCGCCGGCCCGGGCGCGACGGTCCGCGCCGCCCGGCTCGACCTTGCCGGTCAGGATGTCCGGGGCCACCGCCCACGGGACTGGCGACGGGTACGCGGACGGCTCGCCGGGCTCGTCCTGCAGGACGCGTTGGTCTCTCTCGACCCGCTGCGCACCGTGGGCGCCGAGATCGGCGAGGTGCTCACCACCCACGGCATCGTCGGCCGCCGCGAACGGGCCGGCCGGGTCACCCACCTGCTCGACGAGGTCCACCTCCCGGAGCCGGAGCGCCGCGCCCGGCAGTACCCGCACCAGCTCTCCGGAGGGCTGCGACAGCGGGCGCTCATCGCCTCGGCGATCGCCGGGGAACCGGCCCTGCTCATCGCCGACGAGCCGACCACCGCGCTGGACGTCACCGTGCAGGCGCAGATCCTGCGGCTGCTCGCCGAGCGGCAGGCAGCCGGGGTGAGCCTGCTGCTGATCAGCCACGATTTGGCGGTGGTCGCCCAGGTCGCCGACCGGGTGCTCGTCATGCGGGACGGTCGGATCGTCGAGCACGGCCCCACCGCAGGACTGCTGCGGGCCCCGGCACATCCGTACACCAGGCAGTTGCTGGCTGCGGTGCCCTCGGCGTCGTCGCGGGGGCACCGGCTCGCCGCCGCCGCGGTTCCGCGGGACGGCGGCGTTGCGCGACGGGAGGCGCTGCCCGCCCGTCCCGAGGTTCGCCCGGACGACACGGTGCTCGACGCGGTCGGGCTGACCAGGAGGTACGCCGACCACACGGTCGTGCGGGACGTCTCCTTCTCCATCGCGCGGGGCGAGACGTTGGGGCTGGTGGGGGAGTCCGGGTCCGGTAAGAGCACCCTGGCCCGGATCGTCGCCGGTCTCCTGACCGCCGACTCCGGCGCGGTCACCTTCGAGAAGGCGCCGTGGTCCGGGGTGCCCGAGCGGAGCCGTCGCCCGCTGCGCCGCCGGCTGCAACTGATCTCCCAGGACCCCCTGAGCTCCTTCGACCCGCGCTACCGCGTGGCCCAGGTCGTCGGGGAGAACCTCGACGCCGACGTCGATCGGGGCGACCGCCGCGACCACGTCGTCGACCTGCTGCGTCGCGTCGGCCTCGGGCCGGAGCTGCTCGACCGGCACCCCCGGCAGCTCTCCGGCGGACAGCGGCAGCGGGTCGCCATCGCCCGCGCGATCGCCCCGCGACCCACCCTGATCGTCTGCGACGAACCGGTCTCCGCGCTCGACGTCTCGGTCCAGGCCCAGGTCCTCGACCTGCTGGCCGAGCTGCGGGCCACCGACGGCACGGCGCTGCTCTTCATCTCCCACGACCTGGGCGTGGTGCACCACCTCAGCGACCGCGTGCTGGTCATGCACGACGGCGCGGTGGTCGAGCAGGGCCCGGTCGGCGACGTCTTCACCTACCCCCGGCACGACCACACCCGGTCCCTGCTCGACGCGTTGCCCACGCTCGTCACGACCGGCCGACCGCAGGAGGTACGCCCATGACCGAGAAGACCCTGCACCTGGCCGTGGCACTGGACGGCCTGGGCTGGCACCCGGCCGCCTGGCGGCTCTCGCGGGCCGGCGCGTCCGCGCCGCTGACCGCCCGCTACTGGGCCGGACTCGCCAGCGAGGCCGAGAGCGCCACAGTGGATCTGCTGACCATCGAGGACAGCCTCGACCTCCAGTCGTCGCGGTCCGACGGCCCGGACGGCCGCGCCGACGAGCTCCGGGGGCGCCTCGACGCGGTGCAGATCGCGGCGCGGATCGCCCCGCTGACCCGGCACATCGGGCTGGTCCCGACCACCAGCACCACGCACACCGAACCGTTCCACGTCTCGACGGCCGTGGCCACGCTGGACCACATCAGCGGTGGGCGGGCCGGTTGGCGGCCCCGGGTCTCGGCCCGGCGGGCCGAGGCCGGGCACTTCGGTCGCCGCGAGATCCCCGTGCTGGACCCGGCCCGGCTCGACGAACCGGAGACGTTACGGCTCGTCGGCGACCTCATCGCCGAGGCCGGCGACGCGGTGGAGGTGGTGCGCCGACTCTGGGACAGCTGGCAGGACGACGCCGAGATCCGGGACGTGGCGACCGGCCGCTTCGTGGACCGGGACCGGCTGCACTACGTCGACTTCACCGGGCGGTGGTTCTCCGTCAAGGGCCCCTCCATCGTGCCGCGGTCACCGCAGGGACAGCCGGTGGTCGCCGCGCTGGCCCACTCGTCGGTGCCGTACGCCTTCGCCGCCCGGCACGCCGACGTCGTCTTCGTCACCCCGACCGACCCCGGGCACGTCGCCGCCATCGTCGGGGAGGTCCGGGCGGTCGAGGAGACCGTCGGGCGCAGCGGGGCTCCGCTGCGCGTGCTCGCCGACCAGGTCGTGCTGCTCGACGAGACGCCGACGCTGGCCCGCCGGCGCAGGGCTCGTCTCGACGACCTGCACGGCGCGCGGTTCACGTCGGACGCCGCCCTCTTCTCCGGTACCCCGGGTCAGCTGGTCGACCTGCTGGTCGAGTGGCACCGGGCCGGAGTGGACGGTTTCCGGCTGCGGCCGGCCGTCCTCCCCGACGATCTGACCGCGATCACCCGGGCGCTGGTGCCGGCGCTGCGCGAACGCGGTCTGTTCCGCGCCGCATATCCGGGCGGGACGCTGCGTGGGCTGCTCGGCCTGACCCGACCGGCAAGCCGCTACGCCGTCGCCACGACCGCCTGAGTCTGGAGACCGCCATGCCCAAGCAGATAATCCTGGCCGCGCACTTTCCCGGCGTGAACAACACCACCGTGTGGAGCGATCCGGACTCCGGCAGCCAGATCGACTTCTCCTCCTTCGTCCACCTGGCCCGCACCGCCGAGCGCGGCAAGTTCGACTTCCTCTTCCTCGCCGAAGGGCTTCGTCTGCGCGAGCAGCGTGGCCGCATCCACGACCTGGACGTGGTCGGCCGCCCGGACACGTTGACCCTGCTCTCCGCCCTCGCCGCGGTCACCACCCACCTGGGCCTGGCCGGCACGCTCAACACCACCTTCCGGGAGCCGTACGAGCTGGCCCGGCAGTTGGCCAGCCTCGACCACCTCTCCGGTGGGCGGGCCGCCTGGAACGTCGTCACGACTTCCGACGCGTTCACCGGGGAGAACTTCCGCCGGGGCGGTTACCTCGACCGTTCGCTGCGCTACGAGCGGGCCGCCGAGTTCGTGCGTACCGCCCGGACGCTGTGGGAGTCGTGGCCGGCGGAGGCGATCGTGGGGGACCGGGACACCGGCCGGTACGTCACGGACGCCGACCCGGGCGCCTTCACCCACCACGGCGACCAGTTCGACATCGCCGGGCACTTCACCGTGCCGCGCAGCCCGCAGGTACACCCGGTGATCCTGCAGGCCGGCGACTCGCCCGACGGGCGCGAGTTCGCGGTGTCCAGCGCCGATGCGATCTTCTCCCGACACGGCACCCTGGAGGCCGGTCAGGAGTTCTACCGGGACGTGAAGTCCCGGCTGGCCCGGTACGGCCGTCGCCCCGACGAGTTGAAGATCATTCCCGGGGTCACCTTCGTCCTCGGCGACACCGACGCCGAGGCACAGGAACGCGCCCACCACATCCGCCGCCAGCAGGTCAGCCCGCAGACCGCGATCCTGCTCGTGGAGCAGCTGTGGAACCGGGACCTGTCCGGGTACGACCCCGACGGCCCGCTTCCCGCCGAGGACCCGGACGTCAGTGCCGACACGATCAGCAGGGGCCGGGCCGGCATGTACCCCGACCCGGTCGCCACCGCCCGGCAGTGGCGGGCCCTGGCCGAGGAGAAGGGCCTCGGCATGCGTGACCTGGTCATCGAGGTCACCGGCCGGCAGTCGTTCGTCGGCACCGCGCGGCAGGTCGCCGAGCGGATGAACCACTTCGTGCAGTCCGACGCCGCCGACGGGTTCATCCTGGTGCCGCACCTGACCCCGGGCGGTCTCGACGAGTTCGTCGACCGGGTCGTCCCGCTGTTGCAGGAGCGCGGCGTGTTCCGCGCCGAGTACACCGGCACCACCCTGCGTGACCACCTCGGCCTCGGCCCCGCCCGCCCCCGACCCCGCCGAAAGTGATGGTCGCCGCATGAAGTTCCTGTTGATAACCCTGATCACCCACCTGCCCGATCCGGTCACCGGTCGTCGCCGCAGCACCACCGAGCGGTTCCGCGAGGTGGTGGACACCGCCGTTCTCGCCGAGGAACTCGGCTTCGACGGGTTCGGCGTCGGCGAGCGGCACGAACGTCCCTTCATCTCCTCCTCGCCGCCGGTGGTGCTGAGCCACATAGCGGCCCGGACCGCCACGATCCGGCTCTTCACCGCGGTCACCACCCTGAGCCTGCTCGACCCGGTCCGCGCCTACGAGGACTACGCCACCCTCGACCATCTCTCCGACGGCCGACTCGAACTGATCATCGGCAAGGGCAACGGCGCCGCGCAGGCGCAGCTCTTCCACGTCACCGCCGACGACCAGTGGGACCGCAACCGGGAGGGTTACGAGCTGTTCCGTCGGCTCTGGCGGGAGGAGAAGGTGACCTGGTCCGGGACGTACCGGCCGTCGCTGACCGAGGCCGAGACCTGGCCCCGCCCGCTGCAACAGCCCATCCGGGTCTGGCACGGCAGTGCCACCAGCAGGGAGTCGGTCGACCTCGCGGCCCGCCACGGCGATCCGATCTTCTCCGCCAACGTCACCAACCCCATCGAGCCCTACGCCGACCTCATCCGCCACTACCGGGAACGGTGGGTCCACTACGGACACGACCCGGCGGACGCCCTCGTCGGCGCCGGGACCGCGGGGTTCCACGTGGCGCGCACGTCGCAGGAGGCGGTCGAGAGGTATCGGCCGATCTTCGACGCCCGGCTCGCCGCGTTCCGCCGGCTCGGCGTCCCGCCGGTCTTCCACACCCTGTCCGACGCCATCGAGCGCAGCTCGATGCTTGTGGGAAGTCCGCAGCAGATCATCGACAAGGTGCTGCGCTACCACGAGCGGTTCGGCCACGAGGTCATCCACCTCCAGGCCGACCACGACGGGCTGACCGACAAGCAGCACCGGGAGAGCCTGGAGCTGTTCCAGGCCGAGGTGGCTCCGGTGCTGCGCCGCGAGATTCCCAGCCGCCCGTTCCGCGCGCCGGTGACCGCCGCCACGACGGCCTGACCAGAAACGGGGACCACCATGTCAGCGACCCCTCTGTCCGTTCTCGATCTCTCTCCGGTTCCCGCCGGCGGCACCGTCACCGAGGCGCTGCGCAACACCGTCGACCTGGCCGGCCGGGCCGAGCAGTCCGGCTACCACCGCTACTGGCTGGCCGAGCACCACCTCGCCGCAGGCGTGGCCAGTTCGGCGCCGGCCGTGCTCATCGGGCAGGTGGCCTCGGCCACCAGTGTGCTCCGCGTCGGCTCCGGCGCGGTCCAGGTCGGCCACCGCACCGCCCTGTCGGTGGTCGAGGAGTTCGGCACCCTCGCCGCCCTGTATCCGGGGAGAATCGACCTCGGCCTGGGCCGGTCCGGACAGCGGCGGGTGGAGGCCTCCCGGGAACCCGCCGCGTCCGCTCCGCCGCCGCAGGCCGAGGCCCGGGTGGTCGACGGGCTGCTGATCCCGCCGCCGTTCTCCTACGCCAGCGTGCTCGCCTCTCCACGATTCGCCCTGACCAGCGCGCTGCTGCACCAGCCGGGGGCGCAACCGCCGGCCTTCGCCGACCAGGTGGCCGACGTCCTGGCCCTGCTGCGCGGCGACTACACCGACGCCGACGGCCTGGACGCGCACGCCGTTCCGGGGGAGGGCGCCGACCTGCGGGTGTGGCTGCTGGGCAGCAGCGGCGGGGAGAGCGCACAACTCGCCGGCGCGCTGGGCCTGCCGTTCGCCGCCAACTACCACGTCAGCCCCTCCTCGGTGCTCGACGCGGTCGCCGCCTACCGGGCCGCGTTCCGGCCCTCGGCCGGATTGGCGCAGCCGTACGTGGTGGTCTCCGCCGACGTGGTGGTCGCCGAGACCGACGAGGCCGCACGCCGTCTCTCCGCGCCGTACGGGCCCTGGGTGCGCAGCATCCGCAGTGGCGAGGGCGCCATCCCGTTCCCCAGCCCGGAACAGGCCGCCGCGATGCCCTGGACCGACGCCGACCGTCGGCTCGTCGCGGACCGGGTCGACACGCAGTTCGTCGGATCACCCGGCACGGTCACCGAGCGGCTGCGGGCCCTGCGGGACGTCACGGACGCCGACGAGCTGCTGATCACCACGATCACGCACGCGCATGCCGACCGGATCAGCTCCTACGAGCTGCTCGCCAAGGAGTGGCGGGACTGACCGCGCTCCGCGCCGTCGGCGGCTGCCGGTTCCCCTGGTCGTCGGGGGCTGCGACAATGACTGTGGCGCCCGTCGATACGCCGGGCCCGGGGGAAGCCCTCCGCGGAGCGCGGATGGTGGGGCTCTAACCCGGAGGCCGCGATGGACCTTGTCCCCGACACCAGCGCCCTTTCCAGCCTTGTCGATCTGCTCGGCTCCTGGCCGTCGGCGCCGACCGTGGCCGTCGCCCGGATCGGCGTGGCCGGCGCGAGGACGACGCCTCGGCCCCATAACGCGGGGATACGACCCAGCGGGGATGACCCGCAACATCCATGCATCTCAATATGCTGATCGCTATCTCGACTCGAGGCGCGCTCACAAGGCGTGCCGTCCGGATGCGGAGGAATGCATGGTTCGCTGGCGTACCCTCACCGGCCTGGTGGCCGCCGCGCTGGCCGCGGCCAGCCTCACCCTCGCGGCGCCCGCTGCCGCGGCCGACAACCCCGTCACGCCGAACGTCGTCGGCGGCACCCGCGCCGCGCAGGGTGAGTTCCCGTTCATGGTGCGGCTCTCGATGGGGTGCGGCGGGGCCCTCTACAGCTCCCGGCTGGTGCTCACCGCGGCGCACTGCGTGGGCTCGACCGGCACCAACACCAGCATCACCGCGACGCTCGGGACCGTCGACCTCCAGTCGTCCAGCCGGATCACCGTCCGGTCCAACTACGTCTACCGCGCTCCCGGCTACAACGGCTCCGGAAAGGACTGGGCGCTGATCCGCCTGGCCACCCCCGTGACCGGGCTGAGCACGTTGAAGATCGCCACCACCACCGCGTACGACAGCGGCACCTTCACCATCGCCGGCTGGGGCGCCGCGCGCGAGGGCGGCAGCCAGCAGCGGTACCTGCTCAAGGCCACCGTGCCGTTCGTCAGCGACTCCACCTGCAACTCCAACTACGGCGGCGACCTGATCCCCGCCGAGGAGATCTGCGCCGGCTACGCCAGCGGCGGTACGGACACCTGCCAGGGCGACTCGGGTGGCCCGATGTTCCGCCGCGACGCCACCAACGCGTGGATCCAGGTCGGCATCGTCAGCTGGGGCAACGGTTGCGCCCGACCCAACTACCCGGGCGTCTACACGCAGGTGAGCTACTTCGCCTCGTCGATCGCCTCCGCCGCGGCGAGCCTCGGCGGCTGACGGCCCGCTGGCGAACGACCTCGGGCGGCGCGGACGACACGGTCCGGGCCGCCCGGGGGCGTGCTCCGCGGCTGGCGCCGCACGCCCGACCGCGCTGTGGTGGCGCCGGCTCGCGGGTCGGCCGTGGCGCGGCGCGTACCTGTTGGCCGGAGTGGGCCAGCCGACAGATTCGGCGGGCCGTGCGCCGCGTCTCGTCGAGGGCGGCCATGATGGGTCGGTGCAGATCCTGTCCATCCAGTCGTCGGTCGCCTACGGCCATGTCGGCAACTCCGCCGCCGTCTTTCCCCTCCAGCGACTCGGGCACGAGGTCTGGCCCGTCCTGACGGTCCACTTCTCCAACCACACCGGGTACGGCGCGTGGCGCGGGCCGCTGATGGCCGCCGCCGACGTGGCCGAGGTGATCGCGGGCATCGCCGACCGGGGGGTCCTCGGTGGCGCCGACGCGGTGCTGTCCGGCTACCAGGGTGATCCGGCGATGGGCGCCGTGATCCTGGACGCGGTGGCCCAGGTCAAGGCCGCCAACCCGGCCGCCCTGTACTGCTGCGACCCGGTGATGGGCGACATCGGTCGGGGCATGTTCGTCCGACCCGGCATTCCGGAGTACCTGCGCGACACGGTCGTGCCGCGCGCCGACATCATCACGCCGAACCACTTCGAGTTGGACTTCCTCGCCGGCCGTACGACGTCCACGCTGGCGGAGGTGCTGGAGGCCGTCGACGTCGTTCGCGCCACCGGACCGCGGCACGTCCTGGTCACGAGCGTGCTGCACGGCGACGTGCCGGCGGACGCGCTGGAGGTGGTGGCGGTCTCCGACGAGGGCGCCTGGGCGGTGACCACGCCGCTGCTGCCGATCAATCCGAACGGCGGGGGTGACGTCACGGCAGCGCTGTACCTGGCGCACCTGTTGACCTCCGGCTCACCCGCTACCGCGTTGGAGCGCACCATCTCCTCGGTCTTCGCCGTCCTTGAGGCGACCCTCGCGGCGGGCACCCGGGAGATCCAGCTGGTCGCGGCACAGGACGCGATCGCCGAGCCGCCGGCGAGGTTCACCGCCCGCCGGCTGCGCTGACAGCGTCCGGCGTCGCGAAGCGGCACGGGCGGTCCGCTGTGGCGGCTCAGCGCAGCGCGTCGTCGCGCAGCACCGCGTGCGCGCCGACGGTCTGGTTGACGATCTGGGTCACCCGCACGTCGACGACGACGCTGGCCAGCGCCACCGCGTCCGGTCGGCGGAGGCCGTGCAGCCGTTGCAGCAGGGTCAGCATCCCGTCCAGGGCCATGAACGTCGCGTCGTCGAGGGACGCGCCCACGCCCAGCGTCAGCCAGGCGTCGGCGGTGCGGGCCACCGGGCCGGTGACCGGGAAGTCGTCGCGGACGTCGAAGGTCAGCGTCACCTCGTCCATCGGGCACTCGATCGCCGTACCGCCGACCTCGCCGTCGCCCTGCGCGGCGTGCCCGTCCCCCACCGAGAACAGCGCCCCGTCGACCGGGATCGGCAGCAGCAGGGTGCTGCCGGCGGTCAGGTCCTTGCAGTCCAGGTTGCCGCCGCACGCGCGGGGCGGAATTGTCGAGTGCCTCCCCGGCTCGGCGGGCGGCATGCCGAGCACCCCCATGAACGGGCGCAGCGCCACCGTGTGGCCGTGCTGGTTGCGGCCGGTCAACGCCACCGGGTCCAGCTCCCAGGCGTGCACCACGCCGTCGGCCTCGACGCCGTAGCACTTGTTGAACCCGCTCGGCCACCCGCCGGCCACAGTCGTTCCCCAGGCGCCCGGGACTATCGCGTCGATGCGTACCGCGAGGGTCTGGCCGGCCCGCGCGCCGCGGACCGCTACCGGCCCGGTCAGCGCATGCCCGTGATCGGGCCGGTGCTGCGGGACCCGGGGCCGGTCCCGGTTCGCTCCGCCCGGGTAGGGGCCGGCCGACCACCAGCAGTCCAGGGTGCGGTAGGTGACGGTGTCGCCGGGGTCGATGGTGAGGGCCGGCGGACTGTCGGGGGAGAAGTGACCGTGCAGGGTCTCGTCACCGGGTGCGAGGGTGTGTCGCATCCGCGCAGGCTACGTGCTGGCGCGGCGCGGCGCGACCGCTCCGGGGCGGCCGACGCGCCCGGCGGCCGCGTGTGAGCCGGTGCGCGGCCGGCCCAGAACGGGCCGGCCGCGCAGGTGAGCCGTCGGTCAGTCGACGGTGGGCGCTGCTGTCCTGGCCGCCTCGGCCAGCGCCGCGGCGGCGCCGGCGTACGGGTTGTAGCTGTAGCTGCGTGCCAGCCCGGCCGGGACCGTGAAGTACTCGGCGGACAGCTTCGCCGGGTCGCTGGCCAGCTCGCCGCGCGCGGGTACGTCGTTGCCGTCGTCCCAGCCCCAGGGGGCGTTCGCGGAGTTCGCCGAGCAGCTCCAGGTGCCCGAGCCGCAGTCGCCGGAGGTGTCGCCGGCGAACGTGCCGAGGCTGGCGAACAGGTTCGCGTTGGTCCGCTGCGCCCACAGACCCCCGGCGGCGAAGATGTCGACGAGCTGGTACCGCACGTCGCGGTCGTCGCCGCTGCTCGGCGTCTCGGCCACCGTCGACGGGTAGTAGACCAGGCCGTCGCCGTTGATGGCGTACTGCGGATACGCCTTCAGGCCGTGCCCCTGCGCCTCCTGCGCGGTCACCGGGTGCGCGAAGGAGTCGTGCGGTGAGGTCTGGAACTGCAGGGTGCCGTCGACGCTCTCCCGGCCACTGGTCCAGGTGCTGCCGGCCGGCGTGTACGAGTAGAAGTCGCTGTGCGCGACAGTCACCGCGCCGCGCAGGACGCCGTACGGGGTACCGTCGCGCTCGATCGCGAAGAGAACTCCCTCGCCGTCGTTCTCGTGTTCGGTCTCGAAGAACGGGTGATCGGTCCAGTCCCGCGGGTGGAAGAACAGGTACGTGATGTACCAGTGGGTGCTCGTCTCCACGACCGAGTAGTACGCGTGCGCCGCGAGGGAGGTGCCGGACTGGCCGGCACGGTCCCAGTTGTTGCGCCCGGACAGGTCGCCGTCGAAGTCCACGGCGGTGAGATAGTCGGACTGACCGCCCAGGGCGTGGGTGCCGGTGGCGTCGACGTCCTGGTAGTGCACGGGCGCCCAGCGCAGGGCCAGCTCGGCCCGGCTGACGGCGGCGGTGGCGGGTGCCGGCGCCGCGAGCGGGGCGACGGTCAGTGCCGCCACGGCGGCCGTCGCGGTCAGTGCCCTCGCCACCCGGGATCGCCGGTTCGTGCTGCTTCTGTCGCGCATGGTGTGCTCCCGCGTCGAATTGACAGGCCACGATGAATGATCGTCGGTTCAGGGGGCCGGCACGTGTCCCCGCGGCGAGGAACAGGCAGCCGCTTCTCGACGGGCTCGCGTCGACGATCCGCTGCCGCCGCCGCTCACCGATGGACGAGCTTGTATCGACGGTTGTCGAATGCGATGCTGTGGTTCGCGCGCTCGGGGAGCCGGCGCGTCAGGTCTTTTCCGGATGCGGGGACGCGCGAGGTGGTCACACCACCCGCGCCGGGCAGTCCTCGTCAGCGGCCGCATGCCGATCGCCGTCGGGCGGCCGCCGCACGTCCGGCCCCGCACGGTCGGTCGCCCATCGGAGACCGCGACGGCGACGGTCTTCCCGGAGGTACCGATGCTCCGCATCTTCCTGGCAGTCACGACCATGGCGTTGGCCGGCTGGGCCGGCACGACCGGCTCCGCCGGGGCCGCGCCGGCCCCCACGCCCGTACCCACCCTGTCGCCGTCACCGACCCCGACCTGCCCGCCGGCCCTACCGATAGGCGTGTCGGTGACCGCGGTGACCACCACGAGCGTGACGCTGTCGTACTCGATCCTGTTCCGCCCGCCCTGCGGTTACAACCCGCCGATGACCGTCAGCCTCTTCGCCAGCCGGGAGGACGCCCAACAGTGGCAGGCGCCGGTGGCCCAGGCCGTCACCGGGCCGGAGACCAACGGGACCGTCACCGTCGGCCAGCTGACGCCCGACACCGAGTACTGGTACCGGGTCAGTGACGCCGATGGCCGGCGGGACCCGTACATGATCGGACCGGCCCGGACCGCCGCGCTGGCGGCGTGCCGGGCGACGGCCACCATCGACTCCCGCTGGGGCACCGGTTTCGTCGCCACGGTGACGGTGCGCAGCACCGGCACGCAGGCGCTGGACGGGTGGAGCGTCTCCTGGCGGTGGGCCGGCGACGAGCGCATCCAGACGGTCTGGCGCGGGGTCGCCGAGACGGCCGGCGCCGACGTCACGGTCCGCAACGCCTCCTACAACGGGACGCTCGCGCCGGGCGGCGCGACGACGTTCGGCCTGCTCGTGACCACCAGCGCGGTCCCCGACGCTCTGCTGCTGGCCTGCGGTCGCTGACCGGTGACCGGGCCGTGGCCCGCGCCCGTCAGGGTTTGCGGGCCACGGCGCCGTAGGCGTCGATCCCCTCGGCGTCGGCGTCGTCCGGGCGCCACAACGGGATCGGCACGAGGCCGGGCTCCACCATCGTCAGCCCGGAGAAGCAGCTGGCGAGATCCGTCGGGCTGCGCAGGATGTACGGCACACCACCGTTCTCGGCCAACCGCTGCGCGCCGGAGACCACCGCCGGGCTGGTGTTGGTGCCGTCCCAGAGCACGAGGTGGCTGCCGGACGCGGTCGCGTCCATCGTCCGAGCGACGATCGAGCGCACCACGGCCAGGTCCGGCTCGTACCCCAGCACACCCATGAACATGACAGCGATCGGCTGGTCGAAGTCCAGCGTCCGCGCCGCCTCGGCGAGGATCCTCTCCGGGTCGTGGTAGTCGGCCGGGACGTACGTGGTGAGGCCCTGCGCGGTCGTGCTGGCCAGCAACGCGCGCGCGTGCACGAGGACCATCGGGTCGTTGTCGACGTAGACGATCCGCGAGTCGGGCGCGACGGCCTGGGCGACCGCGTGGGTGTTCTGCATGGTGGGCAGGCCCGTGCCGATGTCCAGGAACTGCCGGATGCCCGCCTCGGCGGCCAGATGGCGTACGGCCCGCACCAGGAACCGGCGGGACTGCTGTGCCATCAGGACGATCTCCGGGTAGACCTCGGCGACCGCGTCACCGGCCGCCCGATCGGACTGGAAGTTGTCCTTGCCGCCCATCCAGTAGTTCCAGATCCGCGCCGCGTGCGGCACGTCGGGCGCAAGCGTCGCGGTGAGTTCGGCGTCCGGGCCGGCCATGCCAGGCTCCAATCGGGGGTTCGACGGCGGGGGTGGCGCCTCAAAGTGTCCACTATCGACGGTGACGGTCCGGGCCGGGTCGCCCGTTGTTACGCGGGCGACCCGGCGACGGGTCACGGCGCGTCCACGACCTCCCGGCCCAGCGGCCAGAACGCGGCCGGGACGAGCTTGAAGTTGGCGATGCCGAAGGGAATTCCGATGATCGTGACGCAGAGCGCGATGCCCGCGAGAATGTGCGACAGGGCGAGCCACCAGCCCGCCAGCACCACCCACAGCACGTTCGCCAACCCGGAGCCGACGCCCGCACCCGGCTTGGGCACCAGGGTGCGACCGAAGGGCCACAACGAGTAGACAGCGAGGCGCAACGAGGCGACGCCGAACGGGATGGTGACGACCAGGACGAAGCAGACCAGCGCGGCGAAGCCGTAGCCGATCGCCAGCACGAGGCCACCACCGAAGATGAGCCACAGGACGTTCAGGACGAAGCGAATCACCCCTTCAGCATGAGCGACGCGCGCCACCGGACGGCCGGCGGCCGTCAGTCCGGCAGCCCTGCGCAGGCCACCCCGTCGATCGTGCACGCCGTGGGCGTCGCGCCGACCGCCGCGCCGTTGACCCGGAACGTCACCCGGACCGAGGCGCTGCCCGGCACCTGCCCGGCGCTCCCGTCCGGCACGAACGTCCACACCGCGCCGTCCTGCGTGGCCCGCGCGCCCTGGACCGCGCTGACGCGCAGCGACTCCCGGGGCAGCGTGATGGCCAGCGTCCACTGTGCCACCGGAGCCGGCCCCGGATTGCTGACCGTCACGGCGGCGCCGTAGCTGAGCAGGGCCTTCTCCTCGATCGCGAAGTCGGCGGCGAGCGCGGCCGGGGTCGGCGACGCCGACGAGGGGGTCACCGCCGGCGCGCTGGTCGGCGGCTCGGCGTGCGGCGGGGCCGCGCTTGCCGACGGCGGCGCGGACGTGGGCGGGCTGCTGGCCGCCGGTATCGCCTGCCCCCGGGGCGTACCCGCCGCCGGGGTGCCCAACTGGTCCACCGACGGGGGCGGATCGAGGGTCACCGGCGCCAACTGCTCCGGCGTACGCACCACGCCGATGATGGAGACCACCGTCGCCACCACCACGCCGAGCGCCGCGAGCACGGCGATCCAGGTGGCCCGCGACACATCGCCCCGGCCGGTGACCACCCGCCGTACGGCTGCGGCGGCGGCCACGATCCGGTCCAGCAGAATGATCGCCACAGTACGCCGTGGCTGCGGCGGTGTTGCCGGCACTGCCTCTCCCCTTCACTTCATCACCGGGCGCCAACCCGCGACCCATGGATCGCGGTGGCACCCGACCCGTCACAGGGCGCGCAACCCGACAAGTATCGACTCGAGCAGCTCCTGCGACGGCAGCTCCGACAGCGTCGGTGGTTCGTGCGTCTCGACCAGACCCGCCCCGAGCAGGTCACCGAGGAGGACCCGGACGGTGCCCAGGGGCAGATCCAGCTCGGCGCTGACCTCGGCCACCGACACTGGATGGTGACACAGCTCGACGATGCGCGCCTGTTCGGGGAAGAGTGCCGTGGGCGGTGTGGCCGACCGCCGCGCGACGACCAGCGAGATGAGGTCGAAGCGGCCCCGCTCGGGAGCGGTGCGCCCACCGGTCATCGTGTACGGACGGGCCACCGGGCCGGCGTCGTCGTCGTACCACGCCTCGTCAGCGGAGTTGGCGCTGTGCACCGGAATCCCCGCTTCTCGCCGCGGAGGCGGGGCTCAGGGTGATCGGCAGGTGCCGTTCGGCCTGCCCCACGAAGAGCGCGACCTCGTACGCCATGTCACCCACCTCGGTCTCGTCGCCGGCGATCCGGACGGTGAGGATCGTCCCGTTTCCGATGGTGGCGACGAACAGGAACGCCCGCGACATCTGCACGACGATCTGGCGTAGCCCGCCCGCGTCGCAGGTGCGGGTGGCGGCCAACCCCAACGCCAGCAGGCCGGCGACCACGCCGGAGATCTGTTCGGCCAGCTTCGCCTCCACCCGTCGGGAACTGCCGAGCGGGAGCCCGTCCGGGGAGAGCACCACGGCGAACTCCGCCCCGCGTACCCGGTCGACCAGACGGTCCAGCGCGCCGGTCAGGCTGTCCGCGGTGACCACTGCATGCGTCATCGATGTCTCCTCGTTGCTCTCGTGACCGGCAGCTCGACGGTGTCGGGGCCGGTGCTGCCGGGGTCGGGCCACCTGAGCCCGGATTCGGGCCCGGCGGCCCGGGACTGGCGGACCCGCATCGGCAACTCGCCCGTGCCGCCCGCCCCGCCCGTCCTGGCCGCGTCGGGCCCGCCGTGACCCGGCCGGTGCGCGGGCCCGGGGACCGCCACGGCAGGTCCGCCGGTCACCGTGACCAGTTCCGCAGGCAGGTGCACGATCGCGGCCGTCCCGCCGCGCCGACTGGGCCGCAACGTGACGCGGGCACCGCAGCGGGCGGCCAGCAGGGCGACCGTGTGCAACCCCGTGGCGTCGGCGGGCGGGTGGGTGGGCGGGTTCGTGAGCAGGTGATTGGCCTCGCTCAACGCGGTCTCGTCGAGGCCGGGACCGTCGTCGACCACCACGACCGCGCAGCCGTGCGGCCGGTGCTCACCAGCGACCCGGACTGTGGTGTCGGTGCCCGAGAAGGTCAGGGCGTTCTCGATCAGCTCGGCCAGCAGGTGCACGACGTCCGTGACGGCGGGCCCGGCGAGCGACCACGGCCAGTGTGGCGCGACCAGGACGCGGTGGTATTCCGGCACCTCGGCGACCGCGCCGCGCGTGACGTCGAGCAGGGGGACCGGACGTCGCCAGCGGCGGGCCGGGGTCGCGCCGGCGAGGGTGATCACCTTCTCGACGTTGCGGCGGATCCGGGTGGTGAGGTGGTCGAGCTGGAACAGCTCGTCGGCCTCCTCGGCGCTGCGCTCCCGCCGCTGCATCGCGTCCAGCAGGTCGAGCTGATTGCGCAGCAGGACCTGGTTGCGCCGGGTGACCCGCACCAACAGGTCCCCGGCGCGACGGTCCTCGACCGGCCCGCCGCCGGTCGGGCCGCTGCCGGTCTGACCGCTGCCGGTCTGGTCGCCGGGTGGCTGGTCGTCGGCGGGTGGTGCCGGCACTGGCTCGGGCCGGCTCGGGTCGGCGCCCGGGCGGGCCCGCCCGTCGGTCAGACGGCGCACGGTGGCGGCCCAGCCGAGCAGCACCGCCAGCACGGCGATCAGCCCGAGCCCCACCACCGCGCCGGTCCGCCCGACGATCACCGCCGCCCCCGGCGTGGCCCGTTCGACGCTCCCGCGGGCGGTGGTCGTCACCAGCTCGTGCAGAGCGCCGAGCGCGGCGTCCGCCGTCGTCCGCCAGTCCGCCGCGCTGATCCCGCGCAGCGCGTCGGCCCGGTCCGTCCGCAGCAGCACGTCCTCCACTGCGAGCAGGCCCGCGAACTCCGGGGCTGCTGCGAGACGCTGATGCGCGCCCCGGCCACCGGCCGGCAGGCCGGCCGCCGCCTCGACGCGGGCGTACCGCTGGGTGGTCACCAGCTCGACCAGCCGGCGCCGCTCCTCGGCGGTGATCCGACCGCTCAGGACGGCCGCGCTGATGAGGGTGTCCTCCCGGGCGAGCAGCTCGCGGGCGCGGGCCAGCGCGATCACCGCGCGGGTCTCGATCGCCAGCCTGCTCTCGTACGCGCCCCACTCCGGTCCGTACACGTCGAAGGCGGCGTCGACGAGCTGGTCGTACCCGTCGGTCGCCTTGGTGCGGTCGAGGTACCCGGCGTCCACCTGGGACCGGACGGCGCCAAGCCCGTTCAACCGCCGCACGAGCGCCTCGGCCCGATCACGCACCGCCCCGGCGCTGAGCAGGCGCAGATCGCGGCCGGCCGGAAACGCCCGGACGTCCGCCGTCGCCCGGTCGGTCATCTCGCGCGCCCCGGCCAGCGCGGTCCGCGCCGGCGCCGACCCGGCCAGCGCCTCGGCGGTCACCCGGCGCTCGGTCTGCAGGCTGAGGATCAGCCGGTCGATGGGCTGGCCCAGGGTGTCGGCCAGGGTCCGCACCCGCAGCAGGTCGACCGCGTCCTGACCGGTCAGGTAGGCCGCGTACGACCAGAGCGTGAGCAGCACCGCCGCCGCGGCGACGAACCGGACCCGCAGTCGCCGTTCGGGGTTGTGCGTCACGTCGCGCTCCGCCCGGTTCGCGGTGACCCGTGGCACGTCCGGCTCATCGCGCCGACCGCTGCGGCCAGGGCTGTCCGGCGGCGTCGCTGGCCCGGTCGGCGACGACGGTCCGCAGCAGGGCCAGCAGCTCGGCACGGTTCGCGCAGTTCAACCGGTTGCGCATGCGGGCCACGTGGTGCTCCACGGTCTTCGCCGAGATGAAGAGCCGATCACCGATCTCCCGGTAGGTCAGCCCGGCCAGCACCAGCTCGGCCACCTCGTACTCCCGGTCGCTGAGCCCCTGCTGGGTGGGGGCGGCGATGGCGTCGGTCGCCGGGGTGGCGCTCTCGCCGGCGGGCGGTCGCGGCCCGCCGGTGGCGGCGGCCGGCCGGCCCTGGAGCACGCGGGCGCATTCGAGCAGGGTGGTCATCGCCCGCCGGTCCGAGGTGCGGATCGCGGCCTGCCCGGCGAGGCGCGCGCCGTCCCAGCACAGTCCGGTGTCGTGCAGGCCGCGGGCGGCGGCCTCCACCCGCACCGGGTCGACCACGCCCCGCAGCACCTCGACCCAGCTCTCGGCGGCCGCGGCGACAACTGCGGCGTAGCGGCTGTGGTCGGCGGCGGCCAGCAGGGCGGCGACGTGGTCGTCGGCGGCCGTCGGCTCGCCGCTCAGGATGGCCGCGTGCAACCCGCTCCAGTGCAGCGGAACGCTCCACAGTGTCGGAGCGCCGAGCCGGTCGAGCAGCGCGCGACCCTCCCGCAGGTACGGTGCCAACCGGGCCGCGTCGCCCAGTCGTGCGCCCGCGATGGCCAGTTCGCCAAGTGGCAGCAGCGTGAACAGGTCGACGGGATGGCGGACAACCGCCTCCAGGGCCTGCCCCCACCCTCGCTTGAGCGCGCCGAGGTCGCTGGTGCGCCGACCGATGCCCATCCGCAGCGCGGCGGCGAAGAGCAGGTCACGGGACTCCAACGGCCGTTCGTCGGCGGTCACCGTGGCGAGGCGTTCGGCGGCGGCGAGCGTCTGGCCCCGGACCATCAGGATCCAGGCCTGCAACAGCCGGTGTCGGCGGGCCATCAGCGGACCGCCGACCCCGGCGGCCTGCGCCCGGTGCAGCACCTGCTCGGCGATGTCCAGCTCGCCCGAGTGCACGGCGGTCAGGGCGGCCAGCGCGGCGGGACTGTCCGGCAGGAGCGCCGCCCGGCCGTCCGGCTCCAGCAGCGCGGCGGCCTGCACGAGCGCGGAGAGCGCGGCGCTCGGCGTGCCGGTGACGCTCTCGCGGACGCCCTGGGCCATCAGCCGGGCGGCGCTCGCGTGCAGTGTGGGCGGTTCGCCGGCCGACTCGTCCACCGGCGGCCCGGCTGCGGTCAGGTCGCCGGTGGCGAGCCCGCCGACGGTGGCGTACGCCAGCGACGATGCGGTGCCCGACCAGCGGTACAGCTCGACGCTGCGGCCGGTGTGGCCGCGGTGCGCCAGAGCGGTGGCGGCCACCACTGCTGCCTCGGCGCGGTCCGTCGGATCGGCTGCGGCCAGCAGTCGGTCCGCCAGGCGCAGCGCGTCGTCGAGGTTGCCGGCGAGCGCGGCGGCGAGCGCCTGCCGGGCGCTCGTCGGGTGTCCGGCCGCGGTTGCGGCGGCGAACAGATCGGCGGCGAAGGCCGGCTCGTCGGCAAGCGCCTCCTGCGCCGCCGCGGCAAGCGTCGGGGCCGGGCAGTCGCCGAGCACGCCCACCGCGAGCAGCGAGCGCACCAGCGGCAGCACCGGGCCGCCCCGGGCGAGCTGCAACTCGGTGAGGCGACGCCAGACCGCGCTGCGTTCGGTGGCCGGGCTGAGTGTGGTGACGGCCCGCCGGACGATCGGCGTGAGCCGGCCGTCCGCGCCGATCAGCCCGGCGGCCCGGGTCGTGGCGATCAGCTCGTCGACCGCCTCCGGCTCCTGGTCGAGCAGCGGGCCGAGCATGGTCACCGGCAGCGGTACGCCGGCCGCGACCGCGAGCAGCAGCCGTCGTACGGCGGTGGGCTGGATCTCCAGCTCCGGGGCGAACTCGAGGACGACGGACCGGGGCGGTTCGGTCGGGGCGCTGCTCAGGCCCGGGACCGCGCGCAGGCCACGGGTCAGCCGCTCGACATCGCGGGGGACGCCACCGGTCTGCGTGTGCACGTAGTCGACCAGGTCGCCACGGTGCGCCAGCTCGGGCGCCGCGGCGGCGAGGTGGGCCGCGGTCTGCTCCCGCCCGTACGGGCCGAGCAGCACGGCCTGCCCTTCGCGGCGCAGCACGTCGGTCAGCTCGGAGAAAGCCACCGATCGGGGCCAGGGCCGGTGGGCGACGACCAGTCGGTGCCGTCGGGTGGCGACCAGATCCAGCAGCACGCCGACCCGCTCGTCGTCGAGCAGGTGCGCGTCGTCGACCAGCAGCAGCTCGGCCGGGTCGACGGGATCGGTCGGCTCCGGTACGCCCGTGCGTACGGTGAGCCCGGCCCGTCGCCCGATGCGCGTCAGCTCGGCGAGCAGCGCGGTCTTGCCGTGGCCGGCGGGGCCGGCCAGGCCGACCAGGAGCGGGCCGGTCGGATCGTCGGCGACCCGGTCCAGCAGGGCCTTGGGCGCTCTGCCGAGCACCAGTCGGGACTCGACGACGTCATTCATGATCATTGTGGTCATCCTTCGCGTCCCCGGCTGAGCGTCAGTGCCAGACGGGACGCCTTCGGCAGGTCGAGGGGGAGGATCCGGACCGGAGGGCGCGGTGGCGGCTCGCCCGGATCGGTGGCGTGGTTCCGCGGCCGGCGCAGGGCCGGGATGGCGGCCCGGCCGGAGCTGGCGACCGGCGCCGGGTCGCGGACCGCAGGGGGGTGCCGGGGGCGGGGTGACACCACCTGGCAGGCCGCGCTCGCCGCCCCGGTGGCGGCGGTGAGCTGCGCGTCCGGCTCCACCTCGACCGGGACCGGAAGCGCCGCCGTGATCAGCTCGGTGACCAGCGGGATGCGGGCCGAGCCGCCGGCCAGCAGGACGCCGTCGAGCTGCGTCGGCGTCAGGCCGGCGCCCTGCACGGTGCGCAGCAGGAGGTCCACCGTGGCCTGCACGGTCGGACGGATCATCGCCTCGAACTGCGCGCGGGTCACCGGTATCCGCGCCGGGCCGGTCGGCAGGCTCAACACCACGTCGGCGGCCAGCTCGACGGTCAGCGCCCGCTTGACCCGGTCGCACTCGGCCGGCAGCCCGCGCAGGGCGGCCTGGTGCTCCCGACGGCCGGTGGCGGCCAACTCCCGCGACAGCACGGTGCGGACGTGGCTGGCCAGCAGTTCGTCGAAGTCGGCGCCGCCGATCGGGTCGAGACCCTGCGGGGTGCCGAAGCTCTCGTAGGTGCCGCGCGGGGTGCGCCGCACGAGGGCCGCCTCGAAACTGGCGCCCCCCAACGCGTAGACGGCGGCCGTGGTGCCGTCGAACCCGCGGGCCGCGTGGCTCTCGGCGACCGTGACGGTGCGGGGCAGCAGCGTGACGCCGCGCAGACCGAGGTCGGTGAGCGCCCGGTGCAGCAGCTCCCGCCGGTACGGCCGCCAGGCCGCCGGGTGGCTGAGCACGACCGCCTCGGCCGGACCGCCCTCGGCGGCCTGCACCTGCTCCACCACCCACGCCGCCAGTTCCGCGGTGAGCGTCTGCGGCGCGCACGGCTCGCCGCCGAGCAGCAGGGGCACGTCGTCGCCGATGCGGCGGACGAAGTCCCTGGTGGTGCGGCTGCCGTCGTCGGTGGCGGGCCCGCCGATGTGCAGGGCGCCGTCCTCGGCCAGGTGCAGCACCGACGGTACGAGGGGGGAGCCGGCGTTGAGCGGAACAGCTTCCGGGCGCGTCCAGGTCCGGCCGTCGCGCCGTGCGACGGCGGCGGCGGTGTTGGTGCTTCCGATGTCGATCCCCAGGACGTACGGCATCCGTCTCTTCTCTTTCCGCGAGTCGGCCCTCTGGTGGCGATGGCGCCGGCGCTGCCCGGCGACCCACCCCCGGCGAAACCCGCGGGCTCCTACGTTCGTACCAGAGATCGCTCCCTGGTCGGGACCCTAATCTGCCCGAGACGCTTTCCCCCAGTCCCCCTAACGGTGGAGCCGATCAAGGCCCTAACGCGGCGGGATCGGATGCGGGCCGAGCCCCGATGTCCGGGATCGGCCCCCGCAATAACGTCACTGTCGACGAACGACGGTCGCCGACGCCAATCCGAGGAGAACCGGCACATGGACTCGCAACAGACCCTCCACGACTTCGTGCTCGACCTGCTGACCAACCCCGACGCGCGGTCGGCCTTCGACCTCGACCCGGAGGGCGCGCTGCACGCCGCGGGGCTCAGTGACATCACGGCCGCCGACGTGCAGGACGTGGTGCCGCTCGTGGTCGACTACGCGCCGGGGCAGGGCCTCGCGCCGCTGGTTCCGGCCGTCGGGCAGCTCGGGTTCGACCCGCTGGTGACCGACGCCACCGATGTGGTCGGCCAGCTGCAGAGCGTGGCGCAGCAGATCAGCGTCACCAGTTCGCCGGCCGGCGTGGACGTCAAGGCCGGTGTGCTCGGCGCCATCGCCGTGGACCCGACGACCGTGGCCGCCGGGGTGACCGTGCTTCCGGGTGTCGGCCTGGGCATCGGCCCGAGCGGCCTCGACACCGACCTGACCGGTGTGGCCGACGTCGCGCACACCCTCGACGCGGACGTGGCGCAGCCGGTCGACGGCATCGCCGACCCGGTTCTGGGCGGCGTGACCGGCACCGTCGGGGACCCGACCGGTGTGCTCGGCGTCACCGACCCGGTACTCGGCGGCGACGTGGCCGGCGGTGCCCTCTCCGGCGTGCACGGCCAGGTCGACGGCATCGTCGGCTCCCTGGGCGTCCACGACACCCTGGGTGGTCTGGGCCTCGGGCACGGTGCCGTCGGCGGCGTGGTGCCGCCGGTGGACGTCCCGTCCGTGGTGGGCGGTGTCACGCACCACGTGGACAGTCTCCTTCCCGGGGTCACCGGCACTGTCGGTGACGTGACCGGAGGGGTCACCGACGGTGTGACCGGCGACCTGCACGACGGGGGGCCCGCCTCGTCGGACCACGGGTTGCTCGGCATCACCGGCGGTCTGCTCTGACGGGAATTCCCGTCGGAAGCGGGAGGCCGGGTCGCCTCGGGCGGCCCGGCTCTCTCCGGTTTCCCTTCCGGTTCCTCTTGATAATTGAGCCGAAATCCGCACACTTGGTGCGGTGATGGCGGGGATCTGGTTGGACGTACTGGACGAGATCGCCCGGACGTGCAACACACACGGTCGCGGCGACCTGCTCCAGACGGTCCGCAACAAGCGTGCCCAACTGCTGGACCCGAAGCTGCGGGTCCTGGTCGTCGGCGAGCCGAACCAGGGCAAGAGTCAGCTCATCAACGCGATCATCAACGCGCCGGCGTGCCCGGTCGGTGACGGTCGCACCACGGTCCTGCCCACAGTGGTGCAGCACGCCGAGGCCGCCTCCGCTGCCGTCGTCCAGGCGCCGCAGGTTTCGGGACGGCCCGCCGCCGGCGCCTCGGCCGCGACGCTCGTCGAGCGGACCCCCCTGGCGCTCGACCAGGTCGCGGCCGGGGTGTCCGGCACGGTCGGACGGCGGCCGGGCGGCGGTCCGGCGTACGTCGAGATCGGCCTGCCCCGCGCGTTGCTCGCCGCCGGACTGGTGTTGGTGGACACTCCGGGCACCGACCAGGCGGCTGCGCTCGGTGGGGCCGCGGAGGTCGCCGCCTCCACCCGCGCCGACGCCGTGCTGCTGGTCTCGGACTCGACCCGGGAACTCTCGGTCGCCGAGCTGGACATGCTGCTGCACGTGACGCGGTCGCAGCCGAACGTGGTGGTGGTGCAGAGCAAGACCGATCTCGTGGCGGACTGGCGCGCGGTTGCCGAGCGCAACCGGCAGCACCTCGCCGACGCCGGCGTCGCGGCGCCGCTGATCCCGGTGTCGGCGACCCTGCGGCTGCGCGCTGCGGCGATCGACGACCGCGACCTCAATGCCGAGTCCGGTTTTCCGGCGCTGATCGCCCGCCTGCAGCGGGACCTGACGGGCAAGGCCGACCACCTGGCGCGGGCGTCGGTGCAGGCGGTGGCCCGTACGGTGGTGGAGCAACTGGCCGCGCCGCTGCGCGCCGAGCTGGCGACACAGGAGGCCGAGGAGCAGTCCGGGCCGATCTCCCGGCTGCACGCCGCCCAGCGGGAGGTCGACGAGCTGCGCCGCTGCTCCACCCGTTGGCAGAACACGCTCGCCGACGAGATGGCGGATCTGCTCTCCGACATCGAGTACGACCTGCGCGACCGCACCCGCCAGATCCTGCGTGCCGTGGACGAGGCGTTCGACACGGCGGACCCCCTCGTCGCCTGGGACACCTTCGCCGAGTGGCTGGAGCGCAGCCTCGTCGAGGCCGCGGAAGCCAACCACGAGTGGCTGATCCAGCGCTGCGACTGGATCGCCCGTCGGGTGGCCGCCAACTTCAACAGGTACGGCTACGACGTGCTGCCGCCCTGGTCGATTACGATGCCGGCGGATCTCGGCGACCGGCTGCCGGACCTGGAGCGACCGAGGATCGACCGGTTCACCACCGGCCAGAAGTTGTTCACGGGCATGAAGGGCTCGTACGGCGGCATGCTGATGTTCGGCCTCGCGACGACCCTGGCCGGAATGCCGATGATCAACCCGGTCTCGGTCGGCATCGGTGCGCTCTTCGGCGGCAAGAGCATCCGTGACGAGGGCAAGCAGCTGCTGCGCCGCCGGCAGGCGACAGTCAAGACGGCCATCCAGCGGCATGTCGACGAGTTCTTCGTCCGGATGGTCCGGGACTGCCGGGACGCCACCCGCCAGGTGCAGCGGATGCTGCGCGATCACTTCACGGGGCTGACCGAGGAGTTGCAGGAGGCCATCGTGCAGTCGTTCCGCAGCGCGAAGCAGGAGGCCGACACCGACGTCGCCCTGCGCGACCAGCGGCAGCGGGAGATCCGGCTGAAGATGACCCGCCTCGCCGCGCTCTACGAGCAGTCCCAGCAGTTGACCGGCGCCCGGTCCACTCCGGTGCTGTTGGAGCCCCGCGCGTGACGGTCGGGGTGCGGTTGGACGAGGCGGCGTGGGGGCTGCTGCACCAGGCCATGGACGTCTATCAGCACGACGCGCGGGCCGTCGCGCGGTTGCGGCACCAGGTGGCGCGGTTGGAGCAGCCGCTGCGGATCGCGGTGGCCGGCCCCTGGCGTGCCGGCAAGTCGACGGTGCTGAACGCGTTGATGGGGGAGGAGGTCGCGCCGGTCGAGGGCGCGGACGGCGTCTTCACCTGGTACGAGGACGGCCCTTCGCCGCACGCCACCGCCTATCCGGTGGGCCAGCCTCCCCAGGAGCTGACTGTGGTCAAGTCGGCGACCGGGATGCGAATGGATCTGGGTTGGCGGGTCGGGGAGGTGCGCGACATCGTGGTGCGGTGGCCGACGCGGGCGTTGCGGCAGGTGACGCTTATCGACACCCCGGCGCTCGCTGCGGTCGACGAGCAGGGCCACGCGCCGGTGCTGGACCGTGTGCTGCGGGACTCGGACGCGGTGCTGTTCCTGAGCCGCGACGGTCGCGACAGTGACCTGCGGGTGTTGGAGTCCGCTCGGGACAGTGTGGTCGGGCAGGCCGCCCCGGTGAATGTGATCATGGTGTTGTCCCGGGCGGACGAGGTGGGCGGCGGCCGGATCGACGGGCTGCTCACCGCCCGCCAGCTGGCCCGACGGCACCATCGGGATCCCCGGGTGGGCGCGTTGGCCGTGAACGTGGTGGCGTGCAGCGGCGCGATCGGCCTCGCGGGCCGGATGCTCAGCGAGTCCGACTTCGCCGCGCTCGCGACGCTGGCCGGGGCGTCCCGCGCCGAGTTGGAGGCCCACCTGCTCTCCGCCGACCGTTTCGTCCGGGGCGAGCTTCCGGTGCACCTGGACCCGGAGGTACGCGCCGGTCTGCTGGATCGGTTCGGGCTCTTCGGGATCCGGCTCGCGACGACCCTGGTGCGGGGCGGGTTCGACACCCGGGTGACGTTGTCGGCCGAGCTGATCCGGCGCAGTGGGCTCACCGAGCTGCGGGAGTCGATGACCCGCTGTTTCGTCGATCGGCGCGACACCCTCAAGGCGCGTTCGGCGCTGGCCGCGGTGGAGGCCCTGGTGCGGGCCGAGCCGGTGCGTGGGGCCGACGAGCTGGTAGCCGCTATCGAGCAGATCCTGGCGGGCGCGCACGAGTTCCGGGAGCTGCGCCTGCTGGTGGCCCTGCGCAACGCCCGCCTCGGTTTCGACGCGGAGCTGGCGGCCGAGGCGCAGCGCCTGGTGGGCGGCGACGGGGTTGGCCTGGCCGCGCGGTTGGGCGTGGAGCACGAGGCGACAGTGCAGCGGCTCTGGGAGGTCGCCGCCGACGCTCAGTGGCGGTGGCGGGACCGGGCCGAGGATCCTCTGCTCCCGCTGGCCCAGCGCCGGGGCGCGGAGGTCGTCGTCCGCAGCTGTGAGGGGATGCTGGCCGAGCTGGCCGCGGGCGGTCGCTGAGCGCCGCGCATCGGTGCTGTCCAGCCCGGACGCCCCGCTCGGCGTGTTCCCTTTCGGTCAACCCATTGACAGGGCCGTGGCCGCCCGGAAACATCTGCCCAACATCCACCGGGTCTGCCCTCGCTTGTCACGCACGTCCGATGACAACGATGTCAGGCCCGACCCGTCCCTCCACTGTCGACCGCAGCAGCCATCGTCCCCTTCGCCCAGCCGTACGACGTACTCGACCGGATCGAGTCGAAAGGCCCCGCCCCCATGCCGTATCGCCCCCGTGCGCGCACCGTTTCCCTCCGGCTGGCCGCCGCGACCACCGCCGCCCTGCTGCCGCTGGGGCTGGTCGTCGCCGCGCCCCTGGCCAACGCCGCGCCCAGCGCCGCCCCACCGGGCTCCTTCAGCTCCTCGTTCGAGTCGGCCGACCCGCAACCCGCCACCAGCACCGTCGAGGTCGACTCCTCGGGCCGGCCCGTGCAGGGCAACCTGAGCGGATCGAGCAGCGCGAACCTGCCCGGCAGCCTGCTCGGCCAGGTCGACGCCGTGACCGCGAGCGCCCAGAACCCACCGAACGAGATCGCCGCGAACCTCGCCGACGGGAACCCGTCGACCAAGTGGCTGGCGTTCGAACCGACCGGCTGGATCACGTACCGGCTGGCGAAGCCGGCGGTCGTGGCGCGGTACGCGCTGACCTCGGCGGACGACGAACCGACCCGTGACCCCCGCGACTTCACCCTCCAGGGGTCCACCGACGGCAACACCTGGACGGACCTGGACCGGCAGACGCAGCAGCGCTTCGCCAAGCGGTTCGCCACCAACACGTACCGCGTCGCCAACACGACCGCGTACGGCTGGTACCGGCTGTCCATCTCCGCGAACTCCGGTGCCTCCCTGTCCCAGCTCGCCAGCTGGGACATCAGCGACGGCTCGGACGTCCGCCCGCCCGCCACGCCCATGGTCACCGGCGTCGGCCCCGGGCCGGTCGGCGGCTACACGACGAAGCCGAGCGTCGGCTTCACCGGGCTGGCCGCGCTGCGCTACTCCGGCGGCGCCGAGGCCGACGGCCGCTCGTACGCGACGAACCGGCTGTTCGACGTCGACATCCCGGTCGGGCCGAACACCCGCCTGTCCTACCGGATCTTCCCCGAGTTCACCGGCCAGGACGCGCGGTACCCGTCCACCTACGCGGCTCTCGACCTGCACTTCACCGACGGCAGCTACCTGAGTGGACGCTCGGCTGTCGACCAGCACGGCTACGCGCTGACGCCGGCCGGCCAGGGCGCGTCGAAGGTGCTCTACGCCGACCAGTGGAACCAGGTGCGCGCCGACATCGGCGCCGTCGCCCGGGGCAAGACGATCGACCGCATCCTGCTCGCCTACGACAACCCGCAGGCCACCGGGGAGACCCGGTTCCAGGGCTGGCTCGACGACGTCGAGCTGACCGGCACGCCGGCGGCGATCGACGGCTCCCGGCTGACCAACTACGTCGACACCCGGCGCGGGACCAACTCGACTGGCGGGTTCTCACGCGGCAACAACCTGCCGATCACCGCGGTGCCGAACGGCTTCAACTTCTTCACCCCGGTGACCGACGCGACCTCCGACTCCTGGGAGTACGAGTACCACCGTGCCAACAACGCGGCCAACCTGCCCACGTTGCAGGGCCTCGCGATCTCCCACGAGCCGAGCCCGTGGATGGGTGACCGCAACCAGATGTCGGTGATGCCGGTGGCCGGCGACGTTCCTCTCACCGGGTCACCCGCCAGCCGGGCGCTCGCCTTCCGGCACGACGACGAGACGGCACAGCCGGACCTCTACCGGGTCACGACGCAGAGCGGTCTGGTGGCGGAGATGTCGCCCACCGACCACGCCGGGATCATGCGGTTCACCTTCGGCGCCGGCCCGGCGACCGGAAGCCTCGTCTTCGCCAAGGGCACGTTCGCCATCGGCGCCGACGGCACCTTCACCGGCTGGGTCGACAACGGCAGCGGCCTGTCCGCCGGGCGCAGCCGCATGTTCGTCTCCGGCACCTTCGACCGGGCGCCGACGGCGTCCACCGCGACGTCCGCCACCTTCGACGTCTCCACCGAACGCCAGGTGACGATGCGGATCGCCACCTCGTTCCTGTCGGTCGACCAGGCCCGCCGCAACCTCGACCTGGAGGTGACCGGCCGGAGCTTCGATGCGATCCGCGACGCCGCCACCGCGGCGTGGAAGGACCGCCTCGGCCGGGTCGAGCTGCGGGGCGCGACCGAGACGCAGCTGGTCACCATGTACTCGAACCTGTACCGGCTGAACCTGTACCCGAACTCCCAGTCGGAGAACACCGGCACCGCCGCCGCACCCCACTGGCAGTACGCCAGCCCGGTGTCGGCGCCGACCGGCACGTCGACCGCGACCCGGACCGGCGCGAAGATCGTCGACGGCCAGATCTACGTCAACAACGGCTTCTGGGACACCTACCGCACCGTGTGGCCCGCCTACTCGCTGCTCTACCCGGATGTCGCCGCCAGGATCTCCGACGGTTTCGTCCAGCACTACCGGGACGGCGGCTGGATCGCCCGCTGGTCCTCGCCCGGCTACGCCGACCTGATGACCGGCACCAGCGCGAACGTGGCTCTCGCTCAGGCGTACCTCACCGGGGTCAAACTGCCCGACCCGCTCGCGGCGTACGACGCTGCAGTCAAGGACGCGACGGTCGCGTCCGGGCGGGGCGCGGTCGGCCGCAAGGGCATCGAGACCTCGCTGTTCCTCGGCTACACGCCCACCTCCACGGGGGAGTCGGTGTCGTGGGCGCTGGAGGGCTACATCAACGACTACGGCATCGGCAACATGGCCGCCGCCCTGGCGAAGGACCCGGCCACGCCCAGGTCGCGGCGCGACCAGCTCAAGGAGGAGTCGCGGTACTTCCTGGAGCGGGCCCGCAACTACGTCCACCTCTTCGATGAGAAGACCAAGCTCTTCCAGGGCCGCGACGCCTCCGGCACGTTCCTCGCCGGTGACCCGCTGGACTGGGGCGGCGTCTACACCGAGACCAACGGGTGGAACTTCGCGTTCACCGCTCAGCAGGACCCGCAGGGCCTGATCAACCTGTACGGCGGGCAGAAGGCCCTGCGCGACAAGCTGGACACCTTCTTCGCCACCCCGGAGAACGCCGACCGCCCCGGCGGCTACGGCGGGATCATCCACGAGATGCTCGAGGCCCGCGCGGTGCGCCTCGGTCAGCTCGGCATGAGCAACCAGCCGTCGCACCACATTCCGTACCTGTACGACATCGCCGGCGCACCGGCGAAGACGCAGGCGACCGTGCGCGAGATCATGCAGCGCCTGTACGTCGGCAGCGAGATCGGCCAGGGCTACCTGGGCGACGAGGACAACGGCGAGATGTCGGCCTGGTACGTCCTCAGCTCGCTGGGCATCTACCCCCTGCAGGCCGGCTCGACCCACTGGGCCATCGGCTCGCCGCAGTTCACCAGGATGACGGTCCACCGCCCGACCGGCGACATCGTGGTCAACGCCGCGAACAACAGCACCCGCAACGTGTACGTGCAGAGCGTCACGGTCAACGGCAAGAAGCAGCGCGGCGTGTCCGTCGAGGTGTCCGCGCTCGCCCGGGGCGGCACGATCGACTTCCAGATGGGACCGAACCCGTCGTCCTGGGGCACCGGCCGCAACGACGGTCCGCCGTCGTTGACGAAGGGTGACGCGGCGCCGCAGCCGTTGCAGGACGTCACCGGCCCCGGTCTGGGCACCGCCACCTCCAGTGGCGGTCAGGACGCGTCGAAGCTGTTCGACGACTCGTCGACCACGCAGCTGACCGCGTCGTCGGGCACGCCGCAGATCAGCTGGGCCTCCCGTGGTGGCCGCCAGAAGCCGACGTACTACACGATCACCTCCGGCGCGGGCGCCGGTGACGCGGCGGACTGGCGGTTGCAGGGCTCCACCGACGGCCTCACCTGGAGCACCCTGGACTCCCGTGCGGGCGAGGTGTTCCGCTGGCGCAACCAGACCCGGCCGTTCCAGATCGACAAGCCGGGGCGGTACTCCCAGTTCCGCCTCGTCGTGACGAAGACCGTCGGCGCCGCGCAGCCGACCCTCGCCGAGATCGAGCTGCTCGCCGGCGGCGACCTCGACCTGGCCGGCGGCGACATCACGGTGACCGCCACCGACGGCGCGCACGCGCTCTCCGGCGCACCCGCGACGGTGGCGCTGGCCACCGTCACCGGCGGCGTCGCCGAGGACTACCGCGCGACGATCGACTGGGGTGACGGCTCACCGGCCACCGCGGGCACCCTGACGCTGAGTTCGCGGGCCGTGTACCGCGTCAGCGGCGAACACACCTACGCCACGCCCGGCTACCACCAGGCGAACGTCACCGTCACCGACGGCACCGGCCAGGGCTCGGTGACGGTCGGCGTCGACGTCGCGTACGCGCCGAAGAACGGTCTCACCGCGGCGTTCGACACCGTGTGCGTCGGCGACGAGGGCACCCTCGCGGCGGACTGCGACGCGAAGTCGTGGGCGTACTCGCGGGCCGCCCTGGCCGCAGCCGGCGTGACGCAGGGGCAGCGGCAGCAGGTGCCGGGCACGGCGCTGGGCTTCACGCTGCCGCAGGTCCCGGCCGGGCAACCGGACAACGCCACCGGCAACGGCGCGACGATCGCTCTGCACCTGCCGTCCGACGCCCGGAACATCTCGTTCATCGGCGCCGGCACGCAGGGCAACCAGAGCACCACCGGCACGGCGACGTTCAGCGACGGCAGCACCGCCAGCATCCCGATCCAGTTCAGTGACTGGACGCTGGGCGGCAACGCCAACGGCACCCCGTCGTACGGCAACATCGTCGTCGCGAAATCCGCGTACCGGCTCAGTGGCACGAGCCGCGACGGCGCGCAGCCGTTCCTGTTCGCCACCACGCCGTACCAGATCCCGGCGGGTAGGACGCTGGTCTCGGTGACCCTGCCGACGCAGACCGGCGATCCCCGCTCGGCGGGCCGGATCCACGTGTTCGCCGTCGCCGACGACGGCACGCCGGCCGCCGCGCTGGCGACCGCCACCCCCGCCGACCAGAGCGTCGACGCCGGCAAGGTCCTCGCGGCGAACCTCGGGTCGGTGACCGGCGGTGTCCCCGGCGCGGCCGGCTACCGCGCCCGCGTCCAGTGGGGCGACGGCACGGTCCCGGACGACGTCACGGTCGGCGCGGACGGCGCGCTGAGCGGCCAGCACACCTACGTGCGGGAGGGCACCTACACGGTGCACGTCACGGCGTGGGACACGCTGTCGAGCAGCACGGCCACCTTCGCCGTCACCGTCCGGCGTGCCGGGCCGCAACCGACGCTCGCGGTGTCCGGCACGCAGCAGGTCGCCGCCGGTGAAACGGTCACGGTCGACGGCAGCGGGTTCGCCGCCGGCGAGCGGGTGACTGTGGTTCTGGCCGCCGGCACGACGCGGAGCGTGACGGTCTCGGCGTCCGCGACGGGCACGGTCCGCGCCTCCGTCGCGACGTCGGGGGACACGGCACCGGGCCGGTACGCCGTCAGCGCCACCGGCGCCTCCTCGGGTACGCCGGCGACGGCCACCGTCCAGGTGACCGCGCGCCCGGCGAGCCCGGCCTACGAGCCGCGGGTGTCGCTGCCCACGACGTCCGGACCACGCGGTTCGTCGATCACGGTCGACGGTTCCGGGTTCGCGCCGAACGAGGCGATCTCGGTTCGTGTCGGCGAGGGTCGTGTGGTCGGCACGGTGCGTGCGAACGGCGACGGCGTGGTCTCCGGCGCGATCGTCACCGTTCCGGATTCGGCGCAGCCGGGCGTGACGAGCGTGACGCTGTCCGGCGTCACGTCGAAGACGGCGGTGTCCCAACCGTTCACGGTCACCGCCCCGAAGTAAGCAGGGAACGACACCAGTCGGGCGGGCCGTGCTCCACGGCCCGCCCGACACCCGTTCCGGGTCCGCCCGCTCGGCTGACGGCCTTTCGTGGCTTGTCGCTCCGCGCGGCCGGTGAGGCCCTGTCGCCCGTGAGGCACATACCTCAGAGTCATATTTATACCTCTGCGGTATGTCGCTCACCGGCCTATGCGCCTGCCGGTCGCCCAGACCCCACCGCTGTCCGGCTCTGACGCCCTGTTGCAACCCACCGCCCGGCATTGCCATCCCGCTGAACGTCAATGCCGCCGCCGCGCCGCCCGCCGCCGCGCCGCCCGCCGGCGTCCATGCGCCGCCGACGGCCACGATCCTCCGGCGACGCCGGCGCTGACGGTCAGTGCCGGCGCCGGGCAGTGACCAACGATCCGATCCCGTCGGGCCCGGGTCCGTCGATGCCGCCCCACATCTGGGGCAGCTCTACAGGAGCCGTGGTCGACCCTCGTCAGCCGGTCACGGGTGCCGGGGGCGCGCTCAGCCGGAGCTGCCACCGTCGGCCGTGGTCAGTGAGCCGGACGATCGCCAACGGCTCGACGTCCAACTGCCGGTACGTCACCAGCGGCAGTCCCAGGGCGTGTACGACCGCGACCCGGATCACGAGCGGGTGGGTGACGGCGGTGACCCGTCGGCCGAGGCCGCGCTGTCCGTCCAGCCACCGGCCGACGCGCTCGTGCACGGCGGCGACGGATTCGCCCCCGTGCGGCGCGGCGTCCGGGGTGGACAGCCACTCGCGCAGCGCGTCGGGCTGCGCGCCGGCGATCTCCTGCAGCGACCGGCCGGTCCAGTCGCCGTAGTCGCAGTCGGCCAGCGCCGTCTCCAGGGCGGGCGCGAGGCCGAGGGCGTACGCGGTCTGGACGGCCGCCGCCGCGGGGCTGGACAGGCAGGCGTCGGTGTCGTCCGACGGCGCCCGCCGACCCAGCACACCGGGAGACAGGGCGAGGGCGGCGTTGCGGCCGCCCTCGTCCAGTGCGTCGTCCCCGCCGAACCGGGCCCGCCGCAGTGCGGCGGTGTGACCGTGGGCGACCAGCCGCAGGCTGGTGGGGTTCACCCGGCCAGTCGTGCGTCGGTGACCGCGCGCTGCCGGTGCATCAGTGCGGCGAAGAGCAGGCCGATCCCGGTCCACAGCACCACCTGGGTGCCGAGGGAGGCGAGCCGGAAGCTCCACAGCAGCGTGGCGGGAAAGTCGCCCGGGACCTCCTGGAACGACGGCAGCACCAGGTAGGCCACGCCGGTGACCAGCAGGAAACCGCCGACGGCCGCCGCGGCGCGCAGCCACACCGGCGCCTGCTCGCCGACCGCCCGGTAACCCAGCGAACCGGACCAGACCGCCACCAGGCCGAGGACCACCAGCAGCAGGTAGGTGACCGTGCGCTGGTCGATGGTGGCCGGGTCGCCGACCGCCGGAGGGTTCGGCGGGTACTTGACGAACGGCACGATCACCGCCCCGAGCAGCGCGCCGCCGGCCAGCAGCAGCCCGGACCACCCGTCGTCCACCGTGCGCCGCCGCCGGTTCAGCAGGACGTACGCGGTGGCCAGCAGGCCACCCATCGCGGCGCCGAAGAGGGCGGTGGCCAGGAACAGCCCGCCGCGCTGGCCGTTCCTGCTGACCAGGGCGTCCTCGTCGTGCTGGTGCCCACCGGCGGCGGGGTCGGCGTGTGTCGCCGCCTCCTCGATGGCGATGGCCGCCTCGACGTGGGGTTCGCCGACGACGTAGGCGAACGTTCCGGCGAGCAGGCCGGCCACCAGGCCGGCGAGCAGCCCGCGCAGGAGAACCGTGACGAACGTGGGTGCGGTGCCGGTGCCGGTCAGTGGCACGGGACACCGAGCAGGTGCCGGCCGTCGTGCATCAGCTCGTGCAGGTACATCCCGCTGCGCGAGACGGCACCCTGGTCGAAGGCGACGAGATAGGCCAGCAGGCTGAGCACGGCGACGGTGGCCAGGACCGTCCACAGGAGACGGGTCGGGGCAGCGGGGTGCACCAGCGGCTGGCTGGACGTGGAACTGGACATGCGTGCACGAACCTCCTCGGGGATGACGCGTCCCCATCGCAAGGCTGCGGACGACCGAGCGTCCTGGCTCGCGGCCCCGTAGTCGGGGACCGCTCACAGTGGCGCGACCGCGCCGGATTCTCACCGGCTTCCCTCGCGTCGCCGCAGATAGTGGGTTGACCGTATCGGTGCCGGTTCTCCTCGGTCAAGCCGGCGGCGAGGTCCGAATGCGACGCCGCCCGATGCTCGCGCGCCCGCCGTCGCCGACCGGATCGACGAGGACCGTCACCGACGACCGCGACACGCCCGGACCCGACATGTGGGGTGTGACAAACCCAGTCGCCCCTATATATGGTGTCGACCGCAGCTGGTTCGGCCACTCATCCCAGGGTGGCCGAGGCAAGAGGGAACCCGGTGGAATTCCGGGACTGCCCCGCAGCGGTGAGTGGGAACGACAGCCGTCATCAGCACTGGGCCGCCACTTGGCCTGGGAAGCGACGGCCAGTAGGGGACCGGGTGAACACCGGTCGTGCCCGCGAGTCCGAAGACCTGCCAGCGCGCCGCGTACCCGCATCCGGGTGGGCGGTGGTCGGAGGCCGCGTGGGACGGCCGACGCCTTTCGGATCCGCGCCCGCTGAGGCGTGGCGTCCGCTGGTGTCGGTCTCCCCGTGCCGAGGGCCGTCAGGTCTCAAGCTCGCGAGGAGTGAGTGGTGACAGTTACCGAGGTAGCCGCGACCGGCGGCGGCACGGCCCGCCGGGGTACGCCGACGCAGGTCCGCGAACGCGACGGCGCCCGCGAGGCGGTGGACGTGCGCACGCTCGTCGCCGAGGTCGAGCGCTGGGCCGACGACCTGCCCGACGTCGACCCGCTGCGGGTGGCGACCCGCACGGTCAGCGGCCTGTACGACGGCGCGACGACGGCCGAGCGGGACCGGCTGACCATCCAGACCGCGGCCGAGATGATCGGTACGGAGCCGCAGTACTCGCGCCTCGCCGCCCGGCTGCTGGCCGGCCACATCGACCGGGAGGTACGCCGACAGGGCGTCACCTCGTTCAGCGCGGCGATCCGGACCGGCCACGCGCAGGGGCTGATCGGGGATGAGACCGCCGCCTTCGTCGCCGCGCACGCGGGAACGTTCGACGACGCCATCGACCGGGACGGCGACCGGAGGTTCGAGTACTTCGGCCTGCGCACGGTCTACGACAGGTACCTGCTGCGCCACCCCACCACCCGGTTGGTGCTGGAGACCCCGCAGTACTGGCTGCTGCGCGTGGCCTGCGGTCTGTCCCGTACGCCGGACGAGGCCGTGGACTTCTACCGGCTGATGTCCAGCCTGGCCTATCTGCCCAGCTCACCGACGCTGTTCAACTCGGGCACCCGGCACACGCAGATGTCGTCGTGCTACCTCGTCGACTCGCCGCGCGACGAGCTGGACTCGATCTACCAGCGCTACGCCCAGGTCGCGAGCCTGTCCAAGTTCGCCGGTGGCATCGGCATCGCGTACTCCCGGGTCCGGTCCCGGGGCGCGCTGATCCGCGGCACGAACGGGCAGTCCAACGGGATCGTGCCGTGGCTGCGCACCCTTGACGCGAGCGTCGCCGCGGTCAACCAGGGTGGCCGGCGCAAGGGCGCGGCCTGCGTCTACCTGGAGCCGTGGCACCCGGACGTCGAGGAGTTCCTGCAACTGCGGGACAACACCGGCGAGGACGCCCGGCGTACGCACAACCTGAACCTCGCCAACTGGATCCCGGACGAGTTCATGCGCCGCGTCGAGGCCGACGAGGTGTGGTCGCTGTTCGACCCGAACGAGGTTCCCGAGCTGCCCGACCTGTGGGGGGAGCGGTTCGACGCCGCGTACCGGGCGGCCGAGGCGCAGGGCCGCTACGTGCGGCAGGTGCCGGCGCGGGAGCTGTACGGGAAGATGATGCGCACCCTGGCGCAGACCGGCAACGGGTGGATGACCTTCAAGGACGCGGCCAACCGGCTGTGCAACCAGACGGCCGAGTCGGGCAACGTGGTGCACCTGTCCAACCTGTGCACCGAGATCATCGAGGTGTCCAGCGACGGCGAGACCGCGGTGTGCAACCTCGGCTCGGTGAACGTCGCCGCCCACCTGACCGAGAACGGCATCGACTGGCCGCGACTGCGCGCCACCGTCCGGACGGCGGTGACGTTCCTCGACCGGGTCATCGACATCAACTACTACCCGACACCGCAGGCGGCGGCGAGCAACCCCCGGTGGCGGCCGGTGGGGCTCGGGCTGATGGGCCTGCAGGACGTGTTCTTCGCGCTGCGGCTGCCGTTCGACTCGCCTGCCGCGCGGGAGCTGTCCACCCGGATCAGCGAGGAGCTGTACCTGACCGCGCTGGAGACCTCCGCCGACCTGGCGCGCGAGGTCGGCGCGCATCCGGCGTACGCGCAGACCCGGGCCGCGCGGGGCCAGCTCCAGCCCGACCTGTGGGGCGTCGAGGGTACGCAGACCGCGCGGTGGGCCGCGCTGCGCCAGCGGGTCGGTGAGTACGGGCTGCGCAACTCGCTGCTGGTGGCGGTCGCGCCGACCGCGACGATCGCCTCGATCGCCGGTTGTTACGAGTGCGTCGAACCGCAGGTGTCCAACCTGTTCAAGCGCGAGACCCTGTCCGGGGAGTTCCTTCAGGTCAACACGGCCCTGGTCCGCGAGCTGAAGGCACGTGGCCTGTGGACCGAGCAGATCCGCTCGGCGATCCGGCGCGCGGAGGGGTCGGTGCAGGACCTCGCGGAACTCCCGGCCGACGTGCGGGAGCTGTTCCGCACCGCGTGGGAGCTGCCGCAGCGGGCGTTGATCGACCTGGCCGCCGCCCGCGCCCCGTTCATCGACCAGTCCCAGTCGCTGAACCTGTTCCTGGCCTCGCCCACCATCGGCAAGCTCTCCTCGATGTACCTGTACGCCTGGAAGGCCGGGCTCAAGACCACCTACTACCTGCGCTCCCGCCCCGCCACGCGCATCCAACAGGCCACCGTCAGCGCTGTCGCACCAGTTGCCGTCGACGCGGAGGCGCTGGCGTGCTCGCTGGAGAACCCCGAGTCGTGCGAGGCCTGCCAGTGACCACCGCCGACCCGATCGCCGACACCACCGCCGACACGAGGACCACGCACATGCTGCTCGACCCCGGGATGGATCTCACTCTGCGCCCGATGCGCTACCCGCACTTCTTCGACCGGTTCCGCGCCGCCATCCGCAACACCTGGACTGTCGAGGAGGTCGACCTGCACGCCGACCTCGCCGACCTGGACCGGCTGTCGCCGGCCGAGCGGCACCTGGTCAGCCGGCTCGTCGCGTTCTTCGCCACCGGCGACACGATCGTCGCCAACAACCTCGTGCTCAACCTGTACCAGCACGTCAACAGTCCGGAAGGCCGCCTCTACCTGTCGCGGCAGCTGTTCGAGGAGGCCGTGCACGTCCAGTTCTACCTCAACCTGCTCGACACGTACGTGCCCGACGAGACCGAACGGTTCGCCGCCTTCGCCGCCATCGAGAACATCCCCTCGATCCGCCGCAAGGCCGAGTTCTGCTTCCGCTGGATCGACTCGTTGGGCGAGTTGCGCGAGCTGCGGACCCGGGACGACCGGCGCGCGTTCCTGCTCAACCTCATCTGCTTCGCCGCCTGCATCGAGGGATTGTTCTTCTACGGCGCGTTCGCGTACGTCTACTTCCTGCGCTCCCGCGGCCTGCTGCACGGCCTGGCCTCCGGCACGAACTGGGTCTTCCGCGACGAGTCGATGCACATGGCGTTCGCATTCGACGTGGTGGACACCGTGCGGGCCGAGGAGCCCGACCTGTTCGACGACGACCTCGCCGACCAGGTCCGCCAGATGCTCACCGAGGCCGTCGAGTGTGAGGTCCAGTTCGCCGAGGACCTGGTGGGTCAGGGCGTGCCCGGTCTGACCCTGGCGGACATGCGGGAGTATCTCCAGCACGTCGCTGACCGTCGTCTCGTCCAGCTCGGTATCGCCCCGCACTACGGGTCGGTCAACCCCTTCGCCTTCATGGAGTTGCAGGACGTCCAGGAGCTGTCCAACTTCTTCGAGCGGCGGGTGTCGGCGTACCAGGTGGGGGTGACCGGGACGGTGGCCTTCGACGACGACTTCTAGGACCCCCACCCCACCCCCTCCCCACCCCGTCGACCAGGAATGTGCTGCTCCCCTATCGGCGTATCAGGGGCACCACATTCATGATCAACGTCGGCGGCGGGCGGGGTGGGGACGGGGTGGGGGTGTTCTTGGGGGTGGGTGACCCTCAGGCGGGCGAGCAGGTCGGGGTGATGGTGGGAGGACTCGTGGTGGCGCTCGTGCTGAGGTAGCCCGCGGTGGTGGACGTTCCCGGCGCGAGCTGCCCGTTGTAGGCGGCGTTCGCGACGGTCACCTGGTTGCCCGTCTGGGTGACGGTGCCGTTCCAGGCCTGGGACACCGTCTGCCCACTGGGGAGGGTGAAGGTGACCCGCCACCCGTTGAGCGACGAGGCCCCGGAGTTGGTGACCGTCAGTCGTCCTTCAAATCCGCCCTGCCACGTGTTGACCACGGTGTTGGTCACCGCGCAGGACTCCCCGGCCGGGACCGTCGGTGTCGGGGTGAGGGTCGGAGTGGGCGTCGGGGTGGGCGTCGGGGTGGGCGTCGCAGTCGGCGTCGGCGTGGGGGTCGGGCTGGGCGTCGTGGTGCCGCTGGCCTGGAACTGCCACCAGTTGATGTTGAACAGGTTGCCGCTGCCGCCGGTGAAGCGCAGGTACAGGTCCTGGGTCCCGGTGGCGCCGCTGACCGGGCAGGAGACGGTCTGCCAGGTCTGCCACCCGCCGGTGCCCGGCACCGCGCAGCTGCCCACCCGGGTGCCGGTGGGGCTACCGAGGCGCAGTTCGATGGTGCCACCGGACGTGGCCGAGGCGACGCGGGCGGAGAAGGACGTCGCGCCCGTACCGAAGCCCACGCCCTTGACCTTGATGTAGTCCCCGTTCTCGATGAACCCGACGTTCATCCCACCCTCGCCGGCCGGCTCGGTCTCGATGCCGGAGCCCCAGGCGATCGTCTCGGCCTCCTGCCGCACGTACGGGTTCAGGGTGCCGATCTGGGGGGCGCCCGTCGTGGTCATGTTGATCGTCGGGATGGTGCCGTTGGTGTTGTAGGTGAACTTCTCCACGGCCACCGAACGGGTGTAACCACCGCCACCGGGCAACGCTCCGTTGTGGTAGAAGAAGTACGAGCCGCCGTTGAAGTCGATGACTCCGGGGTGGTTGGTGAAGCTCGCGCCCTGGCGGGGCATGACCGTCCCGCGATAGGTCCAGGGGCCGGTCGGGCCGGTCGCGGTCGAGTAACCGATGAACTCGGAGCAGCACTCCGCCGCGAACACGTTGTAGTAGATGCCGTTGCGCTTGTAGACCCACGGGCCCTCTTCGTAGAGGGTCGGCCGACTCGTGTTCCCCGTCCGGGTGCCGAACCCGGCGGTGGTGAGCGGGATCTTGGTGGCGCTGCCGCTGTAGGAGATCATGTCCGCGTTCAGCCGGACGTACCACAGGTTCGGGTTACCCCAGTACAGGTACGCCTGGCCGTCGTCGTCGATGAACACGGTGGGATCGATCTCGCCGTTGCCCACCAGCGGACGGCCGATGGCGTCCCGGAACGGCCCGGTCGGGCTGTCGGAGACCGCGACGCCGATGGCCATCGAGTTGGTCGCCCGGGCGGTCACCGGCACGTACCAGTAGAACTTGCCGTTGCGCGCGACGACCTGGCCGGCCCACGCGTTGGCGCTCGCCCAGCTGAAGGTGCTCACGCTCAGGGGCGAGCCGTGGTCGGTCCAGTTGACCATGTCGGCCGACGACCACACCCGCCAGTCCTTCATGGTGAAGTACGTGGAGCCGTCCTCGTCGTGGCCGGTGTAGAGGTAGACCCGCCCGTTGTACACCAGGGGAGCGGGGTCGGCGGTGTAGATGTGCTGGACGATGGGGTTGTCCGCGTGGGCTGCCGTGGCCGGCGCCAGCGCCGGGATGAGCAGCAGGCTCACGAGCAGGGCGACGCCGCGCCGGAGCCGGTTCTTCGTCCGTGGTGGCGGTGTGGGGTGCATCGGTACCTCCAGGGTGGGTCACAACGGCGGGGCACGGTTCGCCGTTCTCGCTGGCGGGTGCCGCGTGTCGTCGCGGGTCGCTTGGGGACCTCGGTGGTGGCCGTGCCGCGGGAACGGCAGGAGGGATCGGGGGTCCACCATGGCTCCCGCGCGCGGCGGCCCGCCGTTGTCAACGGCGGTGGTCAACGTCCCTGAGGGAGGCCCGGACACCCACCAGCGGGCGTTGGTCATGCGCTACTCCATCGACCTCGGCGGATCGAGTGGAGCGGTGAAGCGTGCCCTTCGCCTCTGCGGCCCGAGGGTAGTCTGTTATCGCTAACATTCTCAAGCGATGGACGAATCTGGATTTCCGCGCCGCCGTCGCGGGCCGGCCGGACCGGGTCGCCAACGCCCGGCGACCGGCTCGTCAGCGCCGCCGCGACGGGTCGTCAGCGCTGCAGCCGCGTCGGGCTGCCCGGCCCGCTGCGCCGCACGAGCCACGCCTCGGTGATGTGCGTGAACATCGCCTGCGCGGCCCCGTCGGGATCGTGGGCGGCGATGCGCTCGTAGATGCGCCGGTGCCCCTGGTTCGATGCCACGCACATGGCCCGCTCCGGCTGGCCCATGTAGCGCGCGGTGTTGACGACCTGGCTCTCCAGGGACCGGACGACACCCCGGGCGATCCGGTTGCCCGACGCCTGCATGACCGTGTCGTGAAAGGCGCGGTCGTGCTCCTGGTAGGCGACGTGGTCGTCCACCAGCTCGTCCATCCGGTCCACCAGGGCCCGCAGCCGGTCGACGGTCTCCTCGTCCGCGAGCCGCGCGGCGACGTTGGCCATGTCGGACTCCAGCACCCGTCGGGTGACCACCAGGTCGTCGAGGATCGCCAGGGTGTCGTCCTCGGCGATGGTCGCCGCGAGGACGAGCTCGTCGAGCATGTCCCACGCCGAGGGTGGGGTGACGAGCGTTCCGCTGCCCTGACGGACCTGCACGAGCCCCTTCTCCTGCAGGATCTTCACCGCTTCCCGGATGACCGTCCGGCTCACGGAGAAGGTCTCGCAGAGCACCGGCTCGGGGGGCAGCGGCGTGCCGGACGGGTGAACTCCCTGGACGATCCGGGTCACCAGCTCGGCGGTGATCGCCTGAGCCAGATTGGCCGGGCGGCGAGCCCAGGTCGGTGCCGTCGCGCCATTGACGGCCGGCTGGTTCGATGTCGTCACGTTCACCTCCGCGTAGCCGCGGGAGCGGGCCCACGAGTCCGCACCAGTGTACGGCCAACCGTTGACGTCACACGTCATACGAGTTACGTTCTCGTCAATCTTGCATCGACGGCCGTTTCCTCGGCCACTCCCCATATGAAGGTGAGCAACGATGAAGCAACGAGCAGTGTGGTCCGCGGTCCTCGTTGCAGGGCTGGCCCTGACAGGCTGTGGAAGCGCGACAGGTTCGGGTTCATCGTCCGGAGGCTCGGACAAGAAGTTGGTCGTCTGGGACTGGAAGTCCGGCGAGGCCAGCTCCGCGCAGTACGTGGAGAAGGCCAAGGCCGACTTCGCCAGGAAGCACAAGGACGTCACGGTCGAGTTCGTGGCCCAGCCGTTCGATCAGTACTACACGCTGCTGGGTGCGGCCATCCAGTCGGGCAAGGGGCCGGACGTCATCCTGTTCAACGGTGGCGGCCAGATCCGCGACCGGGTGGACTCGCTCCAGCCGCTCGACGAGTACGTCGGCGAGGACCGGCAGCGGCTGGCCGGCTGGGAAGCGTTCGCCAAGGGCGGCAAGACCTACGCCGCTCCGGTGACCCTGCAGGGCCACCCGATCTACTACAACAAGGCGCTCTACGAGAAGGCCGGCCTCGACCCGGCGAAGCCGGCCACGACGTGGGCTGAGTTCATCGCCAACTGCGGCACCATCACCAAGGCAACAGGTGCCAAGTGCTTCGCCCTCGGCAACAAGGAGGGCTACGGCATCCAGTTCTTCCTGTCGGCCATGGCATCGGGCGTCCTGACCCCGCAGGAGTACGACAACTGGATCGCCGGCAAGCGCGACTGGAACTCGCCCAACGTGAAGCGGCTCTTCGAGCTGTGGAAGGAGACCGGCACCGCGAAGCTGAACAACGACGGGGCCAACTCCACAGCGATGTTCAACGACGCCTTCGCCGTCTTCCAGTCCGGTAAGGCCGCCCACATCATCGGGCTGATGTCGGACATCGGGCACTGGAAGGACTTCAACGAGTTCGTCACGCCCGAGAAGCTCGGCGTCATGATGGCCCCGACGGTGACCAGTGGCGCCACCCCGAGCCTGCCGTACGACGGTGGTATCGGTTACGCGGTCGCCAAGTGGACCAAGGACCCGAAGGTGGCCGCCGACCTGGTGCGCTCGCTGACCTCCACCGACGCCCTGAAGGCGTTCTACGCCAACGCCGGCGCGATCACCGCGGACACCACGATCGACGTGTCGGCGAGCGGGCCGGCCGTCACCACGATCGTCGGCGCGCTCAAGACCGGCAAGCCGGCGCCACACGTGGCGCTCTCCTCGAAGTCGCTCGACCTGATGGGCCGCCTCTCGCAGCAGTTGCTCAGCGGCTCGACGAGCGTCGACGAGGTCGTGAAGCAGATGGCAGCCTCGGACACGGCGGGCTGATCTCGTGACGATCGGTAAGTCGCTCCCGTCGGTCCGCTCGGCTTCGGCCGGGCGGGCCGGCGGGGTCCCGCCCTCCGCACCGCCGCCGCGCGACCGCGCCGTTTCCCGGCGTGCCGCCGGCGGCCGCCGTGCCGAGCAACTGGCACCCTTCGTGCTGGTCGCCCCGGCAGTCCTGATCCTCGTGCTGCTGCGGCTGTGGCCGCTGCTGCTCGGCGTCAACTTCTCCTTCACCGGCGACGGTGACCGCGACGGCGCGATGGTCGGTTTCGCCAACTACGTCGACCTGCTGCACGATCCCCTGTTCCAACAGGCGCTGCGCAACGTGGGGCTGCTGGTGCTGCTCCTGCCGGTGGCGGTGGCCATCCCGGGTCTGCTCGCCACGTTCATCTACCTGCGCGTACCGGGGCACCGGTTCTACCGCAGCGTCTACTTCTTCCCGGCCGTGCTGTCGCCGGTCATCGTCGGCGCGATCTTCAACCTGCTGCTCTCGTTTGACGGTCCTGTCAACGTTGTCCTGTCCTCGGTGGGCATCGGCCCGGTGGACTGGCTCGGTGATCCGGACGTCGCGATGTTCGCGGTCGTCGGGGTGCACGTGTGGGCGACCTTCGGGATGGCCCTGGTCGTCTTCCTCGCGGGCTTCGCGACCCTGGACGCCGCGCTGCTGGACGCCGCCCGAGTGGACGGCGCGTCCCTGGCCCAGGTGATCTGGCACGTGATCATTCCCAGCCTCTCCCGCACCATCCAGTTCGTCTTCGTGACCACGATGATCGGGATGCTGACGTCCATGTTCGGCCTGCTCTACGTCATGACCAGTGGCGGCCCGGAGGGCTCGACGTACCTGCCGGAGTACTACATCTGGATCCAGCAGGGGCAGATGAACAGGCCGGCGCTCGCGTCGGCCGCGTCCACTGTCCTGTTCGTCATCATGCTCGTCGTCGGGCTGTTGCAGCTCAAGCTGCTCCGACGAGCGGGGAGGGAGGACTGATGTCCCGCGTCCGACTGGGCAGATGGTTGCTCGTGATCCCGATGGGGCTCCTCGCGGTAGCGACGATCTATCCCCTGTTGTTCACTGCGAACGTCGCCATGAAGACCCGCCGGGAGTACATTCTCGACCGGTTCTCGCTTGCCGACTCGCTGCGCTTCGAGAACATCACCACGGCGTGGACAAGCATCGGCATGGGCCGGTATACCGCGAACTCGATCCTGGTGGTGGGCTGCTCAGTGTTCCTGCTGCTGCTATTCGGGTCGATGGCCGGCTTCGCGCTGAGCCAACTGCGCTTCCGGGGCTCGACGGCGCTGTTCATCGGCTGCCTCGCGGCGCTCTTCATCCCCTTCCAGGTGATCATGGTGCCGCTGGCCCGGGTCATGGCGGACAGCGGCCTCGTCGACACGTACCCGGGGCTGATCCTCGCGTACGTCGCGCAGTTCCTGCCCTTCACGGTCTTTCTGATGACCAGCTACTACAAGACCATCCCCGCGGAGATCGTCGACGCGGCCCGGATCGACGGCAACACCGTGTACGGCGTGTACCGGCGGATCATGCTGCCGCTGGGCGCTCCGGCGCTGCTGTCCGTGGGCATCCTCAACACGCTGTTCTGCTGGAACGACGTGCTCATCTCGCTGCTGCTGATGCCGTCGGCCGACCACCGGACCCTCATGGTCGGGGTGACCTCGCTGCGGGGGCAGTACTCCGAGGACATTCCGACGTTCGCCTCCGGGGTGCTCATCGCGGCGATCCCCGTCCTGGCGGTCTACCTGTTCCTTCAGCGCCAGATCGCCGACGGCGTCGCCGCTGGTTCCACGAAAGGCTGACATGCGTATCACCGGGTATCGAACCCTGACGACGGTCCAGGAGTGGGGCCGGCCGGTCGGCGACGCCAACGGCGTGTTTCCCGACGGCGTCACGACGCTGCCGATCACCATCGTCGAGACCGACGCGGGGATCAGCGGCGTCGGCCTGGGCCCGCACGTGGAGATCGAGAGGATCTTCCCGGCCATCGAGGGGGAGGATCCCCGCGCGGTGACCAGCCTGTACGACCGGATGCTCCGACACACCTTCAAGGCCGGTCACGGCGGGCTGGTGTTCGGGACGATCGGCGCACTGGACACGGCCCTGTGGGACATCAAGGCGCAGCTCGCCGGTGAGCCGCTCTGGCGGCTGCTCGGCGGGCGGGACCGACGTGTTCCCGCCTACGCCTCCGGCCTCGACATCGGTCTGACCGACGACGAACTGGTCGCGGAGTACGAGGTCTACGCCGGGTACGGCCTGCGCGCCGCGAAGCTCAAGGGTGGCCTCGACATCGAGCGGGACCGGCACCGGCTCACCCTGGTGCGGGAGGTGCTGACCGAGGCGGGCCACGGCCGGCGACCCGGTCTGATGCTCGACGTCAACGAGGCGTGGTCGCGTAAGCAGGCCGTGCGGCATGTGGCCGAGCTGGAACGCACCCTCGATCTGATCTGGATCGAGGAGCCGGTCCGCCGCTGGGACGCCGAGGGCTTGGCGGCCGTCGGCCGGGGCGTCCGGGCGTCGGTCGCCACCGGCGAAAACCTCACCGGGCTGGAGCAGTACCGCCCGCTGATCGGGGCGGGCGCGGTCGACATCGTCCAGATGGCGGCCGTCTGGGGTGTCACCCACTTCCTGCGGGTGGCGGCCCTGGCGCATGCCCACGACCTGCCCGTCAGCCCCATCGGCAACATCCCGGTCGGGCTGCTGCACGCCGCCACCTCGGTGCCGAACCACCTGGTCAGCGAACTACAGGATCTGCGGCCACCCGCGGGCATCGGCCTCGACCTGCACGTCGAGGACGGCGCGTTCATTCTCGGTGACACACCGGGTCTGGGCATCCGGGTCGACGAGGTGGCGATCGCTGCGGCCGCAGACCGGGCCGGCGACCCGACCGCCGGCAGCCCGAACGTCCGACCGGAGCGGGCCGGTAAGCGCCTGCTGGCGGTGGCCGAGCACATGCCCACAGTTCCGGCTGTCCGGGTCGATGCCCTGCTCGCCGATGCCGTCCCGTCCCAGAACGACGTGGCGCCCCTGCGGCATTGAGACCGCCCGACCCCAAGCCGCCTCTGGACCAGGATTGGTCGGATGATTACCGTGTCGATGGCGCCGACACAACGGATGCGGATCTCGCCGCCCCTGGCGTACGCACCCGTACGAACCAACGACGTTGAGACGGAGCAGCAGTGAAGGCAGTTGTCTACCGGGGTGCGCGTGATCTCGGAATCGAGGACCGTGCCCCAGAACCGCCGGGCCCCGGCCAGGTGCGGATCGCGGTGGCGTACACCGGGATCTGCGGCACGGACCTGCACATCTTCCACGGCGACATGGACGCCCGGGTGGGCGCGTCGGCGGTGATCGGCCACGAGATGTCGGGCCGGGTCGCCGCGCTGGGCGACGGCGTCACCGGGCTGACCGTCGGGCAGCCCGTCACCGTGATGCCGACCCGCGCCTGCGGGCGGTGCCCGGCGTGCCGCCGCGGCAATTCGCACATCTGCCACGCGATGGACTTCCTCGGCATCGACTCGCCCGGCGCGATGCAGTCGTCGTGGACGGTGCCGGCCGAGTTGGTGCTTGCGCTCCCCGACGATCTGCCGCTGGACCACGCGGCGCTGGTCGAGCCGGTCGCGGTGGCGGTGCACGACGTCGGACGGGCGAAGGTGACGTCCGGAGAGCACGTGGTGGTCGTCGGCGGCGGTCCGGTGGGCGTCCTCATCGCGGCCGTCGCCCGGGCGCGCGGGGCCGAGGTCCTGCTCGTGGAACCGGACGGCTTCCGGCGCGGAGTCGCGTCGGGGATCGGGATCGAGGCCGTGGACCCGGGGCCGACCGATGTGGTGGCGCTCGTGAACGAGCGGACCGGAGGCGCGGGCGCGGATGTCGCGTTCGAGGTGTCCGGTTCCGCCGCCGGGGTCGGCACGGCCGTGGATGTGCTGACCACCCGGGGCCGGCTGGTGATGGTGGCGATCCACCCGCAGCCGCGTCCGGTCAACCTGCACCGGTTCTTCTGGCGGGAGCTGGAGTTGCTGGGCGCGCGGTTGTACCAGCGCGAGGACGTGGTGGAGGCGATCCGGCTGGTCGCGGCCGGCGTCATCCCGGCCCGGGAGCTGATCTCCCGGGTGCTGCCCGTGGCCGGTGTCACGGACGCGTTCACGGCTCTGGAGGGTGGCGGCGGCGTCATGAAGGTGCTGCTCGACTGGCGGGAGGAGGGCCGATGAGCGCCCTGTTCGACCTGACCGGACGTACCGCGCTGGTGACCGGCGCACGGCGGGGGATCGGCCTGGCGATGGCGGAGGCCCTGGCGGTGGCCGGCGCGGACATCATCGGGGTGTCGGCGCAGATGGAGTCCGCGGGCAGTGAGGTGCAGCGGCGGGTCGAGGCGGCGGGTCGCCGGTTCACCGGCATCCGCACGGACCTGGGTGACCGGGCCGCGGTGTACCGGTTGGCCGAGGAGGCCGCGGCGGTGGCGCCGGTGGACATCCTCGTGAACAACGGCGGCACGATCGCCCGGGCGCCGGCCGCCGAGCACCCCGACGAGATGTGGGACCGGGTGGTGCAGGTGAACCTGTCCAGCCAGTTCGTGTTGAGCCGGGAGATCGGTCGGCGGATGGTCGACAGTGGCCGCGGAAAGATCATTTTTACCGCCTCGCTGCTGAGCTTCCAGGGCGGCATCAACGTCGCGAGCTACACCGCGGCGAAGTCCGGCCTCGCCGGGCTGACCAAGGCCCTGTCCAACGAGTGGGCGGGCAGAGGGGTGAACGTCAACGCGATCGCGCCCGGGTACATCGCCACCGACAACACCCAGGCGCTCCGCGACGACCCCGCCCGCAACGACGCGATCGTGGGCCGGATCCCGGCCGGCCGGTGGGGACGCGCCGACGACCTGGCCGGCGCCACCGTGTTCCTGGCCGCCGCGGCCTCGGACTACGTGCACGGCACGGTCCTGCCCGTCGACGGCGGCTGGTTGGGCCGATGACGTATCCCTCGCCGGCCGGGCGCCCCGGCATCGTCGACGCCCACCACCACCTCTGGGTCCGTGCCCGTCACCCGCAACCCTGGATCGACCCGGACACGATGGCGGCGATCGACAACGACTTCACCCCGGCGGATCTCGCCCCGGCGGCACGCGCCGCGGGCGTCACCGAGACCGTCGTCGTGCAGTCCATCGCCTCCGTGGCGGAGACGGAGCACCTGCTGGGCATCGCGGCCGACGACCCGCTCATCAGCGGGGTCGTCGGCTGGGTGAACCTCACCGCCGACGACATCGACGAGCGCCTCGACCGGCTCCGCGCGGTACGCGGCGGCGAGCGGTTGGTGGGCATCCGGCACCTGGTCCAGTCCGAACCCGACCCGGCGTACCTCGACCGACGCGACGTCCGGCGGGGCATCGCGGCGGTCGGCGCGGCCGGCCTCGCCTACGACCTGCTGGTCCGCGACCACCAACTGCCGGCGGCCACCCGGCTCGTCCGCGACCTGCCCGAGGTGTCGTTCGTCCTGGATCACCTCGCCAAACCGGCGCTCGGCGCGGGGGGCCTCGGCGACTGGCCGGCCAACCTGCGGGCGCTCGCCGCCGAGCCGAACGTCACCGCGAAGCTCTCCGGCCTGGTGACCGAGGTGGACGGATCGTCCTGGACGGCCGACGACCTGCGGCCCGCCGTCGACCACGCGCTCGACGTGTTCGGCCCGCAACGGCTCATGTTCGGCTCGGACTGGCCGGTGTGCCTGCTCGCCAGCTCCTACACCCGCTGGGTCGCCGTACTCGCCGACCTGGTGGCACCACTCGGTGACGAGGAGCAGGCGGCGATCTGGCGGGAGACCGCGCACCGTGCGTACCGGCTGGAGGCGTCATGACGGCCCGAGCGTTGCCCCGCCGCCCGGCGGTCCGCCTCACCGAGCTGGGCTTCGGCGCGGCGCAGGGTGGCAACCTGTACCGGGGGACGTCCGACGACGAGTTCGCCGCGGCTGTCGACGCCGCCTGGGCCGCCGGCATCCGGTACTTCGACACGGCGCCGCACTACGGCCTCGGCCTGTCCGAACGGCGCCTCGGCGCCGCGCTGCGGTCCCGGCCGCGCGACGAGTACGTGGTGTCGACGAAGGTCGGACGGCTGCTCGTACCCTCGCCGGAGACCGCGGGGGAGCGCGACTCGGAGGGCTTCGACGTGCCGGCCGACCTGCGGCGGGTCTGGGACTTCAGCCGCGACGGCGTACGCCGGTCGTTGGAGGCCAGCCTGGAGCGCACCGGCCTGGACCGCGTCGACGTGGTGTACCTGCACGACCCGGACGAGCACTGGGAGCAGGCGGCCACCGAGGCGGTACCCGCGCTGGTGGAGCTGCGCGACCAGGGCGTCATCGGCGCGATCGGGGCCGGCATGAACCAGTCGGCGATGCTGGCCCGGTTCGTCCAGGAGACCGACATCGACGTGGTCATGTGCGCCGGCCGCTACACCCTTCTCGAACAGGGCGCGCTCGACGACCTGCTACCCGCCGCGCAGGCCCGTGGGGTCGGCGTGGTGATCGCCGGGGTCTACAACTCGGGGCTGCTGGCCCGCGACCAGCCGCCGGCCGACGCGGTCTACAACTATCAGCAGGCGCCGCCGGAGCTGATCGAGCGGGCGCGGCGGATCGCGGCGGTCTGTCAGGCGTACGGCGTCACCCTCCCGCAGGCGGCGTTGGCGTTCGTCCGCCGGCATCCGGCGGTGGTCTCGACAGTGGTCGGCGTGCGCGACGCGGCCCAGGTGACCGAGACCCTGCGCCGGTCCGACGCGGACGTGCCGGAGCAGCTCTGGGCGGCGCTGCGCGACGCCGGGCTGCTCGGCGGGTGACGACACACCCGTGAACGCGGTGCGCCGGCCACCCGATCCTGCGACCGGGTGGCCGGCGTCCTGTCGGAACTACCGTCCGGTCGCTAGACCGCGCTGAACCGCCACTGCTGGTTGGTGGCGCTGTGGCAGCCCCACTGCAGCAGCCGGGCCCCGTCGGCAGTCGAGGCGCCGTTGACGTCCAGGCAGAGCCCGCTCAGCGCGCTCTTGACCGTGTAGATCCCGGCGGTGCCGGTCGCCGTCACGGTGAACTTCTGCTGGTTGGCGTTGGTGCAGGTGCTGTGTTGCAGGAAGGCGCCCTGTGCGGTCGACCCGCCGGTGACGTCGAGGCACTTGCCGCTGTGCACCGCCTTGAGGTAGACGGCGCCGCCACCGGCGTCCACCGCCTGCCACTTCTGGTTGTTGCCGCCGGTGGCCGCCCACTGCACGACCTGGGCGCCGTCGGCGGTGGAGTTGCCGCTGACGTCCATCAGCTTGCCGCTGTGCTGCGCCGTGAGGGTCCAGGTGCGGCCGGCGATCCCTCCGCCGTCGGTGCCGGGGACCCCTACGCCGTTGCCGCCGAAGGTGAACGCGTCGAGGTCGAACCAGTTGGACGAGCTGCCCTTGAACACCATGTAGAGGGTGTGCGTCCCGGACAGGGCCGCGACGCTGACCGCCGGCGTGGACTGGTAGTTGTCCCAGCCGCCGGTGCTGGGCACCGTCGTGGTGGCCAGGAGGGTGCCGGTCGGCGAGTCGGCCCGCAGCTCGATGGAACCACCACCGCTCGGTGACGACAGCCGGTAGCTGACGTTGCTGATGCCCGACAGGCTCATCGGGTTGAACGCCACCCAGTCGTTGTTGGAGATGTCACCGACACGCTTGCCGCTCTCCGCGGCGCTCTGGTCGACGACCCGGACGCCGGACTGGCTGCTGAAGTACTCGGCCTGCTTGTGCTTGGGCTGCAGGATCGCCGTCGCGTAGCCGGTCAGCGGCGCCGCGCCACCCGAGCCACCGTCGTCGGTGTAGCGGGCGTTGAGCACGTAGTACAGGTTCGCCCCTTCGGGGTGCCCACCGAGCAGGTCGGTGGAGATGGTGCCCGAGCAACCGGGGTACTCGGTGGTCTCGTGCGCGTGGTCGTCGTGTCCCAGAGCCGGGTTGACGAACACCTTGGTGCAGTCGATGGCCGCGCCGCCGGGGTCGGAGACACTGACCGTGTACGAGACCTTGTCGCCGAAGTTCAGCATGCCGCCGTTGGGCGGCACGTTGATGGTGACCACCGGGGCGGTGTTGCCGACGGTGATCTGCACGTTGGCGAAGCCGGTCTTGCCGGTGTTGTCGGTGACCTTCAACTGCGCCGTGTAGTTGCCGTTGGTGGTGTAGGTGTGTGCCGGGTTGGCCGCCGTGGACGTGCCGCCGTCACCGAAGGTCCACTGGTAGCTGAGGGTGTTGCCGGCGTCCGGGTCCGCCGTGCCGGCGCTGCTGAACTGGACGGTCAGCGGGGCGCTGCCGCTGGTGGGCGTGCCGACGGCCTTCGCGATCGGTGAACGTCCACCCTGGATGTAGTCGATGCGGTAGAGCCCGGAGTCGTTGTTGCCGCCGCCGAAGTTGGAACCCCACTCCAGCAGGTACAGCGAGCCGTCCGGGCCGAACTCCATGTCCATCGGCTTGTTGAAGTTGCCGCCGGGCATGAACGAGTTGGTCCGGGTGACAGCCGTCGACGAGTCGAAGTGCGTTTCCTTGATGAAGTTGCGCGACCACTCGTAGAAGAAGTGCACGCCGTCGTAGTAGGCCGGGAACTTCGTCGCCGAGGGGTTCGCCGCGTTGTAGCGGTAGACCGGCCCACCCATCGGCGCCGACCCGCCGGAGCCCAGCTCCGGGAAGGTCGTCGACGCGGGGTAGCCGTACCAGATGTTGGGCGCGACGATCGGCTTGAGGTTGACCAGGCCGGTGTTGTTGGGCGAGTTGTTGACCGGGGCGTTGCAGTTGAACTTCGCCCCGACGACGCCGGTGTCCGGGTTGAACGGCGCGTACGGCTGGTTGTTGCCGTGACAGAAGGGCCAGCCGTAGTTGCCGGCTGCCTTGATCACGTTGAGTTCGACGAGCCCCTCGGGGCCCCGGTTGGTCGTCGGCGGGTTGCGGTCGGGGCCGTAGTCGGCCAGGTAGACCCAGCCGGTGGCGGGGTCGATCGAGAAGCGGAACGGGTTACGGAAGCCCATGGCGTAGACCTCGGGCCGGGTCTGCGCGGTGCCCTGGGGGTAGAGGTTGCCCGTCGGGATGGTGTAGCCACCGGTGGCCGACGGCTTGATGCGCAGCAGCTTGCCGCGCAGGTCGTTGGTGTTCCCGGCGGAGCGGGCGGCGTCCAGGTTGGACTTGCCGGACCGCCAGTCCAGCGGGGCGTACCCCTGCCAGTTCGGGTCGAGGTTGGGCGGCGTGTCGTCGCCGGTGCCGATGTAGAGGTTGCCGTCCGGGCCGAACTCGATGTAGCCGCCGGTGTGCCCGGGCTCGGCGAAGGTCCGGTCCCGGTACGCGGGGATGTCGATGATCCGGGCCTCGGTGGACAGGTTCAGGGTGTCACCGGTGAGCGTGTAGCGGGACACCCGGTTGACGTCGGTCGTGCTGCTCGCCGGCGAGTGGTAGACGTACACGTACCCGTTGCTGGCGAAGGCCGGGTCTATCGCGACGCCGGTGAGACCGTCCTCACCGCCGGTGTAGACGCTCAGCGTGGCGGCCGTGACGGTGCTGTTGGTGCTCGGCTTGAAGATCTTGACCTGGCCGCCCCGCTGGACGTAGAGCACGCGGCCGTCCGGCAGCACTGCCAGCGCCATCGGGTCGGCGGTGTTGTCGTCCAGGGTGCGCTTCTCGAAGTTGCTCCAGACGGTGCCGCCGCAGTCCCCGGGCTGGTTGCCGGCCGCCCACTTGACGCCACCGAGGACGTGGTTGCGGAAGTTCGTCTCGCTGTACGACTCGATCGCGTGGCCCATCGCGGTGGCCCACACCCGGCCGCCGCCGGCGTTGCGGCACCACGAGATCGGGTGGTCCGGGCCCATCGCCCGCGAGCCCGGGTTGTACGTGCGCTCGTCGGCGGTCACCAGGACGTGCACGTTGCCCCGCGGGTTGGAGTCGAAGTTGTACCACTCCTCGCTGCGGCTCCAGCGGTCCGGCAGGCCGACCGTCGACGGGTGCTGCTTGTCGGCGACGATGGCCGTGCCGGCGAGCACGCCGGGGGAGTGCTCGGGCATGTGAGCGCCGCCGTTGATGGTCTGGTCCCACCACGGGTACTCGGACTCGATGCCCATGTCGGTGGCGTTGTGCACGCCCACGATGCCCTTGCCGCTGGCGAGGTAGCCCTCGATGGCCTGGCGCTGCGAGGCCGAGGTCCAGACCATGCCGGAGGTCTGGAACATGATGACGACGTCGAAGGTGGCGAGGTTGGCGGGCGTGAAGACGCTCGCGTCCTCGGTCTGCACCAGCTCGAAGTTGTTCGCGGCCGCCTGCTGCTGGAACATCGAGATTCCGGCGGGGATCGAGTCGTGCCGGTAGCCGACGGTCTTGGTGAACAACAGGGCGCGGAAGGCCGGGGCGGCCGACGCCGGCGGGGCCAGGCCGAGCGCCAGTAACAGGCCGACGATCATTCCGATGAGGATTGTGGGGCGACGCATGCCGTCTCCTAGGTCTGGGCGGGCAACTCCGATTGCGAGCACGGGTCCGGCACGCGCCAGGTTGTGCCTGGGCGCGCGTGGGCCACGGGTGTGCTGGTCGCGGTCGTCGTGCCGTCCGCCGAAACGGCAGTCAGCCCCGCAGGACGTCACACAGCGTGACGTGGGCTGTGGTCTCGTCCATGGTCTGCGAGGTCAGGATGAGCTATTGATCGATGGGTGTCAATGTAACGTCGAGCGTCGGATGTTACTCCCCAGTAGGGGTGCCCGGGCCTGACGTGCCCGAGCCAACACTCGCGCCGATCGAGTGCCGGGCCTGCCAGTCGCTGCAGATCGAGGATTGCGGACCCGCATCCAAACATCTATCTTCATACGTGTGATGTTTCCTCGATGTCAAGGAAATGTTTGCACCATAAAAACGCAAGTTCCGCTGAGACCTGCGAAAGTGCGTCGCTCAGCGCATCGAACGGCCTACCGGCCGGTGTACGGATCTCATCGATGACTACTATCTGTAAGGGCTATCGGGATGGCAGATCCACAACCGGCGCCGCTGCTGGCCCTGCGGGGCATCGGCAAGTCGTTTCTCGGGGTGCGCGTCCTCGACGGCGTCGACCTCGACGTGGCACCGGGCGAGGTCCACGCGGTCGTCGGTGAGAACGGCGCCGGCAAGTCGACGCTCATGAAGATCGTCTCGGGTGGGTACGCCCCGGACGAGGGCACCGTCGAGTTCGCCGGTCAACCGCGCGTGTTCCACGGCCCCCGCGACGCGCAGCGGGCTGGCGTCGGCATCATCCACCAGGAGTTCAACCTCCTGCCCGAGCGCACCGTCGCGGAGAACGTCTACCTGGGTCACGAACCGGTCCGGCGCGGACTGGTCGACCGCCGCGAGATGCTGGACCGCACCCGGCGCCTGCTCGCCTCGATCGGGGAGACCGCGCTGCCGGCCGACTCCCGGGTGGGGCAGCTCGGCGTCGCTCAGCAGCAGGTCGTCGAGATCGCCAAGGCGCTCGCTCTGGACGCGCGGCTGCTCATCATGGACGAGCCGACCGCCGCGCTGGCAGACCAGGAGGTCGAGCTGCTCTACGGGCTGGTCCGCCGGCTCCAGGAACGCGGCATCGGCCTTCTCTACGTCTCGCACCGGCTCACCGAGGTCTTCGACCTGTCCAGCCGGATCACGGTTCTCAAGGACGGCCGCCGGGTGACGACCGTGGACACCGCGCGGACCAACACGGACGAGCTGGTGCGGCACATGGTCGGCCGTGAGCTGTCCAACTACTACCCGCAGCGGGCCGACCCTGCCGACCGTGGGCCGGTGCGACTCACCGTCCGCGGCGGGGGCAACCGGAAGCTGCGGGGTGTGGACCTGGAGTTGCGCGCCGGCGAGGTGCTCGGCGTCGGCGGCCTGCAGGGTTCGGGACGATCGGCGCTGGCCCGTGCGCTCTTCGGGGTGGCCCCGTTCACGACCGGTGACGTCGAGCTCGACGGCGAGCCGGTGCGGCTGCGCTCGCCGCGTGCCGCGATGCGGGCGGGCATCGCGTACGTCACCGAGGACCGCAAGGGTGAGGGCATCGTGGCCCGGCAGTCGGTGCTGGACAATGCTCTGCTCGCCAGCCGGGCCGTGTTCGCGGCACGGTCCGGTCGTGCCGCCCGCACCGCACGGGTGCGTGAGCTGCTCGACGCCGTGGAGGTCCGTGCCGCCGGCGACGACCAGGAGATCCGCTTCCTCTCCGGCGGCAACCAGCAGAAGGTCGTCCTGGCCCGATGGCTCGCGCTGACACCCCGGATCCTGCTCTTCGACGAGCCGACCCGGGGCATCGACGTGGGCGCGAAGTCGGCCATCCACGATCTCGTCCGCCGCCTCGCGACTGACGGCGCGGCCGTTCTGATGATCTCGTCCGAGCTGCCGGAGCTGCTCGGCATGAGCGACCGGATAGTCGTCCTGCGCGACGGCCGGATCGCGGGCGAGCTGCCGGCCGCCGCGACCGAGGAGGACGTCGTCGCCCTCGCGGTCGGCGCCGTCCGGGAGGCCGCCGCGTGAGCGCGAGAAATGAGCCGGTCCTGCAGGCCCCGCAGTCGCGAATGGAGGCGGCCCCGATGAGCGCGAGGAGTGAGCCGGGTTTGCGAGCCCCGCAGTCGCGAATGGAGATGGCTCCGATGAGCGTGAGGAGTGAGCCGGGTTTGCGAGCCCCGCAGTCGCGAATGGAGGCAGCTCCGTGACCGCCCTCTCGCTTCGTCCGGCCCGGCATGCCGTGCCGGGCGTGTTCGTGGCCCTGGCCCTCACCCTGGTCATCGGCTGGCTGGTCGTCATGCTCGACGGCGGCCAGCTCTTCAACCAGTCGACGACGGTGAGTCTGCTGCACGTCGCCGCCGGCCTCGGGCTCGTCGCCGTCGGGCAGACCCTTGTCATTCTCGGCGGTTCGCTCGACCTCTCCGTGGCGTACGTGATCAGCCTGAGCACCCTCGTGGCGGCCGAGGCGATGAACGGCAGCGACGGCGCGTTGCTTCCGGCGATCGGGCTTGCGCTCGCGGTCAGCGCCGCAATCGGGCTGCTCAACGGCGTGCTCGTCACCAAACTGCGGATCAACGCGTTCATCGCGACCCTCGGCGTCGGGTTGCTGCTCAAGGGCTACCTCGACAACGGTTACGACGGTCCGGCCGGCGAAAGTGCGCCGGCTCTCGTGCGGACCCTCGGGTACCAGCGGATCGGGCCGGTCCCGGTGTCCTTTCTGTTGCTGCTCGCCGTGACCGCGGCGGCCTGGTTCGCCCTGTCGCGTACCCGCTTCGGTCACCACCTGGTCGCGGTCGGCGGCGACCCGGAGGTCGCCCGGCTCTCCGGCGTCCGCAACGACCGGGTCCTCATCACCGCCCACGTGTTGTGTTCCCTCTGCGCCGGCCTGGCCGGCGTCTATCTGGCCAGTCGACTCGGCTCCGGCGCCCCCCGGGTGGGCACCGAGGGGCTCTACGACCTGGAGTCGATCGCCGCGGTGGTCCTCGGCGGCACCGCCCTCGCGGGTGGGCGCGGGGGAGTGCTCGGCACGATCGGGGGCGTGCTGCTGCTCGCCAGCATCGACGCGGTGTTCAACCAGCTCGAGGTTGACGCGTTCTTCAAGCAGGTGATCCGCGGCGTGATCATCATCGCCGCGGTCGCCGTCTACGCCCGACGGGCCATGCGAAAGGCGGGGTCCTGACCATGCGGGTCGCCGAACGTCGTCCGCTGCCGCTGCGGATCCGCACCGACGGGATCGCGCCGATCGTCGCGCTCCTGGTGGTGCTGCTGATCCTCGTGGCGTTCGTCCAGCCCGACTTCCTCGCGCCGTCGTCGCTGATGTCGTTCCTCGGGCGCTCCGCGCCGATCATCCTGCTCGCCGCCGGTCAGTACTTCGTGATCGTCTGCGGGGAGTTCGACCTCTCCGTCGGCTCCCTGGTCACGGCGCAGGTCGTCGTCGCCGCCCGGCTCATCGACAGCGATCCGTCGCACACCTGGCCGGTGGTCGCGCTGCTGCTCGTCGGCGGCGCGCTCGTCGGGCTGGTCAACGGTCTGGTCACGACGGTGCTGCGGGTGCCGTCCTTCATCACGACCCTCGGCATGTTCCTGATCCTCGTCGGCGCCGTGTACCTGTGGTCCGACGGCGCTCCGAAGGGCGGGCTCTCCGAGGAGTTCCGCCGCTTCGGGCGACGGGCCATCGAGGACGTGCCGCTGCTGGGCCGCATTCCGTACGCGCTGCTCGTCCTGGTGGTCGTCGCGGCGATCGCCGTCGTGCTGACGCGCTCCGACTTCGGTCGCACGCTGGTCGCGGTCGGGGACAATCCGCGCACCGCCGAGCTGAGCGGCGTGCGGGTCGCGCGCACCAAGACGATCGCGTTCATGCTCAGCGGCCTCGCGGCGGCGGTCGCGGCGATCCTTCTGGGCGGGTACAGCGGTGTGTCGTTCCAGGCCGGCGTCGGGCTGGAGTTCGGGGCGATCACCGCGGTCGTGCTCGGCGGGGTCGCCCTCGGTGGGGGCCGTGGCTCGGTCGTCGGGGCGATGCTCGGTGCCCTGACCCTCGAGACGCTCTTCGCGCTGATGAATTTCACCGGCGTCTCCGGTGCCCTCAGATCGACCGTCCAGGGCGTGATCATCCTGCTCGCCGTGGCGGTCTCGTCCCTGCGTTCCTCCTCCTCCAGATAAAGGTGATTCGATGAGACGATCCATGACCGCCCTGGCCGCGGCGAGCGTCCTGGTGCTCGCGGGATGCGCCACCGACGAGCCGACGGCGTCACCGTCGGGCACCGCCTCCGCGGCGGCCGGTTCGGGCACCGGGGAGCAGTCCAAGTTCTTCGTGCAGGCCGACTACGACAACGAGTTGGCCCTGCTCGACGCCGCCCCCACCGGGCCGGCCGACAAGCCGTGGGAGCAGGTGCTCAACCCGAAGATGGTGGACACCGCGAAGTTCAAGAAGCCCGGCAAGCACAAGATCTGCTTCTCCAACGCGGCGCTGAACAACCCCTGGCGGCAGGTCGGGTTCAAGACCATGCAGGCCGAGGTCGAGGCGCAGCGGAGCCGGATCAGCGAGTTCGTGCACGTCGACGCCGAGGGCAAGGACCAGAAGCAGATCGCCGACATCAACGACCTGCTCGGCAAGAAGTGCGACGCCCTCATCGTCTCGCCGAACACCACCGCCACGCTCACCCCGGCCGTCGAGGCCGCCTGCCAGGCGGGCCTTCCGGTGGTCGTCTTCGACCGGGGGGTCAACACCACCTGCCCGGTGACCTTCATCAACCCGGTGGGCGGCTACGGCTTCGGCCACGTGGGCGCGGAGTTCGTCAGCCAGAAGATGAAGCCCGGCGGAAAGCTGCTGGCCCTGCGCATCCTGCCCGGCGTCGACGTGCTGGAGACCCGCTGGTCCGCCGCGAAGATCGCGCTGGACAAGGCGAAGGTCGACGTCGTCGGCGTGGAGTTCACCGACGGCGACCCGGCCAAGACCAAGAAGATCGTCAACGACTACATCCAGCGGTACGGCACGATCGACGGCGTCTGGATGGACGCCGGAGCGGTAGCCGTGGCGGCGGTCGAGGCGTTCCAGGACGCCGGCAAGCCCGTACCGCCGATGAACGGCGAGGACCAGCTGGACTTCCTGAAGCTGTGGAAGGACAAGAAGCTCACCGCCATCGCGCCGACCTACCCGACGTACCAGTGGCGAACGCCGATCATCGCCGCGCTGAACATCCTCGACGGAACCCAGGTCTCCAACCCGTGGAAGCTGCCGCAGCCCACGGTCACCCAGGACAACCTGGACCAGTACCTCGACCCGAGCATGCCGCCGCTGCACTACGCGATGTGCGGCTGCCGTGACCTGCCCGGCTACCCGCAGCGCTGGAAGTAGGTTGCGGTGTACGCCATTGGCGTCAACCCCTGGGTGTGGGCCTCGCCGGTCGACGACGAGGCCCTCGCCCGGTTGATCCCGCGGATCGCCTCCTTCGGCTTCGACGCGGTCGAACTGCCGATCGAGCAGCCCGGCGACTGGGATCCGGTCCGTACGCGGGACCTGCTGGCCGCGCACGGCCTCGTCGCGGCCGGCGTCTGCGCGGTGACCCCGCCCGGGCGGGACCTGGTGGATGCGACGCCGGCCGTCGTCGAGTCGACGGTCGCGTACCTCATGGGGTGTGTGGCGAGCGCGGCGGCCGTCGGTGCGCCGTGTGTCGGCGGCCCGGTGTACGCGTCGGTCGGCCGTACCTGGCGGATGTCGGCGGCGGCCCGCGCGGCCTGCTACGCCGACTTCCGGCGGGCCCTCGCGCCGGTCGCCGACCGGGCCGGCGAGTGCGGCGTGACCATCGGCGTCGAGGCGCTGAACCGCTACGAGACGAGCGTGGTCAACACCGTCGAGCAGACGATCGAGGCGATCGACGGCCTGCCCCCGAGCGTCGGAATCATGATCGACACGTACCACATGAACATCGAGGAGGCCGACCCCTACGCGGCGCTCGCGCTGGCCGGCCCGCACATCAAGCACGTCCAGGTCAGCGGCACCGACCGCGGCGCACCCGGCGCGGACCACTTCGACTGGCCCCGTTTCTTCTCCGTCCTGCGGGGCACGGGTTACCGGGGCGCGGTCTGCATCGAGTCGTTCACGGCCGACAACGCGACAATCGCCACCGCGGCGTCGATCTGGCGGCCCCTGGCCCCCTCACAGGACCGCCTCGCCGTCGACGGCCTGCACCACCTACGGAAGGTCGTCGCCTGACCGGCGTCGGCACGTCCATGGTGTTAGCGCTAACGCCCACCCACCCGCCGAACCCGCCTCGTCGAGGCGTCCCCCCACCCCCCACCTCAGGAGACCGTCCCGTGTCCGTCTCATCCATCTCCGTGGCGCGCAGGCTCTTCGCCGGCGCCGCCACGGCGGCACTGACCGCCCTGGTCGCCGTGACCGCCTCGGCCACACCGGCCTCCGCGGCGACCACCACCCTCTACGCGTCCCCGTCCGGCAGCGGCAGCACCTGCTCCGCCAGCCAGCCGTGCTCACTGGCCGGCGCGCAGGCCGCGGTACGCACGCTCAACAGCTCCATGTCCGGCGACATCGTCGTGGAACTGGCCGACGGCGTGTACCGGCTCACCTCGCCGATGCGGCTGACCGCCGCCGACTCCGGCACCAACGGTTACCAGGTGATCTGGCGGGCCGCCGCCTCGGCCCGCCCGACGATCAGCGGCGCCCGGGCGGTCACCGGGTGGTCGCTCGTCGACTCCGGAAAGAACATCTGGCGGGCCAGCGTCCCGGCCGGGCTCGACAGCCGCCAGCTCTACGTCAACGGCGCCGTCGCCACCCGGGCGCGTACGGCCGTGAACCGCGCCGACTTCACCTTCACCACGAGCGGCATGCGGTTCAGCAACAGCGCGCTGAGCTACCTGAACAACCTCGGCAACCAGAACCGGGTCGAGGTGGAGAGCGTCGGCTCGTTCACCGACCGGTATTCGCCGGTGCAGAGCATCAGCGGCAACTTCCTGACCATGCAGCAGCCGGCGTGGAACAACAACACGTTCGGCTTCGACACCCTGTCCCGCCCGCACCGGGCCGGACCGTTCTACCTGGCCAACGCGTACGAGTTCCTCGACTCACCGGGCGAGTGGTATCTCAACCCCGGCAGCGGCCAGCTCAACTACATCCCGCTGGCCGGGCAGAGCATGAGCTCGGTGAGCGTGGAGCTGCCGCAACTGCAGTCCCTGGTCAACGTGGGTGGCACGTACGACGCGCCCGCGCACCACATCTCGTTCAGCGGGATCACCTTCACCGGCACCAGCTGGCTCGGCCCGAGCAGCAGCAACGGGTTCGCCGACCAGCAGACCGGCGCGCACATCGTCGGCACCTGGGCCCGTCCGTCCGACGCCCTGACCTCCTGCCAGGAGGGCTGCCCGCTGTTCGAGGCCACCCGCCCGAGCTGGGCCCAGATGCCGGCCGCCGTGCAGGTCTCGGCCGCCAACACCATCGCCTTCAGCGACTCGCAGTTCGTCAACCTGGGGCAGACGGCGATCGGTATCGGCAACGACGCCAACGCCCACGCCAGCGGCGTCGGCCTGGGAGCCAGCAACATCACGGTCACGCGCTCCGAGATCGCCCGCAACTCGGCCGGCGGCATCGTGGTCGGCGGTGTACGTGCCGACGCCCACCACCCCAGCGACCAGCGGATGGTCAACCGGAACATCACGATCAGCAACAACCGGGTGCACGACCTCGGTCTGGAGTACCGCGGCGTGGTCTCGATCCTGACCACCTACGTGAACACCGCGCTGGTCTCGCACAACGAGGTCTACAACATGCCGTACACCGGCCTGTCGGTCGGGTACGGCTGGGGCGCCAACGACGCCGGCGGCAGCAACCACTACGCCAACCGGGGTCTCTACAACTACCAGCCCCGCTACTCGACGGCCACCACCGCCGCCAACAACCAGGTCATCGGCAACTACATCCACGACGTGATGCAGCAGATGACCGACGGCGGGTGCATCTACACGCTGTCGGCGAACCAGGGCGGGACCATCAACGAGAACTACTGCCTGCGGACCAACGGCTGGTTCGGGCTCTACTTCGACGAGGGCTCGCGCTACTACACCGCCCGCAACAACGTGTTCTCCTCCACCGGCACCTGGGCCACCGCCAACTACTACTACGCCGAGAACATGGGCAACTTCACGGTCACCAACAACTGGTCGACCAACGGCAGCACGAACGTGACCAACGGCGACCGCGGCAACGTCGTCAACGGCAACGTCACGGTCTCGAACGGCAGTTGGCCGTCCGGCGCGCAGACGGTGATCAACTCTGCCGGCGTGCAGAGCGGCGGCAACACCAACCCGCAGAATGTCCAGCTCGTCGGCGTCCAGTCCGGGCGCTGCGCCGAGATCGGCAACTCCAGCACCACCAACGGGACGCAGGCCCAGCTCTGGGACTGCATCAGCGGCGCCGCCAACCAGCGGTGGACCCACACCGCGAGCCGGCAGCTGATGGTGTACGGCACCAAGTGCCTGGACGCCTCGGGTCAGGGCACCGCCAACGGCACCACAGTGGTGATCTGGGACTGCAACGGCCAGGCCAACCAGCAGTGGAACATCAACGCCAACGGCACGATCACCGGCGTGCAGTCGGGTCTGTGCCTGGACGCCAACGGCGCCGCGACGGCGAACGGCACGAAGCTCATCCTCTGGGCGTGCAACGGCGGCACCAACCAGCAGTGGCAGGTGCGTAGCTGACATCCGGTTCGCCCCGGCCGGCCGCACCCCGGCCGGGGCCCCCGGCGGCGGGCCACCGCAGATCGGGGCCCACCTTTGCTGCCGGTCATCGACCAGCAGATGTGTTAACGCTAACCCGAAACGGGGTACGCCCGCCCTCCGGGCGTACCCCGGCGTGTGCGCGGGCGAACGTGTTCCGGGCGGTGGCGGTGTTCAGCGGGGCCCAGCTCAGCGGGTGCAGCGGCGGCACCCAGCCCATCGCGTACTTCGGTCTGCACGGCATCACCGACTCGGTGCTCAACATCTCCTCGGGGCGGTCGTTGCGGGACACGTTCGTGCGCAACAACGGCTGCACGGCGCAGAGCCCGCGGGAGCCGGCCTCGGGCAGCCGCACGCACGTCACCACCGCCTACTCCGGATGCCGGGCCGGATATCCGGTGCAGTGGGCGGCGTTCGACAACGGTCACATGCCGGGGCCGGTTGACGGCTCGCCGCACGGGGCGGTCTCCGGTCCACGCGACCGGGGCCGCCCCGGTTCGCGTGCGGGGAGTACGTCGAGACATGGAAGTAGTTGAATTCGACGAAACGGCTCCGTAATATGACCGGCGTCTGCTGTTAACGCTAACAGTGGGCTCGTAGACATCATGATGCCCGCCTCATCCGGGCGGCTGTCCCTGGTGGACGGCATCACGAAAGGATGCTCCCGTATGAAGCGAATCGTCCGAGCCCGTCACTGGGGGCGGGCAGCCGCGGCCGGGCTGCTCGTGGCCGCCGCCCTCGTCGGCCTCCGTGCCCCGGGAGCCCAGGCGTTGGAGAATGGCGTCGCCCGGACACCCCCGATGGGGTGGAACAGCTGGAACTCGTTCGGTTGCAACATCAACGAGGGGCTGATCCGCCAGACGGCCGACGCGATGGTCAGCAACGGCATGCGCGATCTCGGCTACCAGTACGTAGTGGTCGACGACTGCTGGTTCAACCCGAACCGCGACAGCTCGGGCAACCTCCAGGGCGACCCGACCCGCTTCCCGAGCGGGATGAAGGCGCTCGGCGACTACCTGCACGCCCGGGGGCTGAAGTTCGGCCTCTACCAGGTGCCGGTCGACAAGACCTGCGCCCAGTACTTCAACAGCTACCCGGGCGCGACCGGCAGCCAGGGCCACGAGGCGCAGGACGCCCGGCAGTTCGCCGCCTGGGGGGTCGACTACCTCAAGTACGACTGGTGCTCCCCGAACGGCAGCATCAGCGAGCAGGTCACCACCTTCGCGAAGATGCGTGACGCGCTGGCCGCGACCGGCCGGCCGATCCTCTACAGCATCAACCCCAACAGCATCCACGCCAAGACCGGTCCGCAGCGCAACTGGGGCGACGTGGCGAACATCTGGCGGACCACCGAGGACATCACCAACGCGTGGGACACCGGGCAGACCAACGGCTACCCGATGGGCATCCAGAACATCATCAACGTCAACGTCCCCCTGGCGCCGTACGCGCGGCCGGGTTCGTTCACCGACCCGGACATGATGGAGGTCGGCCGGGGCGGCATGAACGACACCGAGATGCGCAGCCACTTCGCGATGTGGGCCGTCATGGCGTCGCCGCTGATCGCCGGCAACGACGTGCGCAACATGAACTCCGCGACGCAGACCATCCTCAAGAACGGCAACCTGATCGCCATCAACCAGGACTCCCTCGGGTTGCAGGCCAGCCAGGTCTCGTTCGACGGCACCCGCCGCGTGCTCGCCAAGCGGCTCGCCAACGGTGACGTCGCCGTCGCCCTGCTCAACCAGGGCGGCTCGACGACGACGATCTCCACCACCGCCGCCGCAGTCGGCAAGTCCGGCAGCTCCTTCACCCTGGTGGAGGCCTGGAGCAACGCCACCACCACCAGCACGGGCAGCATCTCGGCCAGCGTCCCGGCGCACGGCACTGTGGTGTACCGGGTCAGCGGTGGCGGCACCAGCACCCCGCCGCCGACCACGCCGCCGCCCGCGACCACCTCCTTCGCGCTGGCCAGCGTCGCCTCGGGCCGCTGCCTGGACGTCCCGCAGAGCAACACCACCAACGGGACCCAGCCGGTGATCTGGGACTGCAACGGGGCAGCCAACCAGCGCTGGACCCTCAACGGCCAGACCCTCCAGGCGCTCGGCAAGTGCCTGGACGCGCCGACCAACGCCACGGCGGGCAGCAAGGCCCAGATCTGGGACTGCAACGGCGGGGCCAACCAGCGGTGGACCCTCAACTCGAACGGCACGATCAGCGGGGCGCAGTCCGGCCTGTGCCTCGACGTCAACAACAACGGGACCGCCAACGGGACCACGGTGCTTCTCTGGACCTGCACCGGGGCCGCCAACCAACGGTGGACCCAGCGCTGACGGTGGTGCCGACAGGTGCGGGCCGGGGCGCAGTCGCCCCGGCCCGGACCTGTGTCGTCGCGGTCCTGCCCTCGGTCGCCGGCTCGTCAGCCGGCGACCGGGTCAGGTTCAGGTCGCGGCCGCCGTCCTCGCCGGCTGGATCGTCAGCCCGGTCGACGCGTCGTAGCGCACCGGAACGGGGTCGGTGAGTTCACCGACGAACGACCCGTCGACGTGGTCGAGGAAGCCGATGAGCGACCAGTCGTCGGCCGGTCCGGGGACCAGTCGGGGCGCGTACAGGTGCGGGTGGGTGACCGGCCGGGCGGCCGCGACGTCCCACGGGCCGCGGACGCCCTGCCCGGTCGCCACCCAGATCCGGTGGTCATCGCGCCGGGCGCCGGCTGTCGCGTCGGTGGAGAACAGCAGCAGAGGCTGCCCGTCGACGACCGCGACCTGAGGCACCTCCAGGTGACCGAACCCCGCCGGGGTCGACAGCGGCGGTCGGACGGTCCAGGTGAGCAGGTCGGGGGAGGTGGCGTGGCCGACGACGCCGCGCGTGCCCGTCGCTCCCGTGTTGGCGCGCGCCGTGATGAGCATGTGCCAGCCGTCGCCGTCCGGGTCGGGAAACACCCAGGGGTCGCGCCACGCCTGCTCGTACCACAGGTCGGTGTCGAGCAGTTCGTACCACGTCGGGTCGGCCTGCACGACGGGCCCGGAGCCGTGCCGGTGCCAGGTGATCAGGTCGTCGGAGACGGCCAGACCGATCCGTTGGACGAGGCCGTCCTCGGCGCGGGAGACCCCGGTGTAGTACAGGTACCACCGCCCGTCCGGGCCGCGGACCGTGCACCCGGTCCAGGTCGCGAGGTCGTCCCAGGCCGGCGCGTCGGCGGCGACCAGGGCGTCGGCGACCAGACGCCACGTGCGCAGGTCCGTCGAGACGGCGTGGCCGATCGAGGCACGGCGGTGGCGGCGGTGCGGGTCGTGCAGGGCGCGGGACGCGCGCAGGAAGAACACGTGCCAGAGGCCGTTGTCGTCCCGCGCGTACCAGCTGTCCCACACCCAGTGGTCGGCTAGACGAAGCATGGCCGGAAAACTAGCACTAAACCGGTTTAGCTGACGAGGGCGTCGCCCTCGCCCCGCTCTTCGGCGGCCCGGCTCAGCCGGCGGGGGGCGCGAGGGACCGGCGTCGGCGCAGCGGCATCGCGACGAGTGACGGCTCGGCGGCGCCGCCGTCGAGGAGCAACTCGACCGCGCGCCGCCCCATCTGCTCGTGGGGCAGCGCCGTGGTGGCCAGGCTGGGACGCAGCCAGGCGGCGATCGGGTCGTCGTCGAACGAGATCACCGAGATGTCGTCCGGAACGCTCAGGCCCGCCTCGCCGAGCGCCTGGTAGGCGCCGAAGGCCAGCCGGTCGTTCATGCAGATGACCGCGCTGGGTCGCGACGGCCTGCTCAGGAGCCCGCGCATGGCGGCGTAGCCGTGCTCGGGCAACCACTCGCTGCAGAAGCACTCCGCGAGGAGGCTCACGCCCGCGTCGCCCAGCGCCTGCTGGATGCCCCGCAGGCGGGCCCGGGCGGCGAGGGAGACCTCCGGGTCGTCCTCCTTGAGCCGGTTGCGGCCGATCAGCGCGATGGCGTCGCGGTGGCCGTGCTCCAACAGGGCGGTGGCGACGGAGCGGCCGGCCCGGTCGTCGTCGGGAAGGACGCAGGGCAGGCCGTCGGCGCTGGTGGCGTTGAGCAGCACCACCGGGCCGCCGAGGATGGCCGGGGGCACCGTCAGCCGCCGGGTGGCCATGGCGGCGTAGATCACTCCGTCGACCTGTCGGTCGAGCATCGCCTCGATGGCGTACTGCTCGAACGTGGCGTCACCCTGCGTCTCGGTGATCAGCAGCACGTGGTCACGCTCGCGGGCCGCGTCGAGCGCGCCGCGGATGAGGCCGCCGGCGAAGCGGGTGGTGGCGACGATGTCGGAGACGAACGCGATGGTCGCGGTCTTGCGGGTACGCAGGCTGCGCGCCGCGAGGTTGGGCCGGTAGCCCAGTTCCTCGGCGGCGGCGAACACGCGCTGGTGTGCCTCGGCCGAGAGCCGCGTGCCCTCCCGGCCGTTGAGCACCATCGACGCGGCGGTCTTGGACAGCCCGGCTCGCCGCGCGACGTCGGCCAGGGTTGCTCTGTTGCGGCCCATCAGTCCTCCGAATCAGGCGCGGTGCCACGGGCCCCGCTCCTGCCCATCATGATGCGTCGGCGCGCGGAGGCTGGCCCCGGTCGGGTCGGGCGTGGTGTGACGTCGATGTTTCCGGACCGTTGCCAGGTTGTCCTTGACAGCCTCCCGTGTCACGCGCATGCTCTGCTAAATCAGTTTAGCGACCACTTTTGGCGCGTCTGGAGACGACGTCGGCCGCCGCGCCGAGGGTCAACTGTGGCCGAACGTCTGCCGGGGCCGGGCGACCCGCCACGACGTACCTGTCGTAGCGGTTCACCCGATCACGGTGGTCCGGTGGAGCCGTCGCGCGGCCCTGGGTCGCGGGACGCGCGGAGGAATCTAGGAGTCATGAAATGGCAGATTTGCTGACGAAAATCCCACGACGCAGAGCGCTCGTCCTCGCTCCGCTGCTGGTGATCGGGCTCGCCGCGACGGCGTGCAGCGCTCCGGGAGCCGACCGGTCGTCGACCGCCGGGGCCGACGCCGCCGTCAAGACCGACCTGGGCACCGCGCCGGTCAAGCTGGAGATGTACGCGGAGACCGGCTTCCCGCTGGCCAAGGCGCTCGCCGACGAGTTCACCAAGCAGCACCCGAACGTCACGTTCGCCATCCGTGAGGACCAGTTCACGGTGATCGTGGAGAACGCGCCCCGCGTCATGGCCTCGGACAACGCGCCGGACATCATCCGGCTCCCCACGATGGTCGACCTGGTGAAGGACGACCTGCTCAAGAACCTCGACCCGTACGTCAGCGCGTACGGCTGGGACAAGTTCCCGGCCTCGCAGCTCATGCAGCTGCGCGTCGGCGACAACACCCGGGGCACCGGCTCGCTCTACGGCATGGGGCTCGGCTACAGCGTCACCGGTGTCTTCTACAACAAGAAGCTGGCCAGCCAGGTCGGCATGACCCAGCCGCCGGCCACCGTCGCCGAGTTTGAACAGCTGCTGGCGAAGGCGAAGGCCGGCGGGGTCCAGCCGATCATGCAGTTCAACAAGAACACCGCGGGCATCAACTTCCCGCACCAGGCGCTGCAGAACCAGTTCGGCGACCCGGCCCAGGTCGCCGACTGGATCTTCCAGAAGCCGGGGGCCACCTTCGACACCCTGGCCGCGTTGAAGGCCACCCAGACCATCCAGAAGTGGGCCCAGGCCGGCTACTTCCCGAAGGACGCCAACGCCCTGGACTACGCGGGCATGGTGGGGCAGTTCCAGAAGGGCAACGGCCTGTTCATGTTCAACGGCGACTGGGAGTCGGCCAACCTCGACAAGGCGATGCCCGGCAACGTGGGCTTCTTCCTGTTCCCCGCCGAGACCGCCGGTGGCAAGCACGTCGCGATGTCCGCCCCCAACACCTTCGGCGTCTCGGCGAAGGCCAAGAATCCGGACACCGCCGCGTACTTCCTGAACTGGGTCCACACCAACGCCAAGGCGCGGGAGATCGCCGTGACGGTCGGCGGTTCCAGCCCGGGTGGTCCGAGCGACCTCCCGGTGCCGGCCGCGGCCCCGAACACGGTGCTGGCCGAGACCCTCAAGGCGGCGCAGCAGCTCGGGGCCGAGAACGGCGCGGTGGACTTCACCGCCAACGCGACCGGTGGCATCTTCGCCGCCGCCATCACGCCGGAAATGCAGAAGCTGGTCGCCGGCCAGCAGACGCCCGAGGGATACGTGAAGGCGGTCCAGGCCGAGTACGCGAAGGAACTGTCCCGATGACGTCTGCCCTCGGCAGCGCACCAACCGGGCGGGACGACCAGGTGTCGTCCACGGGCCGTCCCGCCCGTTCCACGTCCACGCGGGCCCACCGACGCCGGTGGGCCCGCGCGGCCGGAACCGGCTGGTTGTACGTCCTGCCCGCCCTGCTCATGTACGCGGTCTTCGTCCTGCGCCCTCTCGCCCTGACCGTCCAGTACTCGTTCTACGACTGGAACGGAATCGGCGTCGCCCGCTGGGCGGGCCTGGACAACTACGTCACCGTGTTCACCGACAGCGACCTTCTGAAGATCATCTCCAACGCGATCATCCTGATCGTCTTCTTCAGCCTCATCCCGGTCGCGCTCGGGCTGCTGGTGGCGAGCATGGTCCGCCGGATCACCACCGGCGCGTTCGGGACCGTCGTCCGGACGATCCTGTTCCTGCCGCAGGTCATCCCACTCGTCGCGGCCGGCATCGCGTGGAGTTGGCTGCTGTCGACCAACGGGCTGGTCAACCAGGTGTTGCGCGCGCTCGGACTGGGTGGCCTCGCCCGCGCCTGGCTCGGCGACTTCGACACGGCGCTGCCCGCCGTCGGGGTGATCGGCGCCTGGGTACTGCTCGGTCTCTGCACGATCCTGCTGGTCACCGGCATGAGCAAGATTGATCCGGCGCTCTACGAGGCCGCCCGGCTGGACGGCGCGGGGCCGGTCCGCGAGTTCCTCGCGGTCACCCTGCCCAGCCTGCGCCAGGAGATCGGGGTCTGCCTCACCGTCACGATCATCGCCGCTCTGGCGAGCTTCGACATCGTCTACATCTCCACCAGCGGAGGCCCCGGTCTGCAGACCACGGTTCCCGGTCTGGAGATCTACCGCCTCGCCTTCTCGCAGCGTCAGGTCGGACTGGCCTCGGCGCTCGCCGTCGTGCTCATGCTGCTCGTGCTGGCGTTCGTGCTGCCGATCCAGCGACTGACCCGGGGGGAGAAACCGTGAACCTGAGCCGACGTGAGCAGGTGACCGGGCGGGTCTTCCTGATCGCCCTGATCCTCGTCACCCTGCTGCCGTTCGTGAGCATGCTCTCGGCCGCCCTGCAACCGCGCGGCACCGTGCCCGACGGGCTGGCCTGGCCGTCCGACCCGCAGTGGGGCAACTTCGCCGACGCGTTCACCGCCGCCAACATGGGCGCGCTGCTGCGCTCCAGCCTGCTCATCGTGGCCGGCGTCGTACCCGTGTCGGTGCTCATCGCCACCATGGCCGGCTTCGGGCTCGGTCAGCTGCGGGTGCCCGGCGGCCGGCTCGTCTTCGGCCTGCTGCTGCTCGGCCTCACCCTGCCGTTCGAGGCCGTGGTCACCCCGCTCTACTACCAGATGCAGGACTTCGGGCTGCTCAACACCCGGTGGGCCATCATCCTGCCGCTGATCGGCCTCTACATGCCGTTCGCGGTGTTCTGGATGCGTGCCCACTTCACCAACGTGCCGGTCGAGCTGTCCGAGGCCGCCCGGGTGGACGGCAGCAGCACCTGGCAGCTGTTCTGGCGGGTCCAGGTGCCGCTGGCCCGCCCGGCCATCGCGTCGCTGACGATCCTGATGTTCCTGTGGACGTGGAACCAGTTCCTGCTCGCGATCGTCCTCGTCGACGACGCCACCAAACGCACGATGGCCGGGGCACTCGGCGCGTTCCAGGGCCAGTGGGGCACCGACCTGGTGCTGCTGTGCGCTGGTTCGCTGCTGATCCTCACCCCTACCCTCATCGTGTTCCTGATCTTCCAGCGACAGTTCATCAAGGCCCTGATCCAGGGCTCACTGAAGGGATAGGCAGTGGCCACGCAGCCGCAGATCCACGGCGACGTCGACGACCGCTACGGGCGCGTCGCCGACACGTTCCGCGACAACTTCACCTCCCGGGGCGAGGTCGGCGCCGCGGTCACCCTCTACGTGCGGGGCCGCAAGGTCGTCGACCTGTACGGCGGGCTGGCCGACGCCCGCACCGGAGCGCCCTGGACGGCGCACACGCCGGCCGTCGTCTTCTCCTGTACCAAGGGGCTCCTGGCGATCTGCGCGTACCTGCTGGTGCAGCAGGGGCGGCTGGACCTCGACGCGCCCGTGACGCGCTACTGGCCCGAGTTCGGCCAGCACGGCAAGGCGGACATCCCCGTACGCTCGCTGCTCACGCACCAGGCCGGCCTGCCGGCGCTGGACCGACAGCTGACCCTCGACGAGGTGCTCGCCTGGGATCCGGTCATCGCGGCGATCGAGGCGCAGACGCCGCTGTGGCAGCCGGGCACCGCGCACAGCTACCACTCGATGACCTACGGCTGGCTCATCGGCGAGGTCATCCACCGGGTCACCGGCCAGTTGCCCGGCGCGTACTTCCACGACACCCTCGCCCGGCCGCTGGGACTGCGGACCTGGCTCGGGCTCCCCGCCAGCGAGCGCGACACCGTCGCCTGGAATCTGGCGCCACCGCCGGACGCCGATCCCTTCGTCGACCCGGTCGCCGAGCGGGGCATCACCATGGGTGGCGCGTTCGCCTTCCCCGCCGACGCCGACGGTCTGGTCAGCTTCAACGACCCAGCCATCCAGGCCGCCGGGGTCCCGGGCGCGGGCGCGGTTAGCACCGCGGACGGTCTGGCGCGGGTCTACGCCGCCTGCGTGTCCGACCTCGGGGATGGCCCCCTGCTCACCGGGGCGTCGGTGGACGACGCCGTGGTCGTCCGCTCCCGGGGTCAGCAGCGACACGGCCCGCCCGACACCGGCCAGCGCTGGGGCAGCGGCTTCCTGCTGCACTCACCGCCGGCGCGGCCGCTGCTGGGGGAGCGCAGCTTCGGCCACGACGGCGCCGGCGGAAACCTCGGCTTCGCCGACGCGCGCCACGAGGTGGGCTTCGGTTACGTGGTCAACCAGATGTACGGCGCAGGCGACGAGCGCGCCAACCGGCTCACCGCTGCCGTCCGCTCCTGCCTCGACGGCTGAGCCGGCAGGCCCCGGTGTGAGTGGGCGCCGCAGGGGGTAGGCAGGACGTCGACGGCAGCCAACCAGCGAGATGCTGCCACTATCCGACGGTGGACCCCGCGCAGGCGCTTGCCGAGTTGAGCCGGATCAGACTCGACGAGATCAGCCTCGACGACATGCTGCTCCGGGTGGCCACGCTGGCCAACCGGAGTGTCCCCGGCGCCACGGAGGTCTCGGTCACCCTGGTCCGGGGTCGCCGGGGTTGGACCGCCGCGTCCACCGGCGATCTGGCCCGCGAGCTGGACGAGCGGCAGTACGAGCAGAATCGGGGCCCGTGCCTGGACGCCTCGGCCAGCGGCGGCACCATCTCCCTGCCGGACATGGCCATCGAACAGCGCTGGCCGCAGTGGGCGCAGCGGGCGCGTGACGTCGGCGTGGGCAGCTCGTTGTCGATCGGGCTGCCGATCCAGGAGTCGGTGGTGGGGGCGCTCAACGTCTACGGCGGCACGGCGCACGCCTTCGATCCACCGGCGGTCGCGGTCGCGGAACACTTCGCCGCGTACGCGGCGGTGGCGCTGGCCAACGCCCACCTGTACGACAGCGCCGCCACCCTCGCGGAGCAGTTGCGGGAGGCGATGCGCAGTCGCGCGGTGATCGAGCAGGCCAAGGGGATCATCATGGGGGAGCGGCGGTGCACGCCGGACGAGGCGTTCGCGTTGCTGTCGAAGATCTCCCAGGACACCAACCGCAAGGTGCGTGACGTCGCGGAGGCGCTGGTCGCCAGGGTGGCCCAGCGGGCTCGGGTGTGAGCCCCGGTTCAGCCGAGCAGGATGGCGACACCGCGTGCTCCCCGGCGGCGGGTCGCCGGGGAGCACGCACTCCGTGCGCCGCGGCGATCAGTCGCCCGCCGTGGCCGGCTTGCTCTGGCCGAGCAGCCAGCGCAGGATGCCGCTGTCGGAGTAGGTCGGACCGAACGCCGCGTGGTAGTCCGGCAACGAGAACGCCGCGTCGGCGTACTCGGTGTAGTGCACCAGCGCTTCCGCCTGCTCCGGGCTCTTGCCCCGGGCCACGTACGCCTGTCGCAGCAGCGCCGAGGAGTTCCGCGCGCCGGTGACGTTGAGCAGGTGGTCGTGCTCGCCGTGGGTGATCCAGAGCGGCACCTCGGCCGCGGCGATGGCGGTCGCCTGCGTGGCGTTGACCGGGAACCCGCCGGTCACCAGACCGCCGGCGAACAGGTCCGGCCGCTTGGCGAACGCCTCCCACAGCAGTTGGGAGCCGTACGACACAGTTGTCGCGTACACCCGGCGGGTGTCCACGGCGAAGTCGCGGACGAACGTGTCGAGCAGCTTGACCAGCAGGTCGGCCTCGGCGGCCCCACCCACCCGCTGGTGCTGCGGCGCCAGGACGATCACGTCCTCGGTGCTGCCCGTCCAGCTGGGTTGCAGCCACGCGGTCGCCGGGATGTCGGCGGCGAGTTGGACGCCGAGGTTGTCGCCGTCCCAGCCCATGCCGTGACCGGGCAGCACGACCATCAGCGGGTACCGGCGGCCGGGCTGGTAGTTCCTCGGCAGGTGGTAGTGGTACGGCAGCACCATTCCGCCGCTGAGGAAGGAGCCGTAGGTGAACTCGTCGACCAGTTGGTTGACCGGCTTCTCGGTGACCGGACGGGACTCGCGCGGCGTCGCCCGGGCGAGCACCGGCCCCTTGCCGGCCCCGCGACCGGGCTGGCCGTGCACGTCACGGCGCTGGACCACACGGGTCGGCAGGTCGGGGTTGACCTTCACGGTGCACAGGAACGTCGGGCACTTGGAGACGATGACCGTCCACCCGCCCGGGTCGTCCGGGTCCAGCTCGACGATGACGTACCTGCCGGGGGCCGACCGATGGTCGCCCCGGGTGGACGGCACGCCGTTGGTGTAGGTGTGCGTGACGGTCCGGTCGGCGAGCTTCGGCAGGTCCTCGATCGGATTGAAGCGGAAGTTGTAGATCGTGTCGGCGACCGTGAAGGTGGAGTTGTCGAGGGTGCGGGGGTTGACCGTCGCGCTGTACTCGATCGCCACCGCGGAGACCTTCTGGCCGTACGTCTGGACGGTCGTGATCGGGGTGATGCTGCGGATGGCGTCCCCGCCACCCGGACCGCCGCCCGGGCTTCCGTACGCCGTGCCTGCGGCGGCGGTCAGAACGAGGGTGGCGAGCAGTGGTATCAGCCCTCTGCGCAGTCTCATGTGACTCCCTTCCCGACGGCGCACCCGCCCGCAGGCGCCGTACCGACGAGAGGAAGGACCGGAGCGGGTCGCCGCTAAACTGATTTAGCAGAGCATGGTGCCGCCCTGGACAGGTGTCAATACCAGGTGGACGACGACGTCGACATGATCGACGGCCGGAACGGACGGCACCCCCGGGGCGCGCGGCAGGTCCGCGACGCCCCGGGGGTGCCGGGGTGGTGAGCTGAGCGAGGACGGATCAGCTCGCGGTGCAGGTGGGGGTGCCGGACGGGCTGGCGCCAGTGCCCTGGAAGCCGAACTCGGTGCTGGCTCCCGCGCCGACCTGGCCGTTGTAGTCGACGTTGCGGAAGTCCACAGTGCCCGACGAGCCGCTGGCCTGCGCGCTCCAGGTGTTGGTGACGGCGGTGCCCGAGGGCAGCGTGACCCGGACCGTCCAACCCCGCAGCGCCGACGAACCGGCGGTGACCTTGACGGTGGCGACGAAGCCGCCGTTCCAGGAGTTCAGCGACACCGAGGCCGAGCATCCGTCACCGGTCGGCGGCGGAGTGGTGGGCGGCGGGGTCGTGGGCGGCGGCGTGGTGGGCGGCGGGGTCGTCGGCGGCGGAGTGGTCGGAATAGGCGTTCCGGAGTTCAGGGCGTTGAGGACGGACGTGTACGCCGCCTTCTTGTTGCCCGAGCGGTCGAACAGCAGTGGGTTGTCGTTGCCGCGCCACGAGTCGCTGTCCCGGACACCCCACACGGTGATGCCCGTGCAGCGGGAAATGGCCAGGCATGCCCGCGTCACCTGGGCGTAGGCGTTGGCCTGGTTGGAACCCTGGGTGATGTCCAGCTCGGTGATCTGCACGTCGACGCCGAGGTCGGCGAAGCGCTGGAGGTTGGCCTGGTAGTCACTGGGCACCGAGGTGCCGAGGTGGGACTGGAAGCCGACGCAGTCGATCGGTACGCCGCGGGACTTGAAGTCGCGCACCATGTTGTAGATGCCTGTCGACTTCGCGTTGATGCCGTCGGTGTTGTAGTCGTTGTAGCAGAGCTTCGCGCCCGGGTCGGCGGCGCGGGCGGCGCGGAACGCCGCCTCGATCCAGTCGTTGCCGGTGCGTTGCAGGTTGGAGTCCCGTCGCCCGCCGCTGCCGCCGTCGGCGAAGGCCTCGTTCACCACGTCCCAGGCGTAGATCTTGCCCCGGTAGTGGGTGGCGACCTGGGTGACGTGGTTGATCGCGGCGTTGCGCAGCGCGGTGCCGGACAGGCTCTGCGCCCAACCCGGCTGCTGCTGGTACCACAGCAGCGTGTGGCCGCGGACGATCATGCCGTGCGCCTGGGCGTGGGCGACGATCTGGTCCCCGCCGCTGTAGCTGAACCGGCCCTGCTGCGGCTCGGTGGCGTCCCACTTCATCTCGTTCTCGGGAGTGAGCTGGTTGAACTCCCGGTTCACGATGGTGGCGAACTGGCTGTCGGACAGCTTGAAGGCGGGCACCGCCGCGCCGTAGTAACGGCCCTTCTCGGCCGCCGAAGCGCCCAGAGTGGTGCCGGCGTTGGCGGCCGAGGTCACCGCCACCGTCGCGGCGACCGCCGCGAGGGTGGCCGCGAGTGGCATCAGCACCCGACGGCCCCGGAACCGGGGTCGCGGTGCGCGTTCGTCGGGGATCTTGTCCATGGTCCTGCCTTTCGAGGTGGTGGCGGCCGGAGTCGAGGGGTCGCTGCCGGACCGGTGGTGGGCCGCCCGTGGGAAACGCGCGGGGCGGATGTGGGCGAGCCCGGGACGGTGCGACAGGTCGCCGACGGCGATGCCTGCGGGCGGACGTCATGACGGAGCGACCGCGTGCGGACGCGGGAACACGGCGTACGCCGAACAGGTGTGGCTCGGACAGGTCACCGACCGTCGACCGGGTCGCGGGACCCGATGCCCTTCGAGGTGTCGGCAACTCCGAGTGGGAGGGACGTGCCCTCGACTCCTTGGCGGAACATAGCATGTTATCGATAACATGCTCAAGGTGAGCGGTGGTCGGGCAGCGCGACTCTGCGGCGATGACGCTCACCCGGCGGCGGTCAGGCGTTATCGCTAACAGTGGCCTGATGCGACGGTGGTCGGCAGGACCTGTGCCGCAGCCCTTCGCAGGCAACGCTTTTTTGGTCCGACGTATGGTGCGCGAAACGTCCATAACGATGCCACAACATGGCGGTAAGACCTTGGCAACATGAGCGTGACCATGGCAAGGTAACGCCTGATCGCAGGAAACATCCGATCTATCGCGCAGGCGCTGCGGGGAGTGGCCCCGTGTGTGACGTCCTGGGGAGGTCCGGTTGGAAAGGAATGCGTCGATCACCGGCGGGGACGTAAGTCGAGCCGGTGACACAGTGGACGACAGCCGGGGCCGGCGATGAGTGCGGCCGAGGCGACCGCGGAGCCCCAGGGCGGCGCGCTCAACGACTGGTTGCGGGAGCGCATCTCCCACGCGCTCAGTGAGTTCACGGCGGCCACCGCACTCGTCGTCCTGTTCATCGCGTTGAGCTTCGCCAGTCCCTACTTCCTGACGGCCGACAACCTGTTCAACATCGGCGCGCAGACCGCGGTGATCGCCATCATCGCCACCGCGCAGACGATGGTCATCATCACCCGGGGCATCGACCTGTCGGTCGGCTCGGTCGCCGCGCTCGCCGGCGTGGCGGGAGCGATGGTCGTCCGTGACCTGGGTTTCGGGCTCCTGGCGGCGACGGCTGTCGCGATCGGTGTCGGTGCCCTGGCCGGGCTGCTCAACGGCCTGCTGGTGACCGTCGCCCGGATACCCCCGTTCATCGCGACGCTGGGGACGATGTCGGTCGGCCGTGGCCTGGTGTTCATCATGACCGGCGCGGTCGGCGTCTACGGTCTGCCCCGGTCGTTCCAGCTGCTCGGCAACGGCGAGATCATCGGTATCCCGTTCGCCGTGGTGATCACCGCGGTGGTCGCCGTCGGGGTCGCGTTCCTGCTCTCGCAGACCCGCTTCGGGCAGTACACCTACGCCATGGGGTCCAACCTGGAGGCCGCCCGTCGCTCGGGCATCGGGGTGGGCCGCCACCTGACCTACGTGTACGTCCTGGCGGGTGTGCTGGTCGGTCTGGGCGGCATGATCGCCGCCTCGAGGGTCAACTCCGGCCAGCCGAACTACGGCATCTCGTTGGAACTCGACGTCATCGCGGCCGCGGTCATCGGCGGCGCCAGCCTGTTCGGGGGGCAGGGCCGGATCGTCGGGACCATCATCGGCGCCTTCCTCATCGCCCTGGTCCGCAACGGCGCCGTCCTGCTCGACATCAGCATCCACTACCAGCAGGTGATCGTCGGCCTGATCATCTGGGCCGCCGTCTACTTCGACCAGTACCGCCGTCGGCGGCTGGAGTCACGGGGCTGACATGCCGTTCCCGGAGTTCGACAGAGGAAGGACGCACACCATGTCACACACCACCACCAGCCGACGGCCACGAGGGCGTCTTCTGCGCGCACAGGTCATCGTCGCCGTCGCCGCGGCGACCGCTCTGCTCAGCGCCTGCGGCGGAGTCGAGGTCCGCGACGGAGGCGACGGCGCGACCAAGGACGCGGCCGGGCCGCTGAAGCTCGCCGTCGTGCCGAAGGCTGTCGGGGCCGACTACTGGAACACGGTGAAGGCGGGTGCCGAGTGCGCCGCGCAGCGCGCCGGTGACGTCACGGTCCAGTGGGACGGGGTGACCACCGAGACGGACGTCGAGGGTCAGGTCAACCTGATCCAGAACTTCGTCACCAAGAAGGTCGACGGCATCGTCTACGCGGCCACCGACTCCCGCGCGTTGGCGCCGGCCACCGACCAGGCGCTCGGCGCCGACATCCCGGTCGCGATGATCGACTCGGGGACCAGCCCGCAGCCGTCGGGCGTGCCGCTCTTCGCCACCGACAACAAGGCGTCGGCCGTCGAGGCGGCCAAGCTGCTCGCCACCGAACTGGGCCCCGGCAACCACGACGTGGCGCTCGTGGAGTTCCAACCCGGCTCGCAGACCAACACCGAGCGGGTCGACGGCTTCAAGGCCGGCCTCGCGCAGTTCCCCAACCTCAAGCTGGTCGGGCAGCAGCCAAGCCGCAGTGACGTCAACGAGGCGCGGCGGGTGACCGAGAACATCCTCACCGCCAACCCCAACCTCGCCGGCATCTTCGCGGCCAACGAGCCGAGCGTCCTCGGGGCCGCGCAGGCCATCCAGGCGGCCGGCAAGTCCGGCAAGGTGGTCATCATCGGGTGGGACGCCGCCCCCGACGAGATCGCCGGACTGCGCAACGGCCAGATCTCGGCGCTGGTCGTGCAGAACCCGTTCAAGATGGGCTACTTCGGCGTCGACAAGATGGTCAAGCACCTTCGGGACAAGGCGCCGCTGGCGTCCGCGGACACCGGCGTCACGTTCGTCACCAAGAAGAACATCGACTCGGCGGAGATCAAGGCGGTGCTCGAGCCCAGCTGCGCCAACCCCCCGGTGCAGTGATGGACGCCGCCCCAACCACCACCGTCGGGACCGACCAGCCGGCCGCCGGCGAACCGCCGGTCCTCGAAGCCCGTGGCATCGTCAAGCGGTTCGGCCACGTCGAGGCGCTGCGCGGCGCGGACTTCACCGTCGGCAAGGGCGAGGTCGTCGCCCTCATCGGCGACAACGGCGCCGGAAAGAGCACGCTGATCAAGACGCTGTCCGGTGTGCACCCTCCCGACGAGGGTGAGATCCGGGTGGGTGGTCGTCCCGTCCACTTCGCGACGCCGGTGGACGCCCGGCGCGCGGGGGTGGAGACCGTCTACCAGGATCTCGCGGTCGCCGACGATCTCAGCGTCGCCGCCAACCTCTACCTCGGGCGGGAGATCCTGCGCTCGGGGCCGCTGGGCCGGCTGGGGCTGCTCGACAAGCGCGCCATGCGCCAGGGTGCCGCCGCGGCCCTCGCCGAGCTGGGCGTGCGGATTCCGCGGGTCACCACGCCGATCGCGATGCTGTCCGGTGGGCAGCGGCAGTGCGTGGCGGTGGCGCGGGCGATCATCTGGGCGACGAACGTGGTCATCCTCGACGAGCCGACCGCGGCGCTGGGCGTCGTGCAGACCGGGCGGGTGCTCGACGTCGTCCGCCGGGCCCGTGACGCTGGCATGTCCGTGGTGCTGGTCAGCCACAACATGCCGCAGGTGCTCGAGATCGCCGATCGGGTGGAGGTGCTGCGCCTGGGCCGACGGGCGGCCCGACTGCGTGCCGACGAGGTCACCACCGACGACCTGGTCGCGGCGATGACCGGCAGCACCGGCGCGGAGCGGGACGAGCGGTGACGGCGGTCGCCCGCCCGTGACCGGGCGCGGGGGACCGGCATCGGTTCCCTTGGCGCGCGGAGCGGGCGGGCGATCACTGCGCCTGCGCGTCGACGCCCGTCTCGCTCTCGTCGGGCAACCCCTGTAGCGATTCCTCCACACCGATCAGGTGGTTGGCCATCCGGGTGCGGGCCCGCTCCGGGTCGCGCGCCCGCAGGGCCTTCAGGATCGCCACGTGCTCGTCGTGGGTACGCCGGTCCGCGCCCTCCTCGTGCAGGCTCCGCCAGAGTCGCCCGCGGAGGGTGCGCCCGGCGAACGCCTCGATCAGGCCGATGAGCACCGGGTTGTCGGCGTGCGCGGCGATGATCCGGTGGAACGCGATGTCGATTTCCATGATCCGCTCGTGGTCCTGCGGCGACCGACCGGCGATCCGGGCCGCCTCGTCGAGCAGTTCCCCGGCCTGGGCGAGGGCCTCGTCGGTGATCCTGGTCGCCGCCAACCGGGCGGCCTCGCACTCCAGCAGGCGGCGGACGGTGTGGATGTGCCGCCCGTCGCCCTGGCCCTGGAAGTCGACGACGAAGCCCATCGGAGCGAGCAGCTGCGGCGCGTCGAGGTTGGTGACGTACGTGCCGTCGCCCTGACGGATGTTGACGATGCCGAGGATCGACAGCGCCGACATCCCCTCGCGCAGCGATCCCCGCGAGACGCCGAGGGACTCGGCGAGATCCTTCTCGATGGGCAGCCGATCCCCGGGCTTGAACGTCCCTTCGAGGATCATCCGCTTGATGCCGTTCACCACTTCGTCGGTGCGGGACATGACACCTCCTAGCGGCCGGCGGGGGTGGCCGTCCCACCCGCGATGACGTACGGCTCCGGAGATGACACCGTAGCCGGGTCTGCCGTGGCCCAGTAGAGGCCGTCGGGGAACCGGTACCGCGCGATCGACTCGGGGTGCATCCGGGTGGAGTAGCCGGGCGTACTGGGCAGAACGTAACCGCTGCCCCAGCCGGTGTCCCGGACGACACACGGGTCGGTGAAGTGCTCGTGCAGGTGGTCGACGAACTCGGTCACCCGGCCGGTGAGATCCCCCGAGATCGCGACGTAGTCGAGCACCGACACGTGTTGCACCATCTCGCAGAGCCCGACGCCGCCGGCGTGCGGGCACACCGGGACGTCGAACTTCGCGGCGAGCAGCAGCACGGCGACGATCTCGTTGATGCTGGCCAGCCGACCGGTGTCCAACTGGCAGAAGTCGATGGCCTCGGCCTGGAACAGCTGCTTGAACATCACCCGGTTGTGGCAGTGCTCGCCGGTGGCGACGCCGACGGGTGCGACGGCACGGCGGACGGCCGCGTGGCCGAGGATGTCGTCCGGGCTGGTCGGCTCCTCGATCCACAGTGGGGAGAACTGGGCGAGTGCCTTGACCCACTCGATGGCCTGGTCGACGTCCCACACCTGGTTGGCGTCGATCATCAGGTTGCGGTGCGGGCCGAGGATCTCCCGGGCGATCCGGCACCGCCGGATGTCGTCCTCGAGGTCGGCGCCGACCTTGAGCTTGACGTACCCGTAGCCGGAGTCGACTGCCTCCTGGCACAGCCGGCGCAGCTTGTCGTCGCCGTAGCCGAGCCAGCCCGCCGAGGTGGTGTAGGCCGGGTAGCCGGTGCGCCCCAACTCGGCCAGACGGTCGGCCTTCGTGCCCTGCTTGGCGCGCAGGATGGCCAGCGCCTCGTCCCGGGTCAGCGCGTCGGACAGATAGCGCAGGTCGGCGATGTCGACGAGTTGCTCGGGGGACATGTCGGTGAGCAGCCGCCACAGCGGCTTGTCCGCGAGTCGCGCGGCCAGATCCCAGGCCGCGTTCAGCACTGCCGCCAACGACAGGTGGATGACGCCCTTCTCCGGCCCGAGCCAGCGCAGCTGGGAGTCGGAGGTGAGCAGGCGGTAGACGGCCCCCATGTCGGCGGCCATCGTCGTCACGTCCATGCCCACCAGGCGGTGGGCCTGGTGCACCGCCGCCGCGACGACGATGTCGTTGCCCCGACCGATGGTGAAGGTGAGGCCGTGACCGGCCAGCGGCACGCCGGCGCTGTCGACGCCGTCGGTGTGCAGGATGACGTAGGCCGCCGAGTAGTCGCCGTCCTTGTTCATGGCGTCGGACCCGTCAGCGGTCAGCGAGGTGGGGAAGCGGACGTCCTCGACGGTGACGCCAGTGATCTGCGGCATGCGCTCCTCGCCCGACTAGGCTAAAGATCTGATGATCATTTGGAGTATACGGAGGCTCGATCGGGTGCGTCAACGACATCGATCGACCTGTGCCGATATAGATCTAATGTTTTATGCTCGTGGGCGGCCTCCGGTGACCGCGTCCGTTCCTCACCCGTCGGGGCGTCCGCCCGGCCCGTCGGACGAACGGACGCGTCGGGGTTGCGACGGGTGTCGGGTCGCACCGGCGCTGCTTGCCGACCCTCCCGCAGGCCGGTCGACCTGCTCTGCCGCGCTACGGACCGGTTCGCGCGGCACCGCCCCGGCCGGAGCCGGGTGGTGCCGTGAACATCGGCGGGGCACGATGAAGATTAGATGTTCACCGCGATGATGGACGTCGGCTGTCCGAGGCCGCACCGGTGCCGCTGGGGCGATACATCACATCTATGTGGACGCCGGAAGCCGCCGGTGGGTCGCGTCGTGGCACTGGCCCGCAGTGCCGCGTGTCGGCCTCGTCCGTGCTCAGGCGGGGGCGGTCAGCTCGGCGACGAGTCGCTCCACCCGGACCCGGATGTCGTCGCGGATCGGGCGGACGGCGTCGACGCCCTTGCCGGCCGGGTCGTCGAGCTTCCAGTCCTCGTAGCGCCGGCCCGGAAAGACCGGGCAGGCGTCGCCGCAGCCCATCGTCACGATGACGTCGGAGGACTCCGCGGTGGCGTACTCCAGGAGGGTGGGGGTCTGGTGGGTGATGTCGATGCCGACCTCGCGCATGGCCTGGACGGCGGCGGGGTTGATCGTCTCGGCCGGGGCGGAGCCGGCCGAGCGGACCTCGACGGCGTCGCCGGCGAGGTGGCGCAGCCAGCCGGCGGCCATCTGGGAGCGACCGGCGTTGTGGACGCAGACGAACAGGACACTCGGTTTGTCGCTCATCGGGACGCCGCTCGGTCAAGGGGTGGGGTGAAGAAGCGGCGGCGAGCCCAGAGCGAGACGTGGACGAGGCCGACCAGCACGGGCACCTCGATCAGCGGTCCGACGACCCCGGCGAGCGCCTGACCGGAGGCCACGCCGAAGGTGCCGATCGCGACGGCGATGGCGAGTTCGAAGTTGTTGCCGGCAGCGGTGAACGCGAGGGTGGTCGTGCGCGGGTAGCCGAGGCGGAGCGCCCGGCCGAGGGCGTACGAGCCGGCCCACATCAGCGCGAAGTACACCAGCAGCGGCAGGGCGATGCGGGCGACGTCGAACGGTCGGCCGATGATGGCGTCGCCCTGCAGGGCGAACAGGACCACGATGGTGAACAGCAGCCCGTACAGGGCGGCGGGGCCGATGCGGGGCAGGAGGCGGGACTCGTACCACTCGCGGCCCCTGGCGCGCTCACCGAGGCGGCGGCTGAGGTAGCCGGCCAGCAGTGGGATGCCGAGGAAGATGAGCACGTTGCGGGCGATCTCCCAGGCCGAGACGCGCAACTCGGCGCCCGGCAACCCGAGCCACCCGGGCAGCACCGACAGGTAGAACCAGCCGAGCAGGCCGAAGGCGACGACCTGGAAGACGGAGTTGAGCGCGACCAGGACCGCCGCGGCCTCGCGGTCGCCGCACGCGAGGTCGTTCCAGATGATGACCATGGCGATGCAGCGGGCCAGGCCGACGATGATCAGACCGGTGCGGTACGCGGGCTGGTCGGCCAGGAACACCCAGGCCAGGGCGAACATCACGGCCGGGCCGACCAGCCAGTTGAGGACCAGCGACGAGATCAGCAGGCGGCGGTCGCCGGTCACGGTGCCGAGCCGGTCGTAGCGGACCCTCGCCAGCACCGGATACATCATGACCAGCAGGCCGATCGCGATCGGCAGGGAGATCCCGCCGACCGCCACCGCGTCCAGCGCGTCGTCGAGCCCGGGGATCAGACGGCCGAGCAGCAGCCCGACGGCCATGGCCAGCCCGATCCAGACCGGCAGGAACCGGTCGAGTCGGGAGAGGCGACCGACGACGGCGCTCGTGGCCGGGTCGCTCTGGCGGGTGACGGTGCTCACGAGCACTCCGACCGGGCGGCGGGAGCGGGGCCTGCCCCGGTCGGGACGACGGTGAGCAGCGCGGCGAGTTGGTGCAGGACCGCCGGCCGGGCGCGGTAGTAGACCCAGGTGCCGCGACGGTCGGCGTCGACGAGCCCGGCCTCGCGCAGCGTCCTCAGGTGGTGCGAGATGGTCGGGCCGGTCAGGTCGAACGCGGGGGTCAGGTCGCAGACGCAGATCTCGCCGCCCTCGGCGGAGGCGATCATCGACAGCAGCTGCAGGCGGACCGGGTCGCCGAGGGCCTTGAACGCGGGGGCGAGCGTGGCGGCGGTCTCGGCCGGCACACGTCGTTCGGACAGGGGCGGACAGCACGATCCGTCCACGGCCGCTTGTTTCGACATTCGTCTAGGTTGACAGACATCTAATCAGCGTGCAACTGTCTGATTCGACAGACGTCGAGACAGTCTCTCATCGTCCGAGCCGGAACGGAGCACGCCGATGGCCGACCCGACCACGCGCCCGATGACCGCCAGCGACGCCGACCGCGTCCTGACGATCTACCAGGCGGGCCTCGACGGCGGTGACGCCAGCTTCGAGACCACCGCGCCGACCTGGGCGGCGTTCGACGCCACCCGGCTGACCGCGCACCGCTTCGTGGCCGTGGACGGCGGTGACGCCATCCTCGGCTGGGTCGCGGTCACACCGACATCGAGCCGCCCGGTCTACGCCGGCGTCGTCGAGCACTCCGTCTACGTCGACCCGGCCGCCCAGGGGCGCGGGGTCGGCCGGCTGTTGCTCGACGCGCTGATCACCTCGACCGAGGCCGCCGGCATCTGGACCATCCAGTCCGGCATCTTCCCGGAGAACGCCGGCAGCCTGGCCCTGCACCGTCGGGCCGGGTTCCGCGTCATCGGCGTCCGGGAGCGGATCGGCCGCCACCACGACCGCTGGCGCGACGTGGTCCTGCTGGAACGCCGCAGCCCCACCATCACCTGACAAGGAGTCACCCGATGAACGCTCTGGACAGCCTTCCCGTCGTGGTCGTCGGCGCCGGCCCGACCGGCCTCGCCGCCGCCGCCCACCTGCACGAACGCGGCCTGCCCTTCGTCGTCCTGGAAGCCGGCGACACCCCGGGCGCCGCCGTCGCCCGATGGGGACACGTGCGGGTCTTCTCGCCCTGGCGCTACAACATCGACCCGGCCGCCCGCCGGATCCTCGACGACGCCGGCTGGATCGCCCCCGACCCGGAGGCCCTACCGACCGGCGCCGAGCTGGTCCGCGCGTACCTCCAGCCGCTCGCGGAGCTGCCCCAGCTCAAGCCGCACGTCCGCTACGGCGCCCGGGTCCAGGCGATCAGCCGCCTCGGCCTCGACCGGCTGCGCACCGCAGGCCGCGACACCACACCGTTCCTGGTCCGCCTCGCCGACGGAGAGGAGCTGCTGGCCCGCGCCGTGCTCGACGCCTCCGGCACCTGGGACACCCCGAACGTCCTCGGCGCGTCCGGCCTGCCCGCCCGGGGGGAGGCCGACGCCGCCGCGTACCTCGAACACGCCCTGCCCGACGTGCTCGGCGCCGACCGGGACCGCTTCGCCGGCCGGCACACGCTCGTCGTGGGCGCCGGTCACTCCGCCGCGAACACCCTGCTGTCCCTGGCGGAACTGGCCGCCGCCGAGCCCGGCACCGAGGTGACCTGGGCGATCCGCACCACCTCGCCCGCGCGCACGTACGGTGGCGGGGACGCCGACGCCCTGCCGGCGCGTGGCGCTCTCGGCGCGCGGCTGCGGCAGCACGTCGACGCGGGCCGGGTCCGGCTGCTCACCGGCTTCTGGGTGCACGCCCTCACACCTGCCGACGGACGCGTCCGGGTGGTCGTCCGGCACGCCGACGGCGGCGAGGAGTTGGTGCTCGTGGACCGTGTCGTCGCGGCCACCGGTTTCCGCCCGGACCACTCGATCACCGCCGAGCTGCGGCTGGACCTCGACCCGGTGCTGGGCGCGACCCGCGCGCTCGCCCCACTGATCGACCCGAACGAGCACTCCTGCGGCACCGTGCCTCCGCACGGCATCGACGAGCTCACCCACCCGGAGGTCGGCTACCACGCCGTCGGCATGAAGTCCTACGGTCGGGCGCCGACGTTCCTCATGGCCACCGGCTATGAGCAGGTCCGCTCGGTAGTCGCCGCTCTGGCCGGAGACTGGGCCGCCGCCCGCGACGTCCAGCTCGACCTGCCCGAGACCGGCGTGTGCAACAGCAACGCCGCCGACTCGGTCAGCGGCGACAGCTGCTGCGGCCCGACGCCGGTCGTCGAGCCGGCCCGACGCGGGCTGGCCACCGGCGTCTCCGGCGGGCTGCTCAGCCTCGTCGCCGTCGACACCGCGTCCGTCGAGGGCCAGGCCGGCGGCTGCTGCGCCAGCTGACGTCCCCGTGGCGGCGCCGTCCGCCGGCCCCCGGGCCCGTGGGCGCCGTCACCGTCGGCTGGCGCAGGCCACGCAGGTACGCGCCGACGGGCGGGCGGCGAGCCGGTCGGCGGGAATCGGGCGCCGGCATCGTTCGCAGATGCCGTAGCTGCCGTCGTCGACGCGGCTCACCGCCTCGTCCAATTCGGCCAGGCGTCGACGTGTCGCGTCCAGGACGGCGCTGAGCTGTGCCCGTTCGAACGCGATGGTGCTGCCCTCGGGGTCGTGCTCGTCGTCGGCGTTCGACGACCGGGACGCCTCGAACAGGCTCCGCAGGTCGCCCTCCAGCGCGACGGCCTCCGCGGCGGTCTCGTCGCGTCGCCGCAGGAGATCCGCCCGGAGCGCGCGGGATTCGGTGTCCATGGCGGTTCCACGCTACGCCCGGTGTCGTGCGCCGGGGTCTACATGAAGTTGCGGGTGTGCAGGGCGGAGAGCGCGGCCGCCTCGTCCGGCCGGAAACCCAGCCGGACGAGGCGGCGCTGGCGGCCCTGGTCCATCACCTGTTGCAGAGCACGGACGTGGTCGAAGCCGGCGGCCACGTCCTCGGGGTCCCACCCGCCCGCCGCGAGCACCACCAGCGCGTCGAAGACGTCCGCGTTCAGGCCCGCGGTGTCGGCCAACGCGTCGTGACGACGGTGGATCGCGGCACGGAGTCGGTCCCGCAGCAGTGGGTCGACAGTCGCCTGGTGCTCCAGGTGGGCCATGCCGAACACCACGTGCCGGCGCTCGTCCTGCATCGCCAACCAGCAGATCCGGCGGGTCACCGGATCGGGAGCGTGCCGCACCAGGAACCCCAGCAGGTCGACGAAGCTGCCCTCACCGAGCACCGAGAGCAGGAACGACGCGAGGGCGAAATCGGACTCGGCGACGAGCGTGAAGAGCGACTGCCGGCCACCCGCCGAGGACGTGCCCAACTCCGCGCCGCGCAGCAGCGCCCGCCGGCTGAAGACCTCCATGTGCCGGGCCTCGTCGGCCACCTGCACCGCGAGGAGCTGCATCACCTCCCGAAAGTGCGGGTGGATGCGACCGATGAACCGGGCCGGTACGACGAGAGCCGCCTGCTCGTTCTCGACCAGGTAGGTCATGATCTGCACCACCGCGGCCTCGACATCCGGTGGCAGCGCGAACGTGTCGTCCCACGGCACCGCCGTCTGCGGGTCCCACTGCCGTGCGGCGGCCTGCGCGTACAGCGCGGGGGCGATGTCGGCCCACACCAGATCGCGGTCGTCCAGGTCGAAGCGGGCCTCGGGTCCGCCGGCCTCCAGCAGCGCGCCACGGGCACCGAGGCCCCAGCGGGGCGGTGGACGACTGCTCAGCGCCGACGGCAGGGCAGGCCCGGCCCGCTCGGCACCGAACCAGCGGTCGTCGTCGGCGGCGCCCCGGACGACCACCGCCACCAGGCGACTCCGGTCGGCCGGATCGGGCCATTCGACCCGGTGACCCCGGCTCCGGCACCACGCCGGCAGGTGCACGCCCAACGCGGCATCGGTGCCGGAGACCGCCACCCGGGCGCCGGGTGGCAACCCGGCCAGGGCGCGCTGCACCAACAGGTGCGCGCCACTGCCGAAGCCGAGGCCGCCCAGATCGATCTCGACGTCGGCGGTCACGGCCGGTAGTCCGCGGCGGTCACCCGCCCGTCGGCGGCGTAGAACCCACTCGCGTCGACCGCCTCGGCGAGGGCGTCGTACCCCGTCGTACGGCCGTCCTGCCAGGCCGTCAGGCCCTCCAGGTCCAGCAGCGGGCGGACCTGCGGATCGGCGTACGACATGCCGCGCAGCAGCGTGCCGAAGAGCTGGACCCCGTCGGACGCCGGCTCGCGTACCGTCATGTTGCAGTGGTCGTACCGACCGGTCTGCGCGACGATCCGGGTGCCCTCGGGTGGCAGCGTGCCCTCCTGGACGAACATCAGGTGGTTGGCGTCGATCATGCAGGCGGCGTCGACCTCCCCGGCCGCGAGGGCGCGGGCGGCGTCACGTTCGCCTCCGACGTGGTCACCGTGCAGCCCGACGCCGACGTCGAACCGGCGCACGTCGACAGGGACTCCGGCCGCGGCGAGGTGGCCGAGCGGGATCAGCGTGGCCTGCGGACTGTCCACCGCGCCGGTGGCCACCACCCTCCCGGCGAGATCCTCGACCCGGTGTACCGGCGAGTCGGCGCGCACCACCACGACCGAGGTGAGGTCCCGGTCGGTGTCGCGCATCGTGAGCGCCTGCACGGAGCCGCCCCGGGCCGTCGCCAACCGCTCGGCCCGCAGCCACGCGAGCGGGGAGTTCCAGGCCGCGTCGATGCGGCCGGCGACGAGGTCCTCGACCTGTCGCTCGTAGTGCGAGTAGAGAACGAAGTCGAAATCCAGGCCGTGACCGCGCAACCAGCCGCGAAAGCCCTCCCAGATGGTGACGACCTTGGGGTCGTACGCGACCGCGCCCATCAGTACCGACGGCGCCGCCATCAGCGGTTGGCCTCGTCGAGCAGCGGCAGGCCGGTGGCGACGCGGCCCACGAAGTCGTGCAGAGCGTCAGTGGTCGGTGCCATCACCCGGGCGGCCCGCGAGTCGCGGAACCGGCGCTCCAGGCCCAGCTCCTTGCGAAAGGCGCTGCCACCGCAGAGCCGCATCGCGCCGTCGGTGACGTCCGCGACCGTCTCGCCCGCCAGGGCCTTGACCTGCAACACGCGCAGCGTCGCGTCGTCGCGGCCGGTCTCCACCGCGGTGAGGGTGTCACCGAGGAAGGCGCGCAGGGCGTCCGTGCGGATCTTCAACTGGGCGAAGTCGCGTCGGGCGACGGGGGCGTCCCGAAGCGCCGCGCCGGTGTGCGTGAGCGTGGTGCCGGTGAGGTGCCGGGCCGCCTCGGCGACCGCGCTGTCGGCGAGGCCGAGACAGAACGCCGAGTTGAGCACCAGGAACCAGGGGAGTACGGCGCCGAGCGCGGTGTCCAGGCCGGTGCCGTCGGTGCCCAGCATCGCGTCGGCGGGGACCACCACGCCCTCGGCCGTCATCGGCCGGGAGCCGTTGCCGCGAAGGCCCAGCCCGTCGAAGTCACCGGCGACGCGGAGCCCGGCGCTGTCGGCGGGCACGAGCCACAGCGTCATCGGCCCGGCCCCCGACGCCAGCGGGAGGCTCGACCAGACGTAGCTGTCGGCCTCGCCCGCCGAGGTGACCCAGCTCTTGCGGGCGTCGAGTCGCACCGTGTCCGCACCGGACGCCGTCGCCGAGCCGGTGGGCGACCAGAAGTGGCTGCGGGAACCGAACTCGGAGAACGCCAACGTGGTCAGGTGACGCCCGTCGGCGATGGCTGTGCGCACCTCGTGCGGGCCGTGCGCCTCGATGACGGCGGTCGCCGCGTAGTGCATCAGCACCACCATCGCGGTGGACCCGCACTCGGCGGCCAGCCGTTCGATGACGTCGGCGACCGCGCGCATGCCCTGGCCGCCGCCACCGACCTCGGGCGAGCAGGCCAGGCCGAGCAGACCCGCCGCGGCGAGGGCGTCGACGCCCTCGCGGGGGAAGGCGCCGTCCCGGTCGACGGCCTCCGCCCGTGGGCGGATCACGTCGTCGATCACGGCGCCGAGTGTGGTCAGGACGTCGGCGCGGGACTGGACATTGTCGACGCTTGCCGTCATGGAGATGCCCCTTCAGTCGGCCCCCGGGACGAGCATCGAGACTAGCCGATCCCGGTGCCACCGAGTGTCAACGACGGATCACCGCTTGGAGCGGACGTCCTCCCGGTGCGGTCGGCCGTGCGCGTCCTCCCGGTCGATCCGCAACTCCCGTTCCAACTCGGCGATGACCGCCCGCAGGTCGTCCAGCCGCTGGGTGAGCGCGATGCGGTCCACCTCGTCGGGTACGCCGTCGCCGTCGGAGTCGTAGCCGGGGGCCAACCGCTCGGTCATCTCCAGGCGGCGGGCCTCCTCCATCGAGTTGACGATGACCGCGATGAGGATGTTGAGCAGCAGGTTGACGGTGATCACCACGTAGCTGACGTAGTAGAGCAGCGTCCACGGCGAGATGGCCAGGCCCTGCTCGATGAGGTCCGGCAGTGTCTCCAACGAGAGCAGCACGAACAACGTCAGCAGCGAGCGGCCGATGTCGCCGTACTCGTCCGGGTACCGGTCGCCGAAGATCAGCCAGCCGGCCATCCCGTACACGTAGAGCGTCACCACGGCCAGGGCGAGGAACCCGCCGACGCCGGGCAGGCTGCGCCACAGCGCGGACACGATGGTCCGCAGGCCCGGCGAGAACCGCACCAGCCGGACCATCCGGGCGACCCGCACCACGCGCAGCAGCGCCGAGTCGCCGTGCAGGCCCGGAACGAAGATGGCCGCGATCACGACGAAGTCGAAGACGTTCCAGCCGTACCGGAAGAAGTCCTGCGGACGTCGGCCGTAGGCCGCCAGCCGGATGCCGATCTCGACGACGAAGACCGCGCGGAAGATCGCCTCCAGGGCGTGCAGCGCCGCGGTCGCGGGGACCAGACCGTCGTACGTCTCCAGCCCGAGGACGATCCCGTTGGCGAGGATGACGACGACGATGCCGATCTCGAAGGGCCGGGACCGGGCGACCCGTGCGCAGACGTCGGTCAGCGCGGGCCGGTTGCGCGCCGTTGTGGACGGTGGGCGTCGCTGCGCCGGCGCGGGCGAGCCGCTCATTCGACTGCCGATCGGTCGGCGCGCGTGGGAGCCGTCGCGTGGGCCCCCCTCCGGTCGTCGTGGAGGCGGCGCGGAGGCATGCCACCACCCTAGCCAAGATCACGGAAGGTGGGGCGGTCCCGGGGTGGCCCCGACCGGTCCCGCTTCGCCGGCCGTGCGCCGGGCGGGCGACGGGGCCGTACGCCGTTGCCCGCCCGCGGATCCGGGATCCCTCAGGCTCGCGCGGCCCGGATGGCGTCGCGCAGCGGGGTGCTCGGCCGGCCGATCAACCGGCTGAGGTCGTCGCTGTCGGTGGCCAGTTCGCCGATGGCGATCGAGTGGTCGAGGGCGGCGACGAAGCCGGCGGTGCCGGCGTCGAGCCCGACGTTCTCCAGCGCCGACGCCAGCTCGGCGGCCGACAGGTCGCGGTGCACGACGGTGGTGCCGGTCACCTCGGTGACGGCGTCGGCGAGCTCGTCGAAGGTGAACGCCGTGCCGCCCAGTTCGTAGACGGCGTTGCCCTCCTCGTCCCGGGTCAGCGCCGCCACGGCGGCGGCCGCGTAGTCGGCCCGGGTCGCGGCGGAGACCTTGCTGCCACCGGTGGCGCCGAGGATGGTGCCGCTCTGCAGGTACTGCGGCAGCTGATCGGTGTAGTTCTCGGTGTACCAGCCGTTGCGCAGCACGGTGTACGGCAGGCCCGACGCGGCCAGGACCTCCTCGGTGGCCTTGTGCTCCGGTGCGAGCGGGTTCGTGGTCGTGTCGGCCTTCAGGATGCTGGTGTAGACCACGCGCCCGATTCCGGCGAGTTTGGCGGCCTCGATGACCGCGGTGTGCTGGGCGGTCCGCTGCCCGGGGGCGTTGCCGGAGATGAGCAGCAGGCGGCGCGCGCCGGCCACGGCGCCGGGCAGCGTCGACGGGTCGTCGTAGTCGGCCCGGCGGATCTCGACCCCGCGCCCGGCCAGGTCGGCGGCCTTCTCCGGGTTGCGGACGATCGCGGCGATCTCGGTGGCGGGCACGCCGGCGCCGAGCAGGTGCTCGATCACCAGGCGGCCCAGCCGGCCGGTGGCGCCGGTGACGGCATACGTGGGCATGGGGACCTCCGATTGGCGGTGACGAAACGTAAGCACTTACGAATCTACAGCACAAGCTCTCGGGTAAGCGTCGGGTAAGCTGGTGAGATGAGCGGCATGCCGGCCCGGGACCCGGCGGGGCCTACCCAGGAACTCGTCAGCGATGTCTTCGCGCGCGGCTGCACGTCCCGCGCCGCCTTCGAGAGCGTCACCTCGAAATGGGCCTCGCTCGCCCTCCTCGCGCTCGGTGAGGGCAGTTACCGGTTCAACGCGCTGCGGCGGCGCATCGACGGGGTCAGCGAGCGGATGCTCTCCCAGACCCTGCAGACTCTCGAACGCGACGGCATGCTCACCCGCGAGGTGCTCACCGCGATCCCGCCGCGCGTCGAATACTCGCTGACCCCGCTCGGCGCCCGGGTCGCCGATCAGTTGCGCGGCCTCGCGGACCTCCTGGAGGCCTCGGTGCCCGAGGTGCAGGCCGCCCGCGAGCGCGAACAGGGCTAGACCGGGCCCGGCCGTGCCCGTCGTGCGGCGAGCTCCGATCGCCGGGTGCGTTGGACCAAGACGACGCACGCCAGCACCACCACCGCCGCCGCTACCGAAGCGGGGGTGACGCTCTCGCCGAGCAGGAGTGCCGACCACCCCAGCGTGAGCACCGGCTGCGCGAGCTGGACCTGACCGACCTGCGCGATGCCGCCCCGGGCCAGACCCGCGTACCAGGCGAAGAAGCCCAGAAACATCGAGACGACTGTGAGGTAGCCGAACGCCGACCAGCCGAGGGCGTCGGCGTGCGGCCGGTCGGCCACGGCGGCGACGAGAGTGACGGGCACGGTGACGGGCAGCGCGAGCAGCAACGCCCAGCAGATCGTCCGCGCGCCACCCAGCTCGCGGGCGAGCGCGCCACCCTCGGCGTAACCCAGTCCGCAGAGCACGACCGCGGTGAGCAGGAACAGGTCGGGCAGGGCGAGCGTGCCGGTCATCTCGCCACCGGCGCCGAGAAAGGTCAGCACCGCCAGCAGGCCGCCGGTGCTGGCGACCCAGAACAGCGGCGGCGGGCGTTCACCGGCACGCAGCACCGCGAACACGGCCGTCATCGCGGGCAGCGCGGCGATGACTACCGCGCCGTGCGCGGAGGTCTGGGTGCTAAGCGCCAGCGAGGTGAACAACGGAAAGCCCACGACGACGCCGAGGGCGACCACCGCCAGCCGCCGCCACTGACCGCGCGAGGGCCGGGGTGCGCCGGTGAGACGCAGGTACGCCCAGGCCAGCAGCCCCGCGCCGACCGCCCGGCCGAACGCGACGAACCAGGGGTCGAGGTGCTGCTGGACGGCGACGCGGGTCGCGGGCAGCGAGAGGCTGAACCCGAGCACACCCAGCGCGCCGAGGGTGAGGCCGCCGGCCCGGCCCGCTGTTACCGCGCCGGCGATAGTAGCGCTACTGTTGTCTCTCATGGAGAACGGTAACGCAGCCGATCGCGTTATCCAAGATCTACGCGGGCTGGTCGCTGCCGCCGGCCCCGGCGCCCGCCTGCCCTCCGTACGCGAGCTGACCGCCCGGCACCAGGCCTCTCCGGTCACCGTCGCCGAGGCGATCCGGCGGTTGGTGGCCGACGGGCTCATCGAGGCGCGGCCCGGCAGGGGCACCTTCGTGGCCGCCCCGCCGGACGAGCGACGCGTGCCCGACCTGTCCTGGCAGACCGTCGCACTCGGCCCCCGCCCGTCCGGCGAGGACGAGATGCAGGCGCTGCTGGCGCTACCGCGAGCCGGCGCGATTCCGCTGTCCGGCGGCTATCTGGACTCGGAACTTCAACCCGCCGCCGCGTTGGGTGCCGCTCTCACCCGAGCCGCCCGCCAGCCCGCGACCTGGCAGCGTGGACCGGTCGAGGGGCGCGAGGACCTGCGCGCCTGGTTCGCCCGCGAGGCCGGGTCCGGGCCGCGGGCCGAGGACATGGTGATCTGCCCCGGTGGGCAGGCCGCGCTGTCGTCGGCGTTGCGGGCGCTCACCGCCCCCGGCGACGTCCTGCTCGTCGAGTCCCCGACCTATCTGGGCGCGCTGGCCGTGGCCCGGGCCGCCGGACTCCGGGTGCTGCCCGTGCCGGCGGACGCCGACGGGGTCCGTCCCGATCACCTCGCCGCCGCGTTCGCCCGCACCGGCGCGCGGCTCTTCTACTGCCAGCCGCTGTACGCCAACCCGCACGGCGCGACACTGGCGGCTCACCGCCGGGCGCAGGTCGCCGACGCGGTACGCGACGCCGGAGCGTTCCTGATCGAGGACGACTACGCCCGCGACCTCACCATCGATGGTCCGGCCCCACCGCCGCTGGCCGCCGACGACCCCGACGGGCACGTCATCTACCTGCGCTCGTTGACCAAGTCCACAGCGCCCGGGCTGCGCGTCGCGGCGATCGGCGCACGCGGACCAGCCGGCGCCCGGCTGCGCGCGGCCCGGCTGCTCGACGACTTCTACGTCGCGGGCCCCCTGCAACAGGCGGCGCTGGAGTTCCTCACCTCCCCGGCGTGGCCGCGGCACCGACGGGCTCTGGCCACGGCGCTCGGGACCCGGCGGGCGGCGTTGGTGGCCGCGCTGCGGCGGCACCTTCCCGACCTGTGTCCGCAGTCGATCCCGCGCGGTGGTCTGCACCTCTGGGTCCGCCTGCGCGGCGGCGCCGACGACGTGGCGCTGGCCGCCGCCGCTGCCGCCGAGGGCGTCATCGTCTTTCCGGGTCGTCCGTGGTACGCCGCCGAACCCTCGGCGCCGCACCTGCGCCTCACCTACGCCGCCGCGGCGCCCGAGCTGATGGACGAGGCCGTCCGCCGCCTCGCCCGGGTCCTGCGCTGAACGGGCGCCGCTCTGGTTGGTGTCCGGAACGCGGATCGTGGTCATCTCTTCGGGACAGCTCGCGAGGGTGGGCCGGCCTGGCGACGAAGGGCGATCAACTCGTCGTGCGGCAACTGTGGCGCCAGGGGCCGCCTCAGGCGCGGAGGGTCTCGCGGGGCGGCACGCCGTAGCTGGCGTGGTACCGGGCGGTGAACCTGCTGTGGTTGGCGAACCCCCAGCGACTCGCGATGGCCGACACGGTCTCCCGGCGGGGGTCGGCCCGGACCAGGTCGTGGTGGGCCCGGTCGAGCCGGATCCTGCGCAGGTACGCCATCGGGGTGGTGCCGAGATGGCGGCGGAAGGCGAGTTGCACCGCGCGCTGCGAGACGGCGGCGGCGCCGGCGATGTCGGCGGCGCTGATGTCCCGGTCGGCGTTCTCCTCCATGAAGGCGACGGCGCGGCGCAGGGTGGCGGTGCTGGCGTCGCGGCGGTCCTCGGTGGTCTCGTCCGTGAACGCCGTGTTGGGGAAGATCGCGAGCGCCGCCGCGGCGAGCATCCGTGCGGCGTTGCCGATCACCAACGGCTGGGCGCTGCCGCTCGGGATGCCCGCCACGACGTCGATGACGTAACTGGTGGTGCGGTGCCACTGCCGGGCGAGCGGCGCGGTGACGCCGCCGAGGTCGGTGAAGCGGATCTGGCCGGGTCTTCGGGCCGTGGCGGCGGTCGCCACCTGTGTCAACACACCGAGGTCCAGGACGCAGAGTTCCACCTCGCCGGGTTCCCACCGCAGGTGCAGCGGCTGACCGGGACGGGTGACCAGAAAGGCGTCGCCGGGGCCGAACCGGTGGGCCGAACCCCCGCAGGCGCGGCTGACCATTGCCGTGCGGGTGCGGCAGACGATCAGCCCGTCCATGTCGCCCACCTGGATGTCGAGATGAGCGCTCTGCCCGGTCCTGGCGAGGGCGAACGGCCCGGCGTCCACGCGTCGGTGCACGAGGTGGTATCCGGCCTCGCCGGCACGGATCCGCAGGTCCGGGGTGTACGTGCTGGCCAGGAATCGGTGGATGGCCGCCGGGTCGCGGCTGTCGAATCCTCGGGTCTGCACTGGTGACGTCATCCGCTGTCTCCGTCCGGGAGGGAACCGCCGGGTGAGGACCAGGGCCGGCGGTGTGGTCAGGACGTGTCTGGGCGCACGGGCCGATGGTCGGCTCGTTGCTGACCGGTGGTTCGGCGGTGGCGGCGGTCTCCTCGGGGTCACCGGCGATCGGGTGACCAGAGGAGGATCCCAGTGGACATCGGGTGTCGAAGGAGGGACGGGTGGCGACCGGTCGAGCGTTGTCGAGGTGGGCCGAACGTTAAGGAATCCCAACAACTCACATATCCATTGATGGGAATTCCACCATACGGCAGTCGACAATGTACCGCTGGTGATCCGACGTTTTGGCGAGTCGACTTCGTTTTTCGGCTATGGCGCGAGGTGATCCTGCGCCTGCTGTCCTAGTCGCTCCGGCGGCCACAGCGAAATCTTGTTCATGATCTCCGGGCGTCGCGGCGTCCGGTCCACTGCCGGAGATCCGGCCAGCAGGCGGAGGTGAGGCGTTGGACAGTAACGATCCGGACCGCGTCGTTCGGCTGGCGGTGGGCGAAGCGCTGGCGCGGGTGGCCGACGAGGACAGCCTGGGACTGGGCGAGGGAGACGCGCTGGCGAGCCTCGGCGTCGCGCTGCGGACGGTGCTGCGCCGCGCGCTCGACGACCGGGTGCCGCTGGCCACGCCCGAGTTCGTCGACCTGTGCCGCGACCTGCGGCTCAATCGCGACTCCTTCGACCTGTTGGGGCACTACCTGCTCACGGCGCTGCTGGCCCACCAGGTGGGGCCGGACGCCCTGGTCCGCGTCGGGGCGCTCCTGGGCACAGTCCGGCGCTATCTGCCCGCCCCCCGCCCACCCGCGCGACGCAACGGGGGCCCCGAGCCCCGGCGACGCGACGTACGTGCGGACAACAGTGTGGTCGGCCGGTACCGACGGTCCAAGCTGCCCGAGCACCTGCCCAGCCCGCCGAGCTGGACCTGCACCGGATGTGGCCGCGAATGGCCCTGCGCCACCAAGCAGAGCCAACTGCTCGCCGAGTTCGGCGGGGCGCGTGCCGCGCTCGCCGTCTACCTCGGGTCGTGCCTCGTGGCCGCCGCCCAGGATCTGCCGACGCTGCCCCTGCCCCGAGCACGACTCCGCTTCCTGGGCTGGCTGCCACGCGCCCGGATCTGACCCGCGCCCGCTGCTGCGTACGCCCCGCTGTCGGCGCGTGACCCGCTGCCGCACCTGGCCGCGCCCTTCAACGGGCTCGGCCAGGGTGTTCATCGTGCACCCGTCCGCCGTACGGCGGGTGTTCACCAACCTCTTCAAGGCTTCTTGATCGAAAGAGCATTCGCTTGATCGAGGAGAGGCTCTCACGTGAGAGACAAGCAAGCCGAAGAGGTCGAGCGCGCGCAGTTGTCGCGGCGCAAGCTGGTCAAGTACGCGGGTGTCGGCGCGACGCTGGCCGCCGCCAGCCCGCTGGTGGGCGCGGGCGCGGCGTGGGCCGACGAGGAGCGCCGCCCCGGCGACGACACGAACGACCGGGGCAACGCCAAGAACCGGTCCTGGCGCGCGGGTGACCACCACGTGCACTCCGAGTACAGCGGCGAGTTCGACACGACGAAGAGCCCGATCGTCTTCCACAAGGGCGCGGACGCGGTCTACCCGATCGTCACCAACGCGATCATGGCCAAGAACTTCGGCCTGACCTGGGCGATGTGCACCGACCACGGTGGACCGACGCACTCCAAGGTGAACATCGAGCAGGCGTACCCCGACCTGTTGCGCTCGCGCAAGCTGGTCCCCGAGGTGCTCCAGTTCTGGGGCATGGAGTTCGACGCGCCCTCGCTGGACCACCACACGCTGATGATCCCGCGCCACGACGACGAGGCGAAGCAGCTCTTCGAGCTGGAGAGCCGGTTCGCCAAGTACGACGCGTTCCCCACCGACCCGGCCCGCGACACCGAGGCCAAGATGGTGGAGTTCCTCAAGGTCGCCCGGGGCATGCCGCACAAGCCGCTGGTGATCGCCCACCACGCGTCCCGTTCGGCGCCGGGCCTCGGTGTCTACGGTCAGGACACCCCGCGGGAGTTCCGCAACGGCAACAACGCCGCGCCCGACGTCTACATCGGCTTCGAGGGCGCACCCGGTCACCAGGCCGGCCCGCTCAACGGCGGGGCGCGGGGCGGGTACGGCAACCACCCCACCTACGGTGGCTTCGACCAGATGACCGCGCGGGTCGGCGGGCTCTGGGACTCGCTGCTCGGTGAGGGCCGGCGCTGGTGGATCACCGCGACGTCGGACTCGCACGTGCACTGGACGCGCGGCGGCTCGGACTTCTGGCCGGGCGAGTACAGCAAGACCTACGTGCACGCCCGCCAGGACTACGGCGACATCATGGACGGCCTGCGCAACGGCCGGATCTGGGTGACCACGGGTGACCTGATCCGCAGCCTCGACGTGACCGCCAGGTCCCAGGGACAGACGGCGGAGGTCGGCCAGACCATCACGGTCAGCCGCCGCAGCCGTACCGATGTCGAGATCGAGATCACGTTCCGCCCGCTGGACGGTGTGAACGGCAACGGGGACCGTCCCGAGGTCCGTCGGGTCGACCTGATCGTCGGCCAGATCACCGGGCCGAGCGCCAACCTCGACGCCGACACCAACCCCACCACGAAGGTGGTGGCCCGGTTCGGCCCGCGCGACTGGCGTCGCCAGGGTGCGGACTACGTCATCCGGCACACCCTGCGCAACGTCGAGGCCGACACCTACGCGCGGGTGCGCGGCACCAGCACCGACGAGGCCGAGCCGCTCGCCGACGGGCTGGAGAGCCCGTGGGACGACCTGTGGTTCTACTCGAACCCGGTGTTCGTGCACGTGCGCTGACCCGTCGCCCCCCCCCCCCCCCGGCGACGCTGCCGCGACACAATGGGCCCGCCGGCACTCCTCGACGCACGATGGTCGGGGAGTGGCGGCGGGCCCGCGCCGTCGCGGATCACCGCCCGGTCAGGCGTCGCCGCGTGCTCGGGAAGCGCGCGGTCGACCGCGCTCGGGCGGTGCGCCCGGCCGGCTCGGCGTCGGCGCTTCGGGCTCGGGCCGTACCTCGGCGACCGCCTGGCAGAGGTCGCGCAGCGGGTCGATCGCCTGCGTCGAGCAGGCGATGCGTTGCAGCAGTGCGCGCAGGGTCGCCGACTCGGTGGGCGTGAGCGCCCCCAGCAGGTGCGCCTCGACCTGCCGCAGCGCCTCGCGTTGCTGCTCCCACGCCGCCCGCCCGGCGTCGGTGACGTCCACCAGCCGGCTGCGCCGGTCGGCCGGGTCCGCCCGCCGGGCGACGAATCCCGGGCGTTCGAGGTCGTCGATCAGGTACGTCAGCACCGTCCGGTCGATGCCCAGCTCCTCGGCAATCGCGCCCTGGTTGCGGGCCGGCCCGGTGGCCGCGGCGGTGAGCACCTGATAACCGCGCGGGCCGCCGGGGAAATCGGTAAGGGTGTGCTCGGCTGCCCGGATGTAGCCCCGGAACACGATTCCCAGCATCCAGCCCAGATCGTCGTCGAGGGGATCGGGCCGGTCCGGCCGATCGCTGGCACCCGTCATGCCCCGACAATAGCGCAGGATCACAAACCTTGTTGGCAGCAGATGTTCTGTCTGGCATAAGGTTGGGGTCACGACGCATCGTCCGACGCGTCGCGGACGACGGGAGGCTCGCACGATGAGCGACTACGGCCACGACCTGGTCTTCGGATCGTTCACCACGCCCGGCAACGACGATCCGGACCGCACGGTCGGGCTGGCGGTCCTGGCCGAGCAGGTCGGGCTGGATCTGGTCACCTTCCAGGACCATCCGTACCAGCCGCGGTTCCTGGACACCTGGACGCTGCTGAGCTTCGTCGCGGCGCGCACGGACCGCGTACACCTGTCGGCGAACGTCACCAACCTGCCGCTGCGCCCGCCCGCCGTGCTCGCCCGCAGCGTCGCCAGCCTCGACCTGCTCAGCGGGGGTCGGGTCGCGCTGGGTCTCGGCGCGGGGGCGTTCTGGGACGCCATCGAGGCGATGGGCGGCCGGCGGCTGACGCCCGGGCAGGGCGTACGGGCGCTGGAGGAGGGCATCGACGTCATCCGGCAGATGTGGGACGCCTCGGCGCGCGGTGGCGTGCGGGTCGACGGCGAGTTCCACCGGGTGGTCGGGGCCAAGCGCGGCCCGGCCCCGGCCCACGCGGTGCCGATCTGGCTCGGGGCGTACAAGCCGCGCATGCTCGCGCTCACCGGTCGCCGGGCCGACGGCTGGCTGCCGTCACTGGACTACCTTCAGCCCGGTGACCTGGCCAGAGGCAACAAGATCATCGACGACGCCGCGCAGGAGGCGGGCCGCTCGCCCCGCGACGTCCGCCGGCTGCTGAACATCTCCGGCACCTTCTCGTCGGCCGGGGGCGGCCCGCTGCACGGACCCGCCGAACAGTGGGTGCGGGAGCTGGTCGAGTTGGCGCTGGGCGACGGCGTCGGCACGTTCATCCTCGCCAGCGACGACCCCGACGACCTGCGCCGGTTCGCCGGCGAGGTGGCCCCCGCCGTGCGCGAACTGGTCGCGGCCGAACGCGACGGTGGCGCCACGTCGACGCGTACTCCCGCCGAGCCGGTGGTGGCCGCGGAGCCGGCGGCGCTCGTCGCGCGCTCCGCGCGGCCGACCCGCGCGCGGGTGACCGCCGGGGCCTTCGCTGTGGTGCCGACCCCGGACGACGGCCGGCGGCTCAGCGACCGGCAGGTCTGGGACGAGTCCGCCCGTCCCACCGGGCCCGCGCCCGACCCGACGCGCACCTACACGGCACACGAGCAGGCCACCGGCCAGCACCTGGTGCAGGTGCACGACGGCCTGCGCGGCGAGCTGGCCCAGATCCACGACCTGATCGAGCAGGTCGCCGCGGGCGAGATCGACGCCGGCGCGGCGCGCTCGCAGATCAACACGATGACCATGCGGCAGAACCGGTGGACGCTGGGCGCGTACTGCGAGTCCTACTGCCGCATCGTCACCACCCACCACACCATCGAGGACCAGGCCCTCTTTCCGCGGCTGCGGCAGGCCGACCCGCGGCTGCGCCCGGTGGTCGACCGGCTGGAGCAGGAGCACCACGTCATCCACGACGTGCTCGAGGGTGTCGACAAGGCGCTTGTCGCGTACGTCGGGGCGCCGGACGGGCTGGCCGAGCTGCGCGCCGCGGTGAACCTGCTGACCGACGCCCTGCTGTCGCACCTGAGCTACGAGGAGCGGGAACTCGTCGAGCCGCTGGCCCGGCTCGGGGTGAGTTGAGCGGCGGCACCGTCAGTCGGTGACGCCGAAGCACTCCCGTCCTGGTTGGTCGCCGGCGGGGTAGTAGCAGGCGCGCAGGCTCGACGGGTCGGGTGCGGCGATCATCGCCGTGGTGGTGACCTGCTGGTCCGTCGTCGGGGCCGCCGTGACGGTGGTCTGCGGGCGGGCGTCCGGTCCGCTGATCTCAAGGCGGAAGCCGGCGTGCGTGGGCCAGGTGCGGATCCAACCGGCCCGGCAGCTCGGGCTGAGGCGGATCTCCAGCCGGGTGCCGTCCGCCGCGGTGTGGGACGCCACAGTGACAGGGTCCTCGCAGGCGGTGGTGCGGGGGTTGCGGCCCTCGCAGGCTTGCAGCTCGCAGATGGGTGGGCGGGGGCCCGCGACGGTGGCGGCGCGGGACGCGTGGACCACGGCGGCCGGCGTGACCATCGCCGCGCACGCCAGGGCGACCCCGACCGCGCTGGCCACCGGACGTGTGGCGACCAGGTCGGAGGCGGCCAGCAGCGCTCGGCGCGTGCGCCCGGGGCGCCGCCGGGGCGGTGCGTCGGTGCGCGCGACGTCGGATGCGCTCGTCGCACCGGTGGCGGTCTGCGCGCGGCCGCTCCAGGCCGCGTCGGCCACGTCCCAGCACCTCAGAGCCCTGTCGTCGGGCTCACCCGCGGCCTCGCACAGCGCCCGGACCGCCTGGCGGGGCGGGAACTGCTTGCCGTTGAGATAGCGTTCCCACGACGACCTGCTGATCGCGGTCGTCGCCGCCAGCTGGTCCAGACTCAGGCGGCTACGGTCCTTCAGGTCCCGCAGTTCGGTGACCAGGAGGGCGCACGGCGCGGGCAGCGTGCGCGGGAGCGCGCGCCAGCGGGTCGCGTTCGGTGGGTACGCCATCGCCGGTCCCTCGCTCATCGCACATGCCGCAACAACTGCCACGTCTGCTGGCTGACGATCCCGTCGGCGGGCAGATGATCCTGCAGCTGCAACCGCTTCACCTCGGCCTCGGTGTGCTCGCCGAAGTACCCGTCCACCTCGCCGGGGGACAGGTTGTGGCGTCGCAGCAGACACTGCACCTCGGCGGCGTCCGGACCGGTGCTGTTGCGCATCACCAGGTGTGACGTCGTCGTGCTGTTGCCGGCGAACAGCAGGTCACCCTGCTGGGTGTACGTGCACGCGTACCTGCCGACGTCGGTCGCCACCGCGGGGTCGTCCTCGCGCCAGGGATCGACGAGCAACAGGATCGAGGTGACGGCGGAGAGCAGCAGCGCGCCCCCGGCGACGGACAGCGCAGCGACCCGGACCCGCGGCTCGGCCCGATCTGGCTCCGGCCCGTGCGCGTCACCGGACGCCGGGACCTCGGTGGACGGTGGCTCGACCCGTTGACTTGCCGCGAGCAGAGCGAGCAGGGGGACCGGATCGGCTCTGGTGATCTCGGCGAGGGCGACGACCGCCGTCTCGGGCGGCAGCGCCTTGCCGTTGAGGTACCGCTCCCAGGAGGAGGCGCTGAACGCCGTCTTCGTCCCCAGAGCCTTCAGGCTCAGCCCGCTGTGATCCTTGAGCTGTCGTAACCGGACGACCAGAAGATGCGCGTGCTGGTCCAGCGTCCCCGGCAGGGTCCGCCACCTCACGACGCGCTCCGCGGCGCCACCAACCCCCGTGGGGATCGCGAGCGGGTCTTCGTCAAGGGAATCGGACCATTCGCCGTCGGCAATGTGACCGGTTGTCAGATTAGCGCCCCGGCCAACGTGACTCAACGTCGTCGCTCGATATCCCGGGACGTACCCGTGTCGGCCGCGTTCGTGCAGGTCCTCAGGGGAGAGGTCCCGAGACGTCTCCGATCGACCGACATGGCGGGCGGCGTGGTCCCGGTGCCGCGCAAGCTGACGCCCTGATCGCTGTCGTGCGCGCCAGTCGCACGGGGGCTTCGGGCCGCCCGGGCCCGCGGCGCAGCGAGCCGGCGGCCCCGCCTCGGCCGCGTGGACGTAAGGAGACCCATGCGTACCGGACGTTATCTCGCCAGGTGGGTGCTCGGCGCGGTGAGCGTCGTCGCGATCGTCGCCGCAGCCGGTACGACGGTGGTGGCTCCGACGCCGGCCCACGCCGCCTCCGGCTCGCCCCGGGAGCGCTCGGTGCCCGGCAGGACGGTTCCCCGCGTCCGGACGACCCCGGACCCGGAGGCCGACGCGGCCACGCCGTTGCCGGCACCGCACTGGCCGGCCGCCGGCACTGTCGACGTCACGCTCGCCCCGGGACATCCGGTGCGGGCCGGCTCGCTGCCGATCGAAGTGTCCGCGACCGGGACCGGAGTCGCGCCTGCCGAGGTCCGGGTGGAGCTGCTCGACCAGGAGAGCCGGGCGGCGCTGGACAGCGTCGGGACGGCGTTCAGGCTGTCCCGTCGCGCCGGCGGATCGGGCCGGGTCCACCTCGACGTCGACTACTCGCGCTTCCGCTACGGCTACGGGGGGAACCTCGCCGACCGGCTGCGGCTGGTCCGTGTTCCGCAGTGCGTGACCCGCGAGTGCGTCCGGACACCCGTTCCGGTGGCCGCCCGCAACGACCTGGCCGCCGGCCGCCTGTCGGCGGACGTCGACAGCGGCCCCGATCAGGTGTACGCGGTGACCGCCGCCGCGTCGGGGACCGGAACCGGTGACTACCGCGCGACCGACCTGTCCCCGGCCGAGAAGTGGACCGCGGGAACCAACTCCGGCAGTTTCACCGAGTCCTACCCGCTGCGGCTGCCACCCTCGGTCGGAGGCGACGCCCCGGACCTGTCCCTCGACTACGACTCCTCCACCGTGGACGGACGTACGTCCTCGACCAACAACCAGGCGTCCTGGGTCGGGCTCGGGTGGAACCTCGGCATCGGATTCATCGAGCGGCGGTACCGGTCCTGCGTCGAGGACGGAGATGCGTACCACGCCGACCTGTGCTGGGTGTCGCCGTACTCCGGGGACGAGGACGGCGCCGCGTTCGTGCTGTCCCTGGACGGGGTCTCCACCGAGCTGATCAAGACGGCGGACGGCACCTACCGGATGCGCGACGACCGCGGCTGGAAGATCGAGCATCGGTTCAACGGGTCGAACGACGACAACACCGGCGAGTACTGGGTGGTGTCCACACCGGACGGCGAGCAGCACACCTTCGGCAACCGGAAGGACTCGAACTGGACCGTGCCCGTCGTCGGCGACGACGCGGGGGAGCCGTGCCACTCGACCGCGCCGGTGCCCTGCCGCCAGACCTGGCGCTGGAACCTCGACAAGGTGGTCGACGCGAACGAGAACGTGACAGCCGTGTACTGGACGCCCGAGACCAACAACTACCGGCAGGCCAACGGTGGCGCCACCTACCGCTACGACCGGGGCGGCCACCTCGACCGGATCGAGTACGGCATGCTGGCCGGCCAGCACCCCAGCGCGCAGGTCGACTTCACCGCGGTCGGCCGCTGCACCCAGCGGATCGCCAACCCGACCGCCTCCTGCCCGGCCGTCTCGGCGGCCAACGCCACGTCGTACCCGGACGTGCCGACCGACCTGGTCTGCGCCGACGGCGCCGGCTGCGCGAAGTACTCACCGACGTTCTTCAGCACCAGCCGGTTGGACCTGATCTCGGCCCAGGTGTGGAACGCGCAGGCACAGACGTGGCAGGAGACGACACGGTGGCGGCCGACGTTCGCCTTCCCGCCCACCCCGGACGGCACCACGCCGTCGCTGTGGCTCAACAGCATCCAGCAGGCGGGCCTGTGGGGTGGCGAGACGGTGACACTGCCACCTGTCGCGTTCGACGGGATCTTCCTCGGCAACCGTCAGGACTACACGACCACCGCGCAGCAGTTGCAGATGCGACGGCTGTCGGTGGTGCGCAACGGCCTCGGCGGCGAGACCCGGGTCAGCTACGGACACGCGTCCCCGGCCACGACCTGCCCGGCCGGCGGCGAGAACACCGGGTGGGAGGCGGGGGTGCTGTGGGACCAGAACCGCTACGAGTGCTTCCGGGTGCGCTTCAAGCCGGAGGGCGCCACCAACCCCGTCAAGGGCGTGTTCCACAGGTACCTGGTGACCAAGGTCGACCAGGTCGACCTGGTGGGCGGCTCACCGACCATGAGCACCTCCTACGCGTACGGGGTGGACCAGCTCGTGCCGTGGCCGGCGTGGCACCGCGACGACGAGCTGACGGTCGCCGCCAAGGACATGGACTGGACCGACTGGCGTGGCTACCAGACCGTGCGGGTCACCGAGGGCAGCGGCGGAGCGGACCGCCAGAGCATCACCGACACCCGGTACTTCCGAGGCATGAACGGGGACCTGCTCGGCTCCGGCAGTGCCCGCACCGAGGCGGTCAAGGACTACACGGGCCAGCCCTGGCCGGACGACCCGCAGCTGGCGGGCACGGTGCTGCAACAACAGCGCTACCGGCGTAACGCCGACAACTCGTTGACCGAGCTGGAGTCCTCGCGCAGCACCTACTGGGACTCCGGGATCATCGCGGACGGGCCCGGATCCCACGACGTGCACATGGTGCGCCCGGCCTACGAGTACCGGCGCGACCGGCGCGGCGACGGCACCTGGCGCGAGAGGGCCAAGCGGTCCGACGGCTATTCCGTCGGCAACGGCGGCCTGGTTACCCGGGAGGCCGACCTCGGCGAGACGGGTGTCGCCGACAGCGTGTGCACCGAGATCGGCTACGCCCAGAACACCGCGGCCGGGCAGTGGATGCTCGACTTCGTCGAACGGAGGGAGACCCACGCCGGCGACCCGGACGGCCAGAGCCTGCGGTGCCCCGGCCCGGTCGTCGACCGGACCGTGACGCTCTACGACGGCGCCACCGGACCGGGCGACGGAGTGAACGAGCCGACCGACGGCAACCCCACCGAGGTCCGCTCCCACACCGCCGACGGCACGTACAACTGGGTGCGCAACACCTACGACGACTACGGGCGGGAGCTGACCGAGACCAACCCCGACGGTGTCACCCGCACCGGCTACAGACCGGCGACCGGGTTCCCGAGCGACGGGGTCAGCGTCACCGACCCCAAGGGCTTCACCGCCACCAGCTACCCGTCGCCCGCCTTCGACGACACCGAGGACAGGAACGTCGACGTCAACGGCCGCACCACCACATCGGCGTACGACGGCGTCGGGCGGCTGCGCAAGGTGTGGCTGCCCACGGAGCAGCAGACGGGCACCACCACGCCCTCGTACGAGTTCACCTACCGCATCACCGCCACCGGCGCCGAGCAGCCGAGCAGGCCCACAGTCGTGACGGCCCGCCAGTTGCAGACCCTGGCCGGGACGCGGGTCGAGTGGTTGACCACCCACACCTACCTCGACGGTCTGGGGCGTACCCGTGAGGTGCAGGCGCCCGCCCCCAGCGGGTCCGGCCGCACCGTCACCGTCACCGCGTACGACGACCGGGGTCTGACGGCGGGCACGTCCCAGCCGATGTGGAACAGCACCGCCGCGGGGGACAACCCGGACCTGCTGCTCAACCCGGCCACCTCGACGGTCCCGTCGTGGACCGAGCGGCAGTACGACGCGCTGGAACGGGAGGCCCTCTCGACCGTGTACGGACTCGGCGCGGCCACGGCACGCACGACGACTGACAACTTCGGCAACGGCACGATCGTCACGCCACCGGTCGGCGGCCGGACCGGCAGCTGGCAGGACGCGTTCGACCGGGTCGTCCAGACCCAGCAGAACCTGCCGGCCGGCGTGTCGACGCCACAACCCGGGGCACCGACCACCTCGTACACCTACACCCCCCGGGGTGACCTCGCGTCGGTCACCGATCCCGCCGGAGACGTCTCGGCCTACACCTACGACTGGCTCGGTCAGCGTCTCACCGCGAAGGACCCGAACGCCGGACTCACCACCTACACCTACGACGGCGTCGGCCGGGTCGCATCCGCCACCGACGCCCTGCGCAAGAAGGTCAGCTACAGCTACGACGCCCTCGGGCGGCGCAGCGTCACCTGGTCCGGCGACGTGCAGACCGGCACGAGGCTCGCCGAGTGGACCTACGACACGGTTCCCGGTGGGAAGGGACGGCTCGCCGCCACGACCCGCCACGTCGGCACCGACAGGTACCGGACCGAGGTGGCCAGCTACGACGACCGCTACCGGGTCACCGGGAGGCGATGGGTCGTGCCGACGAGCGAGAAGAGCCTCGCCGGCACGTACGAGATCACCTACGGCTACGACCGCGCGGACCACCTGACGGACACCACCTACCCGGCGGGCAACGGTCTGGCCCAGGAGACCGTGCACCAGGGCTACACCGGCACCGGCGTTGCGGACACCCTCGCCAGCGAGCTGGGCACCTACGTCAGCGGCACGGCGTACCACGAGTTCGGCCCGGTGAAGAGCCGTGACTACGGCGGCGCGGGGGAGGTGCGCCGCAGCTACCGCTACGAGGACCGCGGCGAGCGGCGGCTCGTCGGCCTCGGCGCCACCGCCGGCGCCGACACGTCGACGCCCCGCACCGTGCAGTCCGACGAGTACGGGTACGACGCCGTCGGCAACGTGCGGCAGGTGGCCGACGGCACCACCGGGCAGGCCGAGTGCTTCGGCTACGACGGGTTGCAGCGGCTGACCGACGCCTGGACCACCACGGCGGGGACCTGCGCCGGGGGATCCGGATCAGCTGACGGCGGCGGATTGGACCCGTACCGGCTGACCTACGCCTACGACCCCACCGGAAGCATCACGTCTGTCACGTCCGGGAGCGAGTCGCGGACCTACCGCTATCCCCAACCGGGACCGGAGGCGGTCCGACCGCAGGCCGTCAGCGCTGTCGGCGCCGACACCTTCGCCTACGACGCCGACGGCCAGGAGACCTCGCGCACCGTCGACGGGGTCACCACCACCTCGTCGTACGACGAGGGCGGGCGGCTCACCGAACAGACCACCGCCGGGGCCACGACCGGCTACGTCTACGACGCCGACGGGACGCGGCTGATCCGGCGGGCCCCCGGTGCCACGACGCTGTATCTCGACGGCGTGGAACTCGTCCTCACCAGCTCCGTTTCCGCCACCCGGTTCTACCAACTGGGCGACGACCTGGCGGCGATGCGGACCTCCGGCGGCGTCCGCTTCCTGCTCACCGACGAGCAGGGCAGCGTCCAGTTCGCCGTCGACGCCACGACGCCGGGCGCCACACACCGCGTGAGCGGCGACGGTGTCTCCCGGCAGCGGTACCTGCCGTACGGGGCGCACCGTGGTGGCGACACCATCAGCGGCACCGATCGCGGTTACCTGGGCAAGGTCGAGGACGCGTCGACGTCGCTGGTCGCCCTGGACAACCGTCAGCACGACCCGCTCACCGGCCGGCTCACCAGCCCCGACCCGTTGCTGAACACGGACAACCCGGCCAGTCAGAACGCCTACGCGTACGCCGACAACAACCCCACGACCCTGAGTGACCCGAGTGGGCTCTGCATTCCGGGCGACTGCCCGCAACGCATGGCGGGTCTTCTCCGGCTGGCGGCGAGCACAAAGAACAAGAAGCAGCGCAACCGCTACCGCCAACTGGCCTACCGGTCGGAGCGGCGGGAGGCGCGCATCTACCGGCGGGTCTACCAGCGATCGGACCGCATGTCGGTCTGCTGGAACCTCAAGCGCGGCTGCCACTCGCTGCCGCAGCGCGACCGGCAGCCGCCCAGGAAGCACTGGGTCGTCGCGCGGTTCGTGCACGAGCACCGCAGCGCGTTCGAATGGACGCACGCCATCGGAGCCGCCGTGAACGTCGTCGGCTCCGGGGTGGCCGTCGGGTGCGCCGCCTTCTACGGCTGTGGCGGCGTCGGCCCAGCAGCCCAACGCGTCGCCCAGCTGGGCGCGACGGCGCAGGCAGTGTCCGGGGTCGCCATGGCCATCGACACCTGCTCGTACGAGTCCCGCGGCAAGTGCGTGACGGAGTCGATCGAGGCCGGCATCGATGTCACGAGCACTGCTATGCCCGGCCTGTCGGCCCGGGCCGCGTACCGCTTCTACGACCTCCGGACCAGGCCGTGAGGAATTCGAGTACCCAGAGGAGAATCTTCGTGAACCAACGCAGGAGAGTTCTGCCCGCAGCCGTGGTCGCCGCGGTCCTGACATCGGTCGCGGTGCCGGGCCCGTCCGCAGCCGCACAGCCCGCCGTCGAGGGTGGTGCCGACGTCGGCATCGCGGCCGCCGCGGGCCCGGCGAGCCGGGCCGACGTCACCGGCGACGGGATCCCGGACATCGTCGTGGCCAGCGGCGCCCGCTCCGTCGGGTTCCCCGACCCCACCGCGCCGAACGAAGTCGGCGGGTCGGTCTACGTGATCCCCGGCGGCAGCACGGTCCCCGGGCAACCCGTGGCGCTCCTGCACCAGAACGACCCGTCGGTGCTCGACTCGCCGGAGACGACAGACAACTTCGGCGCGCAGATCGTCACCGGCGACTTCAACGGTGACCGGCGCGCGGACGTGGCCATCGGCAATCCGAAGGAGTCCATCGGCGCGGTCGCCAACGCCGGCGCGGTGACAATCCTGTACGGGCAGCCGACGCCGCCGTACCTCGGCCTGATCGCGAACGGCAACGCGTTCATCACCCAGAACAGCGGCACCGTCCCCGGTGACGCCGAGACCAACGACTACTTCGGCGCGGGCCTCACCACCGGCGACTTCAACGGCGACGGGTACGCCGATCTCGCCGTCGGCACCCCGGGCGAGGCGATCGGCACCGTCGGCGCGGCCGGTGGCGTCTGGGTGCTGTACGGGGGGAGCAGTGGCCTGCGGGTCGACAACGCGGCCGCGTTCGGGCAGGAGACCAGCGGCATCGGGGGGACTGCGGAGAAGAACGACCACTTCGGCTCATCGGTCGCGGCTGGCGACCTCACCGGCGACGGCCGTGACGACCTGGTGATCAACGTCGAGGGCGAGGACGTCAGCGGTACGACGGGTGCGCAGGGCTGCGTGTATGCCCTCAAGGGTTCCGCAGGCGGTGTGACGGTGACCGGCAGCACGTCGGTGTGTGTGGACAAGACGAAGACCGGCGGGAGCTACAGCAGCGTCGCGATCGGTCGTTTCCACGGCGGCAGCAACGCCGACGTCGTGGTCTACGCCGACCAGTACAAGGGCGGTCCCAGCAGGTCCGGTGCCCTTGTCGTGCTGCGCGGCGGCACCGACCTGATCAGCAGCGCGCGCACGCTTGTCATCTCGCAGAGCTCACCGGGCGTGGGCGGGAGCGCCGAGGCCGGTGACCAGTTCGGCGCCGCGCTAGCGGTCGGCGACCTCGACAACGACGGCGCGGACGATCTCGCGGTCGGCGTCCCCGGGGAGGACTCCGGCGCGGGCAGCGGGCAGGGCATGGTCCACGTCTTCCTCGGCGGCGCGTCGGGCCTGCAGTCGGGACTGGACTCCACGTTCCAGGAGGGCCACTCGTTGATCAACGCCAACCCGCAGCCCAGCGAGGCGTTCGGCAGCACGGTACGCATCCTCGACGTGACCAACGACGGGACGCCGGAGCTGCTGGTGACCGCGCCGTTCGAGGACTTCTCGTACAACACCGGAGCGATGTTCGTGCTCGGCGTGCAACGGACCAGCGACACCGTCGCCCTCACCGGGTGCACCACGCTGACCAGAGCGGCCCTCGGCGGCGTCTCCGCGTACGGGACGGGTCTGCCGATCGCCAACGGCGTGATCCCGCCGACGGACCTGCCGAACGTCACCTGATCCTCGCCTCGCCCTGGGCGGCTGAACGGGGGGTGCCCAGGGCGAGGCGGCGGCCCGGGGGTTGCTCCGGCGGACCTGAGAGACTACTTTCGAAACATGTCTCTCAAGAATCCGTACGGGGATTTCGAGATCACCGAGCCGCAGGCGCTGCGGGCGCTGGCGCACCCCGTCCGGCTGGCCATCCTCGACCGGCTCCAGCGGCACGGCCCGGCCACGGCCACCGGCCTGTCGCCGCACGTCGGCGCCACGCCGTCGGTGGTCAGCTGGCACCTGCGCCACCTCGCGACGTTCGGCCTCGTCACCGACGCCGACGGCGCCACCAGCAAGCGGGAGCGCTGGTGGCAGGCGGCCGCCCGGGGCTTCCGCTTCACGCTGCCCGACGACGCCGAGGGGCAGGCCGCCGCCCGACAGCTGCGCGGCGAGATGTTCGCCCGCTACGCCGACGCGCCCCAGCAGTGGCTGCTGCACGACGAACCCCGGCTGGACGCCGAGTGGCGCGGGCTGGCCGGGGTGGCCGACACCAGCTTCGTCGCCACACCCGACGAGCTGCGGCACCTGGAAGACGCGATCGAGGAGCTGCTCGCCCCGTACGTGCGGCGCAAGGACGACGAGACGACGCCGGACGGCGCCCAGCTCGTCCGGATGCTGCGCTACCTGCTGCCCGAGGCCGGCGACGATTCGTCCACGTCATGACGGCGCTCGACGCCCCACCCGCACCGGCGCTGGGACGCGACCGGCGGTTCCGCACCTTCTGGATCGGCCAGACGATCACCGCGTTCGGCGACCGGGTCAGCGAGCTGGCCCTGCCGCTGATCGCCGTCTCCCTGCTCGCCGCGACGCCCGTGCAGGTCAGCGTCCTCACCGCGCTGATCTGGCTGCCCAACCTGCTGGGCCTGTTCCTCGGCGCGTGGGTGGACCAGCGCACCCACAAGCGTCGACTCCTGATCATCGCGGATCTGCTGCGCGCGGCGGTGCTGCTCAGCCTGCCCGCGGCCTACCTGTTCGGGGCGGTCACCCTCACCCAGCTGTACCTCGTGGCGCTGCTCACCGGCGCCGGGGCGGTGCTGTTCGCCCTGGGACAACAGGCGTTCTTCGTCGCCCTGGTGCCGCGGTCGGCGTACGTGGACGCGAACAGCAAACTCAGCGTGAGCCGGTCCCTCTCGTTCATCGCCGGCCCGGCCGTCGGCGGTGGACTCGTCCAGGCGCTCAGCGCGCCGGTGGCGATCCTCGTCGACGCGGTGTCCTTCCTCGCGTCCGCGCTGCTGCTGCGGCGCATCCCGGTCACCGAGCCGCCTCCGCCGCCACGGCGGACGTCCACGCTCGGCCTGGTCCGCGAGGGCTTCGCGCTGGTGCTGCGCCACCCGGTGCTGCGTGCCGCGCTCGGCTGCACCAGCACCGTCAATTTCTTCACCTTCATCGCCACGGCGCTGCTGGTGCTCTACGCCAACCGTGAACTCGGCCTGTCGGCCGGCGCGATCGGCGTCGCGTTCGGCATCGGCGCGCTCGGCGGACTCGCCGGCGCGGCCCTGGCGCCCCGCGTCTCGCGGGCCATCGGGCTGGGCCGCACCGCGATGATCGGCGCGGTGGTCTTCCCCGCGCCGCTCGCGCTGACGGCGTTGGTCGCCGGCCCCACCTGGGCGAAGGTGGCCATGCTCGCGGCCATCGAGCTGGTGTCCAGCGTCGGCGTGATGCTGATGGACGTCAACCTCAACGCCCTGCTCACCGCCGTCACACCCGACGACGCGCGCGGTCGTCGGGCCGGCGCGTACAGCGCCGTCAACTACGGCATCCGGCCGCTCGGCGCGCTGGTCGGCGGCGCGCTGGGCACCACCATCGGGCTGCGGCCGACCCTGGTCGTCGCCGGAGTGGGCGGCATGCTCGCCGTGCTGTGGCTGCTCGCGTCCCCGGTGCGCCGCATCAGGACCCTCGACGACGCCGTGACCTGACCCGCCGGGCCGGCGCACGCGGAGAGTCAGCCGATCTGCTCCACCAGCAACCGGGCCAGCTCGTCGGGCTGCGAGAACATCGGCCAGTGGCCCGTCGCCATCGTGACCAGCCGCCACTGCTCGCTGGTCAGCAGCGCGGACACGGTGTCGTTGGGCTCCGGCCCGTCGAGCAGGCACTTGACGTACGTCGTCGGCAGCTCGCCCAGCGGGCGGGCCAGCACGGCCGGCTCGGTAAGCGTGGCGCCCGGGTGGGGGGTGCAGCCCTTGACCAGCCGCGCGATCTGCTCGTCGGTGAGCCCCTGACCGTCGAACTCGGCCACGTCGAGCGGCGGCCAGTCGCCGCCGTTGTCGGCGAGCACCGACCCGAACGCCGCCTGGCCCTGCCACCAGCCGGACGCGAACGACAGGCCGTCGACCGGCACCTCCGCGTCGACGTAGACCACCCGGGTCAACCGGTCGCCGATCCGCCCGGCGGCCTGACCCACCGGGATGCCCGAGTAGCTGTGCCCGACTAGCACCACGTCGCGCAGGTCGCGTCGCTCGATCTCGCCGACGATGTCCTGCACGTGGGTCTGCTGACCGGCGGGCACGCCCCGCCTCTCGGCGAGACCGGAGAGGGTCAGGGGACAGGTCCGGTGGCCGGCGGCCCGCAGCCCCGGCACCACCTCGTCCCACGCCCACGACCCCAGCCACGCGCCCGCCACCAACACCACATCCGCCATGGCCGGAACCCTAGCGCCGCCCTCCGACAGCCCGGCGCGTCACGACCAGGTTCGGGACTGGGCGTCGAACACCTCGGGTGGGCTCTCGACCGGCAGCACACAGAGCAGGTGCCCGCCAGGCGCCCGCAGAATCCGACACTCCAACCACTGCGACGCCTCGGTGGCGCCCAGACCGACCAGTCGGGCGGTCTCCGCCGCCACGTCGTCGGTCTCGATGTCGAGGTGGTAGCGCGGCGCGTCGTCGACGGACTGGACGGCGGTGACCAGGCCCGGCAACGCCTCGTGCAGGCCGACGAACTGCGGCTCGGCCGGATGGGTCCGGGTGTCGACGCCGAGCGCCGCCGACCAGAACTCCGCCGCCCGCGCGGCCTCCGCCTCGGGCGCGTCGATCAGCAACGCGTACACACGGCTTCGATGCATGCGAGGCAGGATATCGAGGACTCCCACCCACCGCAGGTCGCGCCGAGGCGAGCGGCGATCTGCGCCGGCAGCGGGTGACCGGCAGGTGGTCCGTCGCCGGCCCGCACCAGCTGCCGTACACAATGGATGGTTGAGGTCCGTGACGGCGACACGACGTGATCCGCACCGACCGCTTCTCAGGAATAACGCCGTCAGGCGTGGTCGATCGGGGGCGGACCGGCGTCGACAGGCATCCGGTAGATCCGGACCGGATAGTCGACGGCCGCGTGGCCGCCATTGAGGCCGGCGGTCAGGTGCAGTTGGGCCGCCGGCAGCCAGAGGTGACCCTCGGCGTCGAGCCACATCGCGTCCACCCAGGCCAGACGCGGGTCGGCGACGAGCGTACGGACGCTGCGGTCCGGCGCCAGGGCGAGCACGCGACGTCGTTCCACATCGCTGACGTAGATGGTGCCGAGCGCGTCGATGGCCGTCCCGCCGGTGCTGGGCGTGTCCCACCAGGGCTCGACCCGCCGGGCCAACTCCTCCGCGGACAGCGTCGGGTCGTCCAGCCAGCGGGTGCCGATCCGGGACATCCCACCCGAGGCCGGCTGGTAGTACAGCCACCGACCGTCCGGCGACACCTCCAGCTGGTCGGCGTTCAGGCACACCTCGGCGCCGCTGGGATCCCGCAGCGCCCGGCCGTCGGCGACCACGGGCCCGCCCACCGTGCTCGGGTGCCCGTCCAACACCCGTCGGCACCGACCCGAATCGAGATCCAGCACGAGGAGGCCGGGCATGCCGGCGTCGGTGAGGTACGCGATGTCGCCATGAAACCGGACGTCGTCGACGTAGCTGTGCGGGCGCACCGCGTCGTCGAGGTGGTAGACCCGATCCACCCGGTCGCTGGCCACGTCGACGGCGATCAGCCGCGCGCCGCCGGGCACCTGCTCACCGCCGAGCTGCCGGGACCCCGAATCGACGATCCACAGTCGGCCGTCCGGGCCCGCCCGCAACCCGTTGACGTGCACGAACGTCCCGTCCGGCGGTTGGTCCGGCTCGTTCCACGCGGCGTCCGGGTACGGGTTGCGGCCGCCGTCCGGCAGCGCCTCCGCCACCTGCACGCCCGGCCGGTCCGCCGCCGGGTAGCTCAGGAAGACCCGCCCCCGCAGGGTGGTCACACCTGTGCACACCCGGTCCTCGACGAGCACTGGCGTCAACCGAAGGTCCTCCTCGGTGCCAAGCCTGGACATCTGCCGCTCCTCACGCGACGGGCGGCGTCGCCGATTCCCGTCGATGACCCGCCACCGTTGGCGCGGTATCCCCGTGCCGGCCCCGGCGAAACGCCGAGACGGCGGACGCCGGTGCGCTGCCGGCCACACGCCGGCACGGCGGGCGCCGGGCGCGTTCAGCCGGGCCCGTCGACAAGTGCGGCGAGCCGTTTGGGCGCCTGCACGCGGTAGCTCTCGGTGAGCAGCTCGCCCACCTCGTCCCAGTCGGTGTCCGCGTCCAGGATCATGCCCAGCACGTTCGGGCTCCAGTCCGGCTTGTAGAAGGGGTGCCCGACGCTCAGGAGACCGGCGATCTCGTCGAGCGGTGATCGGAAGACCAACAGGCAGGCCGGCCGGTCGAGCGTGGCGGCGCGCGCGTGCGCCCCCTGACGGTCGGGGTCGACGGTGAGCACGTGGGCGAAGGTGCGCCGGCGGATCCGCCAACGTGTGCCCACCCAGGCCGGCTCCTCGTAGGTCTCCGGCAACCCGCGACAGATCGGGCGTAGCCGGTCGAGAACCTCGGGGTCGACGTCTCCGGGTGCGGTCACGGGCAGGGACGCTAGCCGACGGGTACGACAATGACGCCCGCCGACGGGCGGCGGTGGTGTGCTCCCGGTGGATCGGTCAGGATGGGTCGGGGCGACGCCGGGCCGCCGCCCCCGCCCGACAGACCCGAGCCCGCCGAGGAGTTCCGTGCCGTCCACCCTGCTGTCCCGCCGTGACCTGGACTTCCTGCTGCACGACTGGTTGCGGGTGTCGCAGCTCGTCGAGCGCCCTCGCTACGCCGAGCACTCCCGGGAGACCTTCGACGACGCGCTGGACCTCGCCGAGCGGGTGGCCACCGAGCAGTTCGCCCCGCACAACCGGGCCGCCGACCTTGCCGAACCGACGTTCGACGGGCAGCGGGTGCGGCTGATCCCGCAGGTGCGCGCGGCGTTGGACAGCTTCGCCGAGACGGGTCTGCTCACCGCCGGGCTGGACGCCTCGGTCGGCGGTCTGCAACTGCCGCAGGCCGTCGCCGCCGCCTGCTTCGCCTGGTTCCAGGCGGCCAACGTGGCCACCTCGGCGTACCCGATGCTGACCCTGGGCAACGCGAAGCTGTTGTTGGCGCACGGCAGCGCCGAGCAGGTCGACACGTACGTCCGACCCATGCTGGAGGGCCGGTTCTTCGGCACCATGTGCCTGTCCGAGCCGCACGCGGGCAGCTCGCTGGCCGACATCACCACCCGGGCCGAGCCGCAGCCGGACGGGACGTACCGGCTCTACGGCACCAAGATGTGGATCTCCGGCGGCGATCATGAGCTGGCCGAGAACATCGTCCACCTGGTGCTGGCGCGGATTCCCGGCGGGCCACCCGGGGTGAAGGGCATCTCGCTGTTCATCGTGCCCAAGGTGCTCGTCGAGCCGGACGGGTCGCTCGGCGACCGCAACGACGTGGTGCTCGCCGGGCTCAACCACAAGATGGGCTTCCGGGGGACCACCAACACCCTGCTCAGCTTCGGCGACGGCGGCCACACCCCGGCCGGTCGCCCCGGCGCCGTCGGCCACCTGGTCGGCATGCCACACCAGGGGCTCGCCCAGATGTTCCACATGATGAACGGGGCCCGGATCGGTGTCGGCGCCGGTGCCATGGCGCTGGGCTACACCGGCTATCTCAAGAGCCTGGCGTACGCCCGCGAGCGGCCGCAGGGCCGGCCGGTCGACGCGAAGGACCCCGCGGCCCCGCAGGTGCCGATCATCGACCACCCGGACGTACGGCGGATGCTGCTGGCGCAGAAGAGCTACGTCGAGGGTGCCCTGGCCCTGGTGCTCTACTGCGCCCGGCTGCTCGACGAGGAGCAGACCGCCCCGCAGCAGACCGACCGCGAGCGGTCGCACCTGCTGCTGGACGTGCTCACCCCGATCACCAAGAGCTGGCCCTCGCAGTGGTGCCTGGCCGCCAACGACCTGGCGATCCAGGTGCTCGGCGGCGCCGGCTACACGCGCGATCACGACATCGAGCAGCACTACCGGGACAACCGGCTCAACCCGATCCACGAGGGCACCCACGGCATCCAGGCGCTTGACCTGTTGGGGCGCAAGATGACCATGCGCGACGGCGCGGGTCTGCTCCTGCTGACCGAGACCATCGGCGACACCGTCGGCCGGGGCCGCCGGGCCGGGGGAGAGGCGGCCGAACTGGCCGACCGGCTGGCCGGCGCGGTGGACCGGATCGTCGCGGTCACCCGGCGGCTCTGGTCCGGCGGTGACCCGGTGCTGGCCCTGGCCAACGCCAGCGTCTACCTGGAGGCGGTCGGGCACGTGGTGATCGCCTGGATGTGGCTGGAGCAGGTGCTGGCGCTGCCGCCCCGGGAGGACGGCGACGCCTTCCACGCCGGCAAGTGGCAGGCGGCCCGCTACTTCTTCACGGCCGAGCTGCCCCGGACGGGCCCGCAGTTCGACCTGCTGGACAGCCTCGACCGGACCACGCTCGACATGCGCGCGGACTGGTTCTGAGCCGCGCCGGCGTCACCGTCGGCGGGTCTGGTGGTGCATGGCCTGCCGTCCCTTGACCACGCCCAGGATGATCACGATCACCAGCGCGATCAGGCCGATGATGATCAGCCAGCGGACCGCCTCGAGGAGCAGCCCGAGCAGAATCAGCACGCCGGCGACCACACCGACGACCCAGAGCAGGGCACGCATCGCGACCTCCCGTAACCCGGCCGCGGCGCGAGATGCGGCGACCCCGGGGCCACCTTCCCGATCCCGCCCACCTGAAACGCCAGCCCGCCGTGGACGCGCTGCGTGACACCGCGCTGGGCGAGCGTGATCGTGACCGGTGGTCGTCCGTGACAGGCGCGCTGACCGGTGAGTGGCGGGCGGGATTCAGCGGTGGGCGACGTAGACCGTGTTGGCGGACTGGCCGCCGGTCAGCGGGTTGGCGAACGGCACGACATGCGCCCGCGCGGTCGCGAACACCTCCGTGAGCGCCGCGATGAACTCGTCGTCCGGCGGGTCGTCCGACCACAGCGCGAAGACGCCCTCCGGGCGCAGCAGCGCGGCGAGTCGGCGCAGCCCGTCCGGCGTGTAGAAGGGGGCGTGGCTCGGGTGCAGGACGTTGCGCGGCGAGTGGTCGACGTCGAGCAGAACCGCGTCGAAGAGACGCCCGGGTTCCTCGGCGTCGAACCCGTCGTCGCCGGCCACCGCGGCGAAGAAGTCGGCTCGCGCGAACCGGGTCCGGGGGTCCTCGGCGAGACCGGCCGCGAACGGCAGCAGCCCTCGCCGGTGCCAGTCGATGACGTCCTCGATGGCCTCCACCACGAGCAGTGCACGCACCCGCGGGTCGGCCAGCGCGGTGCACGCGGTGTAGCCCAGCCCGAGGCCGCCGACCACCACGTCGAGGGCGTCGCCGGTGAGTTCGGCCAGGCCCAGTCGGGCCAGCTCGATCTCGGCGACGGGGAAGAGGCTGGACATCAGGTACTCGTCGTCGAGCTTGACCTCGTACACCTCGACCTGCAGCGCCGGATCGCGGCGCCGCCGCAGGCTGATCGCGCCGATCGGGGTCTCCCGCCAGGCCAGCTCCTCGAAACGCGCGCCCACGGGTGCCCTCTCGCCGCCGGATTCGTCCCCGGATGGTACCGGTCGGGGCCGGGACGGCCACGCAGGGTCCACGGGACATCGACGCAGCGCATATCCTGTGGCCCGGTCGAACCAGCGGAAGGGACCTCATGCCGTCGCGGCAGGATCAGCTGCACTCCTACCAGTTCAGCGTCCAGCGGGCGGTCGCCGCACTGGTGATGCGGGAGACCGACCCCGCCCAGTCACCGTTTCGGCGGCTGGCGGGCGCGGGCCTGGCCAGCGTCCTCGTCGCGGCGATCGGGCTCGGGGGTTCGGCGCTCTACGGCCTGTTCGCTGGCGGTGGCAAGGGCTGGCGCGACCCCGGCGCGGTGATCGTGGAGAAGGAGTCCGGCGCCCGGTTCGTCTATCGGGAGCAGAAGCTGCACCCGGTGCTCAACTACGCGTCGGCGTTGCTGATCGTCGGCGCGGACTCCTCGAAGACCGTGCTGGTCTCGCGACGCTCGATCGACGACGTGCCGCGCGGTCTGCCCCTGGGCATCGCCGACGCACCGGACTCGCTGCCCGCCCCCGGCCGGCTGGCGACCTCGGCGTGGACGGTCTGCTCGACGGCCGGCAGCGAGGACCCCCGCTCGGCGCTGCTGATCGGCACCGACCCCGACGGCGGTCGGCCGCTGGGCGACGACGCGCTGCTGCTGCGCCATCCCGACGGCGGCCTGCACCTCGTGTGGCACCAGCGCCGGTATCTGGTCCGCGATCCCAACCGGGTGCTGGCCGCGCTGGCGACCACCCGGACGCGCGCGGTGCCGGTCGCGCCCGCCCTGCTCAACGCGCTTCCCGCAGGCGTCGATCTGGCCCCGCTGGCGCTGCCCGGCGAGGGCCGACCCTCCACCCGCGTGCCGGGCGCCACGATCGGTCAGGTCTATCTGGTGCGCAACTCCGGCGGCGGCCGGCAGTACGCGGTGGCGCTCGACGACGGGCTGGCCGGGATCACCGAGTTGCAGGCTGGGCTGCTGTTGGCCCGCACCGGGCAGGGGGAGTCGGAACCGATGACGCTGGGCCGGTTCGCCGCGCTGCCCACGCTGCCCGATCTCGCGCCGAGCGGCCCGACGGCGCCGCCGCCCGTGCCGCCCCGGCTCGCCAGCGCCGACGACGCGGCGATCTGCGCCCGGATCGGTGACGACGGCGGCACGGGCGAGGTGCTGCGGGGCGTACGACTGCCGGACCTGGCGGCCGTCCCACGGACCGCGCCGAGCGGCGGCGCGGCGCTGGCCGACCACGTGGTGGTGCAGCCGGGTGGCGGCGCGGTGGTCGAGGCCACCGCGGCGCCCGGCGCGTCCGGCGGCGCGCTGTCCGTGGTCACCGACCTGGGCCGGCGGTACGTGCTGGCCGACCGGGAGGTGCTGGCGATGCTCGGCTACCGCGACGTGCGACCGGTGCGGCTGCCCGCCGGCCTGGTGAGCCTCGTGCCGGCCGGCGCCACCCTGGACCCGGCCGCGGCCCGGGCCGTCGCCGCACCGTCCTGAGGCCTGTCGTTCGGTCGCTCAGGCGGTCGGCCGCCCGCCGGTCGGGTTCCGCTCTGCCGGCGGCCCGCCGGGCCGGTTGCGGTCGCCGGGCTCCCGCCGGTCCGGCGTCAGGTGGCCGGGCGTCGCAGGATGCTGACCGCGAACGGTGCGTCGTCGCGCCACGGCCGCAGGTCCCAGGTGGCGAAGCGGTGCTCCGGGCGCAGCCCGGCGGCTACCGCGTCGGCGTCGAACGCGGTCAGCGGGTAGCCGCGTTCGGTGCCGAAGCCCACCGCCAGCACGCCGTCGGGGCGCAGGTGCCCGGTGAGTCGGCGCAGCACCTCCGGCTCGGTGCCGGCGGCGACGAAGGCGAGGACGTTGCCGGCGAGGACCGCCGCGTCGAACGGCTCAGCCTCGCCGAGCGCCGGCAGGTCCAGTTCGGCGAGGTCGGCGACCAGCCAGTGGGGGCCGGGGTGGTCGGCGCGGGCGGCCTCCACCAGTGCGGGGTCGGCGTCGACCCCGACCACTGTGTGCCCGCGCTGGGAAAGGGCCGCGCCGACCCGGCCGGTGCCGCTGCCGGCGTCGAGGATCCGCGAGCCGGGCGCGACGAGCGTGTCGACAAGTCGGGCCTCGCCGGCCAGGTCCGCTCCCTCGGCGGCGAGCTTGCGGAACCTGTCGATGTACCACTGTGAGTGCTCTGGACCGGTGTCGGTCGCCCAGCGGGTCGGGTTGGCCATACGGCCACCGTAACCGGGCCGGTCGGGGCGCGACGGGCCGGTCCGGCAGGCGCCCCGATCGGTGGCAGCTCAGCGGCGACGGGGTCGGCGTGTCGGGTCGCTGGGCTGCCACCGATCACTGAGACACCTCAGCCCTTCTCCGCGCCGCTGGTCAGGCCCTCGGTGAGCAGCCGTTCACTGGCGAAGAAGAGGATCACGATGGGCAGGGTGAGGACGACCGATCCGGCCATCAGCACCGTCTTGGGCACCTCCACGCCGTCGGAGAGCAGGGACAACCCCAGCGACACCGTCCACCGGTCCGGTTTGTCGACCAGGAAGAGCAGGGCGAAGAGGAACTCGTTCCAGGCGATCATGAAGTCGTAGAGCGCGACCGCCATGATCGATGGCGCGGCGAGGGGCAGGCTGACCCGGCGGATGATGCCGAGTCGGCCGGCGCCGTCGATGGCCGCCGACTCCTCCAGGCTGACCGGGATGGTCTCGAAGTAGTTCTTCAACATGTAGACCGACACCGGCAGCGTCTGCGAGATGTAGACCAGCACCAGGCCCAACAGCGAGCCACGCAGCCCGGCGAGGCTGAAGACCACGAACAGCGGGATCGCGATGACTATCGACGGGAACAGGTAGACGGCCAGGAACAGGAAGTCGACCTGGCGCCGGCCGAAGAACCGGAGCCGGGCCACCGCGTACGCGCCGGGGATCGCGACGAGCAGCGTGAGCACTGTCGCGGCGACCGAGACGATGCCGCTGTTGCGGATGAAGGTGAGGAATCCCTGACCGCCGTCGTCGGTGGCCTTGAGCACCTCGGCGTACGTGGCGACGGTCAACTCGCCGAAGCCGATGACCAGCGAGCCCGGGTCGAGCAGCAGCCGCTCGATGGGGCGTACCGAGAGCACGAGCATGTAGTAGAAGGGAAAGACGGTGACGACCAGGAACGCGGCGATCACCAGGCGGCGCAGCCAGCGCAGGCTCACCGTCTCGACCATGTCCCGGTCCATCAGCTGACCCTCCGTCCGAAGAAGCGCAGATAGATCAGCACGAACACGATGAGCACCACGGCCAGCACGACCGCCTGCGCGGCCGCCGCGCCGATGTCGGTACGGGCGGTGAGGAACTCGTACACCCGGACGCTGACCACCTCGGTGCCGGCGGCCCCGCCGGTGAGCAGGTAGACGTCGTCGAACTTGTTGAACGTCATGATGAAGCGCAGCACCCCCAGCAGGGCGATCACCGGCAGCAGCTGCGGCAGCAGGATGTGCCGGAACCGCTGGGTGGGCGTGGCCCCGTCGACGCGGGCGGCCTCCTCCAGCTCACCGGGCACCGCCTGGAGCCGGGCCAGCAGGAACAGGAACGCGAACGGGAAGTAGCGCCACGCCTCGAACACGACGACCGTGGCCAGGGCTGTCGACTCCTGGGTGAGGAAGGGCACGGGTGCGTCCCAGCCCAGCAGGCGCTGACCCCAGTGGTTGACGATGCCGAGCTGCGGGTCGAGCATCACCTGCCAGACGAAGGTGACCGCGACCACCGGCGCCACGTACGGCAGCAGCATGGAGGCCCGCACCAGCGTGCGGCCCCGGAACGGGCGGCGTACCACCAGGGCGGCGACCAGGCCGAGCGCGATCGACCCGACGGTGCCGCCGACGCTGTAGAGCAGCGTGACCCACAGCGTGTCGGCGAAGCCGGGGGTGTGCAGCACCCGGTCGACGTTGTCCATGGTGAAATCGCCGAAGAGCCCGGTCTTGCGCAGGGTGGCGAGCCGGACCCGCTGGAAGGCGAGCACGACGGTCCAGATGATCGGGATGCCGATGACCGCGATGGTGACGAGCAGGGTCGGCGCGACAAGCGCCAGCCCGGCACGGGACTCGCGGCGGCGCAGCGTCAGTGGTCGGCGGTGGGGCCGATCCGGCCGCTCCCTGGTGGGGGAGCGGCCGGTGTCGGGGGCGGTGGTGGTCAATTGACGCCCGCCTTGATCGCTTCGACGTCCTTCTTGGCCCGGCCGGCGGCGGCCGCCGCGTCGGTCTTGCCGGAGGTGAGGTCGCCCAGCACCTTGGGCACCGGCAGCTCGCCGAGCATGGCGCCGACCAGCTTGCCCTGCCCCTGGCTGAGCCCCCAGCGCCCGAAGGTGTCCGGGCTGCTGCGCAGGGTGGCCAGCACCTCGTCGCCGTACACGTCGGAGAGGGGCTTCTTGGCGTCCACGCCGGCCTGGCTGGTGTTCCAGGCGGTGAGGAACGCCTCCGGCTCGGCAGTGGTGCCCTTGCGCACCGGGAACCGGCCCTCGGGGGACATGCCGAACCAGCGCGGGTAGCCGTCGCCGAGCATGTACTCCACGAAGGACTTCGCCGGGTCGGTCACCGCGCCGTCGAGCACGGCCCACGAGCTGATCTCGCCGTACTGCGCGGGCTCGGTGCCGTTGGGGCCCTTGATCGCGGTGACGAACCCGCTGTTCTTGGCCAGGAACGTCGGGTCGGCCTGGCACTGCGGGCAGGTCGGCTTGGCGTCGTTACGCAGCCCGGCCAGCTCGTCGAGGATGAACGGCGACCAGATCACCATGGCGGCCTTGCCCGCGAAGTAGGTGGCCCGCGTGGTGTCCACGTCCTGTGCGCCCTTGACCGAGCTGGTGCGGATCAGGTCGCCGTAGAAGCGGAACGCCTCGACGCACTGCGGCGAGTCGAGCGTCACCGCGCCGGAGTCGTCGGTGAGCTGGCAGCCGTTGGCCAGGGCCAGGTGCTCGAAGGTCTGCTGGGTGAACACGTCGCTGGGCGAGGTCGCCGCGGTGATGCCGGCGACGCCGCCGGTGTTCAGCTTCGCCGCGGCGGTGGTGATCCGTTCGTACGTGTCGGGGGCGGGCAGGCCGGCGGCGGCGAACAGGTCCTTGCGGTAGACGAGCAGCTGCCCCCACCCGTCGCTGGGCACGGAGAGCTGCTTGCCGTCGTCGGAGGTCAGCTCCAACGCCCGGGGGGAGAACGTCTGCCGGCCCAGCTTGTCGACGACCTCCGCGTTCGCCGAGGCGTGCAGCAGCTCGTTGCCGGCGAGCGTACGGATGCCGGCCAGGGAGACCGAGCCGACCACGTCGGGCAGGTCGCCGGCGGCGGCGTTGGCGGCGATCAGGGACGGGAACTGGTCCTCGTTGACGGTCACGAGGTCGACCTGGATCCCGGTCTTGGCGGTGAAGTCCGCGATGATCGCCTTGGTGGCGGTGACGCGGTCGGCGACGTCTTCCAGACTCCAAACGGTGATCTTTTTGCTGTTGCTGTCGGATCCGTCATCTCCGCAGGCCAGCAGGGTGGACGCGGTCAGTGCCATGATCAGGGTGGTGGCGAGTATCCGCCTCGGAGGTGCTGACATCGGTGGCACTCCTCTCGAAGGGTACATACGGGATTCAACACCTTCGATAGATCAATGACAAGACATATAGCGATTTTTTGCTATCCTGGAGCCCAGTGCTACCGGGATGTGACACATGGGCAACTGGGTGGTCTCTCTCGCCGGGCCTCGACGGATCAGCCTCGAGCCCTGCCCGCCGGATCCGCTCGGCCCGGGCCAGGTCCGCGTCCGCACCTGCTACTCGGGCATCTCCGCCGGCACCGAGCTGACCCTCTACCGGGGCAGCAATCCCCGGCTCAGCAAGGACTGGGACGACGCCGCCCGCATGTTCGTCCCCCGCCAGACCCCCGTGCCGTACCCGCTGATCGGCTTCGGCTACGAGGAGGTCGGCGAGGTCGTCGAGGTGGCGCCCGAGGTCGTCGACAGGCACCCGGGGCAGCTCGTGTGGGGCATCTGGGGGCACCGGGCCGAGGCGGTGCTCGCCGCCGACGCGGTCCGGCCGCTCCCCGCCGACCTGGACCCGCTCGCGGCGGTCTTCGCCCGGCCGGGCGCGATCGCACTGACCGCCGTGCTCGCCGGTGACCTGCACCTGGGCGACTGGGTCGGCGTCTTCGGGCAGGGCGTCATCGGGCTGCTCGCCACCCGGCTCGCCGTGCTCTCCGGCGCCCGGGTGGTCGCCGTCGACCAAGTGCCCGGCCGGCTGGCGTACGCCAGCCGCTACGGCGCGCGGTCCACAGTGGACGTCGCGACCCGGTCGGCCGCCGCCGTGCTCCGCGAGGCCACCGGCGGCCGGGGCGCGGACGTCTGCCTGGAGCTGTCCGGGGCGTACCCGGCGCTGCACGAGGCGATCCGCTCCACCGCACACGCCGGCCGGGTCGTGGCCGCCGGCTTCTACCAGGGCCAGGCCGACGCGCTCGGCCTCGGCGAGGAGTTCCACCACAACCGCATCCAGTTGGTGGCCGCCCAGGTCTCCGGGCCCACCCCCGCGCCGAGCATGGCCGGCCGGTGGACCGGAGACCGGGTCGCGCAGACCTTCATGGACCTGGTGGCTGAGCGCAGCGTCGACCCGTTGCCGCTGGTCAGCCACATCGTCGACGCCAGCGCGGTCGCCGACGCCCTCGCGCTGCTCGACCGCGGCGCCGGTGACGTCCTCCAAGTGGTGTTGAGGTTCTAGATGACCACCATCGCGCTTGCCTGCCAGGAACAACTCCTGCCGGGCACCAACCTGATCCAGAAGTACGCCCTCGCCACCGCCCTGGGCTACCAGGGCATCGAGCTGCGCGCACGCGGTGACCTCGCGTTCGCCGCGCGACTGCCCGAGCTGCGCCGGGCCCGCGCCGCCGGGGTGGTGATGCCCACCGTCTGCGTCGAGATGGACCACTTCATCGGCGACTTCGACAGCGCCCGGTCCGCCGACGCCGTGCGCAACCTGCGCTCCCAGCTCTCGGTCATCGCCGAGCTGGGCGGCGTCGGGGCGATGACCCCGGCCGCCTGGGGCATGTTCTCCCGGCGGCTGCCGCCGTTCGAGCCGCCACGCCCGCCGGCCGGCGACCGCCAGGTGCTCCTCGACGCCCTCGGCGAGCTGGGCGAACACGCCCGCGCCGAGGGGGTCACCCTCTTCCTCGAACCCCTCAACCGGTACGAGGACCACATGGTCAACCGGCTCGACGAGGCGGTCGCCCTCTGCGCCGCGCTCGGACTGCCCTCGGTGCGGGTGGTCGCCGACACCTTCCACATGAACATCGAGGAGGACGACGTGCACCGGGCGCTGCGCGCCGCCGCGCCGTACCTCGGGCACGTGCAGGTCAGCGACTCCAACAGGTACCAACCGGGCGCCGGGCACCTGGACTGGCCGGCGCTCGTGCGGACCCTGCTGGAGCTGGACTACCGGGGCTGGCTGGCTCTGGAGTGCCGGCTGCGCGGCGACCCGGTCCGGGCCCTGCAACAGGCCGCCGCGGTGCTGCGGCACGCGCTGCCCCGGCGGGCCGCCGCATGACCGCCGGCGCCGTCCCCACCCGTACCGGGGGGCCGGCCGGTCTGGTCGGGCTGCGCCGGCTCGCCGTCGCCACCCTCGACGCCAACTGGGAGCACGACCACACCGTCCCGTCGCGCACGCTCTACCCGCACCAGTGGAGCTGGGACTCCGCGTTCATCGCGGTCGGCCTGGCCCACGTGCGTCCCGAGCGGGCCTGGCAGGAGCTGACGAGCCTGTTCCGGGCGCAGTGGGCCGACGGGCGGGTTCCGCACATCGTGTTCAACCCGGCGCTGCGCGTCGGCGCGTACTTTCCCGGGCCGGAGCTGTGGCGCTCGTCCGACGTCGAGGGCTCGCCCACGGTGGACACCTCCGGCCTGGTCCAGCCGCCGGTGCACGCGCTCGCCGCGCTGCTGGCGTACCGGCGGGCACCCGATCCGGCCGGGCTGGCCGCGCTGCGCCGGCTCTACCCGGCGCTGGTCGCCCAGCAGCGGTACCTGGCGACGCGGCGGGACGTCGCCGGCGACGGGCTGGTGTGCGTCGTACACCCGTGGGAGTCCGGTCTGGACAACAGCCCCGCGTGGGACGAGCCGATGGCCGCGGTCGACGCGGACGCGGCCGTCATGCGCGCGTACCGCAGGCACGACACCGCGCACGCCGACGCCGCGCACCGCCCCACGGACCTGGACTACGCGCGCTACCTGGCGATCGTCGCGGCCTACCGCGACCACGGCTACGCCGACCGCGACCTGGCCGACGGCCATCCGTTCCTGGTGGAGTGCCCGCTGTTCAACGCGGCGTTCGGGGCCGCCGAGCACGCGCTGGCCGAGATCGCCGCGCTGACCGGCGCGGACCCGGCCCCGCACCGGGTCCGCGCGGACCGCGTCACCGAGGCGCTGGTACGCCGGCTGTACGACCCGGGCACCGGCACCTTCCAGCCCCGCGACCTGCGCACCGATCGGCTCGTCGGCGCGCGGACCGTGCTCGGGCTCACGCCGCTGATCCTGCCCGGCCTGCCCGCCCGGCAGGTCGACGCGCTGGTCGTCGAGGCCCGGTCACCGCGTTTCGGGGTGGCCCGGTGGATGGACCGGCCGCTGCCCACCTACGACCGCACCGCGCCCGACTTCGAACCGTTGCGCTACTGGCGCGGGCCGAGCTGGCTGAACATCGGCTGGCTGGTGCGGCGCGGCCTGCTGACCCACGGGCACCCGGAGCTGGCGGCCGGCCTGCGCCGCTCGATGATCGACCTGGTCGCCGGGGCCGGCTGCCACGAGTACTTCCACCCCGACACGGGCGCCGGGCTGGGCTCACCGGCGTTCGGCTGGACCGCCGCGCTGCTGCTCGACCTGCTGGCCGATTGACTGTCTCGCGGCCGGCGCCGGGTGGTAGCGTGCCCGCTCTCAGCGGGGCGGGAGGCGGCGTGCGCGAGATCGACAAGGTGGCCTGGATCCTCATCGAGGACGGCCGGGTGCTGAGCACCCGTTCGCAGGGCAAGGACGTGTGGTACCTGCCCGGGGGCAAGCGCGAGCCGGGGGAGAGCGACCTGGAGACCCTGCGCCGGGAGATCGACGAGGAGTTGAGCGTCGAGGTCGACGTGCGAAGCGCCGTGCACCTGGGCACGTTCAGCGCGCAGGCGCACGGGCACGCGACCGGGATCACCGTGCGGATGACCTGCTACCGGGCCGGCTACCGGGGGCGGCTGCAGCCGGCCAGTGAGATCGCCGAGATGGCCTGGCTCGGGTACGCCGACCGGCACCGCACCTCCCCGGTCGACCAGCTCATCTTCGATCACCTGCTGGCGGCGGACCTGCTGCGCTGACGGCTGCTCGGGCGCGCTGGTCGGCTGCGCTGGTTGCTGCGCTGGTTTGCTGCGCTGTCGTGCCGTCGGCGTCGTTTGGCGTCGGCGGCCCGGGGTAAGCGCGCGGCGTGACCGACAGCGCGGGCGGCGACGGGTTTCCGCACTTCATCGACGCGGTGTCCCGCCGGTCCGGCCTGCCGACCGAGCAGGCCGCGGCACTCGCCCGCGCGGTGCTCCAGACGATGGCCGAACGAGTCACGGGCGGTCCGCCGGACGAGCTCACCGGTCACCTTCCGGACGAGGTCGACGGCTACCTGGACGACGCGCCGCCGAGCCCGCCCGGTGGCGTTGACGGACTCGACACCGGTGTGGGCCTCGACGTCGGTGGGGCTGACGTCGGTGGGCCTGTCGCGCCGCCGCCGGTGGACGCCGGCCCGGCGGAGTTCCTGCGCCGGGTGGGCCAGCGCGCCGGGGTGGACCCGGCCACGGCACGGGCCGGCACCGGAGCGGTCTTCGCGACCCTGCGGGAGGCGGTGACCGTACGGGAGTTCCGGGAGATGGTCGCGCGACTGCCCCGCGACGACCACGGCGGTACCGCGACCGATCCGCCCATCGTGCCCGACCCGTCCACCCGCTGACCGTCGCCGGGAACCGCGCCGGTGCCTAGACGTCGGCGTCGGGCAGGTCCTCGGGCTCGGTGATCCACGCCGAGAAGACCGGCACTCCGTGCCACGGCCCGGTGGCGCCGTCGGCAGTGGTGTCGGTGGCGACGGCCACCACTGCGTACGGGTGGCCGAAGCGCAGCTCGGCGGTGCGGGCGACGCCCTCCGGCGGCAGGCTGACCGTCCCGAACATGCCGGTCACCGCCGCCGCCTCGAAGCCGTACCGGCCGTACCGCGCCATCGCCACCTGCCGCGCCTCGAAGCCCTGCACCGGTTGGGCGAGCGCCCCGGCCAGCGCCGCCGTCGCCGCCGGGAAACCCAGGTGCTCGGCGGTCAGGTCGTGCTCGCTGCGGGCCGACCAGCAGGGGAGCACCGCCCGGTGTCGTTCCTCGCGGCCGTCGCGGGCGCGGGTCCGGACCCGCTCCTCCCGCAGCGTCCACAGCGCGGTGTCGCCCAGCGGCAGGTCGAACAGCGAGCGCCGTCCCGGCGGTTGCGCGCCGTCGGCCGCGCCGGCACTGAGGTCGTACGCGGCGGCGAGCACATCGGTCGCCGGCACGTGCGGTGCGGCGGCCACGGAGAGCACCACCAGCCCCGCGCCGTCGGTCGCCTGGGCCCGGGCGGCGTGCACGATCACGTCACCGGCCCGATCGGTAGTGACGATGGCCCCCTGGTGCCCGTGGTCCGGGCTGCGCAGCGCTCGCCGTAGGTCCCGCGCCCAGGCGCTGGCCGGGCCGAGCGCACGCGCGTCGGTGACCTCGAACGGCTGCGCCCAGGAGATCCGGGTGGCCAGCGCGCTGGCCAGGGCGAAGACGACGTCCGGGTGGACCTTCAGGGGGAACGTCTCGATCAGGCCGAGGGTGTGCTCGCGTGCCCACGCGTCCAACCCGGCCTGGTCGGGCAGCGTGCCGACCTCGGTCGCCGCCGGCAGCGCCGCCCGCCACCCGGCCGGCTCGTCGGTGCGCCGGCCCGCTCGGAGCCAGAGTGCGGTGGCCGACGCGACAAGTGGATGCGGCGCATCCAGCAGCGCGCGGGCCACGGTGGCCGCGCTGGCCAGGTCGGTGCCCAGCGCCGCCGCGAGCCCCTCGGCCCCCGAGCCGGAGTTGCCCGCCCTCTCGGAGTCGCCCGCCGGTTCGGAGCCGGCCGTCGCCGCCGCGCTGAGGGCGAGCAGCAGCCAGGCCCCGAGCGGGGAGGCGACGTGATGCCGGTCGCCGATCGTGGCGTGCAGCCGCCCGGCGTACGCGGAGAGCGGCGCGTGCAGGTCCGTCGTCATGTACCCACTCTGCCCGTCGCATCCGCGTCCGGCATCTTCGCCGGCCCCGCTCACGACCACAGCTCGAACGGTTCGTCGATCTGCTCGCCGGCCAGGAAGGCCGTGATCAGCCGGGGGAGCTGGCCGGGATAGAACCGTTCCCCGCTGGCCACCACCTCCGGCAGCGGCCACCACCGGAAGCCGAAGTAGTCCTCCCGCTCGTAGTCGAGCCGGTACGCCTCGTCCACGTCCGGCCCGGCCCCGTTCAGCCGTACCGCGACGATCAGCTCGTCCTGGACGTGCCGCAGTTGGCGGTGCAGGAAACTCGCCCGTCGTCGCCAGGTCGGTGCGCCCACCTGGTCGGCGGTGATGACGATGCCGGTCTCCTCGCGCAGCTCCCGCACGGCCGTGTCCCGGTACGTCTCACCGGGGTCCATGCCGCCGCCGGGCAGCTCCCACCACGTGCCCAGCCGGGGATGGTCCGGGTCGCGGGTGTGAAACAGCAGCACCCGGTCGGCGTCGTCGCGAACGACCACGCGCACCGCGCGCCGCTCGAGGATCGGCAGGTCGTCGGGCAGTTCGTCCATCGGGCCAGTCTGCCGCAGTGCGCCGACGCCGGCCGGCCGCGCCGGGGCCGGTAGGCTGCCCGCCGTGGCTGGTCTCTTGAGGAACGTGGCGCAACGCATCTCCCGGGTGGGCGCGGCAATCCCGTCGCCCCGGCGTACCGGGCCGGCTCCCGCGCGGGTGGCCCGCCCTCGCCAGGTGAGCGCGTTGCAGCGTCGGGAGCTGACCTACGCGCCCGAGCGGGACGGCCAGGCCGACCCCGGCGAGATCGTCTGGACCTGGGTGCCGTACGAGGACGACCCCCGCCAGGGCAAGGACCGCCCGGTGCTGGTGGTCGGACGGCACAGCCGGACGCTGTTCGGGCTGATGCTGTCGAGCCAGAGCGAGCGGGACGGTCAGCGGCACTGGTTCGCGCTCGGCCCCGGCGAGTGGGACCGCGACAAGCGGCCGAGCTGGGTCCGGCTGGACCGCGTGCTCACCATGCGCGAGGACAGCATCCGCCGCGAGGGCGCCGTGCTGGACCGGCCCCGGTTCGACCGGGTCGGGCAGGCGCTGCGCGCCGGCTACGGCTGGCGCTGACCGAAACCCCGTTGGCGCACTGTCGCAGCGCGCCCTGTCGAGGTTCCTTCGGGCCCTGTCGAGCTGCCCCACCGGTGGGGCAGTGTGCGGGGTCTGGAGCGTGCCCAGCGGTGGGGCGGTGTGCGGGTCTGGAGCGTGCCCGTGTCCCACACGTAGGGCAGCTCGACAGGTGACGTGGAAACCGTACGCAACGGCTCGTTGAGCCCCGGGCGCCCGGCCGACCACGGCCTCGATGCGGGCGGTGCTCGTCGGCGTTGTGGAGCGCGCGGCGGTCAGACGGGCTCGCGGCTCGGGCCCACCGCGGCGCCCTGCGCCTCCGGCGGCGGGTACGGCTGCTCGGCGAGCAGCCGGGCCAGGTGCGCGCTGTTGAGCGCGAGGGCCTTGGTGGTGCGGCCGGTGGTGTCCGGCTTGGGGCCGGCGTCGCGGTAGTCCACCTTGTGCAGTGCCTCGCCGACCCAGTAGGTAGCGCCGGCCGCCGCGATGGTGAAGCCGACCTCGCTGAGCGCGCACTGGACTTCGCCGATGCTGTGGTGCGCGCCGTCCTCGTTGCCGACGACCGCGACGCCGGCCACCTTGCCGTAGGTGAGCAGCCGTCCCTCGTCGTCGGTCTCGGACAGTTCGGCGTCCAGACGTTCGAGGACCATCTTGGTGACGCTGGCGGGCTGGCCCAGCCAGATCGGCGTGGCGATGATGAGAATCTGGGCCGCGAGCAGCTTGGCGCGGATCGCGGGCCAGCCGTCGCCGTGGCCCTCGTCCGTCGACACCCCGAAGCGCACGTCGTGGTCGACCACCCGCACGATCTCGCCGTCCACGCCCTGGCGGGCGAGTTCGGCCAGCACCTCGCGACCCAACTGGTCGGAGCTGGACGGGGTTGGCGACGGCTTGAGCGTGCAGTTGAGGACGATGGCGCGAATGCTCACCACGACGGGTTCCTCTCGGCGACGGGACGGCCGGCTTCCCCATACCCGGTCTCCGGGGCGACTCACCAGGGCGACGCCGCGTCCTCTTCTGAACGGGTTGACAGGCAGCCGTTGAGCTGTAGATTCAACCTATCGGTTAATAATCTAGGTGGTTGAAAGCGACATGACAGCAGATCCGGTCAGCGCCGTTTTCGCCGCGCTCGCCGACCCGACCCGCCGCGCCATCCTGGCCCGGCTGGCGACCGGCGAGGCGACGGTGAACGAACTGGCGGAGCCGTTCCCGATCAGCCTCCAGGCGGTCTCCAAGCACCTCACCGTGCTGGAGCGTGCCGGGCTGATCGTGCGGACCCGCGAGGCGCAGTGGCGGCGGTGCCGGCTCGACCCGGCACCGCTGCGCACCCTCGCCGAGTGGGTCGACCAGTACCGCCGGCTCTGGGACGAGCGCCACGACGCCCTGGACGACTACCTACGCGACCTGAAGGAGACCAGCCGTGACCGAAACCCGTGACCTGACGATCGACATGTCCTCCGACCGGGACATCACGATGACCCGGTCCTTCGACGCTCCGCGCGACCTCGTCTTCGCCGCGCACACCCAGGCCGAACACCTCAGGCACTGGTGGGGCCGGGGCAACCCGCTGGACGTCGAGATCGACTTCCGCGAGGGCGGCCGCTACCGCTTCGTCGAGCACGCTCCCGACGGCAACGCGTACGCCTTCCGGGGCGAGTTCCGGGAGATCGTCGAGCCGGAGCGGATCGTGCAGACGTTCGAGTTCGAGGGCATGCCCGGTCAGGTGGCGGTGGAGACGCTGGTCTTCACCGAGCAGGACGGCCGCACGGTCCTCACCGGCACCACCCGGTTCGACACCACCGAACAGCGCGACGGCATGGCCGGGTCCGGGATGGCGCAGGGGGCCGCCGAGTCGTACGCCGCCCTGCAGCGCCACCTGTCCACAATGCGCTGACGGGTAGGCGCGAGGAGAAACAGAAATGGCAGGGACGTCGCGCTCCCTGCCACCTCCAACTTATATCGCACCCGGGGTCTTGCGGCAAGACCCGGGTGATGCCGCAGAATCTCCACCCGAAGCCCAAACGTGGGAAAATCGGGGGATCTCGTGATCGATGTGATCATTGCCGGCGGCGGGCCGACCGGTCTGATGCTGGCCAGCGAGTTGCGACTGCACGGTGTGCGCGTGGTCGTGGTGGAGAAGGACGCCGAACCGACCCGCTACGTCCGTTCGCTGGGTCTGCACGCGCGCAGTATCGAGGTGATGGACCAGCGCGGGCTGCTGGAGCGCTTCCTCGCCCTGGGCACGCGGCATCCGCTCGGTGGCTACTTCGCCGCGATTCCCAAGCCGTCGCCGGGTGGTCTCGACAGTGCCCACGCGTACGTCCTCGGTATTCCGCAGACCACCACCGACCGGCTGCTGGCGGAGCACGCCGTCGAGGTCGGCGTCGAGGTCCGCCGCGGCAGCGAACTGGTCGGCCTGAGTCAGGACGACGACGGGGTGACGGCGGAACTGGCCGACGGTACGCCGCTGCGGTCCCGCTATCTCGTCGGCTGCGACGGCGGCCGGAGCACGGTCCGTCGGCTGCTCGGTGTCGGCTTTCCCGGTGAACCCAGCCGGGTCGATTCGCTGCTCGGCGAGATGGAGGTGGGCGTACCGGCGCAGACGGTGGCCGAGGTGGTGGCCGAGGTCCGCAAGACCCACCTGCGGTTCGGTCTCGGGCCGCTCGGGGACGGCGTGTACCGGGTTCTCGTGCCCGCCGCCGAGGTGGCCGCGGACCGCTCCGTCCCGCCGACGATCGAGGAGTTCCAACAGCAACTGCGGGCGTACGCGGGCACCGACTTCGGCGTGCACTCGCCACGCTGGCTCTCCCGCTTCGGCGACGCCACCCGGTTGGCCGAGCGCTATCGGGTCGGCCGGGTGCTGCTGGCCGGAGACGCGGCGCACATCCACCCACCGACCGGCGGGCAGGGGCTCAACCTCGGCATCCAGGACGCGGTCAACCTCGGCTGGAAGCTGGCCGCCGAGATCAACGGCTGGGCGCCCGACGGGCTGCTGGACAGCTACCACGCCGAGCGGCACCCGGTGGCCGCCGACGTGCTCGTCAACACCCGCGCGCAGATGTTCCTGCTGTCCCCCGAGCCGGGGCCGCAGGCGGTCCGCCACCTGCTGTCGGAGCTGATGGACTTCGAGGACGTCAACCGGTACCTGATCGAGAAGGTCACCGGCCTGGGGGTGCGCTACGACTTCGGCGAGGGCCACGAGCTGGTCGGTCGGCACCTGCGGGACGTACCGCTGAAGCGGGGACGGCTCTACGAGCTGCTGCACGGCGGTCGCGGGCTGCTGCTCGATCAGACCGGCCGGCTCTCGGTCGACGGGTGGGCCGACCGGGTCGACCACGTCGTCGACGTCAGCGCGGAACTGGACGTACCCGCGGTGCTGTTGCGGCCGGACGGCCACGTGGCCTGGGCCGGTGACGATCAGGCCGACCTGGTCGCTCAGCTGCCCCGGTGGTTCGGCGGACCCGCCGTCTGAGGCGGACCCGCCGCCTGAGGCCGTCCTGTCACCACTCCGCGAGGCGGGCGCTGTCGACGAGCTGGCGGGGCGCCCGCGGGCCGGAGAGGCTCTTCGCCTGGTACATGGCCGCGTCGGCGCGGCTGAGCGCATCGGTGAGCTGGGCCGGACCGGTCACCGGGGCGAGCCCGACCGAGGCGGTGACGCGGACGCTGCACCCGTTGAGCCGGATGGGCGCGGCGACGGTCTCGCTGAGGCGGCGGGTGGCGTGCTCGATCCAGCGCCGGTCGACAGTCGGGCTGGCGAGCAGGCCCGCGAACTCGTCGCCGCCGAGGCGGGCGACGAGGTTGTCCCCGGCGAAACCGGCCAGCCGTTCGGCCACGCTGATCAGCACCTGGTCGCCGGCGGCGTGCCCGTACCGGTCGTTGATCTGCTTGAAGTCGTCGAGGTCGAGCACGATGGCGATCAGCGGCTGGCCGTCGGCGTTGGTGAGCAGCGCGGCCGCGAGGCGGTAGAAGGCGCGTCGGTTGGGCAGCCCGGTGAGCGGGTCGTGGCTGGCGGCGTGCCGTTCGGCGGCCAACTCGGCCTGGAGGTGCCCGATCTCGGCCTCGGCCCGCAGGGCCCGTCGGCGCATTTGCCAGGAGGAGAGCAGGGCTCCCGCCGCACAGATGCCGGAGGCGACGCTCATCGGATCCGGCACGAGACCTCCCATCGCCGCGACCGCCTCCAGCCGTCGGTCTGCGCGGCGCGGTGCCGCGTCGGGGCCAGTTTTCCCTGGTGGTTGCCCCAGTCGGGGTAACGCAAAGTGAACGGATAAGCACCGATCACGTGCGTTATCATGCTCGCCGTCCGGTGCAGATGCAATAGCAGATGCACGTGCATAACGATCCACTGTCGATACCGCACCCTCGCCGTCACCGCTCCTCCCACGGGCACCGGCGGGCTCGTGAGCAGAAAGACGCCTCTCATGCAACAGCCACCCAATGGCGTTCCGATTACTCAGTTGCCCCCGCTGAGCTGGCAGAAGAGCCGCCGCAGCAACCCCAGCGGCAACTGTGTCGAACTCGCTGAACTGCCCGGGGGAGCCGGCATCGCCGTCCGCAACTCGCGCCATCCGGAGGGGCCGGCACTGATCTACACAGTGGACGAGATCGCCGCGTTCGTGCTCGGCGCACGCGACGGCGACTTCGATCACCTGATCAACTGACCGGTCGCCGAAGGCCGTCCCGGGGACGGGACTGAATCGCCGGTACGGAGGAGTTCACCTCACTGTCGGTCCATGGCATGCTTACACGTCGGCCGGGCTGGGTGCCCGGCCGCGTGGTCGGTATCCGGAGGTCCGCACGTGACGATGGTTCCCGCCGAGGGCGGTCCGACAACCGGGCCAACCGTGCTGCGCATGCTGCTCGGCGCCCAACTGCGCCGCCTGCGGGAATCCAGCGGAGTGACCCGGGAGGGCGCCGGGTGGGAGATCCGCTCCTCTGAGTCGAAGATCAGTCGGATGGAGCTGGGTCGGGTCGGCTTCAAGGAGCGCGACGTGTCCGACCTGCTGACCCTCTACGGCGTCAGCGACGAGGGCGAGCGCGAGGCGCTGCTGAAGCTCGCCCGGGACGCCAACAGCCCCGGCTGGTGGCACCGCTACGGCGACGTGCTGCCCAGTTGGTTCCAGTCGTACCTGGGCCTGGAGGCGGCGGCTGCGCTGATCCGCAGCTACGAGGTGCAGTTCGTCCCCGGCCTGTTGCAGACCCGGGAGTACGCGCGGGCGGTGGTGCTGCTCGGGCACGGGGCGGCCGGCGTCGCCGAGATCGATCGCCGCGTGGAGTTGCGGATGCAGCGCCAGCAACTGCTCCACCGGGACAAGCCGCCGCAGCTCTGGGCCGTGGTGGACGAGGCGGCGCTGCGCCGTCCGATCGGCGGCGCCGAGGTGATGCGTGAGCAGCTCGTCGCGCTCATCGAGGCCACCAAGTCGCCCACCATCCGCCTCCAGGTCATCCCGTTCGCCGCAGGTGGCCACGCGGCCGCCGGTGGCGCGTTCACCATCCTGCGCTTCGGTGACCAGGAGCTGCCGGACATCGTCTACATCGAACAGCTCACCAGCGCCATCTACCTCGACAAGCGCGACGACCTCGACTATTACGCAGTGGCCATGGAGCGGCTGTGCGTCGAGGCCGAGCCGCCGGAGCGTACGCCGGAGATCCTCGGTCGACTGCTGGAGGAGCTCTACCCGCAGTGAGCGCCCGCCCGGGGCGGCAGTCGCATCCGGGGTGGCCCTGCGGGTTCGCAGGTTCGTATTGACCGTCGCCAACTCGTCGGGTTAGTCTCTGTATCGATTCAGACTGAATCGATACAGAGAGGTGCCGGGTGAAGCCAACACTGCAAGCCGTCGCGGACGCCGTAGGTGTCTCCCGCAGCACCGTGTCCAACGCCTACAGCCGTCCCGACCAGCTCTCCACGGCGCTGCGCGAGCGGATCCTCGACGCCGCCCGTCAACTGGGCTACCCCGGGCCCAACCCCACCGCCCGCTCCCTGCGCCGCGGCTTCGTCGGCTCCATCGGGGTCCTGTTCACGTCGCAGCTGTCGTACGCCTTCACCGACCCCTTCGCGATCAGCTTCCTCACCGGGGTGAGTGGCGCCGCCGAGCGACACGGCACGAGCATGCTGCTGGTGCCGCTCCCACCCGCGCAGACCGACGCCCGCCGCGCGGTGGAGAACGCCGCAGTCGACGGCTTCTGCGTCTACTGCGTCGCCGACGAGGAGTGGGCGTTGGACGTGATCCGGGCGCGTGGACTGCCGTACGTCAGCACGGCCCCCCGCGACGACGCCGGCGCGGACGAGCGGTACGTCGGCATCGACGAGCGGGCCGCGGCGCGCAGCGTCGCCGCGCACGTGGCCGGCCTCGGTCACCGCCGGGTGGCCCTGCTCGCCGACGCCGTGCTGCCCGACGCGCCCGCCGGCCCCGTCACCCTGTCCGGTGCGCACGAGGCGTGGCACCCGACCACCCGCGGCCGGCTCGCCGGCTTCGCCGACGCGTTCGCCGAGGTCGGCGTCGACTGGGCGGAGCTGACGCTGGTCAACGCCCTCGGCAACAGCCGCCAGGCCGCGGCCGCCGCCGTCGCCGGCCTGTTCGACGGGCCCGTGCCACCGACCGCCGTGCTGGCCGGTTCCGACATCCTCGCCCTCGGTGTGCTCGACGCGCTGGCCCAGCGGCCGGGCGGCACCAACCCGCCGGTCTCGGTGACCGGCTTCGACGACATTCCGGAGGCCGCGTCGGCCGGCCTCACCACCGTCCGGCAGCCGGCCGAGGAGAAGGGCCGGATCGCCGCCGAACTGCTGCTCGACCCACCAGCGGACGCCGCGGCCGGTCACGTGCTGCTGCCCACCGCACTCGTCGTCCGGGCCTCCACCGGACCTGTCCCGAGGAGTTGACCATGGAATTTTCGACCGGCTACGTCACCGCTCTCGACGCGATGAACCGACACGTCAACTCGGCCCGACCGGACGCCCCGGTCCAGGCCGAACGGCAGCGCCGGCCGCTGCTCGCCCCGACCCGACAGGTGACCGCCGTCGCCCTGCGCCGGCTCGCCGACCGGATCCAGCCCCGACCGATGCCCACGGTGACCCGCTGCTCCTGACCCATTTCGGCACAGGCGGGACGAACGGTGCCGGTTCGGGCACGCAGAGTGGTCGAAGGGGCACTCGCCAGGCAGACTGGTGAAGCCATGTCACCCTTCACGCCCACCCTCCGCCTCCACGACCGCTACGTCCTGCACGAGCGGATCGGGCTCGGTGGCATGTCCGAGGTGTGGCGGGCCGACGACGAGGTCCTCGGCCGGCCGGTCGCGATCAAGGTGCTGGCCGGGCAACTCGCCGCCGACCCGCAACTGCGGGCCACCATTCAGCGCGAGGCCCGCGCGGCCGCCCGGCTGACCCACCCACACGTCACCCAGGTGTACGACTACGCCGAGGCGACGCTGGCCGGCGGCGTCGTCGTCCCGTACCTGGTGATGGAGCTGGTCGAGGGCCACAACCTGGGCGACCGGCTGCGCGGTGGCCCGCTGCCCTGGCCGGAGGCCGTCCGGGTGGCCGGGCAGATCGCCGCCGCGCTGGCCGCCGCGCACCGCATCGGCGTGGTGCACCGCGACGTCAAGCCGGGCAACGTCATGCTCACCGACACCGGCGCCAAGGTCCTCGACTTCGGCATCGCCGCGCTCGGCGGGCTGGACAGCCAGTCCGGCGAGCCGCTGATGGGCACACCCGCGTACTTCGCGCCCGAGCGCCTCACCGCCGGCCCGCCCGATCCGGCCAGCGACGTGTACGCCCTCGGCGCGCTGCTCTACCGCACGCTCACCGGCCAGGCGCCCCTGCCCGTGCAGAGCTGGGAGGACGCCCTCGAGGTGCACCGGCGGGGCACGCCGGTGCCGCCGCTGCGGGTGGACGGCCTGCCCGCCGACATCGCCGACCTGACAGTTGCCTGCCTCGCCGCCGACCCGGCCCGCCGGCCGAGCGCCGCGCAGCTGGCCCGCCGGTTCGGTGCCGGTCAACCGGTCGAGCCCCCCACCGAGCTGCTGCGCATCGTTCCGTCCGCCGCGGCGGCCCACCCGCCGACGCTGATCGACCGCTCGGCCGCCCGACCCGTGCCGGCTCCGGCCGTGCCGGCCCGCCGCCGATCGCGCCGACCTCTGGGCCTCCTCGTCGCGGCCGGTCTCGCCATGCTGGTCGGCCTGGGCGCGGTGCTCACCCAGGGCCTCGACACTCCCGACACTCCCGACACTCCCGGGCCCGCGCAGGTGGCGGCCCCGCCGTCGACCTCCGCCCCGGCGCCCGCGCCCAGCACCCAGTCACCGAAGCCGTCGGCGTCGGCGTCGGCGTCGCCGTCGCCGTCGACCGCAAGCGCCGCGCCACCGACGGTCGGCCAGCAGGTGCCGGTCAGCTTCCGCCAGGTCAGCGACGAGTTCACCGAGGTGCTCGCCGCGGCGGTGGCCCGTGGGGATGTCGACCGCAAGACCGCCCAGGACCTCCGCGACGACCTCGCCGACGTGAACCGACGGTCCAAGGACCGCGAGCGGCGCATCGCCGACCTGCGCGACACCATCGCCGAGTTGGTGGACCGTGGCCGGCTGCCGCGGCAGACGGGCGCCCAGCTCGACGCGCTGCTCAGTCAGGCCCGCGGGCTGCCCGCCGGCCGCACCGACGGCTGAGGCATCTGTCGTAGTCTCACCGGCATGACGACGAAGCAGACGCACACCCTCGCCGTGCCCGGCGTCGAGCTGGTCTACGACGTCCGCGGCCCACTGCCCCCGGGCGGCGGACGGCCCGCGCTGCTCATGATCGGCCAGCCGATGACAGCGGAGGGCTTCGACGCGCTCGCCCCGCACTTCAGTGACCGCACCGTCGTCACCTACGACCCGCGCGGGCTCGGCCGCAGCATCCGTACCGACGGCCGGTCCGACCACACGCCGCAGCAGCAGGCAGCCGACCTCCACCTGCTCATCGAGGCGCTCGACGCCGGCCCGGTGGACGTGTTCGCCAGCAGCGGCGGTGCCGTGACCGCACTCGAACTCGTCGCGACCCACCCCGGCGACGTCGTCACGCTGGTGGCCCACGAGCCGCCGATCAACGCGGTGCTCCCGGACGCCGCGGCGGCCGAACGCGCTCGGAACGGCTTCTACGAGGCGTACCAGGCGAAGGGATTCGGCGCCGGCATGGCCTCGTTCATCGCGATGACGTCGTGGCAGGGCGAGTTCACCGACGCCTACTTCGCCCAGCCCGCGCCCGACCCGGCGATGGTCGGCATGCCCACCGACGACGACGGCAGCCGCGACAATCCGCTGCTGTCGAAGAGCTCGTGGGCGATCACCGACTACCGCCCCGACGCGAGCGTGCTCACGGCGTCGTCGACCCGGATCGTGATCGCGGTCGGTGAGGAGTCGGCGGGCACCTACACCGCCCGTACGGCCCTCGGCACGGCGGCGCTGCTCGGCCAAGAGGCCGTGGTGTTCCCGAGTCACCACGGCGGCTTCCTCGGAGGCGAGTTCGGCTACGCGGGCAAGCCCGAGGAGTTCGCCGCGCGGCTGCGCGAGGTGCTGGACGCCGGCTGACGACAGTCATCTCGTACGGACGGCTGATCCATCCGCGTGCGTCGCTGGCATGATGGGCCGATGCGAACACGGTTGATCTTCGTGCGGCACGGCGAGTCGCTCCACCAGGCCGACGGGATCGTGGGCGGCCCGCACGGATGCCGCGGGCTGACGCCGCTCGGCCACGACCAGGCACACCGGCTTGCCCAGCGACTCGTCGACGACTACGCCGTCGAGGGGCCGGTGGCGGTGTACTCGTCAGTGCTGCGGCGCACCGTCGAGACCGCGCAGCCCATCGCCGCGGCGTTCGGCGTCCGCCCGCTGGCCGACTGCGGTCTGTGCACCTGGCACACCCCGCCGTACGCCGACGGGCTGCCGGTCACCCGCTTCCGTACCGAACACGCGGTGCCCGGTGGGGGAGTGTTCCGGCCCTTCGAGGATGGCAACGAGAGCTGGGCCGAACTGGTGGTGCGCGTCAGCCGCGCCATCATGGAGATCGCGCACCGGCACCGGGGCGGCAGCGTGGTCCTGGTCGGCCACAGCGAGACCGTCGAGGGCGCCTTCCACGCGCTCGCCGCGCAGCCGATCTTCCGGGCGTTCGACCTGGACGTGCCGCCGGCCTCGATCACCGAGTGGGTCACCGACCACGACACCGGCGGCTGGCCGCCGGCCCGCTGGACCCTGCGCCGCTTCGGCGACACCGCCCGGGTCGGCCAGCGCGCGATCCAGTAACGCCGCGCCGGCGCCCTAGTCGCTGCTGAGGACCTGCTCGCGCAGGATCTCCGCGTGCCCGCAATGCTGAGCCAGCTCGCGCAGCACGTGCAGGTACACCCAGCGCAGCGGCAGCGGGCCACGCCGGTGGCCGCGCAGCACGTCGTCCAGGCCCAGGGACGCCGTCGCGCGGCGGGACGCCTCGCACGCCTCGCGGTGCGCCTGCCGGACGGTGGCGATCGTGTCGCCGGCGGCCAGGATGAACGACTCGTCCGGCGTCGCCGGGATGCCGATCTCGGCGCGTGGCCGGCAGGTGACGGCCTCGTCGAACCAGACCTTCTCGACGAAGGCCGCGTGCTTCACGAGCCCCAGCAGCGTCGTGCGGGACGGCACCAACGAGCGTCGCGCCTGCTCCTCGGTGAGCCCGTCCAGGGAACTGTTGAGCGCGCGGCGGTGCTCGTCGAGAAACGCCTCGACCTGCGCCTGGGACGGCAGATCGACGACATCGTCGGCGAAGGTCGGCGGAAAACCGGTCATGGGCCGAAGCATGTCAAGGCCGCCGTCCACGAGCAACCGCGAAACGCACGAGCCGACCGACACCGAAGCGCCGTGACGCCGATCCGGCCGCACCGACTGCGTCCTCAGTGGAGGGTCGTCGCGGTCCACTCGCCCGGCGCCGTGTTCACCCGGGCGGCCACGTCACCCTGCGGCGTCCAGATGGCCGACCGGCCCGCCGCCTCGGTGTAGCCGCCGCCGGTGGACCCGGCGAAGCTCGCCACCGCCACCCAGACCCGGTGTGTCGTGGCGATCCGTTGTGCCCGCTCGTCCGGAACCGCCGCGTCGCGCGCGAACTCCAGCACCCCCGCCGCGTACACGTCGATCCCGAGCGCGGCCGTGCGCTGCGCGTGCGCGGCGACGCCGGTGTCCTTGCAGACCGCCAGCCCGATCCGCCACCCGTCCACCGCGAGCACACCTGGTGTGTCGCCCGGGCGGAACCGCTGCGCCTCCGCGCCGCCCAGCCACATCTTCCGGTACGCCACGGCCACCCCGTCGCCGGTCACCGCCAGCACCCCGATGTGGTCACCGGCCACCGGTGCGCCGGCCAGCGCCAGGGTGCCCGCCTCGGCGCACGCGTCGACAAGCGGCGCCAACCGGGGGTCGTCGACCGACACGACCGGGCCCTGCACCTCGTACCCCGTCAGGGACAGCTCCGGGAAGACCACCACCCGGGCGCGCGCCGCGCGGACCGCGTCGGCGTGTGCCCGCGCGTTCGCTGCGACATCCAGGGGTACGCACGGCGGCTGCGCCACCGCGAGCCGCAACGGGGTGCGGTTTTCCGCACCCCCGCCGGTGTGGGCGACCCGCGGGGTCCGATGGTCCGCCTCATGGTCGATTCTCAGGATCGGTTCGTAGCGTGGGGACATGATTCGAACGTCGCACGCCGTCCTCGCCACCGGAACCCCCGCGGCCGCGGCCGAACCGCCCGAGGGCGGAATCGTCGGCTACGTCAGCGATCTGGTGGAACGGCTCGGCGGCCCGGGCGCCGGACTGGCGGTGGCGCTGGAGAACCTGTTCCCGCCGATCCCCAGCGAGGTCATCCTGCCGCTGGCCGGCTTCGTGGCGGCACAGGGGCGGATGAGCCTGGTCGGCGCGATCTTCTGGACCACGCTGGGCTCGGTGCTGGGCGCGCTGGCGCTCTACCTGATCGGCGCGTCCCTGGGCCGGGAGCGGATGCGCGCCATCGTCGCCCGACTGCCGCTGGTGAAGCTCAGCGACGTGGACCGGACCGAGGCGTGGTTTCTCCGGCACGGCGTGAAGGCGGTGTTCTTCGGCCGGATGATCCCGATCTTCCGGAGCCTGATCTCCATCCCGGCCGGGGTGGAGCGGATGCCGGTGCGGACCTTCCTGCTCTACACGACGCTGGGCAGCCTGATCTGGAACACCACCTTCGTGCTCGCCGGCTACCTGCTCGGCGACAACTGGCACCTCGTCGAGGGCTACGTCGGCACTCTCCAGAACGTCGTGATCGTCACCTGCGTCGCGGCCGTCGCCTGGTTCGTCGGCTCGCGGGTGCTGCGGGCCCGCCGCTCGGCGCGAAACCCCGCGTCGGCCGACCGCTCCGGCTCGGACCAGGGGTCTTCTCGCCATGGTGCGCCGCCGTCGGGGATGCCGGATCCGGGCGGTCGGGGCACCCTCTACCGGGGGAGTTCCTGGGCCTCGGACGAGCGCTAGCGTCTCGCGGAGGTCTCCGGTGAAGCGGAGCGAAGGAGACGCCACCCGAAGGGACGCCAGGTGACCGGGGAGCGGCCAACCGGCCCGTGGTGGGCTCGGCTGCGGCTGCCGTTCGGCGTCGCCGTCGGGAGTGCGACGGCCGCCGTCGAGCTCGGCTTCCTGGCCGTCGCGGCGGTCGCGCTCGCCGTGTCCGCGCTCGCGCCCGCGGCCGGCCGCCGGGTCACCGACCTGACCAGACGGTGCGCGGGACAGCTCGTACGCCTGGAACGTCGACGCCTCGCCGGTCTGCTCGCCGCGGACGAGCCGCCCGCGGCGCACGAGGTGGCGGCCCGGCGGCAGGTCGGCTACCTGGCCGCCCGGTTGCTGCCCGGCACGCTCGGCCTGCTGGCGTACGCCGTGCTGGGCATCGGCCTGGTGCTCGCGGGGATCGTGCTGCGCGCGGCGGTACGCGGAGAGTTGAGCCTCTTCGACGCGCTGTCACAGGTCGCCGTCGGCGCGGTGCTGCTCCTGCTCAACATCCAGGCCCTCGCCAGCATCGCCGCGCTGGACGTCCGGCTGGCCCGGCGGCTGCTGCGGCCGGGGCACCGGGCGGAGCTGACCCGGCGGGTGCAGGAGCTGACCACCAGCAGGGCAGCGGTCATCGCGGCGGTCGACGCCGAACGGCAGCGCATCGAACGCGACCTGCACGACGGTCTCCAGCAGCGGCTGGTCGCCCTCGGGATGCTGCTCGGGAGGGCCCGCCGCGCCCGCGACGCCGACCGCACCCGCGCCCTTGTCACCCAGGCCCACGAGGACGTGCAGCGGGCCGTCGCGGAGTTGCGCGAGGTGGCGTGGCGGGTCTACCCGTCGGCGTTGGACGCCAGCGACCTGGGTGAGGTGCTCGCCATGGTCGCCCGCGGTTCCGAGGTGCCGGTGCGGATCCGCTGCGACCTGCCGCTGCGCCCCGCACGACAGATCGAGACGGTGCTCTACTTCGTGGCCTGCGAAGCGCTCACCAACGCCGCGAAACACGCCGCCGCTACCCTGGTCACGGTCGAGATCGGCGTACGCGAAGGGTGGGTCCGCATGCGGGTGCACGACGACGGTGTCGGCGGCGCGGATCTCACCGGGCGCGGGCTGTCCGGGCTGGCTCGGCGGGTCGCCGCGCTGGACGGTCGGCTGGTCGTGACGAGTCCGGCCGGCGGCCCGACCACAGTGCTCGCGGAACTGCCGTGCGGTTAGTTCTCGCCGAAGACTCGACCCTGCTCCGGGAGGGCCTCACGCGGCTGCTGGCCGAGGAGGACCACGAGGTGGTCGCCGCCGTCGGCACCGCCGACGAGCTTGTCGAGGCGGTCGCCCGGTCCCGTCCCGACGTGGTGGTCACCGATGTCCGGATGCCGCCCACCCACACCGACGACGGGTTGCGTGCCGCGTTGGAGATCCGCGAGCGGTGGCCCGACACCGGCGTCCTCGTGCTCTCCCAGTACGTCGAGCGGCGCTATGCCGCCCGCCTGCTCGCGGACCGTCCCGAAGGCATCGGATACCTGCTCAAGGACCGGGTCGCCCAGGTGGACGACTTCCTCGACGCCCTCGACCGGGTCGCCGCCCGGGGCACCGCGCTCGACCCGGAGGTGGTCCGCCAGGTGGTGGCCGGATCGGAGCGACCCGACCCGTTCGGTCGACTCACCCCGCGCGAACGGGACGTCCTGCACGAGATGGCCCAGGGGCACACCAACGCCGCTGTCGCCCAACGGTTGCACGTGTCGCAGAGCGCCGTGGAGAAGCACGTCAACGCCATCTTCGACAAGCTCGGCCTCGCCCACACGACCGGCTACAGCCGCCGCATCCTCGCGGTCCTGCGCTACCTGGGCACCCCCTCGTAGAAGCCGGGATGTCCGGATCATCCCGACCCTGAGGTGTCGGAGGTTCCGGGCGGATCGTCACCTGACGGTCCGCTCCGGCCCACTCGGGTGGATGATCGCGGGCGAAATGTCCGATCCTGGGGTCTTCAGGCTGTGACCTGTCGCATCCCTGGACCGGAATCGTGGCCGGCCGGGGGTCGTTACACACCCTGACGATCGCAGGACCACGGCCACCTCCACCCGCTCGACCGGATGGGGAATGGCCGGCCGGGCCGGGTCGTTGCAGACCCCCGAACGACAGTGGGCCCGCCCCCGGGTCCGCAACCTGGCCCCGGTGAGGGCCGGGAATGACCCCGGACCGGTGGTCGTTACACACGGTCCCGGCGCCGCGAGCCTCCCCGGTTCGCAGGCCGCCCCCCAGACTTTTCCCCTTGTTTTGTGCAGCGCCGGACGAGGTGCTCACATCCGCGTCGCCGCTCCCCGGCGGTGAGGCGGGTGTTCCTACCCCCGAAGGAGCTACCCCCATGAACACGATCTTCCGTAAGAGCATGCTGTCTGTTGCCGGTCTCGCGTTCGCCGGTGGTGTCTTCGCCGGCCCGATCGCCCATGTCGCCACCCCGGGCACGGACGCCCGCCCGGTGGCCGTGGTGCAGGCCGACAAGCCCGACACGAGCAAGCTGATCCCGCACGGCACCCAGGGTGCCCAGTCGCACATCGACCTGAACGACGAGCAGACCGCCAACGTCAAGGCGATCATCGCCGCCACGAAGAAGGCTGGCCTGCCCGAGCGCGCCGCGGTCATCTCGATCGCGACGAGCCTGCAGGAGTCGAAGCTGGAGAACCTGGGCCACCTCGGCGACATGAACGACCACGACTCGCTGGGTCTGTTCCAGCAGCGGCCGTCCAGCGGTTGGGGCACGCCCGAGCAGATCACCGACCCGGAGTACTCGACGACCGCGTTCCTCAAGGGCCTGCGTCAGGTTGACGGCTGGCAGGACATGCCGCTGACCGAGGCCGCCCAGACCGTGCAGGTCTCGGCGTACCCCGACGCGTACGCCCAGTGGGAGCAGCAGGCGGCCGACCTGGTTGGCCAGTACTGGAACAGCTGACCCACCGGCACAACCCGACCGATGGCCGGCACCCCCTGGGGTGCCGGCCATCGGCATGCCCACCCGCCGGGTCGCCCGGACGGCCCGCTCGGCCCGGCCCGTACAGCGCGGCGCGGCGCGGCGCGGATCTTGGACAGTTACCGTTCCGAGCGGACGGTAACTGTCCAAGATCTGCGCTGGGGCGGGAACACCGGCGGGCGTCCGCTGGTTGTGCACAGTGTCGGTGTGATTCAGTGTCCCCGGGCCTCACCTACATAGCCCTCGCGGAATACCGTCCGGCTGGAGCCGCGTCGCGCCACTCGCCGAGAGGCGACCTGCACACCGACACCGGCGCCGCCCTCGACCACCCGGTCGGGGGCGGCGCTTTTCCGTGTCCGCCGTGCACCATGAGCCGCCCTCGTGCGCGGCACAATGTCCCGGTGACTGCCGCGCAGATCTGGTCGGAGCAGACGGGGTTGCTCGTACTGCCGAGCGGGGCCGCGGTGCGCGGCCGCCGCGTCGCCGCGACCGCCTCGCCTGCGGACTTCGCCCTGCTGTTGGCACCCGGCCCGGAGCCGACCTGGCCATACCGCCGGATCAGGTGGCCCGACTTCTGGGTGCCGCTCGATCGGGCGGACGCACTCGACGCGTTGCGCGCGGCTCTGCGTCGGGCACACGACGGTGAACGCGTCGAGGTGGCCTGCCGCGGCGGGATCGGCCGGACCGGAACGGCGTTGGCCGCTCTGGCGATCCTCGACGGCCTGCCTGCCGAGCAGGCGGTGCCCTGGGTCCGGGCGGGCTACCACCGGAAGGCTGTCGAGACACCCTGGCAGCGACGCTGGCTGCGCCACGTCGCCTGACCACCGGCGTCGCCGGCGACGCGACACGCTCCTGGTGGAGTGGGCCGCCGCCGGATGGTCGAGCGGCCAACCGCTCCCGCCGGGCGATCTTGTTGACTAGGGTCGGGCACATGAGAGCTGCGCTGCTGGCGGTTACGGCGTCCGCCGTCCTGCTCGCTCCCGGGCCGGTCCCGGCCGCCGCGGCGGCCCCCACGCCCGTCGCCCCGACGGAAGCCGCCGCCACGGGTGCCGCCGCCCCCGTGCCGACCGTGCGGTGTCCACGGGTGCCGGCGCCGGCGATGTCCCGCCCGCCACGGCCCTCGCCCCCACCCGCCGTGCCCGAAGCGCGGGTGGTCGGCGGCGCGGGGTTGGCCACCAGCGGCCTCGTCGTGCCGCCCGGGGCGGGCACGCCACCGGCGATCACCGCCACCTCGTGGCTGGTCGCGGACCTGGATTCCGGCCAGGTGCTCGGGGGCTGCGGCCCGCACGAGTACGGCACCCCGGCCAGCGTCCAGAAGCTGCTGCTGGCGGCCACGATGATGCCCCGGCTCGACCCCGCGCAGACGGTGACCGTCACCGCGGCGGACATGAACATCGAGCTCGGCTCCTCCGCCGTCGGCCTGGTCGAGGGCGGCCGCTACACGATCGAGACGATCTGGCTGGGGCTGCTGCTCAACTCCGGCAACGAGGCGGCGAACGCGCTGGCCCGGCTGGGCGGCGGGTCCGACGGCGCGGCCGGGGGAGTGCGCGCCATGAACGAGCAGGCACACCACCTGGGCGCGCTCCAGACGCATGCGGTCACCCCGTCCGGCCTGGACGGCAAGGGCCAGTTCACCAGCGCGTACGACCTGGCGCTGATCGCCCGGGCCTGCTTCGCCCAGCCGACCTTCCGGCGGTACGCGCTCACCCGGCTGGCGACGATTCCGGCTCAGCCGGCGCAGCGGACCAAGGGCTTCCAGATCCAGAACGAGAACCAGCTCATCTACCGCTACCCGGGTGCGTTGGGCGGCAAGACGGGCTTCACCGACCTGGCGCGGCACACCTACGTCGGCGCGGCGGAGCGGGACGGGCGTCGGCTGGTGGTGACGCTGCTCGGTGCCGAGCCGGCGCCGATGCGCGGCTGGGAGCAGGGGGCGGCCCTGCTGGACTGGGGTTTCTCGCTGCCCCGCGACGCAGACGTCGGCCGCCTGGTCGAGCCGGGTGAGCTGACCGCCACGCCGTCGGCCGCGCCGTCCGCGCTGGCCGCGCCCGGTCCGCCCCGCCCCGCGGCGGCCAGCGGCCCGGCGGGCACCGCCTCGGGATGGCTGTGGTCGGTGGTCGCGCTCAGCGGCGCGGGAGTGCTGGTACTGCTGGGCGGGTTGCTGTGGCACCGCCGCCGCCGGTTGCCCGGTCAGATCGACAACGGGCCCCGGCATCCATAGACTCCGGTCTTTCTGGCAGCACGAGCCCAGGAGGATCCCTGTGTCGAGTGAACTCGAAACGCCGTCCGGCGCGGCGGCACCCCGCCGGTCGGTGCGCGCGCTGACCCGCCTCGCGGGTGTCACGGCGTTCGCCGCAACGCTGATCGTCGGTGCGTCGGCTGCCGCGGTGGCCGCGCCGGGCGCGGCCGACGACGCGGTGAGCGCGTCCGCCGCCGATGCCCGCCCGCCGCGCACCACGCACGGCCCGTGCGCCTACACCGAGACGCCCGACGAGCCGGCCGCCCGGCCGGTGCCGCTGCCGCCCGACCCGCGCCGCACCCCGGACCGGGGCAGCGTCCGGGTGACGATCTCCACGAACCAGGGGCCGATCGGGTTGACACTGGACCGGGCCGCCGCGCCGTGCACGGTGCAGAGCTTCCTGCACCTGGTCGGCAAGCGCTTCTACGACCGCACCCCGTGCCACCGGCTCACCGCGTACCCGACGCTCAGCGTGCTGCAGTGCGGCGACCCGTCCGGCACCGGTGAGGGCGGCCCCGGCTACCGCTACCGCGACGAACTGCCGACCGACCTGCCGCCGGCCCCCACCGACCCGACCGGCGTCCGCCGGGTCTACGCCCGGGGTGTGCTCGCGATGGCCAACGCCGGGCCGGACACCAACGGCAGCCAGTTCTTCCTGGTGTACGCCGACTCGGCGCTCCGCCCCAACTACACGATCTTCGGCACTGTCGACGCCGCCGGGCTCGCCACCCTGGACCGGATCGCCGCCCAGGGAATCGCGCCGACGGCCGAGGACCCGGCGCCGGTCGACGGCGCTCCCGCGCTGCCGGTGACCATCCGGCGTGCCGTGCGGGCACACCACCACCACTGATCCCGCTCGGCGCGGTGGGCGGCCCCACGTCGCCCACCGCGCCGCGAGGCGTGCAGGTCTGTTGTCGTCGCTGCGGCGGGCCGGAATTTTCGCGGCTGGACCGGAACAGGTGGAACCGGAATCCGCCCCGGTTCGAGCCGTCGGAACCGAAGGGGTCAGCCGGTCGGCGGGACGGCGGTGCTGTCCCGGACGACCAGCTCGGTGGCCAGCTCCACCCGGGGTGAGTCGATGCCCTCGCCCTGGGCCAGTCGCAACACCGTCCGCACCGCCAGCCGGCCCATCTCGACAAGCGGCTGCCGGACGGTGGTCAGCGGCGGTGACGCCCAACGGGCTTCCGGCAGATCGTCGAACCCGACCACGCTGACGTCGTCGGGAACCCGCAGGCCACGGCGGCGGATGGCCTCGTAGACGCCGAACGCCATCTGGTCGCTGGCCGCGAAGATGCCGGTGGGCGGGTCGGCCAGGTCGAGCAGCGCCGTGCCGCCGGCGAAGCCGGAGGCGTGGTAGAAGTCGCCCGGGTAGATCAGCGCGTCGTCCACCGGCACGCCGGCGGCCTCCAGTCCCGCGCGGTAGCCGTCGAGGCGGGCCCGGCTGCACAGCAGGTGCGTCGGCCCGGCCACGAATCCGATCCGCCGGTGGCCGACCGCCAGCAGGTGTTCGGTCGCGGCGAGCCCGCCGGCCCAGTTGGTGGCGCCGATCGTCGGGACGTCCATCGCCGGCACGCCGGCCGGGTCGACGACCACCACCGGCACGTTGAGGCGGCGCAGTTGCGCGTGCAGGGGCGGGCTCAGGTGTGACGTCACGAAGATGACGCCGTCGGTGGCGCGGGTGCGCAGGTTCTGCAACCACTGCCGGGCCGCCGTCGGCTGCCGGTGGATCGCGGAGACCACGGTGCCCACCCCGGCGCCGTGCCCGACGTCCTCCACGCCCCGGATGATCTCCACCGCCCAGGGGCTGTCCAGGTCGTTGAAGACCAGGTCGACGAGGCCGGCGCGGCGGACGCTGCGGCTGCTGCGGCGCCGGTAGCCGTGGTGGCGCAGCAGCTCCTCGACGCGTTCGCGGGTGTCGGGGGCCACATCGGACCGACCGTTGAGCACCCGTGACACGGTCGGCACCGAGACCCCGGCCTCCCGTGCGATCGCGGTGATGGTCACCCTGCGTCCGTCGTCCGCGTCCACCCGCGTCTCCTTCACCGCTCCGGAGAGACGACCACGAGCGTCGTCCATCCAGTGTCCCGGAACGGCACGCCCGCCCCTCGCGCCATCTTGCCTCACGGACGGGGGTTGACGACACGCCAGGTCGGTTCTAGCGTTCGGCTGAGTTGCGGAAATATTCCGGAAATTGCGGGGGGCGCCATGCACACGGACCTGCCCGAGGCGCAGCTACGCGAGTACCGCGGCGTGGTGCGGGACCCGGCCGACTTCGACGAGTTCTGGGCCGACACCCTGGCGCAGGCCCGCGACGCCACCTGGCCGGTCCGGCTCGAACCCGTGGTGACCGGCCTGAAAGCCATCGACGTGTACGACGTGACGTTCCCCGGGTTCGCCGGTCAGCCCGTCCGGGCCTGGCTGCGGGTGCCGCACGGCGCCGGCACGGCGCTGCCGACCGTCGTGCAGTACGTGGGCTACGGCGGCGGGCGCGGACACGCGCTGGAGAACCTGCTCTGGGCGTCGGCCGGGTTCGCCCATCTGCAGATGGACACCCGGGGGCAGGGCTCGGGCTGGAGCCGGGGCGTCACGGCGGACCCGGGCGCCGCCGGCCCGGAGGCGCCCGGCGTGGCGACGCGGGGCATCGCCGATCCCCGCACCTACTACTACCGACGGTTGATCGCCGACGCGGTCCGGGCGGTGGACGCGGCCCGGACCCTGCCGATGGTCGACCCGACCCGGGTGGCGGTGCTCGGGCACAGCCAGGGTGGCGCGCTGGCGCTCGCGGCCGGCGCGTTGGCGCGCGGTGTGCGGGCCGTGGTCGCCCTCGTGCCGTTCCTCTGCGACATTCCGCGTGCCGTGGTGGTCACCGACGCCCACCCCTACCGGGAGATCCGCGACTACCTGGCGATCCACCGGGACGCCGAGGAGCGCGTGTTGTCCACCCTGTCGTACGTCGACGGCGTCAACTTCGCCCGACGCTGCCGCCGGCCGGCCCGCTACTCGGTGGCGTTGATGGACGACATCGTGCCGCCGTCGGGGGTCTACGCCGCCCACAACGCCCACGCCGGGGCGACGGAGCTGTCGGTGTGGCGGTACAACGGCCACGAGGCCGGCGGGATCGACGACGACGAGGCGGCCCTGCGCTTCCTCGGCGCGCACCTGGTCGAAACCCCCGACCCGGCGCCGGCCATTGCCGATCCGGCTCCGGTCCCGGCCGGCGGTTGAACGGGCTCGCCGCGGCCGGCTGTTGATCCGGCGCGCGGCACCTGCCGCTGCTGATAGACAGGACGGGTGCGCAGGTCAGGGTGGGTGAGCGGCGGCGTCGTGCTGGCGCTCGTCGCGGTGCTCGGCGGCTGCTCGCATCCGCAGCCGCGTCCGGGCCCGGCGGCCCCGCTCCCGCCGACGGCGAGCCCCGTACCGTCGTCGGTGACCCCGACCCCGACCCCGACCCCGACCCCGACGGCGACCGGCGGGTTGCCGGGCTTCGTGGTGCTGACCGACGTCGACCCGCGCATCCACGCCGACATCCGCTACGCCACGGCGCACAACTTCGTGGGCCGGCCGATCGCCGGCTACCCCGAGCCGCTGTGCCTGCTCACCCGCCAGGCGGCCGAGGCGCTGCGCCGGGTCCAGGACGCCGCGCTGGCCGGCGGCCACAGCCTCAAGGTGTACGACTGCTACCGCCCGCAACCGGCGGTCGACGACTTCGTCGCCTGGTCGAAGCGCCCCGGCGAGCAGCAAACCAAGGCCGAGTTCTATCCGGACCTGGCCAAGGACCGGCTCTTCGCCGACGGTTACATCGGAGCGCCGACCGCCCACAGCCGGGGCAGCACGCTGGACCTCACGCTCGTCGACGAGCCACCCGCCGACCAGCCCGCGTACGTCCCGGGGCAGCGGTTGGTCCCGTGCACCGCGCCGGCGGGACGGCGCTTCGCCGACAACAGCATCGACATGGGCACCGGGTTCGACTGTTTCGACGTCCGGGCGCACACCGACGATGCGCACGTCACCGGCACGGCACGGGACAACCGGCAGTTGCTGCGACGGTTGATGACCGCCGCCGGGTTCGTCAACTACGACCGCGAGTGGTGGCACTACAGCCTCCGCGACGATCCGCACCCGCGCACGTACTTCGCCGCGCCGGTGGCCCGCTCCTCGGTCGGCTGACGCGTGGCCCGACACCACCGCCGGCGGCACCGTCCGGCATGATCACGTCAATGACCACCGAACGGATCGGCCCCCCGCTCACCGGCGACGAGCGCGAGACGCTGCGCGCCTTCCTCGACTTCCACCGGGCGACGCTGGCCCTCAAGTGCGCCGGCCTCACCGACGAGGAGTTGCGCCGGCGGTCCATGCCGCCGTCCACGCTGTCCCTGCTGGGCCTGGTCCGGCACATGGCGGAGGTGGAACGTGCGTGGTTCCGACGGGTCATCGACGGCGAGGACATCCCCCTGGTCTGGTCGGAGACCGGCGACTTCCAGCAGGCGTACGACGCCAGCGCTTCCACCCGGGCCGAAGCGTTCGACGCCTGGGAGCGCGAGGTCGAGCACGCCCGCCGGATCGAGCGGGCAGCCGCGTCGCTCGACGTGACCGGCCACAACGCCCGCTCCGGCGAGACCGTGTCGCTGCGCCTGGTCATGCTGCACCTGATCCACGAGTACGCCCGGCACAACGGGCACGCCGACCTGCTGCGCGAAGGTGTCGACGGCACCGTCGGCGTCTGAGGGGCGCGTCAGGTCCAGTAGAGGATGCGGCAGGCCGGGACCCGGGCGGTCAGCTCGTCGGTGAACCAGCTCCGCAGCTCGGCCATCGTGTCGCGGGGGTAGACGTACTTCACCGCGCCGAACCTGCCGTGTTTGCGGCTGCGGGCCTCCTCGTCCATCTCCAGACGGGTGCGCGGGTACCAGCCGAGCAGCACCTCCTTGCTGCCCGGTGTGAACCGGTGGGTGATCAGCTCGGCGGTCAGGTCCAGCTCCGGGACCCCGTCGACCGCCGCGCGGACCTGGTCCAGCAGCTCGCCGTAGCGTTCCCGCCAGTCGGGCAACGCGATGATCGGCGCGATGGTCAGCCCGACGGGGTAGCCGTCGAGCGCGAGCCGGCGCAGCGCGGCGAGCCGGTCCGGCACCCGCGCCGTGCCGCCCTCGAACCGTTCGCTGACCGGGGCGCAGTTGACGCTGAACCGGACCCGGGTGCGGCCGTGGTGGGGCAGCCCGACGAAGGTGTCCACGTCGGCGTACTTGGTGGTCCAGCGCAACTGCACGGGCGCGTCCCACTCGGCGAAGTGCTGCACCGCCCGCCGCCAGCTGCCGGTCAGGTGTTCCAGCGCGAGGGGGTCGGTGTAGCAGGACGCCTCGAAGGTGGTGCCCTCGTCGGCGCGGCGCGCGTTGCGGCTGGTCACGGTGCCGCGCCCGGCGTACGGGGCCAAGCCGGCCAGGATGTCGTCGAGGTCCGCGTACACCCGGGTCACCGGCGGGCCGGAGAGCGAACCGGCGAGGTAGCAGTACTGACAGTGCGCGGGGCAGCCCTCGGCGAGATCGACGCGCCAGTCGGCGCTGGGGGCGATGGGTTGCAGGACGCGCCGCGACGGCGGGCTCACGACGATCGCCATGGTCGCCTTGGCGCGGGCGTACGTCTCGGAGTCGGTCTGCCCCCGTACGCCGGTGAGCCGGTTCGACCGCAGCCGTTCCACCTCGATGCCCAGCGCCCGCACCCGGTCGACGATCCGCTGCCCGTGCGGGTGTTCCAGGGCGGCCGGGGTGGCCACCACCCGGCCCGGGGTCCAGCGGCGTGCCGGTTTCGCAGGCGGGGCGAGCCCGGTCAGGTCCCGGGTCGGCACCCGCTCGCCGCTGGCGTCGTGCGGCGCGGCGGGCAGGTCCACGGCGAGCGGCCGGTCGACGTCGACGGCGTCCGGGCTGGTCATCCGGCCGGGGTACCCGCTGCCGCAGGAATCCCACCCGATCGGGCCGGCGGCGATTGACGCACTGGGCGGCACGGCATAACCTTTCGTCTATCTGTAAACCTTGTGAACAGATAGTTCACGTCGACGCGGCGGCGCGCGTCCCGACCGAAGGGACGATCAGGTGATCGCAGAACTTCCCTCCCGTACCAGAAGGATCCTGTCGGTTTTCGTCGCCCTCGTCGTCGCCGTGACCGCCGGCCTCGGCCTCGGCGTCGCGCGCAGCGCGCAGGCCGCGCCGACGTTCAAGGTTCTGGCCTTCTACAACGGCACCTGGGACGCCGCGCACATCGACTTCGACCGGGACGCGCGCGCCTGGTTCCCGCAGGCCGCCGCCCAGTACGGCTTCTCCTGGGAGGCCACCACCAACTGGGGCCTCTTGAACACCGCGAACCTGGCCCAGTACAAGGTCATCATGTTCCTCGACGACGCGCCGCCCGCCGCGCAGCGGCCTGCCTTCCAGCAGTACATGCAGAACGGTGGGGCGTGGATGGGCTTCCACGTCAGCGCGTTCACCACCGACCCGTCGAGCTGGAGCTGGTACTACAACACCTTCCTCGGTTCGGGCTCGTTCCAGACCAACACCTGGGGACCGACCCGCGTCACGATGCGCGCCGACAACCGCACCCACCCGGCCACCCAGGGGCTCCCGGCGACCTTCGCGTCGTCGATCAGCGAGTGGTACTCCTGGAGCAACGACCTGCGCCAGAACCCGGACATCGACATCCTGGCCTCCGTCGACCCGTCCAGCTTCCCGGTCGGCACGGACCCCAACCAGTCCTGGTACGGCGGCTACTACCCGCTCGTGTGGAGCAACAAGCGCTACAAGATGCTGTACGCCAACTTCGGGCACAACGCGATGAACTACAGCACCAACACCGGGCTGTCCTCCACCTTCGACAGCCCGCAGCAGAACAAGCTGCTGATCGACGGTCTGCACTGGCTCGCCGGCACCGGCACGGCGCCCACCCCGACGCCCACTCCGACGGGCACCGCCGGCCCGATCTCGCCGACCGCCTGGCACACGGTCGTCAACCGGGGCAGCGGCAAGTGCGTGGACGCGCGGGCCGCCGGCACCGCCAACGGCACGGCCATCCAGCAGTACGCCTGCAACAACAGCGCCGCCCAGCAGTACCAGTTCGCCCCGACCAGCGGCGGCTACCTGCGCGTCAACAACCGCGGCAACAGCGCCCAGGTGCTCGACGTGACCGATCGGTCGACCGCCGACTCGGCGCCCATCCAGCTCTGGTCCTACAGCGGCGGCAACAACCAGCAGTGGCGGGCCGAGTCCGAGGGCGGCGGCTACTACCGGCTGGTCAACCGCAACAGCGGCAAGTGCCTGGACGTGCCGGGAGCCTCCACCGCGGACAGCGTCCAGCTCATCCAGTACACCTGCAACGGCACGGCGGCGCAGTCCTTCCGGCTGGTGCCTGTGTCATAGCGTCGTCGTACCCTCTGCGCCATGGCGATTCCCGACCTGGTGCCGATCGCGCACGAGCCCGACTACCGCACCAGCACCATCGGTCGGTACGACAAGGGTCAGTTCTTCGGCTCCGTCACCGCCACCCTCAGCGACGGTGGCGGAGCCGACGACGACTGGTACCGCCACAAGCGGTGGTACGCGGTGCTGCACCGGTTCGACGCCGACGGCGTGCACACCGACTCCGACATCTGGTTCGCCGGCACCAGCGAGACCGAGGACGCCTCCATCGACCGGGCCAGGGCTCGCCTCGCCGAGTGGCTGGACGCGCTGCCCGGCCGCGTCTTCGCAGACATCGCCATCGGGCCGTTCCAGATCGAGGTCGACGGGCACACCTTCGGGCTGGTCGACTGGTCCGAGGAGTACGACGGCGACGACCACGCTGAGTTCCTCCCCGACGACCTCGGGTTCGATCCGCCCTGGGACGGCTGCTACGACACCTGAGCCCCGCTCGGCGGCCCGCCCCCACGCCCCCTGGTGCGTGCCCTGTCGAGCTGCCCCACGAACGGGGCAGGCAAGCGAGCGCACGTGTCGGTGTCGTGACCGCCGTCGACCGTGGGCGTGACCGCCGTCGGTCGTTTGCGGTGTCGCGACCGCCGCGGGCGGTGCTTCCTCCGGCTGGCCTCGGTGGAAGCACTGCCCCATCTACCTCCGCCTGGCCTCGGTGGGAAGCACCGCCCCATTTACGGGGCAGCTCGACAGGTCGCGAGAGTGACCCCCGGGGCCAGACCACGGCCAGTCGCGCGGGCGCAATATCCTTTGCGGACAGCTCCTGCCCCGCCTACCGTCATGCGCAGTACGGCCGAGCACACCCCGGGGAGCACGCCATGTCGCAACGCACAGCCACCGACGCCACCTGGCGCAGGCCAGGTAGCGGCGCCGGTGCCGCGTTGCGGTCCGCCGCGTCGTACGACTGTCTCGGCCGGCCCGCGCAGGGGCGACCCCAGGATCGGTGCCAGGGGCGGCGACTTCGCTGACGCCACACGCGTCAGGCGTGGCCGCCCACCCCCTGCGGGTTGGCGGCCCTTTTCCTATCCGACGAACTCTCGCGCCTATTCATGGTGGCGCACGATCATTTCCGGTCATCATCAACGATTGGTGCCGGTCTGAAACAAGGAGACCACGATGGGATTCACCCCCCTCGCCGGCACTCGGGCGCCCGTCCGGGTCTGGACCGACCCGTACGCCATCGAACCGCAGGCCGCGAAGCAGCTGCGCAACATCGGCGCGCTGCCCTGGGTGCAGGGCGTCGCCGTCATGCCCGACGTGCACTTCGGCAAGGGCGCCACGGTCGGCTCGGTGATCGCCATGCGACAGGCCGTCTCGCCGGCCGCGGTCGGCGTCGACATCGGCTGCGGCATGTCGGCGGTGCGTACCTCGCTGACCGCCGCCGATCTGCCGGACGACCTGGCCGGGCTGCGCTCCGCGATCGAGGCCACCATCCCGGTGGGTTTCGCCCAGCGGCAGGAGGCGGTCAACCCGCGCCGGGTCCGTGGCCTGGAGCAGGCCGGTTGGGACGACTTCTGGAGTCGGTTCGCCAGCCTGGACCGGCGGGTGGCGCAGCTGGAGACCCGGGCCCAGCGGCAGCTCGGGACGCTCGGCGGCGGCAACCACTTCATCGAAGTCTGCCTGGAGCAGGGCGGCGCCGACGAGGGCCGGGTCTGGCTGATGCTGCACTCCGGGTCGCGCAACATCGGCAAGGAGCTGGCCGAACGGCACATCGGAGTGGCCCGCAAGCTGCCGCACAACGTCGACCTGCCCGACCGGGACCTGGCGGTGTTCCTCGCCGGAACGCCCGAGATGGACGCGTACCGGCGGGACCTGTGGTGGGCGCAGGAGTACGCGCGGCGCAACCGGGCCGTCATGCTGGCCCTGCTCTGCACTGTGGTGCGCGAGCACTTCCCGCAGGTCGGCTACGACGAGCCCATCAGCTGCCACCACAACTACGTGTCCGAGGAGAGCTACGACGGGGTGGAGGTGCTGGTCACCCGCAAGGGCGCGATCCGGGCCGGCCGGGGCGACCTGGGCATCATCCCCGGGTCGATGGGCACCGGGTCGTACATCGTGCGGGGCCGGGGCAACCCGGACGCGTACTGCTCGGCGTCGCACGGCGCCGGCCGTCGGATGTCGCGGGCGCAGGCCAAGCGGACGTTCAGCACCGACGACCTGGCGGCGCAGACCGCCGGCGTGGAGTGCCGCAAGGACGCCGGGGTGGTCGACGAGATCCCCGGCGCGTACAAGGACATCACCGAGGTGATGGCCCAGCAGGAGGACCTGGTCGAGGTGGTCGCGCACCTCAAGCAGGTCGTCTGCGTCAAGGGCTGACGGGGTACGCGCGGGCCGGGAGCACCGGCCCGCGCGGCGTCCCGTTCTAGAAGCCGACGAAGACCCGGCGCAGGTCTTCCAGGGTCAGCAGCGAACCTGTCACCTGCACCCCGTCCGGCGTGTAGCGCGGCCCGAGCCGGCCGGTCACCAGCCGCAGCCACGCCTCGGCCGGCAGGGACAGCTCGCCGTCGGACTGCTCCGGCGCGTCGGTGAGCGTGATCTGCTCACCCAGTCGCAGCCCGAACGTGCGCTCCGGGTCCCGCAGCCGAACCAGCAGGGTGGCCTCCCGGCCGGCCAGCTCCTGCGGCCGGCTCGTCCAGCCCAGCATGCCGCCGATCTGCTCGATCAGCAGCGGCACCGCCTCCGGCGTCACCGCCGCGTACTGGTTGAACGCCACCTCGGTGTCCCACTGGTGCAGAGCGAACTCGCTGAGCCGGAACCGGGCGGCGGTGGCCACGTCCACCGGCTCCGGCAGGAAACCGAGGTTGATCCGCAACGTCGAGCGGGTGTCGGCGTCCAGCGCCTCGTACGCCTCGACCAGCCGCTGGTTGGACTCCAGGAAGCCGGCCGCGTGCTCCTCGGGGGACATGGCGTCCCAGCGCTGCCAGACGGTGCGGTTGAAGTCGCCGTCCGGGGTGGGCTTGCCCTCGATGGCGGCGGTCAGACCGGCGAGGCCGATCTCCGCGCCGCTGCCGAGGTGACTCAGCACCTGGGAGACCTGCCACTCGCTGGCACCCGAGGGGCGGCGCAGGTCGTCTTCCTTGAGGTCGCGCACGAGCGCGGCAAGCTCCTCGTGGCCCGCCCGTAGCGCGTTGATGATCTGGTCGGCAGCCGTGGACATGTGTCTCCTCAACGGATCTTCGACGATGGTCGGGACGCTACCGGACGAGTGTGCCGGCCGGGCCGCTCCCCGGTCAGGAGCGGCCCGGCCGGCCGTGTCGTCCGGCTCAGCCCATGTGCACTGTGTTGCCGGTGGGGATGTCCTCCTTGCGCACCTTCACCAGGACCAGGGTGGCCAGCCCGGCGAGCACGATCAGCGCCGCGCCCCAGGCGAACGCCACGCGGTAGCCGTGCACGAGCGCCTCGACCTGGGTGATCGGGTTCGGTGCCCGGCCGACCAGGTACGCGGCCACCGCGCTGGTGTAGAAGGTGTTCAGCAGGGCGGTGCCCAACGAGCCACCGATCTGCTGCGTCGCGTTCAGCGTCGCGCTGGCCGCGCCGGCGTCGTGCTCCGGCACCCCGACCAGCGCGAGGCTGGACAGCGGCACGAAGGTGAAGCCGAGGCCCATGCCGAGGATGACCTGGGCGGGCAGCAGGAGGGTGAGGAACGAGGTGTCCACGTCGATCTGGGTGAGCGTCAGCATCGCCACGGCGGCGAGCACGGCGCCGCCGACCATCAGCGGCTTGGCGCCCACCTTCGGCATGAGCTGGCTGGCACCACCCGCGGCGATCAGCACGCCCGCGGTGACCGGCAGCGACGCGAGCCCCGCCTCGAGGGGCTTGTACTGCAGGACCACCTGGAAGTAGAAGGTGAGGAAGAGGAACGCGCCGAACAGGCCGGCGCCGATCAGCGTGGAGGCCAGGTACGCCCCGCCCCGGTTGCGGTCCAGGATGATCCGCAGCGGCAGCAGCGGGTGGTTGGAGCGCAGCTCGATCATCACGAAGGCGGCCAGCAGCACCACACCGGCGGCGATGAAGCCGAGCGTCGCGGTGGCGTCCCAACCGTCCTCGGCGGCCTTGGTGAAGCCGTACACCAGGGAGACCAGGCCGGCGGTGACGACTACCGCGCCGGGCACGTCGTAGCGGGTGTTGCCGTGCGCCCGGCTCTCGGGCACCAGCGGGAGAGCGAAGGCGATCGCGATGGCGGCGACCGGGATGTTGACAAGCAGGCACCAGCGCCAGTCGGCGTACTCGGTCAGCACGCCGCCGAGCAGCAGCCCGACCGCGGACCCACCGCCGGCGATCGCGCCGTACACGGCGAACGCCTTGGCCCGCTCCGTGGCCTCGGTGAACAGCACCGTGAGCAGCGCCAGCGCGGCCGGGGCGAGCAGCGCGCCGAAGGCGCCCTGCAACGCGCGGGCGGCGAAGAGCATCTCGCCGGTGGTGGCCAGACCGCCCAGCGCGGACGCCAGCGCGAAGCCGACCATGCCGACGATGAACGTGCGCTTGCGACCCCAGTAGTCGGCGATCCGGCCGCCGAGCAGGAGCAGACCACCGAAGGCCAGCGTGTACGCGGTGATCACCCACTGCCGGTTCGCGTCGGTGATCCCCAGGTCCGACTGGGCCTGAGGGAGCGCGATGTTCACGATCGTGGCGTCCAGGACGACCATCAGCTGTGAGACCGCGATGACCGCCAGCGCGATCCAACGCCGCGGGTGCGGCGTGCCTGTCGACGTCCCGGCGCCGGGTGCGCCGGGGGCTGTCGAGGTGGTTCCGGGCATGGTGAAGCCTTCCGTGGTGCGGATGTCGATGGATCAGGCCTGGGACGGGCGGTCGTGCTGGTAGCGGAGCACCGGGATCAGCACCTGGTCGACGACCTGGATGAGGAACGAGTCGTCGGCGGGCAGGCCGTGCGCGACGACGCGGGACATGGTGAGCGCGGGCGCCAGGTCGTGGAACAACTCCCGTTCACCGGCATCCGGGGGGATCTCCCCACGGGCGGCGGCGCGGACGAGAATGGCGGTGCTGGCCACCCGCCCGGCGGGCAGCACCTGGTGGCGTACCAGGCGTTCCAGCTCCGGGCTGGTCCGCATGGCGAACGTCAGCGCCTGCATCAGGTCGCAGTCGGCGACGCAGATGGCGGCGGTGGCACGCAGCAGTTCGATCAGGTCGCCCCGCAGCGAGCCGGTGTCGGGTGGGCTGTGCACGCCGACCTGACGGTCGCGCAGGGCGGCGACCACCAGCTCGGCCTTGCCGTCCCACCGCCGGTAGATGGTGGCCTTGCTCACGTGTGCGCGGGCGGCGACGGCGTCGATGGTCATCCGGTCGTAGCCGACCTCGCGCAGCAGGTCGATCACCACGGCGAACAGGTCGCTGGACGTGCAGCGCGCGGCCCGAGCGGCCGGCACCCCGACGCCCGCGCTCACCTGCCGACCATCCAACACTCGACGACCCCCCGCGAAACGATGTCGTACTGACCCTAGTTCGTTGCTGGCCGTTCCTGCAGGCTTTTATGAGCTGCGTCGCACCCGGTGGACGAAACGATTACGTTTCCGCCGCACTGCGGGCGGATGAACCCCGTGGTCAGCTCCCGCTGGGGGCGAGGATCACCGGCACGGCCACGGTGTTGACCCGGGCGCCGTCGCGCGCGGAGACCTCGTACACCTCGATCGTGCCGTGCTGCTCCCGGGCCGTCCGCCAACCGACCACCAGCCGGTACGCGCCCCGGCAGCCACTGCCGCAGCTGGCGGTGCCGAAGCCGGTGGCCACCTCCCGGCCGGCGGCGTCCAACACCCGGATGCTCACCGTGGCCTCGAACACGTCGGCAGTGCCGGTGACGGTGAGCGGGGCGCTGACCCGGTCGCCGACGCTCGGGGCGGTGACCACGATCGGCGCGAGCAGGTCCGGATAGTCGGCCCGGCCCAGCGCCGCGCCGCTGCCGAAGCGGACCAACCGGACGGTGGGGAACTGGGTGAGCGTCCACACCACCTGCGCCTCGCGCAGCCGCCGACGCTGCGCCGCGTCGTCGCCGGACGCGACGGGACCGAGCGTCGCCACGCCGTCGGTGATCCGGGTGACCTCGACACCGGCCGGCACCAGGGTGACCATCCCGGTGGCGGCCTCGGCCGGCGTGGGCCCGGCGGCCAGTTCGGTGAGCGCGAGCCGGGACGTCGTGACGGTGGCCGGCCGGGTGCGCCGGGTGGGGACGAGCAGGCCGTTTCGCACGTACCACAGCTCGATCGTCACCGGGTCCGACCGGTGGGTGGCGGTGGCCGTCGGTGCCGGCGGCCGCGGCGCGGTGCGGGTGGCCGCCGGCGATGACGGTGATCCGGGCGGCGGGGTGGGCGCGGGGCTCGGGCGTCCGGCGGGCGGCGCGCTCGGCGGCGGCGCGGTGGGCGCCGCGCCCAGGACGCCGGAGCGGGGCGTGCCGCACCCGCCGACCAGGAGCACCGCGACCAGCACGGGCACGCCGACCGCGCGCCAACCGCCGTGCCAGCGCGCCCGGACCGCGCCGCGCCAGCGCGCCCGGACCGCGCCGCGCCGGTTCACCCGGCACCGCCCGTCGGGTCGGCGGTCGCCGCTTCGGCGTCCTCGTCGGGGCTCTTCGCGGGGAGTGGCACGCCGCCGGTCGGCCCGGGCGGGCCGTGGGCCGGCAACTCCAGACGGAACCGGGCACCTGCGCCCGGCGCGCTGCGGACGCTCAGCACCCCACCGAGCAGGGCGGCGTGTTCCCGGGCGATGGCCAGGCCGAGGCCACTGCCCGGCGCGGAGCGCGAGGCGTCGACCTTGTGGAACCTGTCGAACACGTGCGCCAGGTGCTCGGCGGGGATGCCCGGCCCCTGGTCGGTGACGTCGAAGACGACGAGCGCGCCCGCCCCGGTCACGGTCGCCCGGATCTCGCCGCCGCCGTGCTCGACCGCGTTGGTGACCAGGTTGGCCAGGACACGCTCCAGGCGACGCGGGTCCGTGCGCAGCGCGACCGGGTCGCCGGTGACCAGCACACGGTCCGACCAGCCGCGCGCCGCGACGATCGTGCGCAACAGCGCCGGCGCGTCCACCGGCTCGACGTTCGGCAGTTCCCGACCGGCGTCCAGCCGCGAGACCTCCATCAGGTCCTCGACCAGGCGGCGCAGCCGGACCACGTCGTCCACCAGCAGCCGCGCGGCCGGCCGGGCGTCGTCGGGCAGCCGGTCCAGCTGCTCGCGCAGCAGCGACGCCGCGGCCACCAGGGCGGTCACCGGGGTACGCAGCTCGTGCGCCACATCGGCGGTGAACCGCCGCTCCCGGGCCTGGGCGGCCGACAGGGCGGCGATCTTCGATTCCAGCGCCTCGGCCATCTCGTTGAACGACGCCGCCCAGACGCTGAACTCGTCGCGCCCGTGGACCGGCAGGCGGGTGGCGAGCAGCCCTTCGGTGAGTGCCCGGGCGGCGCGGCTGGCCCGACCCACCGGCTCCAGGGTGCGGCGGGCCAGGAGATGGCCCACCCCGGCGGCGACCAGCACGACGAGCACCCAGCCGGCCAGCAGCGCGGTGCGTACCTCACCCAGATCGGTGGCGATGTCGTCCTCCACGGTGATCACGTACAGCTCCGCGGTCGAGCCGGGGATGCGTCCGCCGACCACCAGCAGCCGGGGTCGCTGCTCCGGTGCCGAGCGCTGGTAGGCGAGCTGCCCGTCGGCGACCGAGGCCCGCAGTCGCGTGCCCAGGGCGGGGGCGTACGCGGGATGGGAGGCACGGGTCGGGCCGTCGACGAGGACGACGTGCCGCCCGCTGCCCTCGAAGCTGGCGAGCAGTTCGGTGCCGCGTTGCTCGGTCAGGGGCAGGAACTCACCGGCGAGCAGGAGTTGGTAGCGCGCGTCGGCGGCGGCCTGGCGCAGCGAGGCGTCCAGCCAGGACTGCCGCAGCACCACTGCCGCCCCACCGGCGAGCAGGCCGGCGGACACCCCGGCGACCAGCACGAACGCGATCGTCAGCCGGCGCCGCAGGCGGCCCGGCGCCACCGCTCGTCCGGCCATCGCCGACCTCCCGTCAGAGCGTGGACAGCTTGTAGCCGGCGCCGCGTACCGTGCGGATGCGCAGTGGGTGCGCCGGGTCGTCCTCGACCTTGGCGCGCAGGCGCTGCACCGCCACGTCGACGAGCCGCGAGTCGCCCAGGAAACGGTGGTCCCAGACCAGGTCCAGCAGCAGTTCGCGGGTGAAGACCTGGCCGGGCCGTCGGGCCAGCTCCAGCAGCAGACGGAACTCGGTGGCGGTCAGGGTCACCTCCCGTCCACCGCGGCGTACGACGAAGCCGCCCGGATCGATCTCCAGGTCGCCGACGGCGATGGTGGGTGACCCGGCCGGAGCGCTCGCCCGTCGCAGCACCGAGCGGACCCGCGCCACCAGCTCCGGCAGGTCGAAGGGTTTGCGCAGGTAGTCGTCGGCCCCGCATTCGAGGCCGACCACCACGTCGAGCGTGTCGGTGCGGGCGGTCAGCATGAGGATCGGCACCTGGCTCGTTCGCCGGATCTCCCGGCAGACCTCCAGGCCGTCCAGGCCGGGCAGCATGACGTCGAGCACGATCGCGTCGACCGGGTGTGCCCGCCAGGCCATGAGCGCCTGCCGCCCGTCGACGGCGGTGTCGACCCGGAAGCCGGCGCGACGCAGACCGAGGGCGGTGACCTCCCGGATGGAGGCGTCGTCCTCGACCACCAGCACGCGGCCCTCCACCACTTGAGGGTAGACCCGTCGCGACGCTGCGCAGCCCTGGCGAAACGGTCGGTGTCGGCGGCCCGGTCGGTCCCGGTGCGGCATCGGTCGCCCTCGACCTCCGGCAAGTGATCCTCGATCTTGGCTCCGGCTACCATCGGGTCGCCAACCGCACCAACGCGATGGTCGTCGATGGCCGATCCGCACCGGGCCGTCGCCACCGCGTGACCAGTTCACCTGAGAGGACACGACGTGCAACGTCATGGCTGCGTGATCCGGCTCCGTCCGGAGCACCGGGAGACCTACCTGCGCCTACACGCCGAGGTCTGGCCGGGCGTCGAGAAGACGCTGCGCGAGGCGAACTTCCGCAACTACACCATCTTCCTGCACGGCGACCTGCTCTTCGGCTACTACGAGTACGTCGGCGACGACTATGAGGCCGACCTGCGGTACATCGCCGCCGACCCGAAGACGCAGGAGTGGTGGACGTTGACCGACCCGTGCCAGGAATCGCTCGCCGAACCCGGCTCGGGGGACTGGTGGGCCCCGATGCGGGAGGTCTGGCACCTGACCGACGAGGCGACCGGGGAGGCGCCCGAGCAGACCCCGGCGGGCTAGCCCTCCGTGGTCGGGTGCGGCATCCCCTGCTCCTGCGTGACCCGGATGATCGTCTTGCCGGGGGTGCGGCGCTGACGGACGAACGCCGAAGCCGCCTCGGAGAGCGGCCGGACGGCGCTGACGATGGGCTTGAGCCGCCCGGCCCGGACGCGGTCGGCGAGGTCGGCCAGCCGGACGCGATCGGGTTCGACGACGAAGAAGATGGCACGCCCGCCCTTCGGCTGGACGGTGGGCGGCATGGCGATGGTGACGAGGGTACCGCCGGGGCGTACCAGTTCGGTCGACCGCCGGAGGATCTCGCCGCCGATGACGTCGAGCACCACGTCCACCTCGCCGACGTCCCGCAGGTCGTCGGCGTCCAGGTCGACGAAGGCCCGCGCGCCGAGGCTGAGGGCCAGATCGCGGTCGTCGGCCCGGCCGGTGCCGATCACGTGCGCGCCCACCTCCCGCGCGAGTTGGATGGCGATCGTGCCGACGCCGCCCGCCGCGCCGTGGATGAGGACGGTCTGGCCGGTCGTGAGGTGGGCGTGGTCGAACAGCGCCTGCCATGCCGTCAGGCCGGAGATGGGCAGCGCCGCGGCCACGGTGTGGTCGATGTCGGCCGCGAGCGGAGCGAGGTTGCGAGCCTCCACCGCGGTGTATTCGGCAAGCGATCCGTCGCGCGCCCAGTCGGTCAGTCCGAACACCCGCTGGCCCACGGTGAGGCCGGTGGTTCCGTAGCCGAGCCCGACCACGACCCCGGACACCTCGTGCCCGGGGACGCTGGGCGTCCGGTCGCGGCCGGCGCGATCGGTCCACGTCGCCGGCCAGTCGAGCTCGCCGGGGGTGAAACCCGCGGCGTGCACACGCACGATGACGTCGTTCTCCGCGGCGTGAGGGTAGGGCAGGTCGGTGAGGGTGAGCCCGCCGACGCCCGCGTCACGGTCGCGCACGGTGATCGCTTGCATGGTCCATACCTTTCAAGAGAATGTCGTCGCTGTCGCCCGGCGGTGTGGGCTCAGCGCCGGGTCCGACAAGTGACGCCGACCGCGTGAGCCCGCGTCCGGTCAGCTCGGCCAGGGTGAGCCGGTGATGCGCTCGACAGTCGTCACGCGCTCAAGGCCGGGGATGAAGTGTTCGAGGATGTCGGAGTTCACGGTGCCGTTCGTGGTGTCGGGGCGGTTCTTCAGCCCGTCGAACTGCGCTTGGAGGAACTCGTTCTTGAAGTCCCCACGGGGATGAACGGCGAGGATCTCGTCCAACTGGTCGCGGTCCAGCCCGTCCAGGCCGAGGCCGAGCACGTCGGTCAGGACACCGAGGTAGGTGGTGGCGATCTCCGGGCCCATCCGGTCGGGGATGCCCGGTGTGGTGTGCAGCGCGATCGCGGTCCAGACGGTCTCGGCGGCGGCCGTGGAGAACCCCCGCTCCAGGAGGAATGCGCGCGCGTGGTCGGCGCCGTCGACCTCGAAGCGCTGTTCGACGTCGGAGAACGGTGTCAGCAGACCGCTGTCGTGGAACATGGACGCCACATAGAGCAGCTCCGGATCCGGTTGCACGCCAAGCCTGCGCGCGTGCGTCAGGCCGAAGAGAAAGACGCGTCGGGAGTGGTGGTAGATGAGCGGTCCGGTCGTCTCCCGGATGTGCCTGGTCGCTTCGGCGACCGCCGCCGTATCGGGAATCTCCAACCCCGCGATGACCTCTGACATGCCCTCTGACCTTCCCGGCGCTGTCCGCTGACGTCCTTGTGGCCTCCATGCTGCCCACCGATCGTCGTGCGGTGCCGCCCTCATCCGGCCAGGAACCACTCACATCCGGACCGGGGCGTCGCGGGGGATCGACCAGAGCGCCGGTCGCCGTTCGATACGTCGCAGATCAGCAGATCACGCCACGGGCGTCCGCACCCGGCGATATCGCAAGGTGAGCGACGCCTCCAGGAGGATCGCCGTCATCTCCGGTCATGGCGTGCTACCAATACCCGGTGTCCCTGCCGCCCCACCGCGTCGCGATCTTCGTCTACGACGGAGTGACGCTGCTGGATGTCGCGGGTCCGGCGGAGGTGTTCAAGGAGGCGAACCGCTTCGGCGCCGACTACCGGATCGTGCTGCTGTCGCCGACCGGCGCGGACGTCACGACGAGCCTCGGGGTGCGGATCGCCGTCGACGGGGCCGTCTCCTCGGAGCCGGCCTTCGACACGCTACTGGTGGCCGGGTCCGACCACTATCCGCGCGCCCATGTTCCCGCCGACCTCGCGGAGGCCGCACGCCGGCCGGCGGCGGTGGCCGGACGGGTCGCATCCATCTGCACCGGGGCGTTCGTCCTGGCCGCCGCCGGCCTCCTGGACGGCAAGCGCGCCACCACGCACTGGAAGGTCGCGCACGAGCTCGCCGCCCGGCATCCGACCAGCCGTGTCGAGCCCGACGCGATCTACGTGCGCGACGGCACCACGTACACCTCGGCGGGGGTGACGGCCGGCATCGACCTGGCGCTCGCTCTCGTCGAGGAGGACCACGGGCCCGACCTGGCGCGCGACGTCGCACGCGCCCTGGTGGTGTACATGCAGCGCGCGGGCGGCCAGTCCCAGTTCTCCGCGCCGCTGCAGGGGCCGCCGCCCCGCTCGCCGGCACTGCGGCGAATCGCCGACCTGGTGACGGCGAACCCCCGCGGGCGCCACACGCTCGGTGAACTCGCCAAACACCTCAACGTCAGCACCCGGCACCTCACCCGGCTCTTTCACGACGAGCTGTCCACGACACCGGCCCGCTACGTGGAGAACATCCGATTCGACCTGGCCCGGGCGCTCCTCGACCAGGGCCACACCGCGACACAGGCCGCGACCCTCGCCGGGTTCCCCAGTTACGAGAGCATGCGTCGGGTCTTCGCCAGGAAGCTGTCGATCAGCCCCGCCGCCTACCAACGACAGTTCAGCACGGCTCGCCGCCCCCACGCGGGTTAGTGCCCGGCACCGACGGGGCTGCGGACGATCCCGCCTGGCCGCCCGCCTCGGACGGGCGGACGGCCAGGCGAACCACCCCACCGGCTCCGCTCACCACTGGTGGGCGACGTCCAGCACGATACGACTGTGTGTGCCGGGGCCGGCGAGCGTGAACGTGCGGAACGGCAACCGGGCCCGTACGCCTACCGCGAAGGTGCTGTAGCCCTCGAAACTGCCGCCGAAGACGACGTCGCGCAGCGTTGCGCAGCGCAGCAGGTTCGCGACGTGCTCGCCGACCGCGTAGGGCACGGTGCCCTGGTGTTCGGCGTCGTACGCCGGGGCCCGCAGCGAGACCCGCAGCAGCGCGCCCCCGGCGGTGTACGGGCTCAGCGCCAGCCCTTCGCCCTCGGTCCATGCTTCGCCGTAGCCGACCGCGTAACCGTCGACCGGGCCGGCGAACTCGAACACCACCCGGTCGTAGCAGTCGTGCTGCCCGGTCCGTACGTCGACCAGCGGGGCGTCGCTCAGCGCGCCGGCCGACTTCTCCGCGCTGCCCCAGGTGATCCCGCAGGACGCCGACCCGGTAGTGGTGCCGGCCGCGGTGCTGCTGCCCGCGCTGGCGACCAGGCCGGCGAGGACGACCGCCAACGCGGTGAGAGTGCTCCTGATCCTCATGGTGATCTCTCCACTCGATGCCGGGGCCACGTCGCGGCGGCGTTGCCGGTGACCCTCTGCCGTCACCGTCGTCGTGCCACGGCACGCGAGCTTCGCCGCGGCGTAACCACCGGGTAACAGTGGCCGACGGCCGGCCGTCACCGCCCCGGCGTGGCCGTGTCACCCACGCCGTCCCGCAACGCGGTACTGTGCCTGGCAGTCGACACTTTCGAGGTGGACCCGTGCCTACCGTCGTCGTCCTCGCGCTGACCCTCGCCCTCGCGCCCGCGCCGTCCCCGTCGGCCACCTCGGGCCCGGTCGGCGACCTCCTCGGCGGCGTCGGCCGGATCGTCGACGATCTCCTCGACGGCCGTCGGGCGCCGAGCGCGACACCGACGCCGACGCCGGGCGTCACCCCCACCGCGACGTCCGCGCCGACCCGGCCGCCAGCGACCGCCGACCCGAGCCCGACCGCGCCGGGTGCGACCGCCGCGCCCGCCGGGACGTCGGCCGGTGTCCGGGCTCCGGCCGCACCCGGCCGCCCGGCCGGTGGCTCCGGCGCCGACGCCCGCGATGCCGCCGGGCCCGTGCGTACCGTCGACACCCCGGCGCCCGAGGTCCCGCCGGCGCTCGCCAGCCCCGCCCGCCGTGGCTGGCCGCCGGTTTCCTACCTGCTGGTCGCGGCCGTCCTGGCGGTGCTGGCACTGCTGCTCCTGCGTCGCCGCGCGTCCGACCCCACGACCGTTGCAGCGTCGGATCCCGGTCCCGCGCCGGATCCCGACCCGAGGCCGGAACCCGACCCCGGGCCGGACAATGTCCGCCGCCTGCCGACCAGCCTCAACGCCATCTACGAGCTGGGTCGGCTGGACGAGCGGCTTGAGCAGGAACGCGGCCGCCGCACCTGACGTACGGCGGCGGCCCGGTCGTCGGGTTCACGGCGCCGCGTAGGCGCCCTCGCGTCGGGGGATCCCGTCGTCGTACGCCCCGATCGGCCCGCGGTAGCGGACCGTGCCGTTCGGGTACGGCCAGGCCCCGGCGCGGCACCCGTGCAGGCCCAACGTCTGCTGCTGCATCACCGGCGCCGGCCGGCCCCGCCCCGGGCAGCGCTCGTGACCGAACCCGAGTTTGTGCCCCACCTCGTGATTGACCATGTACTGCCGATAGGTGGCCAGGCTCGCGCCGTAGTTCGGAACCCCCATGACCCAGCGCGCCACGTTCAGGACCACCCGGGCACCGTTGCGGCACGACGTGTAGCCGTCCGGCACGTCCTGGCAGAGCGTGTCGCGGGTGCCCGGGGTCGCCAGGTAGATCGTGAAGTCGACGGGTTCGTTCGCGCCGACCCGGCGCAGCCGCCACGTCCCGTCCGCCGTCCACCCGCGTGGGTCGTTCAACGTCGCGGAGATCGCCGTGGCGATGTCGCCCGCCCGCAGGCCGCGGATGTCGCGCTCCACGGCGACCCGGTAGCGCAGCAGGCTGCCGGTGCTCCCGCCTCCACCCGTCGTCTCGGCTGCGGCCACCGACCAGCGGTTGCTGCCGGTGGCGGGATAGCTGACCGGCACCACAGTGGGCGTCGCCGCCTCGACACCGCCGCTGCCGGCCACTCCCGCCGTCCGTCCCGTCGCGGCCGGTGCTGGCGAGGACAGGCCGGCGGGGTCCGGTCCGCTCGCGGCGCCACCGGCCGATCCGTTCCCGGCGGCCGGCCGGCCACACCCGGTGACCAGCGCCACGACCAGCAGCAACACCACCGGGGACAGATGTCCCCGACGGGTAGCCTTCGTCGACATGTTTCTCTCCCCTCGCGTGCCGGTCCACGGCGACGCGGGAGAGAAGACGGGTGAGCCCGCCGGAAGGTTGACGTCGCGAGGACTCAACCTTCGCGGGCCCTCGCCCGTCTGAAAAGGGTGTGGCACGGGGGAGGGTTCGCGGTGGCGCGGGGTGACGCGGAGTTCGTCGAGTTCGCGCGCGCGGCGTCCGCGCGACTGGTGCACGCCGCGTTCCTGATGACCGGCGACCACCACCAGGCCGAGGACGCCGCGCAGACCGCGCTGGTGCGCACCTACGCGTCGTGGTCGCGGATCCACGACGACGACGCCTACGGGTACGCGCGTCGCACCCTCGTCAATCACCTGGTGGATCGGTGGCGGCGGCCGATGCGGGAGTACCCCACCGAGGAGGTGCCGGAACAGCGGCGCGGCGACGTGGCCGACGACGTGACCACCAGGGCCTGGCTGGTCACCATCCTCGGCGCGCTCAGCCCTCGCGAGCGTGCCATCGTCGTGCTGCGCTACTACTTCGACCTGCCGGAGGCGCAGGTGGCCCGGGAACTCGCCGTATCGGTGGGCACCGTCAAGAGCACCAGCTCGCGAGCCCTGGAGAAGTTGCGCACGGCGGCGCCGCGCACGGCCGACGAGGAGGCGCGTCGATGAGCGAGCTGGATCGGCTCCGTGACGCCATGCGGGCGACCGAGCGCCCCGACGCCACGCTCGACCTGGAAACCGTCATGCGTGCGGGCCGTCGGCTGCGGATCCGTCGACGGGTCGCCGGGGGCGCCGCGGCGACGGTCGTAGCGGGACTGGTCGGCGTCGCAGTGGTGGCGCTCAGCGCCCCCGGGCCAGGCGGTCCGGCGTCGACAGGTCCCGCACCGTCGGTCGCCGAGGCTCCGCCCTCCGCCGCCGCCTCGGCCTCGGCGTCGACGGCGAAAGAGCCCACGCCGCCGCCGACGGTGGCCCGCGGCGTGCCGGGTCCGAAGCCCCTGGGCCAGGTGATCGACACGGGAGTACAGCAGGGCACCGACCGTCGGGTCTACTACGTCGTCTCGGTGTCGGTGCCCGGCGTGCCCAAGGTGACCATCGGGTTGGCCGCCGGCCGTCGCGCCCCGGACGGCACGTTGCGCACGGACATCCTGGTCAACGATGTCGCCGGCGCCGACCGCCGGCCCGGGTTCCACCAGATCGGCTACGACGAGCGCTCGTCGGACGCGCCGGTGCCCACCTTCGGCTACTTCGTCGGCCCCGCCGAGCGGATCATCGGCACGGTGGACGGTCGGCAGGTCGATGCCCGGATGGCGCGCTGGAGCATGGACAAGCAGGTGGTGATCTTCTGGTTCGACCCGGCCACGCTCACTCCGGGGGAGCGCCTGGACGGCATCATCGCCCGTGACCGCGCGGGCCGTCGGCTCTGAGGCCCTGGCGGCGGTGACTCAGGCCGGGTCGGTCAGCGTCCGCTCGATGGTCACCGTCGTCCCCTCGCCGGTGGAGACCAGCCGCACGTCGCCGTACGCGTTCATCAACAGCGCGCCCCGGCCCCGGTCCATGGCCGGCCGACGGTCCCGCCAGGTGCCGAAGTCGCGCACCGAGATCCGGATCCGGTCGTCGCCCACCTGGAGCCGGACCCGCACCTCGGGGCGGCTGGGGCGTTGTGCGTGCTCGACGGCGTTGTTCATCGCCTCGGACGCGGCGAGCAGCAGATCCTCCACCACGTCCGGGTGGACGTCCAGCTCGTCCAACGCCAGCCGGACGTCCCGGCGCAGGGCAGCAGCCGAGGTGGGCACGGACGGGTACGTCCACTCCGCCGCCAGGATGTCGCCGAGCCCGTCGCCGGCCGCGTCGACCACCGACCCGCCGGCCGGCTCCCCACCAGCCGTTGCGGTGGTGGCGCGTGCGGTGGGCTCCGCCACCGGCGGGGCGGGCGCGACGGCGGTGGCCCCGGTGGATCGCGTCGACATCGGGGCGTCGAGCGCGCTCGGGCTGTCGTCGGCGGTCGTCGCGGTGGCGTCGTCGCCGGACGGGTCGGTGCGGGCGCGGCGGATGGCGGCCCGGATGCGGGCGATCAACTCCGCGGCGGCGAACGGCTTCACCAGGTAGTCGTCGGCGCCGAGGCTGAGGCCGACCACGCTGGCCTCCTCGCCGGCCCGGGCGGAGAGCACCAGCACCGGCAGCGCCCGGGTCGCCGGGTCGGCGCGCAGTCGGCGTACCAGGTCGAAGCCGTCCAGCACCGGCATCATCACGTCGGTGAGCAGGAGGTCCGGCGGCTCCCGGTGGATCGCGTCGAGGGCCTGCCGACCGTCGGTGACCGACCGGACGCGCCAGCCCTGACCGGCGAGCAGCCGACTCAGGTACGCGCGCATGTCGCTGTTGTCGTCGGCCACCAGGATCCGGGCACCGGCCAACTCGTCGGCGGCCGAGCCGGACGCCGCGGCGGGCTCGGCGATGCTGCCGCCCGGGTCGGCCAGCCATCCCGCCGCCTCCGACACGGCGGCGCGGGCCACGTCGCCCCGGCCGTTCGCTGCTGGCCCGGTCGTCACCGCGCGTCGGGCCGCCGACCACGGCAGGGCCACCGTGAAGGCGGTGCCGACACCCACCTGGCTGGTCACCCGGACCTCGCCGCCCTCCAGCCGGGTCAGCTCGTGGACCAGGGCCAGGCCGATGCCGGTGCCCTCGTGGCTGCGCGAGCGCGCGCCCTGCACCCGGTGGAAGCGTTCGAAGAGCTTTGGCAGGTCCGCCTCGGCGATCCCGATGCCGGTGTCGGCGACGGTGAGGCGTACCTCGTCGTGGTCGGCGTCCACGGCGACCCGGATGCGGCCGATGAACGTGTACTTCAGGGCGTTGGACAGCAGATTGGTGACGATGCGTTCCCAGTTGACCGGGTCGAGGGTGACCGGCCGGGGCAGTGGCGGGCAGTCGACCTCCAGAGCCAGGCCGGCCCGCTCGACGGCGGCCCGGAAGACGCTTGCCAGCTCCGCGGTGAGCGCGGCGAGGTCGACTTCGCGGGCGTCGCTGCGAGCCCGGCCGGCCTCCAGGCTGGAGAAGGTGAGCAGGCTGTTGACCAGGGTCAACAGTCGGGTGGCGTTGCGCCAGGCGGTCTCCACCCGCTCCCGCTGCCCGGGCGCCAGCGGCGCGGCGGTGTCGGCGAGCGCGTCGGCGAGCGGCCCGAGCATGAGGGTCAACGGCGTACGGAACTCGTGGCTGACGTTGGTGAAGAAGGTGGTCTTCACCCGGTCCAGTTCGGCCAGCGTCTCGGCCCGGCGGCGCTCCTGCTCGTACTCCTTGGCGTTGCGTACCGCCATGGAGACCTGTTGGGTCAGCAGTTGGTAGAAGGAGCGGTACGCCTCGTCCAGTTCCCGGTTGGGGCTGACGCCGGCCAGCAGGACGCCGAGCGGTTGGTCCTCGGCGGCCGAGGGCAGCGGCAGTGCCAGCGCGGCGGCTGTGGGATCGCCCCACGGGCCGGCGGGCAGGGTCAGCCGGTCCGCGACGCCGGTCACGTCGGTGGGGCGACCCTGCGCAGCGTCCGGGAGCGCCCAGGCGCGGGCCGCCGGGCCCGGGTCGGCCAGGTCGACGACGTCCGGCAGCGCCCCGGTCACCGCGGGGTGACCCGGGTCACCGCCCGCGCAGGCCGTCCGGCGCAGCACCGCGCCGTCGCGCAGGTAGATCGCCGCGAACGGCACGTCCAGCGGGTGGGCGCCGATCGCGTCGATCAGCCGGGCGCAGGTGGCGTCGACGTCGACGGTGCGCCCGTCGCCGCGCAGGCTCAGGTCGCGTAGCAGCCGCAGTCGCCGTTCGCCGACGACCTGCTCGGTGACCTCGCTGCACACCGTCAGCACGCCGACGGTGCGGCCGTCGTCGTCGCGGGCGGGGGCGTGCGAGACGCTGAAGTACGCCTCCTCGCGGTAGCCGGCGCGCTCCAGCAGCAGTTGCAGAGCGGGCACCCAGCTGGCCACGCCGGTCGTCATGGCCTGCTGGATGAGGGGGGCGAGGACGTCCCAGCCCTCGGCCAGGGTCACCCGTACGTCGTCGCCGAGCGCGGCGGGGTGTTTGTCGCCGATCAGGGCGGAGTACGCGTCGTTGTAGAGCTGGGAGAGGCGGTCGCCCCAGAGCAGGAGCATGGGGTAGCGGGAGGAGAGCACCACCCGCACGGCGGCCCGCAGGCTCTGCGGCCAGCCCGACACCGCCCCGAGCGGGGTGTCGGCCCAGTCCAGCTCGGCCATCAGCCGTCCGGTGTCACCGCCGTCGTCGAACAGGTCGGTGCGGGGTCGTGTCACGCTCGACCCGCCGTCATCGCTAAGCCCCCCGTTCCGGGCCCGACGACCCCTGCTGGCGTTACCTACCCATCCTGACACCTCTACTCACCTGTGCCGTCGTCGGTACCCACCGTCTAACGGGTGGGGGTTCGGGACGAACGACCGATGTCACAGACATAGATCTCTGTCAGTGTCTCGGTAATCTCTCCAACCCCCGAGGAGCCCCCATGAGAGGCAGAACGCTGAGCGCGGCAATCGCGCTCACCGTGTTCGCCGGGATGACGGTGACGCTGGCCGCCCAGCCGGTGAGCGCGTCACCCTCCGCCCCGACGACAGCGGCCCGGCCGATCGCCGCGTCCGCAGCCGTCCTGGCGGCGCCGGACATCTCCGTCACCAACGTCCAGGCGCACCTGACCCAGCTCAACTCCATCGCCAGCAGCAACGGCGGCAACCGGCGGGCCGGCTCGGCCGGCTACACCGCCTCGGTCAGCTACGTGAAGAGCAAGCTCCAGGCCGCCGGCTACACCGTCAGCGAGCAGACCTGCTCCAGCTGCACGTACCCCTCGAACAACCTCATCGCCGAGTGGTCCGGCGGCCCGACCGACCAGGTGGTGATGTTCGGCGCCCACCTCGACAGCGTCTCGGCCGGCCCGGGCATCAACGACAACGGCTCCGGCTCCGCCACCCTGCTGGAGAACGCGCTGGTCCTCGCCGCGCAGAACCCGACCATGACGAAGAAGGTCCGGTTCGCCTGGTGGACCGACGAGGAGCAGGGTCTCAACGGCTCCCGGTTCTACGTGAACTCGCTCAGCGCGACGCAGCGCGGCTACATCAAGGGCTACTACAACTTCGACATGGTCGGCTCGACCAACGGCGGCTACTTCATCAACCGGGTCACCTCCACGACGGCGGCGCCGCTGAAGGCGTACTGGGACTCGCTGGGGCTGCAGCCGGAGGAGAACGTCGAGGGTCAGGGCCGCTCCGACGACTACTACTTCCAGCAGGCCGGCATCCCCACCTCCGGCTACGCCGCGGGCGCGAGCGCCCGTAAGACCAGCACCCAGGCGGCCAAGTGGGGCGGCACGGCCAACGCCGCCTACGACTCGTGCTACCACCGTTCCTGCGACACCACCGCCAACGTCAGCGCCACGGTGCTGAACCGGGCCGCGGACGGCGTCGCGTACGCGCTGTGGCAGCTCGCCGTGGGCGGCGGCACCCCGACCAACGACTTCTCCGTCGCGGTCAGCCCCACGACGCGGACCGTGGCCCGGGGCGCCAGCACCACCGCGACGGTCACCACCGCCACCACCGCCGGCTCGGCGCAGTCGGTGAGCCTCTCCGCCTCCGGGGCGCCCAGCGGGGTGAGCGTGTCGTTCAGCCCGTCCTCGGTGACCTCCGGCGGCTCGGCCACGATGACCCTGAGCGCCTCGGCCAGCGCGGCCACCGGCACCTTCACGATCACGGTCACCGGCACCGGCTCGGTCACCCGCACCGCCAGCCTCACGTTGACGGTGACCGGCACCGGCGGCTGTTCCGGCGGGCAGGTGATCGGCAACGGTGGCTTCGAGAGCGGCAGCACGCCGTGGACCGCGTCCTCCGGCGTGATCACCAATTCCAGCAGCCAGCCGGCCCGGACCGGGTCGTACAAGGCGTGGCTCGACGGGTACGGCAGCACGCGTACCGACACCCTGTCCCAGTCGGTGACCGTGCCGGCCGGCTGCGCCAGCTACACGCTGTCGTTCTGGCTGCACATCGACACCGCCGAGACCACCGGCTCCACGGCGTACGACAAGCTGACCGTGCAGGTGGGCTCGACCACCCTGGCGACGTACTCGAACCTCAACGCCGCCTCCGGTTACGTCCAGCGCACGTTCAACGTGGCCGGGTTCGCCGGGCAGACGGTGACCCTGAAGTTCACCGGCACCGAGGACTCGTCGCTGCAGACCAGCTTCGTGATCGACGACGTGACCCTGCAGGCCAGCTGAGGGCGTACCCGTCGGAAAGGGCCGCCGCCGGATGCTCCCGGCGGCGGCCCGTCGCGTTCCAGGTCAGGGGAGCTGCGGGTAGAGCGCGGCGACACCGCCGGCGAGCCCGGCCTGCACCTGCCGGCTGACGTCGTCGGTGACGATCTCGTACGCGTCGGCCTCGATGCCGTCGACGGCGAGCCGGGCGATCACCGCCGGGTCCGACTTGGCGCCGGTGATGGTCGCCGCCATCTCGGTGTCCATGTAGCCGACGTGCAGGCCGGCGACCCGGACGCCCCGCTCGGCGAGCTGGAGGCGCAGCGCGTTGGTCATCGCCCACTCGGCGGACTTCGCGGCGCCGTACGCCCCGTGCAGGGGGAAATTCACCCAGGACAGCACGGAGAGCACGTTGAGGACCGTTCCGCCACCGTTGCCGGCGATGACCGGGGCGAAGGACCGGATCATCGACAGGTTGCCGAGGTAGTGCGTCTCCAGCTCCAGCCGGATCTGGTCCAGGTCGCCCTCCAGCAGGTCGGCCCGGCTGTCGATGCCGGCGTTGTTGACCAGCAGGTTCACGTCGCCGGCGAGCGTCGCGGCGGCGGCCACCGAGTCGGGGTCGGTGATGTCCAGCCGGACCGGCGTCACGCCGGGCAGGTCGACGGAGTCGGGGTTGCGGGCCGCGGCGTACACCGTCGCGCCGCGCGCGACGAGTTCGGCGGCGAGGTGTCGGCCGAAGCCGCGGTTGGCGCCGGTGACGAGGGCGGTGCTTGCGGCGATCTTCATGGGAGTGCTCCAGGTTCGGTCGATGCGGCACGACGGCGTTCGCCGACCGGAACGCTATCCGGCTGACTTCTGCTGAGCAAAGTCAGCTACGTCACCGCGCGCCCTCCTCGGATCGGGAATACGACCCGGACGCGGGCACGACCGCGGCGGTGACGACTCGTATCCTTTGCGCGAACCTCCGCACGAGCCGAGAAGGGAGACGGTGTGAGCAACCAGGCCGAGACGTTGGAGTTCCAGGCCGAGGCGCGTCAGCTCCTCCAGCTGGTGGTCCACTCGATCTATTCGAACAAGGACGTCTTCCTGCGGGAACTCATCTCGAACGCGTCCGACGCCCTGGACAAGCTGCGGCTGGCGACGCTCGTCGACAAGGATCTCGTCGCCGACACCGATGACCTGCACGTCGCCATCGAGGTCGACCGGGACGCCCGCACGCTCACCGTGCGGGACAACGGCATCGGGATGACCCGCGACGAGGTGGTCCGGCTGATCGGCACGATCGCCAAGTCCGGCACCGCCGAGCTGCTGCGCCAGCTGCGCGAGTCCGCCGACGCCCGCGCCTCGCAGGACCTGATCGGGCAGTTCGGCGTCGGCTTCTACGCCGCGTTCATGGTCGCCGACCGGGTCACCCTGCTGACCCGCAAGGCCGGCGAGACCGGCGGCACCCGCTGGGAGTCCACCGGCGAGGGCACCTACTCGATCGAGACCGTCGAGGAGGCGCCGCAGGGCACCGCGGTGACCCTGCACCTCAAGCCGGCCGACACCGAGGACAACCTGCACGACTACACCGCCGAGTGGACCATCCGCGAGATCGTCAAGCGCTACTCCGACTTCATCGCGTGGCCGATCCGGATGACCGTCGAGCGTCCCGGCGCCGAGGGCGAGGCGGCCACCAGCGAGGTGCAGACCCTCAACTCGATGAAGGCGCTCTGGGCGCGGCCCCGCGACGAGGTCGACGCCGCCGAGTACAACGAGTTCTACAAGCACGTCAGCCACGACTGGGCCGACCCGCTCGAGGTCGTGCACATGAAGGGCGAGGGCACCTTCGAGTACGAGGCGCTGCTGTTCCTGCCCAGCCACGCCCCGCTGGACCTGTTCTCCCCGCAGGGCCGTCGCGGCGTGCAGCTCTACGTCAAGCGCGTGTTCATCATGGACGACTGCGAGGCGCTGGTCCCCACCTACCTGCGCTTCGTCAAGGGCGTCGTCGACGCGCACGACCTGTCGCTGAACATCTCCCGCGAGATCCTTCAGCAGGACCGGCAGATCCAGATCGTGCGCCGCCGCCTGGTCCGCAAGGTCCTCGCCACGGTCAAGGACCTCAAGGCCAACCACCCCGAGCGCTACCGCACCTTCTGGACCGAGTTCGGCGCGGTGGTCAAGGAAGGGCTGATCGACGACACCGACAACCGGGACTCCCTGCTGGAGATCCTGTCGGTCGCCTCCACGCACGACGCGGCGGAGCCCACCGACCTGGCCGGCTACGTCTCGCGCATGAAGGACGGCCAGAGCGACATCTGGTACGCCACCGGCGACTCCCGGGCCACCATCGAGAACTCTCCGCACCTGGAGGCGTTCCGGGCCAAGGGCCACGAGGTGCTGCTGCTCACCGACCCGGTCGACGAGGTGTGGGTCGAGCGGGTCGGCGAGTACGACGGCCGGCCGCTGCGCTCGATCGCCAAGGGCCAGGTCGACCTGGACACCGACGAGGAGAAGCAGCAGGCCGAGGCCGAGCGCGAGCAGCAGCGGCAGGAGTTCGCCGCGCTGGTGGAGTGGCTGGGCACGACCCTCGCCGACAGCGTTCGGGAGGTCCGTCTGTCGTCGCGGCTGACCACCTCACCGGCCTGCGTGGTGGGCGACGCGCACGACCTCACCCCGACGCTGGAGAAGATGTACCGGGCGATGGGGCACGACGTCCCCTCGGCCAAGCGCATCCTGGAGATCAACCCCGGTCACCCGCTGGTCACCGGTCTGCGCAAGGCCCACGAGCAGGGCGACTCCACCGAAACCCTGACCGAGACCGCCGAGCTGCTGTACGGCCTGGCGGTGCTCGCCGAGGGCGGTGAGCTGGCGGACCCGGCCCGGTTCACCCGTACGCTCGCCGACCGGCTGGCCCGCACCCTGTAAGCCTTCTCGCGAACTGCCTCGCCTCGTCGATCATGGAGCTGTGGTGGGTGACAAAGCGCCCATCACAGTGCCTGACAGGCACCATGACTCCATGATCGACGAGGTCGACAGACCTGACGTCGCCACTGGTCAGCGGCCGGGGATCACCAGGCCGGACTCGTAGGCGATCATGACGGCCTGGGCGCGGTCACGCAGATTCAGTTTGGCGAGCAGGTTGCCGACGTGGGTCTTCACCGTGTGCTCGCTCAGGTGGTGGTGCGCGGCGATTTCGGCGTTGGACAGACCGGCCGCGATCAGGCGCAGCACGTCCGTCTCGCGGGCGGTCAGGGCGGTCACCGCGGCGGCGAGCGCCGGGTCCGGGTGGCCGCGCCGGTGTAGTTCGCCGATCACCCGGGCGGTGACGCCGGGGGCGAGCAGCGCATCGCCGGCGGCGACCACCCGGACGGCGTTGACCAGGTCGGCTCGTGGGGCGTCCTTGAGCAGGAAGCCGCTGGCACCGGCACGCAGGGCCGCGTACAGGTAGTCGTCGGTGTCGAACATGGTCAGGGCGAGGACCCGGCTCGGGGTGAGTGAGCAGACGTGCCGGGTCGCGGCGACGCCGTCGAGCACGGGCATCCGCATGTCCATCAGGACGACGTCGGGAAGGTGATCGAGGGTGGCCCGCACGGCGGCGGCGCCGTCGGCGGCCTCGGCGACCACCTCGATGTCCGGCTCGGCACCGAGGATCGTGGCGAATCCGGCCCGGAACAGGTCCTGATCATCGGCGAGCACGACGCGCAGCATCAGACGGCCGCGGGTGCGGAGAGGGGCAGGGTGGCGGTGACGGTGAAGCCGTGGCTGTCGGAGGCCGGGCCGGTGCGCAGGGTCCCGCCGCAGGCCCGGGCGCGCTCGCGCATGCCGACTATCCCGTATCCGGGCACCCCGGCGCCGAAAGCCCGGTTGCCGCGACCGTCGTCGGTGATCGACACGGTCAGGGCGTCCGCGCTGTAGCTCAGCAGGATGCGCACCGAGCGGGCCTCGGCGTGCCGGACCACATTGGTCAGGGACTCCTGCACGATCCGGTAGGCGGCGATCCCGACGTCCGCGGGCGGCTCGAACGGCCACCCGAGGGCACCACCAACCGGCGGACCGGAAGTGACCTCGGACCGCGGTCCGGCGACGGATCCGAACGGCGGGGGCGAGACGGTGAGGACGGCGTCGAGTCCGGTGGCGCGGACGCGTTCGACGAGGACGGGCAGGTGGGCGAGGCCCGGCTGGTCGAGGGACTGGTCGGCGGGTTCGTGCAGGCTGCCGACCGCGCGGCGGAGCTGGACGACCGCGTCCCTGCCGGTGGCCGCGATCGTGGCGAACGCGGCGTCGGCGCGGTCCGGGTGGGGGCGGACCAGAAGTGGTCCCGCCTCCGCTTGGACGATCATGACGCCGACCGCGTGGGTGAGGATGTCGTGCAGGTCGCGGGCGATGCGGGCGCGTTCGCGCAGCACTGCCGCCGCACGTTCACCGGCGACGCGACGATCGCGTTCGGCGAGGGCCATGGCCTGGGTACGGCGGGCACGGGCGCTGGTGCCCAGTGCGTACGAGAAGCTGTAGGCGACCACCAGGTACCGCAGCACCTCCACGTCCGGGTGTGGATAGAGCAGCGAGAACAGCAGGCCGCCGGCGGTGAGCAGGATGCCGAGCAGGCGGATCGGCAGGGCGGCCCGGGCCGCGAACGTGTAGAGGCAGACGAGCGGGCCGACCGGCAACAGCGGGGGTGCGCCGAGCGAGGCGGAGACGGTCGTGGCGAGGCCCACGGCGGCGGCGACCGTCAGCAGTGCGCGGTCACGCCACAGCACCGGGACCGAGGACGCGACCGCGAGCGGCAGCACCCACCAGGCACGTGGCCCGCCGGCCAGGGTGGGCAGCACGGTTGCGGCAACGGCGGCAACGGTGACGGCGAGATTGACGTACCGCTTCACGTCGGCAGTATGGTCCGGCCCGGCGCTGCCGCGCCTCCCTCCACAGGACCAGATCACCTCCACTTCGTACGGCGATCCGCCCCGGCCGATCCCGCCGCACGATCGACGCATGACGACGATCATCGCCGCGCTCCTGAGTGGACTGCTCTGGCTCGGTGGCTCCGGGCTGCACCCGGTTGCCGCGCTGACCTGGCTCGCCCCGATCCCGCTGATCCTCGCTTCGGTGCGGGTACGCCCGAGGACCGCGCTCTGGGCGACGATTCTCGCCTGGTCGATCGGCCAACTCGGCATTGTCGGGTACTACCTCGGCACCCTGCGACTACCGGTCCCCGCCGTCGGCGGCGTGTTCCTGCTCGGCCTCGGCCTGGCGGCCGGCACGGTCCTGCTCGCCCGGACACTCCTGCTGCGCGGACGAACCGTGACCGCCGTTCTCACCGTGCCGTCACTGTGGGTGCTGGGCGAGTACGCCGCGTCCCGCCTGTTGCCGCACGGCGCGTGGTGGAGCCTCGCCTACACGCAGGCGGACGTCCGCCCGGTCATCCAGCTGTCCGCGCTCACCGGCGTGTGGGGCGTCACCTACCTGCTGCTCGCCGTCCCGGTCGCCCTCGCCGCCCTGCTCAGAAGCCTGCGACCCACCCGCACTCCCCGGCTCGGCGGCCCACGCCCCGCCCTCACCTGCCTGCTCGCCCTCCTGCTCGGCACCGGCGGATGGTCGGCCTGGTCACTGAGCCGCTCCCCGGACCCGGCCGAGCCGCTGGCCGTGGGCCTCGTCGCGTTGCGACAGTCCGAGGACGGGCTCCCGATCGACGAACCGTCCGGGCGTGACCTGCTCGCCCGGTACGTTCCGCGGGTCTCGGGCCTGGCCGCGCGCGGGGCGCGGATCGTCGTGCTGCCGGAGAAGGTCTTCGCCGTGACGGACGCCACCCTGCCCCTGCTCGTCGACGCGCTCCAGCAGACCGAGGCCCGGGTCGTCGTCGGCGCGGTGCTGCGGCGGGCCGGGACCGCGAGCAACGTGGCGCTGGTGCTGGACCCGAGCGGAACGATCAGGACGTACGAGAAGCAGCATCTGATCCCGGGCCTGGAGGACTGGCTGACGCCGGGCGACGACGAAATGATCGTGGACGGGCGGTTCGGCGTGGCGATCTGCAAGGACCTCGACTATCCCGGTCTGGTCCGGCGGTATCGGGCGCAGGGCGCCTCGGTGCTGCTCGTCCCCGGCCTGGATTTCACCTCCGACGGCTGGCTGCACAGCCGGATGGCCCTCGTCCGCGGCGTGGAGAACGGGCTCACCGTGGTCCGCGCCGCCGCGTTCGGCCGGGTGACCGTCACCGACCCGGGCGGCAGGGTCCTGGGCGAGGCGACCGCCGGTGACGCGGAACTGCTGGTCACGGCCGCTCCGACGACCGGGTCAGGCACTGTCTATTCGCGGACGGGCGACTGGTTTCCGATCCTGTCCGTGGTGTTGTTCGTCGTCTGCGTCGGCGGGGTGGTGGGCCGGCCGAGCGGCGGGCCCCGCCGACGGGTCACGACCCGCCGGTGGCCGTGAGCCGTTGACGGATCCGCTCCGCGTCCGGGTGCCCGAGGTCGTCGAGGAGGCCCAACGCCGTCCGCCAGCTCCGGGCCGCCCCGACCGGGTCGCCGGCATCGACCTGCGCCTCGGCCAGGTGCCCCAACGTGTCCGCCTCGTAGTACCGGTCCCGGAACTCCCGGTACAGCTCAACCGCGTGCCGGTACGCGATCACCGCCTCCGCGGGTCGTCCGGCGCGGTGCTGCGCGTAGCCGAGGGTGTCCCAGGTGGGCGCCTGGCCGTGCCGGTCGTCGAACTCGCGCAGCAGCTCCAGCGCCTGCTGACACGCCCGCACCGCGGCGTCGTGCGCCCCGAGCTGGGCCTGATACCAGCCGACCGCGTTCAACGCCATCGCCTGCCCGTAGCGGTGGCCCGCCTCGCGGTACAGCGCCAACGCCGCCTCGGCATGCTCGACCACCTCGGCACGCCGACCCTCCCGGTCGGCCACCTCGGCGAGGTCGAGGCAGGTGTGCCCCTGGTTGGCCGGGTCGCCCAGCTCGCGGAACAGCTCCAGCGCCCGCTGGAGCTGCCCGGGCGCCTCGTCGAGCCGGCCCAGGCGGGCGTGCGCCCGGGCCAGGCTGCGGTGCGCGTGCGCCTGCCCGTCCGGGTCTCCGCTGCGGCGTGCGGCCGCCAGCGCCGTACGTTGCACCGCCAACTGGTCGTGCCAACCGCCCTGCCGGTCCAGGAAGCTGGTCAGGCTCCAGGCCAGCTGCCAGGCGTGTCGGTCGAACCCGCTGGCGGCGCACCGTTCGACAAGCGCGATCAACACGTCGCGCTCGCGGGTGAACCAGGCCACGGCCTCGTCATGGTCGCCGAACTTCTCCGGCCGGACGCCGCCGGCGGCCGGGGCGAGGGTGATCGGATCCCAGTGCGGGTGCAGCAGCACCGACGCGCCGTGCGCGCTGTGCAGGTAGTGGTCGAAGAGCCGGCCGCGCGCCTCGGCCCGGTCGCCGGCCGGATCGTGTTCGGCGGACAGTTCGGCCGCGAAGGCCCGCAACAGGTCGTGCATCGCGTACCGGTCCGGGCCGCGCTCCAACACCAGATGCGCGTCGGCCAGCTCGGCGAACGCCGCCTGCACGGCCCGTCGACCGCCGCCGGCGAGACTGACCGCCGCCGCCGTACTCACCGTCACGTCCGTACTTCCCCCGACCAGCCGGAACAGCCGCGCGCTCGACGTCGACAACAGCCGGTACGACCAGGACAGCGCCGCCCGCACGCTGCTGTCGTGCTCTCCGGTGTCCAGGCCGTCCAGCCGGCCGTCGGCCCGGAGTTGCGCGCCCAACTCGGTCAGGGGCAGCTGGGGCCGGACCACCGCCCGGGCCGCGACCACGACCAGGGCCAGCGGCAGCCGGTCGCAGAGTCGGACCAGCTCGTCGACGGCGGCCCGTTCGTCCTTCGCCCGCGCCCCGATCCGCGCGAGGAGCAGAGCCTGCGCGTCCTCGGCGGTGAGCAGATCCAGCACCACCGCCTCCGCGCCCTCGGTGGCCACCAACCCGGTGAGCCGATCCCGGCTGGTCACCAGCACCAGGCAGCCGGGCGCACCCGGCAGCAGCGGCCGGACCTGCGCCGCGTCCCGGGCGTTGTCGAGCAGCACCAGCATCCGCCGACCGGCGAGCAGGCTCCGGTACAGCGCCGTCTGTGCCTGCTCGTCCGCCGGCACCTCCCGCGGCGGCACCCCGAGCGCGGCCAGGAAACCCCGCACCACCTGTTCGGCGCTGCGCACCACACCGCTGTGGCTGTAGCCCTGCAGGTTGGCGTAGAGCTGCCCGTCGGGGAAGTGCCCGGCGGCCCGGTGCGCCCAGTGCACGGCGAGCGCCGTCTTGCCCACCCCGCCCGCTCCGGAGAGCACCGCCAGTGGGACCGCCCCGGGTTGCGCCTCGGCGGACGACCGCAGCGCGTCCAGACGTGCCAACTCCGGACCGCGCCCGGCAAAACCCCGGACATCCGACGGCAACTGCGCCGGGACCGGGCGGTCCGGGTGGGGCCTGTTGACGAGGCCCGCTCCGGCGGGGGCGCTGGACGGCCCGGGAGCCGGCGCGGTGACCTCACCGCGCAGGATGGCCTGGTGCAGCTGGCGAAGCTCGACGCCCGGGTCCGCGCCGAGCGCGTCGGCGAGACGGTCCCGCAGCCGGGCGTAGTACGCCAGCGCCTGTGCGCCGCGACCGGCCGCGGCCAGCGCGTGCAGCAGCACGGCGGCGACCGGTTCGTCCAGGGGGTGGTCGTCGGCGAGCCGGGTCAGCGGGTCGATGACCGGGTCCGGCTCGCCCCGCCGCAGCAGGGCGCGGGCCCACTGCACCGCGGTGTCGGTGTGCCGGCGGTGCCAGTCCTGCCGGACCCGCGCCGCCCACTCGCCGGTCAGCCCGGCCAGGGGTTCGCCGCGCCACAGCTCCAGCGCCCGGCGCAACAGCTCCACCCGCTCGGGATCGTCGTCACCCAGCCGATCGGCCCGGTGCCGCAGCGAGTCGAAGTGCTGACCGTCCACTGTCTCCGGTGGCTGGTCCAGCAGGTACCCGCCGGAGCGTCGAACCAGAGCGTCCGGTGCGCCCGCGTCGGCCAGCACACGGCGGAGCCGGGCGAGGTAGACGTGCAGGTTGTGGCGGGCCCTGGGCGGTGGCGCGTCGCCCCAGACCCGGTCCACAAGCGACTCCACGTGGACCGGTCGGCCGACATCGACCGCCAGCGCGGCCAGGACGGCGCGCTGGCGGGCTGCTCCGGCGTCGACCAGGCGGCCGTCCGCCCAGACCTCGACCGGCCCGAGGACCCGAATCTCCATGAACCGCCGCTCGCCGCGCCGCCAGTCGGACAATCCGCCGACGAGCGGCCGGATTGAGGTTCCGGCAGGAATTCGTCGACCTGCCGCGCAGATCATGGTGGCACAGCGGCATCGATCAACGCGATGTCGGCAATTCGACTCACGGCCCGTCCGGTCGTGACGACACCGGAGGTCACCATCGTGCGAAGTGCTCTGCGAAGGTTCACGTCCGCCCTGCTCGGCGTGGTTGCCGTGGGCGCCACGCTCGCCGTCGCCCCGAGCCCGGCCCAGGCCAACTACGCCTGCCCCTCGGGTCTGCTCTGCCTGTACGCCGGGACCAACTTCAGTGGGGACATCTTCCTGCTCGACGGGCCGTACAACGGCTGCAACGACGTCCCGCTGCCCTCGTACTTCCGCAACCGGACCCAGTCGATCATCAACAACCGGCCGTCGGGCACCGTCTCCACCTTCTGGGACAACGCCAACGCCACCGGCCTGCTCGGCTACCAGCACGCCTACGGCTACCGGGCGAACCTGGCGTACGACACGGCCGCGATCGGGGGGAGTTGGAACCAGCGGATCGAGGCGGTCCGCGTCTGCTGAGCCGCGGACCGAACCGGGCAGGGGGGTGCACGACGGCGCCGGCCGGAATCCCACGGGGGACTCCGACCGGCGCCGTCAGGCGGCTCAGCCCGGGTAGTAGCAGACGTTCGGGATGACCGCCCCGCCGTTGACCCCGAAGATCGCGAAGCCCATGTACGCCCGGGTCTGCGGGCCGTACTCGCCGTCCTCGGCGATGTTCGCGTACACGATGTCCTGGTTGATGCGGTGCTGGGCGTACCGGACGGCCTCGCGGGTCTTCGAGCCGTAGTTGCCGTCGAGGGAGAGCGACTGCGAGTAGCAGTTGTTCAGCGCCTCCTGAAGCACCAGCACGGCCGAGTTCGAGTGGCCGTAGGTGAGATAGCACTGCTTGTTCCCGGTCTGCCAACCGATGGTCGGCACGTGCATGTCCGCGCCGCCCGGATAGCCGCCGACCCGGTAGAAGGTCAGGCTGGTGCAGGGGCTGGACGCCTGTGCGGCGGTCGGTGCGAGCAGGGTCAGGCCGGCGCTGGCCAGGACGGTCACGAGGGTGGCGGCGGCGCTGCGGCGGCCGATGCGGCTCCGGTGGATCGACATGCTCTCCTCCTGGGAAGGTGACCGGGATCGACCCGGTGTGCCTTCGAGCATCGCGGCCGCCGATCTACGGTTTCCTGCCCGAACGTCAATTCGCAAGGAGCGCGCACGAGGAGGGCGGCGCCACCCGCCCACCGGTGTGGGCCGCGCCCTCGGTCCCAGCCGGGGCGGTCTACTCCGCTCTCGGTCACGACACCCGGTCCTCCGCTTCGCCCGGACACGTCGAACTGCTCCGTCGCATCACCTCCGGGCTGCGTACGGACGGTGACATCCGGGCCTGATCGGAATCGGTCCATCATGGTCGGTGCACAGCCGCGCGTCGTCCGCAACCGCTGGCAGAGGCGCCCCGCGTGCACCGGTGAACAAGTTCACAAGCGTTGGGCGAGGGTCACCGACCGTGCCTACCGTCGGTCGAGTCCACCACCGTGGACACCACGACCGGCAACGCCAAATCCTGCCCCCGGTCGTCGGATACCGGAACCCCGGGCAGGAGCGGGGGACCCACGTTCCTCGGTGCATGTCACCTCGGGGTGAAGCCGCCACCGCGCGGCCGGGCTCCTCGGCCCGAACCCGACAGCTCACCTCGCCGGCGTGGAGGAACCACACATGACGTCTGTCTACACGCCCCGTCATCGACGGGTCACCACCCGCCGCGTCGCCGTCGGCACCCTGGCCGTCGGCGCGGTCACCGGCGCCGTCGCCCTCTTCGGGCCCGCGGCCCCGGCCCAGGCCGGTGTCAACTGGGACGCGATCGCCCAGTGCGAGTCCGGCGGCAACTGGAAGATCAACACCGGTAACGGCTACTACGGCGGCCTGCAGTTCTCCCAGGGCACCTGGGCCGGCTACGGCGGCAAGAAGTACGCCGCCCGCGCCGACCTGGCCAGCCGCGGCGAGCAGATCGCCATCGCCGAGAAGGTGCTCGACGGGCAGGGCATCGGCGCGTGGCCGACCTGTGGCCGCAAGGGTGGCTCGTCGGGCTCCGCCGCGAAGTCCTCGAAGTCCACCGCCGGGAAGGACCGGTCCACCGCGCCGAAGGACCGGTCGTCGCGCGGCGACCAGCCGGCGACCCGCAACCACGAGCGCACCGCCCCCGCGGCCGGCGGCGACACGTACGTCGTCAAGCCGGGGGACACCCTGTCGGAGATCGCCGACAGCCACCACCAGGCGGGCGGCTGGGAGGCCCTGTACGAGCGCAACCGGCAGCTGATCGGCGCCGACGCCGGCCTGATCTTCCCGGGTCAGCGGCTCGCCCTCTGACGTACGACACACGAACGCTCGGCCGGGTCACCGGCCGAGCGTTCGGTCGTTCGTCGGGCGCTGATCGCCTCTGAGCACCGTGTGTCGTCGCGGCTACGCCGCGGGGGCGGAGGCCCTCGACTCCCGGCGCGACGCCACCGCGTTGGCGCTGCGGTCCCACCGGCCGGCGGGTGCCGCGGCCTCGCCGGGCCAGCCCGTGCCGGCGTCGTCGCCGCCGATGGTCATCTCGACCGCGCCGGGGGTCCTGCGGGCCAGCCGGAGCGACTGCTCGGCACCCGCGCGGGCCGAGCACGGCCAGGACTGGCCGGCGCACTGGAGGTTGCGGCAGTGGCCCTCGTCGTCGGGCTCGTGGGCACTCAGCACGTCGACCGCCAACTGCCAGAGCAGGGGGTCGGTCACGTCGTGCGGGCGTTCGGCGTGCCGGCTCGGTCGGTTGCTGGTGTCGTCGGACATGGTGGCCCCCCTCGTCAGGCTGTTCCCCCCAAGGGTCACCCGTGAGCCGCCGGCTAAACCGTCGACCTGCTGTGATGTGTCTCCGGTCGCAGCTGGCCGGCCCCCCACACGGGGCTCAGTCCGGCAATAGCGGCATCTCGACACCCGGGTCCCGGCCGAGGAGTACCGCCCGGGTGAGTGCCGCCGAGCCGAACCGGTCGCGTACCGCGTCCACCGCGGCGTCCAGGTCGGCCGCGGTGTCGACGTCGAAGGGCAGCTCCGGCTGCACCGGGTTGTCGTCGAGGTTGCCGACCGAGACGCCGATCAGGGTGGCTCCGCGGCGCTCGATCTCCGGCAGCGCGGCCCGCAGCAACGCCCGCGCGGCGCCCAGCAGCGCCGTGGTGTCCGCGGTCGCCTTGCCGACGGTGTGCGAGCGGGTGGCCCGGGTGTAGTCGCCGAAGCGCAGCCGCAGCACCACCGTGCGCCCGGACCGCCCGGCCGCCCGCATCCGCCGGCTGACCCGGTCGACCAGGCCCGCCAGGATGGCGTCCAGCTCGGCGGGGGCGTGCGGCGTACGACTCAACGCGTGCTGCGCGCCCATCGAGCCCCGGCGGCGGCCCACCTGCACCGACCGGGGGTCCCGGTTGTGGGCCAGGGCGTGCAGATGCCGGCCGGCGCCCGCCCCGAGCAGGGACACCAGCGCGGCCTCGCCGAGCCGGGCCACCTCCCCGACGGTACGGATCCGGCGCTCCCGCAGTTTCGCCGCCGTGACCGGGCCGACGCCCCACAGCCGTTCCACCGGCAGCGGGTGCAGGAACTCCACCTCGGCGTCGGGCGCGACGACCAGCAGCCCGTCCGGTTTCGCCACCCCGCTGGCCACCTTCGCCAGGAACTTCGTCCGGGCCACGCCCACCGTGATCGGCAGGTGGACCCGGTCGCGGACCTCCCGGCGCAGCCGCTCGGCGATGTCGGCCGGTGCGCCGACGAGCCGCCGCAGACCGCCCACGTCCAGGAACGCCTCGTCGATGGAGAGCCCTTCGACCAGCGGGGTGGTCTGCCGGAAGATCTCGAACACCGCCCGGCTGGCCTGCGTGTACGCCGCCATCCGGGGCGGCACCACTATCGCGTCCGGGCACAGCCTGCGGGCCTGCTGGCCACCCATCGCGCTGCGGACGCCCCGCGCCTTCGCCTCGTAGCTGGCGGCGAGCACCACACCACCGCCGACGATCACCGGCCGCCCTCGCAGGCGCGGGTCGTCGCGCTGCTCGACCGACGCGTAGAAGGCGTCCAGGTCGGCGTGCAGGATGTGGGCGCCGCTCGACACGTACACATGTTCGCACGACGTCCGGTGATCGCGGCGGTGAGCTGGGGGAACGCGCGATCAGTCGAGGCAGAACTCGTTGCCCTCGGGGTCGGCGAGCACGAGGTGACCGGCGCCGAGCGGGGGAGCGGGTTCGTGCCGTGCGAGGCGGGTGGCGCCGCGGGCGACGAGCCGTTCGGCCTCCGCCTCCAGGGCCGCCATCCGCTCGTCACCCGTGAGCCCGGGGGCGGCCCGCACATCGAGGTGTACGCGATTCTTGGCCTGCTTGCCCTCCGGCACGCGCTGGAAGAACAGGCGCGGCCCCGCGCCCTTGGGATCGACCACCGCCGACGCGTCGTTGCGCCGCTCCGGCGGCACACCCATCGCGTCCAGCGCGGCGTCCCACGAGTCGAAGTCGCCGGGCGGTCCCTGCAACTCGTAGTCGAGGGCCGCGGCCCAGAACGCCGCCAGGCTGGCCGGGTCGGCGGCGTCGAACGTTATCTGCACCTCGCGGGCCATGACAGCTCCCTCTTTCCTGGTCTGGCTGGTCATGCCGCCACCCTCTCGCTGATGGCGGACAGGGTCGTTCCGCTATTCGTGCAACGATCGGCGGGTGACTGTGGAGGCGACGACGGAGCGGGTGCTGCGGACGCTGGCCCTGTTGCAGCGGCGGCCGTCGTGGACGGCCACCGAGCTCGCCGCCGAGCTGGGTGTCACCGACCGCTGTGTGCGCCGCGACGTGCAACGCCTGCGCGCCCTCGGGTATCCCGTCCAGGCTTCGTTTGGCGTCGGCGGCGGCTACCGGCTCGGCGCGGGCACCCGGCTGCCGCCGCTGCTCCTGGACGACGAGGAGGCGATCGCCACGGCGGTCTCCCTGCGACTGGCGTCGGGAGGCACTGTCGCCGGGGCGGGCGAGGCGGCCCTGCGGGCACTCACGAAACTGGACCAGGTGATGCCGGCGCGGCTGCGCGCCGAGGTGCGGGCGGTGCACGGCTGGACGGAGACGCTCATCGGCCCGGTGGTCGAGATCGACGCGGAGCTGCTGGTGACCCTCGCCCGGGCCTGTCGGGACGCGGTGCGGGTGCGGTTCCGCTACGCCGGACGCGACGGCGGTGAACGGGAGCGGACGGTCGAGCCGGTCCGGATGGTCACCACCGGCCGTCGTTGGTACCTGATGGCCTGGGACGTCGATCGTGACGACTGGCGGACGTTCCGCCTGGACCGGATGCGGGCCACTGTGGCGACGACCTGGCGCTTTGCGGCGCGCGAACATCCGGATCCGATCGCCTTCGTGCAGCGGTCGGTGACCGACGCGCCCTACCGGCATCTCGCCCGGGTGCGGGTGCACGCTCCGCCCGAACGCGTGCGGGAGGTGGTGCCGCCGCAGGTGGGGCGCGTGGAGGCCGACCGCGACGGGTGGTGCGTGCTCGTCGTCGGCGGCGACAGCCTGGACTGGCTCGCCGCGCACATCGCCCGCCTGAGTTACGAGGTGGAGGTGCTGGAGCCCGTCGAACTGCGCGAGGCCGCCGCCCGGCTCGCCCGCCGCCTGGCGGCGCTGGCCGGGCCGGCGTCGGAGCCCACCGTGTAACGCCGCAACGACACCGGGCTGCCGTCCGGGGCGGCCCACGATGCCGTGCTCGTGCCCGTGCACCGCCAGCCGGTGCGCTCGTAGAGGGCGACGGCCGCGGCGCCGTCGGCGACCACGTCGAGCACCAGACGCACCCCGCGCGCGTCCGCCCAGCGCCGGGCCCGGGCCAGCAGAGCGCTGCCCAGCGCCAGCCCGCGGGCGGCCGGCGCCACGAACAGGCGGGCCACCTTGGCCGCCGGCTCGGGGTGCGGCTCGTCCGCCGGGTCGGGCAGGCGGTGCACCGCGACGTGTCCGACGATCGTTCCAGCGGCGTCGACGGCGACCCAGGCGCGCGCCGGGTGCGGCTCGCGCAGCCAGCGGTGCGGGTCGGCCGGCCAGTTCAGCGGATAGCTGTCGACCCGGTGGACGTCGGCGAGCGCCGCGACGCAGCCGTCGAGGTCGGCGGCTCGCCGGCGGCGGATGCGCGGTGGGTTCACAGGTCGTCGAAGGGGCTGGCGTAGCGGAACTCGCCCCGGATGGTCTCGCGCCACGCGGTCAGCGGCCGAGCCATGAAGTACTGCGGACCCCACGGCTGTGGCGGTGTGACGCCCAGCTCGACGGCAGGCCGGAAGCCGAACCGTGGGTAGTAGCCGGGATGCCCGAGCAGCACCACGAGCGGTTCGTCTCGGGCGTCGGCCGCGCCGAGCACCGCGTGCATCAACGCCGTGCCGACGCCGCGACGCTGCCACGCGGGAAGCACGCCGAGCGGCCCCAGGCCCAACGCGACCGGCTCACCGGCCACCCGCCCGCGGGTGGCCACCACGTGCCCCACCACCAGGCCGTCCGAATCGACCGCCACCAGGGAGTACGCGGGCAGCCAACCCTCGTCGGTCCGCAGCGCGTCGACAAGCGTCGCCTCGACCGGCGGTGTGTCGACCTTCGGTGCGTCGACTGGCGTCGCATCCACTTGGGATGTGTCGTTCGTGGTCTTGGCGAAGGCGGCGGCATGCACCGCGCGGATGGCGTCGACGTCGGTGGGGGTTTCACGTCTGATCAGCACCGCGCCACGATACGGGTGTCGCCGGCAGCGGCTCCAGGAGTTATCGGTCGACGACCGCCGATGACGGATGCCCCGACCCGTCGATGCCGGACCTGCCCGGCCCCGCGACCGTCGTGCCAGCCGACGCGACATCGCCCCCGCACCGCACGCCCCGCCGCACCCCGCCGCGTCCCGTTCCGAGGCGGCCCCCGCGGCCCCGCCGCCTCCCGCTCCGGGGGCGACGCGCGCGGCCCCGCCTCGCTCCGCTCCGGGGGCGAGGCACGCGACCTGCGCGGCCCCGCTCCGCCCGGCTCGTGAGGCGCCGCGCGCGACGCCGCGCGGCTCGTTACGGCGGCCGGTCGACATGATGCGGAAGAGCGGTATTCCTGTGAGTCATAAATATGACGCACAGGAATGCCGCTCGTCGGAGTCATGGCCGCCCAGAGCAGAGGCCGCGTCTGCTCCGTCGCCCTGACCCGTCGCCCACGGCCCGTCGCCCACGGCCCGTCGCCCACGGCCCGTCGCCCACGGCCCGTCGCCCACGGCCCGTCGCCCACGGCCCGTCGCCCACGGCCCGTCGCCCTGAGCCGCCGTCCTGAGCCGCCATCCAGAGCCGTCGTCCAGGGCCGCCGCCCTCAGCCCATGGCGGTCGCCGACGGAGGGGCGCTGCCACCCCGGGGCGACTCCGGGGTCATCAGCCGGATGATCTCCTTCTGGTCGGCCGGCGAGGGCATGCCCCAGTGCGGTTGGTAGCCGTACACCTCGTGCAGTGGGGCCGAGCCGGTGCGGCCGTCCAGGATCTCCACGGCGTCCGTGCCGATCAGGCCGGGGTGTTCGACGCCGCACGCCTCGGCGACCTTGGTCAGGTCCCGGCGCAGGGTCCGCAGGTAGTTGGCCGCCCGGACGGACTTGAGCGTCGGGTCGAGGCCCCGGGCCAGCCACGCGTTCTGCGTCGCCACCCCGGTGGGGCAGGTGTCGGTGTGGCACTTCTGCGCCTGGATGCAGCCGATCGACAGCATCGCCTCCCGACCCACGTTGACCATGTCGCAGCCGAGCGCGAACGCCACGATGGCGTTGTCCGGAAGGCCGAGCTTGCCGCTGCCGATGAACACCACCTGCTCGTGCAGGTCGTGTTCGGCGAAGACCTTGTACACCCGGGAGAAGCCGTGCTGGAACGGGAGCGACACCGAGTCGGTGAAGATCAGCGGCGCGGCGCCGGTGCCGCCCTCGCCGCCGTCGACAGTGACGAAGTCGACGCCCCGACCGGTGTCCCGCATCAGGCTGGCCAGTTCCTCCCAGAAGGTGAGGTCGCCGACCGCCGACTTGATGCCGACGGGCAGGCCGGTCTCGGCGGCCAGCAGCTCCACCCAGTCGAGCAGGCTGTCACAGTCGGAAAACTCGGCGTGCCGCGACGGGCTCACGCAGTCCTGCCCGGCTGGGATGCCCCGGGTGGCGGCGATCTCGGCGGACACCTTCGCCCCGGGCAGCAGGCCGCCGAGGCTCGGCTTGGCGCCCTGGCTCAGCTTGATCTCCAACGCCCGGACGGGGGCGCCGGCGACCAGGTCCTTCAGCCGGTCGAGGCTGAAGCGGCCGTGCTCGTCGCGGCAGCCGAAGTACGCCGTGCCGAGTTGGAAGATCAGCTCCCCACCGTTGCGGTGGTACGGCGACAGGCCACCCTCGCCGGTGTTCTGCAGGCACCCGGCGAGAGCTGCCCCCTTGTTCAGGGCGGTGATGGCGTTGCCCGAAAGCGAGCCGAAGCTCATCCCGGAGATGTTGACCACCGACTCCGGTCGGAACGCGCGTGCCCGGTCCCGCGCCGCGCCCAGCACCTTCGCGCACGGCAGCTGGACGTCGTGCCCGGCTGTCGGCGACGACGGCGGCACGGCCCGGCCGAACGTGCGGTGCTTGATGATCGGGTAGCCGGGCGTGTGCTCGATGTCGTTGTCCGTGCCGAAGCCGAAGTAGTTGTTCTCCTGCTTCGCCGACGCGTACACCCAGCGACGCTGGTCGCGGGTGAACGGGCGTTCCTCGTTGTTGCCAGCCACGATGTACTGCCGAAGCTCCGGCCCGATGGCCTCCAGCAGGTACCGGGCTCGGCCGAGCACCGGGAAGTTGCGCAGCAGCGCGTGGTCACGCTGGATCAGATCCCGCGCGGCGAGCGCCGCGACGGCGGCGGCTACGGCGGGTACGGCTCGACGGGCCCAAGTCATGCCGGGCAACCTTTCCGCCTGAGCCCTCGGCCAAACCGGCACGTCGCCGACAATGCGCTGCTCAGGCCCCGGGTGCGCGCTGGTGGCCAGCGTGCGCCCCGCGGTGGAGGCGGCACGGGGATCACCAGGTGCCGCCTCCGACCCAGGGTCAGTGGTGCATGAACGACTGACGGACCGTGCCGCCGACGATCGCGCACCACGTGCTCGTGCTGAGCTTGCCGTTGCGGGGCAGGCCGTGCAGCGCCTGCAGGTCCTGCACGGCCCCGCGGGTGGCGTGGTCGTACGCCCCGGTGACGGTGACCGCGTACCCCTTGGTCGCGAGGATCTCCTGCACGGCCGTGACCGGCGCTCCGGCGGCGTGCTGGTCCAGCTCCGGCGCGAGGGTCTCCCAGGTCGGCGTGGTGAGCGTGGCGTCCACGTCCACGGCGATGCCATTGCGGGCCTGCCAGTCCTGCACGGCGGCCACGGTCGCGGCGTCGAACGTGCCGCTGACCGTCACGGCGTAGCCCCGGTAGGCCAGCAGGTGCTGCACCACCCGGACCGACGGCGAGTTGACGAACCGCCACAGGTCCGGCCAGCGGCGGGCCGGCACGTCGCCCAGCTTGGTGCCGAGGGCCGCGTGGACCCGCCGCCGCAGGTCCGGGAACTGCCGGTAGAACGCCGCGCCCGGGCACTCGGTGGTGCGGAAGTCCCAGTGGCCGAAGATGTCGAACGCGTGCAGCCCGTACTGCCGGCAGATCGCGACGCAGAGCTTGACCAGCGAGTCGGTCAGCGCCTCCGGCGGGGTTTCGGTGACGTAGGTGCCCTCGTTCTCGATGCCGATGGCCCGGCCGTTCTCGCCCGGGCAGTGCGCCGAGATCATCTGGCGGTCGCCCGCTTCGAGGCGTTCCAGGCTGCCCCGGCGGCCCTCCAGCACGTAGCCGCCGCGGCTCACCGTGAAGTGCTGGCCGGTGTCCGACCAGCCGTTGCCGTCCATGTGCAGGTCCTGGCAGTCGTGGGCCAGCTTGACCGCCTGCTCGCGGGAGTAGTCGGTGACGTTCGGGAACGCCATGTGATGCACGATGATCTTGTTGGTGGGGATGGCGCTGACCGACAGCAAGTCCTTCGGCGGGCGGGCGGCCCACTCGTCGCAGCTGATGATCCAGTCCAGGTCGGTGCCGGGAGCGGCCTGCGCCGCGCCCGAAAAGGCGAGTTCGCTTCCGACGACGGCGACCGTGGCCGCGCCGAGACCGGCACGCAGCAGCGTTCGGCGGTCCACTTCGGAATGGTCGACGTGCATGACATCTCCTCCTGCGGCCGACGGCGGGGGGATGAAAAGTAGCTCCAGTGGCCGCACGCACTCCGGAGAATATTGCCAAGACTCGTCCGTGCGCTAGACCCTGCGCAGCGGGAGCGGCGTTTCCCCGACCGCTGGTGGGGGTAGGTCGGGGACCTACCATCCCGGCTGCTCCGCATGGAGGAACGACCCTATGAGTGACAACGTCAGCGACGCGGTGGGCGACGCCCTTCGCTCGGTGATGCTCTTCCTGCCCAAGGCCGTCGCCTTCCTGGCGATCCTGGTGGCCGGTTGGCTGATCGCCAAGGCCGTACTGAAAATCGTGGAGAAGGTCCTCGAACGCGTGGGCTTCGACCGCGCCGTCGAGCGCGGCGGCATCCGCCGGGCCCTGAGCCGCTCCCGGTACGACGCCAGCGACATCGTCGCGAAGCTCGTCTACTACGCGGTGCTGCTGCTCACCCTGCAACTCGCCTTCGGCATCTGGGGGCCCAACCCGATCTCCGACCTGATCACGGCCGTGGTCGCGTGGTTGCCCCGCGCCTTCGTCGCGATCGTCATCGTCGTAGTCGCCGCCGCCATCGCCAACGCTGTCAAGGACATCATCAGCGGGGCGCTGGGCGGGCTCTCGTACGGTCGGGTGCTGGCCGGTACCGCCTCGGTGTTCATCCTCGGCCTGGGCGTCATCGCGGCGCTGAACCAGATCGGTGTGGCCACCGCGGTCACCACCCCGGTGCTGATCGCGGTGCTGGCCACTGTGGGCGGCATCCTCGTCGTCGGCGTCGGTGGCGGCCTGATCCGTCCGATGCAGAGTCGCTGGGAGGCGTGGCTGACCCGCGCCGAGCAGGAGTCGCAGCTGATCGCCACGCACACCCGCGCCTACCGGGCCAGTCGCCGCGACGCCGAGGCCGAACTGGCCCGTGCGACGGCCGCCCGCGCCGACGCGGACGCGACCCAGGTGACGACGCGGCCGTCCGACCCGGAGGCCACGCAGGTGGTGACCCGTCCCGCCGACGTGGACGCGACCCAGGTGACGACGCGGCCCTCCGACCCGGAGGCCACGCAGGTGGTGACCCGCCCCTCCGACACGGACGCGGACGCGACGCAGGTGGTGCGGCCGTCGACCGACGACACCACGCAGGTGGTCGCCCGCCCGAGCGACCCGGACACCACGCAGGTCGTGGATCCCCACCGCGACGCCGACACGACCCAGGTGATCAGCGGCGGGGTTCCGGGCCAGCGCACCAGCGACGACAGCGAGACCACGACGGTCATCCCGCCGGTGGATCCCCACCGGCGCTGACCCTCGGCGGGACGACGGGGCGGGATCCACGCGGATCCCGCCCCGCTCACGTCGCGCGCCGGACGCCGAAAGCGCTGGCCGGCACCGTCACGCCGGTCTACCATCGCCGGCATGACCTGGCGACATTGATCCAACGCCTTCGGCCGCACCCGTGGACCGCCACGGGCACCGCACGTCCGGTGTCCGTCTCCACTCCCACGGGAAGGCCCCATGATCCACCTCGCCTCGCGCGTGCCCGACCCGGCGGTCCGCCGGCTGTCGGTGACCCTCTACGCGTACGCGTTCCTCAGTGACCTCGTCCTGCTCTACCCGCTGTACGTGGTGCTCTTCGCCGACACCGGCCTGTCGGTGGGGCAGATCTCGTCCCTGTTCGTCATCTGGTCGGCCGCCGGCATCCTGTTCGAGGTGCCGTCCGGCGCGTGGGCCGACGTGGTGTCGCGTCGGCTGCTGCTGTGCCTCGCCCCGCTGGTGACCGCGGCCGGCTACGCGCTGTGGGTGCTGCTCCCGTCGTACCCGGCCTTCGCGGTCGGGTTCCTGTTGTGGGGCGCTGGCGGGGCGCTGGTGTCCGGCGCCCTGGAGGCGCTGGTCTGGACCGAACTGGACCGGCTCGGCGCCGTCGGTCGGTACGCCCGGGTGCTCGGTCGGGCCCGGACGGCGGGTGTGCTGGGCGTGGTGGTCACCGGGGTGCTCGCCGGCCCGGTGCTCGCCGTCGGCGGGTACCCGGCGGTCGGCGCGGCCAGCGTGCTCGCCTGCCTGCTCGCCGCCGCCGTCGCGGCCCGGTTCCCCGAGCACCGCACGCCGCCCGGCCCGGCACCGTCGCACCCCGCGCACGACCCGCCGCCGGCCACGCCGCCCGTCGCCGTGCCGCCCGGCGGCCACGCGCCCGACGCCCTGCTGCCCGTCGCCGTGCTGCCCGGCGGCCACGCGCCCGATCCGGCGACACCTGACGACGACGGCGACCTGACCTGGTGGGGCACGCTGCGGGCCGGTGTGACGCAGGTCCGCACACGGCCCCCCGTGCGGGCGGCCGTGCTGCTGGTCGCTGTGGTGGCCGCCGACTGGGGCGCGCTGGACGAGTACACGCCGCTGCTGGCCGTGGACACCGGCGTCGGCGCGCAGGCCGTGCCGCTGCTGCTCCTGCTGCTGTGGGCCGGCGTGACCGTCGGTGGGCTGCTCGCCCCGGCGGGAGAGCGGCTGGGCCGCCGGGGTTACGCCGCGCTGCTCGGCCTGGTCGCCGTCGCGCTGGCCGGGGGCGCGCTGGTCCGGCACCCGGCCGGCTTCGCGCTGCTCGCGGTGGCGTTCGGCGCCGCGCAGCTGGCCACCGTGCTGGCCGACGCGCGGTTGCAGGCCCGGATCACCGGCACCAGCCGGGCCACCGTCACCTCACTGGCCGGGATGGCCACCGACGTGCTGATCATCGGGACGTACGCCGGTTACGGTCTCGTCGCCACGGCGGCCGGCAACGCGGTGGCGTTCGCGGCGGTGGCCGGGGCGTACGTCGTCGTGGCGCTGGCGCTGCTGGCCCGCCGGCGACACCCCGGACCGACACCGTGACGGCGGGGTTCCCGGCGGCGGGCGCAGTGGCCACCGCCGGGGACCCGCTCAGCCGGCGAGGTGCAGGAACGACCACTGGTGGCCGTCGAGGTCACGGAATCCGCGCATGTACATCGGCCCGTTGGTGATCCCCGCCCCGAGGGACTCGCCGCCGGCCACCACCGCCCGGTCGACCAACTCGTCGACCCGCTCGCGGCTCTCGGCCGACAAGCCCACGATGACCTCCCGGCTGGTCGTCGGGTCCGTGACGGGCACCCGCGTGTACCCCTCGAAGGCCGAGCGGACGTGCAGCATCAGCCGGGTGGTGTCGGAGACGGTGATCATCATGCTGTCCCCGTCCGGTGTGGCCTGGTCGCTGGTGAAGCCGAGCGCCCGGTAGAACTCGGTCGCGACGGTCAGGTCACGCACCGGCAGGTTGACGAAGGTCATGGTCATCGGGTGTCTCCATTCGACTCGAGCAGCACCTTCAACGCGGTGAGCCGTTCCCGCCAGTACGCCTTGAACTCGGCGGCCTGCTCGGCTCCGATCAACTTCTCGTGCAGGACGGTGACCCGCGTCTTCGACTCGCCGACCGGGTCGAAGCCGACGACGATGCGGGTGGGACCGCCGGCCCAGTCGGCCCGGAAGCTGCGCGGCGCGGTGGCGGTGCGGACCCGCACCTCGACGTCGGGCAGCCAACGGGCGCGTACCGTCTCGTCGGCGACGGCCTCGAACAACCGCGCCGCCGGCGCCGCCACCGTCCGGCTGGCGCTGGCCTCGAAGCCGCCGTCGCGTCGTTGGCCTGGCGAGCGCAGGCCGCGTGCCTGCTCGTACCCGACGGTGATGGTCTGCGCCCACCAGCCCGGCACCTCGTGCCCGGCCGTCAGGTGACGGGCGATCTCGGTGTGTGTCCGCTCGGCGGCGGACGCGGCGTCGAGCACGGCGAACCAGTCCGCCCAGCCCCGGCCGGTCCGGTCGCGCAGGAGATCATCGGCGATCCGCTCGGTCTGCGCGGCGGCGGCTGGTGCCGAGGACGCGCCGGCGGGCCGTTCGGTCTGTGCGGCGGTGGACACCGGCGCGGCGGCTCGGTTGATCAGCTGCCGGCGGGCCGTGGTGTAGCTTTCGCCGGTCTTTGCCATCCGGGCGCGGACCCGGGTCTTGAACGATCGCTGGTCGGTCATCACATGCTCCCGGTCAACGGCACGGTCACCGGGACCCACGCTCCCGCCGACCCCGCCGGAGTGGGGCATGTGGCACCACGTCCCGAGGGCTCCAGGGCCCCCTTTGCCTCCGCGTGGCCGGCGGCGTGAGCGCCGGGAGGGAGGTGCGGCGCAGGACCACGCCGCCGTCATCGTACGCCCCGACCGGCCGTCCGCGCAGCCGTCAGGGCTGGTCGCCGTCGAGGTAGACCCACCGGCCGTCCTCGCGGACGAACCGGCTGTGTTCGGTAAGCGTGCCCGGTCGGCCCGCCTCGCGGTAGTGGGCGTGGAACGTCACAGTGCCGGTGGCGTCGAGCAGGCCCCCGCGTTCGGTCTCGACGATCTCCAGGCGGGTCCACCGCTGCCCCGGGGTCAGCTCCAGCCGGGCGGGTCGGGTCGACGAGTGCCAACTGCGCACCAGGTAGGCGGCGTCGCCGAGAGCGAAGGCGCTGAACCGGGAACGCATCAGCGCCTCGGCCGTCGGCGCCTGGGCGGTGCCGCCGTGGACCGGCGAGCAGCAGTCGGCGTACGCCTGGCCGGAGCCGCACGGGCAGAGCCGTCCGCTCGTCGCGTTCGCCCGCCGGCCGCCCCTGCCCTTGCCCATCCCGCCATCCTGCCGCACCGCCGGGCGGGCGACCCGAGCGGCCGGCCGTCAGCGGTCCAGCGCCACCGGCAGGGGCACCGGCCGTTTCGCGACCCGGTCGTCCCCGGACGACCGGCCGCGCAGGTGCCGGGCCACCCAGGGCAGCAGGTGCCGGCGGGCCCAGGCCAACTCGGCGCCGAGCACCTCGGCGCGACGGCGCAGCGGCGCCGGCGGCAGCGGCGCCGTCCAGGAGTCGTCGAACCCGGGCAGCCCCGCGGTGTACGCCAGCGCGGCGGCGATCCGCGCGTGCCCGGCGCTGTTGGCGTGCAGCCGGTCGTCGCTCCACAGCCGCGGATCCGAGGCGACGGGATGGGCCCCCAGGTCCAGCAGCGTGGCCCCGGTCTGCGCGGTGGCCGCGCGCAGGGCCGCGTTGAGCGCCAGCATCCGGCCCCGCAGCGGCCGGGCCAGCGGCATCACCGGCGCCGGGTCCGGCATGGTGAAGGTCAGGACTGTGGCACCCTGCCCGACGAGCGCCCGCTGCATCGCCGCGACGTCCTCGGCGACCTGGTCCGCGTCGAAGGAGGGGCGCAGCACGTCGTTCATGCCGGCGACCACGGTGGCCAGGTCGGGCGCGAGATCGAGGGCCGGCTGGAGCTGTTCGGCGCGGATCCGGGCGGTGGTCCGGCCACGGATGGCCAGGTTCGCGTACTCCAGCCCGCCCTGGGCGCGCGCCACCGCCAGGGCGAACCGGTCGGCCCAGCCCCGGTAGCCGCCGTCGCCGTCCGGATCGTCGAGCCCTTCGGTGGTGCTGTCGCCGATCGCCACGTACCGCTGCCACATCACGCGGGCGAGGTTAGCCCCCGCCCGAACGGTGGCCGACGGGAGAGGCTCCGCGCCCTCCCGACCCGGGCGCCGATCTTGCACTTACTGTCCCCGCATTGCCGGCAAAGGGTGCGTATCGGCGACAGAAAGTGCAAGATCGCGGGGGAAGGGGTCAGAGCCAGCCGGAGCGGCGGAACAGGCGGTACAGGGCGAGGGCCGCCGCCGCCATCAGGGCCAGCGCCCCGGCGTACCCGTAGCGCCAGGCCAGCTCGGGCATGTGGTCGAAGTTCATGCCGTAGAGGCCGGCGATACCGGTCTGGGCGGCCGCGATGGCCGCCCACGCGGCGATCTTGCGCATGTCGTTGTTCTGCTCGACGGCGAGCTGCGCTAGGCGGGACTGGACGATCGAGGTGAGTAGATCGTCGTATGCGGCCACCCGGTCCACCGCCCGGGCCAGGCGACCGTCCACGTCCACGAACCAGCGGTGCAGGGCGCGCGGCGGCCCGTCGGCCCCCGGGTCGAGCAGCATCCGCACGGGCGTCTGCAGGGGCAGCACGGCCCGCTTGAACTCCACCACCTCCCGCTTGAGCTGGTAGACGTGCTGGATGTCGACCGAGCGGTCGCGGGCGAACACCGCCTCCTCGACCCGCTCCAGGTCGCGCTCCACGTGCCCGGCAACCTCCAGGTACGTGTCGACCATGCGGGCACAGACCGCGTACGCCACCGCCCAGGGGCCGGCGGCCAGCAGCTCCGGTCGGCGCTCGATGTCGGCGCGGACGTCGCGCAGGGCCCCGGCGGCACCGTGCCGCACGGTGACGGCGAACCGGTCACCGAGCAGCACCATCACGTCGCCGGTGTCGATCACCTCGGAGGTGTCGGTCAGCTCGGCGTGCTCCACGTACCCGGCGGTGCGCAGCACCAGCAGGGTGACCGGCCCGTGCCGCTGCACGGTGGGCCGGTGCCCGTCGGCGAGCGCCTGCTCGACGGTCAGCTCGTCGAGGCCGAAGGTACGGCCCACGGCGGCGAGCACCGCCGGCCCCGGCTCGTGCAGCCCGAGCCAGACGAAGGCGTCGCGGCCCCGCCGGGCACGGGCGTACGCGTCGTCGTAGTGCGGCCGTCCCGGCTCCCGTCGACCCTTGACGTAGACGGCGCAGTCGACCACGGCATCCGGATTGGACCGGCGGGGCGAGGGAACCTCTCCGCCGGGGCGGCCGAGCAGTCGGCGGGCCAGGGCGCGTACGCCCCGACCGGCCCGGTCCCGTACCGCTCGCTGATCCACGACGCGCCCCCTCCCGCGCACCGTCACGGCCACGGTGCTCGCAGGGCATGGTGCCACCGCATTCTGCCCAGCGGCGTCCGGCCCACGACAGCGGGGTGGGTTGGCGCTCGGCGAGATCCTCCAACCCTGCCTTGACGGTCGCCGGTGAACCGACGATGTGGTGGTTGAAGCACTCCGTCACGTGTTGCTCCTGAGCGGGTATCCAACCGATGCGCGGTGCGGCTTCCGCTTCTTGCGGCGACATCAGATGCCCTGGCCCTTTCTCCTGCCGGTGGCCGGGCAGGTCGCAACCGTCGTCACCGGCCGTGTGCCGCATCTCCGACCCGGGACTGTGCCCGCTCCGCGAACACCTGGGCGGCGATCGTGTAGCTGTCGAAGGCACGAGCCACGCCCGCATAGACGGCGATCTGAATGAACGCCTCGACGATCTCCTCGGGCGTTACCCCGTTGTTGAGGGCGATGCGCAGCTGGCCACGTAGCGGCTCGAGGATCCCTAGCGAGGCTGTGATAGTGACGGACACCAGAGCCCGCATACGGGTGTCCAGGATTTCGCTGCGTGGCCAGGCGTCACCGAACGCGTGCTCGGTGGCGATCTGCTTGAAGTCGGCGGCGTTCGACGGCTCGCCCTCGCCTGCGGTGAGGAACTGCTCGAGCCGGAACCCCAGCATCTTCTCCGCTGTGTCGAGGGCGCGGGCGTAGTCGGAGCTGTCCGGCATGATGCCTCCTAGACCTATTTGGACCGCGTCAGGCGGTGCGGGTGGCGAAGACGACGATGTTGTCCACGTAGTTGCCGGTCCCGGCGTCGAACCGGCCGCCGCAGGTGATCAGGCGCAGCCCGGCGGCGTCCGACGGGCCGTAGACCAGGCCGCTGGGGAAGCGGTCCTTGGGGTACGCGTGGACGTTGTCCACTGTGAACGTGGTGACCCGCGCGTCGGCGCGGGTGACCTGGATCTCCTGGCCGGCGCGCAGTCGACCCAGGTCGAAGAAGACCGCCGGGCCGGCCGGGGAGTCGACGTGTCCCACCAGGACGGCGTTGCCGGTCTCTCCGGGGCTGACCCCGTGCCGGTACCAGCCGGCGAGGGTCGGCTTGTCCAGCGGGGGGACTTCCAGCACCCCGGCGGCGTCCACGCCGACGGGGACGATCTCCGCGCGTACACCGATGGCCGGAATCTGGACCCGGACGGGCGCGGCGCGGGAGAGCGGCGCCAGGTCCGGCGCGGGCCGGGTGTGTGTCGGTGCGTTCGCCGGCGGGCGTGGGGGCCGCGCCGGCTCGGCGGTGAGGCCGACGGTGATCAGCCCCAGCCCGGACACGCCGAGCAGGGCGACCACCGCCGGCAGGGTCCGTCGCCTCCACACGTGCCGACCTCCGTAGGGATCGTCGGATGCCCGTGCCGGTGTCACCGGCACGGGCATCCGTCCTCAGGGATGGAGCGCGTCGCCGGTCAGGCGACGGTGGACACCGGACGACGCCGGCGGAACAGGACCACCGCGCCCGCGGCGGCGGTGCCGAGCAGGGTGCCTCCGGCGGCGAGGGCGCCGGCGTCGCGGCCGTCGCGGTTGTCGCCGCCCGAGCCGGCCGGTGCGCCCCCGATCGGGGTGACGGTGAACGTGGCGCTGCCCGCCGAACTGCCGTCGCCGCAGGTAGCGGCCACCGTGTACGTGCCGAGGGTGAACCCGGCGGTGAACAGTTCGGCGCTGAGCCCGCCGCCGGCGGCGGCGGTGGTGGATCGGACGTTCTGGTCGCGGTTGGGTCCGGTGACCCGGAAGATGACGTCACCCGACTTCGGGTTGCAGGTCGTCGCGGTGAGTACGACGGTTCCCCCGACCGGGGTGGTGGCCGGTGACACGACGGTGTCGGCCAGTGCGGCGCCCGGCAGCAGGAGCGTGCCGAGGCCCACGCCGAGCGCCGCCGAGCAGAGTGCTGTTGAGACCTTCATACGCGTCTTCCCTCACTTTTCGTCCGCTGACTGCGTGGGACGTCGTTCGGGTGGCCAACTCCGTGACTAGCACCGGTGTGCCCAACACTAGGTTGGTTGGGACCTCGATCAGGTGAAAATGAGAAACCTTCGTTGCCGTCACGTGTCCACCCGAAGGCGGGGGAGAGCAGCGCTTAGGCCTCGACGGCCTTCAGGGTGCCGGTGCTCCGGTCGATGTCCGCTCGGGCCGGGCTGTCGTCGCTGAGCCGATGGCGAGGTATGGCCGGCGACGGAGGAAATGCCCGCCGGCCGGCTCAGCCGGCCCGCTCGGCCGGGGCCGGTTCGGGCATGGGATCGCCGGTCTCCAGGAGGGTCTTGAGGCTGGCCAGCAGCTCCGGCCAGCCGCCGCTGCCGTCGAGTTGACCGCTGATCGCCCGGTGCATCTCGCTGTCCGGGGAGAAGTCGTCGTGGATGACTGTCAACCGGACGGCCGAGGGGCCGTGCGGCTCGATCTCGAAGGTCACCGTCGAGCGGCGCTCGCCGAGCCGAGCGGCCAGCTCCTCGGCGGACCAGCCGAAGTGCTCGGCGTGCTCGGGTTGAAAGCCGTGCCAGCTGTAGGAGAGGCGGCGGTACGGCTCGGCGACCAGCACCCGCTGGCCGAGATCGCGCGGCTCGCCCTCCGGCGCGTCCTGCCACAGCACCGGTGACCCGACCTGCCAGTCGGACACCAGTGCGACCCCACCCCAGTAGCGGCGGGTGAACGCGGGCTCCGTGAGCGCGGCCCACAGTCGCTGCGGGGTGGTGGTGACGTATGTCGTGTAGACGAACGTGGGGCTTGCCATGGGCTGTTCCTCCAATGCTGTGCTCAGGTCGGCGAGCGCGGCCGCCCGCTGCCGGTCGTAGCGGCTCAGCCACCGGTCGGCGATGGCGTTGATCGGGGCGGCATTGAGGTGGTGCACCTTTTCCCGGCCCCGCCGGACGGTCGTCACCAGGCCGGCTGCCTCCAGCACCGACAAGTGCTTGCTGACCGCCTGCCGGGTCGTCGGCAACCCGTCGCAGAGCTCTCGCAGGGTCTGGCCGTTGCGTGCGTTGAGCTGGTCGAGCAGCCGCCGCCGGCTGGGATCGGCCAGCGCCCGGAACGCCTCGTCCATTCGCCCTCCCGGAAAGCGCAACCATTCGGTTGCCTGGGGAAGTTAGGCAACCGGACGGTTGCTTGTCAAGCCCGTGCCGCTCCGGGTCGCAAGGCCGGAGCGCCTTGTGCGGCGGCCGGGGCGGTGTGGCAGCGTGGTGCGGTGACCGATTCCGCCCCGCTCGACGTCGATCTCGCGCTGCTCGGCGGCGGGGGCGCCGCCTCGCTGCTGCTCGCCGCGCTGGACCGGCACGGCGTCCGCGACCTGCGGATCGCCGTCGTCGACCCGGTGCGCCGGCGCGGCCAGGACCGCACCTGGGCGTTCTGGGGCGACCCGAGCGCCGACCTCGACCCGCTGCTGAGCGCGAGCTGGCGGCAGGTCGAGGTGGCGACACCCGCGCGGCGCCGCGTCCTGGACCTGACCCCGCTGCGGTACGCCATGCTGCGCTCCGGCCCGGTCTACGACCGGGCTGCCGAGGCCGAGCGTCGGCTGGACGCCATCCGGATCGTCGCGCCGGCCGAGGCGGTGACCGACGACGGCGCCCGGGTGGTCGTGCGCACCGGCGACGGGCGCGTCGTACGGGCCGGCTGGGTGCTCGACTCCCGCCCCCGCCCACCCGCGCGAGCGGGGCGGACGACCTGGTTGCAACATTTCCGCGGCTGGTGGCTGGAGTCCGAGCGCCCGGCGTTCGACCCGCGGCGGGCGGTGCTCATGGACTTTCGCACCCCGCAGCCCGCCCGGGGCGTCTCCTTCGGCTACGTGCTGCCGGTCAGCGACCGCTACGCCCTGGTCGAGTACACCGAGTTCTCACCCGGTCTGCTCACCGACGCCGGGTACGACAGGGCGCTGGCCGACTACCGCGACCTACTGGGGCTCGACCCGGCGGGGCTGCGTGTGCGCGAGGTGGAGAACGGGGTGATCCCGATGACCGACGCGCCGTTTGCCGCCCGACCGTCGGCCCGCATCGTCCGCCTCGGCACGGCCGGCGGCGCGACCCGCCCCTCCACCGGCTTCACCTTCTCCGCCATGTACCGCCAGGCCGACCAGGTGGCCCGCGCGCTCGCCGCCGGTCAGCCGCCGGTGCCCAGGCCCGCGTACCCGGCCCGGCACCGCTGGATGGACGCGGTGGCGCTGCGCGCGCTGGACCGGGGCGGCGTCGGCGGCCCCGAGTTCTTCGACCGGCTCTTCGACCGCAACCCGCCCGAGCGGGTCCTGCGCTTCCTCGACGGGGTCACCACCCCTGCCGAGGAGATCGCGATCATGAACTCCACCCGACTGCTGCCGATGATCGCCGCCACGGCCGGCGACGCGGCGCACCGCGTACGCGACCGGCTGCGGCCCGCCCGGCCCGCGCCGGCCATCCCGGCGGCCGTGGTGGGCGGGCCGCTCCGGCCCGTCGGCGACTCGCAAACCTGACCGGGGCGGTCAGCGACTCGCGGCCACCCGGTCGCGGATCAGCACGCGCACGTCCTCCATCGGGTCACCGTCACCGGCGGCCAGCAGCGTCTTCGTCGCCGCGATCGTCAACCCCAGCTCCGGGTACGCGTACGCGAGGCTGCCGCCGCTGCCGGCCGCGCCGAACGAACCGTCGCCGTCCACCGCGTACCCGAGGCCCCAGGTCGTCTCCTGCCCGAACACCCACTCCGGTCCGGGCGGCCCGTCGAGCGTCGCCGCCTCCCGCATCCGGGCCGGCGAGGTCAACCGGACGCCGTCCACCTCGCCGATCAGCGCCGCGAGCATCCGCGCCGCCGCCCGAGCGGTCATGGTGCCGGTGGCCGGCACGTCGGCCGCCAGGACGTCGGCGCGGCTGCCGATCTGCGCACCCGGCCGCACGCCGGACGGGGCGACCCGGTCGAAGTTCGGCAGGTTGGCGCTCGCGTAGTCGAACAGCGCCGCCATGTTGCGGTCCTCGACACGGGCCAGCCGGCCCAGCTCGGCCGCCGGAACACCGAGGTACAGCTCGTCGGCCACGCCGAGCGGCCCGGCCACGTCCTCGGCGAGCACCTGGGAGATGCGCCGGCCGGTCACCCGGCGGACCACCTCACCGACCAGCCAACCGAAGGTCCACGCGTGGTACGCCTTCACCTCACCGGCCGGCGCGATCGGCTCCGCGTCGGCCAGGAGGGCGCACATCCGGTCCCAGTCGGTGAAGTCCTCCGGCGTCACGTCGGCGGGCAGGGCCGGCACGCCGGCGGTGTGGGTGAGCGCGTGCCGCAGGGTGACCCGATCCTTGCCGTGCCGGGCGAACTCCGGCCACACGTCGGCGATCCGCAGGTCGTAGTCCAGTTCGCCGCGCTCGGCCAGCACGTGCACCACTGTCGAGGTGAGGACCTTGCCGGTCGACGCGCTCCAGATCGGGGTGTCGGCCCCCAGCTCCCGGCCGGTGTCCCGGTCGGCGACCCCGGCCTGCACCGTCACGATCGGCCTACCGTCGAGGTACGCGGCGACCTGCACCCCGGCTTCCCGTCCGCTGGCGATCAGCTCGTCGATCATCTGCCGTACGTCGGCCCGCAGGCCGTCCCAGTTCCCGTCCACGGTCGTCGACTCTGGCAGACCAGGCGGCGATCGCGCGCAGGATTATCAGCCGGCGGCGAGTCCTCCCTCACTCGGTGAGCAGCCGTCCCCGCAGCCGAGCGGTCAACGACTCGTCCACGCCGAGCCGGTCGGTGGCGTAGCCGACCGCCGACCCGTACGCTGCGGTCAGGTCGGCCAGGAAGTGCCGGATGACGGCCTCGGGGGCGCGACCGTAACCGGGCCAGATCAGCTCACGGTCGGGGTTCAGGGCCCGCCAGTCAGCGATGAGGCGCTCGGTGGCCAGCTCGGTACGCGCGAAGTCGGCGGCGATCTGCTCCTCGTCGACGCCCAGCAGGGCCAGCAGCAGCGCGGCCAGCAGGCCGGTGCGGTCCTTGCCGGACGCGCAGTGGAAGACCAGCGGCGAGTCGGTGGCGGCGATCACCTCCAACGCCTCACGCAGCTCGGCGACGCCGTCCTCGGCGACCTCTGCGTACCGGTCGGCCAGATAGCGCCACGGGTCGACCGTCGGGTCGATCGTCGCCTGGTCGTAGGGGCGGTGCTCGACGCTCAGGTTGTGCCAGGTCAGCCCGTCGATCTGCGGCGCCCGGCCCCGCGCGGCGATCTCCCACGGATACCGCAGGTCGATCACCGTGCCGACACCGAGGGCGCGGAACCGGTCCAGGTCGGCGCCCGCCAGCTTGCCCAGCGAGTCCGAGCGGTAGAGCAGGCCCCAGCGGACCGTTCGACCGTCGTCGGTGCGGTGACCACCGAGGTCGCGGAAGTTGTGCAGACGATCGAACGCGACATGCCGGTCCATCGGCCCGACCCTAGCGCCTCCGGCCCGGCGTGGCGGCCCCCGACGGGTCGGCGCGAGGTCGCCGCCGGGTAGGTTGCCTGCCATGGTGGACGCGGCGGCCGGCAGGGGCGTGCAGATCTGGACCGACGGGGCGTGCAGCGGCAATCCCGGACCGGGCGGCTGGGGCGCGCTGCTGCGCTACGGCGACCACGAGCGGGAGCTGTGCGGCGGCGAGGCCACCCCGACGACCAACAACCGGATGGAGCTGATGGCTGCCATCCAGGCCCTGGAGAGCCTGAACCGGCCGGTCACCGTCGAGCTGCACACCGACAGCACCTACGTGCGCAACGGCATCACGAGCTGGCTGGCGTCGTGGAAGCGCAACGGCTGGCGCACGGCCGCGAAGCAGCCGGTCAAGAACGCCGACCTGTGGCAGCGGCTGGAGGCGGCCTGCGAGCGGCACGAGGTCACCTGGCTGTGGGTGAAGGGGCACAACGGTCACCCGGAGAACGAGCGCGCCGACGGTCTGGCCAACAAGGGCATGACCGAGGCGCGGGCGGCGCTGGCGAGCCGCTAGGTCGTCCGCCCGGATCGGCGGGTCGCGTCGGGGTGCCCCGGCATGCTCGACCCGCCGCCGCTGCTGCCGGAGGAGCCGCCGGTCATCCCCGAGCTGTTGTCCTCGGTGACGATGTCCGGTGGCACGTCGGTATCGGCCGGCGGCGGGACTTCGGTGTCCGCCTCGACCTGCACCAACGGCACCTGGCCGGCCTCGTCCTCGCTGTGCTGCGGGTCGCCCGGCAGCTCGCCGTCGCGCTTTCGGAAGCCCACGCCGTGCCCCCCGTCGATGCCGGTCCGAGTCGGCCGTGGCTACCCGGCGTCATCACCCCGAAACCTCGCCCGGCGAGCGGCTCCCTCCCGGCGAGCGGTTCCGGCGGGCGCAGGGACCGCCGACGGGTGAGGGACCGCCGGCGGGTGAGGGGCCGGCCGGAGGTGGCGGTGCCCGCGTACGCGCGGCTCGCCGCACCCGCCGTCAGCGGCGGCGGCCCCGGCGGGTCGGGGCGGCGGCCCGTGCGGGGCGGCGCACCGGCGTGAGCGCCAGCGCCGTCCAGTGCGCCGGCCGGGTCAGCGTCGCCGGCACTGCGGTGCGGACGTCACCCCGGGCGGCGTCCAGCTGGGCCTGGTGCAGGAACAGGGTGGCGCGCAGGTCCGCGCCGCGCAGGTCGGCCCCGCGCAGGTCGGCGCCCGTGACGTCGGCCAGACTCAGGTCGACGCCGCGCAGGTCGGCGCCGACCAGCAGCGCGCCGCGCAGGTTGGCCCGGCGCAGGTCCGTCCGGCGCAGGTCCGCACCGAGGAGCTGCGCGCCCCGCCGATCGAGCCCGCCGGGGGAGCGGGCCGCGTCACTGGCCCGCGACAGGAGCGGGTTGACGCGGGCCCGGTGCGCGTCGACGTCAACGCCGCGCAGCCGCGCCGGGTCACCGTCGGCGAGCGCGGCGATCTCGGCGCGGGCGCGATCCAGCTCGGCGCGCAGCGCGGCCGGTGGGCGCAGCGACACCGCCTCGCCGAGATACCAGAGCAGTTCGTGCAGCGGACGCAGCACCGTGAACGCCTCGGCCATCGCGGGCAGTGTCTCCGGGGCGTCGCGCCAGTCCCGTCCACCGAAGGTGACCTGGGCGACCTGCTGCCCGGCCCCGAAGCAGTCGAAGACCGTGCAGCCGGCGAACCCCCGCTCCCGCAGCTCGGTGTGGATGCCGCAGCGGTGATCCGGGCGCAGGTTCGGGCAGGGCCGTCCGGCCGGCTTGTCGATGGCGAAGTCGGCCGACGCGGCGAAGGCGGGAACCACGCAGCACAACCCGAAACAGCGCGCGCAGTCGGCACGCAGATGCGACGGCGGCGACGGCGGCGCGGGATCTGTCGACACGGGGGAACGGTCCTCCTGGCGATCGAGGCGGCGACCCCATTGTCCCGCGCCTCGGCCCGACCCAGCGGGTCGGGGGTCACCGTCCGTGCGCGTCGCCGGCCGCCGCGGAGCGGGGAGCGGGGGTACGCGAACCATCCGGCGGCGGCACCAGCCGGCGGATCTCCCGCTGCCCGTCGCCGCCGCCGTACTTCTGGTCGAAGTGCCGGCGTACGGTGGCGGCCGGCGTCCGGTCCCCGTCGACCGGCTCGGCCAGGGCGAACACGCCCGGGGCGCCGCCCGGCGCGCGTGGTGGCAGCACGGCCCGCACGGTCAGCGGCCCGGTCACCTTGAACACTCCGCAGTCGACGTAGTGCTGCCCGTCCACGCTCACGTAGGGCACCTGCACCTCGACCACGTCGGAGTCGTCGTGGCGCAGCGTGACGGCGACCGACCAGTACCGCTCCAGGTTGACGGTTGCCTGCTCGTGCTCCCACAGCTCCTCGAACCGGGCGTGCACGAACCCGCCCCAGGGGCTGTCCATGTCCACCTCGAGCTGGGGCACGTTGAACGACAGCTTCCCGATCGGGAAGAACGAGATCAGCGCCCGGCTGTCCCACTGGTAGAGCTGGATGGACGGGGACGCGTCGTAGAGCCGAACCTGCAACCGGTGCCGCAGTCGGGCGTCGAGCGAGTCCTGGAACAGCGCCAGGTGGCGCAGGTTGGTGCGGATCTGGCGCGGCACGTCCACCCGCTGCCGTTCCAACTCCTCCGAGCGCTGCTGCGCGGCCGTGCAATCCGGGTCCAGCAGGAGCAACTGCACCTGCGCGCCGTTGGCGAGCGCCGCCCGCATCCCCCGCAGCGCCTCCTCGCGCTGCGTGTCCTCCAGCAGGATCGTCCAGGTGTCCAGGATCCGCACCCGGCGTCCGGAGCGGTACAGCCGGGCCACGAAGGCGTGCTGGTCGAAGCTCAGGTGCTCCTGCACACGCGCCCTGCGGGCCTCCTCGAACAGCGGGTCGAAGATGACGTACGAGATGGCCGCGAGCACCACGCTGGAGCCGATGTTGAGCAGCAGGTCGCTGAGGAAGCCGCTGCTGCGCCAGGCGGCCAGCAGCATCACGAGGGCGATCCCGAGTAGCGCGCCGCCGACGCCGAACGCACGTCGTTGCCGGCCGCCACGGTTACCCCGACCAGCCCACTCGGGCATCCGGTCCCCTTTCCGTCCTGGCCCACCGATCATCGAGATGCGGAGGATACGTGCCGGCTTTGCCGCTCGCTGTCCTGTTCGCGACCGACGCGTTCGCCGACCCGGCCGCCCGAACCGCTCTTAAGGTGACGGTAACGGGGTCGGGCGAGCGCGAAAGGTGACGGTGTGGACGACGCGGAACGCGAGAAGGCGCTGCTGAGCGTCCTCAGCACCGAGCACTACGCCCTACAGACGTCCCGCTCCGGCACGATCGACGAGGCCACCGGACGCGCCACCATCTTCCTGTCCGTGCTGTCGGCGGCCCTGATCGGCCTCGGCTTCGCCGCCGGCAACGACAAGGTGGTCCGGCCCTACCTGGGCGCGGTGTTGCCCATCCTGGTGATCATCGGGATCCTGACCTTCCTGCGGCTGGTGGAGACCACCGTGGAGAACTCGCTGGACCTGAAGCGGATTCAGCGCATCCGCGCCTACTACCACCATCGTCTGGCCAGCGAGCACGACTTCTTCGCCGACGCGGTGGTCTCCGAGGACACTGCGCAGGCGGCCTGGACGATGGTGGGCACCCGGCCGGGGCGCTGGGAGTTCCTGCTCACCACGGCGGCGCTCGTGGGCGCGGTCAACGCGGCGCTCGTCGGGTCGGGCGTCGCCCTGCTGCTCGGCATGGTCGGGCGCTGGCACTGGCTGATGGTCGTCGCGGGGGTGGCGGTCGCGCTGGCGGCGTTCGCGGCCCAGTTCGCGTACATCCTTTGGACGTCGGCGGGACGCACGGCCTGAGGGCACTCAGACCCGACGCCAGTCGTCGCTGGCGAGCGCGTTGGCCTGCGGGCCCATCAGCAGCATGCCACCATCGACGGGCCAGGACGCCCCGGTGACGTAGCTGGCGGCAGGCGAGGCCAGCAGTGCGACCACTGCCGCCACCTCCCGGGCGTCGCCGGGCCGTCCCACCGGCACGCCGGGCCGGTCCTGGGTGAACGGGTCGACGTCCTCCTGACCGGTCATCGGCGTGGCGATCTCGCCCGGCGCGACGGCGTTGACGGTGATCCCGTCGGCGGCCAACTCCTGGGCCATCACCCGGGTCAGCAGCCCCAGGCCGCCCTTCGCGGCGCAGTACGCGGCGGAACCCACCCGCGGCGCGTGCTCGTGCACGCTGGTGATGTTGATGATCCGTCCGCCGGCGCCGACGGCCCGCATCCGTCGCGCGGCCCGCTGCGCGCACAGAAAGGGCGCGTCGAGGTCCACGGCGAGCACCTCGCGCCACTGGTCCCAGCCGGTGTCGACGAACGGCGTCGAAGCGCCAGTGCCGGCGTTGTTGACCAGCACCCCGATGCCGCCGAGCCGGTCGGCCAACTCGTCGATCACCGCCGCCGCGTCCGGCAGGCGGGTGAAGTCCACCTCGGCGACCTCGCACCGCCGCCCGGTGGCGCGGACCTCGGTCGCGGTCCGTTCGGCGCCGTCGGGGTCGCCGTACCAGGTGATGCCGATGTCGAAGCCGGCCCCGGCCAGGGCTACCGCGCTGGCCTTGCCGATGCCGGAGTCCGCGCCGGTGACCACGGCGATCCTCGGGTAGTTGTCGTATCGCTGGGGCATTGCTGCGCAGTACCCCGACCGGGCGCGGCGTACCGTCGCCGGATGCGGATCACCCGATACACACACTCCTGCGTCCGCGTCGAGCACGACGGCGGCGTGCTGGTCGTCGACCCGGGCATCTGGAGCGAGCCGGGCGCGCTCGCCGGCGCGGACGCCGTCCTGGTCACCCACGAACACACCGACCACGTGGACGTGCTGCGCCTGGCCGGGCTGGGCGTCCCGGTGTACGCCCCGGAGGGCGCCCGGCTGCCCGACCTCGCCCCGCTGCCGGTGACGCGGGTACGCGCGGGGCAACGCTTCACCGCCGCCGGCATCACCGTCAGCGCGCACGGTGGCCGGCACGCCGCCATCCACGAGGGCCAGCCGGACTGCCCCAACCTCGGCTACCTGATCGGCGACGGGCTCTACCACCCGGGCGACTCGGTGCACGTGCCGGACGAGCCGGTGCACACTCTGCTCGTTCCCGCCCAGGGGTCGTGGCTGCGCCTGGACGAGGCGATCCGCTTCGCCCGCGCGGTGGACGCCGCCGCCGCGTACCCGATCCACGACGCGCAGCTCAACCACCGTGGTCTGGCCAGCGTCGCCGGCTGGTTCGCCGAGACCATCCCCGGCTACCGCCACCTCGCCCCGGGCGACACCGCCTGAGCGACCGGCGTCGTCGCAGCAGTGGGAACCTCGTCGGGCGCGTCACCGGGACCGTCGTGGGTGGTCGGGGCACACGCCGACATCGACGAGCGTGTCGGTCGGGCTCATGTCGGGTGTGGCCTGCGTCACGGTAGCTTCGGCGCACGCCGACGCCCCCGACGGCGCTGCCGAGGAGAACGTTCATGACCCCACCGCGCCGAACCGCCACCGCCGTGACCGCCGTCCTGCTGCTGATCCTGACCATCGCGGCCCCCGCCCAGGCCGCCACCCCCGCCACCACATCGCCCGTCTCCGGGTCGTTGGGCACCTACAACATCTCCGGGGTGTACGTCGCCGGTGTGTCCTCCGGTGGCTACATGGCGACCCAGCTGCACGTCGCCTACTCGTCCCGGATCCGGGGCGCTGCCGTCTTCGCGGCGGGCCCGTACTACTGCTCGCAGAACACCGTCGCCCAGGCGCTCTACGGTTGCGGTGACAACCTGTACCCGACGAACGTGTCCGCCCTGCAGACGTACACCAGGACCTGGGCGACGTACGGCTGGGTCGACCCGGTCGGCAACCTCTCCGGCGACCCGGTGTACGTGTTCCACGGCGCCAACGACACCTCCGTCAAGAAGTCCGTCACCGACGACCTGGTCCGCTATTACCAGCACTTCGGGGCCAGCGTGCAGTACGACAGCGGCTCGGCCGCCGGTCACTCGTGGGTCACGCCGTACGGCACGTCCGGGTGTACGGCCACCGCCTCGCCGTTCCTCAACGACTGCGGCACCGACCCCCAGAACGCCCTGCTGCGCAAGCTGCTCGGCGGGGTGAACGCGCCCAGTCCCGCGGCTCTCGGTGGCCGGCTCGTGCGCTTCGACCAGAACACCTTCGCGGTCAACGGCTGGGCCAACGGGCTGAGCATGGACGCCAACGGCTTCGCCTACGTCCCGTCGGCCTGCGCCGCCGGGCAGTCGTGCCGGCTGCTTGTCGCCCTGCACGGCTGCGCCCAGGGGTACGGGTCGGTGGGCACGGCTTTCGTCGACCGGGCCAACCTCAACCAGTACGCGGACACCAACAACCTGGTCGTGCTCTACCCGCAGGCGGGCACGGCCCTGAGCAACCCGAACGGCTGCTGGGACTGGTGGGGCTACCTGGGCGCGACCAACTTCCCGATCAAGGGCGGCGCGCAGGTGGAGTCCATCATGAACATGGTCCGCCGGCTGGACGGCTGAGGGTGGTGGCCGCCGGGGCGCCGAAGCGGGGCGCGGCGGCGGTGAGCACCGCGGCTGTCGCCGGGACGGACCACCCGTCGGTCAGCTCCGCCACCAGGGTGTCGACCAGCCGGGTCACGGCCGGCTCGGCGCCCTGGTGCAGCGCCTCGGCGACGATCAGCACCGACGAGGTGCCCGCCCGTACGGCGGACCATCCGCTCTGCCGGTTCGTCCATCGCCGGGCGTGCGCCCGCCCGACCGAGTCGACGAAGGTGACCTCGCCCGGGTCGGGGTGCTCGGTGTCGCCGGCGAAACTCAGGTACGTCTCGTCGCCGTGCGCCGGCCGGACCACCAGGTCGCCGTCGACCCGGTCCAGGTCGAGAACGGCAACGGGGATGGCGTAGGCCGCCGAGACGGCGTTGCAGAGATCGACCAGCGGGTGCACGCGGGGCAGTTCGCCGTCCAGACGTAGCCGGCGCAGCAGGGCTTCGGCCGCGCACCGGTACCTGGTAGGTCGTAAGCCCATGGCCGCGTACGCTCGCCGCCACGCCTGGATCTCCGGGAACCCGCTCTCGCTGCCGTCAGCGGTCAACCGCCGTCGGGCCTCGGCGAGGTGGTCGGCCGTGCTCCCCGTCCGGTCGGCGTCGGCGGTGATCCCGTCGGCGACGTGCACCACACCGGCGATCAGGTCGGGATGTGCGGCGCGAAGCTGCGCCGAGTGCTCGAACTGCATGGGACTTCCTATCGTTCGGTGAGGGCGAGCGTCACGCCGAGCGCGACGAACGTGCCGGCGACGGACCGGCGCAGCCAGTCGGTGACGCGGGGGCGGCTCAGCACCCGGTCCCGCAGGCGGGCGGCGAAGACGCCGTAGCCGCTGAACACCACGAAGGTGAGCAGCATGAACACCACGCCGCAGGCGAGCATCGCCCGGGCCGAGCCCGGGGCGGTGGTGTCCACGAACTGCGGCAGGAACGCGACGAAGAACAGCGTCGGCTTCGGGTTGAGCAGGTTGACCAGCACACCGGAGACGATCACCCGGGCCGCCGAGCGGGGTGGGCGCTCGCTCGTCGCCGCGAAGGCGCTGCGGTCGCGGATCGTCGACCAGCCCAGGTAGAGCAGGTAGCCGACGCCCAGGTAACGGACGGCCTCGAACGCCGTGGCGCTCGCCTGCAACAGTGCCGCCAGCCCGGTCAACGCCGCCACCAGGTGCGGCACCACGCCCAGCGTGCAGGCGAACGCGGCCAGCACGCCCGCCCGGGCGCCCCGGGACAGTCCGGCGGAGAGGGTGAAGAACACCCCGGTGCCGGGGGTGATCACCACGATCAGGGCGGTGATCAGAAAGGGGATGCTCACGGTCGTCCTCCGGTGGAGTCGGGCGGGGTGTCTGCGACCCACTCTCCTGCCAAGATGGACCGGTGAGCAGGGCCAAACCGAACGACTCCGAGAGGTCCATAACGGCCGGGTCGGATTTTCTGCACCTCACCGTCGCCGACGCGCCCCCCGGAGGGCGTGCCGACTGGCTCGCCGGCCGGCTGCGCCAGGCGATCGCCGAGGGGCGGGTGCCGATCGGCGCCCGGCTTCCCGCCACCCGGGTGCTCGCCGCCGACCTCGGCGTCTCCCGGGGCGTGGTCACCGAGGCGTACCAGCGGCTCACCGAGGAGGGGCACCTCGCCGGCCGGGGCCGGGCCGGGACGTTGGTCGTCGGCGCCCCGGGAGCGCCGCCCGCGCCGCCCCCCGCCCCGGCCGCGCCGGCGGAACCGGCTGCGCTCTTCCCGCCGACGCCCGGCAGCGACATCTTCGACGCGGTACGCGCGGCCCGCGCGACGATCGACCTGACCCCCGGCGTACCCGACCTGACCGCCTTTCCCCGCGCGGACTGGCTGCGGTCGGAACGCGCCGTGCTCGGCCGTGTCGCCGCGGCGGACCTCGGGTACGGCGACCCGTGCGGGGCGCCCGCGCTGCGCGGGGCCGTCGCCGCCTGGCTGGCCCGCAACCGGGGCATCACCGTCGACCCCGTCGACGTGATCATCGTGGCCGGGGTGTCGCAGGCGGTCGGGCTCCTGGCCCAGGCGCTCCGCCCGGCCGGCATCGATCACATCGCGGTCGAGGAGCCCGGTTCGCTCGGCGTACGGCAGCACCTGAACAACTGGCAGGTCGTCACCCCGCCGGTCCGCGTGGACGACGCCGGGCTGCGGGTCGACGAGCTGGTCGCCAGCGGCCTGCCCGCGGTGTTGCTCACGCCCGCGCACCAGTTTCCGACCGGCGTGGTGCTCGACGGTGACCGGCGTCGCCAACTCCTGGACTGGGCACGGGCCGGCGGTCTGATCATCGAGGACGACTACGACGCCGAACACCGCTACGACCGGCCCCCGGTGCCGGCGCTGCGGGGGCTGTTGCCCGAGCAGGTCTGCTACGCCGGAAGCGTGTCCAAACTGCTCGCCCCGGCGCTGCGGGTCGGCTGGCTGCTCGTGCCGCAGCGACTGCGCGCCGCGGTGGTGGCCGCCAAACGCAACGCCGACCTGGGCAACGCGGTGCTGCCGCAGCTGGTCCTGGCGGAGCTGATGACCTCCGGCGCGCTGGAACGGCACCTGCGGCTGCTGCGCCGCCGGCACACCCGCCGCCGGGACGCGATGATCGCCGCCCTGGCCCGGCACCTGCCCACCGCCACCGTGCACGGCGCCGCGGCCGGACTGCACCTGACGATCACCCTGGCCGACGCCGCTGTGGCGGACACGGAACTGGCGGCGGCGACACTGGCGCGCGGGGTGAAGGTGCAGCCCCTGTCGTGGCACTGCCAACGGCCCCACCGGCCCGGCCTCGTGCTCGGCTACGCGGCCCGGACGGCGACGGAGATCGACGCGGGCGTCGCCGCCGTCGCCGCCGCGCTGGCGCCGACGAATCGGCCGGCTCGCTCAGCCCAGGAAGAGCTGCACGAGCACGAGCACGGCCAGCAGCGCCGGCCCGCGTGAGCCCTGGCGCAGCAGGTCGACCGGGACCATCCCGAACGGCGTGTTGACGGTCGCACCGCCGTAGTTGATCGGCGGGCGGGTGCCGGCCCGCCAGGCGGCGGCTACCACCCCGACCGCAAGCGTCGGCGCCAGCCAGGCCGGGCCGGCGTCGAGGGTCGGCAGACTCGGCAGGGTCAGCAGCCACCACAGGCCCGCGCCGACCGCCGGCACCACCACGTGGATACCGCGCAGCGCCGCGTCGCTGCCACCGAGCGCCCGGCGCAGCCCGGGTGACCGACTGACCGCGCGCAGGCCCCCGGTGAGCCGGTCGGTGGCGAAGTAGGCGAACACCACCTGGGTGGCGCCGGCGAGCCCGGGCAGGGCGAGCGCGGCAGCGTACTGGACGCCGATCAGCCCGGCCCAGATCAGCAGGGCGCTGGGGTGGCGGCGCAGTCGACGTACGTCGGCCTGCAGCAGCGCCCACCACGCCGGGCCGGGCAGGAAACGGCGGCTGCGGACCCGGCCGATGCGCCGCCACCGCCGGCTCTCCACCAGGCTGGTGAGCATGCTCGGGTCGAGCAGGATCGTGGCCGTCGCGGCGGCGTTGGCGAACTGCGCGCCGGTCGTCAGCGTGGCCCGGTCCACCCGGGGCAGCGCGCGTACGGCGAGAACCGTGCCCAGGACCGCGAGGGGCACCCCGACAGCGACAAGCGCGCCGGTCGGCAGCGCCGCCGGCCGGGGCAGTTCGTCGCCGAGGCGACCGGCGATCACCACGAGAGTGGCGACGACGGCGGCCGTCACCATCGGCGTCGCCCCGACCACCGTCGGCCAGCGGCGGCCGGCCCGGCTGCTCTGGGCGACGACGCTCAGGGCGAGCGCGGCGGCGCCCCAGCCGGCGCCGGCCGCCGCGGCCCAGCCCACGGCACCCAGCTGGGTGACGCCGCCCAGCACGGCCACGGCCACCGCGAGCAGTGCCGCGCCGGCCGCCGCGCCCGCCAGCAGGACGCCGAGGCGCGGCGCCAGCCAGGCCCGCCGGTCCACCGGAGTGCTCGTCACCCAGCTCTGGGTGGCCGGGGTGACCAGCAACGGGCCGAGCGCGCGCAGACCCCGCCAGGCGAGCCCCGCGCCGGCCAGCAGCGCGGCGACCGCCAGCCACCAGCGCACCCCCGCGTCGGCCCGGCCCACGGTGGGGGAGACCAGCACGTCGCGGCTGGCGCTGACCGCGAACCAGCCGTACATGCCCACGAAGAGCACGATGACGTACGCGTCGCCCAGCACGTCGCCGAGCGAGTGCTCGTGGTGGCGGCGGCGGGCCCGGCGCAGGTGCGTACGCACCTGTCGGGCGGTGGGCAGCCCGGCGGGCGTCTGGGCGAGCGTGGCCGGCGGGGCGCTCACCGACCGATCTCGATCCGCTCGTCGACCACCGCGTCGATCAGCTCCGGGTCGTGCGAGGCCAGCAGCACTGCGGTGCCGGCGTCCCGTTCCCGGCGCAGCCGGTCGGCCAGCCACTGCCGGCCGCGTACGTCCAACCGCTGCTCCGGCTCGTCCAGGATCAGCACCCGGCGGGGGCGCACGAAGCACGACGCCAGCGCCAGCCGGCGGCGCTGCCCACTGGACAGGGTCACCGGCAGCTGGTCACGGGCCGGTTCCAGGCCCAGCTCGGTCAGCACCTCCTCGACCGGCTCGGCGCTGCCCCCGTGGGCGTACGCGACCAGCTCCAGGTGCTCGACCACCGACAGGTCGGGAAAGAAGTCGATGTCGTCCAGGGCGGCCGCGACCAGGGCCCGCACCTGCGGGTCGGTCTCGTCGGCCCGGTACCCGTGCACCCGCACTTCACCCGCGTCCGGCCGGTCGGCGCCCACCACACACCGCAGCAGGGTGGTCTTGCCGCTGCCGTTGGGGCCCAGCACCACCGCGATCCGACCCGGCGCCACCGTGAAGCTCACGTCGTCGAGCACGACCAGGTTGCCGAAGTTGCGGCTGAGTCCCCGCACCGAGAGAGCGTCCACGGTCACACACTCTCCCAGACCCGTGCCACCGACCAACGCGAGCGATGGACATCACGTCGGCACGGCGCGACGAGCGGCTCAGGGGCCAGCCTGCGGCAGGTCGACGTCCTGTTCCAGGCGGTCGTCCGCGGCGGCCAGCGCCCGGTCGTCGTCGACCTCCTCGGCCACCGTCGCCGCGTCCGCCCAGAGCCGCCGCGCCTCGGCCCCGTCGCCCAGCGCGGCGGCGGCGTCGCCCAGGTACAGCAGGGTGCGGCCCAGCCCCGCCGTCGGCCGGGTCTCCGCCCGCAGCCGCCGGCTCTCGGCCAGCAGCTCGTACGCCGCCCGGGCCTGCCCCGGCGTGCTGGTCAGCAGCGTCGCCCCGGCGTTGAGCAGCGCCGCGGCGCGGCTGGTCGGGTCGTTGACGGACTCGTACTCGCGCAGCGCGGCCCGCCACGCCTGCGCCGCGTCCAGGTGCTCGCCGAGGGCCGCGTGCACCAGCACCAGGTTGGTCAGCGCCGCGGCGTAGCCGCGCGCGTCACCCACCGACCGGAACGTGTTCGCCGCCCTGACCAGGTGGTGGTGCGCGGTGTCCAACTCACCCCGGGCCAGTTGCGCCGCGCCCAGGCCCAGGTCGGTGAGGGCATGCCCGGAGCGGTCCGCCGACGAGCGGTGCCGGCGGGACAGCTCCAGGTGCTCCACCGCGTCGTCGAGCTGCCCCAGATCGAGCAGGGCCAGACCCAGGTTCATCCGTGCCTGGGCGGTGCCCCGCCGGCCGCGCTCGGCCACGGCGAGGGTGAGCGCGGCAGCCGCGCCCTGCGGGTCGTGCCGGCGCCGGCGCAGCACCCCCAGCTCGTTGTGCGCCCACCCGGCGATCTCCGGCCGGTCGTCGGCGGTCGGGGTGGCCAGGACCGTGCGGCAGACCTGCTCCCACTCGTCGAGTCGCTCGACGTGCGCGAGCCATCCGCACAGCGCCACGGCCAACCGGAACCACCACCTGCGGACCCGTCGGGGCAGCGTCTCGGCCGCTCCGGCCGGCACCCGGACCACCGCCAGCAGCAGCTCCTGGTGCAGGTCGAACCAGCCGTACGGGTCGTCGTCGAGCGGCAGCGACCATTCCCGGTCCGGCGGGGAGCCGAGCACGGCCAGGTTGGCCGCGTGTCGTTCGGCCCGCCGGGCCAGGTGCCGGGTCAGTCGGGCCTGCGCGGCGACCCGGGAGCGGGCCGGCTCGGCGTCGCGCAGGTGCAGCCGGGCGTTCGCGGCGAGCAGCGGGCGGACCTCGTACCGGTCGCCGCTCGCGCCGACCACGAACGCGGCGGCGGCCAGCTGGTCGAGAAGCCCGGTCACCCGCTCGGGGTGGCGGCGGGCCAGCGCGGCGATGGTCGGCCGGTCCACCGGGGCGGGGGTCAGCGACATCAGCCGGTACAGCCGACGCGCCTCGCGGGTCAGCGCCCGGTACGCGGTGTCCCGTTCGGTGACGAGTTGGGCCGCCGGCGACACGGCGACGCGCTGGTGCGGCGGGGTGCGCACCGCCCGGCGCAGCGCGTCCAGAACGTCGGAGTGCCGCCAGCCGTGCTGGGCGGTGCGGTAGCCGAGCGCCCGCACGGTGCGGGGCTGCCGTCCGCACAGGTCGACGATCTCGCGTACCGCCGGGTCGGTGCGTGGGTCGGCGCGGCGGATCCGGGCGGCGGGCGCGGCCCCACCGGCCGCCGCGAACAGCTCGACCGCCTCGTCCGGGCCCGGCTCGGCGATCCAGTGCTCCACCACGCCGCCCAGGCCGCTGAGCGCGGGGCCGCCGGCCAGCAGCAGCCGGCAGGTGCGGGCGGTCGGCGGCAGCAGCGCGCGGACCTGCTCGGGACGGTCGACGTTGTCCAGCACCAGCAGGATCTTGCGACCGTCGAGCTTGCGGCGCAGCGCGGCGGCGGCGGCCGCGAGGGCGTCCGGGCGGCCCGACGTCGGTGGGGCGGTGCCCAGGACGCCCGCCAGCGCGGTGAGCACCTGCCGTGCGGAGCGGGGACGACCGCCACGGCGCAGGTCGAAATGGTACTGCCCGTCCGGGAAGTCCTCCCGGCACAGGTTCGCCGCCTGGACGGCGCAGGCGGACGTGCCCACCGCCCGCCGGCCCAGCACCGCCACCGCGTGCTCGCGGGCGAGCAGGTCGAGCACCGCCTGGACGTGCTCCTCCCGGCCGGCGAACCCGGCCGTGTACGGCAGGGTGGGCACGTCGGTAGGCGGTGTGGTGACGACGTCGGTGGGCTCCGGGCCGGTCTGGCGGACGGCACGTCGTCGGCGCAGCTCGAACACCACGAAACCGACGCCGCCCACGACCGCCACCACGATGCTGGCCGGGCCGAGCACACTTGCCGCGAACTCGGACAGCAGGTTGCTGGCCAGGTTGCCGAACACCCCGCTGAGCAGCGTGCCGATCGTCACGAGCACCGGCCAGCGCGGCGCCCGGCCGGGACCGGTGGGGCCGGTCACCGGACGCCCCCGGAGACCAGCCCGGCGACGAGCTGCCGTCGGGCGAGCACCATCAGCACCACCGGAAGCACCGAGGCCAGCACCGACCCGGCGGCCAGGACGCCGCTGTTGGACACGAAGCCGCGGCTCTGCCCGGCCAGGAACAGCCCGAGCGGGGTGGCCTCCGGCCCGCTGAACAGCAGGCCCACCGCCAGGTCGTTCCAGACCTGGACGAACTCCAGCACGGAGACGGCGATCACGGCCGGCAGGTTGTGCCGGGCCAGCCGGTGCAGGGTGCCCCACCAGCGCCGACCGCCCAGCCGGGCGCCCCGCACCTGCTCGGCCGGCAGGTCGGCGAACGCGTTGCGCAGCACCAGCACCGCGAACGGCACCCCCAGCGCCACGTGCACCAGGGCCAGCCCGCGGGCGGTGCCGGAGGAGAGCACCACGCCCAGCACCTCGTTGACCGGCCCGGCGATCACCTGCACCGGGACGACGGTGGCGGCCATCAGCAGCAGCCCGGTCGCCTGCGCGGCCGGCCCGGTCAGCCACGCCAGCGGGTACGCGGCCAGCAGCGCGACGACCAGCACCGTGGCGGTCACGACGGTCGCCAACAACAGCGTGAAGCCCAGCGCCCGCCACAGCTCGCCGCCACCGAGCAGCGCCGCGTAGGAGCCCGTCCCGGGCGGAGCCGACCACCAGCCGCGCGCGGCGGCGTCCACCTGCCCGTGCGCGGAGGTCGCCACGAGCACGACGAGCGGGATCAGCCAGGCCACCGCGCCGCCCGCGGCGAGCAGCCGGAACAGTCGTCGCGGCGGCGGGGTCGTCGGTGCGGGCCCGGGTGTCGCCTCGACGCGGGGTGGCGGCCACGCCTGGCGGACGAAGAACGCCGCCACCAGCATCCCGGCGGCCACCGCCACGAGCCAGACGACGCCGAGCGCGGCGCCCTGCCCGGTGGTGGTGCCGCCCGAGGTCTGCCAGACCCGCAACGCGAGCACCGCCGCGTCGTCGCGGACCGACCCGGGCGTCATGACGAGGATCAGGTCGAAGGTCCGGCTGGTGCCGAGCGCCACCAGCGCGAAGACCACCGCGACGGTACGCAGCAGCAGCGGTCGCCACTGCGCGTCCCACAGGACGTGTCGTCGACCGCCGCCGTAGGCGCGGACCGCGTCGGCGAGGCTCGGTGGCAGCCGGTCCAGTGCGGCCCGGAAGACCAGCACGGCCAGACCCACCCAGGCCCAGACGAACGCCGACATCAGCGCCACCGTGACCAGGCCCGGCCCGAGCAGTTGCGGCGCGTTGTCGTCGGCGCGGCCGGTCAGCCGTGCCGCGAGCAGGGTGGCCAGGCCGCGGGTCGGGTCGGGGTCGTACATGAGGCGGAAGGTCACCCCGGTGACGACAAGCGGCAACGCCACCGGCACCAGCAGGATCAGGCGGACCAGCCCGCCCTCCTTCCAGCGGCGGGACGCCACGGCGAACAGGTAGCCCAGCGCCGTCACCACCGCCGGCACCAGCACCGCCCACAGCACCGTCCGGCCGACCACCGCGCCGGTGCCGGGCGCGGCGAGCGCCGCGCGGAAGTGCTCCGCGCCGACCCAGCGACCGTCGGTGGTGACGCTGGCGTGCAGCGTGCGCAGCACCGGCCACAGCACCAGCGCGCCGAGCAGCAGCGCGGCCGGCAGCAGCAGCGCGGAGGTCGCCCCGGCCGCCGGGTAGGCCCGGCCACGCCGGGGCGGGCCCACGTCGTCGAGCACCGCCAGCTCGCCGAGCACCTTGACCTGGCTCATCGGCCACCGCCCGCGTCGCGGGCCGCCGCCGCGAGCTGCCCGGTGGCCCGGCGAACCGCCTCACCGGCGGAGACACCGTCGGTGACGTCGGCGAAGAAGTCCTGCATGATCCGCCAGATGCCCACCCCGTCGGAGCCGGTGAACGGACCGGGCAGTTGGTCGGAGAGGTCGAAGTGCAGGGTGTCGGGGCCGCGCATCTCGCGGGCCAGCTGGCGACGGACCGGGTCGGCGTAGTCGGTGAGTGCGATGGTGGTGTTCGGCGACAGGTAGCCGCCGGCGCGCAGCCAGGGCTGGAACGAGTCGGCCCGGGTCAGCCACTCGACCAGCTCCACCCCGCCCCGGGCGTCGGCGAACACCACCGCCACGTCCCCGCCCACGATCAGCGCGCCGCCGCCCGTGCCGGCGCTCGGGAACCGGAACGTGACGGGCTCCTCCGGGCCGCGCCGGAACCGGCCGACCACCTCGGCGGTGAAGTCGGCCTCGAAGACCATCACCGCGCGTCGGGAGCGCACCACCTGGATCACCGACTCCTCGTACTGGGTGAGCAGCGCGCGTCGACCGCCGCCGGGGAAGGCGCCGTCGATGCTCCACAGCTCGGCGAGCCGGTCCAGGGTGTCGCGCACCGGCCGGCCCTGCCAGTCGGCGTCCGGCCCGGCCAGGGCGTCGTAGGCGGTCGGCGCGAGGTCGGCCAGCACGTTCTCGAACCAGTCGGTGAGCACCCAGCCGTCCGCCGCGCCGATCGCCAGCGGCGCCGGGCCGGCGCCGCGCCGGGCGAGCGCGCCGAGGCGGCGGGTCAGCGACACCAGCCCGTCCCAGCTGGTCGGCTGCTCGGGCAGCATGGAGGGCAGGTGCCAGACCAGTGACTTGTGCGCGGCCTTGACCCAGACGCCGTAGCGCTGCCCGCCGGCCATCAACAGGTCGCTGAGCCCGATGGGCACCGCGTATTCGGTCGAGGGGCGCACCGGGCGCAGCCAGCCCCGCGCGGCGTACTCCGTCACCAGGCCGGGGCGCGACAGGATCGCCACGTCCGGCGAGGTGCCCGCGAGGTGTCGGGCGCGCAGGAACGCGTCGATGTCGTTGCCGGCGCTGACCACGCGCACCGGGTGGGGATAGGTGGCCACGACCTCCCGGAAGCGGTCCAGCTCGCTGCCGCTCCACACCACTGCCACCTGTACCGAGGGGCTGCCGCCGGCACACCCGGCCGCGGTCGCCGTCGCGCCGGCCGCTGCGGCGCGCAGCAGCGTACGCCGGGTGAGGCGGCCGGCCGGCGTCACCGCAGCGCCTCGTCGGGCTCGGTGACCAGCTCGTGGTGGCGGGGGATCTCGGCGAGCGTGGCCGGGTCGGCGGTGCAGACGAGCACGGCCACCCCCGGCGCGTCCGGAGGCGCCAGTCGGGGCAGCAGGTCGGCGAGGCGGCTGCCGCCGGACGGGTCGACGGGCAGGTCGATCACGAGCACCTCGGGCAGGCAGACCGCCGCGCGGGCCAGTGCCACCCGGAAGCGCTGGGCGTCGGAGAGCAGGTGGGGCAGCAGATCCAGCGTCGGCGCCAGCTCCAGCCGGTCCACCACGGTGGCCGTCCAGTCGTCGGCCACCTCGTGCACCCGCTCGCGTTTGCGCTGGCCGTACTCGATGTTGCGGCGCACGGTGAGCTGCGGCAGCAGCGCCCCGCCGGCGGGCACGTAGCCGATCTGCCGGCGCGGCGGCGCGAGGGCCGTGACGTCCCGGTCACCGACCAGGATCCGCCCGGTGACCGGGGCGGCGAGCCCGGCCAGCACCCGGGCCACGGCGGTGCCGACCCGCTGCGGCGCGACCAGGGCGACCGTTTCACCGGACGGGACGTCGAGGGTCACCGGCCCGGTGCCGGGGACGGCGACCAGTGCGCGTAGTCGTAGCGTGGCCCTCACCTCCGGTGACCGCTGGTGCCCGTCCCAGGGTGGCACACCCTGCCGACAGTCGATGTCCCGCCGATCTTCCACTGTGGAAGCGGCGGTGGCTATCGGGTCGGCGGGCCGGCTGGGGCGTAGAGGGCGGCCAGCCCGGCGGCGGTGGCGGCCAGGCGGTCGCGGAGCGCGAGCGGGGTGAGCACCTCCACGTCGGCGCCGAGGCGCAGCAGGTCACCGTGGGCGTGGGTGAGCGACTCGATCGGCAGGACGGCGGTCACCCAGCCGTGCGCGTCGGGTGGCCCGGCGCTGGCGTCCACCGCGGACACCACCGGGTCGCTGCCGATCTCCCGCAGCCGTTCCCGGCCGGCGGGCGACAGCCGTACGGTGGCCTCGTCGCGGTGCAGCCGTTCCCGGAACCGGAGCACGTGCTCCCGCCACCAGGCCGGCAGGTCGAAGTCGGCAGGTCGGTCGAACTCCTGCGCCAGCGGGGTCAGCGCGAGGATCTGGTTGACCCGGTAGGTCGCCGGCTCGGCGCGGCCCGGCCGGGTGGCCACCACGTACCACCGGCCGCCCTTGAGCACCAGGCCGTACGGCTCCAGCACCCGGGTCACCTCGCCGCGCCAACCGCGGTAGCGCACCTCGATGCGCTGCTGCCGCCAGACGGCCTCGGCCGTGCGGGCCAGCTCGGGGGAGGCGTCGCCGTCGGCGTACCAACCGGGTGTGTCCAGGTGGAAGCGTTGTTGCAGCTGGGTGGCCCGGTCGCGCAGGGGGGCGGGCAGCGCGGCGTGCAGCTTGAGTTGCAGGGCGGCCACCACGTCGCCGTAGCCCAGCTCGTCGGCGGGGCCGGGCAGCCCGGCCAGGAAGAGGCGGTCGGCCTCCTCGGCGGTCAGGCCGGTCAGCCGGGTCCGCCAGCCGTCGACGAGTTGGTAGCCGCCGGCGTGCCCGGCCTCGCCGTAGAGCGGGATGCCGGCGGCGTGCAGCGACTCCACGTCCCGGTAGATGGTGCGTGGGGAGACCGACAGCCGCTCGGCGAGCTGCGCGGCGGTCAGCCGGCCGTGCGACTGGAGCAGCAGCAGGACGGAGAGAAGTCGACTGGCCCGCACTTCACTGACACTAGCTGTCAGGGGAGTGGTCCTACCGTCCCGGCATGGCTTTTCGCGACAAGGATCTACGAACGCCGGGACCAGTCACCGTGGACGGCTGGCAGCTCAAGCGCTACCACATCGACCAGCTGGAGCGGCCGATCGAGCCGGAGGTGTGCAAGGCCGCGTACGACCTGCTGCCAGCGCTGCTGGCCCGCGCGGTGAGCGACGGCACCCCGGCCGCCGGCTGGGTGGTGCTGCACCGGGGCGCGGACACCGGCGCCTACCTGCTGGCGTACACCTGGGTGTGGGACAACGCGCTGCAAGTGCACATCGCGGTGGCCGGGCAGCCCGCGCTGGACTGCCCGGACGTCGACCCGACCCACTTCGTCCAGCTGGGTCGGCGCGAGGTCGGCTGCGTGTGGGAGCTGGCGGTGCTGGAGCACGAGCGGGCCGCCTGGGTCCGGCACATGCTGGTGCCCGAGGCTCCCGACCTGACCGGCTATCTGGATGACACGCGAGCGGAAGGGCCGGTGGGCCGCTGATGGGCGACTTCGACTTCTACGTGGGCACCTGGAACGTGGTCAACCGTCGGCTGCGCGAGCGGCTGACCGGCTGCGACGAGTGGGAGGAATTTCCCGGGGTGTCGGTCGCGCACAGCTTCTTCGGCGGCGGCGGCAACTTCGACGAGATCACCTTTCCGACCAAGGGTTTCTCCGGCGCGACGATCAGGATCTTCGACCCGGCGAGCGGGCAGTGGTCGATCTACTGGATGAACAGCGGTCGGGGGGAGTTGGAGCAGCCGCCGATGGTGGGGCGTTTCGTCGACGGGGTGGGCCGCTTCTACGCCGACGACCAGCACGAGGGGCGGCCGGTCCGGTGCCGGTTCATCTGGTCGGGGATCACCGCGACCACGGCCCGCTGGGAGCAGGCGTTCTCGGTCGACGGCGAACGCACCTGGGAGACGAACTGGATCATGGAATCCACGCGAGCGTCCACCGACTAGCCTGCGGACCATGCGCAGATGGCGGCGGATCAGCCCCTGGGGCGCGGCGCAGGCGGTCACCGGACTCACGCTGCTGGTCGGGTCGACGATGGCGGTCGCCGTGGTGGTCGCCGCCAGCCGTGGACCCGCCCACGGCAGGATCGATGCATCGGCGGCCCTCGGTCTGACCGGCGCGTTGCTGTTCCTCGGGCTGTGGCTGACCGGCGTCCTGCGGATGTACCTCGCCGGGATCTACGTCAACGACCGGGGCGTACGGCTGCGGCACGTGTTCCGCACGCGGACCCTGCCCTGGCCGGAGGTGACCGGGTTCGAGGCCCGTCCCGCGCTGCTCCTCGGCGGGCCCACCGCGCGTGACGCCTGCTGGGTGCTGACGACCAACGGGGCGTTCGAGTCGGCGGTGCAGCGGCGTTCCAGGATGGCGAGCCTGCGCAAGAACAACGGCCCGGTGCTCTCGGCCGACGACTTCGCGCGGATGCTCGCCCGGCTCGACGCCGAGCGCGCCTCCCACCGTCACGGTCAGTTCGGCGGCCCGGCGGTGGTCTCGGGCTAGGTGCCCGGCGTCCGGGGCGGTGTTAGTGTCCGTCCACCGCCCCGGACGGGAGGAACGCGATGCCCTCCGACCACGTCGACGTGCTCATCATCGGCGCCGGCCTGTCCGGCATCGGCGCCGCCTGCCATCTGCGCCGCGACTGCCCCGACAAGACGTACGCGGTGCTGGAGGCACGCGACGCGATAGGTGGCACCTGGGACCTGTTCCGCTACCCCGGTATTCGATCCGACTCGGACATGTTCACCCTCGGCTACTCGTTCCGGCCGTGGACCGACGCGACGGCCATCGCCGACGGCGCGGCCATCCGGGAGTACGTGCGCGACACCGCCCGGGAGTACGACGTGCAGCGCCACATCCGCTTCTCCCACCGGGTGACGCGCGCCGAGTGGGACAGCGGAACCGCCCGCTGGACGGTGCACGCCGAGCGCACCGACACCGCCGAGACCGTGGTGCTGACCTGCTCGTTCCTGTTCGCCTGCACCGGCTACTACCGCTACGACGAGGGCTACACGCCGACCCTGCCCGGCGTGGACGCGTACGCCGGGCGGCTGGTGCACCCGCAGCACTGGCCCGACGACCTGGATCACACCGGCCAGCGGGTGGTGGTGATCGGCAGCGGCGCGACAGCCGTGACCCTGGTGCCGGCCCTGGCGCAGCGGGCCGCGCACGTGACGATGCTGCAACGCTCACCCACGTACGTCATCGCCCTGCCCTCGCGTGACCGGCTGGCCGGCGCGTTGCGGCGCCGGCTGCCGGCGAACGCCGCGTATTCCGTGGTGCGGTGGAAGAACGTGCTGCTCTCCACTGTCAACTTCCAGCTCAGCCGGCGCGCGCCAGCCCTGGTCAAGCGGCTGCTCCGGCGCGGCGCGAAGCGCCAGCTGCCGGTCGGGTACGACGTCGACAGGCACTTCTCGCCCCGCTACGACCCGTGGGACCAGCGGCTCTGCGTGGTGCCCGACGGTGACCTGTTCACCGCGGTGCGGCAGGGGCGGGCGTCGGTGGTGACCGACACGATCGACGCGTTCACCGCGCACGGGGTCCGGCTGGCCTCGGGCGACGAGCTGAGCGCCGACATCGTGGTGACCGCGACCGGGCTCAACCTGCTCGCGCTCGGTGGCCTGACACTGCGGGTGGACGGCGTCGACGTCGACCTGCCCGAGACCGTCGCCTACAAGGGCATGATGCTCTCCGGCGTGCCGAACTTCGCGCTGACCCTCGGCTACACCAACGCGTCGTGGACCCTCAAGGCCGACCTGGTCGCCGGTTACGTCTGCCGGCTGCTGCGCCACCTGGACCGCACCGGCCAGCAGGTCGTCACCCCGCTCCCACCGCCCGACGCGCGGCGGGTGCCGCTCATCGACCTGCGCTCGGGCTACGTGCTGCGCAGCGTCGACGCGCTGCCCAGGCAGGGCGAGCGGGCGCCCTGGCGGCTGTACCAGAACTACGCCCGTGACGTGCTGCTGATGCGGCACGGCCGGCTCACCGACGAGGGTGTGCGGTTCACCCGCCGCACCCGGCAGGGAAGGAGCACCGATCGTGCGGAGGTTTGAGTTCGCCGGCGCGACTGCCGTCGTGACCGGCGCGGCCAGCGGCATCGGCGCCGCGTTGGCGCACGGCCTGGCCGCTCGGGGCAGTGACCTGGTGCTGCTGGACCGCGACGCCGAGCGGTTGGACGCCGTCGCCGCCGCCATCCACGCCGCGCACCCGGACCGGCAGGTGCACACGTACCGGGTGGACCTCGCCGACGCGGCCGCCACCGCCCGGGTCGCGGTCGAGATCGGCCAGCGGCACCCACGCGTCCGCCTGCTGGTCAACAACGCCGGTGTCGGCCTCGGCGGGCGGTTCGACCAGGTGACGTTCGACGAGTTCAGCTGGGTGATCGACATCAACTTCCGGGCCGTGGCGCAGCTGACCCACGCGCTGCTGCCCGCCCTCAAGGCCGAGCCGGGCGCGCACCTGGTCAACATCTCCAGCCTGTTCGGGCTGATCGCGCCGGCCGGGCAGACCGCGTACGCGGCGAGCAAGTTCGCCGTCCGCGGCCTCACCGAGGCGCTGCGACACGAACTCGTCGACGACGGCATCGGTGTCACGTCGGTGCACCCCGGCGGGATCCGCACCCGGATCACCGAGAACGCGCGGGTCGGCAGCGGCGTGTCTATCGAGGAGTACACCGCCGGCCGGGCCCAGTTCGAGAAGCTGCTCACCATCGCCCCGGAGCGGGCCGCCGAGGTGATCCTGCGCGGCGTCGAGCGGCGCCGGGGCCGGGTGCTGATCGGCTGGTCGGCGAAACTCCCCGACCTGCTGGCCCGGATCCTGCCGGCGTCGTACAACCGGTTGCTGGTCGTCGGCCTGAACCGGGGCGTCGACCGGCAGGTGCCGATCCCGCCGCCCGTCGCGGACCCCACCTAATCACGGAGGGCTGCTGCCCCGCTTCTCCTCCTGCGCCAGCACCGCCTCGCGGTGCTCCGGCTCGTCGCGGCGGGCCAGCTCCGCGGCGAGCCGCGGGTCGGCCACCAGCCGCTCCCGGTTGCGGTGCAGGAAGCTCTCGAAACCCCCGGTGTACGGGCAGGCCAGCTCGCCGAGCGCCCGCTCGGGGGTGTAACGGCAGCCGGCGCAGTAGTCGCTGATCTCGTCGATGTCGGTGCCGTCCACCGCGTACGGGCGGGTGTCCACCCGGGCCAGGTCGGCGTACTGGCTCATGCCGATGACGGTCGCGTTCATCACCCAGTCGGTGCCGTCGACGAAGCAGCGCTGGAACCAGTCCGCCACCTCGGTGGGACGCCAACCCCGCTGCAACGCGTAGTTGCCGAGCACCAGCAGCCGGGGGCTGTGGTGCGTCCACGCCCGGTCCCGGACGGCGGCGAGCACGTCGGCCAGGCAGCGCGCCTCCACCGCGTCGGCGTCCAGCTCGGCGAACCACTGCGGCACCGGCTCAGTCGCGGCCAGCCAGTTCGCGCCCCGAAAGCGTGGCTCGTGGTACCAGTACAGCTGCCAGAGGAACTCCCGCCAGCCGAGCAGCCCGCGGATGAACGGCTCCACCGCCGTACGCGGCGCGGCGCCGGACCGCCACGCCTGCTCGGCGGCGCGGACGGCCGGCTCAGGGTGCAGCAATCCCAGGTTGAACGACGACGACAGCGCCGAGTGCGCGAACAGCGGATCGTCCGCGCTCATCACGTCGGCGTAGCGGCCGAACCCGGGCAGCCGGTACGTCAGGAAGTGCGCCAGCCGGGCCTGCGCCTCGGCGTGCGTGGCCGGGTGCTGCCGGGGGCCGTCGCGGCCGACGAACCGCACCCCGTCGGCGGCCCACCGGTCCAGGTCGCGGCGGACCTGCGCGTCGATGTCGTCCTCGACGATCGGCGGTGGAGGCGGCGGCGTAGCCGGCACGGCCGGGGCCTCCGAGCGGGGTCGGCGCGGCGCCGGGGTGCCACCGGACCCGCCGGTGCCCCGGGCCGAGCCGGTCAGCACGTCGTGCCAGCGACGGGCCTGCCGGTAGAAGTCAGCCATCCGCAGCGGACCCCGGCGGGTGCGGTCCGCCCATGCCGCGAAGTCGGCCTGGCTGGTGATGAAGCCGCGCGGCGGCAGCACGGTCAACCCGGGCGCCGAGCGGGCGAACTCCAGCGCGGCCCGGGAGTGCGGATGGCACACCTCCACCGGCTCGGCGACCTGGGCCAGGGCCTCGCGGAACGTGCCGGTACGCAGCAGCAGCGCCCGGTCGCCCAGCTCGGCGGCACGGTGGCGCACTGCGGAGAGGATCAGGTGCGCCTTCTGCCGGTGCATCGGCCGACGGCGAAACAGCTCCCGGACCTCCACCAGGAGGACCGGTTGATCGGGGTCGTCGAGGAAATGTGGCCCGAGTTGGTCGGCCAGCAACCATCGGCGGCGAGGCATGCCGCAATTCTGCCGACTTCCGGGCCGTCCCGCGCGCCGGCAGGCCGGGTGGCCGACCTCTGATCCAGATCGGAATCAGGCCCGGCGCGTCGCAGGCGCCCCGCTGTCGCGTTCGCGCAGCAGCACCGTCAGGGTCACGAGGGCGACGAGCAACACCGCGAGCACCTGCACCGGGGCCGGGCCCAGCGGCACGAGCAGCGCCAGCAGTGCGACGACCGGATAGGCGACGACCACCGCGCCGTGCTGCTGGCGGCGCACGAGCAGCACCCAGACGGTCAGCAGGTAGACGGCTGTCGGCACGGCCACCGCGTACGCGGCGGCCGTGCCGGAGACGTGCGCGAGGTGCCGCTCGTGGTCCACCACCACGGGCAGCCCCGCTCCGACCGCGGCGATCGCCCCGAAGATCAGATAGTGGCCGTAACCCCAGATGAGCGAGTACGGCAACCGGTCCGGCGCGTCCACCGGACGGTCGAAGTAGAGCCACCAGAGCGCGAACACGATGAGCGCGCCCGCCGCCGCGAGCGCCCAGAGACCGTGGTCGCCCGCGTCGAGCCCGGTCTGGATCGCCACCGAGATCGCCAGCACCGCCTCGCCGAGCACGATCAGCGTGAACAGTCCGTACCGCTCGCCGATGTGCCCCGGGTGCCACGGCGTCATCCCCGGACGCTCGGCCACCGCCGGCACCAGCAGATCGGCGAGCGCCAGCAGCACGAACGCCCCGATGCCCCAACCGTCGGGCAGCGCCAGCCGCAGCAGCCAGCCGAGCTGCACGACTGTCACGCCTATCGCGTAGCGGCGTGCCGCCGCCCGGTGCGCCGGATCGCCGGCGGCTGCCCGGATCCACTGTGTGACAGCGGCCAGCCGCATCACCACGTACCCGTAGGTGATGACGGTGAAGTCGCCGTCGGTGAAGGCCCGGGGCACCCCGGCCGCCAGGATCAACGCCCCGGTGATCTGCACCAGCGTCGTGATCCGGTAGACGTCGTCGTCGGTGTCGTACGCCGAGGCGAACCAGGTGAAGTTCATCCACGACCACCAGATCGCGAAGAACACCATCAGGTAGCTGGTCAGCGCGTGGGCGAGGTGACCCTCGGCGACGTCGTGGTGCAGGCTGGTCGCCGCCTGCGCCACGGCCACCACGAAACACAGGTCGAAGAAGAGCTCCAGCGGGGTGGCCGCGCGGTGCGGCTCGTCGCGGCGGCGGGGCCTCATCGGCCGGTAGAACGGTCGCACCGAACGACTGTGGGTCACCGCAGCTCCTCAGACCGACCGCCGGGTCGCCCACACGATAACGGGTCGCGGCGGCGCGATTCGCCCAGGTCAGCCGCGCCGGCGGCCGTGGGTCAACCCCTCCAGCACCAGGGTCAGGCCGGCCCCGACCAACCAGACGTCCTTGGCCAGCCCCGCGCCCTGCTGTGTCGGCCGTACGCTGCCGGGCTCGCGCATCCCGGGCGTCTTCAGGTACAGCTGCACGAGGCCCGCGCCGAACGCGGTCAGGCCGAGCCCCACCAGGGGCGCCGGGACGAACGGCGCGAGCAGCGCGGCCCCCAGGGCGATCTCGGAGTACGACAGCAGCTTGGCGAACCGTGGCGGCTCCAACTGACCGAGCTGCGGCATCGCCGCCACCGCCATCCCGTGCATGGCCTGCGCGGCCTCGCCCTCCAGGTTCCGCTTGCCCAGACCCGAGTTGAGGAAGTACGCCCCGATGGTGACGCGCAGCGGCAGGTGCGCGAGTTTCATGATCACTCCCGGTGGTCGTGGTCCGAATTGTGGCCCGCGTACCCGGCGTGACAGCTGATAACCGCACCGCCCGGCCGACTGGGCCGACAGTGGTGATCGGGGTAGGTTCGCCAGGGGCCCACCGCCGAGCCCGGTTCATCCGCCCGCCCGGTGTCCGGCCCCGCCGTACACCACCAGCAGGAGGCGAAGTGAGCCAGCAAGTCCGGGGAGTCATCTCCCGCAGCAAGGGCGCACCGGTCGAGGTCACCACCATCGTGGTGCCCGATCCCGGCCCCGGTGAGGCGATCGTCCGGATCCAGTCCTGCGGGGTCTGCCACACCGACCTGCACTACCGCGAGGGCGGCATCAACGACGACTACCCGTTCCTGCTCGGGCACGAGGCGGCGGGCGTCGTCGAGCAGGTGGGCGACGGCGTCACCGACGTCGCCCCGGGCGACTTCGTGGTGCTCAACTGGCGGGCCGTCTGCGGCGTCTGCCGGGCCTGCCGTCGGGGCCGGCCCTGGTACTGCTTCAACACCCACAACGCCGCGCAGCGGATGACGCTCACCGACGGCACGGAACTCACCCCGGCGCTGGGCATCGGCGCGTTCGCCGAGAAGACGCTGGTGCACGCCGGTCAGTGCACGAAGGTGGACCCGGCCGCGCGGCCGGCAGCGGTGGGCCTGCTCGGCTGCGGCGTGATGGCCGGGCTGGGCGCGGCGATGAACACCGGCAACGTGACCCGCGGCGACTCGGTGGCGGTGATCGGCTGCGGCGGCGTCGGGGACGCCGCGGTCGCCGGCGCGGCCCTCGCCGGCGCCACCACGATCGTCGCGGTGGACACCGACAGCCGCAAGCTGGACTGGGCCCGACAGTTCGGCGCGACGCACACCGTGAACGCCTCCGAGACCGACCCGGTCGAGGCCATCCGCGCCGCCACCGGCGGCTTCGGGGCCGACGTGGTGATCGACGCGGTGGGGCGACCGGAGACCTGGAAGCAGGCCTTCTACGCCCGGGACCTGGCCGGCACTGTCGTGCTGGTCGGCGTTCCGACCCCGCAGATGCGCATCGAGCTGCCGCTGCTGGACGTCTTCGGGCGCGGCGGCGCGCTCAAGTCCAGCTGGTACGGCGACTGCCTGCCCAGCCGGGACTTCCCGATGCTCACCGAGCTGTACCTGCAGGGCCGTCTCGACCTGGACGCCTTCGTCACCGAGGAGATCGCTCTGGACCAGGTCGAGAACGCGTTCGACCGGATGCACCACGGCGACGTGCTCCGCTCGGTGGTGGTGTTCTGATGGCCGTCCGGGTTGACCACGCGGTCACCTCCGGCACGTTCTCGCTCGACGGGCAGACGTTCGAGGTGGACAACAACGTCTGGGTGATCGGCGACGACGACGAGTGCGTCATCATCGACGCGCCGCACGACGTGCCAACGATCCTCGCGCTGGTGGGAGGTCGCCGGGTCCGGGCGATCCTGGCCACCCACGGGCACGACGACCACGTACGGGTGGCGCCCGAACTGGCCGAGGCCACCGGCGCTCCGGTGCTGCTGCACGACGCCGACCGGGTGCTCTGGGACCTGGTCCACCCCCAGTTGCCGCCGCACGGCGAGGTGCGGGACGGGCAGAGCATCGAGGTGGCCGGCACCCCGCTGTGGGTGCTGCACACCCCCGGGCACAGCCCCGGTGCGTGCAGCTTCTACGCCCCGGAGCTGGGGGCGGTGTTCACCGGCGACACCCTGTTTCATTCAGGACCGGGCGCGACCGGGCGCTCGTACAGCGACTTCGACACCATCATCGAGTCGATCCGCACCCGGTTGCTGACCCTGCCCGCGGAGACTGTCGTGCACACCGGGCACGGCGACGACACCACGATCGGCGCGGAGGCCCCGCACCTGCCGGAGTGGCTGGCCCGCGGTCACTGACGGCGGCTCAGCGTTCGTCGGGTGGGCCGAGCACCGGCTTGACGTCCAGGACGGGGGTGCCGTCGAGGGCCTCCAGGTCGGCCACCTCGACGCGCAACCCGTCCATCGCCAGCACCCGCACCCGGTGCAGGCCGATCGGGTTGGGCCGGTGCGGGGAGCGGGTGCTGAACACGCCGGTGCGCGCACGGGTCTCGTCGCCGCGCGGGTGCACGGTCAGCACGTCGCGCCGGGCGCGGTCCAACCAGGTCAGCACCAGCAGCTCCGCGCCGGCCGACAGGTCGGCCAGAGCCTGCTCGACCTGCGGGTCGAAGATCAGCCACGCGGTGGGCGCACCCTCATCGCCCTGCCGGGGCGCGCTCGCCGCGTCGGTCAGCGGCGAGGCCACCCGACCGACCGGACGCACCACGTACGCGTCGTCGCCATCCGTCTCGACCATCGTCGCTCCCTTCCGGACGGTGTTCAGCCTAGGGCGTTGTTAGGATCCGGCGCATGGCCGCCGAGCACCAGGTTCCCGTCGTCCGTCAGCTGCGCCTCGTGGTGGAGGCGGCCGACCACGAGGCCGCGGTGGCGTTCTACCGGGACGCCCTCGGTCTGCCCGAGGAGGCGGCGTTCACCGGTGACGGCGACGCCCGCGTGGTGATCCTGGACGCCGGTCGGGCCACCCTGGAGATCGCCAACCCGGCGCAGAAGCGGATGATCGACGAGGTCGAGGTGGGCCGGCAGGTCGCGCCGCGCATCCGGGTGGCCTTCGAGGTCGACGACACGCGGGCGACCACGGCCCGGCTGGTCGCCGCCGGGGCGAGCGAGATCGCGCCGCCGACGCGTACGCCCTGGCAGTCGCTGAACTCGCGCCTGGACGCCCCGGCGGACCTGCAGATCACCGTCTTCGAGGAGCTGGGCGCACCGCCGGAGCGCGCCGTGGACCCCGGACATGACGGCGACGTCTGAGCGACGGCTCCGCGCCGCACTCACCCCGGCGCAGGCGGCTGCCCTCGCGTACGTGCGGTCGTCGGCGGTGGTCGAGCGTCCCGCGGCGCTCGCCGCGATCGAGCGGCACCTCGTCGCGGCCGATGGCGGCCACCGGCCGGACCTGCTGCTCGCCGCGGCTGCCCACCGTGGTCGGCTTACCGTCAACTTCCACCCCGATCGCCTGTGCGCCGACGGGCGTTCCGTCGCGGCGGCGCTGGCCGAGGACGGGGTGTACCGCAGTCAGTTCGTCACCGGGATCTCCAACGGCGGCCTCACCGCGTATCCCGGTGGCGATCGGGACCGGTGGGAGCACCGGATGTTCGGCGGCGCGTACCAGCGGCCCGGGGTGGCCCCGGCGGAGCGACCCACGTACGGCGGGATCAACCTGCTCGACCACGCGGACGGCGCCTGTCCCCGCTTCGGCTCCTGTCACCTGCGGCTGCGTCCGGCGGTGTGGGGCCGGGCGACCTTCTGCCTCGGCGACAGCCACCTCGGTCCGGACGTGGTGGGCACGGCGGACGCCTTCGAGGGGGTGTTCGCCGGGCTGCTGGCCGGCGTCGCCGGCACCGGCGAGTGCCTGGGACGGGCCGGGATGGACGTCGCCTCCCTGGCCCGGACGCTGCTGGAGGCGCCGAGCGCGCCGGCCACCCTCGGGCGCGCGCTCGACGACTACGTGGAGGCCCAGATCCACGGCCCGCTCGACCTCGCGCACGATGTCGAGGAACTGGTGGTGGATCCGTCGTTCGCCGGCACCCCGACCGGGGCGGCGCTGGAATCAACCGCCCGGCGGTACGGTTTTCCGCTGCGCTGGCACAGCGGTTTCGCGCTGGCCGTCGACCGGGTTGACGCCGAGTTCCGGGGGCCCGCGATCCCGGTGCTCGCGGCACGCCTGCACCGGGAGTTCGCCCGCCCGGGCACGCCGGTGGACGCGGTGCTGATCGGTCGGGGCGCCGTGTCGGTGGTCACCGAGCCGCAGCGGTGGGCGGACCGGGGCCCGATCGCTGACACCCTGCAGCACCTCAAGCAGCTCTGGCATGTTCTCGTCCGGTTCGGCACGGCCCACCGCGGTTGACCCGGCCGGGTGGATCGTCCCATTTCGCCGTCTGAAGGGTCTGCCATCCGATTCTCGGAGTGACCGGGACCGCAGGCGCCCACGCCTCGGGCATTTCCGGAATGACCGACACGTCAACCCGGTTGTGTCCCCCGTACCGCCGGAGCCCAAACCCCTTTCCGCGGTCATCCTCCCGAGGAGCGTTCACCCCGGAGCGCTCCGCACGATCGAAAGGAACCATCGTGAAGGTCGACTTCACTCGATGGCTCCCCGCCATCGCTAAGGACTCGTACCGCAAGACCGCGCTGAGCGTGGTGGGTGTGGCTGCCCTCGGCGGTCTGGCCCTCGCGCCGACCGCGACCGCCGCCCCGGTCACCAGCGGGCCGCACCAGGGCGCTGTCGCCGCCATCGACCTCGCCACCGGCAAGGCCGCCACCTCGGCCAAGCAGCAGAAGGACCAGCCGGTCGAGTCCGGGCTGACCACCGGCTCCGCCACCGGCAAGCCGCCGGCCGGCAAGCCGAGCCGCGACGAGTTGATCCCGCACGGCATCGAGGGCGCCCAGTCGCGCATCCCGCTCGACGACGCGCAGCTCGCCAACGCCCGGGCGATCGTGGACGCGGCCAAGAAGACAGGCGTCGGCGACCGTGGCGCGGTCATCGGCGTCGCCACCTCGTTGCAGGAGTCGAAGCTCTACAACCTCGGCCACCTCGGCGCGTACAACGACCACGACTCGCAGGGCCTGTTCCAGCAGCGCCCGTCGTCCGGTTGGGGCACGCCCGACCAGATCACCGACCCGGAGTACGCGGCCACAGCGTTCTTCAGCGCGCTGAAGAACGTGGGCGGCTGGCAGGACCTGCCGCTGACCGCCGCCGCGCAGACCGTGCAGGTCTCCGCCTTCCCCTACGCGTACGCGCAGTGGGAGGAGCAGGCGGCGGACGTCGTCCAGCAGCTCTGGTGACACGACACGCACACACACGCCGGCCGGCCCCCATCTCGGGAGCCGGCCGGCGTCGTCGTGTCAGCGCTGTCCGGACGGCGCTGCCTCAGCAGGGCGCGTACAGGCGGCGGGTGCCGACCCCGGCGGCGTACGCGGCCCGGTCGCTGAACCGGCAGCCGTAGTCGGGTCGGGCCACCACCGCCGGATCGGTCACCGTGTCGCCGGCCGGGCGCTTGCCGGTGCGTACCCAGGACACCAGGTCGTCCCAGGCGGCGCCGGCCTCGGCCGGGCTGAACTCGCAGTGCTGCGCGGCCCGGATGGCCCGCTGCACCACCAGCCGGCCACGACCGTGCCGTGCCACGTCGGTGGCGTACGCCTGCTCCATGCTGAACGGCACGAACATGTCGCCCAGGTCGTGCAGGCTGACCACTGGCGCGCTCGGCCGCCCGGCGATCTTCGGCACCTCGGTCAGCGTCGGCAGGAGTCGCTGCACGACGTTCTCCGGAGCCACCCGCTGCACCGACGAGTTGACGTCGACGGGGCTGTTCGGGCTGTAGCGGGTCAGCAGGTTGGTCGAGATCTGGCTGGGCCGCTGAGCGGGGGAGTCGCCGCCGTCGGTCACCGCGATGGAGAAGAGGAAGTCCTTCCAGACCGCGAAGGCCGCCTCCGCGCCGGGCCGTGGCCCGCCCGAACGGTTCACGGTGATGGCCCGCAACTGCTTGCCCCGATCGTTGGTGGTGTCCGGCCCGGTCGGCGTGAGACCCGCCAGCCCGAGCGCCACCTGGATGCGGGGCACGGCGTTGCTGAGGTAGTCGGCCGGCGTCGGGTAGGCCGGCACACCGGCGAGGGTCTGCGCGACCAGGTTGTAGTCCAGATAGAAGTCCAGCAACGTCTGGTCACCGAGCACGCCGCACATGGGCAGCGCCCCGTCGTAGTAGCCCGGATACTGTTCCAACGAGCGCCCGATGACGTACCCGCCCATCGACACCCCCGCCAGGTAGGTGCGGTGAGGTCTGCGCACCGTCCGCCCGAAGTGGTCGGCGAGGTCCCTCGTGCTCAGCACACCGGAGCGGATGTCGAAGCCGTTGCGGTCGTACGACGACGACGCCCACGCGTATCCCTGGGCCAGCAGCCGCTGGCGCAGCTCGAAGGCCGGCGACTCCGGCGAGAGCACCGTGCCCTGGCCGCGGTAGCCGTGCGCCCACACCACCAGGTCGCCGTTCCACCGGGCGGGAACCTCGATGATGTACGCGGCGTGCCGGTGCACGCCCTGGCGTACCGTCGTCGGCTTGCCGGCCACCACCAGCGGCGCCAGCGGCGGATTCTGGAAGGTGTAGCCGGGCAGCGGCTGGTCGCCGGAGGGGTCGTGGCCGGCGGTGCTGGGCGCGGCGCCGGTGGTGTTGGGTGCGGCGGTGTTGGCTGCGGCGGCGGTGGGTGCGGCGGCGGCGGTGGGTGCGGCGCCGAGCAGCCCGACGGCCAGGGTCAGTGTCGCGGTGGCGGCGATCAGGGGGCGGAGCCTGCGAACGGGTACGGACAGCATCGATGCTCCCCATCGGACGGATGTCGCCTGCGGGGGCGACCAGGCGGGACGGTTGCCTACCGGCCGGTAGCGCCCTGAACCTAGGACTGCCGTCGACCGGAGTCAATGGCTGAACTGACCGACCAGTCAGACAGCCGGTGCGGCCCGCGCGTCCCGACCGTGCGGGCTGCGCCCTTACCGTGCCCCCGGGTGCGCCCCGACCGTGCGGCCCGGGTGTGTGACCGGCCGGGGCGGTCGGGTTGACTGGTCGCCGTGGACGACTCGATCTGGGCGGCGGCCCGGTCTGCGCGGAGCTGGCTGGACGCGGCGAACGGCACCGGGCAGACGGAACTGACCTGCCGCATCCTGAAGCTCACCGAGGAGGCGGGGGAGGCGTCAGCCGCCTGGATCGGTCTGCTCGGGCAGAATCCGCGCAAGGGTGTCACCCACACCCGCGAGGACGTGGCGGCCGAGTTGGCCGACGTGGTGTTCACCGCGCTCGTAGCCATCGAGAGCCTCGGGCTCGACGCGCAGACCGTTGTGGGGGCCTGTGCGGAAAAGGTCCGCTCTCGCCTGGAAGGCTGACGCCATCCGACCTCCATGATCCACTCGACTTCATGGAAACCGGGGTATCAGCCGAGTCCGAATACCCCGGTTTCACGTAACCCGAGTGGATCATCCCGTGGCCCTTCCCAACCGCCCGCGTCGCTGTGCCCGACTGGGCGGGATGTCCGTTTCTGGGCGGTCGTTGGGTGGTGACCGGTCGCACCCGTGGGCCGGAATCGTGGCGGGCCGGGGGTCGTTACATACCCTGACGATCGCAGGACCACGGCCACCCCCGCCCGCTCGACCGGGCTGGGAATGGCCGACGCGGCCGGGTCGTTGCAGACCCCCGAACAACCCGTGGCCCCGCCCCCTGGGCCCCGGTGAGGGCCCGGGAATGACCCCGGATGGCCGGCCGTTACACCCGGTCCGGACGCCGCGAGCCCCGCTTGCGGGCCGCCGGGAATGACCGCGGATCGCGGGTCGTTACACCCGGTCCCGGCGCCACGAGCCCCGCTCGCAAGGTCGCCGCGCCGCGAGCCCCCGGCTCGCAGGCCCCCAAACTTTCCCCTTGTTTTGTGCAGCGCCGGACGAGGTGCTCACACCCCACGTCACCGACCCCCCTTGGTGGTGCGTGTGGTGTTCCTACCCCCGAAGGAGCTACCCCCATGAACACGATCTTCCGTAAGAGCATGCTGTCTGTTGCCGGTCTCGCGTTCGCCGGTGGTGTCTTCGCCGGCCCGATCGCCGCGCACGCCAACCCCGTCGACGCCAAGCCCACCGCCGCCGCCGCGGTGCAGTCGGCGGCGCCGAAGCCGCAGGGCGCGCAGTCGCACATCGACTTGAACGGTGAGCAGACCGCCAACGTCAAGGCGATCATCGCCGCGACGAAGAAGGCCGGCCTGCCCGAGCGGGCCGCGGTCATCTCGATCGCGACGAGCCTGCAGGAGTCCAAGCTGGAGAACCTGGGTCACCTCGGCGACGCCAACGACCACGACTCGCTGGGCCTGTTCCAGCAGCGCCCGACCAGTGGTTGGGGCACGCCGGAGCAGATCACCAACCCGGAGTACTCCACGACCGCGTTCCTCAAGGGCCTGCGTCAGGTTGACGGCTGGCAGGACATGCCCCTGACCGACGCCGCGCAGACCGTGCAGGTCTCGGCCTACCCGGACGCGTACGCCCAGTGGGAGCAGCAGGCCACCGACCTCGTCGCCCAGCACTGGAACAGCTGACCCACCGCACCGACCGATGGCCGGCACCCGACAACGGGTGCCGGCCATCGGCGTACCTGGCCGGCACCCCGAAACCGGGGTGCCGGCCATCGGCACACCCAACCCCGCCCACTGACCTGGCCGCCACCTCGAAACCGGGGGCCGGCCAGCGGCATAGCCAGCTTCGCCAGAGTGACCGGCCGCCCCCGCACATCCACCGCTGCAGTTCCGATGAACGGCGTTGTCGGCCTGCGTGACGGTGAATCTTGGACAGTTTCCGTTAGCAGCTAACGGAAACTGTCCAAGATTCACCGATGCGACGTAGCGGAGCGGCGTGGTTGGCGCGGAGTGATCCGATCGGCGGGCGGGTACGTACCTCCCGGCGGGGACCGGCGGAAGGGCAGAGGCATGGCCGCAGTGGGTGACGGCACCGAGCACCAGGCAGAACACGAACCGGGGCAGCAACCAACCCACCCGGCGGCGGCGCGCTCGGCGGTGGCGCAACCGGCGGCGCGGTCGGGGGTGGAGCGTCCGGCCGCAGCTCGGCCGGAGTGCGAGGGCGGCTCGGCTCGGCCCGCCTCCGACGCAGGGCGCCGGTCGTAGACGGAGCCGCGACCACCGGAAGCCGACGCCGCACCGGGGCGCTGGTCGGTCGGTGCCCGGCTGCTGTTGGCCGCCGCGGCTGTGGTGCTGGTTCTCGGGGCCTCGGCGGTGGTGGTCATCGTCGCCGACCCCTACCGTCTCGGCCAGACCTACTCTGGCGCACCCGACGGCGTCCACCCGGACGGCAGCCGACGGGACGCTACCCGGCCGGATGCGGCAGCGGCCGCCGAGCAGACGATGACGACGCCGCTGGCGGGGCGACAGAAGGCCACCTTCGTGCTGGCGGACGGGTTGTCGTCGTTCGACCTTCGGGTGGGCGACCTGGGCGACGACCTCTATCGGATCAGCAGCCCGGCCGGCTCGGGCGTGGCAGTCCGTCCCGTGGTGCAGGGTGAGACCGTCCGGCTCGGGGTGGTGGCCACCGGCACGTCCGAGGGGCGGGCCGCGCGGGTGCTGCTCAGCGAGCGGGTCGCCTGGCGTCTGCGCCTGGAGGGCGGGGTGGGCGAACAGGTGCTTGACCTGGCGCAGGCGCGACTTCTGGGCGTGGACTTCGTCGGCGGCTCCGCCCGCACCGACCTCATCCTGCCGCCGGTGAACGGCGGCACGACGACCGTGCGGCTGACCGGTGGCGTCAACCAGTTCGACATCCGGGTGCCGGGCACTCCACCGGTACGGGTGCGGGCGGGAGCCGGGGCCGGTTCGGTCGCGGTCCGCGACGAGCGTTGGGCCGGGGTCGCCGCGGGTGCGTTGCTGAGTACGCCAGGGTGGGACCGCTCGGCCAACCGGCTCTTCCTTGACCTGGTCGCAGGTGCCGGCACCGTGACGGTGACCGAGTCTCGGTGACCGTCCCGCGACTCGGACGCCGACCAGGTCCGTCGGGCGCCGACCAGGTTCGTCGGGCGCCGACCAGGTTCGTCGGGCGCCGACCAGGTTCGTCGGGCGCCGACCAGGTCCGTCGGACGCCGACGAGGTTCGTCGGAGGCCGACCAGGTCTGTCGGACGCCGGCCGGTGTCGCCGGGCGGTGACGTCGGGGTGCTGGTTGGGGCCGTCGCGCAGTGGCCCGGGCGGGGCAGCGGCCAAAGACGGCGACGTCAGCCGGTGTGGCCGGGGGAGCGGGCCGAATGCGGGGCCGCCGGCGGAGCGGGCCGAACGCGGGGCGGGCTGAATGCGGGGTCACCGGGGCAGCGGGCTGAACGCGGGGCCACCGGGGAGCGGGCCGGGGAGCGGGCCGGATGTCGGGCGGGACTTCGGGCCGCTGCGTGGGACGCCGACCGGCCCGCCCGTGACGTGCTGGGTCGGAGGTCACCCCTGCTGGGAAGCGCCGCTGCCCGGGGAGGGCGCGAGCGTACAGTCGGGCGGTGGAGCGTACCGAATCGATGCTGGCAGAGACCCGACCGCCCGGCGTGGCCGACGTCGATCCCGGCAGCGTGCTGCTGCCGGGCCACGACGTGCCGCTGGGGCGGTACACGACCGTCCGGCGGTTGTTGCCGCAGCGGCCTCGGCGGATGGTCGGCGCGTGGTGCTTCGTGGACCATTTCGGCCCGGACGACGTGGCGCAGCGGCCTGGCATGGAGGTGCCACCGCACCCGCACACGGGCCTGCAGACGGTGACCTGGCTCCTCGACGGCGAGATCATTCACCGCGACAGCCTCGGTAACGTCCAGGCGATCCGGCCCGGCCAGTTGAACGTGATGACCTCCGGGCACGGCATCGCCCACTCGGAGCGGTCGCCGGCCACGCACCCGCCCGTCATGCACGGTGTGCAGCTCTGGGTGGCGCTGCCGGACCCGGCGCGGGCCGGCGCCGCGGACTTCGCCCACCACGCCGACCTGCCCCGGTGGCGCGACGGCGACCTGGACGCGACCCTGCTGGTCGGCGAGTTCGCCGGCCAGCGGTCCCCGGCGGTGGTGCACACCCCGCTGGTGGGCGTGCAGCTCGAGCTAGGTGGGGCGGCGCCGACCACGCTGTCGTTGCGGCCCGATTTCGAGTACGCCCTGCTGGCGATGTCCGGCTCCGCCGAGGCCGCCGGGGTGGGCTTCGAGCCGGGCGCGTTGCTCTACCTGGGTTCGGGTCGGCGCGAGGTGACCGTGCGCGGTGGGGCGGGGGCCCGGCTGTTGCTGCTGGGGGGCACGCCGTTCGAGGAGCCGCTGGTCATGTGGTGGAACTTCGTGGGCCGCTCGCACGAGGAGGTCGCCGCCGCTCGTCAGGACTGGATGGCCGGCCGGCGATTCGGAGTGGTGGCCGACGACGCGGCGTCGCCGCTGCCGGCGCCTGCCCTGCCCACCACCCGGCTCAAGGCGCGCGACCGCACCGGCGGCCTGCACGGCTGACCGGCACGGGCCGGGTCAGGACGCACGCCGGGTCAGGACGCGCGCCGGGACGGGATGCGCGCCGGGACGGGATGCGCGCCGGGCCGGGACGCGCGCCGGGCCGGGACGCGGGCCGGGTCAGGACACGCCGCGCCTGGGCGGGCTGGGGCGGCGGTTGGCCGACGGTGGCGTGGGTAGTCGCCGGCATGGCGACCACTCTGATCACGCCCGTGGAGGACCGCAAACGTCTGGCCCGCCGGCTGGCCGGGAGCGGACGGGGCTTCGCCGAGCAGTACGGCTTCCGCGTGACCAACAATCCGGCGAGCCTGTTCCAGGTGCTCTACCTCGCGGTCCTGCTCGCCCGCCGGGGTGACTTCCGGCGGGCGGTGGACGGCGCGCGGGCGCTGCGCGACGAGGGGTGGGACAGCGCCGCCCGGCTGGCCCGGTCGCTGCACCGGGACCGGGTGCGGGTGTTGCGCGACAGTGGTCAGCGCGGGGACGTCGACGCGTTGGCCGACGTGCTGGGTGATCTGGCCCGGACGGTCGTCGAGCGGTACCGGGGCGACCTGCGCCGGTTGCGTGCGGTCGCCCACCACGAGCCGGCTGCCGAGCGTGCGCTCCTCGCCGACCTGCCCGGGGTGGACGACCAGGTGGTCGACCTGTTTCTGCGCGAGGCACAGGCGCTGTGGCGGGAGGTGGCGCCGGTCGCGGACCGGCGGGCGCTGGCGGCGGCCCGTCGGCTGGGGTTGGGCCGCTCGGCGGATGACCTGGCCGGCTTGGCAAGCGGCGAGTCCGAGCGGCTGGCATGGCTGGTGGGGGCCCTGGCCCGGGTCGATCTGGAGCACCGGTACGCGGAGCTGACCGGGCGTCCCTGACGTGCCCTGGCCCACACTTCGCCAAAAACTGACCGTACGGAGGATGGTCTGTCGTATGGTTGTACCCGGCAGTGCTGACCGCTCGGTTCGAGCGGCCATCCACCGCCTGGTGACCCGCGACCGGTTCGGACGCGGTTCACCGCCTGGACAGGTTTGTGTGGCGCCCCCGGTCGCGGTTCGTGGCCAAGGGGCGCCCGCCTGTCCCGGCGAGGCGCCGCCGTGACGCACGGGCCGCCGCCCGTGACACACAACCGCCGCCGCCCGTGACGCAGCCGGGCGTGAGCGCTCAGCGGGCCAGACCCGCCAGCAGGTTCACCGTGACGGCGATGATGAACGCGCCGAACAGGTACGACACCATCGAGTGCCGCAGCACCGTACGACGCATCTCGTTGCTGGTGAGGTTGGTGTCGGAGACCTGGAACGTCGTCCCGATGGTGAAGGCCACGTACGCGAAGTCCGAGTACCGGGGCGGCTCGGGCTGGTTGAAGTTCACCCCGCCGTCGGGGCCCGTGTAGTAGATCCGGGCGTACCGGGCGGCGAACACGGTGTGCACCACCAGCCAGGACAGCACCACGCTGAAGACGCCGAGGCCGCCGTACAGGTCCCGGCGCGGGCCGGGTGGCGCCGCGTGGGCGCTGGCCACGACGAGGCCGACAGCCAGCAGGCTGGCGAGGCAGGCGATCAGCAGCACCACGTCCCGGATGGCCCGGTTGGGATCTTCGTGTACGGCGAGTCGGGCGGTGCGGGTCGCGTCCATCGGCCAGAGTTTGCGCCACACCAGCACCAGCCAGCTCAGCGCGGCGGCGTCCCAGCCAGCCAGCGGGGCGAGCGATGGCGACAGTGTCAGCGCGAAGACGCAGCCGGCGATGGCGCCGACCACCGCCACGACGACGAGCTGCCCCGCCGCCGGGGTGTGCCCGTCCGGGGGGCGGGACAGCGGACCGGTGCGGCTCATCCGCGCCGCCCGCCCGTCGCGGCGGACGCCACCACCGCCGGGTCAGATGCCGCGCAGATGCTGCGACACCCGGTTGTGCTTCTTGTCCCGGGCCTGCGCGGCGCGTTGCGAGGGGCCCACCTCCGGGGCGGCCTCGATGCCTGCGGACCGGGCAACCTCGGTGCCGTTGGCGTAGTCGACGGGCGGCAGGGCGCGCAGCGCCTTGAGCACGTCCGGCGGGGCACCCTCGCGTTCGGCCTCGCGGACCACGTCGTCCTTCTCGGCCGGGTAGTCCAGGCTCGACAGGTACTGCAGGACGTCCGCGTAGCTCGCCATGTCTGGGGCTCCCTCGGGGCATCGATGTGGTCACGACCGGCGGCGGTTACCCGTCCGCCGTCCGGTCACGCCCGGCTCGGCGCAGGAAATCGCCCGGCTGGGCGCAGGAGGTCGCGCTGGTCGTCGCGGGAGATCCGGCGTCGTTTCCACGACGGCGCGGCGGGTACCCGCAGGCGCCGCCGACAAGCCCGAGGGAGTACGCGATGAACTACGACACCTTCGTCGACCAGGTTTCCCAGCGCACTCGGACGTCGTCCGAGCAGGCGGTCGAGTTGACCCGGGCCGTGCTGGAGACGTTCGCCGAGCGGCTGACCGGCGGGGAGGTGCTGGACCTGGCCGCGCAGCTTCCGCAGCCGTTGCAACTGGTGCTCAAGCCCAGCCCGAGCACCGAGCAGGCGGACCGGTTCGGAGCGGCCGAGTTCGTGGCGCGCGTGGCGCTGCGCGCCCGCGTGGAGGAGCCGGCCGCGCGGGACGCCGTCCGGGCGGTGTTCACCACCCTGCGTGAGGCGATCACCGGCGGGGAGTTCGACGACGTGGCGACCCAGTTGCCGCGCGACTACCGGGGCCTCGTGGAGCAGGCGATGGCGCCGGGCGCCACGTTGCGCCGCGCCTGACGACAGTGCCAGAAATCGAGACGCACAGCGGTTGGCCAGGGCAACCATCGACGTCCGGCTTGGCGTGTCGATCGGCCCTGGCCTAACCTTGTCGTGCGAGGGGAGTACTTCCCACGAACCATTCCGGTCAGTACGGCACGCCCGGCGTGCCTCGGGTGGTTGCCCATCTGGTGATGGGTGAAGGAGACCTCGAACATGACACGGTGTTCGAGGAGACCCCATGACCGAATTGTCATATCTAGCCGCTGCGAGTGATCTGTCGTCGGTGGGTACGCCCACCCTCTGGGCGGTGACCATCGCCGGCGTGGTGCTCCTGCTGGTGCTGGACTTCCTGGTGACGCGCAAGCCGCACGAGGTGTCCATGCGCGAGGCGATCGGCTGGTCGGCGTTCTACGTCGCGCTGCCGCTCGCGTTCGGCGGCTGGGTCTGGTCCCGCTACGGCTCCGAGCAGGGCGTGCAGTACCTGACCGGTTACCTCGTCGAGAAGTCCCTCTCGGTCGACAACCTCTTCGTCTTCATGCTGCTGCTGGCCGCATTCGCGGTGCCGGCCGTGCTCGCCCAGCGCGTGCTGCTCTACGGCATCGCCGGCGCTCTGGTGCTGCGGGCGGTCTTCATCGCCCTCGGCGCGGCGGCCCTGCAGACCCTCGACTTCGCCTTCCTGCTCTTCGCGATCATCCTCGTCGCGACGGCGGTGAAGCTGCTGCGCGACGCTCTCTCCGGGCATCAGCAGGAAGTCGACATCAACAAGATGCGCTCGGTGAAGCTGCTGCGCAAGATCATGCCGGTGGTCGACGAGTACCACGGCACCCGGATGACCGTTCGGCAGGGCGCGAAGCGGGCACTCACCCCGTTCGCCCTGGTGGTCGTCGCGGTGCTGGCCACCGACATCGTGTTCGCTGTCGACTCGGTGCCCGCGGTGTACGGCATCACCGAGGACCCGTACCTGGTCTTCGCCACCAACGCGTTCGCGCTGCTCGGCCTGCGGGCGCTCTACTTCGTCCTGCACGCGGCGCTGAGCCGGCTGGTGCACCTCAGCTACGGCCTGGCGACCATCCTGGCGTTCATCGGCCTCAAGCTGGGCCTGCACTGGGCGCACGGCATCTGGCCCAGCGTGCCGCAGATCCCCACCCTGGCCTCGCTCGGCGTGATCATCGGCGTGCTGGCGGTGGTCACCCTGACCAGCCTGCGGGCCACCCGGGGCGGCACGCCCGAGCAGCGCGAGGTCGTCACGGAGCGGCACTGACCGCGCCGCGCCGGGTCGACGAGGGCGTACGCCAGAAAGCCTCCGACCCGGCCGGCCCGGGTGGTACGACTGTGCAATGGGAATCGTGTCACCGGGCTTTCAGGGTCGGCCCCGCTCACAGGAGCCGGCCCTGCCACCCGGTCAGTACCTGACCGAGGACTTTCCGGTGCTGTCGGCCGGCCCGACACCCCGGGTCTCCCTGGACACCTGGGAGTTCGTCATCTCCGCCGAGAACGGCACCGAGTACCGGTGGTCGTGGCAGGAGCTGATGGCGCTGCCGCAGGAGACCCCGATGGTCGACATCCACTGCGTCACCCACTGGTCGAAGCTCGGCACCACCTGGCAGGGCGTCTCCCTGGACACCCTGCTCGACGGCGTGGACACCGGCGCGCACTTCGCGCTCGCCCACTCGTACGGCGGGTACACCACCAACCTGCCGCTTGACGATCTGCGCGGTGGCCGGGCCTGGGTGGCGCACACCTTCGACGGGGCGCCGCTGCCGGCCGAGCACGGCGGCCCGGCGCGGCTGCTGGTGCCGCACCTGTACTTCTGGAAGTCCGCCAAGTGGGTGCGTGGCATCCGGCTCAAGACGATGGACGAGCCGGGGTTCTGGGAGACGGCCGGCTACCACGACTACGGCGACCCGTGGCGCGAACAGCGGTACCAGGGTGACTGAGCGGGCCGTGGCGACGGGCACCCCGGCCCGCGCGCCGATCAAGTGGCAGGTGGCGCGGTTGGTGGAGCGCCGGGTCGAGACGGCGACGGCGCAGACGCTGGTCCTGGAGGTGCCGGACTGGCCGGGGCACCTTCCCGGGCAGCACGTCGACGTGCGGTTGACCGCGCCGGACGGCTACCAGGCCGCCCGGTCGTACTCGATCGCCGGGCCGGCGGTGGACGGCCCCGGCGGCCCGCGTATCGAGGTGACCGTCCAGCGGGTGCCCGACGGTGAGGTGTCGCCGTACCTCATCGACGTCTTCGGCGCCGGCGACCCGGTGGAGGTCCGCGGACCGCTCGGTGGCTGGTTCATCTGGCGGTCGGAGGACACCGCGCCGGTGCAGCTGGTCGCGGGTGGCTCCGGCATCGTGCCGCTGATGGCGATGATCCGGGCGCGGCGGGCGATCGGCAGCAGGGTGCCGTTCCGGCTGATCTACTCGGTGCGTACCGCGGAGGACGTGATCTACGCCGACGAGCTGCGCCGCCGGGTCCGCGACGACTTCGGCCTCGATGTGGCGTACGTCTACACGCGCGAGGCGCCCGACGGTTGGCGCGGCGAGCCGCACCGGATCGGCCTGGCCGACGTGAACACCCACGGTTGGCCGCCGGACCTGGAACCGCAGACGTACGTGTGCGGGCCGACCGGCTTCGTGGAGGCCGTGGCCGATCTGCTGGTCGGGCTGGGCCACCCGTCGCGGCGGATCAAGACCGAACGCTTCGGCCCCACCGGCTGAGAGCCCGCCCGCTGCCTGTCCCGCCCGCTGCCTGTCCCGCCCGCCGCCTGTCCCGCCCGCCGACGCAACGTCGAGGAGACCCGATGACCGAGATGTCGTACCTGGACGGCAACATGCTCGACGGCCCGATGCGCGAGCTGTTCACCGTCGACCTGAGCACCGCGATGGGCCGCTGCGAGAACTGCGGGATGACCGGCTCGATGGCCAGTCTGCACGTCTACTCGCACGCGCCGGGCCTGGTCGCGCGCTGCCCGTCCTGCGAGTCGGTGATGGTGCGCCTGGTCCGCGCACCGGACCGGGCCTGGCTGGACATGCGCGGCGTCACCTACCTCCAGGTGCCGATGCCGATGGAACGGCCGCTTCCCGAGCCGCTCTGACGGGTCACCCGGCGCCCACGCCGCTGCGGCAGACTGGCCGGATGAGCACCGGTCGGTGGCACGGCGTTCCACCGCGGGCCCGGCTTGTCGTGTCGGCGGCCGTCCTGGTCTTCGCCTACGGCACCGTCGTGCACGTGCTGCAGGTGTTCGTCCCCGGGCTCCGGCCGCCGCTCGCCCTGCCCGGGTGGCTCGCCGCCTACTTCGTGTCCCTGACCCTGTGGGATCCGTTGGCGGCGCTGTTGCTGGCGGCTCGCCGTCGGGCGGGGCTCGCGCTGGGCTGCGCCGTGCTGGTGACGGACGCCGCCGCGAACGGGTACGCCAACTACGTGCTCGACCCCGCCGGTGGCGTCACACCGGGCCGGATCGGGCAGGCCGTCATCACCGCCCTCGCGGTCGCCTTCGTCGGGTCCACCCCGTGGCTGGCACGGTGGTTCGTCCGGCCCGCGACACAGCGCCACTGAGCGGAGCCGCCGCTACGGCGCTTCCGCATCCGCCTCGGCCCGGATGGCGCGGACCGCGTCCACCACAGCGGACAGTCAGCTGACCGGACGGGGCAGGACCGGGGCCACCGTGTCGACGCGGCGTGCTGCCTCTGCGGCGACCCCGATCCGGGTGCTCCGGCTCAACGCACGATCTCCGCGAGGATGTCCACCTGCCCCGGGTCCGGGGCGTAGCAGTACAACACCAGCTCGTCCGCGCCGAACTCCCGGTACGCGGCCACGGTGTCGACGATCTGCGCCGGGTCGCTCAACGGCTCGCCCCAACCGGGCCGGCCGGTGAACGCGTAGTAGGCGGCGATGGCGCCGCGGGCCTCGTCGATCGTGGCGGCCGACCCGACCGCGACGTTGACCTGGCACACGAGGCGCGGCCGACCGGGACGGCCCGCCGCCTCCCACCCCTCCCGCACGGTGCGGACCAGGGGGCCGGCCCAGGCCAGGGGCGCCGCGCAGACGAACCCGTCGGCGTACCGTCCGACCCGCCGCAGTGCCGGCGCGGCGAACCCTCCGATCAGCATCGGTGGCCCCCCGGGCGTGGTGGGGCGGGGCCCGATCGTCGTGCCGCGGTACGGCTCGCCCCGCCAGATCTCGCGCAGCGCGGCGAGTTGCCCGTCGAGCAGTCGACCTCGCTGCCCGATCGGCGTGCCGGCGGCGACGTGGTCGTCGTCGCGACCACCGACGCCGATGCCGAGGACGAAGCGGCCAGCGGACATGCGGTCCAGGGTGGCGACCTGCTTGGCCAGCAGGGCGGTCTCGCGCAGCGGGCCCAGCAGGACTTCCGTCTGGAGGCGGATGCGCGTCGTGGCGCCGGCGAGGACCGCCAGGGCGGTCAACGGTTCGGGATTGTCGAAGGTGAGGCGGTCCAGCAGAGCGAGGCTGTCGAAGCCGAGTGCTTCGGCGGTCGTGGCCCAGTCGAGCAGACGGGCCGGTGCGCTGATGGGCAGGCCGAGGCCGATGTCCATGTCGATCTCCGTAGGGTGGGCAGCGTGAACTGAAGCCGCCACCTTCTCCTCGCTCGCGGCGAGGTCCCGAGTTCATCTGCGACGTGTTTCTCGAACCAGGGATACGAAGTTCCGCGCCAACTGTATGCGGCATCCGCCGAGGCGTCCCGGCTTACCCGCCGTAACGCGCGATGATCGACTCCGTTGCACGGAAATCGGGGTGTCCGAGCACCCGGGACACCCCGATTTCAGCGAAGTCGAGTCGATCAACCGCCGCTGCGGCGAACGCGTCGGAAACTCGGGTGCGGGCGGCGCGGCCGGATCCGTAGGCTCCGATCTCCGGCCCGTCCGGGCTGCCCCCGTCCAAGGATCGGAGATGAGCGCAGCGATGGCCAGTCACCTCTTCGCGGTGTGTTTCGGTGCGAACGAGCCCCTGCGTGTCGCACGCTTCTGGTCCGAGATCCTGGGTCGGGAGCTGTTCGACGACCCCCGCGACGGCGTCCTCGTGCTGCCCGACGACAAGTCCGGTTTCCGGCTCCGCTTTCCGCAGATCCCCGAGCCGAAGGTGTTACAGAACCCGGCACACCTCGAACTGACCAGCGACTCGCCGGAACACCAGCGGCAGACGGTGGCCAGGGCGTTGGAGCTGGGCGCGCGGCACACCGACGTCGGCCAGCTCCCCGAGGAGAGCCACATCGTGCTCGCCGACCCCGAGGGCAACGAGTTCTGCGTCCTCGGTCCGGGTAACACGTTCCTCGCCGGCTGCGGTTTCCTCGGTGATCTGGCCTGCGACGGAACGCAGGCCGTCGGCTACTTCTGGAGCGCGGCGCTCGGCTGGCCGCTGGTCTGGGACCAGGACGAGGAGACCGCCATCCAGTCACCCCTGGGCGGCCCGAAGATCACCTGGGGTGGTCCACCGTTGATGCCGAAGGGTGACCGGGACCGGGTGACGCTCGACCTCGCCGTCGACGACGGCGACGACCCGCAGGCGGAGGTCGACCGTCTGCTCTCCCTCGGCGCCACAGTGGTCGGCACCGACGGGCAGGGCGCGGTGGTGCTGGCCGACCCCGACGGCACCGAGTTCCGGCTGCTGATGCCCCGGTAGTGCGGTGATCAGGAACGCGCACGAGGTGGCGTGACACGGGCGCTGGTTAGGCTGGACGCGTGACTGACGCGGCGGGGCCGATCGAGCCGTCGGGGGTGTGGGCCACCGCCGTGGGCGTGGCCCGGGTGCGGGCGATGGAGACGGCACGCGAACAGCCGTTGTTCCGGGACCCGCTGGCGCTGGCCTTCGCCACGGCCGGCGGGCGAGGCCCCGGGACGCCGCCGCGCGCGCACGCGGACGAGGTGGCACGGCGCCGCTGGCTCGGTGTGGCCTTCTCGATCGTCATCCGGACGAAGTTCCTGGACGACCTGCTGGATCGGGCTGTCGCGTCCGGCGTCCGGCAGGTCGTGCTGCTCGGAGCCGGGATGGACAGCAGGGCCTTCCGGATGGACTGGCCTGCGGGCACCCGGTTGTTCGAGGTCGACACTGCCGAACCGCTCGGCTTCAAGGCCGCGGTGCTGCGGCGGGAGCGTGCCGTTGCGCGCTGCCAGCGGATCACCGTTCCTGTCGACCTGCGCGAGGACTGGCCCGGCGCCCTGGCCGCGGCCGGGCACGACCCGGCGCAGCCGACCGTGTGGATCGCCGAGGGACTGCTGATCTATCTACCCGGGGACGCGGTGGAGTCGCTGCTCGAACGGGTCGGCGCGCTGTCCGCCGCAGGCAGCAGGATGGGCCTCACCCTGGGCTCGCGCGGTGTGGTCGAACGCTTCCGCGACGACGCCGCCGCGGGATCGGCAGCGTCGATGTGGGTCTGGGAGATGCCGGAGGACCCGGTCGGCTGGCTGCGCGGCCTCGGCTGGGAGGCGGAGACCTTCACCCTGCGTGAGCGCGCCGCAGCCTACGGGCGTCCGGTGCTCACCCCGCCGCAGCAGGACGAGGGCGTGGGCGGCCTCGTCTCGGCGGTTCGCGCCGCGCACCTGAGCACGACGACGGCCGGGGTGCGGGTCAGGCCGGCGTGAGGAGGCAGAACTCGTTGCCCTCCGGGTCGGCCAGGACGGTCCACGGGATGTCGCTGTCGCCCAGGTCGACGGCGGTGGCGCCGAGCGACAGCAGTCGGGCCGCCTCGGCCTCCAGGTCGTCACCCGGGTAGGGGCGCACGTCGAGATGGACGCGATTCCACACCGTCTTCACGTCGGGCGTACGGAGAAACTGCAGATAGGGGCCCACGCCCTTGGCGGAGCGCAGCACCGCGCTGTCGTCGGTCACCCGGTGCACGGTCCAGTCCGTCGCCTCACCCCAGAAGCGGGCCATGACCCGCGGATCCGCGCAGTCGACGATCACCGAGGCGATCGGTCCGGTCTCGTCGTAGAGCGAGTCCAGGACGCAGAACTCGTTGCCCTCCGGGTCGGCCATGACCGTCCACGGCACGTCGCCCTGGCCCACGTCGGCGAGCGTCGCGCCGAGACCCTGCAGCCGCGCCACCAGCTCCGCTTGGTGGGCCGCCGAGGTGGTGGCCAGGTCGACGTGCACGCGGTTCTTCACCGTCTTGGGTTCCGCCGAGACGACGAGGTCGACGCAGACGGCGACGGGGTCGGGATAGACGAAGCCCTCGGGTTCGAGGTTGGTGACACCCGGTCCCTCGCTGGAGATGCCCCAGCCGAGCGCCTTCGCCCAGAAACCGCCCAGGGCGGCGTCGTCCCGGGCCTTCATGTTGATCTGCACAAGCCGCGTTGCCATGCCGACGATGCTAGGCGGACGCGCGCGGCCGGTGCAGACGGCGTACGCCCGCTTGATTGTGATGTGGTTCCGCAGCCGGCCATCGAGCACCAGCGGCGGGCCTGGTTGAGGCGGTCGGGCGCGGCGGGCCGGTTGGACAACTGCCGCGCCGGTCGGTCAGAGTGGTCCGCCGTGAGATACCTGCGCAGCGGTGGTCCGGCCGCCATCCGGCGACCCCGGCCCGCCGACGTCGACGAGTTCGTGGCGGCCGCGAGGCGTAGCCGGGACCTGCACCACCCGTGGCTGGCCGCGCCGGCGACCCCGCAGGAGTACGACAACTACCTGCGCCGCATCCGCCGCCGGGACAGCGCCGGCTACCTGATCTGCGACCGGGCCAGCGGTGCGATCGCCGGCTACGTGAACATCAGCGGCATCGTGCTGGGCGCGCTGCGCGGCGGCTACCTGGGGTACGCGGCGTTCGAGCCGTACAGCGGCACCGGGCACGCCTCGGCGGGCATCGCGCTGGTGATCGACCACGCGTTCACGACGGCCGGCCTGCACCGCCTGGAGGCGAACATCCAGCCGGGCAACGAGCCCTCGCGGCGGGTGGCCCGCAAGCTCGGCTTCCGCCTGGAGGGCTTCTCCCCGGACTACCTGTTCATCGACGGCGCGTGGCGCGACCACGAACGCTGGGCCATAACCGCCCCCACCCCACCTCCCACTCCCACCCCACCTCCCGCGTGATCAAGAGGTTCGCGTCACCGACAGCGGCGTGTCGTGACGCGAACCTCTTGATCAACAGGGCAGGGCGGGAGTGGGCGGTCAGCTGCCGGGGCGGGGGAAGGCCACCGGGCTGCGGAGGCCGGATCGGTTGACCGCGCGGATGCCGAAGAAGACGTTGTCCTTGGACAGGTCGATGCTGACCTCGGTGACGTCGCCGACCGGAATCACCCGCTGCCACTCGGCGGCAGTGGTCTCGCGCCACACCACCTCGTAGCCGGCCAGGTCCGGCTCGTCGCCGCGCTGCCAGCGCAGGGTCGTGTTGTTGGTCAGGTCGGTGGTCACGATGATGGCGCCCTTGGGCGTGCCGGGCGCCTGGGCCAGCGACCACAGCGCAGCGCCGTTGACCCTCGCCACCCGGGCGATGTACCCGAAGTCGCAGAACTCCGGCAGGTCACCGAACTGCTTTCCGTCCTGCACGCGGACGTCCTGGTGCTGGTGGGCGAAGTCCTCGTTCGGTTCGGTGAACCGCGCCGCCGGCCAGCCCTCGCGCAGGAACGAGATGTGGTCGCTGCCGCGCAGGTAGCGGTCCCGCCGGTAGATCACCCGCACCCGCATGCCTGTCGCGTCGTTGTCCGCCACGTCCCGGACGAACCGGGCGAGCTGCCGCGACGGTGAGTCGTTCTCGCCGCCGACGGACTGGCGGGTCGTCGCCTCCGCCGGTGTCTCGGCGGTCGGCACCCCCTCGGCGAACAGCCGCACCGCGTACGGGTCGCGGGTGCCGTCGTCGGCGGTGCTGCTGCCCACGATGTCGTCGCTGAACATGCCCTGCACGTCCGCGCCGGCCGCCTTGAGCTGCGCGGCCAGGTACGCCGAGCCGTACAGGCCCTGCTCCTCGGCGGCGACCGCGGCGAACACGATGGTGGCGGCAGTGGGCCGGGTGGCCATCAGCCGCGCCAGCTCCAGCACCACTGCCACGCCCGAGGCGTCGTCGTCGGCGCCGGGCGCGTCGCTGACGGCGTCCATCACGTCGGTGACCCGGGAGTCGTAGTGGCCCGTCACGACGTAGGTGCGGTTCGGCGAGGTGACACCACGCAGGGTGGCCACCACGTTGGTGATCCGGGTGGCGGTGGGGATCCGCGAGGCGGGCTGCTGCACGTACGACTGGAGTTCGACTGTCATCCGGCCGCCGGAGGTGGCCGCGTACTCCTGCAGGCGGGCGTGGATCCAGTCCCGGGCGGCGCCGATGCCCCGCTCGGGGTCGTCCTGGCTGGAGAGGGTGTGCCGGGTGCCGAAGGCGGCCAGCCGGCGCACGATCGCCTCGATCCGGCGTGGGTCGACCTGGCGGAGCAGCTCGCGCAGCTCGCGCTCGGGGCGCTGCGCGCGGGCGGGGCGCCCGGGGCCGGCGGGGCCGGCGTCAGCGGCCGCGGGCGCGGCCAGCGAGGGCACCGCGACGGTGGCGGCGGTCGCCGCGGTGGCGGCGGCGGAGGCGGACAGGAAGGTGCGGCGGGTGGGCCTCGTGGGCCGCTCGCCGATGTCGTCTGATCCCATTCCGGCATCCTGCCCATCGATGGTGACGTTTGTCCATATCGTTGGACGTGGATGGTGCGGGAGCTTTCACCCGCACCGGGTGATGACACTCAGTTGCCGTCGTTCCTACGGTGGGTGTCATGGCTGTCGCGCGCGCGACCCCCGCCGACCCGACCGTCGGCATGGCCTCCGTGACGGGCGTGAGCGGCGACCAGCGGGCGATACCGCCCGAGTTGGGCCCCGACTCGCTCGCCGTGCTCAGCGGCCCCACGTTCCTGTACTCCAACGCGCGCGGCGACGTGCCGCCGGGCAGCATCGGTGGGCTCGTGCACCTGGACACCCGCCTGATCAGCGGCTGGACGCTCACCGTCAACGGCAGTGAGCTGCTGCTGTTGCGGGCCGAAACCCTCGAGCACTACTCCGCGCAGTACGTGCTCACCAACCCCGAGCTGCCGGGGCTGCCGCCGAACAGTCTCGCCATGCGGCGGTTGCGCTACGTCGGCGACGGCTTCCACGAGCGGCTGGAGCTGCTGTCGTTCCAGACCGAGCCGGTCCGGGTGGAGGTGCGCCTGGCCGTCGGCGTGGACTTCGCCGACCTGTTCGAGGTCAAGTCGGTGGTCCGGGACCGCTCCGCGAAGATCGTCCGCGACCACGCCGCCGACGGCTCCGAGCTGTGCTTCTCCTACCGCAACGGCGACTTCTTTGCCGAGACGCGGGTGCGGTGCGCGACGGCGGCGGACCGGATCGACGGTGACGACCTGGTCTGGGACCTGTGGCTGCTTCCGCGCGAGGGGCGGCAGCTGGACCTGCACGTGCCGCTGCCGCCGGGCATGGGCGTGGTCGAGCCGGTGCGGGGCGACATCGCCGACGTCATCCACGGCCGCGCCGACGACCCGCTGCGCCGGTGGACCGAGGACCGGGCGGTGCTGCGCAGCGACAACCAGACGCTGGAGCGCACCATCCGCCAGTCCCGCGACGACCTGGAGGCGCTGCGGCTCGACCTGGAGGTCAAGGGTCAGCGGATCCTGCTGCCCGGCGCGGGACTGCCCTGGTTCCTCACCGTCTTCGGGCGGGACACGCTGATCACCGCGTACCAGACGTTGGTGGCCGGGCCGGCGCTCGCCAAGGGCGCGCTGCTCACGCTCGCCCGGCTGCAGGGCGAGACCTGCGACGACTTCACCGACGAGGAACCCGGCAAGATCCTGCACGAGGTCCGCAGCGGCGAGCTGACCCGCACCGGCCAGAAACCGTACAGCCCCTACTACGGCACCGCCGACGCCACCCAGCTCTGGCTGATCCTGCTGTCGGAGTACTGGCGGTGGACCTGCGACGACGAGACCGTCCGGCACCTGCACGACAACGCGCTGGCCGCGCTGCGGTGGATCGACGAGTACGGCGACCGTGACGGCGACGGCTTCGTGGAGTACGCCACCCGCTCCCCGGAGGGGCTGGGCAACCAGTGCTGGCGGGACTCGCCGGACGGCGTCTGCTTCGCCGACGGGCGCATCCCGGTGCTGCCGTTGGCGACCGCCGACATCCAGGGCTACACCTACGACGCGAAGGTGCGCCTGGCCGAGTTGTTCGACGGCCCGCTGGGCAACCCCGCCCTGGCGGCACGGCTGCGCGACGAGGCCGGCACCCTGGCCGAGCGGTTCAACCGGGACTTCTGGATCGACGAGCGGGGTGGCTACTACGCGGTGGCCCTCGACGGGGACAAGAACGTGGTCGACTCCAAGACGTCCAGCATGGGTCACCTGCTGTGGAGCGGGATCGTGCCGCGGGCGCGGGCCGACGCGGTGGTGCGACAGCTCATGTCGCCCGACATGTTCTCCGGGTGGGGCGTCCGGACGTTGTCCCGCGAGGAACGCCTCTACCGGCCCATCGGCTACCACCTGGGCACTGTCTGGCCGCACGACAACTCGCTGATCGCGCTGGGCCTGGTGCGCTACGGCTACCGGGCGGAGGCGAACCGGATCAGCCTGGCGATGATCGACGCTGCCGAGCAGTTCGGCCACCGGCTGCCCGAGGCGCTCAGCGGGTACGACCGGCAACGGTTGCTGTTCGCCGTCCCGTATCCCACCGCGTGCAGCCCGCAGGCGTGGGCGGCCGGGGCGCCGCTGGCCCTGATCCGCGCGATGCTGGGCATCAACCCGGTCGACGGCCGGCTCACGCTCGACCCGGACATCCCGCCCGAGTTCGGCCGGATAACTGCTCACCGGGTGCGGGCCTTCGGTCAGGAGTGGGGTGTGGAGGCCGTGGGCACCAGCGGTAACGTCCGGCTCGACGCGCGCTGAGCGCGTCGACGTTTGTCCCGGGCTGCGACGGGAAACGGCCCGCAATGACGAAACCTCGTGTGGTGATCGTGGGGGCCGGGTTCGCCGGTTACCACGCGGCGAAGACGTTGAGCCGGATCGCCCGGGACCGGGCCGAGATCGTGGTGCTGAACTCCACCGACTACTTCCTGTACCTGCCGCTGCTGCCCGAGGTGGCGGCCGGCGTGGTCGAGCCCCGGCGCATCGCGGTGCCGCTGACCGGGACCCTCAAGGGTGTCCGGGTGGTGATCGGCGAGGCGGACCACGTCGACCTGCAGAACCGCTGGGTCGGCTTCACCCAGCCCGAGGGGGACAAGAACCGCCTGGCGTACGACCGGCTGGTGCTCGCCGTGGGCAGCGTCAACAAGCTGCTGCCCATCCCGGGTGTCACCGAGTACGCGCACGGCTTCCGCGGTCTGCCCGAGGCCGTCTACCTGCACGACCACATCGTCCGCCAGGTCGAGCTGGCCGAGCAGGCCGAGGACCCGGCGGAGCAGCAGGCCCGCTCCACGTTCGTGGTCGTCGGGGCGGGCTACACCGGCACCGAGGTCGCCGCGCACGGGCAGCTGTTCACCGACGCGCTGCACGCGCAGCGGCCCCGGCTGACCGTCCGGCCCCGCTGGATGCTGCTGGACGTCGCCCCCCGGGTGCTGCCCGAGTTGGACAAGCGGATGTCCGAGACCTCGCACAAGGTGCTCAACCGGCGCGGGGTGGACGTGCGGATGGGCACCTCGGTGGCCGAGGCGACCTGCGACGGGGTCAAGCTCACCGACGGCGAGTACGTGCCGACCTGCACGCTGGTGTGGTGCGTGGGGGTGCGGCCGGACCCGTTCGTCAACGAGCTGGGTCTGCGCACCGAGCGGGGCCGGCTGGTCACCGACGAGTTCCTCAACGTCCCCGGCTACCCGGAGGTCTTCGCCTGCGGCGATGCCGCCGCAGTGCCCGACCTGGTCAACCCGGGGCAGATCTGCGGCATGACGGCACAGCACGCGCAGCGGCAGGGCAAGCGCGTGGCGCACAACATCGCCGCGTCGTACGGCTTCGGGCAGCGCAAGCCGTACAAGCACCACGATCTGGGTTGGGTCGTCGACCTGGGCGGCAAGGACGCGGCCGCCAACCCGTTGCACGTCAACCTGGCCGGGCTGCCGGCCAAGGCCGTCACCCGGGCGTACCACCTGATGGCGATGCCGGGCAACCGCACCCGCGTGGGGGCCGACTGGGTGCTCGACGCCGCGCTGACCCGCTCGGCCGTGCAGCTGGGGCTGGTCCCGGCGAACGCGGTCCCGCTGGAGAGCACGTCGCCGGAGGTCGCAATGCACGGCCGCTGAGCGCAACGCGTCGATTCCGGCCGGTCAGCCCCGCGAGGTGGCGGGACCGGCCGGTCCGCGCGGTGGCACAGCCGGCGGCGGCGGTTCGCCGGGGTCCGCCGGTGGGGGTGGGTTCAGTCGTCGCGGCCCGTACTCGCGCAGCAGGATCTGCACGATGCCGGCGGCGGGGATGGCCAGCAGCGCGCCGAGCAGCCCGGCCAGCTCCGCCGCGAGCAGCACGCTCAGCAGCACGGTCAGCGGGTTGAGCCGGACCGCACGGGACAGGATGAGCGGCTGGAGCAGATGGTTCTCCACCTGCTGGTAGACGACGAAGAAGACCAGCACGATGATTCCGGCGGTGGGGGAGTGCAGGAACCCGGCGCCGGCGGCGAGCACCGCGCCGATCGTCGCCCCCACCAGCGGTATCAGGTCGGCCACCGCCACCAGCAGCGCGATCACGCCCGCGAACGGCACCCCGGTCAGGGCCAGCACCAGGAAGGTCAGCACCCCGCAGATCACGCTGATCAGCAGGTTGCCGGTGAGGTAGCCGTTGACCGTGCGCGACACCTCCCGGCCGACCCGGCGCAGCCGCTCGCCCGCACCGTCCCCGGCCGCCGCGAGGAGGCTGCCGGTGATCCGGGGCGACTCCAACACCATGAGGTACGCCAGCACGACGATCGTGACCAGCCCCGCGACGGTCTCCAGGACACCGCGCAGCACGCCGACGGCGGGTTGACGCAGCCGGCTGCCGGCGTCGCGCAGCTGGTCGGAGTGCTCGCTGACGTAGCGGCGTGCCCCGGTGCGTTCCAGGAGCTGGCCCACCGGGCCGCGGCCGGCGCGCGCGTCGCGCAGCAGCTCGGGCCCCCGATCGGCGAACCGGCCCAGCTCGTCCAGCAGCGGCACGAGGATGACCGTGGCGAGGACCGCCAGCACGACGAACGCGGCGAGGAAGACGAGCAGTGTGGCCACCGCCCGCCGCCGCACGAACCGGCGTTGCAGCCAGTCCACCGCCGGTTTGAGCGCGACCGCGAAGAAGGCGGCCACCACCGCCCAGACCAGCACCCGGCGGGTCGCGTACACGAAGGCCAGGGCGAGCGCGGTCGCCAGCACCAGGCCGATCACGACCAGGGCCCGGCGGGCGGTGGTCCGATCGTCGGCGTTGCTCACCCGGCGGGCCTTCCCCGCGCGCACCCTCGGAAACCCGGCAATGCGGACGCGCGGGCGCGTCCTGGGCCGTGGCTGACAAATGGTCTTCGAGGGGCCCGGCTCGTCCTAGTGGGCGAGTTGCTGGAGCCAGTCCTGCAGGAGTGCGGTCTCGACGGGGCGGAGCGGAACGTCAGTTGGATCCGCCCCGCCGAGGGCGGCATCGAGCGCGAGGGCGCGAGCGGCGAGGGTGGAGTCCGGGGCTGGGCTCGTGTCGGTGGTCAGGGTGTCGATGAGTGCTTCCCGCATGCGCGGTGAGACCTCCGGGTCGCGTTCGCTCTCGGGGATGCCGATCAGGGAGAGCGTGGTGCCGGTTACCGCTGCCAGCGTGAGGTGGGCGGCAAGGACGGGCGGCACCCGTAGGCGGCCGTCGGAGGCGGCGCGGCCGAGGAACGTCATGAGGAGTTCCTGAGCCTGCCGCGCGGCAGGTGGGCGCCGGCCGGGGCGGTCGGTGCCGTACATCAGCAGGTAGAGGGCGGGGTGTTTCAGGCCGAAGTCGACGTGCATGTCCCATCCGCGACGAATGTCGTCGACCGGGTTGCCGCTCGACGGCAACGTGTGCTTCTGCGCCAGGTAGAGGTCGAAGGCGTGGATGGCCAGCGACGAAAGGAGCCCGTCCTTGTCGCCGAAGAGCTGGTACAGGGAGGCGGCACGGATGCCTGCCGCCGCTGCGACGGCGCGGGTGGAGAGCGCCTGGGCGCCCTCCCGTTCCAAGAGCTCGGCCGCGACTTCCAGGATCTGCCGGCGACTGCGGGTCTTCGCATCATCCACGGTTGCAATGCTACGGCATAAGGCGTATCACTGGTTCGGACAGCGATACGGAAAATGCCGTCGCAGTGATACGGGCAGGAGAGGTCGATGAATCGTGTGGGATACGGCGCCATGCAGCTTGCGGGCCCTGACGTCTGGGGATTCCCGGACGACCCGGAGGCGGCGCGGCGGGTGTTGCGCCTGGCTGTCGAGCTGGGCGTGACCTTCTTCGACACCGCGAACGCCTACGGGCCACGAACGGTGAACCAGCTGATCGGGCAGGCGCTGGGACCGATCCCCGAGGGCGTGATCGTGGGCAACAAGGTCGGCGCAGAGCGCGGCCCGGACAAGTCCTGGATCGTCGACGGTCGCCCGGAGACGGTCCGGCGGCAGGTTCACGAGGCCCTTACCGACATGGGAACGGACGCGAGCGAGCTGACCTACCTCCGACTCGTCGGCGACACCCCCGGCGCGCACCAGGACGTACCGCTGGAGGAGTCGCTCGGCGCACTCGTCCAGCTGCGAGACCAGGGGCTGATCCGCCGCATCGGCCTGTCCGGCGCGTCCCCGCAGGTGCTGGCCCGCGCCCAGCAGATGACCCCCATCGCGGCGGTGCAGAACCGCTTCAACCTGCTTGACCGCAGCGGCGTCCAGGTCCTCGTCGACTGCGAGACCCGGGGCATCCTCTTCATCCCCTACTTCCCGCTGGCCGCCGGACGGCTCAGCGGCCACCACGAGCTGACCGGCCCGGCAGAGCGCCTGGGTGCCACACCGGCCCAGATCGCACTGGCCTGGCTGCTGCGCCGTTCGCCCTCCATGGTCGTCATCCCCGGCACGAGCAGTACCGACCACCTGCGGTCCAACATCGCAGCTTCCGACGTTGCCGAACAGTTGACCGACACCGAGGTCGCGCGCCTGACCGGACTCGTCGACGAGTCGAAAGCGGTCCTCGGCCAGCCCACGCCCCCCGCTCATGGCCACCGCTGAAAGGGCCCCGGGGGAAGGCACGGCCTAGTCGTCGGTGAACGGGTGGGCGCCGGCGACGAACGTGTCCAGCGCCGCGGCGTGCAGCAGCCCGCCAGGGATCGGGTCGCGCAGGGCTGCCGCCGCGAGCCGGCCGACCGGTAGACCGCCCGGGCGGTGCGTCGCGGCGAGCACCAGGTTGCCGTAGCGCCGGCCGCGCAGCATCCGGCGGTCCCCGAACACGCAGACGTCGCCGAAGACCGCGCGCAACGTTGCCACCTGCACCCGGGTGCCGACCAGTGGCGGTAGGTCCGTGACGTTGACCAGGTAGAGCCCGCCCGGGCGCAGGGCACGGGCCACCTCGGCCGCGAACTCCACGGTGCGTACGTGGCGGGGCATCCGGGCCGCCCGGTAGATGTCGGCGATCACCAGGTCGTACGCGCCGGGCGTGGTGGCGGTGACGGCGTCCCGGGCGTCGGCGACCTCCACCCGCACCTCGGGCGGCAGCGGCGGCAGCTCCCGGGCGACCAGCTCGACCACCGCCCGGTCCCGCTCGACCACCCGCTGCGCGGAGCCCGGCCGGGTCGCGGCCAACCAGCGCGGCAGCGTCAACGCGCCGCCGCCGAGGTGCAGCACGCTCAGCGGTACGCCCGCCGGGGCGGCCAGCTCCACGGCCGAGGCGATCCGCCGGACGTACTCGAAGTGCAGGTGCCGGGGATCCTCGACATCGACGTACGACTGCTCGACGCCGGCGGAGAGCAGCGTTCGTCCGGTTCGGCGGACCGGATCGGCTACCAGCTCCAACCGGTCGGCGGCACGGTTCATGACGGCACGCTAACCGAGCGGCTCGCGGACCCGACGGGCCGGTGGTCGACGGGCCGCGCGCGGCACAGCGGACGGGCCGGCGGCGCGGGAGGTACCCGCGTCCGCCGGCCCGCGTGCGCCGTCGGCGACGGTCAGCCGCCGGCCATCCCCGCGCCCACCTCGTCGATGGCGTCGTCGATCGTGTGGGCGAGGTCCACGTCGAGCGCGGTCACCCCGTCGGCCTGGTTGGTGCGCACGGTCAGCACGGCGGCCGTGCCGCCCGGACGTCCGATGCTCGGGCCGCGCCCGGTCTCCTCGCGCAGCCGGTCCAGCCGGGCGAGCACCCGGTCCAGGTTGTCCGGCGGCAGGGCGATCACGCGGTAGAGGCCGCCACTGTCGCCGGCCCAGTACGGCAGGTCGTCCAGCGCCGCCCGGAGCTGGGCCTCGTCCAGGGTGGGTGTGGTGGTGGAGGCGCCCACGATGCCGCCGCCGGCCGCCGGCGGGTTCAGCAGCTCCCGCAGGCCGTCGGGGACGTGCAGGGACTCGACCAGGTCGCCGTCCTGGTCGGCGAGCGCGGCGAGTGTCGCCTCGACCTGGTAGCGGGCCTGCTCCGGGGTACGTCCGCTGATCCGGCCCACCTCGGCCAGGAAGCCGGGCAGGTCGCGGTGCCGCTCGATGCCGTCGACGGGCACGACGTCGTGCAGCGAGTTCGGCACGGCGGCGAGCAGGCGTTGCCGCTCCGCGGCGTCCAGTGCGAAGGCCAGCACCAGCACCGTCGCCTCGGCGCCCACCTTGGCCGTCGAGAAGTCGACGCCGGACCGGCGTCGGACGTCGTCGACCAGATCCTGGTAGCCGACACTGTTCACTCCGGCCGCGCCACCGGGTGGCGGCTGCGGGCGCGGATTGTCCGCGGTGCCCTTCGACGGCGGGGCCGGTCCACCGCGCGTGGTGTCCGACTTGTGCCGTCCGGCCGGCGGCGGGCCGGCCCGCTTGCCCTGGTCCAGGCTGGTGAGCTGCTTGGAGGCGCTCAGGCTCGCGCCGAACTCACTGGGCTGACCGCCCTGTTCGCGGGCCTGCCGGGCCAGCGCCCGGCGCCGCTGGTTGTCGCCCTCCATCTGCTTGCGCATGGTGACGCCCCTTCCGCTGGGGATCGATCCTGCGCCCGTCGCGTTCCCGCCGCCCCGGGAGCCGAAACGGACGCCGCCGGCCCGGTAGGGCGGAGCGTCGATGAGGCTTCATCCGCCCGGGGTGAGGGGTGCTCACCCGTGCGGCCCGCAGGATCGGGGCAGGACCGCAGTTCTTCCGAGGTACGCGGAAGGAAGGTCGTCATGAAACGGATCGTCGAGATCGTTCCCGCTCGACCCGGCTGGTACGCCCGCTGGCAACTCGCGCCCGACGCCACCCGGTGCTATCCGGTGAGCCTGTGGGCGTTGCTGGAGGAGGCCGACGGAACCGGCCGGGAAGTGGTCGGAATGGACTGCATCGGCCAGTGGCCGGGTGCGGACGACAACGAGGCGGGTGGGGAGTTTGTCCGCTACCTGTACCAGACGCCCGACTCGGGGGAACCCGACGACATCGAACCTCCGTCGGCCGTCGAACTGCGCGACGGCGGCCCCCGGCTCCAGCCGATGACCGCGCCCTAGACATTCCTCCGGCCCCCGACCCCAGGTCCCAGGGTCGGGGGCCACCCCCCTTTGGTTAGGGGTGGCGACCAGGCGGTGGGTGGGTGCGGTCGTCAGCCCAGGGCGCGCAGGTGGGTGGCGTCGTCGTCGGCGACGGTGTGCTCCACGGCCAGCAGGTCGGTGAGCCCGGTGCGGTCCAGCAGCTGCTGGAGGCGGGCGCTGACCCCGGTCAGCCGGATCGCCCCGGCGCCCCGGTGCACCATCAGCAGGGCGCTGAGGCCCGACGAGTCGCAGAGGCCGACACCGGCCAGGTCGATCGTCACTTGCTGCTCGCCGTGCAGCTCAGCTGCGGCAGCCATCAGCTCCGGGGCGGTGTCGTAGTCCAGCTCACCGGTCAGCCGTAGCCGGACGTGACCGGCGTCGAGCCGGGTCACCTCGATGGTCAACAGCTGGTGAGACATTCCACCATCGTTCCCAGTCAGGCGGCGGAACGCAAACCCCGGGGCCGCGACCCGCCGGATCACGCGCTGGCGGCGGACCGCGGCGAGCCGGGGCCGATCGCACGTGTCGTCGGCAGCGGCCGGTCGAGCAGCGCCGCCACCCCGGTGATGTCCAGGATCGTCGCCAGAAAGCGGGGGACCGCCCGCAGCCGCAGGGTCGTGCCGACCTCCTGGCCCTCCCGCCACGCGTGCACGATCACGCCCAGGCCGCTGCTGTCGATGAAGTGCAGGTCGGCGAAATCCAGCACGATGGCCCGTGGCGCGTCGGCGAGGACCCGGTCGACCTCGGCGCGCAGCGGCGCCACGGTCAGGTACGCCAGTTCGCCGCCCACGCGGATCAGGGGCATGTCGGGATCGGATCGATCGACGGACATGCACAGCTGGGTCGCTTCGGGGCCGCGCCCTTCCGATGCCACGATCACGCCTTTCCGCACGCGACGTTCCAGCCGGTGCGAGGGGATCGTAACAACCGTCGGGCGGGTCCGCCCGGTACGCGACCGAGGCCCCGCGACCTGCCGTGGGATGCCGGTCGCGGTGGACCGGCGTAGGGTGGTCGGAGAGATTTGACCACAGACGCCGGTTCCGGTGCGGGTTCGGGTGGACGACAAGGAGTGAGGCTCAGCTGGTGACTGCTTCCGACGTCAGGGACACCGACCCGGGCGACGGACGGATCTCCACGCCGAGCACCACACGGCCCCCGGCGTGGTCCGCCGACGCGTCGTCCTGGCCGACTCCCACGCTGCCGCCGCTGGCCCCCGACCGTGATCGGGCCGCGCCCGACTGGTCCGAGGTGGTCGAGCACTTCCGCGAGGGCCTGGTGGTCTGCGACGCCGACGGTGTCGTCGAACACGTCAGCCCGGTGGCCGAGCGGTTGCTGCCCGAGGTGGTCCCCGGTGTCGCGCTGGCCGCGTCCGGCGTCGCCGGTCTGGGCGAGGGGCGCCCCGGCGGCTTCACCCACCACGGTCGTCGGCTCACCGCCCGCCAGGTGCCCCTGTCCGCCGGTCGCTGCTGCTGGTACGTGGAGGACGTCACCGAGAGCGTCAGCCGCGCCGACGCGCTGCTCGCCGAACGGGCCCGCTCGGCGTTCCTGGCCGTGGTGGGCGACAAGCTGGGCAACCCGCTGCACCCGGACCGGGCCGCCGCGGCGGTCGTCCGCCTCGCCGTGCCGACCCTCGCCGAGGTGGCCGTGCTGGTGCTGGCGCCGCGTGCGGGGCGAGCCCGGTGGTGGCGGGCCTCCCGGGCGGACGACGAGTCGCCGATTGTCGACAGCGGTGTGCTGGCCGGCCCCGCCCTGCCGGCCGCGATCGCCGAAGCGCTGACCGGCGTCGAGCCGCACGCCCTCGACTGGCTGGTGGAGCAGGCTGTCGACGCCGGCTGGCTGCCCGGCCTGACGGGCGCCGACAGCGTCGCCCGGGTCGTTCCGCTGCCCGGCCGGGACGCTCCGGTCGGGGTGCTGCTGGTCGCCCGACGGTCCAGCCGGTGGTACGACGAGGACGACGTCGGGTTGATTCGTGCCTTCGCCGCCCGGGCCGGCGCGGCGCTGACCACCGCCCTGCTCTACCGCGACCAGGCCGAGGTCGCCGACACCCTGCAGGCCAGCCTGCTGCCGGTCGAGCCGGTCGAGACCGCCGGTGTGCAGTGGGGCACCGCGTACCGTCCGGCCCAGGCGGGGCTGCGGATCGGTGGCGACTTCTACGGCTCACACCGGCTCGCCGACGGCGGTTCCGTGTTCTTCCTCGGCGATGTCTCCGGCAAGGGCGTCGAGGCGGCGGTCTTCACCGGCCAGCTCCGCCAGTGTCTCCAGGCGCTGCACCGGGTGGAGTCGAACCCGGGGCGCCTGCTGCGACTGCTCAACGACGCGCTGCTGGAGACGACCCAGGCGCACGGCCAGGGCCGCTTCGCCACCATCGTGCTCGGTGTGGCCCGTCCGCAGCGCGACGGCGGCGTCACCCTCACGATGGCCGGGGGTGGGCACCTGCCGCCGCTGGTGCTGCGCAACTCGGGCGAGGTCGAGTCGGTGCCGCTGCGCGGCATGCTGATCGGCGTGGTGCCCGACCCGCGCGTCGGTGAGGTGACCGTGCGGTTGGCGCCGGGTGAGACGTGCCTGCTCTACAGCGACGGTGTGACCGAGGCCCGTGGGGGCCGCCGCGGCGACGAGCTGTTCGGCGCCGAGCGGTTGGTCACGGCCCTGACCGGCTGCCAGCGGATGCCGGCGCCGGCCCTGGCCGAACGTGTCGAGCAGGTCACCTGTGACTGGCTGGGGCACGGCGACCACGACGACATCGCGGTGCTGGCGTTGCGGGCGGTCAGCCCGGGCGGGCGGGGTGCGCGGCACCTGCACTCGGTGCCCCCCTCGACGAGCGCCGACGAGCAGAGGGAGAGCCCCGCGTGACCGCCCCCGCCACGACCACGGACCTGACCGGCGCCTACCCCGGCTACCTGGCCTGCCTCGCCGACGCCGACGAGTACGCCGCGATCGACGTGGCGCTCGGCCTGCTCGACGCGGGCGTGCCGCCGGAGCGGGTGCTGCTCGACCTGGTCGCGCCGGCCCAGGCCGAGGTGGGGGAGCGGTGGGCCCGCAACGAGTGGAGCGTGGCCCAGGAGCACGCGGCGACCCACATCAGCGAGCGGGTGGTGGCCGCGGTGGCAACGCACGCCAACCCGCGCCCGACCGGCGGGCGGATCGTGGTGGCCTGCATGGACGGCGAGTGGCACGCGCTGCCGCCCCGGCTGGTGGCCGAGGTGCTGCGTCTGCGCGGCTGGCAGGTGACCTTCCTGGGCGCCAGCGTGCCGGCGGCGCACCTGGTGTCGTACCTGCACCGGCATGACGCGCAGGCGGTCGCGTTGGCCTGCGCGCTGCCGATGCGGCTGCCGCACGCCCACCGGATGATCGAGGCGTGCCGGCGTTCGGACGTGCCGGTCGTGGTCGGCGGGCGGGGCTTCGGCGCGGACGGCCGGTGGGCGGCCCGGCTCGGCGCGGCCTGGGCGCCGAACGCGCCGGCGGCGGCCGAGTTGATCGCCGACGAGCGGGCGCTGCGGCGGGTGCCCCCGGCGCAGCTCGGTCACCTGGCCGACGACGAGTACGCGAGTCTCGTGCGCCGCAGGGGTGAGCTGATCGACAGCGCGCTGACCGACCTGCGCGAACGGGTGCCGGCGACCCGCGACTACACGGCCGCCCAGCTCGACTCGACCGCGAGCGACCTGGGGCACATCCTGGACTCGCTGGCCGCCTCGCTCTACGTCGACGACGCCTCGCTGTTCACCGAGTTCGTCCAGTGGCTGGTGGAGATCCTGACGAGTCGGGGGGTGCCGGCCGGTGCGGTTGCCCTGACCCTGGAGCACTACGCCGCCGTGCTGCGCGACTTTCCCCGCGCGTCACACACGCTCGCGCGCAGCAGTGCCGGGCTGCCCGCGGCGTCCCGTCCCGCGCTCTGACGGATCGCCCGGACGATCACCACGCGCTGCGGACCGTCGTACCCCCCTGCGTATACTTGCCGGACTGCAAACGTCCCACCCGACGGGTGGAGCGAGGGGGAGAACGGTGACGTTCAGCGTCAGCCACGCCGAGCGCGACGGCGGTGCGGCCTGCCTGCGGCTCGCCGGTGAGCTGGACCTGAGCACCGCCGGGGAGCTGGCTGCCGCCATCGACAAGCTCACCGCGGCGGGCGAGCGGCGGGTGCTGCTCGACCTCACCGACCTGACCTTCTGCGACTCCACCGGGATGGCCGTGTTCGTCCGCGGCGACAACCAGGTCGCCGCCGACGGGGGTTGGTTGCGGATCACGGGCGCCACCGGGCGGGTCGAGCGTGTGTTGCGGGTCACCGGTCTGGCGGACGTGCTGCGATACCTTCCGGACACGGTCGACCCGGCGTTCAAGAGCGCCTCCTGATCAGCTAGATTTCCCCGCCAGCACGGTGACCGTTCCGGTCTCCTTTCTCCGCCGACCCGAGGCAGGTAGTGATGGGCGACAGCCCGCAGCCGGTACGCATCCTGGTGGTCGACGACGATCCGGGTGACGTGCTGATGATCGAGGAGGCGTTGGCCGACTCCGACGTCGAGAAGATCATTGACGTGGTCAGCGACGGCGAGGAGGCGATGGAGTTCCTGCGCGCCGAGGGCCGGCACGTGCAGGCCCGCCGACCGGACGTCATCCTGCTGGACCTGAACATGCCGCGGATGGACGGGCGTCAGGTGCTCGGCGCGGTCAAGCAGGACGAGGATCTGCGGACGATTCCGATCGTGGTGCTGACCACCTCGAACGCCGACACCGACATCGTGGGCAGCTACACGTTGCAGGCCAACGCGTACGTCACCAAGCCGATCGACCTCGACGACTTCAACGACGTGGTGCGCCGCATCGACGAGTTCTTCGGCCGCGTGGTCGTGCTGCCCAAGCGCCAGTGATCCGCCCGGCGCGGCCGGTCGGCATTGTCCCCGCCGCCGGCCCGACGTGGCCCGTCGCCGCGCCGCGCCCGCCTGACGCGCACGCATGCTGAACAATTTTCCCGAACCGCCTCGGTCGTCGTCGCCGCGTCCGAGGATCCAGGTGGGGATGTAACAGCGGCTGCCTGGGGGCGACAGTATGAGGTTCTCCGTCGTGAAGACCGGCTACGACCAGCGGCAGGTGGATTCCTGCCTGGATGAGCTGGGGATCCGGTTGTCCCGACTCGCGGCGCGGGCGGAGGGCGCCGCCGGGGCGACCCGCGAGTGGGACGAGATCCGCCAGGAGGCGACCTGGCTCAGCGGGCTGCTCCAGCGGCTCGACCTGGGCGACGCGGGGACGACCCGGCAGGCCGGCGACGCCGTGCGGCGGGAGGCGGCCGAGATCCTGGCGCAGGCCCGCTGCGAGCTGGACGAGGCCCGCGAGGAGGCCCGGCGCGTGCGCGAGCAGGCGTACGCGGACGCCGTGCAGGCCCGGCGGGACTTCGAGGAGGCGTTGCAGGCGCGGCGTCGCCGGGCGGCGCTGGTCGACGAGATCCTCACCGGCGTGAGCGTCGAGCCGGTGCCGGCCGACACGCCCACGGCGGCGGCCGGAACGGGCGTACCGGCGACCCGGGTGGCGGCCGGCGGCCGGGACGCGGGCGCCGAACCGCCCAGCGGGCGTCCGGCCCGCTGAACGCAGGCTCAGACGGCGAGCGCCGCCGCCACGGTGCTGGCGCGCTCCTCGTGCTGGGCGTACGCGTCGGGGAAGGCGGAGATCTGCACGGCCTGGGCGGCGGCGGTGACGCTCATGTCCTCCCAGCCGGGGATCTCGGCCAGCGCCGTGTAGAAGGCCCGGGCGGCGTACGAGGGGCGCATCAGCTCGGCCACCGTGCCCCAGCCGCTGCTGGGCCGCTGCTGGAACAGCCCGACCGAGTCGTGGTCGGCGCCGCTGCCCTGGTGCGGGTACTGCGTCGACTCCGGCAGCACGTCGCTGGCCAGGTTGTAGAGGTTGCTCTCCTGCATCGCGGTGGCCAGCGCCACCACCAGGGCGCGGCGCGGCATCTTCAGCTCCAGGCCGACATCCACGATGATCTTGGCGTTGTCCATCTGGGTCTGGTCGAGCCCGGCCACCGGGCGCGGCCGGCGGGGCTTGACCGGCTTCTTGGGCGCCTTGCGGGTGGCGGTGGGGGTGGGCGTCGGCGACGCCGTGGGGGTGGTGGGAATGACCCGGGCGGGGGCGGCGTCGCGGTCCAGCGACCGGGAGGCGCGCTCGTCGGCGATGGCGGCCCGGTCGGCCAGCGCGTCGGCCATCGGTCGTACGGGCCGCGGGGTGTCCTCGGCGCCCCGGGCGGCGGCGAACGCGCCCAGGCCGAGACAGCAGGTGACGCCGGTGGCCAGGGCGACCCGGACGGGGGTGGAGCCCAGTCGGGGGCGGCGCGGCGGGTCGGGGGCCCGGTGACGGCCGATCGTCCGTTCGGTTGATGCGGCGTCGCCCGAACGGGTGGTCGGGAGCGCGTCGGTCAGCTTCTGGGCGGCGGGGTCGACGGGATGCACCCGCCGAGGCTAGATAGTCGACGGCCCGCTGCCATCGGCCCGTACGGTGGCATGCGCCACAATTTGCCCGGATCATGGCTGTCATATCGGGCGAAGATCGGTGGAAATGGTGAAACCTCGCTGATCAGGCGAGCCGGTTATTCCCGACTAGCCCGGCTAACCCGGTCACCGCTGCCGGATCCCGCACCGACTCCGGCCGCTCCCCGAGCATCCACTCTTCGGAGGGTGTCCGCTCCACCGGACGGTGGAGGCCCACGGTGGTCGTCCGACGGATGGGCCTGCGAAAGCCCGCAGACCGGCACTGATCAGTGTCGGCCGTTCTCCGCCGGCGTCACGGTCAGTCGGTGCCGCGTGTTGTCTCCGCTGGAGAACGGCCAGAGCCGATCGGCGTACTCGACCAGATCGGCCAACTGCGCGCGGCTCAGGCCGGCCGACGAGATCGAGGCGTGCACATCGGCGCGGTAACGGCCGTCGTCGTCGCGGCCCAGCTTCGCCTCGGCGCGTACCTGGACCGTGTGCGCCTCGTTCGTGATCTCCCCGGCCGCCTCCACCGCCGCGTGGTGCAGGCAGGACGCGAAGGCCGCGGCCAACAACTGCTCCGGTCTCAGGCCGGTGCAGTGCGCCGCCAGCGGCGACGCCAGCGGCGTGCTGAGCCCCCCGTCGTCGGTGCGTACATGGCCGCCCTCGGCCGTCGCGGTGGCCTCATGCAGCCAGGAACTGGGACTCGGCATCGCGTTCCTCCCGTCACTCACCAGCCCGGCTACCCGGCCGAGGGCTGGCGAAACGCCGGGCCACCCGGGTTCAGGGCCCGTCGACCATCGACAGCGCCTCGGTGGCCTCCGCGGCGGCCCGTTCGGTCCACGGCGACGTCGACGCGGATCGGCGCGGCGTGGGGATCATCATCGGCACGTACACCCGGGCGTCCACGGCCTCGGCCAGCAGCAGCGCGGCGACCAGGCTGGTCGGACGCTCCGCCGGGTCGTCGGCCAGGCAGGAGCGGCACAGCTCGGACACCTCCGGCGGCAGCCCGTCGATCTCGGGCAGCGGCTCCGGAGGCCGGGTCCGACGCTGCGTCAGCAGCTCCGCCGCATTGCTCGCCTGGTAGGGCAGCCGACTGGTCAGGCAGTAGTAGAGCAGCACACCGAGGGCGTACATGTCGGCCGCCGGGGTCGGGGGCGTGCCGTCGAGCTGCTCGGGCGCCAGGTACGCCGGGGTGCCGAGCACCATGCCGTCCGGCATCGGGTCCGCGACGCCGGCCGGGGTGGCGATGCCGAAGTCGAGGACCTTCACCCCGACCGGGGTGAGCATGACGTTGGCCGGCTTCACGTCGCGGTGCACGATGCCGCTCGCGTGGGCGGCGGACAGCGCGGCGGCGACCTCCGCGCAGACGCGTACCGAGATGCGCCAGTCCAGCGGGCCGGCCCGCAGGTGCGCGGCGAGCGTCTCGCCCTCGGCCAGCTCCATCACGATGTAGGGCGTCCGGCGGCCGGGGAGCGTCGAGGACGTGCCGAAGTCGTGCACGCTCGCGACGTTCGGGTGCACCAGCCGCGCGGCGGAGCGGGCCTCCGTGCGGATGCGGTCCACCAGGTCGTGCACATCCCCCGGGCCGGGCGAGATGAGCTTCACCGCGACCGGCCGGTCCAGCACCCGGTCGTGCGCTCGCCACACCTCGGACATCCCGCCCACGCCGATACGCTGTTCGAGCTGGTACCGCCCGTCCAGCGTGCGCATCGACCACTCCTCGCTCTCGCCCGCCGACGGCGGGTGCCTTCGAACGCGGTACCCGGGGTCCGAGCTGGGCAAACCGTGCGGTGATCGGGCGCGGCCGATCCGGGCGTACACCGGCGCGGCCCGGTGGCGGGTGCGGTAGCTTGCGATCCAGGGCTGGGCGCACCGAGCGTGCCGGCACGGTCACCAGGGGGACACCGCGATGAGCGAGGTCACCGTACGCTTCGTGGGCGGTCCCGCGGACGGCCTGGTCCGCGAGGTTCCGGCCGATGCGGACGGGGCCCCGCCACGGCGTTGGATCATGCGGCACCCGGACGGCACCGGCCCGACGCAGCCCGGTCCCGACCACCTCTACGAGCGCGACAGGCCGGACGGCCTGGGCGGGTGGAGCATGCGGTTCGTGCGGACCGACGCCTACGGGGTGTCCGAGTGAGCACGGGCGAGGGCTGAGCGGTGGTCCGGCGGCCCGGCCGCACAGCTGGCGCACAGGTGGGGCAGAGCCGCGACACAGCGGACCCGCCCACGATGGGGGCCATGGTCATCCAGGGGCAGACCGTGCCGGGCCGGATCGAGCTTCGCCGCCCCGACGGCGAACCGGTCCGGGTGCTGGTGGTCGACGACGAGGCGACGCTCACCGACCTGCTGGCGATGGCGCTGCGCTACGAGGGTTGGCAGGTGCGCAGCGCCGGCAACGGGATGGCGGCGCTGAGCGCCGCGCGGCAGTTCCAGCCGGATGCCGTCGTGCTCGACGTGATGCTGCCCGACCTGGACGGCTTCCAGGTGCTGCGCCGGCTGCGCGAGCACGCCCCCACCGTGCCGGTGTTGTTCCTGACCGCCCGCGACGCGGTCGAGGAGCGCATCGCCGGGCTGACCGTGGGCGGCGACGACTACGTGACCAAGCCGTTCAGTCTGGAGGAGGTGATCGCCCGGCTGCGCGCGCTGCTGCGCCGCTCCGGCTTCGCGGTCGCCGCCCAGGGGGAGGCGCTGCTGACCGTCGGCGACCTCAGCCTCGACGAGGACAGCCACGAGGTCCGCCGCGCCGGCCAGCTCATCACGCTGACCGCCACCGAGTTCGAGCTGTTGCGCTACCTGATGCGCAACCCGCGCCGGGTGCTGAGCAAGGCGCAGATCCTCGACCGGGTGTGGAACTACGACTTCGGTGGCCAGGCCAACGTGGTGGAGCTGTACATCTCGTACCTGCGTAAGAAGATCGACGCCGGCCGACCGCCGATGATCCACACGCTGCGCGGCGCGGGCTACGTCCTCAAGCCCGCCGACTGACCGGGGGCCGCGCCGCCGGCCGCTGCGCGTCGCCCGGCGCTGGCTTGCGGGCCGGTCGCTGCGGACCCGCCTGGTACTCGCCCTGGTGGCACTGCTCGCCCTGGTCAGCGTGGCGATCGGCGGGCTCACCACTGTCGCCCTGCGGCACTTCCTGGTCGGCCAGGTCGACGCCCAGTTGACGATGGGCGACCGGCCGCGCGCCGACGTGCCGCCGTGGTTCCGCCAGGGCAGCGACCCCGGGCGGCCCGCCTCACGTCCGGGCGGCGTCGACCCGCCCCCGCCGGAGCCTCCGCGCGGTTTTCCGCCGGGCTCGCTGGCCGTGCGCCTCGCCGACGGCGTCACCACGGCGACGAGGAGTACCGAGAACGGCAGCCTCGCCGACGTGCCAGCCGCGGACGCCGCGCGGCTGGTCGCGCTGCCCACCGACGGTCGGCCGCGCACCGTCGGCCTCGGCGGGGGCGGTGATGTCCGGGCGGTGGCGCGGCAGCTCCCCAACGGAGACGTGCTGGCCGTGGCGATCCCGCTGTCGGGCGTGCGGGACACCGTCTGGGCGCTGGTCGCCGCGCAGGCCGGTGTGGCCGCCGTCGGGCTGCTGCTCGCGGGCGCGGCCGGCGCGCTGATCGTGCGCGCCACGCTGCGCCCGCTGAACCGGGTCGCCGCCACCGCCACCCGGGTCACCGAGCTGCCGCTGGACCGGGGCGAGGTCGCGCTCGCCGTCCGGGTGCCGGCCGGGGACACCGACCCGCGGACCGAGGTCGGTCAGGTCGGCGCGGCGCTCAACCGGATGCTCGGCCACGTCGCCGACGCGCTGTCCGCGCGGCAGGCCAGCGAGACCCGGGTACGCCAGTTCGTCGCCGACGCCAGCCACGAACTGCGCACGCCCCTCGCGGCGATCCGGGGGTACGCCGAGGTGGCCCGGCGCGGCCGCGACGAGGTCCCCGCCGACGTGGCGCACGCGCTGCGCCGCGTCGAGTCGGAGAGCACCCGGATGACACGTCTCGTCGACGACCTGCTGCTGCTGGCGCGGCTCGACACCGGCCGGCCGCTCGCCGTGGACCCGGTCGACCTGTCCGCCCTGGTGGTGGACGCGGTGAGCGACGCGCACGTGGCCGGGCCCGAGCACCGCTGGCAGCTCGACCTGCCCGAGGTGGTCATCCGGGTGCCCGGCGACGCCGCCCGCCTGCACCAGGTGGTGGCGAACCTGCTGGCCAACGCCCGCGTGCACACCCCGCCCGGCACGACTGTCACCACCACGCTGGCCGTCGAGGCGGACGCCGCCGTGCTCACCGTCGCCGACGACGGGCCGGGGGTGCCGGCGGAGCTACGGCCGGAGATGTTCGAGCGGTTCGCCCGGGGCGACAGCTCCCGGTCGCGGGCGCACGGCAGCACCGGCCTCGGCCTGGCGATCGTGGCGGCGGTGGTGGAGGCCCACCACGGCACCGTCGCCGTCGACAGTCGGCCGGGGCGGACCGTGTTCGTCGTCCGCCTGCCCAATCCCACAGCTGACGCATAGTCGGCGCACGGGGTCCCGCCAGTCCGGCCGCCGAGGCTTGCCGCATGGACAGAACAGACACCCTGCCGACGACGCCCGCCGAACCGGTGGGACCGCCCCGCACGACCACGCACCCCGGGGAACACTCGCCGCCGGCGGGCCGTGCGGCGACCTGGACCCGGCTCGCCCTGGTGGTCCTGCTCCTGGGCACCGGCCTGCTCTATCTCTGGGGCCTGAGCGCCTCCGGCTGGGCCAACTCGTTCTACGCGGCAGCCGTGCAGGCCGGCTCGGTGAGCGCGAAGGCGTTCTTCTACGGCTCGTCGGACGCGGCCAACTCGATCACCGTGGACAAGACGCCCGCCTCGCTGTGGTTGATGGCCCTGTCGGTGCGCGTCTTCGGGCTCAACAGCTGGGCGATGCTCGTCCCGCAGGCACTGTGCGGGGTCGCCTCCGTCGGCGTGCTCTACGCGAGCGTCAGGCGCTGGTACGGGCCGGTCGCCGGCCTGATCGCCGGCGCCGTCCTCGCCCTCACCCCGGTGGCGACGCTGATGTTCCGCTTCAACAACCCGGACGCGCTGCTCGTGCTCTTGCTGGTCGGCGGCGCGTACGCCGTCGTGCGCGCGCTGGAGACGGCCAGCACCCGGTGGATCGTGCTGGCCGGCGCGCTTGTCGGCTTCGGCTTTCTGACCAAGATGCTCCAGGCGTTCCTGCTGGTGCCGGTGTTCGCGGGTGTCTACCTGCTGGCCGCGCCGACCGGGCTGTGGCGGCGGGTGCGGCAACTGCTGCTGGCCGGTCTCGCGGTGGTGGTGTCCGCCGGCTGGTGGGTGGCCGTCGTCGAACTCGTCCCGGCCAGCTCCCGCCCGTACATCGGCGGGTCGCAGGGCAACAGCATCCTGGAGTTGACCCTCGGCTACAACGGCCTCGGCCGGATCACCGGCGACGAGGTGGGCAGCGTCGGCGGCGGCGCCGGGCGGATGGGCGGTGGCGGCGGCCCGTTCTCCGGGCAGACCGGCCTGCTGCGGATGTTCGACGGCGAGGTCGGCGGTCAGATCTCCTGGCTGCTGCCGGCCGCGCTGATCCTGCTGGTCGCGGGTCTGGTGGTGGCCGGGCGGACCGCGCGGACCGACCGCACCCGGGCTGGCCTGCTGCTGTGGGGCGGCTGGCTGCTGGTCACCGGTCTGATCTTCAGCTTCATGTCCGGGATCTTCCACGCCTACTACACGGTGGCGCTCGCCCCGGCCGTCGGCGCGCTCGTCGGCATCGGCGTCACCCTGCTCTGGCGCGAACGCCGCCCGCAGGCCGACCCGGTTGACGATCCGGTTGCCGCGTCCCGCTGGCGGCGGTGGCGTCCACTGGCCGCCACGGCGACGCTCGCGGCCACCCTCGCGGTCACCGTGTGGTGGGCGTGGGTGCTGCTCGGGCGCAGCCCCGACTGGTACCCGTGGCTGCGTACCGCCGTGCTGGTCGCCGGCCTGCTCGCCGCGGCCCTGATCCTGCTGGCCGCCCGACTGCCGCGCCGGCTGGTGTCAGTGGTGCTGGGCGTCGGCGCGGCGGCGGCCCTGGCGGGGCCGGCGGCGTACGCGGCGCAGACCGCCGCGACCCCGCACACCGGCTCGATCCCGAGCGCCGGCCCGGCGGTGGCGGGCGGTTTCGGTCGCGGTGGCTTCCCCGGCGGGCGACCGCCTGGCGGCATGGCGTTCCCCGGCGGTGGGCAGGTCCCTGGCGACGGCCGCACCGGCGACCGGAACGGCGGGCAGTTCCCCGGCTTCCCGGGCGGCGGGCAGGCGCCGGGCGCACCCGGCGGTGCGCAGGCGCCCGGTGCTCCGGGCGGCGGGCAGGCGCCGGGCTTCCCGGGCGTTTTCCCCGGCGGCGGTCGGCTGCCCGGCGGCGGTGGTGGCCGGGAAACCGGGGGCGGCATGGGCGGTCTGCTCGACGCCCGCGAGCCCAGCGTCGCGCTGCGCGAGCTGCTGGAGCGCGACAGCGAGGACTACACCTGGGTGGCGGCCACTATCGGTTCCAACAACGCCTCCGGCTACCAGTTGGCCACCGGCGAGCCGGTGATGCCGATCGGCGGATTCAACGGCAGCGACCCGTCACCGACGCTCGCGCAGTTCCAGCGCCACGTCGCCGAACACAAAATCCACTACTTCGTGGGGGGTGGCGGCTTCCGGGCCAACGGTGGCAGCTCCGCCTCGCAGGAGATCTCCGCCTGGGTCGGGGAGACCTTCACGGCGCAGACAGTGGACGGGATCACCGTCTACGACCTGAGCGCCGGCGCGGAGGCGTCGTGACCGCGCTCGGCGGCCCCCGTGCCGCCGTCCGGACCCGATCCACCAGCGACGGCGCGGTGCTGGACGTGGTGATCCCCGTCTACAACGAGGAGGCCGACCTCGGGCCCTGCGTACGCCGGTTGCACGCGCACCTGACCGAGCACTTCCCGTACCCGTTCCAGATCACCGTCGCCGACAACGCCAGCGTGGACGGGACCCTCGCCGTGGCCGAGGCGCTCGCCGCCGAGCTGCCCGGCGTCGGCGTACGCCACCTGGACGCCAAGGGGCGGGGGCGGGCGCTGTCCGCTGCCTGGTCCGCGTCGTCCGCGCCGGTGCTTGCGTACATGGACGTGGACCTGTCCACCGATCTGGCCGCACTGCTGCCGCTCGTCGCGCCGCTCATCTCCGGCCACTCCGACCTGGCGATCGGCACCCGGCTGGCGCACACGTCCCGGGTGGTGCGCGGCACCAAGCGGGAGGTGATCTCCCGGGCCTACAACCTGTTGCTGCGGGGCGCGCTGGCGGCGCGGTTCTCCGACGCGCAGTGCGGGTTCAAGGCGATCCGCGCGGACGTGGCCGCCGGGCTGCTCCCGCACGTCCGCGACACCGGCTGGTTCTTCGACACCGAGCTGCTGGTGCTCGCCCAACGGGCCGGGCTGCGCATCCACGAGGTGCCGGTGGACTGGGTCGACGACCCGGACAGCCGGGTCGACATCGTCGCCACCGCCCTGGCCGACCTGCGGGGGATGGGCCGCCTCGGCCGGGCGCTGATGACCGGCGCGCTGCCGCTGGCCGAGCTGCGCGCCCAACTCGGGCGGGCGTCGCTGACCGCGCCGTCGCCGCAGGTGCCGGTCGGGCTGCCCCGGCAGCTGACCCGGTTCGCCGCCGTCGGGGTGGCCAGCACGCTGGCGTACCTGCTGCTGTTCGTGGCCACCCGGGGCGCGCTCGGGGCGCAGCCGGCGAACCTGCTGGCCCTGCTGGTGACGGCGGTGGCGAACACGGCGGCGAACCGGCGGCTGACGTTCGGCATCACCGGCAGCCGGCACGTCGGTCGCCACCACGCGCAGGGGCTGCTGGCGTTCGCGCTCGGCCTGGCGCTGACCAGCGGGGCGCTGGCGGTGCTGCACGCCTTCGTCGCCGTGCCTGCCAGACCGGTGGAGCTGGCCGTCCTGGTGGCCGCGAACCTGGCCGCGACGGTGCTGCGCTTCGTGCTGCTGCGCCTCGGCATGCACCACCGGCGGGGCTGAGACAGCCGGCGGTCAGCCGCCCAGCACGTCCGCGAGGACCTCGACGACGCGTCGCGCGTGGCGTCCGTCGGGGTCCTCGTCGGCGTTCAGGTCGGTCACGCTCATCCCGAGCAGCCGATCGGCGCGGGCCAGCGGGGTCACCAGCGCCGCCAGGTCGGGCCAGCGCAGCCCGTCCGGCTCGGGGTAGGTCACCGCCGGCAGGTCCCGCGGGTCCACCACGTCCAGGTCGAGGTGCAGCCAGGCCGGCTCGTCGCCGCCGGCCGCCAGGGCCGCCCCGACCACAGCCGCGCCCCGGCGCAGCAGGTCGGCTGCGGGCACCTGGTGGATCGCCGGATCGATCCGGGACGCCTCGACCCGGCCGTCGTCGTCGGACGGCGGGCGGTGCCCGAGCAGGTGTACCCGTGCGGGGTCGACCAGGGCCTCGTCGACGCCGATCGCGGCGGCCGGGCCGTGCCCGGTTACCACCGAAAGGTCCATGTCGGCGGCCTCGCCGGTCGGCGAGGTCGCGCCGTCGAGGAAGTCGGGATGGGCGTCGACGAACCACAGCTCGGTCGTGCGCGGCAGGCCGCGGCAGATGCCGGGCAGGATCGCGCAGTCCCCGCCGAGCACGAGCGGCCGACGACCGTCGGAGATCAGTGCGGCGACCCGGCTGCTCAGCGCCGCGCCGGCCCGGACCAGGCCGGCGGCCCCGATCACCCCGCTCGCCGGGTCACGGGCCGGGTCGCGGAGCCATGCCTCGTCCACCTGCCCGTCGTCGTCAGCGGTGAGCGCGTCCAGCAGGCCGGCCCGGCGCAGGGCGGCTGGGGCCCGCTCCTCGCCGCGTCGCGCGCCGGAGGAGTCCAGTGGCGCGTCCACGACTGTCCAGCGCACCTTCGCAGCGTACCGACGGCTGGCGCTTTCTGTGGCCAGGCTGGGAGTCCTCCGATGTGGCCGCGACGGCGGGAACGAGCAGCGTACGGTGATGGACAAGTCCGGCTTTCTGGGTTAAAAGCCTCACCGCTGCATTCCCGGGACGCCGGTGTCGAGACGGGCGAGGGGAAGGAGCGGTCGGTGATCCATCTGGCCTACCTGGACGCGGGATCCGGCAGCCTGATCGTGCAGGCCGTCGTCGGCGGGGTGGCCGGCGCCGCGGTCGCCGCCAAGCTCTACTGGCGACGGCTGGTCGACCGGTTCCGCCGGCAACCCACCGACCAGCGGTAGCGGTCGCCGCGACGATGACTACCTCACCCACCGGGGTACGCCCCGAGCCCGCCTCCTTCCGCGACCCCGCCAACCGGGTGTTCCACGTCGGCGACGAGGTGCTGCGTGGGCTCGACGCCCAGGCCGCCGAGCACTGGCGGACCCTCGCGGCCAGCCCGTTCTTTCCCACGCTCGTCTCGGCGGGCAAGGTCTGCGCCACCGAGGACGCGCCGCCCACGCTGGTGCCCGCCGCGGCCGGCACCCCGTGGGCTGCGGTGCTGCGCCACGAGCGCATCCCGTTCGTCTCCCACCCGTACGAGTGGTCCTTCGGCATGCTGCGCGACGCCGCGCTGCTGCACCTGGAGATCCTGCGCACCGCCCTCGCGAACGGCTTCACCACCAAGGACGGCTCCGCCTACAACCTGCAGTGGCGCGGCGCGAAACCGGTCTTCATCGACATCGGCTCGTTCGAGCCGGTCCGCGACGGGGAGCCGTGGGCCGGCTACCGGCAGTTCTGCCAGACCGTGCTCTACCCGCTGCTGCTCACCGCCCACCTGGGCGTGGACTTCCAGCCCTGGCTGCGCGCCCAGGTCGACGGCATCGAAGCCGACCAGCTGCGCCCCCTCTTCGGCGGCACCCGCCGGCTGCGCCCCGGCGTCCTGACCCACCTGCACCTGCACGGCGCCATGCAGCAACGCAACGCCGCCGCCAGCACCAGCGACGTGAAGGCCCAACTGCGCGCCGCCGGCTACTCCCGGGACCTGCAGGTGGCCACCGTACGCGGCATCGAGAAGCTCGTCCGCCGGCTGGAGCACCGTCCGACGGGCAGCCACTGGTCGGACTACCAGCGCACCTGCGGCTACTCGGCGCGCGACCGGGTCGCCAAGGAGCAGTTCGTGGTCACCGCGGTGGCCGCCGCCGCCCGTCCGCGCCTGGTGCTCGACCTGGGCGCCAACGACGGCCGGTACGCCCGACTGGCCGCCGGACACGCGGACTACGTGGTCGCCGTCGAGCAGGATCCGGCCGTGGTCGACGAGCTGTACCGGGCGTTGCGCTCCGAGGGGCAGCAACGGATCCTGCCGCTGGTCGTCGACCTGGCCGACCCGTCGCCCGGCGGGGGTTGGCGTGGCGTCGAACGTGCCGGCTTCGCGCAGCGGGCGTCGGCGGACGTCGTACTCGCCCTGGCCCTGGTGCACCACCTGGCGATCGGCCGCAACGTGCCACTGCCGGAGGTCGTCGACTGGCTGGCCGGGCTGAGCGCACCCGGCGGCGCCGTGGTGGTGGAGTTCGTCCACCCGGACGACCCGATGGCCACCCGCCTGCTGGCCAACAAGCCCGACGGGCTCTTCCCGGACTACCGGCGCGACACCTTCGAACGGCTCCTCGCCACCCGGGGCCGGATCACCGACCGACTGGAACTGCCCTCGGGCACCCGCACGCTCTACCGGGCGGTGATGGGTGGCTGAACCGGCAGTCGCCGACCCGTCGGGACCCGTCGCCGGCCCGCCGGCACCCGGGCGCTGGGACCGGGGCTGGCGCGGCGAGCTGGGCCGGCTGCTGGAGATCGTGGCGCTGGTCGGGCTGGTCATCACCCAGCCGCTGCTGGACGTACTCGGCCGCAGCCCCGACTTCTTCCTCTTTCACCGCGCCGACGTCGGCCAGATCCTGCTGCTGGTCGCCCTGGTGGCCCTCGCGCCCACCGTGCCCGTGGCGCTGCTCGGCGCACTGAGCCGACTGGCCGGCCGCACCGCCCGCGCGCTCACCCACATGACGCTGGTCGGGCTGCTGCTCGCCGCCTTCGCCGTGCAGGTGGGCCGGCACACGACGCCGCTTCGGGGCGTACCCCTGCTGGTGCTTGCCGGTCTGGCCGGTCTGGGCGGCGCGGCCACCCACCGTCGGTGGCGCTCGCCCGGCCGCGCGCTGCGACTGGCCGCCGCCGGACCGGTGGCCTTCGTGGCGCTGTTCCTGTTCGTCTCGCCCACCTCGGCGGTCGTGCTGCCGCGCGGCGACGGCGGCGCGGTCGGCGCCGCGCAGGGCGCGGCCGTGCACCCGCCGGTGGTCATGCTGATCCTCGACGAGCTGCCGCTGGTCAGCCTCCTCGGCGGCGACGGCCGGATCGATGCGGCGCGGTTCCCGCACTTCGCCGAGCTGGCGGCAGGCTCGACCTGGTACCGCAACGCCACCGGGGTGAGCGGCTGGACGCCCAACGCGTTGCCGGCGATGCTCACCGGCCGCTACCCGGCACGGCCGGTCGCGCCGCACTACTCGCAGTACCCGGACAACCTGTTCACCGCCTTCGGTGGCCTGTACGACATCCAGGCCCAGGAGAGCATCACCCGGCTCTGCCCACCCAGCCGGTGCGAGCAGCCCGTCGCACCCGAACAGGGCCTCGGTGTGCTGGTCCGCGAGACCGGCAAGCTGCTCGGCCAGGTCGCCGGGCCGACGAACACCCGCGTCGACCCGGAGGACTCGTACCGGGAGCAGACCCGCGTCGAGGCCGGCCTGGACGCCGCCGAGCCGGTCCCCGCCGATCCGAAGTTCCGCTGGGACAGCCTCGACGACAACCAGCCGGCACGGTTCACCAGCTTCCTGGCCGGCCTGAAGCCGCAACCCCGACCCGCCCTGCACTTCCTGCACCTGCTGATGCCGCACTCCCCGTGGGCGTACCTGCCGTCCGGCGCCCGCTACGACGCCCCGGAGGACCTGCCGAACGACGGCGCGGGCTGGGTCGAGCTGGCCCGCCAGCGGCACCTCGCCCAGCTCGGCTACACCGATCGGCTGATCGGGGAGACCCTGCGGACGCTGCGTGCCAGCGGCCTCTACGACCAGGCCCTCGTCGTCGTCACCGCCGACCACGGGGTGAGCTTCCATCCGGGGGCGCAGGGCCGGGGCATGGACGCCATCAAGGCCGCCGCCGGCGAGGTCGCGTGGGTGCCCATGTTCGTCAAGGAACCCGGGCAGCAGACCGGCCGGGTGGACGACCGCAACTGGGAACACGTCGACCTGCTGCCCACCGTCGCCGACGAAGCCGGCATCCGCCTGCCCTGGCACGTCGACGGCCGCTCCGCCCGGCAGGCCCCCCGCGCTGACGCCACGAAACACTTCTACGACACCCCCGGGCAGGTGGTCACCTTCGGAGGCGGCGTGCCCACCCCGCCGCCGCTGCCGACACCGCACCCCCTGGTGGGCACCGAGGTCCGCGCCGGCCCGACCGGCGGCAGCGCCCAGGTCGCCGACCTGGCCGCCTTCCGGGCCGCCGACCCGGACACCGGCACCCTCCCGGCGCTGGTCTGGGGTGACGTGCCGGACGCGATACCAGACGGCACGCTCCTGGCCGTCGCCGTCAACGGCCGGATCGGCGCGGTGGTCCCGGTGGTGCCGACCGACCCCGGCGGCCGGCGCTTCGCCGCGCTGCTCACCGACGACCGGCTGTTCCGCGCCGGCACGAATCAGCTCGACGTCTACCAGGTCGCAGCGGACGGTACGCTACGACGCCTCGCGTTGTCCTGATCTGCCGGCCTCCCGGCGGGGTTTCTTCGGCTCCCGCCTGGCGGGACGGTGGGTTTCCCGGCGGCCCAGTCGGGAATCGGGTGACGCATACCTCACCGCCGAACCACGGCGGGCAGTGTCCCCCGAGCCGCAATTACGGTAGAAGCGAAGGCAATTCAACGTAGATCTGCCGGCGAAGCGAGGAACCACATGACGGAAGTCAAGCTCGATCACCCCGGTGGGCAGCTGTCGATGCCGGTACACGCCGCGGTCGAGGGCCCCGCTGGCATCGGGGTGAGCAAGCTGCTGAAGGAAACCGGGATGACGACGTACGACCCCGGTTTCGTCAACACCGCAGCTGCCTCATCCGCGATCACCTACATCGACGGCGACGCGGGGATCCTGCGTTACCGGGGATACCCGATCGAGCAGCTGGCCGAGAAGTCCTCCTTCCTGGAGGTCTCTTACCTGCTCATCTACGGTGAGCTGCCCACCGAGCAGCAGCTGACCGAGTTCACCGAGTGGATCCGGCGGCACTCGCTGCTGCACGAGGAGATGCGCCGCTTCTTCGACGGCTTCCCCCGCGACGCGCACCCGATGGCGGTGCTGTCGTCGGCGGTCAGCGCCCTGTCGACCTTCTACCAGGACAGCCTGGACCCGTTCGACTCCGAGCACGTGGAGATCTCCACGGTCCGGCTCATGGCGAAGGTCCCCACCATCGCCTCGTACGCGTACAAGAAGTCCATCGGGCAGCCGCTGCTCTACCCGGACAACTCCCTCGGGTACGTGGACAACCTGCTGCGCATGACCTTCGGTGTGCCGGCGGAGCCGTACGAGGTCGACCCGGTGATGTCGAAGGTGCTGGACATGCTCTTCGTCCTGCACGCCGACCATGAGCAGAACTGCTCCACGTCGACCGTCCGGCTGGTCGGCTCCAGCAACGCCAACCTGTTCGCCTCCGTCTCGGCGGGCGTGAACGCCCTGTTCGGCCCGTTGCACGGCGGCGCCAACCAGGCGGTGCTGGAGATGCTCCAGCAGATCCACGCCGGCGACGGCGACGTCCGGTCCTTCGTCCGCAAGGTCAAGGACAAGCAGGACGGCGTCAAGCTCATGGGCTTCGGCCACCGGGTCTACAAGAACTACGACCCGCGGGCGGCGATCGTCAAGAAGGCCGCGCAGGACGTGCTGGGCCGGATGGCCAAGCCGGACCCGCTGCTGGACATCGCCATGGAGCTGGAGGAGATCGCGCTCGCCGACGACTTCTTCGTCTCCCGCCGGCTCTACCCGAACGTGGACTTCTACACCGGCCTGATCTACAAGGCCATGGGCTTCCCCACGAAGATGTTCACGGTGCTGTTCGCGCTCGGCCGGCTGCCCGGCTGGATCGCCCAGTGGCGCGAGATGATCAACGACCCGGAGACGAAGATCGGCCGTCCGCGGCAGGTCTACGTCGGCGCCGCCGAGCGGGACTACCTCCCCTTCGCCGACCGCTGACCTCCGTTCTTTCGCACCACCCGCAGGCCGCCGACCCGATCCGGGCCGGCGGCCTGCGCCGTACCCGGCCGCTCGCCCGCGGCGGCCCGTGGGGCTTCCGCCGGGCCTTGCGGCGTGGCTGTCCGTGGGGCTTTGGCTGCGTTGTCTTGCGTGGCGGCCCGTGCGGCTTCCGCCGGGCCTTGCGGCGTGGCTGTACGTGGGGCTTTGGCTGCGCTGTCTCGCGTGGCGGCCCGTGCGGCTTCCGCCGGGCCTTGCGGCGTGGCGGCCTTGCGGCGCATTGGCTTGGCGGACTGGGCGCTTCGGGCTTGGCGGGCCGACCGGGCCCGCACCGGCCGGTGGCCCTCCTACCCTCCTACCGATACCCCGAGTGCCTGGTTCGGCCCCTGTCGAGCTGCCCCATTTATGGGGCGAGGCGGTGCGGGGCGGTGCGGGAGGCGGGGTGGTGCGACGCGGGTCGGTGCGAGGCGAGGCGAGGCGGGCAGGGCGGTGCGAGGCGGGGCGGGGCGGGGCGGTGCGAGGCTGGCAGGGCGGTGCGGTGCGGGCGGTGCGAGGCGACGCGGTGCGAGGCGAGGCGGGCACGGCGGTGCGAGGCGGGGCGGGGCGAGGCGGGGCCGTGCGAGGCTGGCAGGGCGGTGCGGTGCGGGCGGTGCGAGGCGACGCGGTGCGAGGCGAGGCGAGGGGCGGGGCAGGGCGGGGGAGGCTTCAAACGCCCGATTCCGGCTGGCCACGCTGACGGACGGCTTGGCGGGTTGATCGAACTGGAGCCACCGATGATCGACTCCAGTTCGCCGATATCGCGGTATCCACGGCGTCGGGACACCACAACCTCGGCGAGGTGGAGTCGATCAAGGCGCGGTCCCGGCCAATCTCGGTGAAGTGGGGGGTAGGTCAGGGGGCGGTCCCCGACCTTCGGCTTATCGGTGGCGCTCATCCGCGCTTCGGTGGCGCTCATCCGCCCCTTCGGTGACGCTGATCCGCGCTTCTGGCTTTCAGCGTCCGCCCCATTTATGGGGCAGGTCGACAGGACGCGAACAAGGCACCCAGAGGGCCGGGGACACCGGGCCCGGGCGGCGCGGCGCGGCGTGTGGGCCGCGTCGGACGTTGAGGGTCAGAAGGCGGAGATGTCCCGGGCTCGCTCGCTGCGGCTCAACGCCCCGATCAGCGCCGACTGGCCGTGCCGGCGGACGGCCAGGCGGACCAGCAGGTCGCGTACGGGGTCGAAGACCTCCGCCGGGAACTCCGGCGTGGGTACGCCGACGCTGACCGCGAGGTCGTCGGAGTGCACGACGATCTCCAGTTGGCGCGTGAGCAGGAAGTCGGCGCGGCGCAGGGACCAGCCCTGCCACGGGATCGGCACGACGTCGAGGGCGGCACCCCGCGACAGCAGGTCGCTGACCTTCGCCAGCGCCTCCCCGGAGCGGGCGTGCAGGTCTTCCGGGCCGTGGAGCGCGTCGGCCTCGTCCGAGCCAGCGGCGACCGCGTCGGCGGACGGAGTGCCCTCGGTGACCCAGGCGGCCCGCTCGTAGTGGCTGTCGGCCGACTCCAGCGTGGGCAGGTCGGCGGGTGTCGGCAGCAGCTCGGCGGCCCGTATGGCCTGATGCCCGAGGTGGCACGCCAGGGCGCCCACGGACAGGTGCGGCAGGGCGCTCGGCTTCGACCACTGTGCGGACACCTCGGGGCGCCGGATCAGGTCCAGCGCGATGGCGGCGGCGACCGGAAAGGCGGAATCGAGGGCGTCAACAGGACGAGACATCCGCACATTCTGGCAGGCCCGACCGACGGCGCCGAGCAGCGAGACAGGGCCGGCGCGGCAGCCAGCGCCCAGCAGCGAGAGACGGCCAGCGCCGAGCAGCGAGCCAGGGCCGGCGCCGCAGCCAGCGCCGAGCGGCGAGGCTCGGCTTGCGGGGCGTCGGGGTGTCCCCGGCGCAGGGACACCCCGACGTCCCGAAGACCGGGTCGATCAGGTCAGCGTCAGCGCAGGCCGGCGGCGGCGAGCAGGTTGCCCTCGGGCAGCGCCGGGAGGGCCCGGCCCTGGGACATCCGCTGCTCGGCGCGCTCGGCCGTGAACGTGGCGTCGTTGGCGATGGCCGCGGCGTAGCTGGCGGCGGTGCGCTGGGCGATGGCCGACCAGCCGTACTGGTCGTTAACCATCCGGCGGGCGCGACGGGCCATGGCGCGGGCCCGCTCACGGTCGGACAGCAGCGCGTCGACGGCGTCGCCGAGCCCGTCCGGGTCGTGCGGTCGGAACGTCATCCCGGTCGCTCCCGGTTCCACGATCTCGGCGAGACCGCCGGTGGCCGCGACGGCCAGGGGCGCTCCGGCGGCGGCGCCCTCCAGGGCCACCATGCCGAACGGCTCGTAGATGCTCGGCACCGCGAAGCAGTCGGACGCGGCCATCAGCGCCGGCAGGTCGTTGCCGCCCAGGAAGCCCGGCATGGTGACCATGCCGCCCAGGCCACGGCGGTGCACCTCGGCCTCCAACTCGGCGCGGTACGGGCCGTCGCCGGCGATCACCGCGCGCAGCCCCGGGTGCCGCTCGCGCAGGCGGGGGAGGGCGGCGATCAGGTGCTGCACGCCCTTCTCGTAGACGAGCCGGCCGGCGAAGGTGACCAGCGGGCCGTCCCCGGCGAACCGGGCCCGCGCCGCAGCCACGTCCCGCGCCGGCACCTTCCAGCGGTGCGACTCCACGCCGTTGGCGACCACGTCGACGCGGCCGGCCGGTACGCCGAACAGCGCGCCCACCTCGTCGCGCATGTAGCCGGAGCAGACGATCACCCGACCGGACTCGCTGCTGAGCCACTGCTCGACACCGTGGATGGTGCGGTTCATCTCCTCGGGCAGCCAGCCCTGGTGCCGGCCCGCCTCGGTGGCGTGGATGGTGGTGACCAGCGGGAGGTCGAGGTGTTCGGCGAGGGTGGTCGCGGTGTGGGCGACGAGCCAGTCGTGGGCGTGGATGACGTCGTAGCTGCCGGCCTGGGTGGCGCGCAGGGCGGTGCGGGTGAGGGTGTGGTTGAAGGCCATGGTCCAGGCCAGGAGGCTGCTGGTGGCGAGGGGGAAGGTGACGGGGTCTTCGGGGGCGCGCAGGATGCGTACGCCGTCGGCGTATTCCTCCAGGGGTGCGCCGTCGGCGTGGCGGGTGACGACTGTGACGTCGTGGCCGGCGGCGGCGAGGGCGACGGAGAGGGCGTGGACATGGCGGCCGAGGCCACCGACGAGCACCGGCGGGTACTCCCAGGACAACATGAGGATGCGACGGGTCTGCGGCGGCACCCCGGGACCGGAGTGCGCGGGCACGATCGCGCCGGGCTGCGCGGACGGACCGGGCTGCGCGGGAAGCTGCGGCCGGGAGGTCAGGGTGGGCCGGTGGCTCCGGTCCTTGGTGGCAGCGAGCTGCTCATCGACCCGCAGGGTCGTCACATCAATCTCCGTCCATGCATGGTGGTGCGCGCCGGCGTCAGTGGCGGCGGAGCGAGAGGTGGAAAGGGTGGCTGAGGGCCGAGTGGGGTCGCGCGCGGACGCGTGCCCCCCGACAAGCAAAAGGCATCGAGCCCCGGAACGCACCTTGAAAGCGTCCATGGTGACGGAGGACACCTGAGGGTGTAGCACGCATCAGACAGGTGGATTCCGGTCATCGCCTGAAAGGATGGATTGGCGCACCGGGGCGCAGGGCAATACCGGCGTGCGCGCGGGCGACCTGTCGTCGGCGCGCTCGTGGCGCGGTGCGCACATGACCATGGTCTGAAGGAGCGACATGCAGGTCTGGCCGGGCGAGCGGTATCCCCTGGGCGCCACCTACGACGGGATGGGCACCAACTTCGCCATCTTCTCCGAGGTGGCCGAGCGGATCGAACTCTGCCTCTTCGACGAGTGGGACACCGGCGCCGAGCGCCGCGTCGAGCTGCGCGAGGTGGACGCCTACGTCTGGCACGCGTACCTGCCGGGCATCGAGCCGGGGCAGCGTTACGGCTACCGGGTGCACGGGCCGTACGACCCGGCGAACGGGCTGCGCTGCAACCCGCACAAGCTGCTGCTCGACCCGTACGCCAAGGCCATCGACGGTGACGTCACGTGGGACCCGGCGGTGTACGACTACGACATGGGCGACCCGGAGCGGATGAACGAGAGCGACTCGGCGCCGTTCATGCCGAAGTCCGTGGTGGTCAATCCGTACTTCGACTGGGGCAACGACAAGCCGCCGCGTACGCCGTACCACCACTCGGTGATCTACGAGGCGCACGTGCGTGGGCTGACCATGCGCCACCCGGACATCCCGGAGGAGCTGCGCGGCACGTACGCGGGCATCGCCTCCCCGCCGATGATCGAGCACCTGACCCGGCTCGGTGTGACGGCGATCGAGCTGATGCCGGTGCACGAGTTCGTACACGACCACCGGCTCGTCGACCTTGGCCTGCGCAACTACTGGGGTTACAACACGATCGGCTTCTTCGCACCGCACCACGGCTACTCGGCGCTGGGCCACCTCGGGCAGCAGGTGCAGGAGTTCCGGGGCATGGTCAAGGCGCTGCACGCGGCCGGCATCGAGGTCATCCTCGACGTGGTCTACAACCACACCGCCGAGGGCAACCACCTCGGGCCGACGTTGAGCTTCAAGGGTGTGGACGCGCCCAGCTACTACCGGCTCAGCGAGGAGGACCGGCGCTACTTCGTGGACTACACGGGCACCGGCAACAGCCTCAACGTGCGCAGCCCGCACTCGCTGCAACTGATCATGGATTCGCTGCGGTACTGGGTGACCGAGATGCACGTCGACGGCTTCCGGTTCGACCTGGCGGCCACCCTGGCCCGCGAGTTCTACGAGGTGGACCGGCTGTCGACGTTCTTCGAGGTGGTGCAGCAGGACCCGGTGGTCAGCCAGGTCAAGCTGATCGCCGAGCCGTGGGACGTCGGCCCCGGCGGCTACCAGGTGGGCAACTTCCCGCCGTTGTGGACCGAGTGGAACGGCAAGTACCGCGACACGGTGCGGGACTTCTGGCGCGGTGAGCCGGCCACCCTGGCCGAGTTCGCGTCGCGGATCTCCGGCTCCGCCGACCTGTACCAGGACGACGGCCGCCGCCCGTTCCACAGCATCAACTTCGTCACCGTCCACGACGGGTTCACCCTCAACGACCTGGTGTCGTACAACGACAAGCACAACGAGGCCAACGGCGAGGACAACCGGGACGGCGAGAGCCACAACCGCTCGTGGAACTGCGGCGTGGAGGGCGACACCGACGACGACGCGGTGCTCGCCCTGCGGGCCAAGCAGCGGCGCAACTTCCTGGCCACCCTGATGCTCTCGCAGGGCGTGCCGATGATCGGCCACGGCGACGAGCTGGGCCGCACCCAGCACGGCAACAACAACGCCTACTGCCAGGACAGCGAGCTGGCCTGGATCGACTGGGACAACGTCGACGAGCAGCTGCTGGACTTCGTCCGTACGCTCACCGATTTCCGCAAGCGGCACCAGGTGTTCCGCCGTCGCCGGTTCTTCACCGGCCTGCCGGTGGGTGGGCGCGGCATCGACGAGCCGTTGCCCGACCTGGCCTGGCACACCCCCGACGGGCGGGAGATGACCGGCGAGGACTGGGGCAACGACTTCGGCCGCTCGGTGGCGCTGTTCGTCAACGGTGAGGGTATCCGCGAGCGCGGCCAGTACGGCCAGAAGCACCACGACGCCTCGTTCCTGCTCTGCTTCAACGCCCACGACGCGCCGCTGGACTTCACGATGCCCGGCAGCGAGTACGGCCAGAAGTGGGAACGGGTGATCAGCACAGCCGAGCCCGAGCCCGACGACGCCACGGTGATCAGCGCGGGCGGCACCATCCGGGTGCCGGACCGCTCCCTGGTGGTGCTGGAAAGGACGATCTGACATGGCCTCCACCCCTCCGCAGGCCACCTACCGCGTCCAGGTCCGTCCCGGCTTCGACCTGGACGCCACCGCAGGCATCCTCGACTACCTCGTCGACCTGGGCGTCAGCCACCTCTACACCGCCCCGCTGCTGGCCGCGACGCCCGGCTCTCAGCACGGGTACGACGTTGTCGACCACCGCACGGTCAACCCGGAGCTGGGCGGCGAGGCCGCCCGGCAGCGGCTGCTGCGGGCGCTGCGCGAGAAGCGGCTCGGCCTGGTCGTCGACATCGTGCCCAACCACGCCGGGGTCGCCGTACCGCCGGCCAACCCGCCCTGGTGGGACGTGCTGCGCCGGGGGCGCGACTCGTCGTACGCCGACTGGTTCGACATCGACTGGGACCGGGGCCGGCTGCTGCTGCCGGTGCTGGCGGACGACCCGGCCGCCCTGGACGACCTGAAGCTCGTCGACGGGGAGCTGCGCTACCACGAGCACCGCTTCCCGATCGCCGACGGCACCGGCGACGGCAGTGCCCGCGAGGTGCACGACCGGCAGCACTACGAGCTGATCTCGTGGCGGCGCGGCGACGCCGAGTTGACGTACCGCCGGTTCTTCGCCATCGCGGGCCTTGCGGGCCTGCGCGTGGAGGACCCGGCGGTGTTCGCCGCCACCCACGAGCTGATCCTGGCCTGGGCCGCCGCCGGCGAGGTCGACGGCATCCGCGTCGACCACCCGGACGGCCTGCGCGACCCCGCCGGCTATCTCGCGCGGCTGCGCGAGGCCGCGCCGGAGGCCTGGCTCGTGGTGGAGAAGATCCTGGAGTACGGCGAGGAGCTGCCGGACTGGCCGGTGGACGGCACCACCGGCTACGACGCCCTCGCCGCGGTCAACGGCCTCTTCGTCGACACCGACGCCGAGGGCGACTTCACTGTCCTGGACACGCACCTCACCGGGCACCACACCTCGTGGCAGGACCTGACCCACACCACGAAGCTGGCCGCCGCGACGACGCTGCTCGCGGCCGAGCTGACCCGCCTGGCCGCGCTCGCCCCCGAGGTGCCGACCGAGCAGGCCCGCGCGGCGCTCGCCGAGCTGGCCGCAGCCTTCCCGGTGTACCGCGGCTACCCGCCGCACGGCGCCCGGCACCTCGCCGCCGCCCGCTCCGAGGCCGGCCGCCGACGCCCCGACCTGACCGGCGCCCTGGACGCGATCACCCGCCGGCTGCGCGACAGCGACGACGAGCTGGCGATGCGCTTCCCGCAGCTCACCGGCGCGGTGATGGCCAAGGGCGTGGAGGACACCGCGTTCTACCGCTGGACCCGGTTCGTGGCGCTCAACGAGGTCGGCGGCAGCCCCGCCCACTTCGGTGTGCCACCTGCGGAGTTCCACCGCTTCGCCGCCGCCCAGCAGGTCCGCTGGCCCGCCAGCATGACAACCCTCTCCACCCACGACACGAAGCGCGGCGAGGACGTGCGCGCCCGCCTCGCCGTGCTCAGCGAGCTGCCGGGCCGTTGGGCGGAGCAGGTCAAGAGCTGGATGGAGTACGCGCCGCTGCCCGATGCGTCGTTCTCCCACCTGCTCTGGCAGACCGCTGTCGGCGCGTGGCCGATCGAGCGGGAGCGGCTGCACGCGTACGCCGAGAAGGCCGCCCGGGAGGCCGCGGCCTCGACCAGTTGGGCGGACCCGGACCCGGCCTTCGAGCAGGCCATGCACGCGGTCATCGACCGGATGTACGACGACCCGAGCCTGCACGACGAGCTGACCGAACTCGCCGCCGCCATCACCCCGGCCGGCTGGTGCAACTCGCTCGGGCAGAAGCTGATCCAACTCACCATGCCCGGTGTGCCGGACACCTACCAGGGCACCGAGCTGTGGGACAACTCCCTTGTCGATCCGGACAATCGCCGGCCCGTCGACTTCGACGTACGCCGGGAGATGCTGGCACGGCTCGACGGCGGCTGGCGTCCCCCGGTCGACACCGACGGCGCGGCGAAGCTGCTCGTCGTGTCGCGGACGCTGCGCCTGCGGCGGGCGCACCCGGAGCTGTTCACCGGCTACCGGCCGGTGCCGGCGCACGGGCCGGTCGGCCGGCACGTGGTGGCGTTCGACAGGGGTGGCGCGATCGCCGTGGCGACCCGCCTGCCGCTGGGTCTGGCGCGCGCCGGCGGCTGGTGCGACACAGCCCTGTCGCTTGGTGTTAACGAGGTGAAGGACCTGTTCACCGGCCGGGTCTACAGTGGCGGGGAGACGTCGCTGGACACTCTTCTGGCCGACTATCCCGTCGCTCTGCTGGCTCCTCTCACCGCTGCCGAGGAGGCCGTTTCATGACCGAGTTTTCCGTCTGGGCACCGGACGCCGCCCGGGTGCGGCTGCGCCTGGCCGGCGACACCGACCACGAGATGCGCGCCGCCGCCGACGGCTGGTGGCAGGTCGAGGTGCCCGACGCAGGCCCCGGCACCGACTACTCCTTTCTGCTGAACGACGACGAGACCCCGCTGCCCGACCCCCGCTCACCGTGGCAGCCTGCGGGAGTGCACGGGCCGAGCCGCCGCTACGACCACTCCGCCTTCGAGTGGTCCGACAGCCTGTGGACCGGCCGGCAACTGCCCGGCAGCATCCTCTACGAGCTGCACATCGGCACCTTCACCCCCGACGGCACCTTCGACGCGGCCATCGACCGCCTCGACCACCTGGTGAACCTCGGTGTCGACCTGATCGAACTTCTCCCGGTCAACGCCTTCAACGGCGAACACAACTGGGGGTACGACGGCGTCTGCTGGTTTGCCCCGCACCAGCCCTACGGCGGCCCCGACGGCCTGAAACGGTTCGTCGACGCCGCCCACGCTCGCGGGTTGGGGGTGATCCTCGACGTCGTCTACAACCATTTCGGGCCCTCCGGGGCCTACGCGCCGCGGTTCGGGCCCTACCTCGCCGAGCAGAGCAACACGTGGGGCCGCTCGGTCAACCTGGACGGCCCGCAGTCCGACGAGGTACGCCGCTACATCATCGACAGCGTGCTCATGTGGCTGCGCGACTACCACGTCGACGGCCTGCGTCTGGACGCCGTGCACGCCCTGCCGGACTCGCGAGCCGTCCCCATTTTGGAGGAGCTGGCGGTTTCCGTTGAATCCTTGTCGACTCATCTGGGCCGGCCGCTGTCGCTCATCGCCGAATCCGACCTCAACGACCCGCGGCTGATCACGCCTCGGGAGGCGGGCGGGTTCGGGCTGCACGCCCAGTGGAACGACGACGCCCACCACGCGCTGCACACGTTGCTGACGGGGGAGCGGCAGGGGTACTACGGCGACTTCGGCTCCCTGGAGACGCTGTCAGACGTGCTGACGGGCGGGTTCTTCCACGCCGGGACCTGGTCTAGCTTCCGCAACCGGCACCACGGGCGGGCGCTGGATTCCCGCATCCCCGGTCATCGGCTGGTCGCCTACCTCCAGAACCACGACCAGATCGGGAACCGGGCTACCGGGGATCGGATCTCGGCTTCTCTCTCGCCGGCGCTGCTGCGGGTCGGGGCGATGCTGCTGTTGACGGCGCCGTTCACCCCGATGCTGTTCATGGGGGAGGAGTGGGCTGCTTCCACGCCGTGGCAGTTCTTCACCTCGCACCCTGAGCCTGAGCTGGCTACCGCCGTGGCTCTGGGGCGGCGGCGGGAGTTCGCGTCGCACGGGTGGGCAGAGGCGGACGTGCCGGATCCGCAGGATCCGCAGACGTTCGTACGGTCCCGGTTGGACTGGGCCGAGCTGGACAAGCCTGAGCACGCTTCGATGCTGGCGTTCTACCAGCGGTTGATCTCGTTGCGGCGGTCCGTTGCGGATCTCTCGGATCCTCGGATGCACTCGGTGTCGGTGCAGCACGGGGACCAGTTTCTGCTGATGCGGCGGGGGGAGACTCTTGTCGTGGCGAACTTCGCTGGGCGGGGGCAGGGGGTGTCGCTGCCTGGTGTGGCTCGCCGGGTCTTGTTGGCTACCGGCGAGGGGGTCACGGTGATGCGGGACCGGATTGAGCTGCCAGCGGAGACTGCGGCGATCGTGGCGCTCTGACCCGTGCCTGCCCTGCCGGCCATAGGTACATAGGGCAACTTCAACGACGAGCACAATCGCCCCGTCAGTCAGTGTATTAATAGACTCGTCATTCTAGATTCCGCGAGTCGAACAGAGTCCCCGCAGGAAATACGTTCTCAAGAAGTGGATCAATGGACTCCTGCCGATATGACCTCGGAATTAGTCGCCCGAGCCCCCTGCCGAGCACTCTTTCGGCCCCCGCCTTGAGGTCAGCTAACTTCCTGCCATAGGCAGCGAGCATTTCAGCCCGTTCAATCGCAAACTTCGCATAGTCATCGTCGAAGAGGCTCGGTGGAAGAAGGGCCGAATCCATTACGGCCTGGACTTCCGTTGGCATTAGCGATCGATACTTCGACGGCGCCTTGTCACTAATTATTCGATTCTCGGCTCTGGAGATGATTGCAAAATTAGCGAGTGCGTTCGCCCTGCTTGACCAACTGTTGTCTTGAGGGTTCAATGAAGCGAGGAAGGCTCGGGGGTAGCAATGATGATATTCACGTCTGTTCGGCTCCGAGAGGACATCATCCAATGAGACCGGCTCCCCGGATAGGAATGTCTTAGGAGCTCGGGAGGCTAAGAGAAGAACGAAAGTTTTGGTCGCAACGTTCCTTATGGAGAAGCCATTTGTGAGGAAAAAGGACGCCTTAAGCGAGGACGTGACTTCAGCCAGACTTGACTCTTCGCCTTTGCGGAGCTTCAGCGATTCTTCAATGTCCCGCTTGATGTTGCGCTGGGGGTTGCCGCTATACCTGTGCGAGAAGCAACTACGCCAAAACCACGTCACAAGCTCCTGACGCTGGTCGTTTGTCACAGGATCAGATTGCCGGATGGAAAAGAATGCTGAGAGCGGGATCAGGAGGCTTGCGTATGGCAGAAGTTTCAGGTGGCGAACATGAAAATTCTGACGCACAAAATCGATGCTGCGACGAATAGCCCTCTCCACCACGCCAAAATCTTGCCGGACCACTCCGCCGTTGACGGATACGAGGGCTGCGGGCGACGGATCGCCGGTCAACACCGCCGCCGTGCAACGCATCATCAAGTCGCTATCGTCGCCTACGTCTTCAAAGCCGAAGTCTTCGAACTCTTCAGAAAGCTGAGCAAAGCGCTCCTGGAGGTTGAATTCATCACTCCAAGTCCAGGCAGTCAAAAGTTGATAAGTGTCGAGCGGCGTTCCCATCCGGTTAACCCGTTCGAAGACAATGGCAACAGTAGCCCGATCCTCTGTTTCGAAGGTCTGAACGGGCAACAGTAGACTTAAAAACCTTTGCTGAACCGTCACGATCTCTCGATGCCGGTTCTCGTCAAGCTCGCGAGTTCTCAGCGAGAATTCTACTGGCTCAAAGAATGTGGACAGTGGGAAATATCTTTCGGGGTTTGCTTGGTCCGACGGCAACGCCGCGAAGCGGGAATCTTGAGCATCTTCAATCGCGTCGAAATCGTAGTAGATAGGCAGCCAAACTTCCGGGTCGTAAGCGACCGACTCAATTCTCCGTTGGAACGTTGTGAAGATAGAGGTTAGTCGCTGCTGGCCGTCCAGTACGTAATCCACTGGATAGTCCTTATCGGGCGGTGGAAGCTCAAATGTCCCGAGTCTATTTTCAACTTTTAGGCGTTCAGTCGTCCGCCACAACAGAATCGACCCAATCGGAAACTGCTTGTAGATTGAATCCATTAACAACGCCGAAGCCTTGGGTTCCCACACAAACTTTCGCTGGAAGCCAGGTATTCGGATCGTGCCGTCAACTAGCCGGTCGATTGCTGACAAGATGCTCAAGTGCTCGCTCACCGATCCACCATACTGGACAGTGGGAGCCTAGGGCGCTCACCATGCCGACGGAGCGGTGGCGTGTTGTGACGGTTGCAGAGGAATCACGGTGGATGTGGGCCTTCTGCTTCAGACGCTTACGTGACCGGGGCCCGATGCCAGGGCGGGACGTTAGCCCCGGCGCCCCGCCCCGCGCATTCCCTCGTTGGTAGGGAGATTCGGTGTCGAGCTGGGGTAACCGAGGGCCAAGCGAGGACTTAGGCTGTGTCGATGCGCCTAGCATCTCCACCGAGACGCCGGGCCAGACGAGGACGTTGGTAGTTGGACCATCTGCTGCCTACCGGGTAGGAGATTGGGGAATTGGGTTAAGGGGAGAAATGCTGTTTACCTCGGTGTCGATCAAAGACTTCCGGTCGGTGGTCGATTCTGGCGAGATCCCACTAGGTCCGGTGACGCTGCTTGTTGGCCGCAACAACTCAGGGAAGTCGACCATTGTACGCGCGCTGTATCTGTCTCAAGAAGGGGCGCCGCAGGAGGAAGGCGACGTTCGTGTTGGAGCTTCACAGTTCGAGATAAACCTCAAATTGGGTCCATGGCACCGATTTGTTCAGCTGGGTGATCTAAGAATTGAACCCGGGTCTACTATCCGCCTGTGGGGAAAAGGGCATGCGGTGCATGCCAAGCTTCCCGAAAAGGGAGACGCGCATGTGCGGCTTGCCGAAAATGTAGAGCCTAGAAACGCGATATATCCAGTACTAGCTACACGACGCCAATCGCGCTACGAAGAGCAAGTCCGACGTGATTCTGCTATAACAGTAAGCCCAACCGACTCGAATCTCGTTTCGAGAGTGATGGCTCTCGCTACCTCGGAAATTCCTGAGTCCCGTGCGTTTCGTGCCGCATGCCGAGATGTATTGGGTATCAACTTAAATATTCTGACAGGTGAGCAGGGGCAACAGCGGCTAGGTGTTCAAGTTGATAGATTTACCGAGATACCTTTAAGTGCGATGGGTGCGGGAATTACCTCAGCCCTAAACTTGCTGCTTAGCCTTAGTTCAAGCCACAACAAGCTGTTCTTGATTGAGGAGCCGGAGAATGACCTTCACCCAAAGGCATTGAAGGCGCTCTTGGACCTGATTCTGGATGCCGCGTCTACTAACCAATTTATAATATCAACTCATAGTAGTATCGTGTTGGCAAAGCTTGGCGTTGTGCCTGGCACTGTGGTCGTTCATAGTAAGAGTGACGGCGAGATTCCGCCAACCAGTACCTACGATATAATCGATTCGCCAGCCTCGCGGCTATCCGTCATGCAGGACCTTGGCTACGAGCTGGCCGACCTCGATCTCGGAGAGGGATGGCTAATTTTCGAGGAGTCCAGCGCCGAGCGCCTAGCGAGAGAATTCCTTATTCCTTGGTTCGCTCCACGGCTGCTTCGCCTTAGGACGCTTGCGGCGAGCGGCACCTCACGCCTTGAGCCGATCATGCAGGACTATCTGGAACTTTTTCTGTTTGCTCACCTTGAACCGATGTACCGTGGTCGAGCATGGGTCATTGCAGATGGAGACGAATCAGGCGTCTCCGTTATTGACAGCCTAAGGCGGAAATTCCGTGGGTGGCCACCTAATCGCTTCATCAATTTTGACCAAGCCAATTTCGAGTCGTACTATCCTCCGTTGTTCAAGGAGGATGTGCAGCGGGCCTTTTCGCAGGCAGATAGAAAGAAGCGTCGGGAAGCGAAGCGTCTGATCCTTAATAAGGTTCTTGCTTGGATTGCGGAGGACGAGTTTGCTGCGAAGGAGGCTTTTGCCGAATCTGCGGCAGAGGTGATTGACAAGTTGCAGGAAATTGAAAAAGCTTTACTTGCCCTGGGTCGGGTGCGAGGGGGCATGACTGAGTATTAAGCAGCGATTCTCTAGTGGGCGGGCTTGGATGGGGGCTTCGACGGGCTGACGGAGGAACAGGGCGCGCGTCGGCTTATTTTCATGCATTCTGTGGTATTGGTCCGGTTTCGGAATCTGCTGCATCACCCGACATCAGACGAACGGCCAAGCCCGCCAGCAAGGTACACCGGAGCGTGTCGGTCACGGGCGCGCATTGCCGCCTGAACTCGTATGGCGACATTGTTGGGAAGGTGCCGCTCGGCCTCTTGTCTCGAGAAGAAGGCGACGTCTTCCAACTCTTGGCGCGGCAGATTGAAGCCCTTAAGGCTGGCGACCGACCCGCAGTCGAAGGTGAAGCTAACGATTGCCCGAGGCCTTGGCCCAGTGGACGGTGCCCAGTCGACCACTAGTAGATTACCCACGACCACAGCTACCCCCAGCTCCTCGCGGATTTCGCGGGCGCAGGCGTCGTGCGGGTATTCGCCCTCGTCCACATAGCCGCCAGGGAAGGCCCAGTGGTGGCGGTATGTGGGTTTCACGAGCAGCACGTTGCCCGCCGGGTCGGTGATAAAGGCCGCAGCTGCGGCGTAGAAGGACGCCAAGTTCGCGTACCACGTGGCGGGCTCCGTCCAGGTCACCTCGGTGACGCTAGCGGACGTGTCCAGGTTAGATGGCTGCTGGCATGGCCGCGAGGGTATGCAGGACTTCGTTGACCTGGGCTGATGCCTGCTCCGGGCTAAGGGTGGTAGCCAGTTCGCGGACGCGCTGTTGAACACGCTCCGACCGGATCCCCGCAGCGTGCTGCCCGAGCTTCGAGGCCCAGTTGCAGGCGGCGTCGATTTCTCCAGCACGGGCATATGTCACGGCGATGAGGGCGGTGTGCAGGGCACGGGTCCGGGTGTTCTTGCTACCGAGGTTGAGCGCGTCGGGAGCGTGTCGAAGGGCCTGCGTGTGCAGATGTAGGTCGCCCAGGCACCTCAGCGCGGCCCCCGCCAGGTGGGCGGGGCTAAAGTAGCGAACCCAGCGCGGGCCGGGGTCTGCGCTGGTTCGGTCGAGGGCGCGCTCAGCCTTGGTCAGGGCGAGCTGGCAGGCACGTCGCTCGCCTGACTGTCCGTAGGCGGTGGCGGCGGTGGCATGCAGCCGAGCGAGGATTGCGGCAGGTGCCCGGCCAGCCCCGTCAATGGCTGCTTCGACGAGCCGGGCTGCCTCCCGGGCGTGCCCCAAGAACACAGCTTGGGTGGCGAGGTTCGCCAGCAGGTGAGCACCGTAGAGGCGATCGTCGGCGGCCTTAGCGAGCCGCAGGCCGAGGGTCACATGATGTTGCGCCATGGCATGCTCGCCCGCGTCGTACGACATGAAGGCGAGTTGCCCGGAGAGCGTTGCCGCTGCGCGCATGAGGTCGCGCCCCACGGCATCGGTGTAGGTGCCGCGCAGCATGGGCGCGACCTGTCGCACCAGGAAGTCGGCCATGACGGCACGGGTGCGCGGAGAGCCGCTGCCGTGACGCCGGTCAAGATCAGTGAAGTGGTCCGCCAGCGCGTACAGCGATTGAACGTCAGTGGAGGTGACCTGCTGCGGGCCGTTACGGCTGACTTTCTCGTCGGGCAGGTCATACCGCCAGCCGAGCGCTGCCTCTAACGCCTTGCCGCCGTCGAACACCCCGCTGGCCTGTTGGTTGAGTTGCTTGGCCAACCTCGTCCAGATCTGCTCGGCGGTATCAATCGCCCCGTCGACGGACGCGGGGTAGACACATGTTCCGATGCCGTCGGCTGCGCCGAACCCCAACTCCGTGACGGCGACTGAGCGACCGAGCTTGCGGGCAAGTGTTTCCGCCATCGCGGCTTGTGCGTGCTCGCCAGGCCGTCGGCCTCGCAGCCACCAGTAGACGCTGGCAGCGTCGTAGCGCCAGGCGCCCTCGTTGCGGCCGGCGTGATTGAGCTGGCGAGCGAAGGCGGCATGGGCGTTGCCGTAGCCGGCGGCAAGAAGCAGCCCTTCGAACGCCGAGTTCGTCACCGGTCGCGCCATGTCCGCCTCCAGGCATCAGCCAACTACTAGTAGTGACGAGCCTATGGGCTGCCGCCGTCTGATGGGGACCTGCGCAACCCCGCGCAACCCACGTCCTGAACAGCGCAATCTAGCGCATCGCCTGCCATCTGGTCTGCCGACAAGCCGCCCGCTTTGCTGATCCCAGGAGTTGCGAATGATGGCGAAGCTGAGCGCGACGCCCAGGTTGACGGAGGCAGCTATGCAGGGCGACGAGTCCGCGAGCAAAGGCGAACAGTCCGACGCGGCCGAGCGGGAGGCTGCCAAGCAGCGCCTCCTGGCCCAGGCCGAGGCGGAGCGCGTACCCGTAGAGGACACGACCCGCGCGGTCCCGGACCGGCGGTGGCGGCGTGACCAACGATGACATCCCTATCGGCCGCCGGGTGGCGAGCTGGCGGGTACGGCGGCAGATGACCCAGCAGATGCTCGCCGACCGGCTGCGGAGGTCGAAGAGCTGGGTCGACAAGATCGAGCGGGGCGTCCGCCCCCTGGACCGGTACTCGGTGATCCAGGAACTGGCCCACGTCCTGCGCGTCGAGCCGGAGGCGCTGCTCGGCCAGCAACGCAGCACCCCGGCGGGCACGCCGGACGGGGTGGACGGCATCCGCGCCGCTCTCGCCCGCTACGACAATCCACACGCTCCACCGCAGACGGATGAGCTGCGACGGCAGGTCGGGCACGCCTGGTTGACCTACCAGCACGCGCACTACGGGCAGTTGGTGCGCCTGTTGCCGGGTCTGCTCGACGCCGCCCAGGGCGCGCGGTCGGCAGAGCTGCTGGTGCCGGCGTACCGGATCACCTCGTCGCTTCTGGTCAAGCTCGGTGAGGCCGACCTCGCCTGGCTGGCAGCCGACCGCGCGATCGGCGCCGCCGGCGACGACCCCGCCCTCGCGGCGACGGCGGCCATCGCGGTCGGCCAGGCGCTGCGCGCGTCGGGCCGCGACCGCCTCGCCCTGACCGCGACGCTCGCCGCCGCGAACCGCACCCGGCCGCAGCGGTCGGCGGGGGAGTGGGCAGTGAGCGGGACGCTGCTGCTCCAGGCCGCGCTCGCCGCCGCCGGCTGCGGCGAGCACCGCCGCGCCGACGAGCTGACCGACCGGGCCGCGGGCGTCGCCACAAACCTTCGGGGGTACGACGACACGCACCGCACCAACTTCGGGGCGATCGCCGTCGACCTGGCGCGGGTGCTGTCAGCGGCGCAACGGGGTGACGCCAACGAGGCGCTGCACAGGCACTCGACACTGACTCGACGAGAGGCGTGGCGGCGGTTGCCGGCCGAGTATCGGGGCGCCTACCTCGTCGACGTCGCGCGGGCGTACCTCCAGGTGGGTGACCTGCGCGGGGCGGCACGGGCGCTGGTCGACGCGGACAGTGTCGCGCCGGCCGAGGTCCGGTGCCGGCCGTTGGCGCGTACCGTCATCGCCGATGTCGCTCGCGCGCAGCCGGCGCCGGCCGGCGTGGCGCGACTGGCGACGCTGGTCGGCCTCACCCGCTGACTGCCCGACCGGTACACGCCTCGGCCGGTCAATCCCGCCGCGGACTCACAGAATCGTTGTCAGCACACCTCCATCGACGCGTACCGCCGATCCGTTGATCGCGGACGCGGCGGGGCTGGCGAGGAAGGTGACGGTGTTCGCGATCTCGCTCGGTTCGATGAAGCGTCCCAGCAGGGAGGTCTGGTTGGCGCCGATGATCGCCACTTTCAGGTCGTCCTCGAGGAGGGACTGGGCATCGGCCAGCGACCTGACCGTTTCGGCGACGCCGGTGGAATACGTGGGGCCGCCCAGCACCGAGTTGACTGTCACCGCGGTGCCCTTCGTCAGCTTCGCCAGGCCGTTGCCCACTGCGAGCATCGCCGTCTTGGACGTGCCGTAGTGGATCATGTCGGCGGGAATGTTGACGCCCGACTCGCTGCTCACGAACACGATCCGGCCCCACCCCCGATCGAGCATTGCCGGCATGAGGTGCCGCGCAAGCCGGACCCCGCTGAGCACGTTCACCTCGAAGTAGCGCCGCCACTCCTCGTCGGAAATCAGGTCGAAAGGCTTGAGCTCGAAGAGCCCGACGTTGTTGATGAGAATGTCGACGCTGGGTAGTTCGTCGCACAGCCTGTCGACGTCATCGACAACCGAGAAGTCCGCCGGGATGCCAGTGACGGACACTCCGGGCGCCTCCCGACGCAACACGTCGACAGCCTCGGCCAGCTTTGCCGGGTCGCGGCCGTTGAGGACCACGTTCACACCCTCGCCGGCCAGGGCCTTCGCGGTTGCGTAACCGATGCCTTGACTGGATCCGCTGATGAATGCGGTCTTGCCGCTGAGCTGCAGGTCCACGTGCTGTTCTCCTCGTAAGTGGTCGCCGACCGGTGCACCTGCCGGACGTCGGCAGGCGTTCCTCTCGACCTTGCCGCAGACCGATGAGCATCTGATGAGCATCGCGTCAGTGGCTGACGCTGGCGTGGTCGGACCGTCGGTGCCTGCGGCCGATTGGCCTGACTGCGAGGAACGTCCCGCCTCGGGGTTCCTGGGTCTGCCGTGCCGGTTTGACCCGTCCCAACCGGGCGCCCCGCACGGCGGCCGCTGCGGCGACGGAATCAGCCAGGGTCGATAGTCTGCTGTCCGTGACGGGTCGTGAGGTCATCGACACCGCAGGGGGTGCGCGCAGTGGGCAGATGGTTCAACCGCGACCGGAAACGCGACGACGAGCCACCGCGCGAATCGACGTCGTCAGTCCCGGTCATCGAGATCACCGTCACCCACGGCGGGCGCTCGACCACCAAGACGGTCGGTGGTCCGACCGCCTACGGGCTGCAGTACCGCGCCTTTCACGAGGAGTACGGCGCGACCGATCCGCGGACGCTGGAGGCGGGGACCCAGTACGCGCGGGAGTTGATGCGCACCAACGACGTCGCCGAGGCCGTGGCCGTCTATCAGGAGGTCGTCGCGTTGCGCAGCTCGGCGCTCGGGCCGGAGCATCCGGACACCCTGCGCAGCAGGCACAGCCTGGCCTTCGCGCTCTGGCAGCGCGGCTCGCACGCCGAGGCCGAACGGGTGCAACGGGACGTCTACGAGGCGCGGCGTCGGGTGCTGGGCGACGCCGACGCCGAGACGTTGCGCAGCGGCAACAACCTGGGCTGGCTGCTGATCGAGCTGCGTCGCCTCGGCGAGGCCGAGCCGCTGCTGCGCACGGTCGCCGACGGCATGGCGCGAACGCTGGGCCGCGACGACGCCGAAACCCTGGCCTGCCAGATGAAGCTGGCCGGGCTCCAGCACCTGCAGGGCAGCAGCCAGCAGGCCGAGCGGGCGCTACGGGACGTGGTCCAGCGGCTGACCCGGACGGTCGGCCCCACCAGCCCGGTGTCCCTCCAGGCCCGCAGCAACCTGCTCGTCGTCCTGCTCGACAACGGCCGGGCGGCCGAGGCGGTCGAGGCCGCCCGGGCGCTCGCCGACGACGCCGGGCGCGCGCTCAGCAACACCGACGGGGTACGTCTGCACGCCCGGCACTCCCTGGCCAGAGCCCTCGCCGGGGTGGACCGGCGGGCCGAGGCGATCCGGTTGCTTGCCGACACGCTGCCGGACAGCGAGCGAGGGCGAGGCGTCGACCATCCCGCGACCCTGGAGATGCGGACGCTCTTCGCCCAACTGCTTGTCGAGGACGGTGACCGGCGGGCCGGCCCGGAGGCGCGCGCCGCGCTGGCCGGATGCGAACGCGTGCACGGCCCCGGTCATCCCGACACGGAGAAGGCCCGGGCGCTGGTCCGGTTCATCGACGGGCGTTGACAGGTCAGCCTCCGGTGTGGATGTGCGCCGCCCACAGCGTCGGCGCCAGCGGGTAGCGGTCCCGCAGCCCCCGCACGGCCGAGTGCAGCGCGTACGCCGCCAACCCAGTCGCGTCGCGGTGTGCGTAGAAGGCGGTGGTCAGGGCGAGGGAGACCGCGTCGTCGACCTCCCACAGGGTGCCGATGACATGCCGGAACCCGGCCAGCTGAAAGGCGCCGGTGATGTGCAGCGACTCGTCGACGAGCGTCGGCGGGGCCTGGGCTGTCGCGCAGGCCGACAGGAAGGCGAACTCCGCGTCCAGGTCCAGCCTGGACACGTCGGCCACGGTGAGCGGGTTGTCCTGGTGATCGTGGACCAGCAGCCGGCCCTGCGCCGGGTCGTGCGGATCGGCCACCGCGTGGCACGCGAAGTGCGCGTACGCCGAGTCGGCCAACCGGTCCAGGACCTGCTCCCGGGTAGCCTGCGCGTCCAGCCCGACCCACGCTCCGGGCAGCGCCCGCGCCGCCGACGCGGCCTCGCGTTCGGCGCTGGGCAGCGCCCCCGGGCCGCCGGGGGTGGCGCGCATCGCCACCACGCAGGACCGGGCGTCGGGCCGGGACTGCCGCGGCGCGGTGCGTTTGCGGGCGAGCGCGGTCACGGTCGGGGTGTAGGAGGAGACCACCCGGTCGAGGGCGGACCGGCCGGCGCCGGCCTGCGCGGCGTGCAGGGGAAAGAACGCCAGCGGGCCGACCGGGCACCACCAGACGCGCGGCAGCTTCCCGGCGCCGCCGGGCGCGTCGATCCGGTCCAGCACCGGCCCGACCAGGGCGTGCCACAACCAGTCGAGCACGCCGGTGAGCACCGACTGGGCGCGCAGCCGGCTCCGCGCGTCCGCCGCCGGCTCGTACGCCGTGGTGGTGGCCTCCCGGAGCAGCCGCAGCTGCGTCATCGCGTCGGTGAGCGACAGATCCGGCAGCGGCAGCACCGTCACGCGGTGCTGCCGCAGGATGAGCGCGTCGCAGCGCAACTCGCTGGCGATCGGCACGATCACGGGCCCGTCGACCCGGTCGAGCAGCTGCCGGGCGCTGGGCGGGCGCAGGAAATCGCCCAGGCCGGGCAGCTTACGGATCGTGTCCAGCAGCACGTTCCACTCGGTCTCCCGGTCCCGGCCGAAGGTGGTGGGTCGGGGCGACTCGGGGACGGGCGCTTCGAAGTCCCGGCGCATGCGCTGGAAGTCGGCCGCCAGACGCCCGTCGGCGCGTTGCAGCGCCGCCCACTCGCCGTCGGCCGTCAACCGCTGGTGCAGCAGCAGGCCCCGCCCGCGCTCCAGCAGCTCCAGAGCCCGCTCCGGCTGCCCGGCGCCGATCGCGCAGGAGGCGGCGGTCGCCGCCACCCCGGCCGTCGAGCTCAGGTCGGCGTACTGGTCGTGCCGGGTACGCCCCCGCGAGGCCAGCCGGGGCAGCAACGTGATCGCCTCGTCGAAGGCATCCGTCGCCTCCTCCCACCGGCCCAGCGCGGTGAGCGTGTACGCCGCCTTGTCGAAGGCCTGGATCCGGACCGGCACGGCCCCGGAGTCGATGCGGCCGGCGACGCGCGCCCGCTCGGCGGCCTCGGTGAGCAGGGCCTTCTCACCAGTACGCAGATAGGTCGCCCGCAACCCCTGGGCGATGGACAACCCGGTTTCGACACGCTGCGGATCGTGCGCGGGCAGGGCGTCCAGCGCCCCGCGCAGCAGGACGAGCGACTCCTCGAGGTAGGCGGGCTCCCCGGTCGCGTCGTAGAGCAACCGGAGGCTGTAGCCCAACTGGTCCAGGTACAACGCGTGGTTGGCCTCGCCGCGTACGGAGAGCGCGAGCGCCCGGCGCAGCAGGCCGATCGCCATCTCCAGGGCCGAGATGTCGCCGGTCAGTTGGTGCGTCTTCATGCCGACGGTGGAGAGGCTGGCCAGCGCCGTCCGATGGTGCGGATGCCGCTCGGGAACGGTGTTCAGCGCGGCGGCGAACTCCTCCCAGGCCTGGCCGAGCAACTCGGCGCGGCCGGTGCGGTCGACAAGGGTGAGCAACGTCTGCCCGAGCAGGAAACGCGGATCGACGCCCTGCGGCGTGTGGTCCCGCAGCACCGCGATGGCCCGTTCGACATCGGCGACGTGGGTGGTCCCGGCCGCCCTGGCCAGCAGGCACCGGGCTCGCAGCATGACGATCTGGTCCTGGTTGGGCCCGGTGGCGTCCACCGAGGACACCAGCTCCAACGCCTCGTCGACGTAGTCCTCCACACCGGTGAGCTGGTAGGCGCGCAGCAGCGCCTCCGCGTGGATGCCCCGCAACGCGGGCCGGTGCTCCGCGCTGATCCACGTCTCGGCCATCTTCGCGATCGCGGTGAGCCGGTAGAGCGTGTCGACCGAGCCGTCGAAGTCGTGCCGGACCCGGTAGACCTGACAGGTCTTGAGCATCAGCACCGCGCTGTTGGCGAGGTCGGCCGAGGTGTCCTCGGCGAACCGCAGATACTGCTCGGCGATGTCCAGGAGCTGCGGCTCGCTCTCGATCCGGGCCCGGGCCAGCAGCACGTCGGTGTACGTGGCTAGCGCGCGGACGCCGTGCGGCGTACCCAACTCCTGGGCCAGAAAGGAGTCGGCCATCGTGCGGATCGCGGCCTCCAGCACGACGGTCGCCTCGATCAGGTCCTCCCGCGCCCGGTCCGTGTCGTACCTGTCGAGCAGCGCGGCCCCCAGCTCCACCTGGGCCTCGGCCCACCGCCGGTCGCCGCGCGGCTGCCCGGCCGCGGCACGACGCCAGTGGTCGACAACGTCCCTTGCGGAGCGACTCACCAGCGCACCTCCCCGTCGCGGTTGCTCCCCAGCCTGCCAGCCGCACGCCACATCGACAGGAGATAATCAGCCGATGAGTCAATCGGCGCCGGACCGGCAGCTCGACGACGACCGGGCCACCCGGCTGGCCCGGGTCTGCGCGGACATCGCGCAGGTGGGCGACCTGCTCGGCCCCGAACCGGCGCGGGCCCTCGCGCGGCTGCGGGACCTGTCGCTGTCCGACCAGGCCGTGGACGCGGTTCTCGCCGAGGTGACCGAGTTGATGCGCGTCGGCGGGCTGGTCGGCGGCGACACGACGGTCCGGGGAGACCGCTACCTGCCGCTGGCCGGCATCCACGGCCGCCGCCCGGAAATCGTGCAGGTGTGCCCCGGCGACCTGTGCGACCGGGTCGAGATCCCCCGGCCGGACGCCGGCTCGCCGCCGCGCTGCGCCGTGTGGGACTGCCCGCTGCCGACGTTCCGGATGGACCGGTGAACGCGGTCATCGCCTCGCTCGGCGGCAAGCTGGCCGAGCGGTGGCTCGCCGCCCTGGCGCTGCCCGGTCTGGTGTTCGTGGCGATCGCCGCCGCGGCGGTGCGCCTCGGCCACGCACACTGGTGGGACCTGCCGCTGCTGGGTCAGGAGGTGGACCGGCTCGCCCTCGGGCCACCGGCCCGCAGCACCGGGTCCGCGCTGCTGATCGTGCTCGGTGTCGTGCTGGGCAGCGTCGTGGCCGCGCTGGCCGCCCAGAGCCTGGAACGCCTGGTCCTGGCCCTGTGGACCCAGGACTGGGGTCGGGCCGGCGAGGCATTGACCCGCCGGCGGCGACGCCTGTGGAACGCCGCGATGGACCGGTACGAGAACGCCCTGCGGGACAAGGCACGCCGGCTGCGGTCCGCCGACCACACCACCGGACCGCTGCCGGACACCCAGGCGCTCGCCCGCGCCTGCGACCGGATCGCGGTGACCGAGCCGGACCGGCCGACGTGGATCGGTGACCGCATGCTCGCCACGGCCGTACGCGTGCGGGCCTGCTACGGCCTGGACCTGGCCGCCGCCTGGCCCCGACTGTGGCTGCTGCTGCCCGAGGAGACCCGGGGCCCGCTCGCCCTCGCGCAGGCCGACTTCGCCGCCGCCGCCCGACGGGTGGGCTGGGGGCTGCTGTACCTGGCGCTCGGCCTGCTGTGGTGGCCCGCGGCCGTCGTCGGCCTCGGCCTGTGCGTGGCGGGCTGGCGGCGGGGGCGTGGCACCGTCTCCGTGCTGGCCGACCTGGTGGAGGCGGTGGTGGATCTGCACGTACGCACCCTCGCCGCCGCGCTGGGACATCCCACCGACGGCACCTTCGGCACGACCGACGGACAGGCGCTGACCGTCCTGCTCCGCAAGGACCGGTGATCCCGGGGTTCGAGGCCGGCGGCGTTTCCGGGAACGTGAGATCCGGGCAGGTATCCCGGGCACTGCCGTCGGGGCGTACGGCCATCGCCGATGTCGCCCGCACGCAGCCGGCGCCGGCCGGCGTGGCGCGACTGGCCACGCTCGGCGGCCTCACCCGTTGACGGGCCGCAACAAACCCACGCTGACCAGCAATTTCCGCGATTCCTGACGTAGACGTCGGTCAATTGGATGCTTGACCTCTCAATTTTCCCGGTGGTAACTTTCATCGACCAAAGCCTCTGGGAAGAGAGAGATCTGTGCGACTGAAGTCCCTCGCCCTTGCCCTGTCCACCGCCGGCCTGCTGGCCACCGTCCCCGCCGCGTCGGCGTCCGCCGCCGGCCCGTGGCCGGACGAGGAGCCGTGGCCGCCCGGCAACTGCCAGCAGGGCACCTTCTGCGCCTGGCCCAACTGGGCTCCGGTGAACACCGGCCCCACGGAGACCCCGTCCCTGGTGACCACCGGCCCGTGGACCGGCAGCGCCCCGACGAAGACCTTCTACAACTACACGACCGCGAACGTCGAATTGGAATACCACCACACGTGGCAGGACGCATCGACGGTCATCACGCACTGTGCCACCCCGCGCGGCAACATCTTCTACCTTCAGGTGATCGTGACCAAGGTGAACTGGCACGGTTCCTGCTAGTCGCGTGGTGGGGATCCACCCACGAACGTCCCTCCGCCGCTGATGTCACGGGCGAACCCGACCGGGGTTTCCGGGAACGTGAAAAGCGGGCATGTACCCCGGCACTGCTGGAGGGGAGACGGCAATGCTGGTGACTGGTTATCTCGGCGCGGTGCTCATCGGCGCTCTCGTCGGCCTGCTCGGCCGGCTCATCCTGCCGGGGAGGCAGCGGATCGGCATCTTCGCCACGTTCGTTCTCGGCGTCGGCTCGGCGGTGTTGGGCACCGTGGTCGCCAGGGCGCTGCACGTCGACGATGACGCCGGCGTGAAGGTGTGGGTGCTGCGCTGGGACTGGATCGTGCTCGCGATCCAGGTCGGCCTCGCGATCATCGCCGTGGCACTGGCGAACATGCTGACCTTCACCCGGCTTGCCGGCGGCGATGAGACCCCTCGCCGGCGCGTCCGTCGCACCAAGGCCAAGCGCGAATCGTGATCGCGATCTTTCCGCCGGGTGGGCTGACGAGGTCGGCGGGTCTCCGATCCCCGATCAGCGTGCCCCCGTCACACTGATTCGCTCTCAAGATCCGCACAACATCAGGGATGTTGCTGTCTCCCGGATGGCGGAGGCAGCAGTATCAGGGAAGTTGCGCGGATCTTGGCGAGCGAGCGGGCGGACCGGCGGGCGGCGCCGAGAACCGCAGCGGAGGGACCACTCGCACGAGTGGTCCCTCCGCTGGGTCGCGTGGCTAGACTTCAGGTTGGCAGTTCACCTGTGCTCTGCTGCGGCGGACGCAGACCTCGGGAGGGTGTTGCAGCACCCTCTCGAGGGGCCGTCCGGTCGGACGGCGCCTACTCGCAGAAGACCCGCACGGTGGCATCGGGGGAGTCCACCTCCACCGTCATGTCGTCGAGGTGCTCCACGAGCGCCTCCAGCTGCTCGGGCTTGAGCTGCGTCAGGTCGATCGGCACGCCCGAGTCGCTGAGTGAGGCGTTGGCCTTGACCAGCGCCTGCGGCGGGACCAGCGCCGCCAGCCGTACGCCGGCCCGCAGCAGTTGCAGCGGCACCCGCACGTTGACCCGCGACGGCTCGCCGTTGTCGGTGGCGTCCACCACCACCCGCAGGTACTTCAGCTTGCCCTTCGGTCGGGCGTCGAGACCTGCCGCCGCCGGTGCCTGGTCCCGTTCGAGTGCGGCGATGAGCTGCTCCGCCTCCTCTGCGGTGATCTTGCCGGCGGCCAGCATGTCGAGGATGTCCTTGCGTTGTTCGGTCATGTCGAACCTCTCCTATCGGATGGCCACGAGCACGGCCGTGCGGCCCTGCTCGATGTCGAAACGGGCGCCGGGCAGCGCGGAGATGACGCGCCAACCGGCGCCGAGTGCCCGCACCGCGCCGATGCGGAACACCAGGCAGGCCACGATCGCCGCGAGCGCGACCAGGACCACGACCGGGAAGAGCAGGAGCACCACCGGGAGCACCGGAACCCACAAGCGGATGGGTCGGTGGCCCGGGCGATCGACCTTCACGGTCACCAACTGCGGCATCACGACCGGCCTTCCAGCTCGGCCAACGCCTGCTGGGCGTTGATCTCACCGCGGCGCAACCGGTCGATGACGTCGGCCCGCGACGGCGCCGGGTCGGTCTCGACGAAGTCGAGCATCTGCGTGATCCGGTTGAGCCGTGACTTGATCGTCGGGTAGCTCACCCCGAAGATGCGTTCCATCTCCTTGATCGAGCCGTGGCAGCGCACGAACGCAGTGACGAAAACCTGATCCTCGACGTTGAGCTGAGCCAGCTGCGGCAGCTCGAACTCGCCCTCGATCGCGACGCCGTTGCCCGCCAGGCGCACCCGCTCGACGACGAACGGCTGCCCCCGCGTCAGGCTGGTGAGTTCCTGCCAGTCCATCGCCTGATCTGTCATACCTAAATTTGTACCTTAAGAATCCTCAACTTCCAAGAGTCGGACCTTAACTTTCTTAATATCGGTGCTCGGCTGCCCCGATGACCGTCTGGGCCCAGGCCGCAGCGCGACGGCCTGGGCCCGAACAGTGGCGGATCACCGTCAGGCATCTCTCCCGACGGTGCGCGCGTGGGTCGTCGCGGGCCGGGAGGTGACGTCGCGGTTCGGGACGGAAGTCCGACGTTCCGTGTTCGCCTGCTCACGGAAAGTCCAATCTGGAACCCGGCTCGCCGTGGGGCGGCCGTACACAGCGGACAGTGGAGGTTCGGATGCTGATCATCGCGGAGGAGCGGGACACCTACCCGCCGAAGGGTCAGATCCCCAACCTGGAGACCGACGAGAAGGCGTGCGGCGACATCCTGGTCCGGATCACACCGCTCCTGCCCAGCGACCTCAGGGGCGAGGTGGTCGGGGCGTTGGTGGACTGGTCGGCGAGCACGTTGCTGGAGCACCGCACCTTCGGGACCTGGGCCGAAGCCATCACCGCCGCGACCAGCTACGCGCGCAACGACATGGCCCGTGCCACCGACGAGGGCCAACGCCAGCGTGACGAGGCTGTCGGCGACGGCGACCTGGCGAAGCTCAACGCGGCGGTGGGGAGCACGGGACGCACCGGCGACCCGCAGATCACCCGACGCGACGAGAGCCGCAGGTGGGCGAACTGCGGAATAGCCGCGTTCCAGATTCGCGAGCAGTTGCGCCACAGGGGCGGCGAGCCTGTCCGCCTGTCCAGCCAGACCTACGGCAAGGGCAAGGGCGCCGCGCTCAAGCAGGCGCTGCGCGTCCAGCCCGCCACCGCCCAGACCGTCCTGCTGCTGGACTGCCAGTTCCCGCAGGTGCACAACTTCGTCATCGAGGTGCACCACGACGGGGCGCGTTACCTGGCCCAGGGCTACCAGGGCACCTACTTCGCGCACTGGTGGCTCGGCATCAACGACAGCTACTCCGGAGAGGCTTCGCGCGAGATTCTCGCCCTGCGCGAGCGGTACGGGTTGGGTCGGGCGATCAGCAAGGAGAACTACGAGAGCCTGCTCGACGGCCTGGCCGCGGCCATCTCGTCCGACTGGCACCAGGCCGCGAACCAGTGGCAGACGTTGCCGTTCAATCCGGACCGGCAGGAGATCGACGGGATCCGCCGCCGGTCCGAAGCGCCAACGATCCTCGTCGAGGTGTTCGAGCTGCGCAAACCGGCGGTGGCTCGGGCGGCGTTCGGCGCGAGCGGCGCTGTGTCGCTCAGCGAGCTGGCGACCCGCGGGATGACGACCGCCTGACGCGATGTTCCCGGCCGGTCGGCAACCGACCGGCCGGGAACACGGGCCGAGGCGGGACCCGGTGCGGTCCCGCCGCGTGCGCGTCTATGCACCCGAGATGGCCTTGAGCGCCGTGTCGAGCGCCTGGTCGGCCGGGACGGGTACGTCGGGGACCACGCCGACGCCCTCCCAGTTGGTGCCGGTGACGCTGTTGATGGTCCGGGCGGTCGGCACGGTCACGAGGATGTGTTCGGTGACCGGGTGGCGGGCCGTCGGGTGCGCACCGCCGCGGGTCGTCTCCCCGACGACGACCGCCCGGCCGTGCGCCTGAAGGGTGTACGCCACGTCCTCGCCCCCGGAGAACGTCGTCGCGCTGGTGAGCACATGGACCGGACGGTCCGCGTAGCGCGGCGCGGGAAGGTGCGCTGTCGTCCAGAACTGGCGGGTGGCGCCGGTGGACCGCTCGTAGAAGTCGTTGAGATGCACCTGGTCGTCGCGGAAGAAGTAGCTGCACCACATCGCGGCGCCCTCCGGTGTTCCGCCGGTGCACGCGCGCAGGTCGAGGATGAGCGCGGAGCTGAGGGCGACCAGTTGCATGGCCGCGCCGATCGCGGCGGCGCCCTCGTCGGCGTACGCGATGCGCCGCACGTCGATGAGCCCGACGTTCCCCTCCAGGTGCTCGACCCGGCGGATCCCCTGGTTCTCCGCCCTGAGCAGCGCGCGGAACGCGGCCCGCCCGCCGTCCTCGTCCGCCGGATCGAGCGACTGCGGCTGGTCCGTCCAGAGCAGCCGCAGATGCCTGTCCGGGCACGCCTGCTGAAGGTGGGCGGTCACCGTCGTGCAGAGCGCCGGCCCGTCCAGGTCGTCGTACTCGCCGGCAGCGAGACGACGCCGGATCGCGGCGTCGATGTCGGCGACCTTCGCGGGAAAGACGTATCCCGCCTCGATCCGGTCCAGGGCCTGTCGGATTATCTGTTCGTTGGAGGGCACGGCGGGCCAGGGTAGACCGCGCGCAGCCTCATGGCCATCGAATTCCGCGCGGCGCCAGGTGCTGAGCCTCCAAGCCTTGCGGCGCAGCGGGCTCAGGGGCGCGGCAGGAAGCCCACGAGCGACGTGCTGATCGCGAGCCGCAGGGCTGTCCGCAGGTCGATGTGGTAGACCGCGAGCGCCGGCTCGGACTCGTAGACGGCGAGCAGGCTCGGCGGCGGCGACGTGTAGGCGGACACCGCGCCCGCCACGAGCAGGGCTTGCAGGCAGAACAGTTCGGCGCGTTCGCCGACCTCGGGCAGGTGCCGCCGGATGAGGTCGGCCATCCGTGCGAGGTTGGCGAGTGAGGCGCGCTTGTGGCGGCGGACCGCCTCGACCGAGACGTTGTGCTCGAGCACTCCGCCCTGTGCGCCGAAGAGATCGCAGAGCACCGTCTGGGCGGCGAGCGACCGGCTGAGCACGTCCGCCGCCTGCTCGGCCCGTTCCCGCGCGGACCGGCTCGGGTCGACGCCCTGGCCCAGTTCCTGCTCCAGCTCGGTCAGCCAGGTCGCCGTCCGGTCGTCCAGCAGGTCGAGCAGCACCGCTTCGCGGGACTCGAAATAGCGCAGCACCGCCGTCTTGGCCAGGCCCACCCGCCGGCTCAGCTCGTTCAGGGTCACCTCGGCCACCGACATCTCGTCGAGCATCGCCGAGGTCGTCTCCAGGATCGCCTGGCGCCGGACCGCACGCTGCTCCTCGCTGCGTGCCCGCTGGAACGTCATGACGCCAACCCTAACTTAGGTACCGCCGGTCTCTTGACAGTGTACCGGCGGTACATTACCGTTCGGGCATAACTTACCGGCGGTACCTTGGGAGCCTGAGATGAACTGGACCGAGCAGCAGATTCCGCGCCAGGACGGCCGGGTGGCAGTGGTCACCGGCGCCAACACCGGGTTGGGCTTCGAGACCGCCCGGCTGCTCGCCGAGCGCGGGGCGTCGGTCGTGCTGGCCGTACGCGACACCGAGAAGGGCAGGCGGGCCGCCGCCCGGATCAACGGCGACGTCTCCGTCCAGGAACTGGACCTGACCTCGCTGGAATCCGTGCGCGCCGCCGCGGCCGACCTGCGTGCCACCCACCCGCGGATCGACCTGCTGATCAACAACGCCGGCGTGATGTACACCCCGAAGCAGACCACCCGCGACGGCTTCGAGATGCAGTTCGGCACCAACCACCTGGGCCACTTCGCGCTCACCGGCCTGCTGCTCGACGTGCTGCTGCCCGTGCCCGGCTCCCGCGTGGTAACGGTCAGCAGCGTCGGGCACCGCATCCGCGCCGCCATCGGATTCGACGACCTGCAGTGGGAGCGTTCGTACAGTCGGGTCGCCGCCTACGGCCAGTCGAAGCTCGCCAACCTGATGTTCACCTACGAGTTGCAGCGCCGGCTCGCCCCGCACGGCACCACGGTCGCGGTGGCCGCGCACCCGGGCGTCTCCAACACCGAACTGGTCCGTAACGCCCCGGCGGCCGTGCGCGCACCGATCACCTGGTTCGCCCCGGTGATCACCCAGCCCGCGGCGGCGGGCGCGCTGCCCACCCTGCGCGCCGCCACCGACCCGTCCGTCCTCGGCGGGCAGTACTACGGCCCCGACGGCCTGGGCGAGACGCGTGGCTACCCGAAGCTCGTCACGTCCAGCCCCGAGTCCTACGACCTGACGGTGCAACAACGCCTCTGGGCCGTCTCGGAAGACCTCACCGGCGTCCGGTTCCCGGTCGGCCAGGCGGCCTTCGCGGCGTGACCGTGCCACGAGGCAGGTGATCGGTCGCGGGGGGGGGCGGGGGGGGGGGCGCCGCCCCCCCGCGGGAGGGCCGGGGGGGGCGGGGCGCGCCCCCCCGCGGCGGGGGGGGCCCCGGGGGGGGGTGGTGGAGGGCCCCGGCGCCGGGGGCCCTGCGGGCGGCCCCCGCCCCCGGCGGTTGTTGCGGGCGCGGGGCGGCCCCCGCCGGCCCCCCCCCGCGACCGTCAGCGTGGCCCGACGCGCAGCCCTCGGCCGACCTGCCAGCAGGCGGCGGGCCAGGCCGTGACGAAGCCGGCGATCAGCCCGATCTGACCGGCGAACCAGAAGGTGGGGCTGTCGGGCCGTAGGGGCGGCTCGGGAAAGACCATGTGGTGCGCCAGCGTCAGCCACGCGAACAGCGCCGACTCGAACACCGTGATGGTCAGCAGTTCCGCCCTCACGACTGCCGTCAGCGCGCGCCAGATCTGCGCGACGCGGCGAGCCGGCCCCTCGAAGAACCGAAAGAGCACAGCGATCGTCACCGCCGCCAGATAGTCGCCGACGTAGGCGATCCACAGCCCGTTGCGAGCCGGGTCGAACCTGAGCGCGTACAGGGCGACCTCGGCGACGATGAAGCCGAGAGCGCAGTGCGCGCCACAACGTGACACCTGCGTCAGGATGACGCCCCGGTGCGGCCGTCGAGGCTTGTCGTCCCGCCGTCGTGGCTCAAGCGCCTGCGGCCTGCCCCAGTTCCAGTAGAGGCGGACGGCCGCCGGGCCGACGTAGAGGACGGTCACCAGCCAGACGATCTCCATGACCTTGACCGGCTGACGATGCCCGCGCAGGTAGGTGTCGGCGAGGACGATCGCGAAGCTGACGACGCCGACCGCGAGCGAGGCCCAGGAGAGCGCCAGGAGCCAGGTTGGCTGCATCCCCGCCCCTTCCACGCGCCGGGCGCCGGTGCCTGCCGCGGCCGAACGTGGAGGGGGTTCGCTGACCGGTGTCGACGGCCGAGGACGCCCCACAGTCTGTCACGCCGTACCCGTGCGTACCGGCGGATCGGGCGTCCTGCTGGCCGCGGTCGCGCACGGCCGCCGCGCGTCGGTCTGGCCCCCGCGCCCGCTAACTGTCGAAGTCGACGCCGGCGAGCGACACCTCGCGGTGCGCGGCGAGGCGTTCGGCCTGTGCGGTGATGGCCTCGCGCGTGCCGGTTGACAGCCTCTGCCAGGGCTGGACCGCGACCGTGAGCGTCCGGCCGGACTTGCGGGGACGCCAGGTGCCGACCAGGTCGCCGTCGACCAGGACCGCGCCGGGGCGGCCCAGCACCGGCCACAACTCCTTCGCGCGGGCGGCGTCGGGTGCCACGGTCGCCCGGTCCTTCGCCTGAAGGAACAGGTCGAACGGGCCGAGCAGGCGGGTCACGCCGCCGCCGGCCGACGTCAACGCCTCCTCGTCGGCGGCCAGCAGCGAACGGGACTCGCCGTCGACAGTCACCTCGACCACGTCGTCGGGCCAGCGCGCCTTCACGTCCTTGACCGGGGCGTCGAGATAGCCGGCCACCTGCTTCGGGGTGGCCGGGCCGAGCAGGCGCAGGTACGCGCGGATGACGTCGAACCGGTCAGCCGGGGCGGACGCCTTGCCGAACCCGGTGATGCGCCGCAGGACCGGAGGTGACGTGTCGAGCTGCAACTCCAACCCCGCCCGCGCGGCGGCGAGCCGGAACGGCATCTCGTACAGGTGTGTGGCGTCGCAGACCCGGCAGAACCGCAGGTACGGCTCGGGCAGCACCGTGGCCAGACGGCCGGAGACGTCTCCCTTGACCGTCGGCGTGGCGACGATCTCCCGCATCCGGCCGGCCACCTCGTCGAGGGCGGCGAGGTTGCCGATGCCGGCGGCCTTCAACGGCTTGGCGGCGTCGTAGATGCGCTTGCCCGCGTCGGCGTCGGAGAAGGGCTCGACCGCGGCCACCACGTGCCCGACGTCCGCCCGGCGGTAGAGGTGCGGTGCGCCCCGCACCGTCCAGAGCAGGACCACGTCGGCGTCGGACAGCGCGGTCACGTCGACCCCACGGGCAGCGAGGGCCCACCGGGCGCCGTCCGGGCCGGTGTTCTGCACCCCGATGTCCAGCAGGGCGGTGTCGGCGAGCGTGCCCTGATCCCGGTCGAGCTGCTGGGCCTGGACGCGGAAGTTCATCACCTGGCGCCGATCAACCATGCCTGCACCCTAGCCACGGGCGGCGCTTCCGTCGTCGGGCCACCAGCGAGACTCGCCAGTTCTCCAGCGCCCACGACCCGCGAAGCGCCGTGACGCGCCCTTCTCGGCCACCCTGGCGAGAGCGGCGAAGCGGTGCGCGCCGAGGCGGAACGCCGAGGGCCACGTCGATCCCTGGTGCGCGGTAGTCTGCCCCGGCTGTCGATCAACGGGGGTTCGGAAATGGCAATTCGTAGCTGGCTGCTCGTCGGGCTGTTGGTGCTGGTGGCAGGCTGCGAGTCGGGCGGAAAGGGAACGCCCGAACCTGCCCCCACCGACCCGCTCGCGCAGGTGCGTGCCGCGGCCGCCAAGACCGCCGGGGTGCCCGCGCACGTCACGTTGAGCGCGCCGAACGTCGAGGTGGCGGGCGACACCGACCCGGCGGGCCGGGCGCTGACCCTGACCGTCACCACGGGCACCGGCGGCGAGGCTGTCGAGTCCCGGGTGCGGGTGGTCGGCGACGACGCGTGGATGACGCTGGGCAGCACCTACATGCCGAACCTCGACCCGACGAAGTTCATCTGGTTCCCGACGGCGGAGTTCGCCTCGGCGTCAGTGGTGCACCTGGGGGACGCGTTCGATCCGGCCGGGATCAAGGGCTTCGCCGCAGCCATGACGGCCGCCACGCGTACGGGGGAGGGCACCTACTCCGGCAAGCTCGACTTCGGCGTGGCGCCGGCAGGGGTGTCTCGGGGCCTCCTCCCCGCGAAGGCAGAGAGTTTGGAACGCCACGGCGGTGTGTCGCAGTCCGTGCCGTACGAGGCGTCGGTGGACGCTCACGGCTACCTCACGTCGCTGACCGTCTCGTTGCCGACCTTCGCCACCACGGCCACGTTCTCCGACTTCGCCAAGCCGGTCACCATCGGCAAGCCGAGCGACGCCGAGATCATCGAGGTGCCGGACGCGTTGCGCCGCCTCATGTCGCGCTAGCGGCCGTCGCGGCGGTCTGCGGCTCCGCAGGTGAGCTCCGGCGTACGCAGATGGAGATGTCCGCGTCGTTCGAACCACCCGTCCAGTGTCCGCCCGGAGTGGGCGGCGTCGACAAAGCGCACGGTCACCCCCCGCCTCTGGCCCGAACGCGCCGCCATGCGTCGTCACCGTCGCGCTGGGGCGGCGGCGTTCCGCCGTCCTGAATGGTGCGGTGGCCGGGCTGTCGTGATCCGGACAATCGCCGGACGCGCCCGGCGCGACCTGCGTGGACAGTCGGCGTCGCACCCGCTGATCCCGACGGGGTGTCCGCGAGCGGTGCCCGGATGGTGCAATGGGGGCACGATGCTGGCATTGATGACGGAGGTGCGTGTGGACGGTGTGGAACTGCTTCTCGCCGCGCTGGCGCTCGGTGCGTCGACGGGCGTCACCGACGCGACAAGCGCCGTGGTCCGCGATGCCGCCGACAGTTTCCGGGGCCTGGTGCGTCGCCGGCTGACCGGCGAGGGCCAGGAGGCGCTGCGGGCGTTCGAGGCCGAGGGCGCCGACTCGGGCGTCTGGCAGGTACGCCTCGCCGACGACCTCACCCGCGCGGGCGTCGACCGGGACGAGCAGATCCTCAGCCTCGCGCGGGAGCTGCTGGCGCAGGCCGAGACGGCCGACGTGCGCACCGAGATCGGCCAGGTCGACCTGCGCGGGGCGAAGGGCGTCCAGTTCGGCAGTTACAGCACCCAGCACATCACCTTCAACTGAGGCAACCGGCAGATGGGCGACAGTCGGCAGCCGGAGGACGACCCGTCTCGCGGCGTCGACGCCCGCCACGCCCGGGGCGTGCAGTTCGGCCCCCACAGCCGCCAGTACAACATCTTCGGCCCGGTCGTACGGTCGGCGTACCTGGCGGAGGTGCACCGGATCGCCCCGGCCGACCTGCTCGACCGGGAGGACGAGCTGGCGCGGCTCACGGCCTTCTGCACGGGTGACGGGTCGGGCGCGTACCTGCGGTGGGAGGCTGGCCGGGGCGCCGGGATGACCGCGCTGCTGTCCTGGTTCGTGCTGCACCCGCCGCCGGGCGTACGGGTCGTGTCGTACTTCGTCGTCGCCGGCCGCACCGAGCGGCAGACCCGCGACGCGTTCATCGACGTCGTGTTGGAGCAGTTGGTCGAGCTGACCGACGGGTCCATGCCGGGTCATCTCACCGGGTCCACCCGGGAGGCGCACCTGCTGGGCGGGTACCTCGACGCGGCCCAGGCGTGCGAACGGCGGGGCGAGCGGCTGGTGCTCGTCGTCGACGGCCTCGACGACCGGCGGGACGCCGCCGGTGTCGCGACGCTCCTGCCCGACCGGCTGGTCGGTGGAATGCGGGTGGTCCTCGGCACCGACTTCGGGTGGCGGGTCCCGGCCGACCTGCCACCACGGCACCCGCTGCGGGAGTCGCACCGGCCCCACCTGCTGGCGCCGTTCGTCGGCCCCGACGAGCAGGCCCGACGGGAGGCGCGGGACGCCCGCAATGCCGACGAGCGGGTCCGGCGGGAGGCGGAGCGACACCAGGCCGCCGATGAGCGCCGAGCCGTGCAGCGGCAGATCGACAAGTGGCGGGCCGCCGAGGTGGAACGGGCCAGGCCGGCGGCGCGGGCGGCAGCCGTACGCCGGGCGCTGACGTTCGTCGCCGGGTGGACGGGGCTCCTCGTGCTGCTCACCTGGTTGGCCCGGGGCTGGCCCGATCCGCGGGTCGCGGGCGTCCTGAGCGCCCAGCTCGTGGCGGGCGGGCTGGCCGCGGCGATCGTGCTCGTACCGTCGGCGTTCCGACTCGGCGCGGCGTACGCGCCCAGGCCGGCCTCGGCGGTGGCCTGGATCGATCGATCCCGGTACGGCCTGCTGGTGCAGGTGCTCGCCTTTGTGGTGTTCGTCGTCCTGGGCGGCGCTGGCGCGGCCGACTACCTCGACGCCCGCGACGACCGGCAGCTGGAGCGGTCCGTCGGCCGGGCCGGGGCTCTGCCCTCCTTCGACGAGGTGGTGGCGTTCCTGTTCCTGCTGCTCATCGCGGTCGGCTGCGTCGCGGCCGGCCTGTACCTCGCCGCGAGAGCCGTCCGACCCTGGTACGAGCAGCACCGGGAGCGGGAACGAGCGTCCCGGGCACTCGTCGACGAGGCGGCCGTCGCGGCCGAGCGGGAGGCGTACGCGGGAATGAGCGCCGACGTGTTGTCACCGCGAGCGGCCGACCGGGCCCGGGCGTACCAGGACCTGCTGGCCCGGCTGGCGGGGCAGCGCCGGCGTCACCCGCGCCGCTAGGTCTCGTCGTCGGCGAGGTCGCGGGGTGTGAACGGGGTCAGGAGGAGATCGGTGAGGCGCCGTGTGGCGTCCGTGTCACCGGTCAGCGCGAGCACGCCCGCGTCCGCTGCCGCCGCCATGGTCATCTGCTGCCCGCAGACGGCTCGGAGGGTGTCGATGTCGGTGGTGAGTGTCGCGTCGGGTTCGGCTGTCGTGCCGCGGCGCAGCTGCACCGAGTCGTCGGCGACCTCGGCGAGGTAGGTGTCGGCGTCGATGTGGAAGGCGTAGACGCCGCGGAGATCGCCCGCCCGCGCCGGATCGAACCCCACCTTGATGGTGAGCAGCAGGGAGTCGATGCCGAGAGCGCCCTCGGGTAGCTGCGGGGACTGGCTTCCCCAGCGGCCGAACTCCAGCAGGATGGGCTCCAGCGCGCGCCCCCATGCGGTCAGCTCGTAGAGGTGGACCCGCGCCGGCGGCCCCAGGTCCCGCCGTCGCACCACGCCGTGCTCGGTCAGCTCGCGCAGTCGCTGGCTCAGCACGTTGGGGCTCACCCCGGGGAGCCCGCCGAGCAGGTCGTTGAAGCGCCGGGGGCCGAGCAGCAGGTTGCGGACCACCAGCAGCGCCCACCGCTCGCCGATGATGTCCAGTCCACGTGCGACACCGCACGGATCCCCGTAGTTACGCCCGCCGCTCACGATCTCCACACTACACGGCTCCTAATTCAGGAGTGACGCTTGTTTTGTAGGAGTTGTGCCTCTAGCTTGACTCTCATGAGCCTGCCCAAGACCGAGACGGCGAGCCTGCCGCAGGGTGATGTGAAGCTGCTCGACACCCCCGTGGCGCGGCGCCTGCTCGCGGCCCCCGTGGCGCGGCTCGCCTGGACCAGCAGGGACGGGACGCCGCGACTGATCCCGGTGAACTTCCTGTGGACCGGCGACGAGCTGGTCGTCGGCGCGTTCGCCGGCACGTACAAGATCCGCGACCTGCGGGCCCGGCCGGACGTGGCGATCTGCATCGACACCGCCAACGGGCTACCCGAGGTGCTCATGCTGCGCGGCAAGGTCACCCTGACGGAGGTCGAGGGCGTCCTGCCGGAGTACGCCGTCATCCAGCGCGCGGGGATGGGCGACGAGGCGGGCGACACCTACCTCGCGGCGATCGACAAGCCGGGCCTGCGGATGGTCCGGATCGGCCTGCGCCCGACGTGGGTCGGCGTCGTCGACTTCCAGGAGCGCTTTCCCGACCGGACCCCGGAACCCGTCCGAGCCGCGCTCGCCGGCGGTCGCTGACCCGCATCAACACACCTGATGGAGGAGCGCATGTCGAAGATCGTCGTGTCGATGTGGATCACCCTGGACGGATTCGTCGCCGGCCCGGACGACGAGATGGACTGGCTGCTGGCCGACGACCAGCTGCAGACGTACGAGCGGGATCTGGTGGAGAGCGCCGGCAGCCTGCTGCTGGGCCGGACCACCCACGCCGACTTCGCCGGCTACTGGCCGGTCGCCGCCCGCAACCCCGACGAACCGGCCGCCGTCCGCGGCTACGCCCAGCGACTCGACGCCCTGGAGAAGATCGTCGTCTCCGCCTCGGGAAACATCGCGGACTGGAAGGGCACCCGCAGGATCACGCGCGTCGACCCCGACGAGATCGCCGAGATCAAGCGCGCGTCCGGCGGCGACATCGTGGTCTACGGCAGTCTGGCGGTGATCCGGTCCCTTGCCGATCTCCGGCTCATCGACGAACTCCACCTCCTGGTGCACCCCCTGTTCCTGCGCCAGGGCAAGGCGTTGTTCGACGGCGGGCGACCGCCCGCACGACTGGCGCTGGTGTCCGCCGAACCCTTCGAGTCCGGCGTCGTCCTCATGACGTACCGCCCGCTCAACGGCGGGTGACGCGACGCGGGCCGCGCGTCCCGCCCCCGACGGTCCCGCTCCCCGGGGGCGGGGACGTGGCTCCCTCGGAGCGGGGATTCGCTGGTCGTGCCGTTCGGGCAGCGTCATCGCGGAAGGAACCGACGCTTCCCACCGATGGGGGTTACGACCGTGACGCAGACCCGGACCGTCGACGCCTCGACGACACCACCGCCACCGCGATGGGCCCGCCGTGCCGGTCACGTGGCGTGGATCGCGCCCGTGCTGGGGTTCATCCCGCTGCACGTGCCCTGGATCCTCGGCATCCCGCTGTTCGCCAATCCCGACCCGTTCGCGCAGTGGTACCACGGTCGCGGGCCCGGCGTCGGGGATCACCCGGTCGACGGCTTCCTGGGCCTGCCGGCCGGCGCGTTCTATCTGGGCCTGCTGTGCGTCCTCGCCGGGCTCGGCGGCGTCCTGGCGCTCGGCCTGATCCGCGACTGGGGACTGACCTTTCCCCGGTGGGTGCCGGGGCTGCACGGACGCCGGGTGCCACCGTGGGTGCCGCTGACCCCGACGGTCCTCGGATCCGCCGTGATGATCGGATATTCGGCGACCCTGCCCTGGCAGTTCGCCGCCGACCTGTCCGAGTCCGACGCGCAGGACATCTTCACACCGACGGGCGTCCTGATCGGCCTTCCACTGCTGCTGGCCTGGGCGATCGCGTTGCCGCTGGCCGGCTGGTCCTACTACCGCCGTACCCGTGTGTCGCGCTGACCGGTCCGCGCGCGGACGCGGTGCGGCCGCGCGCGGATCACTCGAAGAACTTGATGCCGAACCCGGTGTCGGCCGTGGGGCCGGGCACGTTGGCGCGGCGGTAGGTGGTGTTGCCCCACCAGCAGAACGTCCCGGTGTACCAGTAGCGGTTGGCCCAGGAGTACGGGGTGCCCTTGGGGACGGCGTGGAACATCAGCGGGAACCGCGGCCCGGCCGGTGGGCTCGTGGCGATGTCGCCGTTGAGCAGGACGAAGCTGTGGTGGCCGGGGCCGTTGACATGCAGGGTCGGGTCCCAGCCGGCCATCATGGTGGCCGGGTTCGAGCCGAACAGGCAGCCGTTGGACTTGTACCAGTCCCACACGTACGTCGGGTCACCGCCGGCCCGCAGGCGCAGGTCGGCCAGGCAGTACTGGTCACTCCAACTGCCGTTGGCGGAGTAGACGATGTGGAGCTGCCCGTTCGGGTCCCGGATCGCCTCGGGGGCCTCGTTGATGTACGGGTTGCCGACGACGCGCTCCCAGCTCTCCCGGGGCTGGGAGATGATGAACCGGTTGCCGGTCGGGGTGAGCGGGTCGCTCATCCGGCTGAGGTAGATGTTCTGTTCGACGTTGGTGTCGCCGGCCCACCCCGACCAGACGAACCACCGCTGCCCGTTGAAGGTGAACAGGCTGCCGTCGATGGCCCACTTGCCGCCGGGCAGCGCGAGCTGCCGCTCGGCCGTGTAGCCGCTGGCCGGTGACGCCGAACTGATCACGTACATGCGGTGCGCCGCGCCGCGCCCCGCCGAGAAGTAGATGTGGTAGCGGCCACCGTCGGTGACGATCTCCGGTGCCCAGACCTCGCCCAGGTCGCGGGTGTCCGACCAGACCTGACGGGCGGTGGCCCCGGCGAGCGCGTCGGTCGAGGACGCCTGCCGGACGGCGATCCCACCGTTGGCCGACTGCGCGGAGATGTACGTGCCGCCGACGCGGATCACGCTCGGGTCGGCGGCCCGCAGACCTGTCCGCACGGCCTCCGCCGGCCCGGCGGCGGGCACGGACAGCCCGGTGCCGACGACGGCGGCCAGCAGGACGGAGAGGAGCCGGGTGAGGATTCGATCGTCCATCGGGGGTCCTTCCGTCGCCCGGGGTGGCTTAGATCCGCAGTCTATTGGAGAACATGAATGGCGTGCGGGTCTGCCTGGGGTCGCGGGGTGCGGCAGCCGGGCGCTCGACGCCGGGAAACTAGAGTCGGTGGTGTGCGGATCAGGATCGAGGGCAGCGACCTCCCAGGCCGCCGGGCCGACGCCGACGCCGACGCGCTGCGGCTCGGCAACGTGCACGTCGGAATCCAGCAACGGACCGAGGTGATCGATCGCGTACGGGCCGACGCGGCCACGGCGAGCTGGGAGTTCGAGGTGTCCAGCCGGGATATCGACGGGGCGCTGGACGTCGGCGGACCGTACGTGCACGGCCGTCCCGGAGCGCGGTTCCTGTATCTGAGCTGGGGCGCGTTGACCGACGACGGGTTCGCGATGTTCCGGCGGGCGAAGCTGATGTTCACCGACATTCCGACCGAGCTGCTGCGCGCCGCGCACGAGAGCAACGCTCTGCTGGTGGGCGCTCTGGGGCTGACGGACGCGACCGGCGGGCCGGTGTGCGCCCGGGTCCACCCACCCGCCATCACCTGGACGGTGCAGTGACGACCGCCACCTCGTCCACCGGGTGACCCCGGTCGCGCGAGGCGACCGGGGCGCCGGTGGGCCCGGTGTCGTCAGCGGGCCTCGTGGTCGAGGGCGGCGACCTCGCGTACGGCGGTGGCGACCGCTGCGAAGTCCTTCTTGAGGATCGCGCCGTGGTTGCTGGCGACCTTCGCGCCGACCCGGATGTTCGGGTTGCGGACGGTTACCGCGTCGAGGCTGGCGCGGATGCGCTCCTGCTCGTCGCCCTTGCTGCCCAGGGACGTCCCCGACGCGACCACGTACCGCACCGGAACGGTGATGGCGTCCAGCACCGGGCCCAGCTCCCGTTCGCGGGAGAGCCTGCCCAGCTCGATGTTGCTCTCCGCCATCTGAGTGGCGTTCATTCGTGGGGTCAGGCCCGTCGGACGCAGCAGTGGCATGAACAGGTTCATCCGCCGGAACAGCTTGCGGATGCGCTGCTCCATGGCCTCGTCCAGCCAGTCGTGCGGGAACGCGCCGTCCACCAGCACCGCCCCGACGGTACGGTCCGGGTTCCGGCTGGCCCAGTGCGCGCCGACCACCGCGCCGTACGACCAACCCACGAGCACCGCACGGTCCACGCCCCGGGCGGCGAGAACGGCGTCGACGTCCCGGACGGCGGCCTCGAAGGAGTAGTCCGCCGAACGTCCCGACTTTCTGCCGCGGGCTCGCTCGTCGTAGGTGATGTGCCGCCAACCGGTGCCCAGGTCGGCGATCACGCGTCGCCAGTACCCCTGGGTGGCGAACTGGCCGTTGAGGAAGACCACCGGGATGCCCGTACCGCCGGTGTCGGTGACGGCCAGGGCCGTGTCGTCGACCGGCACCATGCCGGTCCACGTCGAGCTGGTCGAGGAGGGGTTGTTCGTCGTCATTGTCGTACTCCTTGGGGGGTTCGGGGGTTTCAGAGGCTGCGGGCGGTGATGTCGCCGTGCGAGGTGGTGGCGTGGATGTCGAGGTCGGCGCTGCCGGTGTTGGTGAGCGCGTTGCTGACCCGGCCGTGGTCGGTGCCGGCATCCAGGGCGGCCGAGACGCCGTTGGCGGCGGCGATCGAGATGTCGCCGGACTGGGTACGCAGCACGACCGCGCCGCGTCGGGCCTCGGCGACGTGGATGTCGCCCCGCGTCGTGCTGATCTCGGCCGGGCCGTTGAGCCGGCCGACCTCGACGTCGCCGTCGATCGCGGTGAGACGCACGCTCGCGGCTTCGTCGATCTTGATGTGGCGGTACGCGCCGTCGACGGTGACGTCGCCGAGGCGTCCGACGCCGCGCAGCTCGGCGCTGGCGGCCCGGACCTCGACGCGGGAGTCGGCGGGGAGTTGGACGGTCACCTCCACCGAGCCGGACGGGCCGAGGAACCGGTTGGCGGGGGTCGCGGTCGTGACTCGCAGGACGCCGTCGGCGTACGCGATGGTGGTCCGCTCGGCGGCCCGGGTGTCGCGGTTGCGGCCGACGTCGGTGGGCCGGACCTCGACTGTGGTGTCCGCGCGGTCGGCGGCGATGAACTGGATGCGCCCGGCGGGGATGTCCAGGACGGCGGAGATGGGTGCGGGGGTCGGGAAGCTCGGCATGTCGTTCTCCTGGTGCTCGCAACGGCGTTTCTGATATGAGAAACGCTACGTTGCTTTCCACATGAGGGCAACAAGCTCGTTGCTTCCAAAGTGCATATGCCCAGGTAAACAGGCTGCAAGTGTTGCAATGGATCAGAATGTAACGCAACGCTGCACCGATGTGTCATTGCAATCGAATGACGGTGAACGCTATGGTGGGGGCGCGCGGGGGCGCTCCGAAAACACCACCACCGAGGAGATCGCGATGCCGGGAGGCAGACTCACCCAGCAGGAACGCCAGCAGATCGCGCTGGGGCTGGCCGACAGCCTGCCGTACGCCGAGATAGCCCGGCGGCTCGACCGTCCGACCTCGACGGTCACCCGTGAGGTGCTGCGCAACGGCGGTCCCAACGCCTACCGCGCCGACCTGGCGCACCGCGCCACCGAACGCCGTGCCCGCCGACGTGTGCCCGCCTCCACCCGAGTGGCCGAGTCGGTCCCGCAGCCGCACGGTCGCGACGCCGAGGCCGTCGCCGAGTACACGGAGACGTTCACGACCGTCCTCATGGCCACCGGCCTGAACAAGATGGGGGCGCGGGTGCTGACCTGCCTGTTCACCACCGACTCGGGCAGCCTGACCGCGTCGGAGCTTGCCGAGCGCCTCCAGGTCAGCCCGGCGTCCATCTCCAAGGCGATCGCCTTTCTGGAGAGCCAGAGCCTCGTGCGCCGAGAGCGCGACGAGCGCCGCCGCGATCGCTACGTCGTCGACAACGAGCTCTTCTACCAGGCGACGATCGCCAGCGCCCGCGCCAACGACCAGCTCGTCGAGACGGCCCGCCAGGGCGTCGCCGTCCTCGGTCCGCAGACCCCCGCCGCCGCCCGCCTGGAGAACATCGCCCGCTTCCTGGACTTCATCAGCGAGAGCATCACCCGCGCCGCCGAACAGGCCCGCGACGTCCTGCACAGCCGACCCGAGTGACCGTCAGGCGATTCCGTGCGTCGACGGCGGCCGGTCCGGCCGGTGCCGGGCGAACGCGTCGACCCGGCCCCAGCGGCCGGGAATGTCCAGCAGCGCGATCCGGGAGAAGGCGGCGGGCAACGCGGGATTCACGGCGAGATGGTCGTCGTGCGGATCGATGCCGAGCATGGTGCGCAGCAGCAGCATGGGCGCCCCGCTGGACCACGCCTGCGGGCTGCCGGCGGTCGGGTACCGGACCGGGTACCGGGTGGTGCCGCGGTCGTACCCGCCGAACGCCTCGGGCAGCCGGCCCTGGAAGAAGGTCGCGGCGGACAGGATCCCCTCGGCGATGCGACCCGCCTCGCTGTCGAACCCGTACCGGCGCAGGCCCCAGGCGATGAACGAGTTGTCGAACGGCCAGACGGTGCCGTTGTGGTAGCCGAGCGGGTTGTAGCGGCTCTGCCCCTCCGCGAAGGTCCGCACCCCCCAACCCGAGAAGAGTGCCGGGCCCATCAGGTGCTCGACGACACGTGCGGCCCGCTCGGGTGGCACGATGCCGCTCCACAGCAGGTGCCCGATGTTCGAGGAGAGGCTGTCGACCGGGGTCCCGTCGTGGTCCAGGGCGAGGGCGTAGTAGCCGCGGTCGTCGAGCCAGAAGTCGCGGTTGAAGCGGTCGAACAGCGCTGCCGCCTCGCTCTCCAGCCGCTCGGCGAGGTCGGGGTCGCCCCAGAACGCACGCGCCATCCGCGCCCCGCGGATCTTGGCGTCGTAGGCGTATCCCTGGGTCTCGCACGTGGCCCTCGGGAACCCGGGTAGCCGGCCGTCGGCGTAGGAGATGCTGTCCCAGGAGTCCTTCCAGCACTGGTTGTCCAGGCCCGTGGCGCGGTTGCGTTTCTGGTACGACACGTAGCCGCTCGACGTCAGGTCGGCGTACGTGTCGATCCAGGTCAGTGCCGCGCGCGCCTCCTGCTCCAACTCCATCACCAGCGCGATGTCACCGCTCCACCGCTCGTACTCGTCGAGCAGCACCACGAACAGCGGCGACGCGTCGACGGTGCCGTAGTAGGGCGAGTGTGGCTGTTCCTCGAACGCGGCCGACTCCCCGTAGCGCAGCTCGTGCAGGATCCGCCCGGGGTCCTCCTCCAGGACGTCGTCGGTCCGGGCGCCCTGCAGCGACGCGAGGATCCGCAGGGTCGGCGGGGCCAACGACGGTGTGACGGCCAGGGTCTGCAGGCAGGTCAGCAGGCTGTCGCGGCCGAACAGGGTCATGAACCAGGGCAACCCGGCAGCGGGTACGGCCGCGCCGCCGAGCGAGAGCGGCGCGAAGCGCAGCGCCGCCAGGTCCACCAGGCTGCGGTGGTAGACCTGCTGCAGCGCCGCGCTGTCGGTGTCCAGTGTCGGGGCCTGCGCGACCCACTCCCGCACGCTGTCCGGCAGGGTGGATTCGTCCGGTCGCTGCGCCCGCAGGGCGTCCCGCAGGTCGACGCCGTCCGGGCGCAGTGCCCGCATGGCGGCCTGCAACCGGGTGGTCCACTGCTGTCCGGGCTCCAGGTGCACGGCGAACCGTAGGCCGCTCGGATCGATGGTGGCCGGCTCGCTCGTCGACACCACCACCTCCCGCCGGTACGTGCCGCGCCGATAGCCCATCAGCAACTCGTTCGCGTCGACCTGGGTGTAGCGGGTCCCGGCCTTGTCGTGCAGGTCGAACTTGATCTCGAAGATGTCGGCGAAGTCGGCCTCCACCTCCAGGCGGACGTCCAGGTCGACAACCGACTGACCGTAGTTGAAGATCGTCAGCGACTCGGTCAGGTCCGGGCCGATGTGTCGGCGCCGGATGGCGGACACGTCCGCCTCGACGTAGTCGACGGCCCCGCCCGGCACGACGAAGAACGTCACCTCGTAGTACTGGCTGTCGTCCACCGACAGGGCGGCCATGCGTTCACCGTTGACGGTGAGCACCCAGCGGGACAGGTAACGGGTGTCGGCGGCGAACAGCCCGACCGGGGTGGCCGAGGAGGAATGCACGTCCCCACTGGCGTCCGACACGAGGAACGTGTTCCCGTCGATACACGACACGGTGCCGGGGATGTCCCTCATCGGCTACGTCCCACTGGCCGGCTCGGCTGCGCGCCGCGGTTCGGCTGCGCGCGGGAACAGCCGTCCGAGGCGCAACGCCAGGCCGAGGTCGCCGTCGACCATGATCTCGCCGCGGGTGATCGCCGCCAAGCCGTTCACCTCACCGCGCGCCATCGCCTCCGCGACCTGCACGGACACCCTGATCACGGTGGTGGCGGGGTCGCCGCTCCTGGACACCCGCATGTCGCCGTGGTCGATGACGAGGAACCACTGCTCCAGGTCATCCCCGTCCCCGATGTCGAAGCGCACGCTCCCACACACCTTGCGGAAACGCGGGTCCTGGCAGTCAGCGGCCAGCCGCTCGAAGAAGGCGCTGGTCGCCGTCATCCCACCTCCCCGGGCCCGCGTTCGTAGAAGCGGATGCCGGCTACCCGGTGCGAGGCGCTGTTAACACCCAGGGCGGGCCTCGTTCAGGGCGAGAGCGTGAAGCGGGTCCAGGTGGTCGCGTCGGAGGTGACGAGGAGGTGGTCCGGCTGGCTCGTCGGATCGGCGTCGTTCCCGAAGAGCCAGGCGTACCCGGGTGCCACGCTGGCGGTTCCGACGAGCGGGCCGTACTCCCGCACGACAGTGAAGGTCTTCCCGTCGTCCCGGCTGACCAGGAGCCGCGCGAGCCGGTCGGCCCCGGTGCCCCCGCCGGGGCTGATCGCCAGCAGGGAGCCGTCCGACCCGACCGTGAGGTCCCAGATCGCCTCGTCCGGCAGGTCGGTGCCGGTGTCGGTCCAGGTCTTCGCGCCGTCCGTGGTGCGCAGGAGCCGCGCTCCGCCGCCCACCGCCGACGACTCGGTCAGCACGTACCCCTCCCGTTCGTCGAGCCCCACCACCGCCGTCACCATCGCGTCGCCGGGCACGGTCCAGGTGGTCCAGGTCGCGCCCCGGTCGACGCTGCGGGCGACCGTCGCTCCCGAAACGCTCCCCATCTGGTACGCCGCCCAGATGCTGCCGTCGGCGGCCGGATAGAGGCTGAACAGTGGGCGCCACGAAGGCGCCGTGGTGAGCCGGTACACCGTCCCGCTCGACGGGTCCACCGCCAGCGGCTCGGACAGTGGCTCACAGCCGAACCAGCAGAAGACCGGCCGGGCCGTTGCCGGGAACGCGGGTACGTCGAGGATCGCGGAAGCCGCGTCCCGCCAAGTGCGACCGTAGTCGGTGGAGAGGAAGAGCACCCCGACGTCGCTCACCAGGTAGGTCCGGTCGCTGAGCACGGAGACCTCGATGCGGGTGTCCACTGTTCCGGTGGTAGTGGTCGCACACCTGGTGCCGTCGAACACCGCCGCGTCCCAGTCCGACCAGGTTCGGCCGCGGTCACCGGTGTACGCGAAACGAACGACACAGCCGTCCCTCCACACGTCGACCCCGGAGTCGGGCCCGGTCAGCGTGAAAGCGTCCCCGTGCGCGGTCGACGGTTGCGTGGGAATCACCCGGTCGGCCCCGTCCGCCCCCGCCACCAACGGCACGACCGCCAGCCCGACCAGCGCGACCAGAGCGGCCGCCACCATCGTGACCGACCGACGCCGACGGGAACGGGCAGCCGACCGCAGCTCGTCGAGGGGCGGCGCGGAAATGGCCCGGGTGAGGGTGTCCGCGTCGAATCCAGAGAACTCACGACCGGACATCGATCCTCCCGACTTGTGTAGCGTCCGCACCGGCATTGGTGGCGTTCGTGGTGGCGGTGCCGTCGCTCTCGGTGTCGGCGAGCAGCGCGGCCAGGGCGTGTCGACCGCGCGACAGCCGGGACTTCACCGTCCCGGCCGACACGCCCAGCGTGGCCGCGACCTCGTCCACCGGCAGGTCGACGAGGTAGTGCAACGCCAGGGCGTGCCGCTGCCCCTCCGGCAGCACGCGCAGCGCGGCGAGCAGGGCGAGGTGTTCCGGGGAGTGGTCGGCGACGGCCGGCGGCGGGCCGATCCGGCGCAGCAGCCCGTCGAGGACGCGGCGACGGCGGTACCGGCTGCGGGCCCAGTTCACGGCTACCCGACGCAACCAGGCCTCTGGATTCTCCAGCCCCGCGAAGCGCCCCGGCGACACCAGCGCTCGCGTGAAGGCCTCCTGGACCGCCTCCTGCGCCTCGTTCAGGTCGCCGGTCACCGCGTACAGCTGGACCACCAGGCGCCGGTAGCAGCCGGCGTAGACCTCGGAGATCAGATCGCCGTCGGACACCCGTCACCCCCCTTCTCCACCACTCCCACCAACGGGGCGGGAGGAAGGTTCCGGTGGCCGGCCAGAATATGTGGCCCGGCGGAAATCTGATGTCGGCGCGGCGGGCGTACCGCTCACAATGGCCGCCATGGCGAGAGAGCACGTACTGGCGAGGGTCGAGGCCGACCTGCGGCGTGGGCACGTCCACCCCGCGATGCAGCGGCTGGCGAGCCTGACCGCCGCGCACCCCGACGACCTGGAGCTGCGCTCCCGGCGTGCCGCGCTGTACCGGCAGGTGGGCAACGTCGCCGAGGCCGGTCGGTGGGGTTTCCTCACCGAGGACGCCGACGCGCCGGAGATCGTCGCGTTTGAAAGGGCCTACCCGGGCGCCTGGTCACGTCTGCGCGCGCTGCGGGTGGTCGCCGACCCCACCGACCGGCTCGGTCCGGTGGCGGGCGCGCGGCTCGCCCACCTGGTCGCTCAGGCCGAACGGGAGGGTCCTGCCCCGGTCGTCTGGACCGACCTCGGCCCCCGCTCGGGCGAGCCCGACTCGTGGCACGACGCCCTGGGCTGCCTGGTGACGACCGTGATCGGCCTGGTCCTGGTGGCGCTCACCGTCGTCGGCCTGTTCACCGTGCTGCGCTGGGCCCTGTAGCCGGCGGGCCGGTCAAAGGTCGAAGTCCACCACGACCGGCGCGCGTCGGACCCGCACGGGAGTCGCCGCGTCGAAGTCGGCCGCGTGCCGGTGCCACACCGGCGGGGCGTACGCGCAGTCGCAGCGCAGCCGCACCCGCTGGCCGGGCAGCAGGCGCAGGGCGTAGCCGGTGCCCACGTCGGCCACACCGGCCAGATCACCGGTGGTGGCGTCGAACGCGAGCACCTGGGCGTAGGTCAGCAACTCGTCGACGCGTACCGCACCGCTGACCAGCGTGCCGGCGGGGAGCGCCTGGTCCAGGGTCGCCGTCCGCCCGGCGCGCACGCGCACCGTCCGCGCCTGCTGCCGAGCGCCGGCCCCACCGGACCACACGGTCGCCAGCCCGGCGGCGGCGAACTGCACCGGCCAGTCGTACGGCCCGAGGCCGCTGCGTCGGCCGGCACGAGCGCGGCGCAGGCCCGAGGCGCCGCGGCGCCCGTGGCGGCGTCGCGGACCACGGTGCGGACGCCACCGGGCGCGGGCGCGAACGGCTCGGGGGGACTCGCGAGAGCCGGCGCGGTCGCCTCGACGACCAGCAGGCCGACGACGACTGTGGTGGCCAGCGAACGAAGGAGAGCAGGGCTCATGAGCCCTGACGGTACGGGCGCCCGAGGGATTCGCGTCAGTCGATGTCGCCATGCCGACCCGGCGACTGTGGAAAAAACTCCGCCAGGTCCGGACTTCGCGATCGATGCGGCGCGGTGCGGGGCGTTCTGTCCCGAATCGGTCTCGCGGGGTGGGCGTACCGCATAGCGTCACGGAGGCGGACCCACCGCCGAGGCGCCGCGCGTCGGCGGGCACGGCCCCGCGGAAGGAACCCGACATGGATCGAGTCGAGACGGTGCTCCTGCCGGAGCTGGACGGGCCGGTCCCGACGACCCTGCCGAGGGCGCTGGGCCTGTTGAGCCTGGCCCTGGGCGTGGGCGCGCTGGCCGTACCCCGGTCCCTCGCGCGACTGACCGGGGTGGACGACTCCCCGGCGGCGCAGGCGGTCATCCCGGCCGTCGGCGCACGCGAGCTGGTGCACGCCGCCGGTCTGCTCGGCGGCCGCCGCCCCGCCGGCTGGGCGTGGACGCGGGTGGCCGGTGACGCGCTCGACCTCACCCTGCTGGGCCGGGCGATGGCCGACCGTCGGGGTGAACGCCGACGCCGCCTGGCGTTGACGACCGCCGCGATCGCCGGCATCACCGCCCTGGACACGGCAGTCGCCATCGGCGCCGGCCGGGCGCGACGGGCCCGCGCCCGGGTGATCCGGATGGAGATCGCGGTGACCGTGAACCGGTCGCCCGCGGAGGCGTACCGGTTCTGGCGCGACGTGGAGAACCTGCCGAAGTTCATGGCGCACCTGGAGTCGGTACGCGCCGACGACCTGCGCCGCTCCCACTGGGTCGCGCGCGGCCCGGCCGGTCGCCACATCGAGTGGGACGCCGAGATCATCGACGACCAGCCGAACAGGTCCCTCACCTGGCGCTCGCTGCCGGGCGCCCGGGTCGCCAACGCCGGGCGGGTCCGGTTCGTGCCCGCCCCGGGTGACCGGGGCACCGAGGTGCGGGTGCAACTGCGCTACGCGCCCCCGGCCGGCGCACTGGGCCGGGCGGTGGCCAAGCTCTTCGGTGAGGAGCCCGAGCAGCAGGTCCGCGACGACCTGCGCCGGTTCAAGCAGGTGCTGGAGGCCGGCGAGGTGGTCCGCTCCGAGGGCAGCCCGAACGGCACCTCCGTACGCCAGCAGGCCATGCAGCGGCCCGCGCAGCCGCTGCCGACGTCCCGTCGCTGACCGCCCACGCCTTCGAAAGGGATCCCAGAGATGAAGGCCACCGCCTGGATGGGCACCGACAGCGTCAAGGTGATCGACGTGCCCGACCCGACGATCATGAATGCCCGCGACGCGATCGTGAAGATCAGCACCACCGCGATCTGCGGCTCCGACCTGCACCTCTACCACGGCTACATCCCGGCCATGCGCAAGGGAGACATCCTCGGCCACGAGTTCATGGGCGAGGTGGTCGAGGTGGGCCCGCAGGTGCGCAACCTCAAGCCCGGTGACCGGGTGGTGGTGCCCTTCCCGATCGCCTGTGGGCACTGCTCGTCGTGCCAGCGGGGCCTGTACTCGGTGTGCGAGAACTCCAACCCCAACGCCGGCATCGCCGAGAAGGTCATGGGCCACTCGCCGGCCGGCATCTTCGGCTACTCCCACCTCCTGGGCGGGTACGCGGGCGGTCAGGCCGAGTACGCCCGGGTGCCGTTCGCCGACGTCGGCCCGCTCAAGGTGCCCGACGACATCCCCGACGACCAGGCGGTCACGCTCGCCGACGTCTTCCCGACCGGCTACATGGGCGCCGAGATGTGCGACATCAAACCGGGGCAGGTCATCGCGGTCTGGGGCGCGGGACCGGTCGGGCTGCTCGCCGCCGCCAGCGCCCGGCTGCTCGGCGCGGAGCGCGTGATCGTCATCGACCGGCTCCCGTACCGGCTGCGGCTCGCCGAGGAGCGCGCCGGCGCCGAGACGATCAACTACGAGCAGGCCGACGTGCTCGACACCCTCAACGAGATGACCGCCGGTCGGGGGCCGGACGCGTGCATCGACGCGGTAGGCCTGGAGGGCCACCACGGCAACGCGGCCCTGTACGCGTACGACCGGGCCAAGCAGGCCACGCGGACCGAGACGGAACGCCCGTTCGCGCTGCGCGAGGCGATCCTGGCCTGCCGCTCCGGCGGGGTCGTGTCGGTCATCGGCGCGTACGGGGGACTCGTCGACAAGTTCCCGATGGGCGCGTTCATGAACCGGTCACTGATCATGCGGACCGGCCAGTGTCACGTGCAGCGCTACACCCGGCCACTGTTGGAGCGCATCCAGCGCGGCGAGATCGACCCGAGCTTCATCGTCAGCCACCGCCTGCCGCTGCGCGACGCACCGAAGGGCTACAAGATCTTCCAGAAGAAGCAGGACGACTGCACGAAGGTGCTGCTGAAGGTCTGAGCGTCGGCCGGCAGGCGGGGCGCTCGCCGGACGGCCGGACGCCCCCACCAGCGGAGCGCCTGCGGCTAGCGTGTCGACGATGGAGAGTGTGGACACGTCGACACCGACGACGGACGACACAGGCGTTCGGCTGCGGCCCGTGGGCGAGCCCGACCTGGCGATGCTGCGGCGGTTCTGCGTCGAGCCCGGGCTGATCGGCCTCGACTGGGCCGGCTTTCGTGACCCGGGCGCACCGGCGCGGCGCTTCGCCGTCGACGGTTGGCTGGGCGCCGACGACGGTCGTCTCGTCGTCGAGGTGGAGCAGGATCAGGCCGCCGGGATCGTCAGCTACACGTCCAGGCGGTACTCGGGGTCGGCGTCGTACTGGGAGATCGGGATCGTGCTGCTCCCCGAGTGGCGGGGGAGGGGCATCGGCTGGCGAGCCCAGGCGCTGCTCTGCGACTACCTGTTCACCCACACCCCGGCGCACCGCATCCAGGCCGGCACCCACCCGGAGAACGTCGCCGAGCAGCGGGCGCTGCAGAAGGCCGGCTTCCAGTTGGAGGGTGTCGTGCGGGCCTGCGAGTTCCGGGCCGGCGCCTGGCGCGACGGCTATCTCTACAGCCGGCTGCGCGACGATCCGCCGCCCGCGGCGCTCGCCGGCTGATTCCGGTCCACCGCCACCCAGGCGTCTCGGCACCGGACACCGCGCCACCCCGTTTGTGCCCGGCCAGCCGGGGAAACCGCCCCGTTCGCCCGGCGGGCCGCACGGCCGGCCGAGCCGACGGAAGGAGCGGGTCATGGAGTACGACCAGATGATCGCCACGGTACGCCAGCGCGCGGGCCTCGGGGAGAACGAGGCCGTACGGTCCGTACAGGCCGTCCTGTCGGTGCTCGGTGAACGGCTCGCCGGACAGGAGGCCGACCACCTGGCAGCACAGCTACCGGATCGGCTGGACACGTCGGTCACCCGCAACCCGCAGGGCCGCCGGTGGGACATCGGTGAGTTCCTCAAGCACGTCGGTGACCGGGAGCAGGTCGCGAACCCGGACCAGGTGCGTCAACACGCTCAGGCGGTGCTGCGGACCGTCGCCGAGGCCCTCAACGACGACGAGCGACAGGACCTGCTCGCCCAACTGCCGGGCGGCATCACCGACCTGTTCGGCGTGCCGACACCGCGCGGCTGACCGTCGCCCCGCTTCAGGGGATCGGCCACTCGTGCACCGGCCGGTTGCTGTGCATCAGCGTCACGTAGTGCCGGACCACCTCGCGCAGCGCCTCCGGCCGGTCCAGGTGATCGGCGGACTCCAACCGGTGCAGCGTCTCCACCTGCCAGGTCGCGCCGTTGCGGCTGGTCAGGCACCGCTGCTCGATGATGCCCAGCAGCCGGTCACGCTCGGCCGGGTCGAGGCCCCACCGGTCCAGGCCGTGGTGCGCCATCGGCAGCAGCCGGCGCAGCACCAGCTCGGTGACCGGCAGGTAACCCAGGCCGGGCCAGAAGACCTGCGCGTCGATGCCGTGCCGGGCGCAACTGGTGAAGTTCTCCTCGGCGGCGCTGAACGACATCTGTGACCACAGTGGGCGGTCCGACTCGGCCAGGGCGCGGACCAGTCCGAAGTAGAAGGCGCCATTGGCGATGGTGTCCAGCACGGTCGGCCCGGCCGGCAGCACCCGGTTCTCGACGCGCAGGTGCGGCCGGCCGCGCGACACGTCGTACACCGGGCGGTTCCAGCGGTAGATCGTGCCGTTGTGCAGCCGCAGCTCGGCCAGGTTGGGCACCTCGCCGGCCGCGAGGGTCTGCGCCGGGTCCTGCGGGTCGCACACCGGCAGCAGCGCCGGGAAGTAGCGGACGTTCTCCTCGAACAGATCGAACACGCTGGTGATCCACCGCTCGCCGAACCACACTCTGGGGCGTACGCCCTGGGCTTTGATCTCTTCCGGCCGGGTGTCGGTGGCCTGCTGGAACAGCGGGATGCGGGTCTCGCGCCACAACTCCCTGCCGAAGAACAGCGGCGCGTTCGCGCCCAACGCCACCTGGATGCCCGCGACCACCTGGGCGGCGTTCCAGTAGTCGGCGAACTGCGCCGGGCTGACCTGCAGGTGGAACTGGGTGCTCGTGCAGGCCGCCTCCGGGGTGATCGTGTCGGCGGTGACCGCCAGGCGTTCCACCCCGCTGATGGCGATCGGCAGGTCCTCACCCCGGGCGGCGAAGATCTGCTCGTTGAGCAGCTTGTAGCGCGGGTTCGCCGAGAGCGTCTCGGCGGTCAGGTGTTCGGGGCGCAACGTCGGCAGGATGCCGATCATGACCATGTGCGCGCCGATCGCGCGCGCCTTCTCCTCGGCGGCGTTGAGGCTGGCCCGCACGTGCTCCTCGAAGTCGGCGGTGCCGGTGCCGGTCAGCCGCCGCGGCGGCACGTTGATCTCGATGTTGAACTGGCCCAGCTCCGTCTGAAAGCTCGGATCCTCGATGGCCGCCAACACGTCGGCGTTGCGCATCGCCGGGTTCGACGCCTCATCGACGAGGTTCAGCTCGATCTCCAGCCCGGTCATCGGCCGGTCGATGTCGAACCGCGACTCGCGCAACATCTCGGCGAAGACGTCCAGGCAGTTGCGCACCTTCTCGCGGTAACGCGCCCGGTCCTCCCGACTGAAGGTCCGTACGCCGACATCCTCGCCCATGGTCACCACCCTGTCACCGCTGGTCCCCCCAAACCTCGCACGGAGTCGGCGGGCGGGGGAAGACCCGAGGGTTCTTTCCTACCCAGTAGCGGGCCCCGTGACCCCTGTCGCACGCTGCGTGGTCGGCGCGGGCGCGAACGGCCGGCACCGCTAGCATTGCCGGATGCGCGAGAAGGTGACCCGGCTGTTCGTCGCGGCGGCGATCGCCGAGGCCTGCTCCTGGCTGGCCCTGCTGGTCGGGATGGCCGTCAAGTACGGCCCGCCCGGCAATGAGCTGGGCGTCAAGATCTTCGGCCCGATCCACGGCGGCCTGTTCGTCGCGTACGGGCTGCTGGTGCTCGCGGTGGCCCGGCTGCGCCGCTGGAGCCTGCCGGTGAGCGTCGTGGCGCTGGCCTGCGCCGTGCCGCCGTTCGCCACCGTGATCTTCGAGCGCTGGGCACACCGCCGGGGCCTGCTCGGCAGCGTCGACCAGCCGACCCGCGAGCCCACGCCCGTCGGCTGACCCGCCGCCGAACCCGCGCGCTGGGGCGGGAGCCACGCCGGGTGCGGGCCCCCGCTCACTCCGTCAGGAAGTCGGCGAGCAGAGCGGCGAGCGCCTCCGGCGCCTCCTCGGCCATGTGGTGACCCGAGTCGACCGACGCCGCCCGTACGTCGTCGGCCCACTCCCGCCAGATGGCCGCCGGGTCGCCGTGCAACTCCACCATGTCGTCGCGCTCGGACCAGACGAACAGGACCGGGCAGCCGATCCTGTGCCCGGCCGCCCGGTCCGCGTCGTCGGCCGCGCGATCCGGCCCGAGCCCCGCGCGGTAGTCCTCGCACATTGCGTGCACGGTCGCCGGGTCGTGGATCGCTCGGTGGTAGTCCTCGTACGCCTCCTCGCCCATCTCGGCGGGGTCACCCCCGTACCAGGCGTCCGGATCGGCGTTGATCACCCGTTCCGCCGGCTTGTCGGTCTGCCCCAGGAAGAACCAGTGCCACCAGCGAGCGGCGAACCGGGCATCGCAGGTGCGCAGCGCCTCGCCGATCGGCACCCCGTCGAGCACGCCCAGGCGACTGACCCGATCCGGGTGGTCCAGCGCGGTGCGCATCGCCGCGTACGAGCCTCGGTCGTGGCCGACCACGGCGGCGCGCTCGTGGCCCAGCGCGTCGAGCAGCGCCACCACGTCGCGGGCCATGGCCCGCTTGGCGTACGCGGAGTGGTCGGGGGTGTCGGCCAGTTTCGTCGAACGGCCGTAGCCGCGCAGGTCCGGGCAGATGACGGTGTGCCGCCGGGCGAGCAACGGCGCCACCCGGTGCCAGGTGGCGTGGGTACGGGGATGCCCGTGCAGCAGCACGACGGGCGGGCCGGAGCCGCCGTGGCGGACCCGAAGGCGTACCGGACCAACGTCGATCTCGTCGAGGGTGAAGCCGGGAAACATGCCGGTGCCGGTGCCCGCCCGTCGCGGCCCGGAAACCCTCCGCGGGAGGGGGGCCGTCCCCCGACGCTCAGGTCAGCGCGGAACAGGCCACCACACCGGCCAGCAGTAGAGCGCCGATCATCGCCTGCAACAGCAGCGGCGGCCCCAGGTGCGACCAGAGCGTCGCGGTACGCGGCGTGAGCAACTGCCCGGTGGTGAGGTTGACGATCCGCTCGATGCGCGGCGGCAACTCCGGATCCCGCTGCGGGCGCAGGGTGAGCTGCACCTGGTCGGCCGGGTGCAGCGCGCTCTGCGGCAGGTGCCCGTGCAGCTCCACCTCGCAGAGCTGACCTGCGGTGTTGCGCAGGCGCACCGGGGTGACCAGGTATTCCGGGCCCTGCTTCAGCTCCTTCCAGCGCCGCCGGGTGCCGCCGCCGCCGAATGAGAAGAGCGCGCGCAGCAGCAGGGCGGGCAGCCGGGCGAACGCCGCCGCGGCGAGCACCGCGACCAGCACCGGTTGGCCGACGCGTATCTCGCGGGTGTAGCCATCGAGCAGGCGGACCAGCCGCCCGGTGACGATCCGCTCCGTCGGGTGCACGATCCGTCGGGTATCGAGTCCGCTGTCCATCCCCACCACCGAGAGTCCGCTTGTGTTCACTGATCGTATCGATGTCCCCGGTTGAACGACGTGAATGAAACCTGGTCACGGGCTCACGGCCACGAGGTGACATCCCGGGCGAGCAGGGTAAGCGGGGGGCCGAGCTGGAAAGGGGTCGAGCATGCAGCTGTCCTTCCTGCGCCCGCTCTACGACCGACCCGGGCCGTGGTGCTCGGTGTACCTGGACGCCTCCGCGGACACGGAGGACGCCCACCCGGCACTGGACCTGCGCTGGCGCGCACTGGAACGGAGCCTTGCCGAACAGGGGGCCGACGAGGCGAGCATCGCCGCGTTGGACCGGGTGATCCGGGGTCACGACCCGATGGTCGGGGACTACGGCCTCGCCGTCTTCGCCAGCCACGGGCGGGTGGCGCTCTCCGAGTACCTGTCCGCGCCACCGCTGCGCGACCTGGCCAGTTTCGGGCCGTTGCCGCACGTGATGCCGCTGCTCGCCCAGCGCGGCGAGCAGGTGGCCTGGGTCCGGGTCGTGGCCGACCGCACCGGCGGCGACGCGATGGCGGTCAGCGCGGGCGGGGTGCCCCGACGGGCGCACGTCGCCGGCCGGGACAGCTTCCCGCTGCGGCGCGTCCAGCCCGGCGGGTGGTCCCAGTCGCGCTACCAGCGGGCCGCCATGGAGGCGTGGCACCAGAACGCCGGCGACGTGACCGCCGCGACGGTGGAGCTGGCCGACAAGGTGGGCGCCGACGTCGTGGTGGTGGCCGGTGACGTCCGGGCCACCGGGATGATCGCCGCCCAGATGCCGGAGCGCTGGCAGGACCTGGTCGTCCGCACGGACGCCGGATCCCGGGCCGGCGGCGCCGACCAGACCATGCTGGACGACCTCACCGTGCAGACCATCGCGGAGGTCGCCGACCAGCGGATCACCGCCGCGCTGGACCGGTTCGGCGTGCAGGAGGACGTCGGCGCCGGCCTCGACGCGGTCGTCTCCGCCCTGCAACGCAACCAGGTCGACACCATGATCATCGTCGACGACCCGTCGGCCAACGGCGAGCTGTGGATCGGCCCCGAGCCGACCGAGATCGCCGTCGACCCGACCCAGCTCAGCGCGATGTCGGTCGACGACCCGCAGCGGGTACGCGCCGACGCGGCGCTGGTCCGGGCGCTGGTCGGCACCGACGCGGCGTTGACGGTGCTCGGCGCGGACGAGGCGCCCCAGCTCACCGACGGCGTCGGCGCGGTGCTGCGCTACGTCGACGAGGGCACCCCGGGGCGCGGCAATGGCTGAGCGCCGCGTCGCGGACCTGGTGGTGGAGCGGCTGCGCGCCTGGCGGGTCCCGCGCGCCTTCGGCTTTCCCGGCGCGGCGATCGCCCCGCTGGTCGAGGCGCTGGACCGCTCCGGAGGCGACCCGGCGTTCATCCCGGCCCGCCACGAGGAGACCGCCTCGTTCATGGCCACCGGGCACGCCAAGTTCACCGGCGGCATCGGGGTCTGCCTGGCCACCCAGGGGCCCAGCGCGGTGCAACTGCTCAACGGTCTCTACGACGCGAAGCTGGACAGCAAACCGGTCGTGGCGATCGTCGGCGAGGACGTCACCGGCCCCCTGGGCGGCGCGCACCAGCAGATCGGGTTGAGCCGGCTCTTCGGCGACGTGTGCAACCAGTTCGTGCAGTACGGCCGCAGCCCGGAGAGCGTGCCGGCGCTGCTGGACCAGGCGTTCCGCACCGCGGCGGCGACGCGCAGCCCGACCTGTGTGGTGCTGCCCCGGCACCTGCAGGAGGCAGTGGTGCCCGACCTGGGCACCCACGCGGTCGGCGTGATCACAGCGACTCCCGGCGAACCGCTGGCCCGGGTGCTGCCGCACGAGGTGGACCTCGACGCCGCCGCGCAGGTCCTCGGCAACGGCCAGCGCACCGCCATCCTGGTGGGACAGGGGGGCCGGGGCGCCGCCGCCGAGATCGTCGAACTGGCCGACCGGCTCGGCGCCGGGGTGGCCACCTCGCTGCTGGGCAAGCCGGTCCTCGACGAGCGGCTGCCGTTTCACGCCGGGGTGCTGGGCGAGGTCGGCACGCCGGCGGCCGCCGAGCTGATGGGCGGCTGCGACACGCTTCTGCTGGTCGGCACCAACGACCCGTGGACCGACTACTTCCCGATGCCCGATCAGGCCCGCACCGTGCAGATCGACATCGACGGCACCCGCATCGGCAGCCGGTACCCGGCCGACGTGCCCCTGGTCGGGGACGCGGCCGAGACGCTGCGCGCGCTGCTGGCCCGGGTGCCGTCGCGGCCCCACCAGCAGTGGCGTGCCACGGTGGAGAGCGCCGTCGACCGCTGGCGGGCGACCGCCGCCGACCGGGCCGCCGCGCCCGCCGACCCGATCAACCCGCAGCTCGTGCTCCAGGAGCTCTCCACCCGGGTGCCGCAGACCGGGTCGGTAGCTGTCGACGTCGGCTCGGTCCTCTACTGGTACGCCCGGCACCTCGTCCTGCCGCCCGGGGTGAACGCGCAACTGTGCGGCACCCTCGGCTCGTTGGGCTGCGCCCTGCCGTACTCCGTGGCCGCCAAACTCGCCGCACCCGACCGGCCGGTGATCGCCCTGCTCGGCGACGGGGCCATGCAGCTCAACGGCCTCGCCGAGCTGATCACCGTGTCGCACCACTGGCAGCGGTGGGCCGACCCACGGTTGGTGGTCCTCGTGCTCAACAACCGCGACCAGAACGGCATGGGCGGCGGCCGGGCGCCGTCGTCCGACCCCACCCGCCGCCGCCCGGACGTGCCGTACGCCGGCTGGGCCCGCCTGCTCGGGCTGCACGGTGTCCGGGTGGACCGCCCGGAACTGGTCGGCGCCGCCTGGGACGAGGCGCTCGCCGCGGACCGCCCGTGCGTCCTGGAAGCGGTGGTCGACCCGGCGGTGTCGTTGGCGCCGCCGGAGCCGGCCTTCGCCGACCTGCGCGGACTGTACGCCGACGGGGAACCGGCCCGGCGGGTACGCGAGCAGGTCGAGCAGGCGGTGGCCGTCGAGGATCTCGTTTAGGCGTACCTCACCAGGGCATCAGTAGCGGCCCGACGACGCTGGAGGTCACATGCTGGAGCCCGCCGACCGCCGCTACGGTCCTGCGCCCCTGCCGCAGCCGCGCGGCCCACTGTCCGTGGCGGTGACCGACGCGCTGCGGCAGCCGCCGCACGACCTGCCTCCCGACCTGGGCGCCGACCTGGACCCGGCGGACGCGTTCAGCGACGAGGACCTGCAACTGACCCTGTTCCTCTGCTACGAGCTGCACTACCGCGGCTGGAGCGGGGTGGACGAGAGCTGGGAGTGGCAGCCCACCCTGCTGGCCCTGCGGGCCCGCGTCGAGCGGCCCTTCGAGGCGGCTCTGCGTCGGCTGGCCGGCGCCCCGGCGGTACCGGCCGGCGGTGTCGCTGCCGGGCTGGGCGAGCTGGTCGCGGCCGACGACGGGCCGCCGCTGGCCGCCACGCTCCAGCGGCACGCCGACCTCGCCCAGTTCCGCGAGTTCGTCGCCCACCGCTCCGTCTACCACCTGCGCGAGGCGGACCCGCACAGTTGGGCGCTGCCCCGGCTCGGCGGTCCCGCCAAGGCCGCCCTCGTCGAGATCCAGACCGACGAGTACGGCAACGGCCGGCTGGACCGGATGCACTCCGAGCTGTTCCGGCGCACCCTCGACCGGTTGGGTATGGACACCGGCTACGGCGCCCACCTGGACGCGGTGCCCGCGGTGACGCTGGCGACGAACAACCTGATGTCGCTGTTCGGGCTGCACCGACGGCTGCGCGGCGCGCTGCTCGGGCACCTGGCGGCCTTCGAGATGACCTCGTCCCTGCCGAACCGCCGCTACGGCAACGGCCTGCGCCGGCTCGGCCTGGACGAGGTGGCGACCCGCTTCTACGACGAGCACGTGGAGGCCGACGCGGTGCACGAGCAGATCGCCGCGCACGACCTGTGCGGCGGCCTGGTCCGTACCGAGCCGGCGCTCGCCTCGGACGTGCTCTTCGGCGCGGCGGCGGCGCTCGCGGTGGACCGGCTGTTCGCGGCGCACCTGCTGGACAGTTGGGCCGCCGGCCGCAGCTCACTGCGGTCACCCGCGCCGCCGTCCCCGCCACCAACCGTCCCGCTCGTCGGGCCGACCCCGGTGACCCCTGTCGTCCCGCTGGCGCCGAGCGTGCTGGTCTGACCCGACCCGACCCGACCCGACCCGACCTGACCCGACCCGAACCGCCGGCCGGGCGGGCGGGTCCGCCCGGTCCAGTTCCGTCCTTTGCTCTGCTTCCGCCCAGGCGACAGTGACGGACCCTTTCCGTTGCGTCGGTGGAAGCAGAGCAAAGGGGCCGAGCGAGGGTGGGTTCACCCCTCGCGGGCGACGCCCGCGCGGAAGTTGATCACCTTGTGGGTGCCGTCGCAGAACGGCTTGAGCGCCGACTTGCCGCACCGGCACAGGGCGACGGTGCCCCGGCGCGCGTCGATCCGCTCACCGTCCGGAGTGAGCAGGGCGAAGTCGCCGCGGACCAGCAGCGGGCCGTCCTCGTACGGGGTGATCGTGGCGGCGGACTCGCCGGTGTCCTCGGTGCGCATGAGCCCGGAAGTGCCCGCCCCGGCCGCGACGAAACCCGTGCGGGCGTCCGGGGTCCCTCAGGTCCGATCGTCCCCGCCGGCCCGCTCAAGCCGCCCGGAGCCGATCGTCGCCGAACGGCGTTGACCTGTGGATTGGTGCCGCCGGGTGGGTGATGCCCCGTTTGAACCCCATCGGGACGGGAAGCCGGGCCGCGTGGTGAGCGAACGAGGCAAGGTGGGCCCGGTGCACAAGGTGCACAAGGGGCTGACGGCCGACGGCGCCGGTCTGGCCGGCGACCGGGTCGTGGCCCAGGGCAGCGCCGCCCGGGTGCTGGTCGCCGCCACCGCCCGGGCGTTGCGTGGCGCGGACTGCGCCGACCTCGGGCACACCGGGCCCACGTCGCGGTTCCCGGGCGCCCCGGAGCCGGTACGCCGCGCCGCGGTGAGCCGGGCCGCCGGGCGGGTCGCCCTCACCGTCGAGCAGGTCGGTGAGGTGGACGCGGCCCGGGTCGCCCGCTGGTTCGTCGACCAGTACCCGCGCCGGAGCTACCCCGGCGTGCTCATCGGCTCGCCGCACGGTGCGGCCGCCCACCTCGCGGTGGCCCTGGGGGTGCCGTGGCTGCCCGCCGGCTTCGAGATGACCGCGCACTGGAGCGACGGCGCCGTGGACCGCCCGGAGGCGGCGCTGGAGCACGGCGGCGCGCTCGCCGAACGGCTGCTCGCCGGCAACCCCGACGTGCACCTGCGCCAGGTGCACTGCCCGGCCAGCCGAGGGCCGCTGACCGGGGCCACCGTGTCGCTGGCCGCCCGCTGGAAGGCGCTGCCGGCCGCGTACGCGCAGTTCCTGACCGACCGGCTGAGCGCGGGCGCCCCGATACTGCTGGTCCGCGACGCGCGCACGTGGCCGGTGGTGGAGCGCGGCGCCGGGCACAGCTTCCAGGTCGGCTGCCCGGCCAGCGGGCTGGACCCGGTGGACTTCCACCCCGACAGCCACGCCCTACGGCAGGTCCTGCGCGCCGTGGGCGGGGACGCGACCCGGTGGACGCCGCCGGAGGTGTCGGCGCCGTCGGGCGACGCCGAGCACGGCGTGGACCCGGACTTCGAGCGGACCACGCGGGACTGGGCCGCGGCCCGGCAGCATCCGCTGCACCGCGTCCTGACGCCCCGGCCGGCGGCGCTGAGCGCGGGCGTGGCCGACCTGTACCGGCGGTGGCTGCGGGCCGCCGGCAAGACCGGTGACCGGTTGGTGGTGGAGTGTGGGCGGCTGCTCGATCCGTGGCAGGTGGTACGGGCGGGGCTGGTGCCGTACTGGTGTGAGAACGCCACCCGGCGCAGCGTCGACGAGGCCGAGTGGTGGCTGGCCGGCAGCGAGACGTTCAGCTCGGTGGACGTCCTGCCCGAGCCTCCCGGGATGCGCTCGCCCGCCCTGGCCGGGCTGCCGCAGTGGCTGGCCGTCGCGGGCTTCGGCCGGCGGCGGCGGGCGCTGGACCGGACCTCCGCCCGGGGCTATCCGGTGACGTCCGTGCCGACCCGCCGGGCCACCGAGGTCCTGCGCGCCCAGCCGTACGACCTGCCCGCTCCGCCCCCGCTGGGGGCCGCTGAGGCCCTGTCGGTGCTCCGCGAGAGCGGCGGCCACCAGGGGTTGCTCGTCTCCTGAGGGGAGCACGCCGAAACTTCCTCGCGAACCCGGGGTCCCGTGATTGAGTACCTACGGAGCGGGAACATCGCTGGCTGCGACGGCCTGATTGCGCCGCGTAGAGGCGTTGTCGCCCGCTGGCATCCCAGTCACTGACCCACTTTCCGGCCCGGTGCGTGGCCCGACCACGCGCACGACCGGTTTCCCGATCCGGGCGGGGGACCTTCCTGAGGGAGGCGCGGATGTTCGGACAGACGAGCACGACCACGACCACACCACCACCCACCGAGCGTGGTCTGGAGGACCTGGACGCGGCGGCGCTGGCGTACGCGGCCCGGATCGAGGGGCTGCCGCCGGAGCGGCGGGGGGAGGCGCGCGACGACCTGGTGCGCTTCGCGCTGCCGTTCGCCGGGCGACTGGCCCGCCGGTACCGCGGCCGGGGGGAGCCGCTGGAGGACCTGGAGCAGGTGGCCCGCCTCGGGCTGGTCAACGCCGTCGACCGGTACGACCCGGAACGGGGTTCGTTCACCGCGTACGCGGCGATCACCATCGTCGGGGAGATCAAACGGCACTTCCGGGACCGCACCTGGGGCGTGCACGTGCCCCGGCGGCTGCGCGACCTGATCCTGGAGGTGGGCCAGGCCACCGCCGCGCTGACCAGCGAGCTGTCCCGGGCGCCGTCGGTGGCCGAGCTGTCGGCCCGCTTGGAGACGCCGCAGGAGGAGATCCTCGCGGCGCTGGAGTCGGCGGCCGGCTACAGCCCGGCGTCACTGAACGCGCCGGTCGGCGGGGAGAGTTCCGCGGAGTTCGGTGACCTGGTCGGCGAGTCGGACAACGCGCTGGAATCGGTCGACGACCGGGTGACGGTGAGCGGCCTGCTGCACCGGCTGCCCTGGCGCGAACGCCGCATCCTCGCCATGCGCTTCTACGGCAACCAGACCCAGGCGGAGATCGCCGCCCGGTTCGGCATCTCGCAGATGCACGTCTCCCGGCTGCTGTCGCGGGCGCTGACCTGGCTGCGGCAGGCCATGCTCGCCGACGCGCCACCGCCCTGGCAGAACGGCGCCGCCGAACCGGACCCGGGCAAGACCCGCATCTCGGTGCGGCAGAACGGCGACGGGGTCGTCGTCGAGGTCGGCGGCGAGGTGGACCGGGACGGCGCGGACCAGTTGCGCCGCGCGATGCTGGAGGCCGTCAACGGCCAACCGAGCGAGGTCGTCGTCGACCTGGTCGGCGCGGGTGGCTTCGACGCCGGCGGAATCGCCGCGCTGATGGCGGGACACGAGGCGGCCGAGCGCACCGGCGTGCCGCTGCGGCTGACCCGGGTGCAGCCCGCGGTGCGTCGCTCGCTCACCGCCGCCGGCCTGGCGCCCGCCCGGGACTGACCGGCCGGCACGTACGCACACGAGGAAGGGGCCCACACCACCCGCCGGTGGTGTGGGCCCCTGGCCGGGTACGCGGGTCAGCGGTCCTCGGTCTCGCCGTCGCTGTGCGGGTGCCGCCAGCGTTCGTGCGGCTTCGGCGCGTCCTCGGCGTCCTTGGGCGCGTCACTCTCCTCGAAGCTCGGCCGGCGCACGCCTTCGGGCTCCGGCACGTCCACCGGGCGGGCGCCGGACTCCGGCGCGGGCTGGTACGCGACCGCGTCCCGGGCGCCGTGCGCTCCCTCGGCGGCGGGTGACTCGGGCCTGTGGTGCTCCATGTGCAGCTCGTCGGCGAACTGCTGCGGCGGCTTCGTGGTGCGCTGCGGCAGGTCCCGGCCCAGGTCGGCGACGAGCGGGCCGTACTTCAGGTCGAACGCCGGACGCTCGGAGCGGATCCGTGGCATCTGGTCGAAGTTGCGCAGCGGCGGCGGGCAGCTGGTGGCCCATTCGAGGGAGTTGCCGAAGCCCCACGGGTCGTCCACCGTCACGATCGCCCCGTACCGCCAGGACTTCCACGCGTTGTAGATGAAGAACAGGGTCGACACGCCGAGGATGAACGAGAAGATCGTGGAGACGGTGTTCAGGGTGGTGAAGCCGTCGGTGGGCAGGTAGTCGGCGTACCGGCGGGGCATGCCCTCGTTGCCCAGCCAATGGTGCACCAGGAAGGTGCCGTGGAAGCCGACGAACATCGTCCAGAAGTGCGCCTTGCCGAGCCGCTCGTCGAGCAGCCGGCCCGTCATCTTCGGCCACCAGAAGTAGAAGCCGCCGAAGAGCGCGAAGACCACGGTGCCGAACACCACGTAGTGGAAGTGCGCCACCACGAAGTAGCTGTCGGTGGTGTGCCAGTCGACCGGGGGACTGGCCAGCAGCACCCCGGTGAGGCCGCCGAGCAGGAAGGTGACCAGGAAGCCGATGGCGAAGAGCATGGGCGTTTCGAAGGTGAGCTGGCCCTTCCACATGGTGCCGATCCAGTTGAAGAACTTCACGCCGGTGGGCACCGCGATCAGGTAGCTCAGGATGCTGAAGAACGGCAGCAGCACCTGGCCGGTGGCGAACATGTGGTGCGCCCAGACCGTCATGGACAGCACGGTGATCGCGATGGTGGCCAGCACCAGCCCGGTGTAGCCGAAGATCGGCTTGCGGGAGAAGACCGGGATGATCTCGGTGATGATGCCGAAGAACGGCAGCGCGATGATGTAGACCTCGGGGTGTCCGAAGAACCAGAAGAGATGCTGCCAGAGCATCGGCCCGCCGGTGGCCGCGTCGTACACGTGCGCGTTGAGTAATCGGTCCGCCGTGAGCGCGAGGAGCGCGGCGGCCAGCAGCGGGAACACCAGGATCACCAGCACGCTGGTGAACAGCATGTTCCACGTGAAGATCGGCATCCGGAACATGGTCATGCCGGGCGCGCGCAGGGTCAGGACCGTGGTGATCAGGTTGACCGCGCCGAGGATGGTGCCGAGCCCGGAGACCACCAGGCCGAGCACCCACATGTTCGCGCCCACCCCGGGGCTGTTGTCCACGTCGCTGAGCGGGCTGTACGCGGTCCAGCCGAAGTCCGCCGAACCTCCCGGGGTGAGGAAGCCGCCGACCACCATCAGCCCGCCGAACAGGTACAGCCAGTAGGCCAGCGCGTTGAGGCGGGGGAACGACACATCCGGTGCGCCGATCTGGATCGGCACGATGAAGTTGCCGAAACCGAACGCGGCGGGCGTGGCGAACAGCAGCAGCATCACCGCGCCGTGCGAGGTGAAGAGCTGGTTGTACTGCTCCGAGGACAGGAACTGCAGACCTGGGCGGGCCAGTTCGGCCCGCATCACCATCGCCTCCAGGCCGGCGAACACGAAGAAGGCGAAGGAGGTCAGCAGATACAGCAGACCGATCTGCTTGTGATCTGTCGTGGCGAGGAACTTGATCAACGAGTTGCCGGGGACCGGCGCCCGCAGGGCTCCGGGGAAGCCCCCGAAGCGGGCCGGTGCCAGGATCGCCGGGCCCCGATCGCGACCGGGTTCCGTGGTTACCCGCTTGGGCATGGTTGCTCACCCCGTCGTGACGGCAGAAAGGACGGGCGTGCCTACCCGACCCTCGCACCATGTAACCAGGCTTAAGCGGTAATTTCGGTCAGATCGCCGGTACCGGTCGAAGCCGGCCGCGCGCTCAGGTCGCCGGCAGCATCGCCCAGACGGCCTTGCCCTGACCCGCCGGCACGCTGCCCCACCGCTGCGCCAGCTCGCGGACCAGCAGCAGCCCCCGGCCACCCTCGGCCCGCAGGTCCAGGCCGGCGGGCTGCGCGGCGACCCGGCTGCCGTCCACCACGGCCAGGTGCAGGTACGGCCGGCGCAGGGTCACCGTCACCTGCATGGGGGTGCCCGCGTGCCGGACCACGTTGCCGACCAGCTCGCTGAGCACCAGCGCTGCGGGGCCCGCCGCGTCGGGCAGGTTCCACCGGGCGCACGCGTCGCCGACCAGCTCCCGGGCCCGCCGGCAGGCCCCGGCGACCGGCTCCAGCCGGGCCCGCATCCGCAGCGCGCCGGCCGCGCCGGCCACCCGGGTCGCCTCCGCGCAGTCCGGCGACACCGGCACCACCCGGCAGGTCGTCGACTCGGCCAGCCAGCGGGCGGCGGCCGGAGGCGGCGCGCACAGCACCACCGGCACGGCCGGCCACTCCTCGGCCCGCCGGGCCGTCGCCGCGAACACCGACAGCGCCAGCCGGTCCCGCACGGTCACCCGCGCGAGGTCGACCACCAGCGCCTCCGGCTGGGCGGCCAGGGCCCCGTCCAGTGCCTGGTGCACCGACCGCATCGTGCCCAGATCGAGGGCGCCGGTGAGCTGGACGACCGCCACCGGTGCGGTCTCGCGCACCTCGCAGGTGATCCGGCTGGGCATCGGCGGGCCCTCGATTCGCTGGTCGGGTCGGGATCTGCCCACTACCCGAGGCCCCGCGGCGCCAAACCGTACCGGCCGGTCTCAGGACGCGCGTCACGTCCCGACGCGCAGGTCAGCGGCGTGCCCGGCCGGTCAGCAGACCCAGCGCGATCAGGCCCAGACCGAGGCCGAGGTGCAGCCAGTCGTCAGCGACGTTGACCGGCAGGACGTTCGCACCGGTGTCGTGATCCACCGCCACGCCGTAGAGCCAGAGCACCAGGTAGACGGCGCCGCCGCCGATGAGGAACGTGCGGGCGCCGCTGGTCGTCCGCGCCAGCGCCAGGCCGGCCACCCCGAACAGCAGGTGGACGAGGTTGTGCAGCACCGACACCTGGAAGGCGCCGAACAGGAACGCCCCCGAGCCGTGCCCGGCGAACCGCAGATTGTCCGTACCGCTGGTGATCCCCGGGACGAAGCCGAGCACGCCGACCAGCAGGAAGAGCACGGACGCGGCGCTGGCCGCCCGGCGTACCGGCGGCTTGCCGTCGGCCGGGTTGGCCCGGGCCCGGGAGTGCGCCATCGGTCCGACCATCACCGGCTCCTCGCTGCGCGACGGGCGTGAGTGGTGCGCCTTCCCGTTGCCGCCGGCGGCAAACGCGCCGACGGCAACGGGCGCGCTCAGACCGGCTGCAGGCGCGGCGCGGTGGCGAGCTCGCGGACCCGCTGGTACAGCTCGACGTAGCGCTCGGCCATCACCGCTGGCGTGAACCGCTGCGCGGCCACCCGCCGGCACTCGTCCGGGTCGAGCAGGTCGGCGGCCAGCACGAGGTCGCCCAGCTCGTCCTCGTCGGCGGTGAGCAGGCCGGTGCGACCGTGCTCGATCAACTCCGGCAGGCAGCCCCGCGCGGTGGCCACCACCGGCGTGCCCAGGGCCAGCGACTCGACCACCGCCGTGCCGCCCGGCTCCTCCCAGCGCAGCGGGAACAGCGACGCGCGGGCGCTGGCCAGCAGGTCGTCACGCTCCTGACCGGCCACGGTGCCGATCCAGCGCACCAGATCACCGTCGACGTGCGGGGCCACCTCGTCGAGGAAGAACCGCACGTCCGGGTTCTGCCGGGCCTCGTCGCCCGCCGCCGCCAGGTCGGCCGGGCGATGGTACGGGCCGACGGGACCGGCCAGCACCAGCGGGACGCCGATCCGCTGCGCGAGCCGCGCGCCCACGTCCTGTCCCTTGCCCGGGTTGATCCGACCGAGGATGAGCAGGTGCTCGCCCTTCTCCGGGCGGGGCCGGCGGTCGGCGTCCACGGCGAGCGGCGTGGACAGGTGCACGTGACCCACCGAGTGCTCGCGCAGCGCCAACGGCGCCCGGGCCAGCTGCGACGCCGAGACGCCGTTGACCCGGACCCGGTCGCCGCCGTCCAGGCTGCCGTACAGCGCGGGGTGCTTGGCGAGGTCCCAGTGCAGGGTGTGCAGGGTCGGCGGCCCGGACGGCCCCATCGCGGTGAGGGTGGCCAGCCCGACCGCCTCCACGTGGTCGTGGACCAGGTCGATGTCGTCGCGGGAGTGCAGCTCACGGACCACGCCGGCCAGGTGCGCCTGGGCGATCCCACAGACCTGGTTGTACGGCCGCTGCAGCGCCGCGAACTGCCCGTCGGCGAAGACCGACACCTTCTCGTCCACCGGCAGGCTGCTGCTGTCCACCGAGGCGAGCACCACCCGCACGCCGAGTCGCCGCAGCTCCGGCACCAGGGTGGCGATCACGTTCTCGATGCCGCCGTAGCCGGGCGGGGGCACCGACAGCCACGGGCCCGCGTTCATCAGCACGGTGAGGCTCATCGGCCGCGCTCCCGCATACCGGCCGGGTACGGCCGTACCTCGGCGCTCACGCCGCGGCCACCCGTCGACGGGGCACCCGGTGGCGCAGCTCGGCCAGCGGCGGGCGCTCCTCGATGGACACGTCGCTGACCACGATCTCCCGGTCGAGGTTCGGCAGCGTGTCCGACCCGCCCCGGCGGAACTGCGTGAGCAGCGCCTCCGGCATCATGCCGGGGCTGGCCCAGCCGCGTCGTTGCAGCCGGGACCAGGCGGTCAGCATGATCTGCGCGGACATCCGACCGAGCGCGGCCGTGTCCTGGTGGCGGTGTTTGCGCTCGCCCAGGTCGACCTGCGCCAACGCGTCCAGGCCGACCAGGTCCAGCAGGTCGATCATCATCGCCGTCTCCACGCCGTACCCGGAGACGAACGGCACCTGGGCCAGCACGTCGCGGCGAGCGGCGTACTCACCGGCGAGCGGCTGCACGAAACCGGCCAGCTCGGGCCAGAAGAGGTTGAGCAGCGGTCGGGCCATCAGCTCGGTCACCCGGCCGCCGCCGTCCTGCTCCACGCTCGCGGCACCGACCAGGGGCCGGTGATAGAAGCCCTTCACGAAGTCCACCGACGGGTCGGTGAGCAGCGGCCCCAGCAGCCCGCTGACGAAGTGCGGACGGAACTCCCGCAGGTCGGCGTCGATGAACGCCACCACGTCGCCCTCGGCCGCGGCCAGCCCCGCCCAGAGCGCGTCGCCCTTGCCGGTGAGCCGGGGCAGACCCCGGGTCATCGCGTCCTGGCTGACGACCTCCGCGCCGGCGGCGCGCGCCACCTGCGCGGTGCGGTCGGTCGACCGTGAATCCACCACGATCAGTTCGTCGACGAGAGCGACCCGGTCCATCAGGTGTTCCCGGATGGTCGACACGATCGCGCCGACCGTCGCCTCCTCGTTACGTGCCGGCAGCACCACGCTGACCCGGCTCTCTCCCTTGGCGCGCAGCAGCCGGCGTGCCGGCCAGTCCGCCGCCGAGGTGGTCCGGTACGTGGCCCACGCCTCCACCACCGGTGACACGGTCGTATCCCGCACGGGCACCCCTCCGTTTCGTGCGTGGAACAAGCGGAGTCTTTAGTTCCCACTCGCCACCACGCGCTAACCGTTCCCAGGGCAACAGCTTGATCACGACGGTGACATCGTGGCGTTCCCGGGGGATGAACGTTTGATTGCGCACACCCCAGGGGACTGCTCCCACCGAAGTCGAAACGTTTTCGAAAGAGGTTGTCGCATGGGTGTATGCCGGGTGGGTCTCGTGGGAGCCGGCGGGGTGGCACAACGCCATGCGCGGGTGCTGTCCGGGTTCGACGACGTCGAACTCATCGGGGTGACCGACGTCATGCCAGATGCGGCGTCCGCGCTGGCCGAGCAGCACGGCGGGCGGACCTTCCGCGACGTCGCGGAACTGCTGGCCGCCGCCCCGGACGCGGTGTACGTCTGCGTGCCGCCCTTCGCGCACGGTCCCGCCGAGGAGGCGGTGATCGACGCCGGGGTGTCGATGTTCGTGGAGAAGCCCGTCGCCGTCGACCTGGTCACCGCCGAGCGCATCGCCGACCTCGTCACCCGGCGTGGGCTGCGCACCGCCGTCGGGCACCACTGGCGCTATCTGAGCGTGCTCGACCAGGCCCGCGAGCTGCTCGCCGACCGTCCGGTGCGGATGGTCAGCGGCGCCTGGCTGGACAAGGTGCCGCCGGTCGCCTGGTGGTCGCGCCGCGACCGCTCCGGGGGCCCGGTGGTCGAGCAGGCCGCTCACGTGCTGGACCTGATCCGGGTGCTGGCCGGCGAGGTCACCGAGGTCACCGCGTACGGCAACGGCACGCCGCCACCGGTCGAGGGCGCCGACATCGACTCGGTGACCACCGCCACGCTGCGCTTCGCCAGCGGCGCGGTCGGCACGCTCAGCGCGGCCTGCGTCCTGGGTTGGAAGCACCGGGCGGGGCTGGAGATCCTCGCCGACGGGCTGGCCCTGGCGCTGACCGAGGACGGTCTGCTGATCCGCGACGCCGATGGCGAGCGACACGTCCCCGCCGATCCGGAGGCCGCCCGGGTGGCGGTGGACCGCGCCTTCGTCGACGCGGTACGCGGCGTCGGCGACGACATCCGCGTCCCGTTCGCCGAAGCGCTGCGGACCCAGCGCCTGGCCCTCGCGGTGGCCGACTCGGCCCGCACCGGCCAGGCGGTGCGGCTCGGCACGCCCGCCGCGCCGGTCGCGCTGTCCAGCGGGGTGACCGTCGATGCGTGATCGGGTGGTCACGGTCACCGCCCCCGGTCGGGTGGAGCTCGTCGAGCAGGAGGCCGCGGCGCTGCGCCCCGGCACCTTCCGCGTCGAGACGCTGTTCAGCGGCGTCTCCGCCGGCACCGAGCTGAGCTACGTCAAGGGCACGAACCCCTATGTGAACGTCACCTGGAACGCCGACCTGGGGCTCTTTCAGCCCGGCGAGGCCAGCACCCCGTACCCGGTCACCCGGCTGGGGTACATGCAGGTCGGTCGGGTGGTGGAGAGCGCCACGGCGGCGGTCCCGGTCGGCGCCGTCGGCGCGATGACCTACGGGCACCGCACGGGCTGGCTGGCCGACCCGGTCGCCGAGCGGTTCGTGCCGCTGCCCGCCGACCTCGACCCGCTGCTCGGCGTCTACGTCGCGCACATGGGTCCGATCTGCGCCAACGGCCTGCTGCACGCCGCCGCCGACCTGCACGGCGCGGACGTCCGCTCGCTCGGCGACGGCGTACGCGGCCGGCGGGTCGCCGTGGTCGGCGCGGGCGTGGTGGGTCTCCTGACCGCCCTGCTGGCCCGGCGACACGGCGCCGCCTCGGTGGTGGTACTCGACCCCACCCCGCGCCGCCGCGAGGTCGCCGAGGCGCTCGGCCTGGAAACCCTCGACCCGGACGCGGACGACCCGGCCGTGGTGCTCAAGACCCGGTGGGCGCACACCGCCGGCGACCGGGGCGCCGACGTCGTGTTCCAGTGCCGGGGGCAGGCGTGGGCGTTGCAGCTCGCGCTGCGGGTGTTGCGCCCGCAGGGCACCGTGATCGACCTGGCCTTCTACCAGGGCGGCGCGGACGCGGTCCGCCTCGGTGAGGAGTTCCACCACAACGGGCTGGCGTTGCGCTGCGCCCAGATCGGGCGGGTGCCGCGCGGGCTCGCGCCCACCTGGGACCGGGAACGGCTCTCCGCCGAGACCATCGACCTGCTGCGGGCCCACGGTGACGTGATCCGCAAGCACCTGGTCTCGGCGGTGGTGCCGTTCGACGAGGCGCCCACCCTGCTCACCGACCTGGCCGAGCGCCGCCGCCAGGAGTTGCAGGTGGTCCTGGCGGTCTGAGGAGCCGTCGCGGCGTGAACCGGCCGGCTACCGTTCGCCCCATGAGCAACTCGAAGGACCGGCCGGTCGGCGACGCTCGCGCGAGCCGACCGGTCGGCCTGGCCGCGCTGCTGCCGTACCTGCGGGAGCACCGCGGCACCCTCGTCGCGGTGGGCGCGCTGTCGCTGCTCGGCTCGGCGGCGTCGCTGGCCCAGCCGCTGCTCACCCGGTCGGTGCTCGACCGGATCGGCGCCGAGGACCCGGTGTCGGCCCTGGTGGCGGTGCTGGTGGCGCTCGTGGTGCTCGGCGCGGCGATCGGCGGGCTGCGCGACTACCTGCTGCAACGCACCGCCGAGGGGCTGGTGCTGAGCACCCGCCGACGGCTGGCCGGTCACCTGCTGCGGCTGCCCATCGCCGAGTACGACAGGCGGCGCACCGGCGACCTGCTCTCCCGTGTGGGCTCGGACACCACCCTGCTGCGGGCGGTCGTCACCTCCGGGCTGTTCGAGACGGTCACCGGTGCGGTGATGGTGGTCGGCGCCGGCACCGCGATGGTGCTGCTCGACCCGCTGCTGTTCGGCGTCACCCTGCTCGGGGTGGGGCTGGGGCTGGGCTTCGCCGCCACCTTCGCCCGCCGGGTCCGGGCGCTGGCCCGCCTCGCCCAGGAGCGGATCGGCGAGATGACCTCGGCGGTGGATCGGGCCATCTCGGCGGCCCGGACCATCCGGGCCAGCCGCGCCGAGGGCCGGGAGACGGAGACCGTCACCGGCAGTGCCCGCGAGGCGTACGCGGCGGGGCTGCGGGTGGCCCGGGTGCAGGCGCTGATCGGCCCGATCGGCTCGGTCACCGTGCAGGGGGCGTTCCTGCTGGTGCTGGGGATCGGCGGGGCACGCGTCGCCGCCGGGGCGATCTCCGTCGGTGACCTGGTCGCCTTCGTCATGTACCTGTTCCTCCTGGCGTTGCCGCTGGGCCAGGTGCTGCGCGCGTACACCCAGTTGCAGTCCGGTCTGGGCGCGTTGCAGCGGATCGAGGAGATCCTGGCCGTGCCGGCGGAGGGCGCGGCGGACCCCTCGCCGGCGGCCGGAACCGCCACCGCGACCCCCCGCCGGCCCGCCCCGATGATCGAGTTCGACCGGGTCGGGTTCGGCTACCCGGGCGGCACGCCGGTGCTGCACGACGTCAGCTTCGCGGTGCCGACCGGCACCCGTACCGCCCTGGTCGGCCCCTCGGGCGCCGGCAAGTCGACGCTGCTGGCCCTGGTCGAGCGCTTCTACGAGGTGAGCGCCGGCGCGGTCCGCGTCGACGGGGTCGATGTGCGGGAGCTGCCCCGCGACGCGCTGCGCGCCCGGCTCGGGTACGTGGAGCAGGAGGCTCCCGTGCTCGCCGGCACGCTGCGCGAGAACCTGCTGATCACCACACCCGACGCCACCGACGACCGGCTGCGCGAGGTCCTCGACGAGGTCAACCTGAGCCACCTGGTCCAGCGCACCCCGCAGGGGCTGGACGTGCAGGTGGGCGAGGGCGGGGTGCTGCTCTCCGGTGGTGAGCGGCAGCGGCTGGCCATCGGCCGGGCGCTGCTGGCCGGCCCTCCGGTGCTGCTGCTCGACGAGCCGACCAGCAACCTCGACGCGCGCAACGAGGCCGCGCTGCGCCGGGCCATCGACGCGGTGGCCGCCCGCCGGACACTGCTGATCGTGGCGCACCGACTCGCCACCGTGGTGGACGCCGACCAGATCGTCGTGCTCGACGGGGGCCGGGTGGTGGCCGTCGGCACCCACGCCGAGCTGACCGCCACCGACCCGCTCTACCGGGAGCTGGCCACCCACCAACTGCTGGTCGCCTGAGCCGGCGGCGACGCGGAATCGACATGCCGGCGGATACCCGACCGGCCGGGCCGCGCAAGGCGGCCGGAATCGCGTACCGTTGCCGCTCATGGGTGTGTCGCAACGGTTCAAGAGCAAGTTCCGGCGGTTCCTCCAGCGCCCGGGATCAACCGTGGATCTTGCTCCGCTGGAGAAGCTGCTGCCGGCGATCGAGGCGCGCGAGGATGACCTCGCCGCGCTGGACGACGCCGAGTTGACCGAGGCCGCCGGCGTCGCCGCTGGATACGAGGAGATCTGCGCCGTCGGCCGCGAGGCCGCCCGCCGGGGCCTCGACCAGCGACCGTACGACGTGCAGCTGCTCGGCGCGATGTCGCTGCTCTCCGGCAAGGTCGCCGAGATGGCCACCGGTGAGGGCAAGACGCTCACCGCCGCCGTCGCCGCGTACGGGCACGTCCGGCTCGGCAACGGGCCGGTGCACGTGCTCACCGTCAACGACTACCTGGCCCGCCGCGACGCCCAGTGGATGGAACCCATCTACACGCTGCTCGGCCTGACCGTCGGCTGGGTCAACGAGGCGTCCACGCCGCAGGAGCGGCGCGACGCCTACAACTGCGACGTCACCTACGTCTCGGTCAGCGAGGCGGGCTTCGACTACCTGCGCGACCAGTTGGTGACCGACGTGGCCGACCGGGTGCAGCCCGCCCTGGCCACCGCGATCATCGACGAGGCCGACTCGATCATGATCGACGAGGCCCGGGTGCCGATGGTCCTGGCCGGCGCGGTGCCCGGCGAGCAGGATCCGGTGCACGCCGCCGCCGCGCTGGTGCGCGGCCTGCGCAAGGGCCGGCACTACACGGTCGCCGAGGATGGGCGCAGCGTGGCCTTCACCTCCGCCGGCCTGGCCGCCGTCGAAGCCAAGCTCGGCATCGACCTGTACGACGAGGAGCATGTCGAGCAGCTCTCCGCCGTTCACGTGGCGCTGCACGCCCAGGCGCTGCTGCACCGTGACGTGGACTACATCGTCCGGGACGGCTCGGTCGAGCTGATCGACGAGATGCGCGGCCGGGTGGCGCAGCGCCGCCGCTGGCCCGACGGGCTGCAGGCGGCGGTCGAGGCCAAGGAGGGCCTGGACGCCACCGCCGAGGGCGAGGTGCTGGGCACCATCGCCGTGCAGGCGTTCATCGCGCTCTACCCGAAGGTGTGCGGCATGACGGCCACCGCGGTGCTGGTCGGCGACCAGTTGCGGGAGTTCTTCGGCCTGGAGGTCGCGGTGATCCCGCCGAACACCCCGTGCGTCCGCGAGGACGAGCCCGACCGGATCTACGCGACCCGCGCCGAGAAGGACGAGGCGCTGATCGACGAGATCCAGCGCTGGCACGCCAAGGGGCGGCCGGTGCTGGTCGGCACCCTCGACGTCAAGGAGTCCGAGGGGCTGGCCGCCGGGCTCAACGCGGCGGGCGTGTCCTGCGTGGTGCTCAACGCCAAGAACGACGACGAGGAGGCGGCGATCATCGCCGAGGCCGGCGCGTACGGCGCGGTGACCGTCTCCACCCAGATGGCCGGCCGGGGCGTCGACATCCGGCTCGGCGGCAGCGACCAGGCCGACCGGGACCGGGTGGCCGAGCTGGGCGGCCTCTACGTGATCGGCAGCGGGCGGCACGACAGCCGCCGCGTCGACGACCAGCTGCGGGGCCGCGCCGGCCGGCAGGGTGACCCGGGTGGCTCGGTCTTCTTCGTCAGCCTGGAGGACGACCTGGTCGTGCGGCACGCCGCCGACGCGGTGCCCCCGTCGCCGCGGATGAACGCGGACGGTCTCGTCACCGACGAGCAGGTCGACTACGCGGTCGAGCATGCCCAGCGGGTCGCCGAGGGCGTCAACCACGAGATCCACCGCAACACCTGGCGCTACAGCGTGGTGATCGAGCAGCAGCGCATCGCCCTGGCCGCCCGCCGGGAGCGGCTGCTGACCAGCGACGTGGCCGCGCTGATGCTGCTGGACAAGGTGCCCGAGAAGGCCGGCGAGATGGACGAGGACCTGCTCGCCCGGGTGGCCCGGTCGATCGCGCTCTTCCACCTGGACCGGCTCTGGGCCGAGCACCTGGCCGAGCTGTCGGAGGTACGCGAGGGCGTGCACCTGCGTGCGCTGGGCCGGCTCGACCCGCTGGACGAGTTCCACCGGGCGGCGGTGCCGGCGTTCAACAACCTCGTCCCGGAGATCGAGGCCCGCACCATCGCCACGTTCACCGAGACCGAATTCGATGAGGATTGGGAGCCCGAGGACGGCACCCTGATCCGGCCGACCGCCACCTGGACGTACCTGGTGCACGACAACCCGTTCGGCTCCGAGCTCGACCGGCTGATCGCCTCGATCGGGCGGCGGCTCAGCGGCGCGTCGCGCTGACCTGACCGTCAGGGGCCTCTGCCACATCTCCCGGTGTGGCAGAGGCCCCTGCTTACGCCGTTTCGATCCCGGTTTGCGAGGGTAGTAGGGCGGGTCGGTCAACTCGGAAGAGAGCAGACGATGGCACACGTGACGACGTCGGCGGGATGCACGCGAGGGCGTTCGAGGGCAGTGGAACGGTGAACCTGGACACGCGGGAACCGGTGGTCGAGCGACTCGGTGTGCTGGAGACCGCCGCGCTGTTGCGGGAGCTGACCGCCGGCCTGATTGCGTTGACCGATTTCGACGAGGCGCTGCTGGCGCTGGTGCGGGTCACCCGCGACGCGGTGGCCGGGGTGCGGTGGTGCGGTTTCACCGCGCTGCGGGCCGGCGAGCCGGCCAGTGTGGCCGCCTCCGACGAGCGGCTGGCCTGCCTCGACGACCTGCGTTACGGGCCCGACTCGCCGGCGATGAGCGCGATCCAGCGTCGCGAGATGATCCTCGCGGTCGACCTGACCGGCGAGTCACGCTGGCCGGCCTGGACACCGCGCGCCCGCGACCTCGGCGTCCGAGGGGTCATCTCCGCCCCGCTGGACATCGACGACCAGGTCATCGGGGCGATCAACCTGTACGCTGCCGCGCCCGACGTCCTCACCCCGCAGCACCAGTTGACAGCGATGCTGCTCGCCGAACACGCCGGCCTGCTGCTGGCCGCCGTCCGGGACCGGAGCCGCCAGCAGGCGCTCGCCGGTGAGCGGGACGCCTCGCTCCTGCACGACGGTGTCGTCGGGCAGGCCATCGGTGTGATCATGACGCAGCGCGGCTGTCCAGCGGCCGAGGCCCTGGACGTGCTGCGGACCGCCGCCTCGTCCCTGGACATCCCGCTGCGCGAGGTGGCCGAACGCCTCATCCGGACGGTCTCCCGCCCCCGCGAGAGCTGACCCGCGCCGCGCGGTGCCGCCGTGCCCGTTCTCCCGGTCGGCGGCGAGTCGGGCGGCGTCGTTTCGCGCCTCGTGGGGTCGGGTAGCACTCTGGTACTGGTGAGCTGCGCCGACCCTGGGGAGGACCGATGCAGAGCCGGCTGCGGGTGCAGGGGCATCCCATCCAACCGATGCTGGTGACGTTCCCGCTGGGGCTCTTCGTCAGCGCCGCGGTCTTCGACCTCACGGACGTCATCGGCGGGCCGGCCTTCCTCGGTGAGGTCGGCTACTGGACCGGTGTCGCCGCCCTGTTCGCCGCCGCGATGACGGCGGTCGCGGGCATGGTCGACCTGTGGGACGTGCCGGTCGACGGCACCCGCCGCACCGCCATCGCCTTCAACCTGGTGAACGCGGCAATGGCGGGCCTGTTCCTGGTCACCTGCCTGGTGCGCGCCCACTCGCCGGACCGGGGCGCGACGGTCGCGATCCTGGCCACCGAGCTGGTCGCGCTGACCGCCGGTGCGATGGGTGTGCACCTCGGCGCGCGGCTCATGCGCCAGTTCGACGCGGGTCGGACCGACACCGGCAGCCTGGACACCCTCGCGGGTGGCACCGTCGAGGTCGCCCGTCCCCGCCCGTGACGGGCCGGGCGCACGCGCCCGCAAATCGGTTGCCCGCCGTCCGGCCGGCCGGCGAGGCTGACCGCCATGAGCGCCGAACGTGATGCCGAGGAGTTGATCGCGGAGGCGGCCGCCGCGCCGGTCGACGGCTGGGGCTTCGACTGGCTGGCCGGTCGGGCCACCGAGGAACGTCCACCCTGGGGGTACGCCGGGTTGATCGCCGAACGGATGGCGCGCGCCGACGCCGCGCTGGACGTGGACACCGGCGGCGGCGAGGTGCTGGCCGGGATTCCGTACCCGCCGAAGGTGTTGGTGGCGACCGAGGCGTGGCCGCCGAACGTGAACCTCGCCCGGCGGACCCTGCGCCCGCTCGGAGCGACTGTGGTGGCGGTCGCCCCCGACTCGGCGCTGCCGTTCCGGGACGGGTCCTTCGACCTGGTGGTCAGCCGGCACCCGGTGCGCACCGACTGGGCCCAGACGGCCCGGGTGCTGCGCCCCGGCGGCACGTACCTGTCCCAGCAGATCGGTCCGGGCACCATGCGGGAGCTGAGCGAGGCGATCCTCGGCCCGCTGCCTCCGCCGGACGGGCGGCACCCGGAGGCAGCGGTCGCCGCGGCCGAGGCCGCCGGGCTGCGGGTGGTCGACCTGCGCCGGGCCACGCTGCGCGCGGCCTTTCACGACATCGGGGCGGTCGTCTGGTTCCTGCGCAAGGTGGTCTGGACGGTGCCGGGTTTCACTGTGGACCGCTACCGCCCCGAACTGCTCGCCCTGCACCGGCGCATCACCGCCGAGGGCGCCTTCGTCGCCCACGCCCGACGTTTCCTCATCGAGGCCACCCGCCCCGCCGCCACGCGGTGACCCTGACGTATCCCCGGGGCGTCGCGCCCCGGGGGTACGGGTCAGTGGGGGTGGGCCTGGCGGTGGGTGGCCAGGATGTCGGCGCCGAAGTCGCTGGCGGGGCGGCGGAGCACTGTGTGCGCGTGGTTGCCGTCGTCGCTGGTGTTGTCGTACTCGATCAGCAGGTCGTCGCCCTGCACCCGGTAGTAGTGCCGCTGGCCCGGCCTCGTCGGGCCGGCCCAGGCGAAGTGCAGCTGGCCGCCCTGGACGCGGGTCGCCTCCTGAACGGCGAGTTCGGGAGGCAGCCGGTCCAGGTAGAGCGCGACGACCTGGTCGAGCAGCGCGCGGCCGGTCGGGCCGAGCCGGTCGGCCGGCACGCCGAGCGGTTCGAGAGGCCCGTCGACCCGCGCGCGGGTGGCGCTGATGATGTCCGTCGGCGCCTCGTCGGCGATGATCGCGGCGGCCCGCCCGGCCGGCCCGAGCGCGTCGAGCAGGGCGCGGGCCAGGTCCTCCTCGACACCGAGCGGTCGGGAGACGGCGTGCCCGGCGTGGCGCACCGCCGCCGGGTTGGCGCCGAAGAAGATCGGCGCGGGGGAGACCTGGTCGTCGACCACGGTCATGGTCACCGACAGGTGGTGCCCTTCGAGCCGCCACGCCCAGCGGTCGTCGCGGGCCGGGTCACCGAACACAGCGACCCAGTAGTCGCCGCTGTGCCGCCCGCGGCGCCAGCCCTCGGCCCGGTCGAGGACCTCCTCCAGCGCGACGATCGCCATGGCCTGGGCGTACGCCGAGGGGCTGAGCGCGGTGGCCAGCAGCCGGTGCGCGGCCTTGCGCCCGGCGATGTCGAGCTCGGCGAGGCAGACGCCGGGGCGGGGGCGGGGCCGGTATTCCAGCCAGCGTCGGGCCGAGTCGTCGGTGAACGGGTACACGGCGCCGATGCGGGTCGCGGGGTCGAGCGCGGCCAGCAGCGCGGTGCCGGCGGCACGCATCTGTTCGGGCAGGGGATCTTCCACCGACCCTGTATACCGGCCCGTCGGGGGTCGCGTCAGCCGGCCCGCAGCAGCGCGGTCATCTCCGGCAGGTCGAAGAACTGCGCGGTCTCGGCCGCCGACGGGGTGCCGTGCGCCGGGTCGGCCCCGGCGGCGAGCAGCGCGCGGACTGCGTCGGTGCTGCTGCGAAAGACGGCGGCGGCGAGCGCGGTCTGACCTCGGTCGTTGGTGCGGGTGTGGTCCGCGCCGCGGGCCAGCAGAGCGGCCACCGTGTCGGGGTGGGCGTGGTAGGCGGCCAGGATCAGCAGCGTGTCGCCCTTGTCGTTGGTCAGGTTGACCGGCAGGCCGGCGTCGACCTGAGCGGCGAGCTCCTCGGTGGAGCCCGCGCGGGCCAGGTCGAACATCCGGTGCGCGAACGCCAGGGTCTCGGCGTCAAGGTCGTCGGTCACCGGTCCAGGGTAGTCGCCGAGGTCCTGATAGGTTGCTCGGCCGGCGCGGTGGGGGAGGGGTCCGATGGGTGGGACGGTCTACGTGGGCAACGCGGGCGTCGACGGCGTCGGCAACGGTGGCTGGCTGCTCGGGCACTTCGCGCCGCCGGACGAGATCCGGCACAGCACCGACGTCGAGGTGAAGTGGGGCGTGCACCCACCCGGGGAGGCCCGCGCGCGGTGGGCGACAGGTGAGCGTCGGACCACCCTGCTGGTGCTGGTCGACGGGTGCTTCCGGGTGGAGCTGCCGGACCGGACGGTCCGGTTGGCCGAACCCGGCGACTACGTGGTGTGGGCCCGGGGAGTGGATCACTCCTGGTACGCGGAGCGCGCCTCGGTGGTGCTGACCGTGCGGTGGCCGTCGCTGCCCGGCTACCGGGTGGGCCCGCCGGTTCTGCGCTGAGCCAAGGCGGTGGCGTGCTCGTCTCCCGGCATGTGGAATTACCTACTAAACCTATAGGGTTTGCCGGCTAGAGTACGGGGGCACCCCGCCGAACGACCCGCTGAGGAACCACCGATGACCCACGTTCGCCCGGCTCCCGACCTGCTCGCCGTCGCCGCCCGGTGGGCCGACCCGGCCGGCTGGCCGGTCCCGCTGCGCTTCGATCCCACCGAGCGCTGGTACGCCCGGCTCGCCACCGCCGACGACCACGAGGTGTGGGCCCTGAGCTGGCTGCCCGGCCAGGGCACCGACCTGCACGACCATGGCGGCTCCGCCGGCGCGTTCCGGGTGGTCGCCGGCGCCCTCACCGAGGAGACGGTCAGCCGTGCGGCGTTGCGCCCTCGGCTGCTGCCCGCCGGCGCCGCCCGCCGCTTCGGCCCCCGCCACGTCCACCGGGTCACCAACCGCGGCCCGGCGCCGGCGGTAAGCGTGCACGTCTACCGGCCGGCGCTGCGCCGAATGACCCGCTACGACCTGCTCGACGGGCGCCTGCGGGTCGCCGAGGTCGCCGAGGCCGGCCGGTCCTGGTGAACCTCCCGTCCGCACCGCCCTCTCGTCACCGGAAGGAATCGACAATGCTGGTCACCGCAGCGCCCTGTCCGGCACCCGTGCCACCGCCGGGTTCCCGGGGCATCGACGAGCTCCTCGCCGCCGCGCGAGCCCGCCTCGACCGACTGGACCCGGAGCGGGCGCACCTCGCGCACCGGGCCGGCGCGTTGCTCGTCGACATCCGGCCCGCCGCCCAGCGCGCCGCGCACGGCGTCGTGCCCGGCTCGCTCACCGTCGAGCGCAACGTGCTGGAGTGGCGCTTCGACCCGCGTTGTCCCGCCCGGCTGCCCGAGGCCGTCGACTACGACGTGCCGGTGGTGATCATCTGCCAGGAGGGCTACACGTCGTCGCTGGCCGCCGCCGCGTTGCAGGACATCGGCCTGCACCGGGCCACCGACGTCGACGGCGGGTTCGCCGCCTGGCGCATCGCCGGCCTGCCGGCGCTCGGCCCCACCCCGCTGCACCGCGCAGCCCCCCTCGCGCCACCGGTCACCGCCGGCCGGGCACGCCGCTGACCCCCACGCCCCACCGGGCGTGGCGGGCGTACCGCCATCTCAGGAGGCACGATGTCCGTCATCGCGATCCCCACCCGTCCCTACTCGCCGGGTCACCCGGGCCGGGCCGCCGTGCGCCCGCGTACCGGCCCGACCCTGACCATCACCCTCGACCTGGCCCCCGGGCCGGTGAGCCCCCGGTTGGCCCGGCTGGTGCAGCTGCTCGGCGAGCTGGCCGAGGCCGGGGAGGGCCGGCTGCGGCCCGCCGACGACGTGCCGTCGACGCCGCGTCCGCTGCCGCGCCCCGCCGCCGCCGAGCTGCCCGTCGACGACACCGACGGGACCGACGTGCGCATCCTGGCCGGCTCGCGGGTGGTCCGCCGCGGCGACCGGGTGGTCGCGCTGACCCGCATCGAGTACGACCTGCTGCTCTTTCTCGCCGAGCGCCCGCACCGGGTCTTCACCCGCCTCCAGCTGCTGTCGAACGTGTGGGGCTACGAACACGCCGTGGCCCGCACCGTGGACGTGCACGTACGGCGGCTGCGCGCCAAGCTGCCCGGGGCGGAGGTGATCACGACCGTCTACGGGGTGGGTTACCGGCTCGGCGACGGGGCGCGGATCAGCGTCGACCACACCCGCTGAGCAGCACTCGGGCGGCGGTCCGCAGGCGACCGTGAAGGGCAGCATGGTGAACAGGACGGGGACCCCCGTATCGGGGCATCCTGGCGGCTCTGCTGTAATCATCTGGCTTCGTACGCAGAGCGAGCATCTGGCTCCGATGTGTTCGTCAATTGTCACATTCATGCAACGCAGCCGCCTCTTGACCCTCGCCCGGGTGCCGGGAAGCATCGATGAAGCGGCGTCCCGGGCCGTGGGGAGATACCCGGACCAGCCCAAGGAGGACCATGTCGGTCAGCCCCGCCTCGTCGCGCGCCGGATGGCATACGTCCCAACCCGCGGTGCCCGGTCGACCTCCCGGCGGTCAACGCCGCCCGGCGAACACCGCCGCGCCGATGCTCACCGTGACGCTGTCCATCCCGCTGGCCTGTGAGGAGTCGCTGACCCCGCCGGCCCGGCGGCTGCTCGAAGCCGCGCGCGAGATGCTGGAGCGGGGCGAGGGCGTGATCACCAGCTCCGTTCCGGCCGAGCGTCGCGCCGACGGGGTGCCGGCCAACCGGGCACCCGCCCGAGCCCTCACCCCGACGATCCCCGCCCTGCACATCCTCGCGTCGTCCCGGTCGGTGCTGCGCGACGACGAGCCGCTGCCGCTGACCCGGCTGGAGTTCGACCTCCTGCTGCATCTGGTCGCCCACCCCCGCCGGGTGTTCACCCGGCTGCAACTGCTCAACGCCGTCTGGGGCTACGAGCACGCCGGCGTCCGCACCGTCGACGTGCACGTACGCCGGCTGCGCGGCAAGGTCGGCGTGGACGTTCCCCTGGTCACCACCGTCTACGGCGTCGGCTACCGGCTGGCCGACGACGCCCGCGTCACAGTCGACCGCACCGGCTGACCGTCCGACGACCGCCCCTGCGGCGCGGGGCAGGATGGTTCGGTGCGTATCCGTCCCATCTCGCCCGACCGGCTCGTCGCCGAACTGACCGACCGGCTCGACGACGCCTCCCGCACCGTCGAGCCCGCCCGGCTGCGCGTGGCGATCGACGGCGCTCCCGCCGCCGGCCCGGACGAGCTGGCCGCCGCGCTTGTCGACCCGCTGCGCGCCCGGGGCCGCCCGGTCCTGCACGTCCGCGCCGCCGACTTCCTCCGACCCGCGTCGCTGCGCTTCGAGCTTGGCCGCACCAACCCGGACGCCTACTACGAGGGCTGGAACGACGAGGCCGGCCTGCGCCGCGAGGTGCTCGACCCGGCCGGCCCCGGCGGCGACGGGCGGGTGCTGCCGTCGCTGTGGGACGCCACCGCCGACCGGGCCAGCCGCGCCCGGTACGTCGACCTGGCACCCGGCGGCGTGGTCCTGGTCAGCGGCGCGCTCCTGCTCGGTGGGGCGCTGCCCTTCGACGTGACAGTCCACCTTCAGCTGTCCCCGGCGGCGCTGCGCCGCCGCACCGAACCGGCCGACGAGTGGACCCTGCCGGCGTTCGACCGCTACGCCGACGAGGTGGTCCCCGCCAGCTTCGCCGACGTGGTGGTACGCGCCGACGATCCCCGTCACCCCGCGCTCGTGCAGGCCGGCGACAGCTGAGAAATTCGCCGGTTTGCGTGGCACGCCCCGCGGGTACTCGCCCGGCTCACAGAGCGCGGGTGACCGCCCGCGTACCGGATGCGACCGTTGACCGGGGCCCACGCCGCCGGCACCCGGTTCACCTTGAGCCATCAGGCCAGGAAAGGCAGGCAGCGATGCTCGTCCACGACACGGTCGGTACCGGCCGATCCCAGACGGAGATCGACCAGATCCGGCACTCCCTGCAGGCGCGCTACGACGAGCTGACCGCCGAGTACGAGCAGGCCGTGCTGCAGAGTCAGGTGCTGCGGCTGGTGGAGGTCGGCGACACCGCCGGCGACGACCAGGCCGACAGCGGCACCAAGACGGCCGAGCGTGACACCGCGCAGTCCCTGCTGCGGACCATCCTCGACCGGCGCACTCAGTACGAGCACGCCCTGGGCCGCCTCGCCGAGGGCACGTACGGTTGGTGTGAGGGCTGCTCGGCGGCGATCCCGGTGGAACGCCTGGAGATCTTCCCGGCCGCGACCACCTGCGTGACCTGCAAGCAGACCCGCGAGCGGCGGGCGGCCTGAGCGACGGCAGCGGTTGCCGGTCGGTCCACGGCACGATGGACTTGCGCCATGGGTGACATCCTGGTGGGCACCGCGTCCTGGACCGACCGCACACTGCTCGACTCGGGCTGGTATCCCCAGACCGCTGACAACCCGGAGAAGCGCCTGGCGTACTACGCCCGGCAGTTTCCGCTGGTCGAGGTCGACGCGACCTACTACTCACCGCCCGCCGAGGCGACCGCACGGCTGTGGGCCGAGCGCACCCCGGCCGACTTCACCTTCAACGTCAAGGCGTTCAGCCTGCTCACCGGGCATCCCACCCGGGTCAGCGCGCTCTACAAGGACCTGCGACCGGAGACGGACAAGAAGAACGTCTACCCCGACGACCTGCCCGCGCAGTCGTACGAGGAGGTGTGGACGCGTTTTCTGTCCGCCCTGGACCCGCTGGTCGAGGCGGGCAAGCTCGGCGCGCTGCTGTTCCAGTTCCCGCCCTGGTTCACGATCAAGCGGGCCAACAAGCAGTACCTGCTGGAGGTGGCGAAGCGCTGCGCGCCGCTGCGAGGAGTCTACGAGTTCCGCCACGCGTCCTGGTTCGACGGCGACAACGCCGAGGAGACCCTCGCCTTCCTGCGCGAGCACCGACTGTCGTACGTCTGCGTGGACATGCCGCAGGGCCACCGCTCGTCGGTGCCCCCGGTGCTGGCCGCCACCGGCGACCTCGCGGTGATGCGCTTTCACGGCCACAGTGACAAGTGGACCAGCAAGGACATCCACGAGAAGTTCGGCTACCACTACTCGAAGCGGGAGCTGGCCGACTGGGCGCCGAAGCTGCGCGAGCTGGCCGACTCCGCCGGGCAGACCCACGTCCTCATGAACAACTGTTACCGGGACTATGCCCAGACCAACGCGGCAACGCTTGCGGGTCTCCTCGACGCGGGCTGACCTCACCCGATCCGGGTGGGGCCGGCTCACCCGCCCGACCGGCACGGTGGACACGGTGGGTACGGCCGCCCGGGAGCGGCCGACGCCGCAGACGACACGGAGGTGACGGGGATGACGGTTCGACTGGTGACGGATCGACGGCGCGGCGGCGTCCTGCACGTCGTGGGCACAGCCGGCGATACCCGGCGCGCGCCTCAGGGCACCCCGGTGCGGGCCCGCCGTGGCCCGGTGGGGCCGCCGCGACGCGCCGACGACCGACGGTGGGACACCACGGAACGGGGGTCGACCGATGGCTGACGCGATGATCTCCGCGTTCGAAAGTTCGCTGGACAAGACGAACCTGATCCTCAAGGACATCGAGGCCGCCTACGGGTGGCCGAAGGAGCGGCGTAACCAGTCGTACGCGGCGCTGCGCACCGTGCTGCACCTGCTGCGCGACCGGTTGGCGGTCAACGAGAGCGTCGAGTTCGCCCAGCAGTTGCCGGTGCTGGTCCGCGGGATCTACTTCGACGGCTGGAACCCGTCCGACGTGCCGATCAAGCTCAACCGCGACGACTTCCTCTACGAGGTCCGCCAGGGCTTCCCGTACGACGTCGAGGGCGGCGCGGAGCGGGTGACGCAGGTCGTGCTGGACACCCTGCGTCGGCACGTCACCCAGGGTGAGTGGCAGGACGTGAAGGACACCATGCCGAAGGATCTCGCCACGTTCATGCCGTGACGCCGCGCCGCCGTGAGCCCGCCCGACGACCCGTCGGGCGGGCTCAGTGCTCGGAGGTGTCCGCCTCGGCGGCCGACGGCACCCGGGACACCTGATGACCGGCCCCGCGGGCCAGCGCCGCGAAGGCGACGGCGTCGGTGACGGCCGCGCCGCCGGGGTCGTTGTTGAAATAGACGTACGCCGGCTCGTCCGCACCGAATGCGTCGGTGAGCCGGCGGGCCCACGAGCCGAGCGCGGTACGCCCGTAGTGCGGCCACGGCCGGGCCCGCCCCTCGTGCAGCCGCAGGTAACCGAAGTCGGTGGTCCGCCAGCGGGGCGCCACCGGACGACCCAGGCGATCCGCCCAGACCAGCGCGGCCCGCCGCCGTTCCAGGACTGCCCGGGTCGCGTCGGTCCACCACGACGGGTGCCGCGGCTCGACCGCGACCCGCACGTGCGCCGGGAACAGCCGCAGCGTCGCGTCGAGCGCGTCGACGTCCGCCCGCAGGTTCGGTGGCAGTTGCAGCAGCACCGGCCCGAGCCGGTCACCGAGGGCCGTGGCCCGGCCGAGGAACCGGGCCACCGGCTCGGCCGGGTCCCGCAGACGCTTGATGTGGGTGAGGTAGCGGCTCATCTTCACCGCCACGCAGAAGTCCGCAGGTGTCCGCGCCCGCCACGCCGCGAACGTCTCCCGCGCCGGCAGCCGGTAGAAGGCGTTGTTGACCTCGACGGTGGCGAAGCCCGCCGCGAAGTGCTCCAACCAGAGTCGCTGCGGCAGCCGCTGCGGGTAGAAGCGGCCCCGCCAGTCCCGGTACTGCCAGCCCGACGTGCCCACCAGGATCACCGTCTCATCCTGACACCGACCGCCGCCGCCCGCGAACCGACCGTGTCGTCCCGGTTCGGCGTCTACGGTGTGGGTTAGAGAAGATCGCGCGTGGGGTACCACCCGCAGCACGACGGACCCCGGCGTACGGCGGGGCGGCACACCCGAGGGAGTACCGATGGCACTCAACGACGATGACATGCAGACCACGGGCGGCGGCGGCCTGGAGGGTCCGGCCGACGGTGGCGCGACCCCGGGTCACCAGGACGGCGGCGCTGACGGTGGCGCGGAGGGTCCGGCCGACGGCGGCGCGACCCCGGGCCAGCAGGACGGCGGCGCTGACGGTGGCGCGGAGGGTCCGGCCGATGGCGGCGCGACCCCGGGTCACCAGGACGGCGGCGCTGACGGTGGCGCGGAGGGTCCGGCCGACGGTGGCGCGACCCCGGGCCAGCAGGACGGCGGCGCTGACGGCAGCGCCCGGTAACGGACCGTCATGACGCACCTCGACCCGCCGGGCGGCCACGGCCGCCCGGCGGTTCCGTTCGCGGGCGCCGCTGCGGCGCTGGCCCGCTGTGTCTCGGTCGAGCCGGCCAAGTTCGCCGCCGCGCACTGGGGGCACACCCCGCTGCTGTCCCGCGCCGCCGAGCTGCCCGACCCGGCCGGCTTCACCGACCTGTTCAGCCCCGCCGACGCTGACGAGCTGCTCAGCCGGCGCGGTCTGCGTACCCCCTTCCTGCGGGTCGCCAAGGACGGCCAGCTCGTCCCGGCGGCGCGGTGGACCGGCGGCGGCGGCGCCGGCGCGGAGATCGGCGACCAGGTGCTCGACGAACGGGTCCTGGAGCAGTACGCCGCCGGCGCGACCCTCGTGTTGCAGGGCCTGCACCGGATCTGGCCGCCGCTTGTCGACTTCGCCCGTGACCTGGGCCTCGCGCTGAACCAGCCGCTGCAGATCAACGCCTACCTGACCCCGGCGGGCAGCCAGGGCTTCGCCACCCACTACGACACCCACGACGTGTTCGTGCTCCAGGTCGACGGCCGCAAGCACTGGCGGATCCACCCGCCGGTGCTGCCCGACCCGCTGGAGAAGCAGCCGTGGGGTGGCCGCGCCGACGAGGTCTCCGCCACCGCGCAGGGCGAGGCGGCGTTGGACGTGGTGCTCGCCCCCGGCGACGCCCTCTACCTGCCGCGCGGCTGGCTGCACAGCGCACAGGCCCAGGACGCCAGCTCGCTGCACCTGACCGTGGGCATCCGCGCGCTGACGCGCTACGCCCTGGTGGAGGAGCTGCTCGCGCTGGCCTCCGAGGACCAGCGGCTGCGGGCGAGCCTGCCGTTCGGCACCGACGTGGCCGATCCCGACGCCATCGAGCCGGAGCTGACCGAGACGGTGGAGGCGCTGCGGGACTGGCTGCTGCGCGCCGACCCGGCCGCCGTCGCGGCGCGACTGCGCCACCGCGCCTGGCCGGCCGCCCGACCGGCGCCGATCCGCCCCCTCGCCCAGGCCGGGGCCGTGGCCGCGCTGAACGCGGACTCCCGGCTCACCCTGCGGCCTGGCCTGCGCTGGCAGCTCGTGCCGCACGGGGACGGCCAGGTGGCGCTGCGGTTGTTCGACCGCACGATCACGCTGCCCGCCGACTGCGAGCCGGCGACCCGGGCGTTGCTCGGTGGCACCGCGATCCGCGTCGGTGACCTGCCCGGACTGCCGGACGACGCCGACCGGGTCACCCTGGCTCGCCGGCTGCTGCGCGAGGCCGTCCTGGTGCCGGCCTGACCGGGTCCCACCCGGGCCTGCCGGGGGGTTGTGGCGGGTGAGCGGTATACCGCAGAGGCATAAATATGACTCTGGGGTATACCGCTCACCGCCACCTTCGCCCCGCCGGACGTGACTGACAGTGACCGCGGCCAGCGGGCCGCAGGTGTCGGCTCAGGTCAGCGGCCGAGCACCAGCAGCAGCACCGTCGTGACCAGCCCGGCGCCGAGCACCACGGTGATCGGTCGAGGGCCGAGCACCGCGTGTCGGCGGTCGGCGAGCACCCGCGCCGGCACGAGACCGATCAACGGCCCGAGCAGGGTCACCACCAGCGCCAGCACCGGCATCCCGACTGCCAGGTCCCCGCCGTACCCGACGCCGAGCGCCCGTGCGCCGGAGCCCAGCGCATACGCCACGACCGCGCCGGCCACCCCGCAGAGCGCCAGCAGCGGGTTGACCGAACCCGGCAGCTCACCGGGCTGCCCGGCCCGGTCGAGCAGGTCCCGGACCCGACCGAGCAGCAGCACCGGCTCGCCGGCCGCACTGTCGTTGGTCGGCGCGGGCGGCGCACCGAGGCGGCGGGCGCCGAGGCGGGCCCGCACCTGCTGCCACAGGTGCGCCACCTCGGCGTCGACGCGTTCCTGCTCCTCGCGGGCGTCGACCAGCTCCTGCTCGGCGCGGCGTACGTCGTCGGCGGCGTCGGCGACGGCCCGCTCGGCCGCCGCGCACTGCCGCTCGTACCAGGTGTGCGCCTCGGCGCGCTGTTCGCGTACCTGGGCGCTCAGCTCGGCCAGTCGCCGCAGTTGCGCCGTGTACGTGTCACTGGTCACCGGTTGGTTCATCGCGACGGTCCATAGGGGATGAGCACCTGGCCGGTGCGGTGCACCGCCCGGTCGAAGAAGAGCCCGCGCCAGGGCCGGGGATACCAGTCCGGGCCGCCGGTGCCCGGATACAGCGAGGCGCCCAGCTCGCCGCCGTGCGTGTCCAGAGCAACCCAGGCGCCGATCTGGTCGGTGCGGGCGGCCGGGCCGCCCAGGTCCGCGCGCATCCGCGCCACGCCCCGCCACCAGGCCAGCACGTGGGTGCGCCGCTCCGGACCGTCGTGCAGGATCCGGCGCAGATGCTCCAGGCCGGTGCGCCGACCCGTGCGCGCGGCGAGGGCGCCGGCCGCCGCGTCGACCGCGAACAACAGCAGGTAGTGCGGGCTGCCGGGGCCGGACAGCCCGTCGGCCGTCTCGCCCATCAACTCGCCGACGGTCTCCTCGTCGTACCAGGAGGCGTCGTCGGCCAGGTCGTCGTAGAGCGCGCGGGCGATCGGATCGGCGTCCGGGTCGAGGCAGGCGATGGAGAACCGGGCGGTGCCCGGCGGGTGTTGGCGGGCCAGCGACCGGGCGGCCGAGTCGAGCACCGCGCACGCCTCGTCCACCCGCGTACCCAGCACCGCCAGGTTGCGCCCGGGCGCGCGGGGCAGCCGCAGCGCCGCCGAGCGGGACTGCACGTCGATGATCTCGCCGAGCAGGGCCACCGGGTTGCGCGGCGCGCGGCCGTCGGTCGGGGCTTCGAGGCCCCGGAAGTCCGGGGCCTCGTCCAGCCGGGGGATCGCGTCACCGTCGAAGAGCCGGGCCGGCGCGGCGTCCGGCGGGCGCATCCGCCACAGCCGGTGTTGCAGGCCGCTCCACGTCTCCCAGTCGCTGGCCGACGGGATCCGCGCGACCTCGTTGCCCTCCACCATCCCGGACTCGGCGTTGACCACCGCGTGCCAGCGGGGCAGCGACTGCGCCGCGTCGTTGCGCTCGGCCAGGATCCGCAACGCCTTGGGCAGCGCGATCCGCAACGTGAACTGGGCGACCAGCGCCGGACGGCCCCACAGCGCCTCGATGCCCCGTACGTCCTGCGAGGCGAGCACCAGGTGGATGCCCTGCGACCGGCCGCGGCGAGCCAGGTCCTCCAGCAGGTCGGCGGCCTCCCGGGCGACCACGTCCCGGCCGGCCAGCAGCATCTGGAACTCGTCGACAACGGCGACGATCCGGGGCCAGTGCCCGGTCGGGTCGACCGCCCGCAGCTCGGCCAGCTTGGTCACCTCGTGCTTCTTGGCGGCGTCGGCACGGCGACGCAGCTCCTCGGTGAGGAACCGCAGCAGCGCCAACCCGAACTCCCGGTCGGTGTTGACGTTGATGCCGACCAGGCGCATGTGCGGCAGCCAGCTCGGGTCGCGTCGGCCCTGCGCGAACCGGGCGAAGGACACCCCCTCCTTGAAGTCGAGCAGATAGAACTCCAACTCGGCGGGGGAGTAGCGGGCGGCGAGGGCGCCGATCCACGCGAAGATCAGGTTGGTCTTGCCGGTGCCGGACGGCCCGCCGATCAGCGCGTGCGGTGGATAGTCGCCCAGGGTCAGGCGCACCGGTCGGCCCTGCGGCCCCTCGCCGATCGGGGCGGTCAGCCCGCTGGCCGAGTCCTCCCGCCACATCTGCTCCGGCGGGGGCAGCAGGTCGGCGAACGGGGTCGGCGGCGGGCCGGCGTTGACGCGGGCCGCGATCTCCCGGCAGGTGTCGGTGACAAGCGTCGCCGGTGGCGGCGGGTCCAGCCGGACCGACAGGCCGGACGGGCCGCCGATCCACGCGCCGGACGCCTCGGTCACCACCCGGGTCACCGTCGGGTCGTCCGGCAGCGGGATGCCCCGGACCACGAGGTGCACCCCGCAGGCGGCGCCGGCGCGGACCACGCGTTCGAGTTGGCCGCGTTCGTGCCGGCTCAGCTCGTCGCCGCCGAGCAGCACCGCCACCCGCCACGGCTCGGGACGGCGGCCGGTCGCCGCGGCCAGCTCCCGCAGCGAGCCGTGTTCGCCGGCCAGCACCGTCTCGTTGATGCGGCGGATCTGCTCGACCAGGTCGTCCAGCAGCGGACCCAACCCGCCCGGGCCGACGAAGGTGAGCAGCCCCGCGGTGCCCAGGGGCGCGAACCCGGCCAGGCCGCCGCCAAGGTGCTCCGGGTCGTAGCCGACAAGGCGTACCCCGCCCGGGTCGGCGCGGCCGACGGCCCGCAGCAGCAGCGCGGACACGACCGCGTCGCAGCCGGCGCGGTCGTCCCCGGACAGGTGCACGTGCCCCGCGTCGAGCAGCGGCACCAGCGCGGGCACCGGGTCGACGTCGTCGAGCCGGACCGTGCCGACCCGCAGCGCGCCGGGCGGCTCGGCCCGGCGGGTGGGCGTGGGCGTCCAGCCCGGCCAGTCGGCGCCGGCGCAGCCGGGTGCCTCCCGGCGGGCGGCGTCGGCGGCGTGGCGGGCCAGCTCGGCGAGCCGGGTGGCGTGCCGGGCGTCGATCTCGGCGAGGCGGCGGTCCCGTTGGGCGCCCACCCGCTGCGGTACGGCGGCCGCCGCGCGCCGGACCCGGGTCAGCCGTTCGCGACCAGCCGTCAGGTCGGCCTGGGCGGCCGACAGTCGGGTACGCGTGGCACCCAGCGCCTCGGAGAGGGTGTCCCGGATGCGGGTGACGAGTTGGCTCCGCCGGTCAGCCATCGGAACCCCGGCGGGCCGGCGCGTCCCGCCACGGGCTGCCGGTCTGCGGCGGCAGCCCGGCGGGCCGCTGCGGTACGACGCCGCCGGACGCCTGCCTGCCGTTCACCGCGCCAGGACGGGGACCGACGCCGCCCGAGGGTGGTGGTTCGGGGGGCCGTGGACGACTCGCGTTCCCGGAGCGTTGCTCGGCGGGACGAGCACCCGCGTCGCCGGTGCGCTGGTCACCGGTGGCCGGTGGCGTGCCGGTGGCAACGGGCAGGTCGCGGCCGAGGCGGGCGAGCAGCAGCCCGGTCGCCACGCCTGCGGTGACCGCGGAGTCGGCGGCGTGCGGCGGTTCCCCCGAGGAGCGGGGTGGCGGCATCCGGCACACCCGGGTCAGCAGCGTCTCCAGCACCGGCGGCGGCAGTCCGGGGAGCAGGTCCCGGACCCGCCCGTCCAGCTCGCCGCGCAACCGGCCGAGGTCGGCGGCGCGCGGCGGATGACCCAGCAGCTCGCCGGCCAGCTCCCGCAGCAGCGGCGGCGCGAGCGCGGCCATCCCGAGCCCCACGTCGGCGGACGCCCGCCGCAGCTCGGTGCGCAGCCGGTCCCGGTCGCCGGCGCGCACCCCGCCGACGACCCGGCGCAGCAGCTCCTGCGAGTCGCGCAGCCGTTCGTCGGGCTCGTCGGGGCCGCCGTCGCGCCCGCCGGTCAACTCGGCCACCCGTACCGACCACCAGCGACGCATCCGCACCTGCTCGGCCTGCTCCGGTGCCACAGTGGTCGGCCCGTGCGGCGGGGGCGCGTCGTGGCGCGGGTCGCGCTGCTGCGGGCGGGGCGCCGGGGCGCCGTCGGCGGCCAGCCCGATCGCGGCCAGATACGCCGACAGCTGCTCCTGCGCCACCCGCAGCGCGTAGTTGGCGCTCTCGGCGTGCTCGGTCGCGGCGGACAGCTCGGGCACCCCCATCGGGTTGGCCGACTCCTGTCGGACCCAGCGCAGTCGTTCCGCGGCCAGGCCGAACTTCTCCAGGGCCTGCCCGAGCAGGCCCACCGGGAACTCCTCGCTGGCCGCGCGGACCTGGCCGCCGATGTCCTCGATGATGGACACGGTGGCCTACAGGGTGGAGACGTAGAGCTGCGCCTGCTCGACCGCGACAAGTGTCGCGGCGAGGCACTCCTCCAGCTCCTGGCTGGCCTGGGTCAGCGACGCCTGGGCCGCCTCGACCGTCTCGTGCCCGCTGCCCTCCAGCGCGCCGGCAAGGGTCTGCTGCGCCTCGGCGAGCTTCTCACCGGCTGCCTGGACGGCTGTCTGCCCGTCGCCGATCTGTTGGAGGGCGACATCGATGGCAGCCTTCAGCTCGGCGACGCTCGCCACGGCGGAACCTCCTGGGGGCGGGGAGATCTCCATTAGAGCTTACTGGCGTCGGTGGGAGAACATCCGCCCTGGCGGTGTTCCTGCCCGACTGACCGTTAACCCCCCTGAAGTGCCGGGAGTCCGTTCTGTGGGAGTCCCAGTATGAGAACTTCTCAATTATCGCGGAGCCAGCGCGGCCCGTACACCTCCGCGCCGAGGGCGGTCACCCGCTCGCGCAGCTCCCGGTCGGCGGTGACCACCAGCCGACGGCGCTGCGGCGCCGCCTGGACCAGTTCGACAACCGTGTCGTCGCCGGAGCCGGGGGCGGAGACGACGCGGACGTCGTCGGTGCCGGGTACGTCCCGGGCGGCGCCCTCGACCACGAGCACCACCTCGACCGGGGCGGTCAGACGGGCGGGCAGGCCCGTGGCGGCCACCGGGGCCAGGGAGTCCCGCAGCCGGGCGGCGGCCCCGGCCCGGTCCCGCCACCACCCGTTCGGGCGGGAGCCCACCACGTTGGCGCCGTCCACGATCAGCAGCGGGTTCTCAGTCATGGCGTCAGCCTGCCACCCGTGGCCGGCGCCGGCCGGGTGCCACTCCACAACGCGGTGTGCGCCGCCACGTGCGGCGTTTGTCGGGCCGAGCGCCGGGTAGCCCCTGGCGACCGTGCCGCGCCCGACTGCGGAGGACAGACATGATGGGACCCGGTGACCTCGGCTCCGACCCGTGGGACGAATTCCTGGCCCGGTACTTCGGCCGGGGTGAGGGAGGACGCCGACCGCCGCACCGGGTCGACATCACCCGACTGATGACGGCCGACGCGCGCGAGATGCTGGCCGACGCGGCCCGCCGCGCCGCGCAACGGCAGAGCAACGACCTGGACACCGACCACCTGCTCTGGGCCGCCCTGCAACGCGAACCCCTGCGCGACCTGGTACGCCGCGCCGGCGCCGACCCGGACACCCTGCTCAACGCGTTGGGCGGCAAGGGCGACGGCGCACCGCGCGGGGAGGTACCGCCCAACCTGTCGCTGACCCCGGCCGCCAAGCGGGCGCTGCTCGACGCCCACCAGCTGTCCCGGGCGATGGGCGCCAACTACATCGGCCCCGAGCACATCCTGATGGCCCTGCCGCTCAATCCCGAGTCGCCGGCCGGACGGATGCTGGCGGCCGGCCGGATCCAGCCCGAGTCGTTGCAGGCCGCCAATGCCGAACGCGGCCCGATGACCGGGCCGAAGCCGGACCGCGGCACCCCCACCCTGGACCAGTACGGGCAGGACCTCACCGACCTGGCCCGCGCCGACCAGATCGACCCGGTGATCGGGCGGGCCGACGAGATCGAGCAGGCGGTGGAGATCCTGTCCCGGCGGACCAAGAACAACCCGGTGCTGATCGGCGAGGCCGGTGTCGGCAAGACCGCGATCGTCGAGGGTCTGGCCGAGCGGATCTGCGACGGCGACGTGCCGCAGACCCTGCTCGGCAAGCGCGTGGTGCAACTCGACCTCGCCGGCCTGGTCGCCGGCACCCGCTACCGGGGCGACTTCGAGGAGCGCCTCAAGAAGGTGATCGACGAGATCCGGGCGCACCGGGACGAGCTGATCATCTTCCTCGACGAGATCCACACCCTGGTCGGTGCCGGCGGGGCTGGCAGCGAGGGCGGAATGGACGCGTCCAACATGCTCAAGCCCGCCCTCGCGCGGGGTGAACTGCGGGTGATCGGCGCGACCACGCTCGACGAGTACCGCAAGAGCATCGAGAAGGACGCCGCGCTGGCCCGGCGGTTCCAGCCGGTGCTGGTGCCCGAGCCCAGCGTCGACGACACCATCGCCATCCTGCGCGGCCTGCGCGACAGGTACGAGGCCCACCACCAGGTGCGCTTCACCGACGAGGCGCTGGTCGCCGCCGCCGAGCTGTCCGACCGGTACGTCACCGACCGGTTCCTGCCGGACAAGGCCATCGACCTGATCGACCAGGCCGGCGCCCGGGTCCGGCTGCGCACCCGCACCCCGGCCTCCGACGTGCGGGAGCTGGAGCAGGAGCTCGACGACGTACGCCGGGACAAGGAGCAGGCAGTCACCGACGAGCAGTACGAACGGGCCTCGGCGCTGCGGGACCGGATCTCCGAGCTGGAGGAGGAGATGCGCCGCGCGACCGGCGCCGACGGCTCGTCCTCGCAGGTGCCCGAGGTGGGCCCGCAGGAGATCGCCGAGGTGGTCTCGCGGGCCACCGGCATCCCGGTCAGCCAGCTCACCGAGGAGGAACGCGACCGGCTGCTGCGCCTGGAGGGTCATCTGCACGAGAGGGTGGTCGGTCAGGACGACGCGGTCACCGCGGTGGCCGAGGCGGTGCGCCGCTCCCGGGCCGGGCTGGCCGACCCGGAGCGCCCGATGGGCAGCTTCCTGTTCCTTGGCCCCACCGGCGTCGGCAAGACCGAGCTGGCCCGGGCCCTGGCCGAGGCGTTGTTCGGCGAGGCGGACCGGATGGTCCGGGTGGACATGAGCGAGTTCCAGGAGCGGCACACGGTCAGCCGGCTGGTCGGCGCCCCGCCCGGGTACGTCGGTTACGAGGAGGCCGGTCAGCTCACCGAGGCGGTGCGCCGCCGCCCGTACGCGGTGGTGCTGCTCGACGAGATCGAGAAGGCCCACCCGGACGTGTTCAACATCCTGCTGCAGGTGCTCGACGACGGGCGGCTCACCGACAGTCAGGGCCGCACGGTGAACTTCAAGAACACCGTCCTGATCATGACGAGCAACCTCGGCTCCGAGCTGATCACCGGGGCGCAGCGGGCCGTCGGGTTCGGCACCGGCGCACCCGGCAGCGAGCAGGAGAACGACGAGCTGCGCGAACGCCTGATGCGCCGCCTCCAGGAGAACTTCCGGCCGGAGTTCCTCAACCGCATCGACGAGGTCATCATCTTCCGCCGGCTGGAGGCCGAGCAGTTGCGCGACATCACCGCGCTGCTGCTTGAGGAGACCCGCCGCCGGATGCACGCCCAGGACATCCAGGTGGAGTTCACCAACGCCGGCATCGACTGGCTGGCCGAGCACGGCTACCAGCCGGAGTTCGGGGCCCGTCCGCTGCGCCGGGTGATCCAGCGGGAGGTGGACAACCACCTGTCGCGGATGCTGCTGGAGTCGGCGATCTCGCCCGGGCAGAAGGTCACCGTGGACGCCCGCGACGGGCAGCTCACCTTCGACGTGACCGCAGGTGAGCGGGGGTACACCGCCGCCACGACAACGCACCCCCGATGACCGGGCCGGCCCGACGGGACGACCACGAGGACCCGCACGAGCACGCGGGGTCCGCGAAGCCCCGGGACGAGGACGACGACGAGCATCCCGACCCGATCCTGGCGCCCCCGACCGCGAACCCGCGCCGCACGCGGGTGCCCGCCGAGGGCCTGCATCCGAAGACCGACCAGGACGACCCGGAGACGTCGGGTCACCATCGTCGAGAGGAGACCTGATGGTACGCGACACGCGGCTCGACCCCGAGGTGGAAGTGCTCTGGGAGGACTTCCACGCCGAGGTGAACGTCCCGTCGGAGCAGCTGCGCACCTGGCTGCTGACCCGGGGCTCCGGCGAGGAGTCGTTCAGCCCGAACCCGGACCTCGACCTGCCCCAGCCGGGACGGGAGATCCTCAAGGTGCTCAACAAGCGCAAGGTCGATCTGACCCCGGAGGACATCGAGGTGATGCGGGAGGCGGTCGAGCGGATCCGCGAGCTGATGGACGCCAAGCCCCGACGGGGCAACGCCGACGACGAGTGGCGGCACTCGCTGCTCGACCTCGGTCACGACCCTCTCGTCGAACGCTGAGCGAGGCCGTACGCGACGGTGCCGTCCCGGTGTGGGGCGGCACCGTCGCGTGCCGCTACTGGCCCTGGTCGGGTTCCAGGCTGCCGATGGTCAGTCCCGCCGCGTCGGCGGCGGCGTCGCGCTCGCCCCGGGTCTGGTCCTCCCGGGTGAGCAGGTTGGCGTACTCGGTGACGTCGGCCGGGTCGGGCACCTCCGGCAGCCGGCGCAGGAACGCCTCCACCTGGCGGGTGGCGGCGGTGTGCGCGGCGGCGGCCTGGCGGAGCAGTTCCCGGTCGTCGGCGGGCGGGTAGAGATCGGTCATGTCCGCCAGATACCCCGACAGCGGCCGTTCGCACCGCCACCGACCTGCCAGTAGGCGGCGTCCGGGTCGCGTCGCCGGGACTACCCGCCCGTACCGCCGGTCGGTTGGGGGTGGCCGGTGATGCCGTCCAGGATGGTGGTCAGGTTGTGGTTGAAGGTCTCCTCGGCGCTGAGGTGGGCGCCCTCGATGACGAGCCGGGCGACGGTGGGGTAGCGGCCGGTGTCGAGCATGCGGGTCAGGTAGGGGCCGAGGCTGGTCTGCCAGGCGCTGAACTCGGTGCCGGTGGAGCGGGCGGTGCGTCGCTCGGTGACCTCTCGGCGCAGGGCGCCGCCGACGAAGGCGTTGAGGGCGCCCAGGGCGCGCTGAAGGTCGTCGATGCCGTGTATGCCGGGGGCCTGGCTGAGGGCCGCGGCTGTCGTTTCGCCCACGGCGAGTGCGTGCGGGCCCAGGTGTGGCCGCCCGCCGAGCAGGTCGGCGAACCACTCGTGGTCGAGGGCGGCGGCGCGGGTCCGCCGAAAGACGGCAAGCACGGTGGCCCGCCACCCGGCCTGCTCGCCGGTCTCGGCGATCCGGGCGTAGACCGTGTCGACCATCAGGTCGAGCAGCTCCGATTTGGTGGCGACGTAGTCGTAGAGCCGCATCGGACCGACACCGAGCTCTTTGGCGATCTTGCGCACCGACAGTCCGTCGAGGCCGTGCGCGTCGGCGAGCCGGATCGCCGTGGCGGCGATCTTCGCACGGCTCAACGGCACCGGCGTCGCCCGGGGTTGGGGCTCGGGGCGTTCCCAGACGGGCACGACCTCATTACCGTACGATGTATCCACGCAATACAGTGTACGGTAAGGGCATGACGAAGCGACTGGCGATCGCCGGTGGTGGCCTGGGTGGCCTGACGCTGGCACGGATCCTGCACCGGCACGGCATCGACGCGGTGGTCTACGAACGCGAGGCCGGTCGCACCGCGCGCTCCCAGGGCGGAATGCTCGACCTGCACCCGGAGTCCGGGCAACTGGCCCTCGCCGAGGCGGGTCTCGACGACCGGTTCCGGTCCGAGGCCCGGCCCGAGGGCGAGGAGCATCGCATCCTCGACCCGGCCGGGCGCACCCTCGTGCACCACACGCCCCAACCCGGCTCGTTCGCCGGCCGCCCCGAGATCGACCGCACCGTCCTGCGTGATCTTCTGCTCGACTCGCTGCCGCCCGACGCGGTGGTGTGGCGGCGCCGCCTCGTCGCGGCCACGGCCCGACCGGGCGGGGGCTTCGGGTTGACCTTCGACGGCGGCCACCGGGCCGACTGCGACATCCTCGTCGGCGCGGACGGCGCACGCTCCGTCGTCCGGGCGCTGCTGACCGACGCGGGCCTGTCCCACGTGTCCAGCCACGTGGACCTGACCATCGACGACGCCGACCGACGCCACCCCGATCTCGCCGAGCTGGTCGGCCCGGGAAACCTCTGGTGCGTCGGCGTGAGCCAGATCCTCGCGGCGCAACGCCTCGGCGACGGCAGCATCCGCGTCGGGATCTCCCTACCCGCCGACGACCGGGACCTCGACACCTACCGGGACAAGCGTGCCCTGCTGGGCCTGTTCGACGGCTGGGACACCCGCCTCACCGCCCTGATCGACGCGGCCGACGGCCCACCGACGCCGCGCCGGGTCATGGTGATGCCGGTCGGCGCGCGCTGGGCCCACCAGCCGGGAGTCACCCTTCTCGGCGACGCCGCGCACCTCATGCCGCCCGTCGGCGAGGGCGCCAACCAGGCCATGCTGGACGCCGCCGAACTCGCGCGCGAACTCGCCGCCAACCCCGCCGACCCGGACGCGGCGATCCGGGCGTACGAGGAGGCGATGTTCGCCAGGATCCAGCCGATCGCCGAGATGTGCGCGCGAGTGCAGGCGATGATGCTGTCCCCGACGGCGGCGGACGACCTCGTCCGCTTCTTCACGCCCCGGTCCGCCACACCGTCGGGTGGGGACGAGGAACCCGTCGCCGCGCACCGCTAGACCGCTCGTGCGCCCTCACACCTCGCTGGGCTGCCGGACGCCGAAAGCCGGATTGCGCACCAGCCAGTCCAGGTAGGTGGGGTGCGGCGCCAGCGAGTCGGTGTACGCCGCCTTGGCCGTGGCCAGCAGCAGCTCCGCGTCCCCGGCGGCCGGCGAGTCCGGATGCCACCCCAGCAGCAGCCGCCAGCGCAGCGGGACACCGGCCAGCCGGCGGGTGACCAGGCCGCCGACGGGGCGGAACGTCGCCTGGCAGAGGGCCACCGCCACGCCCGCCTCCACCAGATCGACGCAGCCACGGATGTCGGTCTCGTACACCTTGCGCGGGGTGAAGCCGGCGCGGGCGCACGCGGCGGCGAAACAGTCGCCGAAGCAACCGTCGCCCGGCGCGGCCACCCACTGCTCATGGCCCAGGTCCGCCAGGCGCACCTCGGCCCGCGCCGCGAGCGGGTGGGTCTCCGGCAGCAGCACCAGCACCGGGTCGACGGCCACCTCCCGCCAGCTCAGTCCGAACGCGGCCGACGGGGTGGCGTCGCCGCACACACCGGTGAGGGCGAAGTCCAACCGCCCACCGGCCACCAACTGCGCAAGCTCGTCCACCGACCAGGAGGCGTACGTGGTGATCTGGGCCGGTGGCTGCTCGGCGGCCAGCCGGTGCACCAACCGGCCCAGGATCGGGCTGTTCACCCCGCCGAGGCGGTAGCAGCGGGGCGCCGCGCCCGCGCCGGCGAGCCGGGCCGCCTCGTCCTGCAGGCCCTTCATCGCCGGCAGCAGCACCCGGGCGCGGGCGAGCACCAGCTCACCGAGCGCGGTGGGCCGGGCGCCGCGCCGATCCCTGTCGAACAGCGGCCCGCCCAGCGTCCGCTCGATCCGCTGAAGCTGGGCGGTGAGCGCCGGCTGGGCGAGCCCGAGCGCCGACGCCGCCTTGGTCACACTCCCTGTCTCCGCGATCGCGCAGACCACCCGCAGGTGTCGCAGCTCCAGGTTCATACGGTGACGGTAGGACCACGCCGCAGCCTGCGGAAGAGGCCAAGCGGATCGGTGACGTTGAATGCATTTAGTGGCGCGGCCCGCGCTGTCAGTCGCGCGGCGGCTCCGGCAGGTCCGCCAGGTACGTCGGCCGCCGCGTCACCGCGTCACGGACCTTGTCCACCACGCCCACCGCCGGCTCGACGATCCGGTTCCACGGTGGCGTGGCCGGCGTGCCCGGGTGCGGCCGGGTCGGCGCGGCCTCCTCGGCGATCTCCAACCGGTTGCCCAGGCGGATCAGCTCCTCGGAGGTGGCCACCGCGCGCAACTCGGCCACGAGCGCGCCCACCCCGTCGACGTGGCGGCGGACCCGCTCGGCGACCTCGGTCAGGGTCTCGTCGGACAGTCCCTTCAGGGCCGCCAGCAGTGCGGCGTCAGCGTCGATCTCCGCGTCCACCCGGTCGGCGCGGGCCGGCAGCGCCGCCCGTACCGCCGGCAGCAGGTACTGCTCCTCGGCGGAGACGTGTCGCGACAGCGCGGCGGTGAGCACCGCCAGCCCCTCCTGCGGCGTGGCGTCCGGGCCGGTCAACTGGTCCACGAGAGCCAGCAGCTGCCGGTGCTCGCGGTCCACGATGTCGGCGATGCTGCGGCCACCGGGCCGGTAACCGTCCTCGGACACGGGCGCGGGCGGCAACGGGGGCAGGGGGACGGCGGACATGGTGCCCTCCTCGACTGGCGGGCGGAAGCTCCGGCAGGGGATGTGCGGTCGTGGGCGGCGGTACCCGAACGCGGACGCCGCGAAACCGGCACGCGGATCCGCCGAGGTGAATGCCCGGCCCCGGCACGCCGGTGCGCCGGCCCGCCGGTCACCGCGGACTGGTATGAAGGGGCGATGACGAGCGACGCCGCCTCCGCCCGACCGGACCCCAGCGCGGAGGTCGTGGACCTCTGCCGCGACCTGCTGCGCATCGACACCACCAACACGGGTGACAACGCCACGAGCGTCGGCGAGCGCCGCGCCGCCGAGTACGTGGCGGAGAAACTCGCCGAGGTGGGCGTCGAATCGGTCCTGCACGAGTCCGCGCCCGGCCGGGCCAACGTGGTGGCCCGCATCCCCGGCGCCGACCCGAGCCGGGGTGCGCTGCTGGTGCACGGCCACCTGGACGTGGTGCCCGCCGACGCCGACGAGTGGTCCGTGCACCCGTTCTCCGGCGAGGAGCGCGACGGCTACCTGTGGGGTCGCGGCGCCATCGACATGAAGGACTTCGACGCGATGGTGCTCGCCGTGGTGCGGCACTGGCAGCGTACCGGCGTACGGCCCCCGCGCGACATCGTGCTGGCGTACACCGCCGACGAGGAGGCGGGCAGCGACTACGGCGCGCGCTTCCTGGTGGAGAACCACCGCGGCCTCTTCGACGGCTGCACCGAGGCGATCGGTGAGGTCGGCGGCTTCTCCTACTCGGTCAACGACAGCCAGCGGTTGTATCTCATCGAGACCGCCGAGAAGGGCATCGACTGGCTGCGGCTGCACGCCAAGGGCCGCCCCGGGCACGGGTCGATGGTGCACGACGACAACGCGGTCACCGCGCTCGCCGAGGCCGTGGCCCGCATCGGCCGGCACCGCTTCCCGGTGGTGGTCACCGACACCGTACGGGCGTTCCTGGAGGAGGTCTCGGACCTGCTCGGCATCGAGCTGGACCCGAACGACCCGGAGACGGCGATCGCCAAGCTCGGCCCGATCGCCAACATCATCGGGGCGACCATCCGCAACACCGCCAACCCCACCCGCCTCAGCGCCGGTTACAAGGACAACGTCATCCCCGGCCGCGCCACCGCCACCATCGACTGCCGCAGCCTGCCCGGCCAGTCCGAGCTGCTGGAGCGGCAGCTGCGCGAGCTGGTCGGCCCGGACATCGCCATCGAGTACGTCCAGCGGCAGCCGGCGCTGGAGACCACCTTCGACGGCGACCTGGTCGAGGCCATGTCGGCGGCCCTGCGCGCCGAGGACCCGGGCGCGCGCCCGGTTCCGTACATGCTCTCCGGCGGCACCGACGCGAAGGCGTTCTCCCAGCTCGGCATCCGCTGCTTCGGGTTCGCGCCGCTGCGGCTGCCCGCCGACCTGAACTTCTCGGCGCTGTTCCACGGCATCGACGAGCGCGTTCCGGTCGACGGACTACAGTTCGGCGTGCGGGTTCTCGACCGGTTCCTCCGCTCCTGCTAACCGTGTCCGGTAGCTGCACCCGGCGCGTTATCTCCCCATCGTGAAGGGACTGCCCCACATGACCGACCAGCACGGTGAGCTGGACGCCGCTCTCGAGCGGGTGATCGAAGCGGCCCGCCACCACCTGGCCGCCGTACGCGCCGCGCAGGGCCGCGTCGACGACGACGACGTCTGGCAGGCGTACGTGGCGTTGAACAACGCGTCCTTCGCCTACGACGAGCAACTCCTCGACGCCTTCGGCGAGGTGACCCCGTGGGACGTCGACTCGATCGACCCGGACGAGGCCGACGAGCGCTTCGGCGGTGAGGGCGCCGAGGCCAGCGACCCCCACCCGCGGGTGATCTCGGTTCGTCAACGTCGCGACTACCGGGTGCCGAGCATCGCCGCGCTGCTGCGGGCGGCCGAGGCGGCCCGACGCGAGGGCACCCCGGAGGACGACGAGCCGGCGCCGGTGGAGGGCGTCGGCGAGGCGGTGCTGGAGCTGCTGCAGAGCGGCGACGGCTCGCTCGGCGCGCTGGACGTCCCCGAGTTGGAACCCCTGGACGGGGTGGTCATGGTCAGCGAGGTGGGCACACCCGTGGACCTGGAGTCGTTCGACGATGACGACGCCGTCGGCCCGTTCCAGCCGGCGAGTGACGACCGGCTCGTCGGCCGACTCGACGAGCACCCGTTCCTGGAGCTCGACGACGACCACGACCACGCCGGGCACCAGCACTAGGGCCGGCGTCCCGCCCGTCGCCGGTGCGCCTGCGCCTCGCGCGACCGGGGACCAGGCACGAGGCCAGGTGAGGCCCGGGGCCCGAACCGTTCGCGGTTCGGGCCCCGGGCGTGTCGCCGCCCGTCCCGGCCCGGCATCAGTACGACAGGCCCGGCTGCGGTTGGTTGACCCGCCGACGACGCAGCACGACCTGCCGCGTGCCGTCACGGAACAGCCGCACCCGAGCCAACTCCCATCCGGAGAACTCGGCCTGGATCGCCAACTGCGCCGCTGCGGTCAACCGGTCGACGTTCGGCGGCAGCCGCAGCGGCGCGTACTCGTAGTCCATGCCGTCCATGCTGCCCAGCCCAGCGGCCGTCCGCCACCCCCTCGGGGGTGACCAACGCCGCTGCCCTGCCTGATTCGTGCCGTCCCGGGTGCCCGCGCGTGGTCCTCGTCGCGGTCCGCGGGCGCCCCCGGTCAGCGCCCGACCCGGTGCGCGCGCACGTGCGTCAGCCGTCGCGCTCGGGGTAGCCGATGGGCACCGACGAGACGTCGTCAAGCGCGGTGGTGATCTCCTCGGGCAGCGTGATCCGCTCGACCTGCAACGCGCCGAGCAACTGCCCCACCGTGCGGGCGCCGAGGATCGGCGCGGTCACCCCGGGTCGGTCCCGGATCCACGCCAGCGCCACCTCCAGCGGCGACACCCCCAGGCCGCCGGCCGCGGTCGCCACCGCCTCCACGATGCTCGAGCAGCGCGGCTCCAGGTACGTGGAGACGAACCGCTCGAAGTGCGGCGAGGCGGCCCGCGAGTCCGCCGGCCGGCCGTGCCGGTACTTGCCGGTGAGCACGCCCCGACCCAGCGGCGACCAGGGCAGCACGCCGAGGCCCAGCGCGTCGCACGCCGGCAGCACCTCCCGCTCCACGCCCCGCTCCAGCAGCGAGTACTCGACCTGGGCGGCGACCACCGGCGCCCGGCCCGGCCAGGCCGTCTGCCAGGCGGCGGCCCGCGCGGTCTGCCAGCCGGAGAAGTTCGACACCCCCACGTAGCGGACCTTCCCGCTGGCCACCGCGTGGTCCAGGGCGGCCAGGGTCTCCTCCAGGGGGGTGTCCGGGTCGTACCCGTGCACCTGGAACAGGTCGACGTGGTCCGTGCCGAGCCGGCGCAGCGACGCCTCCAGGGTGCGCAGCAGGTGGCCCCGGGAGCCGTCACGACGCCTACCGCTGCCCGGCCGCAGCCCCGCCTTGGTGGCGATCAACAGCTCGTCGCGCGGAACGAGGGTGCCCAGCAGCGACCCGATCACCGACTCGGCGTCGCCGTCGCCGTACACGTCTGCGGTGTCGATCAGGTTGCCGCCCGCGTCCAGGTAACTCTTCAGCTGGGCGGCCGCATCGTCGGCGTCGGTGTCCCGGCCCCAGGTCATGGTGCCGAGCGCGAGCCGCGAAACCGCCAGCCCGCTTCGGCCGAGCGGTCGCTGTTGCATGGGTGAACCTTATTTCGAACCCGCCGCCACGGATATCCTCGCTCCCGTCATCTCTGCCGGTTCTGCCGGTTCCGCCTCCGGCGGACACCGTGACGGGCGGGGGATCATTGGCGGTGAGCCGGTGACAGGGTCCGTTTTCGGCATTGCGTAACCTGGTGCGACCTGTGCCACGGATGGGGGAGGACCAGTGCGACTCGGGCTCAACCTTGGATACCAGACAGCGTGGAGCACACCCGCCGACCACCTGGCGCTGGCCCAGGAGGCGGATCGCCTCGGCTACTCGGTGGTGTGGGCGGCGGAAGCCTACGGCTCCGACTCGCCGAGCACGCTCGCCTGGATCGCCGGCCAGACGCAGCGGATCGACGTGGGCTCGGCGGTGATGCAGATTCCCGCCCGTACGCCGGCCGCGACCGCGATGACCGCCGCCACCATCGACGCGCTCTCCGGCGGCCGGTTCCGGCTGGGCCTCGGCGTGTCCGGCCCGCAGGTCTCCGAGGGCTGGCACGGGGTGCGGTTCGCCAAGCCGCTGGGCCGGACCCGCGAGTTCGTCGACATCGTCAAGCTGGCCGTCGCCCGCAAGGAGGTGGCGTACGACGGCGAGCACTACACCCTGCCGCTGCCCGACGGTCCCGGCAAGGCGCTGCGGCTGAGCTTCCACCCACCCCGCGAACACATCCCGATCTACCTCGCCGCGGTCGGGCCGAAGAACCTGGAGTTGGCCGGCGAGATCGCCGACGGCTGGCTCGCCGTGTTCTACGCCCCGGAGTTCGCCGACGAGCACCTCGCCGCCGTGACCGCCGGGCGGGCCAAGGTCGGCAAGGAGCTGGCCGGCTTCGACGTGGTGCCCTCCGTGCCGGTCGTCGTCGGCGACGACGTGGCCTCCTGCGCCGAGCTGGTGCGCTGGTACGCCGCGCTCTACGTCGGCGGGATGGGCAGCCGCACGCAGAACTTCTACAACCAGCTCGCCACCCGGATGGGCTACGGCGACGCCGCGCGCGAGGTGCAGGACCTGTACCTGGCCAAGCGGCAGCGCGACGCGGCCGCCGCGGTGCCGATGGAGTTCATCGACCGCACCTCGCTGCTCGGCCCGAAGGAGCGCATCGCCGAACGGATGCGGGAGTACGCCGCCTCCGGCGTCACCACGCTGTCGGTGACCCTGTTCGTGGCCGACCGGGACAGTGGCGTGCAGACCCTGCGTACGGTCGCCGAGGCGCTCGACCTTTCCGGAGTCGGCGAGTGACCTGGATCGAGGCCATCGTCCTGGGCGTCGTCCAGGGGCTGACCGAGTTCCTGCCGGTCAGCTCGTCGGGGCATCTGCGGATCACCTCGGCGATCTTCTTCGACCGCGACGCGGGCGCGTCGTTCACCGCCGTCACCCAGCTCGGCACCGAGGCGGCCGTGCTGATCTACTTCGCGAAGGACATCTGGCGGATCACGCGTACCTGGCTGGTGGGGCTACGCGACAGGTCGGTGCGCTCCAGCCTCGACTACCGGATGGGCTGGTACGTGATCGTCGGCTCGATCCCGATCGGGCTGTTCGGTTTCGTGTTCAAGGACCAGATCAAGACCGCCGGACGCAACCTGTGGGTCGTGGCGACCACGCTGATCGTGTTCGCGTTCGTGTTGGCGTTCGCGGAGTACTGGGGGCGGCAGACCCGCACCCTGGAGAACTTCCGGATGAAGGACGGCATCGTGATGGGCTTCGCCCAGGCGATGGCGCTGGTCCCGGGCGTGTCCCGCTCCGGCGGCACGCTCACCGCGGGCCTGCTGCTCAACCTGACGCGGGAGGCGGCGGCGCGCTACTCGTTCCTGCTGGCCATCCCGGCGGTCGTGATGTCCGGCGTGTTCAGCCTCGGGGACGTCTTCGAACCGTCCGCTCCGGGCACGTCAGTGCCCACCGTGGCCCAGACGATCGTGGCCACCGTCATCGCGTTCGGTATCGGCTACGCGGCCATCGCCTGGCTGCTGCGCTACGTCGCCCACCACACCCTGTACGTCTTCGTGCTGTACCGGGTGGCGCTGGGCACCCTGGTCCTCGCTCTCCTGCTGACCGGCACGATCAGCGCCACCTGAGTCGACCGCGCCCGGCCCCCATCCCGCGCGTAAGGGGTGGGGGCCGGTCCCTGTCCACGGTCCGGCGAAACTGGTCGTTTCCCCCGTTGTGCACGCAAGCCCCTTAGCGCACCTATCCTGCTGATATCGGGCTGTCTCCCCGGGTGGGATCTGCTCGCGTCGGAGGGGGCGACAGTGACTGCCAGTGCTGGCCCGAAGCGCGGCCGGGGGCTGCCGCCGAGGCGCAACCTCGTCGCGGTCGTGTCGATCGTGGTGCTGTCCGGCGCGTTCTTCGGCTACGACCAGGGCATCATCAGCGGCGCGCTCCGCGACATTCGCCAGACCTTCCACGCGGACACCTTCGCCGTCGAGGTGGCGGCGAGCTGGGTGACGCCCGGGGCGTTGGTGGGTGCGTTGCTCGGTGGTCACCTCGCGGACCGGATCGGTCGGCGGGGGGCGCTCTGGGTCGCCGCCGCCACGTTCGCGGTGGGCACCGTCGTGCAGGCGGTGGCGCCGGTCATCGGGGTCATGTTCGGTGCGCGGTTGATCCTGGGGCTGGGCATCGGCGTGGCCTCGGTCGCCGGCCCGATGTACGCGGCGGAGGCCGCGCCGGAACGGATCCGCGGCAGTCTCCTGGCGATCTACCAGTTCTCCACCACGTTCGCCATCTTCATCGGCTACCTGGCGGACGAGCTGTTCGAGGCCGGCACCTCCTGGCGTTACCTGCTGGCGGCGGCCTCCCTGCTGGGCGTGGCCCTCGCTCTGGTCACCACGGTCATCCCCGACTCGGCGGTCTGGTACTTCGGACGGGGGGACCGGCGCCGGGCGGAGGCATCCCTGCGGGCGACAGTGCCGCAGTCGAAGGTGCCCCAGCGGCTGCACGCCATCGAGGAGAGCCTCTCGGCCGGCAAGGCGGGGTGGCGGGAGGTGCTGTCGCCACAGTGGCGGCGTCCGCTGGTGCTCGGTGTCGGCATGGCGCTGTTCCAGCAACTGACCGGGATCAACGGGATCATCTACTACGCCGATGAGATCTTCTCGTCCGCCGGGTTCCACACCCCGCAGGCGCAACTGGCCGCGACCACCTGGGCGATCGGCGCTGTCGACTCACTCTTCACGCTTGTCGCTGTCGCCTTCCTGGATCGGCTCGGTCGCCGGCCGCTGCTGCTGGTCGGGCTCCTGGGCATGGCGGTCTCGCTCGTGGTGGTCAGTCTCAGCTTCGCCCGGATGGCCCCGGGGGCGCAGAGCGCCGGAGCGACCGGGCACCATCCCACCGACGCGGGCATCTTCCTGCTGATCGGCGTGGTCATGTTCGTGGCGTTCTACGCGATGTCCATCGGGCCCACCGCCTGGACGGTCATCAACGAGATCTTCCCGGGTCGCATCCGGGGCCGGTGCGTCGCGATCGCCTCCGCCACCCACTGGGGCACCGAGTACCTGATCACGCAGTTCTTCCTGAGCATGCTCGACGCCCTGGGAAGGTCGGGCGTGTTCGCGCTCTTCGCCGGCACCTGTGTGCTCGGCTTCGTGTTCGTCTGGCGGTACCTGCCGGAGACCAAGGGCAAGACCCTCGAACAGATTCAGCGGATGTGGCAGACCGACGCGCGTGCCCGCCGGCCGCACCGTCGCGACGACCGGTCGGCCGGTACGGCGTGATTCTCGGCTTCTGACCCGCGACGCAGGGGATCGGGCGTACGGTTCCGGTAAAGCCGTCCAAAACGGATTTAGTGGACAAATAAGTTCATTCGGGTGGAGCGTTGGTGCCCACCCGGGGCGAATCCGCTCGGCGGGCTGGCGGCTCCCGACCGACCGTCGCGAAGGACCAGGACGTGCATCTGACACCAAGGGAATTCGACAAGCTGACGATCCTCTCGATGGCCATCGTCGCCAACGCCCGCAAGGCCAGGGGGATCAAGCTGAACCACCCCGAGGCCGTGGCGGTGATCTGCGCCGCGGCCCTGGAGGGGGCCCGGGAGGGCAAGACCGTCGAAGAGGTCATGAACGACGCCCGCAGCACCCTCAGCGCCGACGACGTGATGCCGGGCGTACCGGACATGCTGCCCATGATCCAGGTCGAGGCGGTCTTCACCGACGGCTCGCGCCTGGTCACCGTGCACTCACCGATCCGCTAGGCGCAGCCAGCCCAGAGGCGATCTCCAGGAAGGTGGAGCAGGAAATGGCCACGCAACATCCCGGCCCCAACTCGAAGCACGTGCGACCCATCGGGGGCTACGTGCTGAGCGATCAACCGCTGGAGCTGAACGCGGGGCGGCCCGTCACCGAGGTCGTCGTCCACAACACCGGTGACCGGCCGATCCAGATCGGCTCCCACTTCCACTTCTTCGAGGCCAACCGGATGCTCGCCTTCGACCGTGAGGCCGCCTTCGGCAGGCGGCTGAACATCCCGGCGACGACCTCCATCCGCTTCGAGCCGGGCGACAAGAAGACCGTCGAGCTCATCCCCTTCGGCGGGCAGCAGCGCGTCTACGGATTCAACGGCCTGGTGCAGGGGTGGAGCGGCAGCGAGTCGACCCCCAGTTACCGGCCGGACCGTACCGAGGCGATCCACAACGCCAAGACCCGGGGCTTCAAGTTCGCCCCGGAGCAGCAGGACGACCCCAAGGGCAAGAAGAAGTAGATCGATTAACCCGCAGGGCTGCGCGCCTCGGGCAGGAGAGATGATTCGATGAGCCAGATTTCCCGGCAAGAGTATTCCGGCATGTACGGCCCCACGACGGGTGACCAGATCAGGCTCGGCGACACCGACCTGTACATCGAGATCGAGAAGGACCTGCGGGTCCTCGGCGACGAGGTGATGTACGGCGGGGGCAAGACGCTGCGCGACGGCATGGGGGTCAACAACCAGTACACCAACGCGCAGGGTGGCCTGGATCTGGTCATCACCAACGTGACCATCCTCGACGCGACGCTCGGCGTGGTGAAGGCCGACGTCGGGGTCAAGGACGGCAAGATCGCCGGCATCGGCAAGGCCGGTAACCCGAACATCATGGACGGGGTCACCCCCGAGCTGGTGACCGGTCCGGGCACCGAGGCCATCTCCGGCGAGCACCTCATCCTGACCGCCGGGGGCATCGACACGCACGTGCACCTGGTGACGCCGCTGCAGGCGCAGGCCGCCCTGAGCAACGGCGTGACCACCCTGTGGGGCGGCGGCACCGGCCCGACCGACAGCACCAACGGCGTCACCATCACCCCCGGGCCCTGGAACATCCACGCGATGATGCGGGCCTTCGAGAGCATCCCGATCAACATCGGCCTGATGGCGAAGGGCAACAGCACCGGCCGCGCGCCGCTGGTGGAACAGATCATGGCCGGTGCGCCGAGCTTCAAGATCCATGAGGACTGGGGCGCCCCGCCGGCGGTGATCCGGGCCTGCCTGGACGTCGCCGACGAGTTCGACGTGCAGGTCAGCATCCACACCGACACTCTCAACGAGAGCGGATACCTCGAGGACAGCATCGCCGCGTTCGAGGGCCGGACGATCCACACCTTCCACACCGAGGGCGCCGGTGGCGGCCACGCGCCGGACGTCATCAAGGTCGCCGGCCAGATGAACGTGCTGCCCAGCTCGACCACGCCTACGGTGCCGTACGGCATCAACAGCCAGTCCGAGCTGTACGACATGATCATGGTCTGTCACAACTTCAACCCGCAGGTCCCCTCGGACGTGGCCTTCGTGGAGAGCCGGATCCGGACCGAGACGATCGCGGCCGAGGACGTCCTGCTCGACGAGGGCGTCATCTCGATGATGCAGAGCGACTCGCAGGCCATGGGGCGCGTCGGCGAGACCTGGCTGCGCACCATCCAGCTCGCCGGGCAGATGAAGACCGCCCGCGGCAAGCTCGCCGAGGACTCCAGCGCCAACGACAACTTCCGGGTGCTGCGGTACGTCGCCAAGATGACCATCAACCCGGCCATCACCCAGGGGATCTCGCACGTGCTGGGATCGGTCACGCCGGGCAAGATGGCCGACCTCGTGCTCTGGGAGCCGGCGTTCTTCGGGGCCAAGCCGAAGCTCGTGCTCAAGGGCGGCATGATCGCCTGGTCGATCATGGGTGACCCGAACGCGTCACTGCCGACACCGCAGCCGGTCTACTACCGGCCGTCGTTCGCCGCGTTCGGCAGCCAGCTGGCCAAGACCTGCGTGACCTTCGTGTCCCGGGCCGCGCACGAGGCCGGCATCGCCGAGCAGCTCGGCCTGCAACGGCAGGTCATGCCCGTGTACCGGACCCGCGGGCTCACGAAGCGGGACATGGTCCGCAACGACCGGCTTCCCAAGCTCGAGGTCGATCCGGAGACCTTCGCCGTGAAGATGGACGGCGTGCACGCGACGGTGCCGCCGGCCCGGAACCTGCCGCTGAGCCAGCTCTACTTCTTCAGCTGACCCCCCGCCGGGGCCGCCTCGTGGGTGGCTGGTCCCGGCACACCTACCGAAAGGAGAGGCCCGTGCTCGTCGAGACGGTGCTGGGCAACATGAACGAGCCGGACTGGACGCTCCGCCTGAAGGAAGCGCGCATCGACGACCTGGTCCTCGACCAGTGGGACGCCCAGAAGAGCCGCATCCGCAAGATGACCAGCTCCGGGGCCGAGTTGTCGGTCGCGCTCGCGCGTGGGGTCCGCTTGCGCGACGGCGACGTCCTGGCCTGGGACGACCTCACCGCCACGGCGGTGGTAGCCCGGGTGCAGCTGGGCGAGGTGATGGTGGTCCACCTCGACCAGCTGCGCGGCGAGTCGGCTGAGCTGCTCATCCGCTCGGCCGTCGAGCTGGGTCACGCCATCGGCAACCAGCACTGGCCCGCCGTGGTCAAGGGCACCAAGATGTACGTCCCGCTGACGGTGGACCGCAAGGTGATGGACTCGGTGATGCGCACCCACGCCTTCACCGGGATCACCCACGAGTTCGTGCCCGGCACCGAGGTCATCGCGTACCTCGCGCCGCACGAGTCGCGGCGGCTGTTCGGCGGCGCCGACTCGACGCCGCACTCCCATCTCCCCGCCGACCTCAACTGAGCGGGGGCGCACGGTGCGCACCATGGCCGAAACCCTGAAGCTGCTCCAGTTCGGCGACTCCGTCTTCCCGGTCGGCGCCTTCTCCTTCTCCAGCGGCCTGGAGATGGCCGTCGAGCACGGTGTCGTCCACGACCGGACGACCCTGCAGGACTACGTCCGGACGGTCACCCGGCTCGCCGCCACCGGGGACGGGGTCGCGCTGCTCGCCGGTCACCGGGCCGCCGGCGCGGGGGACCTCGACCGGATCCGGCGGGCCGACGAGGCCGTCCACCTCCGCAAGATCAACGAAGAGATGCGGACGATGTCCGTACGCATGGGACGCAAGCTGGCCGAAGCCGCGACCCGGATCGTCGGGGAGACCCTGCTCAAGAAGCGCCTCAGCGAGTCGGCCGGCGGCGTGCCGGTCACCTACCCGGTCGCGCTCGGGGTGGTCTTCGCCGACCTCGGCGTGCCCGAGGAGGACGCGTTCGCCGCCCACCAGTACGGCGCGGCCTCGACGGTGCTCAGCGCCGCCATCCGGTTGATGCGGGTCGACCATCTCGACGCGCAGTCGATCCTGTTCGCGGTCAACGAGAAGGTCACCGACGACTACCGCGACGTGCGCACGGCCGACCTCGACGACATGCAGACCTTCGGGCCGCACCTCGACGTCCTGGCCGCCGCGCACCAGCACGTCCACGTGCGGATGTTCATGAGCTGAGAGCCGAACATCCGCATTCTCCCGCACCTGAAACGCCTTTCGAGAAGGACAGGTCACATCATGAAGTCGGCAAGTCGTATCGGCGTCGGCGGCCCGGTGGGCAGCGGCAAGACCGCGATCATCGAGGCTGTCGTGCCCCGTTTCGTGGACAACGGACTGCGCGTACTGGTGATCACCAACGACGTCGTCACCACCGAGGACGCGAAGCACGTGCGCCGCGCCCTGACCGGGGTCCTGGTCGAGGAGCGGATCCTCGGAGTGGAGACCGGTGCCTGCCCACACACCGCAGTGCGGGAGGACCCGAGCATGAACCTGGCCGCGGTCGAGGACATGGAATCCCGCTTCCCGGACAGCGACGTCGTGCTCATCGAGAGCGGCGGGGACAACCTCACCCTGACGTTCAGCCCCGCGCTCGTCGACTTCTTCATCTACGTCATCGACGTGGCGGCCGGCGACAAGATCCCGCGCAAGAACGGTCCGGGGATCTCCAAGTCCGACATCCTCGTGATCAACAAGACCGACCTCGCCCCCTACGTGGAGGCGGACCTCGACGTCATGGCGCGCGACGCGGACCTGATGCGCAACGGCAAGCCCGTCGTGTTCACCAACTGCAAGACCGGCGAGGGCATCGACGAACTGGTGTCGCTGATCCGCCGCAACGCGCTCTTCGACGCCGAAGTGGTCGCATGATCACACTGGACAGCGCGCGGGAACTGGAGCCGTACCAGGACCAACCGGCCCAGTTGCCCGCGGCGTCCAACGGCAAGGTCGGCATCCTGCGCCTCGGGTTCGAGCGGCGCGGCGACCGGACGATCCTGCACGACCTCTACCGGCAGTCGCCCCTGCTCGTCCAGCGGGCCCTCTACTGGGACGAGGAGATGCCGCAGCTGCCCTGCGTCATGATCCTCACCACCTCCGGCGGTGTGCTCCAGGGCGACCGCCTGCACCTGGACGTCGACCTGGCGCCGGGCAGCCAGGCGCACCTGGTCACGCAGGCCGCCACCAAGATCCAGGAGATGGACGCGAACTACGGCTCGCAGATCCAGCGGTTCACCCTGGCCGAGGACACCTATCTCGAATACCTCCCGGAGCCGACGATCCCGTACCGGGGCAGCCGGTTCGTCACCGACACCGAGGTGCGGCTCCCGGAGAGCGCCACCATGCTCTACGGCGAGATCCTGCAACCCGGCCGGAAGTACTACCGCGACGGCGAACTCTTCGCGTACGACCTCTTCTCCTCCTGTCTGCGGGCCGAGCGTCCGGACGGCCGGCGGTTGTTCGTGGAGAAGTTCGTGGCGGCCCCCGGCCGGTTCCCGGTGGCGCGGCTCGGGGTCCTGGACCGCTTCCACATCTTCGGCAACGTCGTGCTGCTCACCAGCGCCGAGCGGGCCGCCCGCGTCTTCGAACGGACCGCGACGCCGGTCTGGGACGAGCAGACGCCGCTGGCCAGCGCCGTCAGTCGGCTGCCGAACGACGCCGGCCTCATGTTCAAGGTCCTGGGGCAGGAGACCGAGCCGGTTCGTGCCGCGGTCCGCGCCTTCTGCGTGGCCGCCCGTGAAGAGGTGACCGGCCGCACCTTCCCGCCGACGTTCAGCTGGCGATGACGCATCCGAGGAGAGTGTCGTGACGAGCGTGACCCAGGGCTGGGACAGGCTGAGTGACCGCAACCCGTTCCTCGGGTTCGTCGACGCCTGCCTGCGCGGGCCCGCGCAGGTCGTCCTGCAGAACAACCCGCTCACCGGCCTGCTCGTCCTCGTGGCGGTCGCCTGGGGGGCCGTCGAGAACGGGCAACCGCGGATTTTCGGGGGAGCGGTCCTCGGCCTGGTCGTCGGCACCGCCACGGCCGTCGCCCTGCGGGTCGACGAGCCCTCGTTACGTAAGGGACTGTTCGGCTTCAGCCCGTTCCTGACCGGCATCGCCGTCCCGACGTTCCTCGACGACCGGCCGCTCATGTGGCTCTACCTGGTGCTCGGCGCGATCGCCACGACGGTGGTCACCCTGGCCCTGAACGCGATCTTCAAGACCTGGGGGCTGACCGCGTTCACCATGCCGTTCGTGCTGACCACCTGGGTCCTGCTGATGGCCGCCTACCAGTTCGACAGGTTCACCGTGCTCACCAAGCTGAAGCCCATGTTCCCCGGTGCGGGGCAACTGACCGGGGGCCGCTTCGACTGGGACCTGATCCCCACCTTTCTGCGCGGGGTGTCCCAGGTCTACCTGATCGACAGCTGGGTCACCGGTCTGCTCATCCTGGTCGCGTTGCTGGTCAACTCCCGCTGGTCGGCGCTGTTCGCGGTGATCGGCGCCGTCGGCGCGACCCTGCTGGCGCTCTGGTTCGGCGCCGACGCGTCCTCCCTGGACAAGGGCCTGCTCGGCTTCAACGCGGTGCTGACGGCGATCGCCGTGGGCGCGGTGCTGCACCGTCCCGGAGCGATGGTCACCATCTACACCCTCTTCGGCATCGCGCTGACGCTCTTCGTCCAACTGGCCCTGGCGACGGTCCTCACCCCGCTGGGCATTCCGGTGCTGACCGGGCCGTTCAACATCGCCACCTGGCTGCTGCTGCTGCCCAGGCGGCACTTCGCGCCGGTGCCCAACCACGAACGCGTCAAGGAGTCCATCCTCACCGAGGTGAGACGCACCGTCTGACGTACCGAAAGGAGAGGTGAGCTCCCATGCTCGCTCAGGAAGCGGTGAACTCGGGCGACACCGCCTGGGTGCTCGTCTGCGCCGGCCTGGTGCTGTTCATGACTCCCGGCCTGGCCGCCTTCTACGGCGGGATGGTCCGCACCCGCAACGTGCTCGCCATGCTCCAGCAGAACATGATCGCGCTGGGCGTGGTCAGCCTGACCTGGGTCCTGGTGGGCTACACCATCGCGTTCGGTGACGACGCCGGCACCGGCCTCTTCGGCAACCTCGAACTCTTCGGCCTGACCGACCTCAGGGTGCCGCCCGCGCCCCACCTGCACGTCATCGCCGGTCAGGTGACCATACCGACCCTGGCGTTCGTCGCGTACCAGATGATGTTCGCGGTGATCACCCCCGCGCTCGTCACCGGCGCGACGGCGGGCCGGCTCAAGTTCGCCGGCTGGGTCGCGTTCCTGGCGATCTGGTCCATCGTGGTCTACGCGCCGGTCGCGCACTGGCTCTGGCACCCCGACGGTTGGCTGGCCAGGTTGGGCGCCCAGGACTGGGCCGGTGGGATGGTCGTGCACGCCTCGGCGGGCGCCGCCGTGCTGGGCACGTTGCTGGTCGTCGGACGCCGGCGCGGTTGGCCACGCACCGCCTCCCCGCCCAACTCGATCCCGCTGACCATCCTGGGCGCGGGCATCCTCTGGTTCGGCTGGTTCGGGTTCAACGGCGGCGACGGACTCCAGGCCAACGGTCTGGCCGCCCAGGCGCTGATCAACACCCATCTCGCGGCCGCCGCCGGAATGCTCGTCTGGCTGGTCGCGGAGCGGGTGAAGGACGGCCACAGCACCGTCGTGGGCGGCGTCTCCGGCGCGGTCGCGGGGCTCGCGACGGTCACCCCCGCCGCCGGGTACGTCAACACGGTCTCCGCCATCGCCATCGGCGCGATCGCGGGATTCGTCTGCCACTTCGCGCTGCGGTTGAAGTACCTGCTGCGGCTCGACGACGCGCTGGACGTCCTCGCGGTCCACTTCGTCGGCGGAATGCTCGGCTCGCTGCTGGTCGGCTTCTTCGGCGACAGCGGCGTCAACCCGCTCGGCAAGGACGGCCTGTTCTTCGGCGGCGGCGGATCCCTGCTGTGGCACCAGATCGTCGGCGTGGTCACCGTGGTGGCGTTCTCGTTCGTGCTCAGTTGGGCGATCGCCGCCGCGGTGCAGGCCGTGCTCGGGCTGCGTGCCCCCGCCGACGTGCAGGACAACCTCGACCACGCCCAACAGGACGCCGACGCCTACCACCTGGGCGGCGTGGCGGGTCTCAACGGCAGCGGGGCGCCGCAACGCCGCCAGCCGGGAGCGGGACGCGCCGCCGAACGTCCCACCCGGCCGGTCCAGAACGCCCGGCTGGTCACCGCGACGGTCAACCCGACGCTGCTGCCGACGACCCGGGAGCTTCGCGACGCCCTGGTCGGCGCGGGAGCCACCTCCATCGTGCTCTCCGACGCGACGGTCTCCACCGCCGAACCGACAGCCCGTTCGCTGCCCCGGGGCTACTGGCAGGACCAGGATCTCGTGGGCCGGGCCCGGGTCGAGGTGGTGGTGGAGCGCGAGGCGGTGCCCGCGGTGCTGGACGTGCTGGGTCGGTACGGCGCCGAGCGGTCGGACGGCTTCGTGCAGGACGTCCAGCTCGCGACCGACGTGCGCTGAGGTCAGGTGCGGGCCCGTCCGGAGCGGACCAGGAACGCGAGGGCGGACAGGCCCAGCGCTCCCCACGCCGGCACCCAGAGGGGTTGTTCCTGCGCCATCGTGCCGAGGCCACCACCGGCGGCGTAACAGGTCAGGGCCAGGAGCCCGAGGAAGGTGCCGTGGCGGGCCCGCCTCCTGCCGGTGTCCGGTCCGGCCAACCAACGACCGATGCGTTCACCGATCTTGTCCACCGTGCCGGACTGGTAGGTGATGGCGGTGGTGATCCCGGCGGTGCGGACGAACAGGGTCGCCAGGGCGCCCATGGCGAGACCGCCGGCGGCGGCCAGCGCGATCCGTGGCCACCCGCCGTGGCGGCCGTAGTGCAGCAGGACGTTCAGAACCGCCCAGAGCGCCAGGGCGACCACGGCGCACCCGAGGCCCCGGTAGGACGGCGACCAACGGCTGGGTGCCGCCCGTACCTGGGAGACCACGCCCGTCCCGGCGGCGAACGCGATCAGTGACGCCGCCGACTCGGGCCAGGCGGCGTGCCGCCCGGCCAGGCCGATGCCGAGCAGGACGGCGTTGCCCGACTGGTTGGCGACGAACGCGCCGTAGCGCAGGAACGCGAAGGCGTCCACGAAGCCGGCGATCCCGGTGGTGAGGGCGAGGACCAGCAGCGGGTACCGGAACTCCCGGGACGCGTCCTGCGGGTCCGACTGCTGTCCGGAGGTCGAGTCGCCCATCGCGTTCCCCACCTCCGGTAGCGCGGACCCGGACACGCCAGGCATCCCGTATTTTACGGTCACGCTGCTGCTTCATCCCCTTTTCGTCCAGCCCGACCGCAGCGGCCCGGACGCGCCCCCGCCCGACGGCGACGTCCGGTCGGGCGCAGGTCATAGGGTGGTCCCCGTGGCGACCCTTCTGCTTCTGCGACACGGCCGGACGACCGCGAACGCCGACGGCGGCCTGGCCGGCCGCCAGCCGGTCGAGTTGGACGAGACGGGCCGGGCCCAGGCGGCGGCGGTCGGCGAGCGCCTGCGGCGGGTGCCGCTGGCCGCGGTGGTGACCAGCCCGCTCATCAGGTGCCGGCAGACCCTGGAGCTGGCGCTGCCCGACGCCGCCCCGATCGTGGAGGACGGGTTGATCGAGTGTGGCTACGGAGCCTGGGAGGGGCAGCCACTGAAGAAGCTGGCGAAGGAGTCGCTCTGGCCGGTCGTCCAGCAGCACCCGAGCGCCGCGGTCTTCCCCGAGGGTGAGGCGATGGCGGCGATGGCCGCTCGGGCGGTCGCGGCGGTGCGGGCCTGGGATGCCCGGATCACTGCCGAGCACGGCCCGGAGGCGGTCTGGCTGGCGTGCAGCCACGGCGACGTGATCAAGGCGATCGTGGCCGACGCGCTCGGCGTACACCTTGATCTTTTTCAGCGGATCGTGGCCGACCCGGCGTCGGTGACGGCGATCCGGTACACCCCGCTGCGGCCGTTCCTGCTGCGGCTCAACGACACCGGTGGCGACCTGGGCGCACTGGCGCCGCCGCCCCGCAAGCGCCGCCGGGCGACCCGGGCGGCGGCGAGCGCCGCCGACTCCGACGCGCCGGTGGGTGGCGGCGCGGGGGCCGGCCGGTGAGCCGGCGTCCGCCACGCCCGGGCGCGAGGGGTGGTACGCCGGGCGTGGCGAGCAGCACGGTGATTAGGGTCGGTGGGGTGCGCGATGCCATGGCGGGCCGGATAGGGTCGTGGGTATGACCCACCAGGTGCACGCCTTCGAACCGCCGGAGCGGTTCGTCGCCGGGACCGTCGGGCCGCCGGGGGAGCGCACGTTCTTCCTGCAGGCCCGCGGCGGCGGCAGGCTGGTCAGCGTCGCGCTGGAGAAGGTCCAGGTGTCCCTGCTCGCCGAGAAGCTGGAGGAGCTGCTCACCGAGGCGCAGCGTCGCTTCGGGGTGGACCTGCCCGAACTGGCGCCGGTGATCGGCGACAACGAGCCGCTGGACACTCCGGTCGACGAGGAGTTCCGGGTCGGGACCCTCGGGCTGGCCTTCGACGTGGACACCGCGACCGTGGTGATCGAGGCGATCGCCGCCGGCGAGGTGGAGCCCGAGGTCGAGCTGGGCGACGAGGACGACGAAGACGACGAGGACGAGGACGAGGAGCCGGACGAGGACCTGGACCGGCTCCGGGTCCGGCTCACCCCGCAGGCCACCCGCCAGTTCATCGAGCGGGCCCGGCGCGTGGTCAACGCGGGCCGGCCGCCGTGCCCCCTGTGCGGCCAGCCGTTGGATCCCGCCGGGCACCTGTGCCCGCGGCACAACGGTTACCACCGGTGACCTTGTCCGGCCTCGAACCCCTGCGCGACGGTGACGCCGCGCTGCGGCTGCTGCGCGACGGCACGCTCGACCTGGAGGGCCGGCTGGTCGACGCCTCGAACACCACCCTGCGGGGCATCCTGACCCTCGACGGCGTCACGGCCCGCTGTGTCTACAAGCCCGTGCGCGGCGAGCGGCCGCTGTGGGACTTCCCGGATGGCACCCTCGCCGGGCGGGAGGTGTCGGCGTTCCTGGTCTCCGACGCCACCGGCTGGGGCCTGGTGCCACCCACCGTGCTGCGTGACGGTCCGTTCGGCCCCGGCTCGTGCCAGCTCTGGATCGACGAGCCGGCCGACGCCGAGCCGCTCGTCGGGTTCGTGCCGGCCGACGAGCTGCCGCCCCGCTGGCACCCCATCGCGGCGGCGCGGGACGACGACGGCGTCGCGTACGCCCTCGCCCACGCCGACGACCCCCGGCTGGCCCGGCTCGCGGTGCTCGACGCGGTGATCAACAACGCGGACCGCAAGGGCGGCCACGTGCTGGTCGGCGCGGACGACCGGATCTACGGCGTGGACCACGGGGTGAGCTTCCACGTCGAGGGCAAGCTGCGGACGGTGCTGTGGGGCTGGGCGGGCAAGCAGTTGCCGCCGGACGCCGTGGAGATGCTCGACGGGCTCGCCGAGCAGGTCGCCGGGGCGCTCGGCGACGAGTTGGCCGATCACCTGACGATCAGCGAGATCGCCGAGTTGGCCACTCGCATCGACGTCCTGCGCAAGACCGGGCGCTTCCCGCAGCCGCCGGAGGACTGGCCGGCGGTGCCCTGGCCGCCCATGTGACCCGCTGTCATCTTGATCACCCGTGGGGCGGCCCGGTGCCGCCTGAGGGCTGGTTAGGCTGAGGCCATGGAGTCTTGGGCGGGACACGAGGTGCCACGGCTGCCGGGCAGGGGCGAGCCGCTGGCGTTGTACGACTCGGCGCGGCAGGGTGTCCACCCGAGCGAGCCGGCCGACGCGGGAAGCATGTACGTCTGCGGCATCACCCCGTACGACGCGACCCACCTCGGCCACGCCGCCACCATGATCACGTTCGACCTGGTGCAGCGGATGTGGCGGGACGCCGGCCGTCAGGTGCGCTACGTGCAGAACGTCACCGACATCGACGACCCGCTGCTGGAGCGGGCCGCCCGCGACGGCGAGGACTGGGTGGTCCTGGCGATGCGGGAGACGGCGCTGTTCCGCGAGGACATGGAGGCGCTGCGGATCATCCCGCCGGAGCACTACGTGGGCGCCGTCGAGTCGATCCCGGACATCGCCGACAAGGTCGAGGTGCTGCTCAAGGACGGCGCCGCGTACCGCCTCGACGACGGCACCGGCGACGTCTACTTCGACATCTCCGCCACCGGCCGGTTCGGCTACGAGTCCAACCTGACCCGCGAGCAGATGCTGGAGATCTTCCCCGAGCGCGGCGGTGACCCGGACCGCGCCGGCAAGCGCGACCCCCTCGACCCGCTGCTGTGGCGTGGCGCCCGCGAGGGTGAGCCGTCCTGGCCGGGCGGGGAGCTGGGCCCGGGCCGCCCCGGTTGGCACATCGAGTGCGCGGTCATCGCGCTGAACCTGCTCGGCGACCGGATCGACGTGCAGGGCGGCGGCAACGACCTGCTGTTCCCGCACCACGAGGCGTCCGCCGCGCACGCCGAGCGGCTCACCGGCCAGGCGCCGTTCGCCGAGCACTACGTCCACGCCGGGATGATCGGCCTGGACGGCGAGAAGATGTCCAAGTCGCGCGGCAACCTGGTCTTCGTGTCCCGGCTGCGCGCCGACAAGGTCGACCCGATGGCGATCCGGCTTGCGTTGATCTCCGGGCACTACCGCGGCGACCGCACGTGGACCGACGAGCTGCTCACGGCCGCGCAGGAGCGCCTGGACCGCTGGCGGCGGGCCGCCGCCGCGCCCGCCGGGCCGTCCGGGGCCGAGCTGCTGGCCGGAGTACGCGAACGCCTGGCCGACGACCTGGACACCCCGGGTGCCCTGGCCGTGGCCGACCGTTGGGCCGACGCGACCCTGTCCGGCACCACGGACGACACCGAAGCCCCGACCCTGTTCGCCAAGACGGTCGACGCCCTCCTGGGCATCCACCTCTAACAGCAGCCCGCCCCCGCGAGCCCTCGCGCGCCCGTGGGGGCGCCTCGCGCGCCCGTGGGGGCGCCTCGCGCGCCCGTGGGGGCGTCGATCATGGAGTTGTGGTGGCCGGTGCGCGGTGCTGCGCCCGCTATGCGAAGCACCACAACTCCATGATCGATGACGCGACCGCCACACCTCTGCGTCGATCTTGCACTTGCTGTCGTGACGAAGGTTCCCTATCGGGGCAAAGTGGCGACCGAAAGTGCAAGATCGGCGGGGCGGGGCGGGGCGGGGCGTGGGGTGGGAGCAGGGTCAGCCTAGGACCAGGCCGGGGTCGGGCTCCGGGTCGGGGGTTGGGCCGGGGATCTTGTATTCCTCGGTGAGGGTGGTCATCGGGCCGGGCCAGGTCGCCTGGGCCACCTCGATGGGCTTGCGGTTCGCGTCGTACGCGACGTGCAGCAGGTGCAGGACCGGAGTGTCGGGCCGGATCTGGAGGGTCTCGGCCTCTTCCCGGCTGGGCTGGCGGGCGCTGATCGTGTCGGTGGCCGAGACGTACCGCCGGCCGGTGGCCTCCTCGGCCTCCTGGTAGAGCGGCCGGCCGAACGCCTCGGCGCGCTCCAGCGAGGTGCCGGCGGTGTCGGCGGGCAGGAACCAGGAGGCGCCCACCTCGACGGGGGAGTCGTCGGTGCGCACGAGGTGGCGGCGGCAGAGCAGGTCCGTGCCGTCGGAGACGCCGAACGCGTCGGCGACCTCGGCGGGCGCGGGGGCGCGGCCGACGGAGACGAGTTGTTGGCGGTACCGGGCGGCCAGGTCCGTGTGATAGCCCCGGAAACCGCCGTACCGGCCCCGGGAGAGCCGGTTGAGTCGGCGCCGGGTGCCCCGGACGTACGTACCGGAGCCGGGTTTGGTGATCAGGATGCCCTCGACCCGCAGCTGGTCGACGGCGCGTTGCACGGTCTGCTTGGCGACGCCGAACATCTCGGCGATGGCCGGGATGGACGGTAGGCGTTCGCCAGGCGCCCAGTCACCGCGGCGGACCTGGGCCTTGAGCTGCGCGGCGATCTGCCGGTGGGGGAACTCGGCCGCGCCGGGATTGATCTGCACACCCGCCTCCTTGATCACATCTAGGTTCCTAGGATGCCGTAGAGGGTGTGACGACGCCACCCCGGACACGCCAAAACGGGCCCCCGGACCACAAAAGGTCCGAGGGCCCGCCGTGGACGGTGCTACCAGGAGCCGGCGGTGGGGCCGGCCGAACCGCCCCGACGCCGCAGGTACTTCTCGAACTCCTGCGCGATCTCGTCGCCGGTCAACGGGGTGATGCCCTCATCGCCGACCCGTTCCTCCAGCTCGCGGACGTACTCGCCCAGCTCGGCGTCCTGCTCGGCGGCGCTGCGCACCCGCTGCTCCCACTCGGCGGACTCCTCGGCCAGGTCGGCCATCGGCACCGGCAGGTCGACGACCTCCTCGACCCGGTGCAGCAGTGCGAGGGTGGCCTTGGGGCAGGGCGGGTTGTTGGCGTAGTGCGGCACGTGCACCCAGAACGACACCGCGTCGACCTCGGCGCGGGCGCAGGCGTCGTGCAGCACGCCGACGATGCCGGTCGGCCCGTCGTAGCGGGTCGGGGTGAGCTGGTAGCGCTCCGCGGCCTGCGCGTCGGAGGCGCTGCCGCTGATCGGCAACGGCCGGGTGTACGGCACGTCGGCCAGCAACGCGCCGAGCAGCACCACCCGTTCCACCTCCAGGCTGTGGCAGATCTCCAGAACCTGCTCGCAGAACGTCCGCCACCGCATGCTCGGCTCGATGCCCCGGATCAGCACCACGTCGCGCTCGGTGCCCTCGGGGCTCGCGACCATGAACCGGGTCGTCGGCCACTCCACCCGGCGGGTCTCCCCGTCGGCCATGGTGATGGTGGGCCGGCTGACCTGGAAGTCGTAGAAGTCCTCCGGATCCAGCTCGGCGATCTGCCGCGCGTTCCAGACCTGTTCCAGGTGCTCGACGGCCGCGGTGGACGCGTCGGCGGCGTCGTTCCAGCCCTCGAATGCGGCAATGGCCACGGGGGACCGCAGTACCGGCAGTCCGTCGAACTCGGTCACGCCGTCACCTCACCCTGCTCGTCGCGGCCGACACCGGGACCGCGCCCGGTCGTCGGGCCGTGGTGCACGGTGGCGTCCCTGTTGTCCTTCACGTCCGCCAGCCTACGTGCCGGGCAGGGATGCGGCCCGTCGGCCGCGCCGGTCCGCCCGGTCCACGACCGGGCATACGGCGGCGAACCGGACAGCGTGATCCGCCCGACACAATATGGGATCGGGCCCGGACGGCGCTCGGGTTCGCGCAGGACCGCACTAACCTGAACGGGTGCGGACTTCGTTGCTTGATGTGCTGGCCGATCGGATCCTCATCGCCGACGGGGCGATGGGCACGATGTTGCAGGCCGCTGACCTCACGCTCGACGACTTCGACGGGCTCGAAGGGTGCAACGAGATCCTCAACGTGACCCGTCCCGACGTGGTGCGGGGGGTGCACGACGCCTATCTGGCCGCCGGCGCGGACTGCGTGGAGACCAACACCTTCGGCGCCAACCTGGCCAACCTCGGTGAGTACGACATCCCGCACCGCATCCGCGAGCTGGCCGAGGCCGGCGCCCGGATCGCCCGGGAGGCGGCCGACGCGGCCAGCACCCCGGCCCGGCCCCGGTTCGTGCTCGGCTCGATCGGGCCGGGCACCAAGTTGCCGACCCTCGGGCACGCCGGCTACGCGACCCTGCGCGACGCCTACCAGGAGAACGCCGCCGGTCTGATCGTCGGCGGCGCGGACGCGTTGATCATCGAGACCTGCCAGGACCTGTTGCAGGTCAAGGCCGCGGTCGTCGGGTCGAAGCGGGCGATGGCCGAGCTGGGGCAGCAGGTGCCGATCATCTGTCACGTGGCGGTGGAGACCACCGGCACGATGCTGGTGGGCAGCGAGATCGGCGCGGCCCTGGCGGCGATCGAGCCGCTCGGGGTGGACCTGATCGGCCTCAACTGCTCCACCGGCCCGGCCGAGATGAGTGAGCACCTGCGCTACCTGTCGCAGCACTCCCGGATCCCGCTGTCGGTGATGCCGAACGCCGGCCTGCCGGTGCTGACCGCCGACGGGGCGTACTTCCCGCTGACTCCCGTGGAGCTGGCCGACGCTCTGGAACGGTTCATCACCGAGTACGGCGTGGGGCTCGTCGGCGGTTGCTGCGGCACCACGCCGGAGCACATCCGGGTGCTGGCCGAGCGTCTGCACGGCGTCACCGCCCCGGCGCGCGAGCCCCAGCACGAGGCGGGTGTCTCGTCGGTCTACCACCCGGTGCCGTTCGCCCAGGACGCGTCGGTGCTGATGGTGGGGGAGCGGACCAACGCCAACGGTTCCAAGGCGTTCCGGGAGGCGATGCTCGCCGGTGACTGGCGGGCCTGTGTGGAGATCGCCCGCAGCCAGGCGCGCGACGGTTCGCACCTGCTGGACCTGTGCGTGGACTACGTCGGCCGCGACGGCACCCAGGACATGCGCGAGCTGGCCGGCCGGTTCGCCACCGCGTCCACCCTGCCGATCATGCTGGACTCCACCGAGCCGAACGTGGTGGAGGCCGGGTTGGAGATGCTCGGCGGCCGCTGCGTGGTCAACTCGGTGAACTTCGAGGACGGCGACGGCCCCGACTCCCGCTACGCGCGGGTGATGCCTGTCGTGCGCGAGCACGGCGCCGCCGTGGTGGCGCTGCTCATCGACGAGGAGGGCCAGGCGCGTACGAAGGAGTGGAAGGTCCGGGTCGCGGCGCGGCTGATCGACGACCTGACCGGCCGGTGGGGCATGGACCGCGCCGACATCCTGATCGACGCGCTGACGTTCCCGATCGCCACCGGTCAGGAGGAGACCCGCCGCGACGGCATCGAGACGATCGAGGCGATCCGGGAGATCTCCACCCGCTACCCGGGGGTCAACTTCACCCTGGGCATCTCGAACATCTCCTTCGGCCTCAACCCGGCGGCCCGCCAGGTGCTCAACTCGGTGTTCCTGCACGAGTGCGTGCAGGCCGGCTTGACGTCGGCAATCGTGCACGCCAGCAAGATCCTGCCGATGTCGAAGATCCCCGACGAGCAGCGCGAGGTCGCGCTGGACCTGGTCTACGACAGGCGTCGCGAGGGGTACGACCCGGTGCAGCGCTTCCTGGAGCTCTTCGAGGGCGTCGACGTGACAAGCGCGCGGGCCACCCGGGCGCAGGAGCTGGCGGCGCTTCCGCTGGACGAGCGGCTCAAGCGGCGCATCATCGACGGTGAGCGCAACGGCCTGGAGGCCGACCTGGACGAGGCGATGGCCGGCGGCCGGTCCCCGCTGTCGATCATCAACGACATCCTTCTGGACGGCATGAAGGTCGTCGGTGAGCTGTTCGGCTCCGGGCAGATGCAGCTGCCGTTCGTGCTCCAGTCCGCCGAGGTGATGAAGACCGCTGTGGCGTACCTGGAGCCGCACATGGAAACCACCGAGGACGGCGGCAAGGGCCGGATCGTGCTGGCCACCGTGCGCGGCGACGTGCACGACATCGGCAAGAACCTCGTGGACATCATCCTGTCCAACAACGGCTACGAGGTCGTCAACATCGGCATCAAGCAGCCGATCAGCGCCATTCTCGACGCCGCCGAGCAGCACCGCGCCGACGCGATCGGCATGTCCGGGCTGCTGGTCAAGAGCACCGTCATCATGAAGGAAAACCTGGCCGAGATGGCCACGCGCGGGGTCGCGGAGCGCTGGCCGGTCCTGCTCGGCGGGGCGGCGCTGACCCGCGCGTACGTCGAGGACGACCTGCGGTCGATGTTCCCCGGGCAGGTGCACTACGCGCGGGACGCGTTCGAGGGTCTGTCCCTGATGGACAAGGTGATGACCGCCAAGCGCGGCGGCGCCCCGGTCATCGACCCGGAGCGCGAGGCGGCCCTGGCGGCCCGTCGTGCCCGCCGGGAACGACAGCGGTCCATGGTCACCGAGTCCCTGCCGGAGCTGCACGACTCGTCGGTCCGCTCCGATGTGGCGCTGGACGTGGAGGTGCCCGCCCCGCCGTTCTTCGGCACCCGGGTGGTCAAGGGTGTGCCGATGGCCGACTACGCGGCGCTGCTCGACGAGCGGGCCACGTTCCGCGGGCAGTGGGGGCTCAACGGCGCCCGCGGCGGCAACGGCCCGTCGTACGACGAGCTGGTGGAGACCGAGGGTCGCCCGCGCCTGCGGTACTGGCTGGACCGGCTGATCGCCGACCAGATCCTTGAGGCAGCCGTGGTGTACGGCTACTTCCCCGCGTACTCCGAAGGCAATGACCTGGTGGTGCTCGACGAGAACGGGCACGCGGAGCGCGCCCGGTTCTCCTTCCCCCGCCAGCGCCAGGAGCGTCGGCTCTGCCTGGCCGACTTCTTCAAGCCCAAGGGCGACCAGCTCGATGTGGTCGCGCTGCAACTGGTCACCGTCGGGCAACCCGTCAGCGAGTACGCCGCGAAGCTGTTCGCCCGCAACGAGTACCGCGACTACCTGGAGGTGCACGGGCTGTCCGTGCAGCTCACCGAGGCCCTGGCCGAGTACTGGCACCGGCGCATCCGCGCCGAGCTGACCCTGCCCGACGGGCGTCCGCTGGGCCACGACGACCCGACGGACCTGGCGGGCATCCTGCGCAACGACTACCGGGGCTGCCGGTACGCGTTCGGCTACCCGGCCTGCCCCGACCTGGAGGACCGGGCGAAGATCGTGGACCTGCTGGGGTCAGAGCGGATCGGCGTGGAGCTGTCCGAGGAGTTCCAGCTGATGCCGGAGCAGGCCACCGACGCCATCGTGGTCCACCACCCGGAGGCGAGCTACTTCAACGCCAAGTGACGGCCGCAGCCTCGCTGACCTGCAATTACGGTCGAGCATCAGGTCAGCCTCGGCCTCTGACCGGGCCGGCCGGGCTGTCAGCGATGTCGTGTCTCAGGACCCGCGTGACAGATCAGTCTCAAGACGTGGGTGACACATTCGGCTGGATGCCCTCCTATCTGTGGCTCGACGGGGCCGTTGTAGACCCACCTGTCGCGCGCGGTGGCACGGAACCAGCGACGGCCCGTTCCGTTACTCCCGTCTCGGCCGCGTATCCGGGAGATTCGACCGCCGGTCCAAGCCAACCCCTGACGGTGGCTGCCACCGCGGCACGTGGCGGTTTGATCGGGACCATATGGCGGCCTTTTGACCAGACCAGCAGCATTTCTTCAGTGGTGCTGATCCTCGTCGTGACCATGGTGATCCGTCGGCCCTTCTGATCCCAGGTGTGCCACAACGCCCACCCCTGCGGCCGTGCCTCAACGCCGAGTCGCTCGCAGATGTCGATGTACTCCTGCTCGCTCAGGACGGTCGTGGGACGAACCAGGAGTGCTCCGGCTAGACCGACCAGCGGGGCGTCCGGTTCGACGCAGCCGTCATCCTCGAAGTGGTAGTGCCGCAGCTGGCGTCCCAGCGCGTTGACGGCACGCTGGAGAGGCGTCGCATCGTCAGGATCGGGATCAAAGCTCAGCCAGCCCTCGTCCAGCGCCCGATCGACGACGTCATTGGCAAGGAGCTCTATCTCGCGGAGGTACTCCGCGTCAGTTGGGTCGATATCCGGCACCAGTTCACCCTGCCAGGCGCGCTCACGGTCGTCCTCCCCATTACGTGCCACGCACGTCTGTTCTGGTGGCGGCGCAGCGACCGCCACCCGTGGCGTTCCCGCAACGCTGGCCGGTCTTCTTCCTGGCGCCGCACTTGCCAGCGTGCGGAACTCCCCCTCCAGGCGCGCATGTGAGGATGCCTACATGGAACGGACACTGGGGCGACGGGCGGCCTCGGACGCGGTAAGCGACCAGGGGTGGCGGTATTTGCTGGGCGCGTTGCGCACCTCGGTTCCCGTCGGTTCATTGGTCCAGGCAACCGAGGTGGTGGCTCGCGCGGTGGCGGCGTGCGGTAGCGACGCCGATCGGCACCTACGCGCTGACATCCGGCCGGACCGGGTGGTCCTGACTCTGCAGTCGTTGGATCAGGCGGCGCTTACCGCTTGCGACATCGACCTCGCGCATCGGCTTTCCGCCGCGATGCGGATCGTCGGGCTCCGGACGGATCCTGAGATTGGTACGGGAGCGCCGCGGTCGGTCCAGCTGGTGGAGATCGCTATCGACGCGCTCGACATCGCGGCGGTCCGGCCGTTCTGGAAGGCCGTGCTGGGCTACACGGATGAGGCGGGAGCCGACGGTCCCACGGATCCGATCGTCGACCCGGTCGGGCAGGGTCCGGCGATCTGGTTTCAGCACATGGATCAGCCACGCCCGGACCGGAATCGCATCCACTTGGACATCTGTGTCCCGCACGACGAGGCGCCACGGCGGATCGAAGCCGCGCTGGCCGCCGGCGGTCGACTTGTATCCGCGTCCCATGCCCCCGCATTCTGGGTCCTCGCCGACATCGAGGGTAACGAGGCGTGTGTGACGACCTGGCAGGGCCGGGACGACTCGTAGACCGGGCTGACGCGTACGCCTCGAAAGCCACCGGGGACAGCTACGGCGGCGCGGGAAACCCTAGGCCTGTCGCGTGCCTGACGAATCCGTCCCAGCGCAGGCACGACAGGCGGACCTTGTTCCTCGGTCGTCCTGGTCGCCGTCGGTGGCATCCGACTGCCTGCGGTCGCACTCGAACTCAGGCAAAGCATGGACCATTGCCGCCAGGATGCCATGCGCGAGCGGAAGGCCGGCCAGCTCGTTGATCGCGAACCACGCCATGTCGTCGTGCTCCTCGGGTGCGCGGTTGGTCGGAGTGCCGGCCCAGTCCCCGATGTGCCAGACGCCCGCGTGAAGGGCGTCCGCACCAGTGCCGTCATGCACGACGCCCAGCCGTGCGGCCGACTCCGTCACGATGTGCACACCGAGTTCCTCGTGCATCTCGCGCGCGAGGGCCTGTAGTTCCGACTCACCCGCTTCGACCAGCCCGCCGGGCAGGTCCCAGACATCGGGGTAGGCCCGTTTGGTAGGCCTGCGGTGTACGAGCAGGACCGAGCCGTTTTCAACGAGTGCGCCCGTGACGACGACATGCATGGCGGGAGTAGAGCACAGGGATGGGACAAACTCGCCAGAGCCGAAGGGGATGGAGCGTGCCACCGGCTCGGTGGCGATGCTGCCCGCGTTAGTGTTCCTCGATCATCGGCTCAGCCCAGGCCGCGTGACCGAACTCCCAGGTCCAGGTGATGCCGTCGGAGTCGCCCGTGGTCAGGTTGGCGGCGGCGGCGATCAGATGTCGCCCTGCCGGCACGATGGCGACTCGCTGCCGGACTCGCTTCGCGTGGCGGATCCGGTACTTCAGGCCCTCGATGTCGACGACTCCGCACCCGTCGCCTGGCTGGTCGACGGCGGTCGAGTCCACCGTGACGGGCCAGCCTTCCTTCTGGGCCTTGTAGAGCCAGACCTCGAAGGCGCGTTGCTTGCCGTCGTTCTCTGAGACCCGGGCGATGATCTCGATCGGGTCCGTCCGGTTGTCCATCGTTGTCCTCTTGCCGTGGGCGGGGAGTGCACCGTAACGGTCGGGCGCGCGGCGCGCGGCCTGTCACTCGTACCGGTACTTCAGCGCGTCCGCCTCGGCCTGCTCGATGTCGGCGATCGTCAGCTCCGGCATCCGCAGCTGGGCCAGCGTCACCTCGGCCGAGGTCGGCTGCGCGTCCGCTGGCAGCCACCGCTCCGGATCCCAGACTCCGGTGCGCAGGAGCGACTTGGGGCAGTGCGGGTAGACCTCGTCGATTCCCACCACCAGCGCACTGGCCGGCGGCTTGCCCACGGCGGTCAGCTGTGACAGCAAATCGGGGCGAGTGGAGACGCAGGCCCGGCCGTTCACCCGAAGCGTCGTGGAGCGCCCCGGGATGATGAACAGCAGTCCGGCCCGTCCGGTGGCGATGACGTTCTGCAGAGTGTCCAGGCGCTTGTTGCCGGTCGCGTCCGGTATCGCCAGCGTCCGTGCGTCCAGGACGGCCACGAACCCGGCGGGGCCGCCGCGCGGGGAGACGTCGCAGTTGCCCTCGGCGTCCACGCTCGCGACCAGGACCAAAGACGCGCAGCCGATCAACGTTCGGGTCTGCGCGGTGAGTTCGGTCATCTGTTTCCGTACGGCCGCCTCGCTGGGTAGGGCGTAGGCCTGGCGCAGCGTCTGCTGGTCGGGCACGGCGTCGAGGCGGAGCGAGTCGAAGGCGGTGGCGGCAGGGGCTGGCGTCATGCCCCGACCCTATGGGGCACCCCGAAGCGGTGGGGCCCGTGCCTTCGGGCCGCAGCTCAGGGCGCTGCGCGGTCGCGGCCGACCCAGGTGGCGACGCACACCTCGTTGCCCTCCGCGTCGGCCAGGACCCACCACATTGGCGCGTGCGCGTCGGAGACCAGGTGGCCGCCGGCGGCCAAGGCGGCGGCGATGCGCGCCTCGGCCTGATCGTGCGGAACAGCGATGTCGAGATGCATGCGGTTGCGCTGCGGGCGTGGCTCGTCCATCTGCTGTACGCCGAAGCCGGGGCCGCGGCGCGACGGGTCGTAGAGGTAGTCGTCGCCGATCTGGGAGTAGCCGAGCACCGCACGCCAGAACGGCAGCACGTCGGCGCCGACGAGCGCGTCGAGGGTGAGATTGATGACCTGCACGGCGGTCGGATCGGCGGAGAGGCCCCGCTCCCTGGCGGCGGCCGAGATCCGCCGGGCCAGCCCGGCATCGCGCCGGGACAGGGACACGGTGACGCCGGCGCCGCGTACGTCGATGGTCAGAATCTCCTGCTCGGCCTCGTCGGCGAGCCGGCCGATCTCCTCGACGAGAGCGATGCTCCCGGTCAACGAGCCGGTGGGGAAGTGGGCCGAGACCAGGTGGTACAGGGAGCGCCAGTCCTGCACACCCTCGGCCGCGTGGAACTCGCCGGCCGTGATCTGCCGCGTCATGGCAGCGAACGTAACATCGGACGCCCGCAACCGGAGTCCGGACGCCGGGCGGCGATCACCGTTGGGACTCGTAGGATCTGCTGATGATCGAACCTGACCCGGTCACCCGGTCGTCGCTGCGCCGTGTCTCGCCGATAGTGGCGCCGATGTCGGTGGCGACACGTCCGCCTCGGATCTGGTCCGACGAGCAGTGGAAGCGGATCGCGCTCGGTTACCGGGCTCGCGACATGGACGAGAAGTGGAACGTGTTCGTTGGCGCATCTCCGCGCTGGGGGCGCTGGCCACTCAGGAGTCGGGACGCACCGACCTGCCCGCGGGGGTCGTCAAACACAGCGCGCTCGGGCTGAGATCACCCCGGTAGGCCGATCCGGGGATGCGACCCGCCAACCAGGCCGCCATTGCGTGTCGAGAACGCCCTGGCGGCTTCGTCTCAGGGGAGGATGCGACCACGGCGGCGCACCAGAGCGAGGAGATCCCCCATGGCGATCCAGCGGATGGACAACGTCCTCATTGTTGTCAACGACCTTGACGCTGTCATCGCGTTCTTCGTCGAACTCGGCATGGAGTTGGAGGGCAGGGGGCCGGTCGAGGGGCGGTGGGTGGAGCGTGTGATCGGCATCGACGACGTCCGGCAGGAGGTGGCGATGCTGCGGACCCCGGACGGTCACGGCAAGGTCGAGCTGGCGATGTTCCACACGCCGAAGGCGATCAGCCAGGCACCGGAGAACGCGCCCGCGAACACGCTGGGGATTCGCCGGATCATGTTCGCCGTCGACGACATCGAGGACGTCATCGCCCGGCTGCGCGCCCACGGGGCCGAACTCGTCGGCGACGTCGAGCGGTACGAGGACATCTTCCTGCTCTGTTACGTGCGTGGCCCGGAGGGCATCATCGTCGGGCTGGCCGAACACCTCGACTGAGCCGCGAGAGTCAGGCCCCGACCTCGGCGACCATGGTGTCCGCGTTCTCGAACGACTCGACCGTGCGGAACCCTTCGGACGCGTAGAGACGGACGGCCGCGTTCGCCCGCTCCACGCTCAGCGACACGGTACGGATGCCGCGGTCCCGGGCGGCGTCCAGGACGGCGCGCAGCAGCGCCCGGCCGACACCCCGCCCTCGCCAGGCTCGGAGCACTCCGATGGTCAGCTCCGGCACGTCGTCGGCGACGTACCCGTAGCCGGGATCTTCGGCGCTCAGGTGGCGGAACCAGGCGGCGCCGAGCGGCCGGTGAGCGGGGCCGACCGCGACCACACCGACGTCGGTGGGCCGCATCCACCCCGTGACGTAGTGGGCCAGCGCGGGATCGGCCAGGATCCGCTCGCGCGGCCAGTCGCGCTCGGGTAGCCAGTTGACGGCCTCGACGAGCATGTCCACCAGGAAGTCGGCGTCGGCCGGGGTGGCCGCGCGGATGTCAAAGTCGGTCACCGCGCAAGCCTCGCACGCGTACGCCGACCTGGCCGGCCACCCCTTCTGTGTGTTCGTCGGCTGACGGCGCGGTCCGACTCGCCGCTACACGGCGAAGGTGAATTCGAAGGTGCCCGCCTCGACGCGACTGACGAACTCGCTCACGTCGTCGGCCTGCCGGACGGCGCTGTCCCAGCCACCGCTCGTGAGGTCCACCAGCAGCACCGGCATGGTCTCGCTTCGCAGGTCGAGCACGAGTTGCTCCCGGGCGCCGTCACCGCCGATGATCGCGATACCCGGGTGGGTGTCGTCGCCCGACACGTCCCCCAGCTCGATCGTCTGGCGGGGCGTGTTGAGCCAGACGTAGGTGCCGGTGGTCATCCAGCCTCGTCGTAACCACGACCCACCCTGCAGATAGCTGCGCCAGGCGGCGGGCAGAGCACGACCCAGCGCCACCTCGGCGTCGGTGAACTCCTGGTCGTCCACCGGGCCGCGGTAGTCGGCCTCCTCGACGATCGCGCCGACGATGTGGTCGTTGAAGGCGTCAAGCTCCTCGGCGGGGATCCAGTACTCCAGGACGTCCCGGCCGCCGACCTGGTGGACGTCGTAACGGTCCAGGTACGACCGCTGGACGTCGAACCGGGTCACGTATCCGACGCCCCCGGCGGGAACGTTCCAGTCCCGCGCGATCTTCGTGGCGTACCAGCGGTTGAGCACCGGATAGAAGATCGGCTGGTCGGGAAGACGTGGTGGCCAGGCACGCCACCCGGACGCCGCCACGAGGTCGAGTTCGGCCTGCCCGGTGGGCCGCCACAGGGTGATCGTCTCGGCGGTGTCGATGGCCTGCTCCTGGGCGTAATCGTGCGACTGGTCGTTCCCCCGTGATCACGGTGTGGAAGCCGATCACGCTAGCAGCAGCCGCGTGGAGGAGCCGGCCGGCGTCGGGTGGCGGGAGTGTGCCGCTGAGAGCGAACATGCGCCACGGCGGAGCGTGCGGTCCCTACGATGTCCGAAGAGGTGGCCGCTGTGAACGGGGATGACCATGCCGGAACCGCGCGCTTTCTGGCTCGACGAGAACTTCGACCGGGAGCACGGCGTTGACGGTCGTGGCCGTTACGAGGCCGAGGTGCTGAGGCGGATCGACGAGTTCGCTCCCAGCTGGGACGACATCGCGCCGGTGAGTTTCGCGGCGACCGCGTGGCGCATCGCGGGTGAGCTGGAGCCCGGCTACGTCCGTTGGCACCGGCGGATCCTGTCGGCGTCCTGCACGCGTAGCCCGTGGGACGGGGGAATGGTCTGCGCGGTGACCGTGATCTCGCGCTGGCCGGCGGAGCTGACCTGGACGAAGCAGTGGCAACGCGACAGGGGTTGGCAGGACTGGCCGCGGATGTTCGGCCAGTACACGACCCCGTCGGAGCAGGACGTGACGCGCCGCCCGCACCTGCGCGCGCTGCTCCAGGTCGAGGCGCCGGTTCCGCTCGGTGAGCTGCCGCCGGCGCCTGCCGGGCCGCAGGATCAGGTGGCGGCCGCGGCGCGCAGGGCGGTAACGGTGCTGGCCCGGGAGCTCAACGACCTCCTCGCGCCGATGATCGGCCAGCTCGAGGCCGGAGTGCCGGCCGACTCCTGAGAGCCGCCGGACTGCCGGCGGCGACGCCGCCGAGACCGAACGGCGGGCGGCCGGCGACACGAGCGGGGAGTCCGGGGCGACGGTTGCCGCCCCGGACGCCACAGCTCACGCGGTCCGGTAGGCCCGCAGCACCGTCTGCGTCACCGTGTTGCCGGCGGTGTCGGTGGCCGTCACGCGCAGCGACACGAAACCGGCCCGCCGTGGGTGCGCGATGAGCGCGGCGCCGCCCACCACCGGCAGTGCGACCCACGTCCTGCCGTCGTCGAACGACGCCGAGACGCCGAGCTTCCGGTTGGGCGCGGCCGAGGAGCCGGCCTGCCGGTCCAGGCTCACCGGAATGGCCATGATCCGGCCCGCCCGGGCCGTGTTGGTGTCGTCGAGCGTCGGCGTCGGCCGCGCCGTCGTCAGGGGCAGCCGCTGCGGTGCCGAGGTGTGCGCGGAGGTGAACGTCCAGGCCACCGTGACCGACGTCGACAGCGTGTCCGGGGTGCCGCGCCGGGCGGTCGCCTCCAGCCGGTAGTCGGCCTTGCCGGCGGGCACCGTGAACTCCGCCCACGGACTGTCGGACGTGCCGATCCGGGTGCCGTTGCGGAACAGCCGGACCTCGACCGGCAGGTCGTCGCGGCTGGCGGGGCGGCCCGTCGCGTCACCGAACAGCGGCAGCGACGCGATCGAGATGGTGTCGCCGTCGCGCCCCGCGTACCCCAGGGGGCTCAGGGTCGGCGCCTGGGTCACCGACGGGCCGAACGGTGCCGCATTCCAGGTCTGGGTGTACGTCCGTCCCGGTTGGAGGGACGACTCCTGCGTGGTGGAGTTGTCGCCCTCGACGAACGTGGAGGTCCAGGTGAGGCCGCCGTCGGTGTTGTAGTACTCCGTGCCGTGAAAGGGCAGGTCGATGGGCGTGTGCGACCCGATCGGGCCGGATCCACCGGTCGCCGCCGCGCGGTGGAAGCGGACCGCCGTCGCCGTTGTCGACTGGCGGCGGTAGGTCACGTCGACGGTGGCGAGGTTCTTCGGCGTCAGCTTCGTCGACAGGCCGGTGAACATGTCGCCCTGGCGGACGTAGGCGAGGTCGTACGTGTAGGGGCTGTTGCGGAAGGTCCCGTCCCGACCGGGGCGGCCGAGCCCGACGCCGAGCGTCGCGGCGAACTCGGGGGCGGCGACGGCGGGTCCGATCCGGCCGAAGAACACGTCCGCGAACGACACCCCGCTGAGCTGCACGCCCGGGTAGCGCAAGCCGTCGTCCCAGTTCGCGCTCACGTTGATCGCGGTGGGCGCGGCGTCGCGCTGCGGCACGGTCAGTGCGACGGGCCTGGCGGTACGGGCGTCGACGGCCTCGGTCACCGGGCCGTGGACGTCCAGCACCGGCTGGACGAGCAGCGTCGAGGCGCTTCCCTCGTGGATGGTGCTGTAGAGCGCGTAGCGGCCGACGGGCAGCCGCAGCGTGCCGCCGCCCGGCTCGGCGGTGAGGGTGCTGAACTCGCCGGTGGTGAGGTTCGCCGCGACTGTCGTGTACTCGGTGGCCGGTTTCCCGTCCCGACCCGTGTGGGGGAGCGCGACGTCGTAACTCTCGATCTCGCGGTTGAGGGCGAACGGCGTGCGTACCCGCAGGTCGCCGGCGCCGGTGGCGACCACCGCGCCCTGGTAGACGCCGTCGGCGGCGTCGACCCGGGTGTCCACGGTGATCGTGGCCTCGGCCCGTCCGCCGGCCGGCACCACGAGCGTGGTCGGGCTGACGGTGAGCATGCCGGCCGGCGCGGGGGCGACGGTCAGCGACAGGGTGACCGGCGCGGCGCCGGTGTTGCGGTAGCCGACGACCCGGGTGACGGGGGTGTCGTCGGCGTGTGGCCAGCGCTGGACGGGAAAGTCGATGGCGGCCACGTCGGCGGCGACCGGCTGGGCGACCGCGCGGGCGATGTCGACCCGGCCGGCGCCCTGCTCGTAGAGGGTGTCCGCGCCGGTCGGTTTGGCCGAGTCCATCAGCGCGGCCTTGAGCTGCGGGCCGGTCCAGTCGGGGTGCTGGCCGGCGAGGATGGCGGCGCTGCCCGCCACGTGCGGGGTGGCCATCGACGTGCCCGACATGGTGGCGTAGTCGCCGCCGGGGGCCGCCGCGACGATGTCGACGCCCGGCGCGCTGATCTCGGGCTTGATGTGATTGTCGCCGACGCGCGGGCCCCGGCTGGAGAAGTACGCCCGCTGGTCGTCGGCGTCGACGGCCGCCACGGCGAGCGCGTCGTCGGCGGACGCCGGCGAGGACACGGACTTCGGCTTGCCCTCGTTTCCGGCGGCGACCACGAAAAGCGTGCCGTACTGGCGGCTGAGGTCCTGCACCGCCGTCTCCAGGGGGTCGAGGCCGGGCGCGTCGTCGCCGCCCACGCTCAGGTTGACCACCCTGGTCTGCGGGGCGAGCCACTGCATGCCGGTGATGATGTCCGAGTCCTGGCACTCGGTGGTGGCGCAGACCTTGCCGACGAGCAGCTTCGCACCCGGCGCGACGCCCCGGTACCGGCCACCGGACGCGGCGCCGCTGCCCACGATCGTCGACGCCACGTGGGTGCCGTGCCCGACCGCGTCGGCGGGGTCGCCGCCGCCGGTGAAGTCCCGGACCTCGGTGAGGTGCCCGGCGAAGTCGGGGTGGGTGGCGTCGATGCCGGTGTCCAGCACGCCGACGGTGACGCCGGTGCCGTCGAAGCCGGCCTGCCAGGCCGCCGGGGCGCCGATCTGCGGCACGCTGCGGTCCAGCGTCACCCGCCGCTTGCCGTCGAGCCAGATGGCGCTGACCCCGTCGGTGAGCGTGCGGGCCATCGACGTGCCCCGGGTGAGCGACGACCACAGCGTCACCCGTTCGTCGCGGCCAGCCCGCACCGCGAGGGCGTGGGCGGCGGGCAGGTCGGCCCGCACACGCCCGTCGCCTCCGAGGGTAGCGGTCCGCGCCCCCGCCGCGCTCTTTCCGGGGTACGCCACCAGCAGCGGCAACTCGGCCGCCCGGTCGTCGTAGCCGAACTCGGCGAGCGTGGTGAGGTCGAACAGCCGCCGGTCGAGCCGCCCGTCGCGCAGGAGCGGCATGGCGTCCACCGGGATGACGAACTGGTGGCCACCCTCGCGGCTGGTCACGAACCGCATCGCGGTCCGTCCCGTTCCCCGCTCGATCGCCGGGCGGCCGGCCGCGTCGACGGACACCCGGTCGCCGGTGATCAACGTGAAGGTGCCGGGCGTGCCGGGCCTGCTGGGCGTGCCGGAGACGGTGGCCGCCGGCCGCACCTGCGCGCTCGCCGGGTTGGCCGTCAGGCCCGCCGCGACCAGTGCTGTCGCGAGCACCCCGGCCGTCAGGGCGCGTCGTTGACGTCGTCGCACATCGTCCTCTCCGCCACGGGCGTCTCCCGGGACGGCACGATGACGCCTGGGCCCGCCCGCCGGTTGATCTTCGCGTGTGTGACCGTGGTCACAAATCGACCCCGCCGAGGGGCGGCCGGATTGATGCGGCGAGTTCCATGCGCGGTGACCAGGGGGACAAGGCTTCGGAGGGCGCAGGTCGGATGCGTGATGCTGAGGAGTTCGATGCCCTCTACGCCGCCTGCGCCGGGCGGATCGTGGGTCACGTCTACGCGCTGACCGGCAACCGCAGCGAGGCCGAGGACGCCGTCGCGGAGGCGTTCATGCGGGCCTGGCAGCGCTGGCACACCGTCCGGGAGGCGGACAGCCCGGAGGCGTGGGTCCGCGCGGTGGCCTCCCGGGCGGCGGTGAGCAGCTGGCGTAAGACGTTCAACCGGATCCGTGCCCACCACCGGGCCGCCGTCGACCAGAGCGTGCCCGGCCTCAGCGAGGACCACGTGGCGCTGATCCAGGCGCTGCAACGGCTCAGCGCCAACGAGCGCCGCGCCGTCGTGCTGCACCACCTGAACGACCTCAGCGTCGCCGAGGTGGCAGCCGAGATGCGGGCGCCCGTCGGGACCGTCAAGACGTACCTCGCCCGTGGTCGCCGCGCGATGGCCGGGTTGCTGACCGAGGCGAACCAGGAGGGAACCTCCCATGGCTGATCCGCACGACGACCTGCGGGCGATAGTCGACGAGGTCCGACGCGTCACCACCCTGCCCCCGGCTTCGACGCTGCGGGGGCGCAGCGACCGGCGGCGGCGACGCCGCGCGGTCGTCACCGGCGTGGGGCTGGCCGTGCTGGTCGCGACCGTCGGCACCACAGTGCTGCGGGTACGCGCCGACGTCACGACGCCGACCGGTGGCCCGGCGGGCGTGGTGTCGCCCCCCACCCCAAGCGAGACCACCCCGGCCGAGACCACCCCGAGCCAGACCGCACCGGCGGGACCGCAGGACATCCTCGCCGGTCGCCGACAGGTCCGGATCGTGGTTCCCGGCCTCGGCGGGGCGGCGCTGGCGACCGATCCAGACGGCGACCGCGTACGGGCCACCGCCGGGGCGGGCGTCGACGACCGGGCGCTGTGGGTCCTGCGGCCGGCGGGAAAGGCGTTCCGGATCGAGGCGGCCACCCCGGCCGGAGCCGGCCAGGTCTGCATGACCGTCGTGCACGACGCCGCGCCGGGCAGCGTCCGTGCCCGCGGCTGTGACCCGGACGCGGCGACGCAGCTCTTCATCATCGACCGGGTCGCCGACGGCAGCTACTCGATCCTTCAGGGCAGGCGCTACGTGCAGGTCGTCGACGGCACGAACGCCCTCGTCCCCGACCTGCCGGAGGCCCTGACCACCACCTACGAGTTCGAGGACCGGGGCTCGTCGGGCTCCTGACCGGCGGCGTCCCGGCACTGTGGTGCGGGGCCGGTCCACTGTCGACTCCGCGGGGTCGGGCTCAGGAGACCAGGGTGCCGCCGTCGATGGTCACCACCGTGCCGGTGCTGTAGGTCGCCCGCAGCAGATAGACGAACGTCTCGGCGACCTCCTCCGGCTCGCCCACCCGACCCAGCGGAAGTGACTCGCCGAGCTGGGCGTACATCTGCTCTCGGGTCTCCTCCGTCAGGGAGTCCCACAGTGGCGAGCGGATCACGCCGGCCGAGACGGCGTTGACCCGGATCGGGGCGAGTTCGACGGCGAGCGCGCGGACCAGGGCGTCGATCGCCCCGGTGATGCTGGACGGGACCGTCCAGCCGGCACTCGGCCGGTGGTTGGCGGTGCCGGTGGTGAGGGTGATCGACCCACCGGGCCGCAGGTGCGGCAGCGCCGCGTTGACAGCGGACAGGGCGCCGAAGTACCGCAGGTCGAAGGCGGCACGAGCGGCGGCGAGGTCGAGGGCGTCGACGGACATCAGCGCGAGTGGCTCGCCGGCGGTGTAGACGAGGTGGTCGAACGGGCCGATGTCCTGGAACAGTCGGGCCACGTCGGCGGGGTCGGTCAGGTCGGCCACGTACCCCTGGGCGCCGGTCGGCAGGGTCGCCAGGGCGCGGTCCACGCTGCGCTGGTTGCGGGAGGCGACCACGACCTGGGCGCCCTCGCTGGCGGCCCGGACGGCGGTGGCGAGCCCGATTCCCGATGTTCCGCCGAGTACGACGACCCGCTTGTCGCTGAGGCTCATGATCGTGTCCTTTCGGATCCGTGGTGGGGACGGTTCCCACCATGCGCGACTCCGACGTCCACGTCCAAGACCTCTTTCACCTGCTGTGATGCCCGGAGGGTATTGTGGGACAGGTCGCATGCGGGGGCGGACGGGGGAACCGGATGGATGTCGATCTGCGCAAGCTCCGCTACTTCGTGGCGGTCGCCGAGGAGCTGCACTTCGGGCGGGCCGCGGCGCGGCTGCACATCGCCCAGCCGGTCCTGTCGCGCCAGATCCGGGCGTTCGAGCAGGAACTACGCGCCGAGCTGTTCGTCCGGGACCGCCGCTCCACCGTACTGACCGAGGCCGGTCGTCAACTGTTGACCGACGCCCGTCCGCTGCTCGCCTCGGCCGAGGCACTGCACCGACGGGTGCAACGGGCCGCGCACGGCAGGTCGACGTTCACCATCGCGTTCATGCCCGGCATCATCGTCACCGCCGAGGCTCGCGCGATCGCCGAGCGGCACCCCGACCTGTCCGTCGATGTCGTGCGCACCTCCCCGCGCGATCAGGCCGACGTGGTACGCGAGGGACGCGCCGACGTCAGCTACGTACGCCTTCCGGTCGACAAGCGCGGCCTGAGCCTGCGCCCCCTGTTCAGCGAACCGCGGGTCGTGGTCCTGCCTCGCGAGCACCGTCTGGCCGGCAAGGAGTCGGTCGACCTCGCCGAGCTGGTCGAGGAACGGCTTCTCCAGGACCCGGACGTGGTGCCCGAGTGGCGGGACCTGCCGAACCGTCCGAGCGACAGCGATCCCCGCCCTCGGCCCGTGCTGTCCTCCGTCGAGGAGAAGCTGGAACACGTCGCCGCGGCCGCGGGAATGGTGATCCTGCCGCTGTCGATCGCGACGTTCTACACCCGACCGGACGTCGCCCACGTGGCCGTCGACGACCTCGGGCCCAACCAGGTGTGCCTGGCCTGGGCCGAGGACAATCGATCACCGCTGGTGCGGGAGTTCGTCGACCTCGCCGCGTGGCAGGCGCAGGCGGCCGGCCGCGGGTCCGCGGGCAGGGATGGCTGGTGACTACGCTCGGGGCATGTTCCGTGCGGCCCGGCCCGATGACTTCGCGCAGATCATCCGCCTCTACCGGCAGCTGAACCCGGACGATCCGGTGGTGGACGACGGATCCGACGAGGCGGCCTTTGCGCAGATCGTGGGCGCACCGGGGCTGCACCTGTTCGTCCTGGAACGGGACGGGGTCGTCGTCGCCACGACGTACCTCAACGTGATCCCCAACATCAGCCGGTCGGCGTCGCCCTACGCCGTCATCGAGAACGTCGTCGTCGAAAAGTCCCGGCGCGGCACCGGTCTGGGCCGGCAGATCATGGCCGGCACGCTCCAGGCGGCGTGGAACGCCGGCTGTTACAAGGCGATGCTGATGACGGGCTCGCGCGACCCGTCGACGCACGCCTTCTACCGCGCCTGCGGGTTCTCGGCCGACGTCAAGACCGCGTACCTCGCCCGTCCGCCCCGATCCACGAGCTAGGCGGGGAAGGTCTCGCGCAGCGCGGCGTCCAGCGACCGACCGGTCGTCGGCTCGACGAACAGTTCGGCGAGCAGCAGGTCCGCGAGGTAGGTGGGGTTGATGCCCGACTCCTTGCCGCCGAGGCCCTGCATCGCGCCGCCGAGTCGCAGGGCGACAGTCGCCGCGCCGGCCGGCAGCCGGGCGACCCGGCGGCGTCGGCCCACCGACTCCGCGATCCGCCCGATCATGTCGTGCCAGGTGAGGTTCTCGTCGGCGACCGGGATGTCCGCGCCGCTCGCCTGTTCCAGAGCGTCCGCAGTGACCTCGGCGACGCTGCGCGCCGAGGCCGCGGCGCTCCCGCCGTTCGGGGCGACCAGAGGGGTACGCGACCGTGCCCACCGGTCCAGCGGCCCGGCCCAGTTCGGCAGCCGGTCGCCGGAACGACCGAAGACGAACGGCAGTTCGAGGACGGCGATCGGCAGGTCCGGGCCGGCCGCCGCGCGTCCCTCCCGGGCCTGCTCGACCCGGCACCTGATGTACGTGTGCCGCTCGGCGAGCCGCCACTGTGGATGCCGCCGGTCGAAGTAGGTGTAGTAGGAGCCCAGCACGGCGCCGCGGGTGAGGCCCTCGGCGCGGGCGGCGGTGAACAGGCGCACCACCGGATCGACGTTGTCGCGGCGGAACTGCGGATAGATCGGCTTGGGCAGCGGCCGCTGCTCGTCGGTGCGGGTGCCGTACACGACACCGTCGTGACCGGCGAGCACCGGCCGCAGCTCCTCGATCGAGGCGGACCCGACATCGAGCAGGTGGTCGACGCCCGGCTGGGCGGTCCGCGCCACAGAGGTGGTGGTGTGGCCGCGCTCGCGCAGCACGTCCACGATCTGCGCGCCGATCAGGCCGCTGCCACCAACCACGAGGATTCGCACGCTGCATCGTCCACTCTGGAACGGGGTGCTTGTCAAGCCACGGTGCGAGCCGACCCACGCCGGCCCGAGGCGACGGTCGGAAAAGGAGCCGGGGCGGACGGTTCGCACCGCCCGCCCCGGACTCCCGCCGTTCAACGGCCCGGCCGCCGACCAGGCCGGGTACCGCCGCCTAACTGCCCAGGACGAACTTCTCCCAGGCTCCCACCGACGTGCGGTTGGCGATCAACGAGCTCGCCCCGGCGTTCTCGGCGCACACGATCTGGTTGTTGACCGTGGCGCGCAGGCTCACCGTCCCATCCGAGTTGGAGATGAGCTGGAACGTCTCCGACGTCCCGATCGACGTGCCGCTGGCGACCAGCGCTCCGGCGCCCGCGTTCGTGGCCGAGACGTAGAGCCCGTTGGCGCGCGACCGCAGCGCGATGTTGCCGTTGCCGGCATCCACCCGGTCGAACTGCTCGGTGCTACCGACGCTGGCCTTGTTGGCGATCAACGCGGTGGTGCCGACCGCCGACACGTACTGGTTGTTGATTTGGGCCCGCAGCGTGGTCACCGGCGTGCTGGGGGTGCCGGTGGCGAAGGTGAACGCGTCGACGTCGAACAGGTAGCCCGACCCGCCCTTGAACACCAGGTACAGCGTTGTCGACCCGCTGGGCGGGTTGCTGATCGTGCCGGACACCTCGGTGAAGGTCTCCCAGTTGCCGGTCACCGGCACCGTGACAGTGCCCAGCAGGGTGCCGGTGGCCGAACCGGTCCGCACCTCGATCGTGCCACCCGCCCCGGCCGACGACGCCCGCACGGTGATGCGGTTCGCACCGGTCAGGTTGTACGGCTGGTACGAGATCCAGTCGTTGTTCTCGATGAACCCGGCGGTACGACCACCCTCGGCGCTGGTGTGGTCGGTCGCCTGCACACCCGACTGGGCGCCGAAGTGCTCACCCTGGCGGTGCTTCGGCTGCAGCGTCTTGATGCTGTGCGTGGTCAGCCCGCCGTTGTCGGTGTAGGCGGCGTCGAAGACCCCGTAGATGTTGGCCGCCGCGTCGTGCTCACCGTCGGTCGGGACGGTGATCGAGCCGCTGCACCCGTTCTTCGAGGTGATCTGGTGGGCGTGGCTGTCGTGGCCCAGCGCGTACGTCATGCTCACCTTGGAACAGTCGATGGTGCCGTCCTGTGGGTCGCTCACGCTGATCTGGTACGACACGGTGTCACCGAAGCTGAACAGCTGCCCGTCGACGGGCGAGGTCAGCGTCACCGTCGGCGCGGTGTTGCCCACGGTGACGACCAGGCTCGCCGTGCCGGACAGGCCGGTCGGGTCGGTGACCTTCAACGTGGGGGAGTAGGTGCCGTTGGTGGTGTACGTCTTGGTGGGGTTGGCCGCCGTCGACGTGGTGCCGTCACCGAACGTCCACAGGTAGCTCAGCGCCCCGCCCTCGGGGTCGGAGCTGCCGGCGGACGAGAAGTTCACGGTCAACGGGTTGGCCCCCGACGTCGGGTTCGCCGAGGCGACCGCGATCGGGTTGCGGTTGCCGCCGCCGATGTACTCGATCCGGAACAGCGCCTGGTTGTTCGAGCCCGTGCCGTAGTCCAGCACGTACAGCGCGCCGTCCGGGCCGAAGGCCATGTCCATGACCTGCGTGCCGCTCCACGGGAACGAGGAGATCTCGCCGCGGGAGCCGTCGGAGTTGATGGCGATGGGCTTGATCCAGCGGCGGCCGTACTCGCCGGCGAAGAACAGGCCGTTCAACGACTGCGGGAACTTGACGCTGGAGTTGAGCGAGGCGTCGTACCGGTACACCGGCCCGGCCATCGGCGACTCGGAGCCGCTGCCGAACTCCGACGGTGATCCGGAGTCGCCGGCGTACTTGATCCAGGCCGGCTTCGCCGCGGGCAGCGTGCCCAGGCCCGTGTTGCGGAACGAGTTGTTGGTCGGCCCGCCCGTGCAGTTGTACTTCGACTGCGACGGCCCGGACGGGAAGGTGTATTCATTGTATGTTTCGGTGCTCGTGTTGCTGCCGGTGCAGTACGGCCAGCCGAAGTTGCCGGGCGCCGTGATGCGGTTGAACTCCACCTGACCCTGCGGACCGCGGCTGGAGTTGGTGCTCCCGGCGTCCGGGCCGTAGTCGCCGACGTAGACGACGCCTGTCGCCTTGTCGACGCTCATCCGGAACGGGTTGCGCAGACCCATCGCGTAGATCTCCGGACGGGTGTTGGCCGTGCCGGGCGCGAACAGGTTGCCCGACGGGATCGTGTACGTCCCGTCCGCCTGCGGCTTGATCCGCAGCACCTTGCCCCGCAGGTCGTTGGTGTTTCCCGCCGAGCGCTGGGCGTCGAACTGCGGGTTGCGGTTGGTCCGCTCGTCCAGCGGCGCGTAGCCCGACGACTCGAACGGGTTGGTGTCGTCGCCGGTGGTCAGGTACAGGTTGCCGGCGGCGTCGAAGTCCAGGTCACCGCCGACGTGGCAGCACTGCCCGCGGTCGTTGGCGACCTGGAGCACGATCTTCTCGCTGCTCATGTTGACCGTGTCGTCGCTGTTGAGGGTGAACCGGGACAGCCGCAGGTGCCCCTTCCACCGGTCCCAGTCCGACTGCGTGCCGGTGGTGGGGGCGTCCCCGGACGGGGTGCTCAACGTGGGCGAGTAGTACAGGTAGATCCACCGGTTGGTGGCGAAGTTGGGGTCGACGGCGACGCCCTGCAACCCCTCCTCGTCGTGAGTGTAGACGGACAGGGTGCCGGAGACCTTGGTGTTGCCGGCCACGTCGGTGACCCGCAGGACGCCGTTGCGGGCGGTGTGCAGCACCGAGCGGTTGGGCAGAACGGCCAGGGACATGGCCTCGCCCAGCTCGGCCGAGCCGGTGGCGAGTTTGACCTGCTGGTAGTCACTGGCGGGAATCACCACCGCCTGCGCGGCGGTGGAGGGCGCGACCACGGCCAGGGTCACACTCGCGACGGTGGTGACCGCCGCGACGAGTGCCCGGGACCAGCGCCGGGATTTCGAAAGCATGATCGTCCTTCCTCGACGACCAGGGCCGGGGCGTGCGGGGGCGCACCACGGCCAGGTGAGGGTGGTGGGGAGCTAGCCGCGGAGCGGTCAGTTGGTGACGAAGTCGAACTTCTCCCACTGACCGATGGAGGTCCGGTTGGCGATCAGCGGGGACGCGCCAGCGTTGTCGGCGGCCACGTACCGGCTGTTCACGGTGGCCCGCAGACTCACCGTGCCGTCGGAGTTACGGATCAGCTGGAACGTCTCCCACGCGCCGGCGGTGGCCCGGTTGGCGATCAGCGCCGAGGCCCCGGCGTTCTCCGCCGCGACGAACTGTCCGTTGCTCTTGGCGCGCAGCGCGACGTTGCCGTTGGCGAGGTTGACCACCTCGAACCGCTCACTGGTGCCGGCGGAGGTCTTGTTGGCGATCAGCGCCGTGGTGGCGTTGGGGGCGCTGACGTACAGGTTGTTGGCGCGGGCCCGCAGGGTGGAACCGGTCGCGGCGGGCGGCGGGGTGGTCGGCGGGGCCGTGGTCGGCGGCGGGGTGGTCGGCGGGGCCGTCGTCGGCGGGGCCGTGGTCGGCGGCGGGGTGGTCGGGTTCGTCGACCCCGGCGAGCAGTTGGCGCTCACCGAACCCGCGGCGACCTGCAAACCACCGAGCAGCATCCGGGTGAAGTTCGGGTCGCTGTACGACGCCTCGGTGTGCCCGAGACCCGTGTACCAGGCCCGCCCACCGCCGTACGCCTTGCACCAGGTGATCGGGTGGTCGCCGTTCATGTTGCCGCCGCTGTAGGACGACTCGTCGAGGCTGGCCAGAACCCGTGCGCTGGACCGGGGGTTGGTGCGGTAGTTGTACCACTCGTCGGAGCGGACCCAGGTGGCGCCGAGGTGCGCGGTCGACGGGTTGGTCCGGTCCTCGATCTTCACGGTCGCGGTCTGGATCGCCGGGTGCGAGTCGAACCACGCGCCGACGAGTTGGCCGTACCACGGCCAGCTGTACTCGGTGTCGGCCGCGGCGTGCACGCCGACGTACCCGCCGCCGGCGGCGATGTACTGCTCGAAGGCCGTCTGCTGGCTGGAGTTGAGGACGTCGCCGGTCGTCGACATGAAGACCACTGCCTGGTACTGGGCCAGGTTGGAGGTGGTGAACTGGCCGGCGTCCTCGGTGGCGGTCACGCTGAAGCCGTTGGCAGCGCCGAGCTGCTGGATGGCCGCGACCCCGGTCGGGATGGACGAGTGCCGGAAGCCGGCGGTCTTGCTGAACACCAGCACCTTGGTCAGCGGTGCGGCCGAGGCTGTCGTGGGAAGGGTTATCAGGCCGGCCATCAACACGGCCAGGCCGGTGACGAATGCCAACAGGCGGGGACGGGAACGCATGGTCCTGCTCCTTAGCTGAGCGTCGACCCCGAGGGGTGCGCGAGGGCACGCCCGGGGCCAGGGTGGCGGTGGTGCGGAAGCCGGGCCGCCGATGCTCGGCTGATGTGGAGCGGTGATGTGGAGCGGTGGTGACGTGCGATTGGCCAGCCGATGACTCCGACCGACCTCTGTGGACGGTCACGGTGCATCGACTCACATCGCTGACGCAGTAAACCTCCGATGTCTGCGCCCCGTCAAGCCCACCCGCTCCGGCCTGGGACGCACCACGGCACCCTCAGCGCCGGAGTCGGGGCGGGACGTAGGGTCGGCGGTATGTCCACCGACGAAGATCGCGAGCGCCTCGCGGGGCAGCTCGCGGCGCTGCCGGTCCGTGAGCTGGTCGACGTCCTGCGGCGTGCCCTGCCGGGGTTCACGCAGGAGGCGTACGGCATGCGAACGGTGCTGACCCTGGCCAGCGTCACCTGGTTCGAGGACGACGTCGAGCCGGGCCTCGGCGTCGAGCTGGTCGCCTGGCCCGATCGCGACTACTACGGCGGCGGGCTCGGCCTGGATCAGGGCCTGTGGGAGAACGGCAGGTGTCCACGCTGCGATGTGGAGGTCACCTCGAACGCCAAGCGCGCGCACTGCCCGTACTGCGGCACCGCGTGCGCCCTGACCTGACGGTGCGCGCCAGCGTCGCGGTGGTCAGCCTCGGGTGTCCGGCTGCGGGTCGCGAGTGCCCCTGGTCGCCATGAGGATGAGGTCGGCGATCGCCTCGGGGTGCGTGACCATGGCGAGGTGCGAGGAGTCGACCTCGATCGTCGTCGCGTTCATCCGCTCGGCCAGGAACCGCTCCAGCTCGGGCGCGGTGGTCCGGTCCGCCGTGGAGACGGAGTAGTAGCAGGGCCGGTCCCGCCAGGCCGCGACAGTCGTGCGGCCGGCGAAGAGGTCCCCTGCGATCGGCCCCTGAGCCGCGAAGAGGGAACGCGCACGGGTCTCGTCGACGCCGCCGGCGAAGTCGTCGAGGAAGGCCTTCTCGCTGAGTTGCGCGAAGCCGTCGTTGTGCACGAGCCCGGCGTTCGCCGGTGGGGTGGGGAACCGCGCCGCGAGCGCCGTGAAGTCCTCTCCGGCGTCCGGCGCGCGGGCGGCGACGTACACCAGGGCGGTGACCTTGGGATGGTTGCCGGCCTCGCTGATGACCGTGCCCGCCCAGGAGTGCCCCACCAGCACCGTCGGCCCGTCCTGCCGGTCGAGGGCGCGGTTGGTGGCCGCCACGTCGTCGGCCAGGGAGGTCAGCGGGTTCTGCACCGCGGTGACCGTCAACCCGGCCCGCTGCAGGAGCGGAATGACGTCGGACCAGGAGGAGCCGTCGGCGTAGGCGCCGTGCACCAGGACCACGTTGTTGACGGGCCCGGTCGGGGTCGTGCCGCTCATCCGCACCTCCGCACACGACGACGCCGAGGCACGGCCCGGCCGTCGACGACAGGTCTCGCCAGCACTCTCCCTCATCGGGACGCGGTCGGTGGGCGAAACGGGCAGCTTGCGCCGGTGGCGTCAGCGACCGAGGACGAGGTACGCGAGGCCCAGGACGCCCCGGTAGCCGCCGACGTACTGGCGCAGCCGGTCGTCGAGCTCCGCGCGAACCTGGTCCGCGCGGGGATCCTCGGGGTACGTCAGCAGCCACTCCTGCCGGCCCGCGAGCCAGGTGGACTCGAAGTCGTCCCACTCCCGCTGGTCGGCGGCGCTCAGGTGCAGCAGCCGCCACCCCCGCGTGCGGGCGGCCTCGACGAGGCCCGCGAGATCGGTGACGTCCGCACCGAAGATCCGTGTGGCCTCGGCGGTGGGTTCGGACTGCCAGTACCCCTCGCCGAGCAGCAGCCGCCCGCCCGGGCGGACCACGCTGGCGAGCGCGTCGAGAGCCGCGCCGGTGCCGCCGAAGACGTGCGCCGAGCCGATGCACAGGACCCGGTCGGCCGGCTCGTGCCAGGCTGCCGCCTCGCCCATCACGAAGGCGACGTGCCGGTTCAGCGACTTCTCGGCGGCGAGCCGGCGCCCCCGGGCGAGGGCGGCCTCGTCGGTGTCGACGCCGACGCCCCTCGTCGCGACGGGGCCCGCCACGCCGCCGGCGGCGACGGCGCGCAGCAGCAGCTCACCCCAGCCGCAGCCCAGGTCGAGCACGCGCGCGCCGGGGCGTACGTCGAGTCGTCGCAGCAGCAGGGCGGCGTGCTCCTCCGAGAGCGGCGTGTTCCAGAGCATCCGCGCGTACCGGCTGGCGGCGAGGTGGTCGGTGCTGTGCATCCGTCCAGGGTGTCAAGTCGTGATCACCGGCGCGCACCGGGTGGGTGCGTTCGGGTTGCGCGCAGGTCGGGACGGGTGCCGGAGCGTACGCAAGGATCGGTGTGATGGACGCGGGCGCGGCGCAGCCCTGGCGGCCGCCGACCCGCCACGAGGTCGCGGCCGCGGCCGGTCGTGGCCTGGTGGACGTGATCGGCCCGGGCCTGCGGGTGCTGTTCTGCGGCTTCAACCCGGGCCTGTACTCGGCGGCGGTGGGGGAGCACTTCGCCCGCCGGGGCAGTCGCTTCTGGCCGGCCCTGCACGGCGCCGGCTTCACCGACCGGGAGCTGCGCCCGTGGGAGCGCGCCGAGCTGCTCGCGCAGGGGCTGGGGATCACCAGCCTGAGCAACCGGGCCACCGCCCGCGCCGACGAGCTGACCCCGGCGGAGCTGGTGGCCGGGGTGACCGGGCTGGCGGTCAAGGCCGAGCGGCACCGGCCGAGGTGGGTGGCGATTCTCGGGGTGACCGCGTACCGGATCGCGTTCGTCAGGCCGAAGGCCGGGCTGGGCCCGCAGCCGGAGCGGCTGGGCCCCGCCCGGGTCTGGGTGCTGCCCAACCCCAGCGGCCTGAACGCGCACTTCCCGCTGCCGGCGCTGACGGCCGAGTTCGCGGCGCTGCGGGAAGCCAGCTCCTAGACGCCGTCGGTGGCCAGCGCCCGGTAGTAGGGGGTCATGGCGGGGTGGTACTCGTCGAACTCCGGCCGACGGGAGCCGTCCCGCGACGCGACGAGCATGTCCAGGTAGTACTCCCAGCCGGCGCCCACCTCCGCGATGCCGTCCAGGCTGGTGAGGCGCTGGGCGAAGCGCAGCTCGGTGTTGCCGTCGGTCTCGGTCAGCGCGAACTCCAGCAGCCAGTTGCCCGAGCCGTCGATCATCGAGACGCCGAGGCGCCGCTGCGGCTCACACACCTCGATGCGCACCTCGCACCAGGGCTGCTGCTCCTCGTACGCCATCTGGACCCGGATGGTCCGGCCGGGCCCGGCGTCGCCCTCCCACGGGCCGAACCAGCGGGCCGTGCGCTCCGACTCGGTCAGGCTGGCCCACACGTCCGCCGCCGGGGCGCGGAAGGTGCGGGTCAGGACGAGATCGTGGCCGGTGGCGGTGCGGAACAGGCGGCCAGCGGGTGTACGGGTCATGCGATGTGCTCCGTTCGGTGTGCCGCCGGGCCGCGGGCGCGGCGTTCCCGGCGGGTGCGATGGACCTCGGTCTCCAGGGCGTCGAGGCGCTGCTCCCACTGCTCCGCCGCGGTGAACCCGGCGAGCCAGTTGATCAGCGCGGCGAGCGGGCCGGGGTCGAGCCGGTAGATCCTGCGGCGGCCGATCAGCTCGTCGCGGACCAGCCCGCTCTCCCGCAGCACCCGCAGGTGGCGACTGACCGCGGGTCGGCTGATGGCGAACCGCTGGGCGATCTCACCGGCGGCCAGCGGCGCGTCGCGCAGCATGGTCAGGATGCGCCGCCGCACCGGGTCCGCGATCGCGGTGGCCACCTCGTCCACGGCGAAAGGGTAACCCATAGGTTACGGGTCTGCGCCCCCGGCGTCGCGTCGATGGTGGGCACATGATCAGGTGACCTGGCACTCTTGACGGCATGCCAGCCCAGCTTCGATCCCGCCTGCTCGATTGGACCGTCGCCGTACCCGTACTCGCGGTGCTGGTGTTGCTCGTGACCTGGGGGCGAGAACTTCCCGCCCCCATCGTCGTGGTGGTCGCCGCGTTGCTGGGCGGCGCGGTCCTCGCGGCCGTGCACCACGCGGAGGTGGTCGCCCACCGGGTGGGGGAGCCGTACGGGTCGCTGGTGCTCGCCGTCGCGGTCACCGTGATCGAGGTCGCCCTCATCGTCACGCTGATGATCAGCGGGCCGGAGAAGACCCAGTCGCTCGCCCGGGACACCGTCTTCGCCGCCGTCATGATCACCTGTAACGGGATACTCGGCCTGTCCCTGCTGCTCGGGGCGCTGCGTCGTCGCGTCGCGGTGTTCAACCCCGAGGGCACCGGCGGCGCGCTGGCCACCGTGATCACCCTGGCCACCCTGAGCCTGGTCATCCCGACGTTCACGGCCCGGCCCGGCCCGCAGTTCAGCCCGGCCCAGCTCACCTTCGCCGCCGTGGCGTCGCTGGCGCTCTACGGGTTGTTCGTGCTGGTGCAGACCGGCCGGCACCGCGACTACTTCCTGCCGGTCGACAGCCAGGGTCGGGTGATCGACGCGGAGGAGCACGCCAAGCCGCCGACGACCCGCGCCGCGCTGGTCAGCCTGGGGCTGCTGCTGGTGGCGCTGGTCGCGGTGGTCGGCGACGCCAAGACCGTCTCACCGACCATCGAGGCCGGCGTCGCCGCGGCGAACCTGCCGCACGCGTTCGTCGGCGTGATCATCGCCCTGCTGGTGCTGCTGCCGGAGACCCTGGCCGCTGCCCGCGCCGCGCGCCGGGACCGCGTGCAGATCAGCCTCAATCTCGCCCTCGGCTCGGCGATGGCCAGCATCGGCCTGACCATCCCGGCCATCGCCATCGCCTCGATCTGGCTGGACGGCCCGCTGCTGCTCGGCCTCGGCGGCACCCAGCTCGCGCTGCTCGCGCTCACCGCGGTGACGGCAGTGCTGACCGTGGTGCCGGGGCGGGCCAACGTGTTGCAGGGCGGCGTGCACCTGGTGCTGCTGGCCGCGTTCGTCTTCCTGGCCGCCAGCCCCTGACCTCCTCGGCGTCGCGCCCCTCCGCGCTGATTCGTCACCGGTGGCCGGCTCAGCCGGTGGCCGACCCAGTCGGCGGTCGGCTCAGTCGGCGGTCGGCTCAGCCGGCGGCCGGCGGGTCGGCCGCAAGCCGGTCCGCGCGGGCGTTCAGGTAGCGCTGCTGCGCCAGGTTCGTCGAGCGTGCCGCAGCCATCCGGTACGCCTCCCGCGCCGCGACCCGCTCACCGGTCAGCTCCCACAGGTGGGCGCGAGCGGCAGGCAGCCGCGGATCGTCGGCCAACCGGACGTCGTCGGCCAGGTCGGCCAGCAGCGCCAGGCCGGCCGGCGCTCCCCGGCTCATGGCCACCGCCACCGCGTGGTTGAGCGCCACGACCGGATTGTCGGACAGGCCGAGCAGCACCTCGTACAGGGCGGTGATCTGCGCCCAGTCGGTGGCCGCCGCGCTCGGCGCCTCGTCGTGCACGGCCGCGATGGCCGCCTGGAGCTGGTACGGCCCGACCACCCCGCGCGGCAGCGCCCTGGTGATCAGGGCGACCCCCTCGGCGATCTGGTCGGCCCGCCACCGGCCGCGATCCTGCTCGGCCATCGGCACCAACTCGCCGTGGACGCCGATCCGCGCCGGTGCGCGGGCGTCGGTGAGCAGCATCAACGCGAGCAGCCCCGCGACCTCGGGGTCGTCGGGCAGCAGCCGGTGCACCAGCCGCGTCAGCCGGATCGCCTCGGCGGTCAGGTCGGCGCGCAGCAGCCCCGGGCCGGCGGTCCGCGCGTACCCCTCGGTGAAGATCAGGTAGAGCACGTGCAGCACCGCGGCGACCCGGTCGGCGCGCTCGGCCCCGGTCGGTGGCGCGAACCGCAGGCCGCTGTCGCGGATGCGCTGCTTGCCGCGGCTGATCCGCCGGCTCATCGTCGCCTCCGGCACCAGGAACGCGCGGGCCACCTCGGCGGTGCTCAACCCGCCCACCGCGCGCAGCGTCAGCGCGATCTGCGACGCCGGCGTCAGCGCCGGGTGGCAGCACAGGAACAGCAGGATGAGCGTGTCGTCGGCGTCTGCCGGAGACCGGTCGGCGGGCGGCGCCAACCACTGCTCCGGCAGCACCCAGCGCGCCGCCGTCTTCTCCCGCCGCGTCCGCGCCTGGTCGCGCCGGAGCAGGTCGGTGAGCCGCCGGGACGCGACGGTGATCAGCCACGCGCGGGGATTGTCCGGTACGCCGTCGCGCGGCCACGCGTCCGCCGCCGCGATCAGCGCCTCCTGCACCGCGTCCTCGGCGGTGTCGAAGTGCCCGTAGCGGCGGACCAGCGCGCCGAGGACCTGCGGCGCCAGCTCGCGCAGCAGATCCTCGACGGGCGTCGCCGGCACCTGGTCAGCCGGCCAGGTCCTCGACGCCGTCCAGCACCGGCCGCACGTCCACGTACGCGCCGGGGCTGTCCGGGTCGACCAGGCCGGCGGCGATCTCGGTGGCCCGGTCGAAGCTGGCGCACTCCACGATCGTGTAACCCGCGAGCACCTCCTGCGTCTCCGGGTACGGGCCGTCGGTGATGACTGACGCCCCGTCGCGTACCCGGACGCGACGGGCGTGCACCGGCTCGCTGAGGCCCCGCGCGTCGACGAGTTCCCCGGATTCGGCGAGCGCCTGGTGGAACGTCTCCATGTGCTGGTGCATGGCCGCGATCTGCTCGGCGGACATGGCCGGTCGGTCGGACGCCCGCCCCGACAGCACGTCGTAGTCCTGCTGCGACCCGTAGAGCAGAATCATGTACTTCACGGTGGCCCTCCTGTCTCCGGTGCCGCCCCGGCACCGCTCACCGGAAACGTCGAACCCAACCCCGCTCCCCGGACACTCCCGCCCCCACCAGCCCCGTTGACCATGAAGTTGTTGCCCCGACACGCCGCGTCCGAGGGCAACAACTTCATGATCAACGGGGCTCACTGGCCGTAGGAGAGGCGGAGGCGGTTGTTGATCAGGTAGTTGAGGCGGTGCCGCAGGTAGCCGAGGGTGCTCTCGCTCGGTAGGTCCGCCTCGGTGGTCAGGGTCCAGCGCAGCGTGCAGTCCCCGCCGGGCAGGCCGTGCGTCACATCGAAGCGGATCCGGTCCAGCGGCCGGTGCGGCCACAGCGACGACCACACCAGCAGCACCGGCGCGTAGCCCGCCACCACCCGGGGCGGCACCTCGTCGTCGCGCAACTCCAACCACTGACGACTGCCAGCAGCGTACGGGTCACGCAGCGACCGCCACACGACATGCGCCGGGGCCGGTTGGCTGCGTCGGCGGCTGCCCAGCACGTGCACGTCGCCCTCCTCACCGGACGGCCACGTCCGCCCCGGGCCATTGTGGCGGCCAGCGCCGGCCACGTGAACCGCCCGGCCGGTCTGCGGGTCGAGCCGCCCGGCCGGCCCGTGAACCGCCCGGCCCGTGAACCGCCCGGCCCGGTGGTGCGTGGGATCCGATGGGCGTGGCGGTCGTACCGTCGGGGTACTGCGCCGTGCGAGCGCCGAGGTCTGGGGAGGCACAGTGGGGGCATGGTCAGGACGCGACGCCCGGGGGCCCCTGGCGGGCCTGGTGGTCGCCGCGCTGGTGTCGCTCGCCTGCGCCGGCGGTGGACTGGCCGAGCCGGAGGGCGAACGCCCGGGAGCGAACCCGTCGGCCGCCTCGCCGGGGCCGGGCACCACCCGCGCCGACAGCACCACGAGCGTGGCCGAGTTCAAGCAGGACGTCGCCGACGCGCAGGCGGTCGCCGAGCGCTACTGGGCGGCCCAGTTCAAGGCGTCCGGGAAGCGCTTCCAACCGATCCGGCGGGTCACCCCGTACCAGCGGGCCGGCGAGGTGTCCTGCGGCGGGCAGCCGCTGCCCCGCAACAACGCGGTCTACTGCTCGCAGGGCGACTTCATCGCGTACGACGTCGCCTGGTCGGTGGCGGCGTTCCGCGAGGTCGGTGACGCGTTCGTGTTCTACCTGCTCGGCCATGAGTACGCCCACGGCATCCAGGTGCGCCTCGGCATCAACTACAGCTACACCATCCAGCAGGAGTTGCAGGCCGACTGCATGGCGGGGGCGTACCTCGGCGATTCGGTGCGCTCCGGCGACCTGAGCCTCGCCGAGGGCGACCTGGACGAGTTCCGGGAGGGGGTGGCGGCCGTCGGCGACGACCCCGACCAGCCGTGGTTCGCCGAGGGCGCGCACGGCACCGCCGAGCAGCGCACCGACATGTTCTTCCGCGGCTACGAGCGTTCGCTCTCCGAGTGCGACCTGGGCTGAGCGGGGTTGCCCGGATCACCCCGACGCCCGTTGCCGCCACCGGCCACGGGCCGTGCTGGCAGGATCGCCGGTGTCGCCCACGACCCTGGAGGATCCGCTGAGCAGCCAACACCCCGCCGCCGTGCTCTTCGACATGGACGGCACGCTGGTCGACAGCGAGAAGCTGTGGGACGTCGCGCTGCAGGAACTGGCGTGCGAGTACGGCGGTGACCTCTCCGCCGACGCCCGCCGGTCGATCGTCGGCACCGCCATGGCCGAGTCGATGCGCATCCTGCACGACGACCTGGGGCAGCCCGAACGGGACCCCGAGGTCAGCGCGGCGTGGATCAACGCCCGGATCCTGGACCTGTTCCGGGCCGGTCTGCCCTGGCGGCCGGGGGCGTTCGACCTGGTGCACGCGGTCCGCGCGGCGGGAATCCCCACGGCGCTGGTCACGTCCAGCCCGCGGGCCCTCGTCGAGATCGCCCTGGACACCCTGGGGCGGGACACCTTCGACGTGGTGGTCGCCGGCGACGAGGTGGTCGCGGCCAAGCCCCACCCGGAGCCCTACCTGACCGCCGCGCGGCTGCTCGGCGTCCCGATCGAGCGGTGTGTGGCGATCGAGGACTCACCGACCGGGGTGGCCAGCGCGCTCGCCTCCGGCGCGGCCGTGCTGGCCGTACCCGCCGAGGTGCCGTTGCCCGACGGGACCGGCGTACACCAGGTGGAGAGCCTGACGGGCGTGGACCTGGAGGTGCTCGCGGCCCTGCTGGCCGACCGCGCCGTGGCCTGAGGCGAAAAAAGGGGGACCCCGCAAGTGCGGGATCCCCCTTTTTCCTGCCCGACGTCAGTCGTGGGCGATCGCGCCCAGGACGTTGATCCGGGCCGCCCGCACGGCGGGCAGCACCGCCGCCACCACCCCGATGATCGCGGCGAGACCGAGGAAGACGCCCATCTGCCCCCAGGGCAGGATCAGGTCGGTGATGCCCTCGTCCTTGAGCGCCTCGACCACTGCGGCGCCGAGGCCGCTGCCGACCGCCACGCCCAGCAGCGCCCCGAACACGGAGATCACCACCGCCTCGACCGTGATCATGCCCATGGTCTGCCCGCGGCGCAGGCCGATGGCCCGCAGCAGGCCCAGTTCCCGGGTCCGCTCCAGCACCGACAGCGCGAGGGTGTTGACGATGCCCAGGACGGCGATCACGATGGCCAGCGCCAGCAGGATCTGGATCATCGTGAGCAGCCCGTCGAGCGAGCTCATCTGCTGCTGGATGAACGCGTCCCGATCGGCCACCGACACCTCGGGGCTGTCCGCGAGCAGCGCCTCCACCTGCGGCTGCACGTCGGCCACCCGGGCGCCCGGCGCCAGCTGGATGAAGCCCTGGATGGGCTGCGGGATGGCGAAGTCCTTCGCCGCGGTCGCCGGCAACGTCACCGGGTTGGTCAGCTGCGACGACTCGTAGATCCCGCTGATCGTGTACGTCCGGGCCTCGCCCCGGGTCAGCTGCACATTCACTGTCGAGCCGACCGACCAGCCACGGGACTTGGCGGTGTCGGAGCTGGCGAGCATCTGGGTCGGTCCGAGCCGGTCGATGTCACCGGCGGTGGCCTTCGCGCCGAAGATCTGCCGCAGCGACGCGACGTCGCTGCTCGCCGCCACCCAGGTGCCCTCGCCGTTGATCCTGGCCATGTCGCCGTACTCGCCGTCGACCAACTGCACGCCGGGCAGGGCCTTGGCCCGGTCCAGGACACCCGGGTCGAAGCTCGGCGGACGCGGCCCGCCCTGCTGGCCGGAGATCACCAGCTCGGCCTTGATGGTGTCCTGGGCGAGGGCGCTGATGCTGCCCTTGGCCGAATCGAGGATCACCGTGACGCCGGTGACCAGCGCGATGCCGACCATCAGCGCGGCTGCGGTGATCGCGGTGCGGCGCGGGTTGCGCCCCGAGTTCAGCCGGCCCAACTGGCCCGGCACCGACCAGGAGAAGATCGCGCCGAGCAGGCTCACCACCGGCCGACTGATCAGCGGGGTCAGCAGCGCCACGCCGATGAAGGCGAACAGCACCCCACCCAGGATGGTGGACAGAGTCTGACCACCCGCGTTGCCGCTGAGCCCAAGGAAAAGCAGCAGCGCGCCGATGCCGGTGACCACCGACCCGGCCACCGTGATCTTGGTCAGCGGCCGGTCCGGGGTCGCCACGTCCTGCATGGCGGCGATCGGCGGGATCCGGGATGCCCGCAGGGCCGGCAGCAGCGCCGCCACCACGGTGATCACCAGACCGACGCCGAAGGAACCGATCACCGCTGCCGCCGGCACGCCGATCCCGGCCAGGGTCAGCCCACCGGCCAACTTGCCGAACAGGTACGCCAGCAGCGCGCCCACACCGATGCCGGCCGCCAGGCCGAGCACCGACGCGATCAACCCGACCGCGATGGCCTCCAGCACCACCGAACCGATGATCTGCCGGCCGCTGGCGCCGATCGCGCGCATCAGCGCCAGCTCCCGGGTCCGCTGCGCCACGATGATCGAGAAGGTGTTGAGGATCAGGAACGTGCCCACCAGCAGCGCCACCGCGGCGAAGCCGAGCAGGATCTTGTTGAAGAAGGACAGGCCCTCCTTCAGCCCGGCAGAGGCGTCCGCGGCCACCTGCTTGCCCGTCTTGACCTCGAAGTCCGCGCCCAGGGTCCGGGCCACGTCGTCGCGCAGCCGCTCGTCCGAGACGCCGTCGGCGGCGCGCAGCGTGATGCTGCTGAACGTGTCCGGCTCGCCCAGCATCAGCCGCTGCGCCACTGGCGTGGTGAAGAAGACCTCGTTGACCCCGCCGATCGAGTCCCGGTCACCGCTGTAACCCATGATCCCGACCAGGGTGAAGTCCCGCTTCTTCGACTCGAACGCGGTGAGCACACCGACCTTCTGGCCGACCTGCACCTTCGCGGCCGTGGCCAGCGCCTTGTTGAGAACAATCTCGTCCTCGGCCTGCGGCGCGCGCCCCTCCCGCAACTGCATCAGGTCGGTCTCGCCGATCCAGTTCTCGCCCAACTGGGGCGGACCGAACGAGGTGATCACCTTGCCGTTGCTGCCGATCACCCGGGCACCGTCGGCGTTGACGATGCCGGTCGCCGAGGCCACGCCCGGCACCTGCTTGACCCGGTCCACCACGGCGGCCGGCAGCGGAGCGGCGGTCTGCTCGCCCTCCATCTCGTCGACCTGCACCTTCGGCTTCGCCGCGACGTTCACGTCGATCTCGGAGAAACCGTCGGCGAAGACCGAGTCGAAGGAGCGGCCCAGCGTGTCGGTCAGCACGAACGCGCCGGAGACGAACATGACCCCGAGCACCACCGCCAGCCCGGACAGGATCAGCCGGACCTTGCGGGCCAGCAGACTCTTGAGTGTCGCCCGGAACATCAGTTGCCCACCTCAGCCGGGGTGTCCAGCTTCTTCATGGTGTCCAGCACCGTGTCGGCGGTCGGCTCGATCAACTCCGAGACGATCTGCCCGTCGGCGAGGAAGACCACCCGATCGGCGTACGCCGCGGCGGTCGGGTCGTGGGTGACCATGACGATGGTCTGGCCGTGCTCACGCACGGAGTTGCGCAGGAAGCCGAGCACCTCCGCGCCGGAGCGCGAGTCCAGGTTGCCGGTCGGCTCGTCCGCGAAGATCACGTCGGGGCGGGAGACCAGCGCCCGCGCACACGCCACCCGCTGCTGCTGACCGCCGGAGAGCTGCGCCGGCCGGTGGTCCAACCGGTCCTGCAGGCCCACCGTCTTGATCACCGTGTCGTACCAGGCCGGGTCCGGCTTGCGACCGGCGATCGACAACGGCAGCAGGATGTTCTCCTTCGCGGTGAGCGTCGGCAGCAGGTTGAACTGCTGGAAGATGAAGCCCACCTTGTCCCGGCGCAGCTTCGTCAGCCCCGAGTCACCGAGGCCGGTGACCGTCGTCGCACCGATCGACACCGTCCCCCGGGTCACCGAGTCCAGACCGGCCAGGCAGTGCATCAGCGTCGACTTGCCGGAACCCGACGGGCCCATGATCGCGGTGAAGCGGCCACGTTCGAACTCCGCGCTGACCCCCCGCAGCGCGATGACCTGAGCCTCGCCGCTGCCGTACACCTTCCACACGTCGTTCGCCCGGGCCGCGGCCTGCGCCTGCTGGCCTACCGTCGCGGTCACGTCATCTACCTCTTCCGTCTGTCCGAATCTCACGCCGCCCCCCGATGGTCCGGCGTGACCGTTCAATCATCGGCGCTGCTCGCGCCCGCCCCGTCCGCCCCTGGGGGGACCCGGCGCGGATTTCTCGCTGCGGGTGCACCCCCATGCCGCATCAGGGTTGCCCCTGACCCGGCCGCCGATCGACAGGTTTCCCGACCGGCGAAACACCGCCGGACACGACACTTCCCCCGTACGCCACAGGAGGGTCAACCGCGCCGAGCCGTCTACGGTCACGGTAGGTGAGCACGGCAACAGAACCGTCCCCCCACGGAGGGATCTTCGAGTACGCCGGGTGGGGTAGCCGCCGCGTGTCCGCTACGCCCGGGGGCGGACCAGACCCGACTCGTACGCCAGCACGACCGCCTGCACCCGGTCGCGCAGCCGCAGCTTGGTCAGCACATGCCCGACGTGGGTCTTGACGGTGGTCTCGCTGACCGACAGCACCGCGGCGATCTCGGCGTTGGACAACCCCCGGGCCACCTGCACCAGCACCTCGCGCTCCCGGTCGGTGAGCGCGCTGAGCGTCGCCGACGGCGTCGCCGCCGGGTCCGGCAGCAGGTCGGCGAAGCGCTCCAGCAGCCGCCGCAGGATCCGCGGCGCGACCACCGCGTCCCCGCCGGCCACCGTGCGGATCGCCGCGATCAGCTCCTCGGCGGGTACGTCCTTGGCCAGGAACCCGCTGGCGCCCGCGCGCAGCGCCCCCACCACGTACTCGTCGAGGTCGAACGTGGTCAGCACCAGCACCCGCACCGGCAGGCGGGAGTCGACGATCGCCCGGGTCGCCGCCACCCCGTCCATGCGGGGCATCCGGATGTCCATCAGCACGACGTCGGGCAGGAGCCGCCGGGACAGCTCCACCGCCTCCACGCCGTCGCCGGCCTCCGCCACCACGTCCAGGTCACCCGCGGCGCCCAGCACCATCCGGAAGCCCGTGCGCAGCAGCGGCTGGTCGTCGGCGAGCAGGATCCGTACCGGTCGTGCCGGGGCCACCCGATCGCTCATGTCGTCTCCCGTCCCGCGTCGCCGGTCACCCTCGCGTCCACCGGCGGACGCGTCGCGGACCACGGTAGAGGTCGGCCGGGCGCCCTGTCCCGACCGAGCCCGCACCGCTGCGGTCGGGTCCGCGCCGCGCGTGTCACCGTCGCGGCGGCCGGACGGCCGGTCGGTCGGTCGGACCGCCGGGCCGGACGGTCACTCGTCGGCGCCGGGCACCACCGGGGCGGATCGGGCGTCACGCAGCGGATCGGCGTTCGCCGCCGCGACGGGGAACGGCGGCGGAGTGCCACCGAAGGTGGGGCAGATCGCCTGGTGACTGCACCAGTCGCACAGCCTGCTCGGACGGGGTCGGAAGTCCTGCCGGGCGGTGGCCTGCTCGATCGCCCGCCACAACGCCACCACCGTGCGCTCGAAGCGGACCAGCTCCTCGGCGTCGGGGGTGTAATCCAACACCTCGGCGTCGCGCAGGTAGAGCAGACGCAGCACCCGGGGCACCACCCCCCGGGTGCGCCACAGCACCAGCGCGTAGAACTTCAGCTGGAACAGCGCCCGCGCCTCGAACGCCTCCCGGGGTGCGCCGCCGGTCTTGTAGTCGACCACCCGCAGCGCGCCGTCCGGGGCGACGTCGAGCCGGTCGAGATAGCCCCGGATGAGCAGCTCCTCGTCGACGACCGCCGAGATCAGGCTCTCGCGTTCGGCCGGCTCCAGCCGGGTCGGATCCTCCACGGCGAAGTAGCCCTCCAGCAGCCCCGCCGCGGAGCGCAGGAACTCCACCGGGCCGGCCGGCTCGGCGCCGTCGAAGATCCCGGCCAGCTCCGGCTGCTCGGTGACCAGCCGGTCCCACTGGGGGGCCACCAGGTCGCCGGCCGCGGCCGGCGTGCGGGCCTGCGCGGGCAGGTCGAACAGCCGCTCCAGCACCGCGTGCACCAGCGTGCCCCGGGCCTGCTCGACGGTCGTGCGCTCGGGCAGCCGGTCGATGCTGCGGAACCGGTAGAGCAGCGGGCAGGTCTTGAAATCCGCCGCCCGCGACGGGGACAGCGAGGCCCGCACCGTCGGCGGTGTCTGTGCCGGGGTGAAGGACTGGGGGGTGGTGACCGGTTCCGCCGTCATGTCCGCAAAGGTTAGGGCACCGGTGTGACACCGCCCGCCGCCCGCCCCACGCCGGGCCGGTCCGTAGCATCGGTGCGATGGAGCAGAGAACCCGGCCACCACGTCGGTCCGACCGGCGATCCGGTCTGAGCGTGGGCCGTGTGCTCGGGGTGCCGTTGCACCTCAACGCCTCGATGCTCCTGCTCGCCGTGCTGGTCGCCGTGCTCTACGCCGAGTTCGCCCGCCGGCAACTGGACCTGCCGCAGGTCAGTGGCTATCTGATCGGCTTCGGGTTCGTGGTGTCACTGCTCGGCTCGGTGCTGCTGCACGAGCTGGGTCACGCGCTCACCGCCCGCCGCTACGGCATCGGTGTGCGCGGGATCACCCTGGAACTGCTCGGCGGGTACACCGAGATGGAACGGGACGCCCCGACGCCGAAGGTCGACCTGCTGGTGTCGCTTGCCGGCCCGGCGGTCTCCGCGGTGCTCGGCGTCCTCGCGGTCGCCGCCACCCTGGCCCTTCCCCAGGGCACAGTGGCCCACCAGCTCGCCTTCCAGCTCGCCCTGAGCAACGTCATCGTGGCGCTGTTCAACATCCTCCCCGGGCTGCCGCTGGACGGCGGGCGTGCCCTGCGCGCCGCCGTGTGGGGCCTGACCCGCGACCGGCACCGCGGCACCGAGGTCGCCGGCTGGGCGGGCCGCGTCGTCGCCGTCGGCACCGCCGCCCTGGTCGGCCTGCTGACCGTGACCGACTACCTCGTACCGGTGGCGCTGCCACTGATGCTGCTGGTGGCCGTCACGCTCTGGCGCGGCGCCGGCCAGTCGATCCGGGCGGCGCGGGTCAGCAGGCGGTTCCCGCTCATCGACCTGTCCCGACTGGCGCGGCCGATCTGGCCGGTACCCACCGGCACACCGCTGTCCGAGGCCCAGCGCCGCCGCGCCGAGGGCGGGCAGCCCACCGCCGCGCTGCTGGTCACCGACTCCACCGGCCGCCCCGTGGCGCTGGTCGACCCGGCCGCCGCCGCGGCCGTCCCCGCCGAGCGCCGCCCCTGGCTGGCGGTGGACGCCGTCGCCCGCGCGCTGGCCGCGCTACCCACCCTTGCGGTCGGGCTGGACGGCGAACGGGTGATGGAGGCCGTGCAGACCCACCCGGGCGCGCAGTACGTGGTGACGTCAGGCGAAGATGTCGTCGGCATTCTGCACATCGGGGACCTGGCACAGCTCCTCGAACCCAACCGGAAGATGACATCGTGACCGCAACTCCCTCCACCGTCGCCGCCGACCCCGCCAACCCGGCGCTGACACCCGTGCACCGTGGCCCGTTCCGGCCCGGCGACCGGGTGCAGCTGACCGACCCCAAGGGGCGGATGCACACCGTGACGCTGGAGCCCGGCAAGGAGTTCCACACCCACCGCGGCATCCTGGCCCACGACGCGCTGATCGGGCTGCCCGACGGCAGCGTGGTGACCACCTCCGGCGGCGGCACCGCCTTTTTGGCGCTGCGCCCGCTGCTCTCGGACTACGTGCTGTCCATGCCCCGCGGCGCCCAGGTGATCTACCCGAAGGACTCGGCGCAGATCGTCGCGATGGGCGACATCTTCCCCGGCGCGAAGGTCCTCGAGGCCGGGGCCGGCTCCGGGGCGCTCAGCTGCTCGCTGCTGCGCGCGGTAGGCACCGAGGGGGAGCTGCACTCGTTCGAGCTGCGCGACGACTTCGCCCAGATCGCCAAGCGCAACGTCGAGGCGTTCTTCAACGGGCCGCACCCCTCCTGGAACCTGCACGTCGGCGACGTCGCACAGTGCCAGGAGACCGGCTTCGACCGGATCATCCTGGACATGCTCACCCCCTGGGAGACCCTCGACATGGTCGAGCGGGCGCTGGTGCCCGGCGGCGTGTTCATCGGCTACGTGGCCACCACGCCCCAGCTCTCCGAACTCGTCGAGGCACTGCGCGAGCGCGGCGGCTGGACCGAGCCCCGCGCCTGGGAGTCGCTCGTGCGCGACTGGCATGCCGAAGGCCTCGCCGTCCGCCCCGACCACCGGATGATCGCGCACACCGCGTTCCTGGTCTCCGCGCGCAAGCTCGCCCCGGGCGTCACCGCGCCGCCGCGCCGCCGCAAGCCCAGCAAGGGCACCGAGGCGTACGCGCAGCGCCGGCAGGACCTGCGCGAGGCCGAGGCGGCCCGGCAGGCGGCCGCCGCCAGGGCCGCCGACGCGCAGCCCGACGCGACGGGGGAGATGGACAGGCCGTGACCATCGGCGTGCGGGGGGAGGCGGCGGCATGAGCCGACCGGGTTACGGCGGCGGCGACCTGCCCGCCGTGTTTCCGGACTGGTCGCCCTATCAGGACCTGGAGTCGGCGGCGCGGGCCTATCTGCGCGACCCGGACGTCGCCCTGGAAGCGCTCGGCGGAGTGCTGCGCGGCGCCTCGGTGCTCGGCTTCACCCTGGAACGCTTCGTCAACGAGGTCAACGGCGTGTGGCAGGAAGTCGTCGTCTGCGACGGCAGCCGGCTGATCCTCTGGCACGGCGAGGACGTGCCGCCGGGGGAGGGGCCGCCGGGATCGATGACGTCGTCCCTGCGGGTCGTGCCGGTCTCCACGGTCACCGAGGTGGGCTGCCGGCGGCGGCTCAACCGCTCCGACAGCGGCGAGATCCGAGTCGACAGCATCGACGTCTACCTGCTGCTCACCTCGTTGGACGAGGCGCCGCCGAGCGAGGACATGGCGGGTACGCCCCGGCACGACGCGCTGCGCTTCGGCAAGACACTCGACGACGGTGGCGCCGGGCAGATCGCCCGCTTGGAGGAGTTCGCCCGGCTGGTGGCGTCGGTGGTCGGCCGCCCGATGCTCTGAGCCGGCCCCTGTTCGGGTCGAGCCGGCGTCGCGCGGTCCGCGCGACGCCGGCGCCCGTTCGGCTCAGTCGTCCTCGGCGTCCGGGCCGGCGACCTCGACGCCGTCGCCACGCACCACGTGGATGCAGTCGCCCGGACACTCCTTCGCGGAGTCGATCACTTCGAGGCGCAGGTGCGCGGGCACGTCCACCCGGCTGCCCGGCGCCATCCGCAGCTCACCGTCGACGCCCTTGACGTACGCCAGGCCGTCGATGTCGAACTCGAACACCTCCGGCGCGTACTGCACGCAGAGCCCGTCACCCGTGCAGAGATCCTGGTCCACCCAGACCTGCAACTGGTCGGTCGCGACCTCGGCCACCGGTGCACCCCCCATGTTCTCCCGTACCAGCCTCCGACGGTACCCGAACGCCCGTACCGGCCCGGCAGGCCACCCTTGGCGATCAAGGTTCGGTGACGAGGGTGTTGCGTGGGACCGAATCGGGCTCATAGCGGCTAGTGTTAGCTCAGAACGTTCAAGCCCCCCGGGGAGGTGGGACGTGGCAGCACGCAGCGACGACGCGGACTCGCGCGCCGCACGGTGGGAGAAGGAAGCCCACGATCTCTCCACGCAGGTCGCGTTCCTTCAGGAGGAACTCGCCCTGGTGCGGCGGAAGTTGACCGAAAGCCCCCGACACGTCCGGCAGCTCGAAGAGCGGCTGGCGGCCACCCAGGCACAGTTGGCGCGGCTGACCGAGAACAACGACCGGCTGGTGAGCACCCTCAAGGAGGCTCGCACGCAGATCGTCACGCTCAAGGAGGAGATCGACCGGCTCGCGCAGCCGCCGAGTGGCTACGGAGTCTTCCTGGCCAAACACGACGACGGGACGGTGGACGTCTTCACCGGCGGCCGCAAGCTGCGGGTGGCCGTCTCGCCCTCACTGGACGTGGACGAGTTGCGCCGCGGTCAGGAGGTCCTGCTCAACGACGCGCTCAACATCGTCGACGCGTTCGGGTACGAGCGGGTCGGTGAGGTCGTGATGCTCAAGGAGATCCTGGAGGGACCGAACGGCGGGCCGGGCGACCGGGCGCTGGTGGTCTCCCACTCCGACGAGGAGCGCATCGTGCACCTCGCCGAGACGCTCATCGGCTCGGCGATCCGGGCCGGCGACTCGCTCATGATCGAGCCCCGCTCGGCGTACGCGTACGAGCGGATCCCGAAGAGCGAGGTCGAGGAGCTGGTCCTGGAGGAGGTGCCCGACGTCGACTACGGCGACATCGGTGGCCTCCAGTCGCAGATCGAGCAGATCCGCGACGCGGTGGAGTTGCCGTTCCTGCACGCGGACCTGTTCCGCGAGCACCAGCTCCGCCCGCCCAAGGGCATCCTGCTGTACGGGCCGCCCGGCTGCGGCAAGACGCTCATCGCCAAGGCGGTGGCCAACTCGCTGGCCAAGAAGATCGCCGAGCGCCAGGGCAAGGAGAAGCACACCAGCTTCTTCCTCAACATCAAGGGCCCGGAGCTGCTCAACAAGTACGTCGGCGAGACCGAGCGGCACATCCGGCTGATCTTCCAGCGGGCTCGGGAGAAGGCCGGCGAGGGCACCCCGGTGATCGTGTTCTTCGACGAGATGGACTCGATCTTCCGGACCCGCGGCTCCGGCGTCTCCTCCGACGTGGAGAACACGATCGTTCCGCAGCTGCTCAGCGAGATCGACGGCGTGGAGGGTCTGGAGAACGTCATCGTCATCGGCGCCTCCAACCGGGAAGACATGATCGACCCGGCGATCCTGCGCCCCGGTCGGCTCGACGTGAAAATCAAGATCGAGCGACCGGACGCCGAGGCGGCGAAGGACATCTTCTCCAAGTACATCCTCTCCGGGCTCCCGCTGCACCCGGACGACCTCGCCGAACACGGGGCCGACCCCCAGGCCACCGTCGCCGCGATGATCGACGCCGTGGTGCTGCGGATGTACTCCGAAACCGAGGAGAACCGCTTCCTCGAGGTCACCTACGCCAACGGTGACAAGGAAGTCCTCTACTTCAAGGACTTCAACTCCGGCGCGATGATCCAGAACATCGTCGACCGGAGCAAGAAGATGGCCATCAAGGAATTCCTCACCTCCGGTCGCAAGGGCATGCGCCTGCAGCACCTGCTCGACGCCTGCGTCGACGAGTTCCGCGAGAACGAGGACCTGCCCAACACCACCAACCCCGACGACTGGGCCCGCATCTCCGGCAAGAAGGGCGAGCGGATCGTCTACATCCGCACGCTCGTCTCCGGTGGCAAGGGCGCCGAGGCCGGCCGGTCCATCGAGACCGCCAGCAACACCGGCCAGTACCTCTGAACAAACGGTGACGGTAGGGGCCCGGGACGCGACGCGTCCCGGGCCCCTACCCGTCGCGCCGGCTCGGCCCCACGCGCCGCGGCCGAGCCGGGGACCCCGCCGCCCGCCCGGACCGCCGGCCAACCGTCGTGACCCTCTGCGGGCCAACGCCCGTGGGTCACCACCGTGCCGATGATCATCAAGTGCTGAGCGCGCCGCCACGGGCCGACACCCGGTGACCCGCCCGCACCGGCGTGCCCCCGTCCCCGAACAGTCGGACTACGCTCGACATGACGGGGGACCGGGTCGGGCGAGCGAAGCGGGTAGGTCGATGAGCGTAAGACGGATCATGGGCACCGAGGTCGAGTACGGCATCTCCGTGCCCGGCCAGGCCGGAGCCAACCCGATGGTCACCTCGTCCCAGGTGGTCAACGCCTACGGGGCCCGGCCCGAGCTCAACCGGGGCGGACGTGCCCGCTGGGACTACGAGGAGGAGTCGCCGCTGCGCGACGCCCGCGGCTTCACCTACTCCGGGGCCGCCTACGACCCCGCCGAGGCGCTCGCCGACGAGGACCTCGGCCTGGCCAACGTGATACTCACCAACGGTGCACGCCTCTACGTGGACCACGCCCACCCCGAATACTCCACCCCCGAGGTCACCACGCCCCGCGACATCGTGCGCTGGGACAAGGCCGGCGAGCGGGTCATGGCCGAGGCGTCCCGCCGGGCCGCCACCATCCCCGGCAGCCAGCCGATCCACCTCTACAAGAACAACACCGACAACAAGGGCGCCAGCTACGGCGCTCACGAGAACTACCTGATGCGCCGGCAGACCCCGTTCGCCGACATCGTGGCGTACCTGACGCCGTTCTTCGTGACCCGACAGATCGTCTGCGGCGCCGGCCGCGTCGGCATCGGGCAGGACGGCGGGCAGAGCGGCTTCCAGATCTCCCAGCGCGCCGACTTCTTCGAGGTCGAGGTCGGCCTGGAGACCACCCTCAAGCGGCCGATCATCAACACCCGCGACGAGCCGCACGCCGACGCCGACAAGTACCGCCGGCTGCACGTCATCATCGGCGACGCCAACCTCTCCGAGATCTCCACCTACCTCAAGGTCGGCACCACCGCGCTGATCCTCACCATGATCGAGGAGAAGGCGCTCGGCGCCGACCTCGGCATCGCCGACCCGGTCAGCGAACTGCGCGCGGTCAGCCACGACCCCTCGCTCACGCACCTCATGAGGCTGCGCGACGGCCGCCGGCTGACCGCCCTGGACGTGCAGTGGGCGTACCTGGAGCGGGTGCGGTCCTTTGTCGACGACCGCTACGGCACCGACGTCGACGAGCAGACCGCCGACGTGCTGGACCGCTGGGAGGACGTGCTGGACCGGCTCGGCCGCGACCCGATGCTCTGCGCCGACGAGCTGGACTGGGTGGCCAAGCTGCGGCTGCTGGAGGGCTACCGCGAGCGGGAGAAGCTCGGCTGGGGCTCGCACAAGCTCCAACTCGTCGACCTGCAGTACTCCGACGTACGTCCGGACAAGGGCCTCTACAACCGGCTGGTCTCCCGAGGGGCGATGAAGACGCTGCTCACCGACGAGGAGACCCGCAGCGCCATGACCGAGCCCCCGGAGGACACCCGGGCCTACTTCCGCGGCCGCTGCCTCGCCCAGTACGCCTCCGAGGTGGTCGCCGCGAGCTGGGACTCGGTGATCTTCGACGTGGGTCGCGAGTCGCTGGTCCGGGTGCCGATGATGGAGCCGGAGCGGGGCACCCGCGCCCACGTCGGCGCCCTGTTCGACCGCTGCGCCAGCGCCAAGGACCTGTTGGAGACGTTGACCGGCGGCTGAACGCGCCGCCGAATGCCCGCTGTGCGTCGCAAGCCGGCGCGCGGCGGGCTTTTCGTCGTCCGAGCGAGGTAAGTTCATCGCAGACGATCGTGGAGGAGGCAGCAATGGCCACTCATGACAGCGGCGGCCAGTCGCAGTCCGGCAAGTCCCGCCAGGGCGAGGAGATCGAGGACGTCACCACGGAGGCCAACCCCGAGGTGGCCGAGCGGCATGCCGAGATCACCGAGGACGTCGACGACCTGCTCGACGAGATCGACTCCGTCCTGGAAGAAAATGCAGAAGAATTCGTGAGAGGATATGTACAGAAAGGGGGCCAATGAGGCATATGTCCGATTCGGCAGGCCGGTCGGACAAGGTATGCCCAGATTGCAAGCGGTCGCTGCCCCGCACCGAGTTCCACAGCGACCGCCGACGAACGGACGGGCTTGCCTTCTACTGCAAGTCGTGCGCAAACGTCCGGTCGGAGGCTAGTCGCCGCAAGCGTGGGGTCTCGCCTCAGCGCAGGTCGCGGACCCCGGTCGGTGAGGGTCTGAAGTGGTGCCCGGACTGCGATCAGATCAAGCCGGTGGAGGACTTCCCGACCAGCAGCACCAAGGCCAATGGCCGGCACAGTTACTGCAAGCCCTGCCACAACGCGCGGGGCAAGGAGACTGCGCAGCGGCTCTACGGCGGGACCCGCGAGTACCACCTCCGTCGCCGCTACGGAGTCGGAGAAAAGGAGTTCCAGGAGCTCCTGGCCGAGCAGGGCGGGGTCTGCGCGATCTGCGGCGGCGCGGACCCGCAACATCTGGACCACGATCATCGCACCGGGTGGGTGCGCGGGATACTCTGCTTCAACTGCAACGGTGGTCTTGGCCAGTTCCGTGACAGTCCTACGAGGCTGGCCAGGGCGATCACGTACCTGAGAGGAACCACGTGGCAGCGGGCTTTGATCCATCCGGGCGTCTACCAGATGTGTTCACCAACGCGGGGACGTCCTCCTTCACCACGTTTCTGAGCCGGGTGGCGCCCGAGATGCTGCCCGGTCGTCGGCCGCTGCCGCCGGGCATGGCCGCCGACCTGGCGCCGCACGCGACCACCATCGTGGCGATCTCGGCCGCCGGCGGTGTGGTGATGGCCGGCGACCGACGGGCCACCATGGGCAACCTGATCGCCCAGCGCGACATCGAGAAGGTGCACCCCGCCGACGCGTACTCGCTGGTCGGCATCGCGGGCACCGCGGGCATCGGCATCGAGCTGATGCGACTGTTCCAGGTGGAGCTGGAGCACTACGAGAAGATCGAGGGCGCGATGCTCTCGCTCGACGGCAAAGCCAACCGGCTGGCGTCGATGATCCGGGGCAACCTGGGCGCGGCCATGCAGGGCCTGGCGGTGGTGCCGCTGTTCGCCGGCTTCGACCTGGCCGCCGCCGACCCGGCTCGGGCGGGGCGGATCTTCAGCTTCGACGTGACCGGTGGCCCGTACGAGGAGACCGGGTACGACGCGATCGGCTCGGGCTCGCTGTTTGCGAAGTCGGCGTTGAAGAAGCGCTTCCGGGCCGGCCTGTCCGTGGACGACGCGACCCGGCTCGCGGTCGAGGCGCTCTACGACGCGGCCGACGACGACACCGCGACCGGCGGACCGGACCTGACCCGCCGGATCTATCCGGTGGTGATGACCGCTACCGCCGAGGGCACCCGCCGGTTGACCGACACCGAGACGGCGGCGATCGCCGAGGGTGTGGTCGCCGGCCGGATGGAGAACCCGGGCGGATGAGCCCCGTCCACCCCCACCAGTCCGCAGTCGTCAGCACAGCGCCGTAAGGAGAACCGCCGCCGTGGCCATGCAGTTCTACGCCTCGCCCGAACAGATCATGCGCGACCGCTCCGAGCTGGCCCGCAAGGGCATCGCTCGGGGTCGCAGCGCGGTGGTCCTGAGCTACTCCGGCGGGGTGCTCTTCGTCGCGGAGAACCTCTCCAGCGCCCTGCACAAGGTCAGCGAGATCTACGACCGGATCGGCTTCGCCGCCGTCGGTCGGTACAACGAGTTCGAGAATCTGCGTCGGGCGGGCGTGCGGATGGCCGACCTGAACGGCCTGAGCTACGACCGGCGTGACGTCACCGGGCGGGCGCTCGCCAACGCGTTCGCGCAGACGCTCGGCGCGATCTTCACCGAGCAGTCGAAGCCGTTCGAGGTGGAGATCTGTGTCGCGGAGGTCGGGGCGACTCCGGACGACGACGAGCTGTACCGGCTCACCTATGACGGGTCGGTCAACGACGAGCCCGGCCGTATGGCCATGGGTGGTCAGGCCGAGGCGATCACCGGTGTGCTGAAGTCCCAGCACCGGGCGGACATGTCCCTCGGCGAGGCGGCCCGGGTGGCGGTGCAGGCGTTGAGCAGCGTCGGTGGTGAGGGCGGCGCGGCCCGCACGATCGCCGCCAACCAGCTCGAGGTGGCGGTGCTGGACCGCCAGCGGGTGGGTCGTACGTTCCGCCGGATCACGGGCGCGGCGCTGACGGCGCTGCTGGACGGTGATGTCGCGGCAGCCGAGCAGCCGGCCGAGGCGGGTGGGCCGGACACGCCGGCGCAGCCGACCACGGAGGCGCACAAGCCGACGACGTCGGCGGGCTCCGCCGATCTGGAGGACAAGCCGGCGGACGGCAAGTAGCGCGCGTCGTGTCGGCGGGCGGCCCGGAGGAACGGGGCGCCCGCCGACGGCGTTGAACGCCCTGTCCTGGCTGGGCTCCACCGATCTGTACGTGCGGTCGCATGGACCGACGTAGGAGGCTGGTGAAGCCGCCTCGGTCGCCGGTGGTGGCGGAGGCGAACGGTGGTGTGCCAGCCCGGAAGCAGTGGCCGACTCGCGGCGGCCCGATCGTCGGCGTCGGACGACCGGGTCATGCGGCAGGTGCGGCCTTCAACGGCTCCCACCAGGCCCGGTTTTCCCGGTACCACTGCACGGTCTGCGCCAGGCCGTCGGCGAGGTCGATGCTCGGGGCGTACCCCAACTCTTGTTTGATCTTGGTGATGTCCAGCGAGTAGCGGCGGTCGTGGCCCTTGCGGTCGGCGACCGGGACGACCCGGTCCCAGTCGGCGCCGCAGGCATCCAGCAGCAGGCCGGTCAGCTCCTTGTTGGTCAGCTCCGTGCCGCCGCCGATGTGGTAGACCTCGCCGCCACGGCCCTTCTGCGCGACCAGCGCGATGCCCCGGCAGTGGTCGTGCACGTGCAGCCAGTCGCGGATGTTGCCGCCGTCGCCGTAGAGGGGAACGGTGCCGCCGTCGAGCAGGTTGGAGACGAACAGCGGGACGACCTTCTCGGGGAACTGGTACGGCCCGTAGTTGTTGGAGCAGCGGGTGACCACCACGTCCATGCCGTGGGTGCGGTGGTAGGCCAGGGCGAGCAGGTCGGAGCCGGCCTTCGAGGCCGAGTACGGCGAGGTCGGTGCGAGCGGCCAGGTCTCGGTCCAGGAGCCCTCGTCGATCGACCCGTACACCTCGTCGGTGGAGACGTGCACGAAGCGGCCGGTGCCGTGGCGCAGCGCGGCGTCCAACAGGGTCTGCGTGCCGAGCACGTTGGTGGTGACGAACGGCGCGGGGCCGACGATCGAGCGGTCGACGTGCGATTCCGCCGCGAAGTGCACGATCACGTCGTGCCCGGGGACCACCTCGTCGACGACGGTGGGGTCGCGGATGTCGCCGTGGACGAAGCGCAGCCGCGGGTCGTCGCGCACCGGGTCGAGGTTCGCCAGGTTGCCCGAGTAGGTGAGCTTGTCGAGCACGGTCACGCCGGCGGGGTCGACCGCGGGCACACCCGAGGCGGTGCCACCAGGCACGCCCAGCAGCATGCGGACGAATTCTGAACCGATGAATCCGGCGCCGCCGGTGACGAGGAACCTCACGGGTCCAGGAGTGTACGCGAAGTAGTGGGCCCGGCTGTCCGGCAAAAACCGACAGGCCGACGGGCTGGTTGGTTGCGGCTAAGCTCCCCTGGGTGCGCGGAATCGTACTCGCTGGCGGCACCGGCTCTCGGCTCTGGCCGATCACGCGGGCGGTGTCCAAGCAGCTGATGCCGATCTTCGATAAGCCGATGATCTACTACCCGCTCTCCACGCTGGTGATGTCCGGTGTGCGGGAGATCCTGATGATCACCACACCGGAGGACCAGGACCAGTTCCGCCGGTTGCTCGGCGACGGCAGCCAGTTCGGACTGCGGCTGGAGTACGCCACGCAGGCCCGCCCGGAGGGCATCGCCCAGGCGTTCATCCTCGGCGCGGACTTCATCGGCGACGATTCGGTGGGGCTGATCCTCGGCGACAACATCTTCCACGGCGTCGGTCTGGGTCGGCAGTTGGCCACCCACAGCGACCTCGTCGGCGGCCGGGTGTTCGCGTACCCGGTGTCCAACCCGCAGGATTACGGCGTGGTGGACTTCGACGCCGAGGGTCGGGTGCTCTCGATCGAGGAGAAGCCGGCTCGGCCGAAGTCGCGCTACGCGGTGCCCGGCCTGTACTTCTACGACAACCGCGTGGTGGACATCGCACGCAAGATCACGCCCAGCCCCCGGGGCGAGTTGGAGATCACGGCGGTCAACGAGGTGTACCGGGAGACCGGTGAGCTGTCCGTCACCCTGCTGGACCGGGGCACGGCCTGGCTGGACACCGGCACGTTCGCCTCGATGATGCAGGCCGGCGAGTTCGTCCGGGTGATCGAGGAGCGGCAGGGCCTGAAGATCGGTTGCGTCGAGGAGGTGGCCTGGCGGGCGGGCCTCATCGACGACGACCAGCTGGCCGCGCTCGCCGAGCCTCTGACCAAGAGCGGCTTCGGCGACTACCTGTTCGGTCTGCTGGCCGAGAAGAACGCGCCGTTGACCCGATGAGGATCCGGGAGCGAGCCTCGGGCCGGACGGAATGTCGCACTCAACCGTTATGTGAACACCCCCGGAGTACGACCTGTGGTGTGACAGTGACGAACCGGGCCTCCGGGCGGCTAATGTCTCATCATGGAGCGGCGAATCTTCGGCCTCGAGACCGAGTACGGCGTCACCTGCACCTATCGCGGGCAGCGGCGGCTGTCCCCGGACGAGGTCGCGCGGTATCTGTTCCGTCGCGTCGTGTCCTGGGGCCGGTCGAGCAACGTGTTCCTGCGCAACGGGGCCCGTCTCTACCTGGACGTCGGGTCGCATCCGGAGTACGCGACACCGGAGTGCGACTCGGTGACCGACCTGGTGGCCCACGACCGGGCCGGCGAGCGGATCCTGGAGGGGCTGCTCGTCGATGCGGAGAAGCGGCTGCACGACGAGGGCATCGCAGGTGAGATCTACCTGTTCAAGAACAACACCGACTCGGCCGGCAACTCGTACGGCTGCCACGAGAACTACCTGGTCTCGCGGCACGGCGAGTTCGGCCGGCTCGCTGACGTGCTCATCCCGTTCCTGGTCACCCGGCAGTTGATCTGTGGGGCCGGCAAGGTTCTGCAGACCCCGCGCGGCGCGGTCTACTGCCTGTCCCAGCGGGCCGAGCACATCTGGGAGGGCGTCTCCTCGGCGACCACCCGCAGCCGGCCGATCATCAACACGCGCGACGAGCCGCACGCCGACGCCGAGCGCTACCGGCGCCTGCACGTGATCGTCGGCGACTCGAACATGAACGAGGTCACCACGCTGCTCAAGGTCGGCACCGCCGACATCGTGCTGCGGATGATCGAGGCCGGGGTCGTCATGCGGGACCTGTCGCTGGAGAACCCGATCCGGGCGATCCGCGAGGTGTCGCACGACATCACCGGTCGGCGCAAGGTGCGGCTGGCCTCCGGCAAGGAGGTCAGCGCGCTGGACATCCAGCAGGAGTACCTGGCCAAGGCCACCGAGTTCGTCGAGCGCCGCGGCGGCGACCAGGCCGCCAAGCGGGTCGTCGAGCTGTGGGGCCGGGTGCTCAACGCGGTGGAGAGCGGTGATCTGGAGCCGGTCTCGCGCGAGATCGACTGGGTCAGCAAGCTGCGGCTGATCGAGCGCTACCAGCGCAAGCACGACCTGCCGCTGTCCCACCCCCGGGTCGCGCAGATGGACCTGGCGTACCACGACGTGCGCCGTGGGCGTGGCCTCTACGGGCTGCTGGAGCGTCGCGGCGAGGTGGACCGGGTGGCCACCGACCCGGAGATCTTCGAGGCCAAGGAGACCCCGCCGCAGACCACGCGTGCGCGGCTGCGCGGCGAGTTCATCCGGCACGCCCAGGAGAAGCGGCGCGACTTCACCGTCGACTGGGTGCACCTGAAGCTCAACGACCAGGCGCAGCGCACGGTGCTCTGCAAGGACCCCTTCCGGGCGTACGACGAGCGCGTGGAGCGGTTGATCGCCAGCATGTGACGGGTGGGCCGGCCCCGGCGGTGGTGTGCCGCCGGCGGGGTCGGCCGGCCCGGTAGGCTGAGCCGGCCATGACGACTTCTGGACCATCCGACCGTTCCGAGCGCTCCGAGCGCGGCACCGAACGGCAGAACTGGGTCGAACGCCGGCGGGAGAAGATCCGCGCCGAGGTCGACCGCAACCGGCGCGGTGAGTACACCGTGCCGACGTGGGTGCTGGCCCTGGCGCTGGTGCTCATCGTGGGCGGCTGGCTCGCCCTGATCTTCCTCTCCTGATCCCTCCGCGCTGTCGCGCGAGCGGTGACCCACCGGGGCCAGAGGTTGGCCCGGCCGGGTCGCGTCGACGGGTACCCGCCGATGTCGCCGTCGCGGGGGGCCCGCCCGCCCACCGCGCCGACGACACCCGGACGCGACGACGCGGGAGGCGATCATGGACGACGACCGGACGGTGCCGCAGCCGGAACGCGGTGGGGGAGGCTGGCAGGACCCGGGTCCGCGCGACGTGGTCCGGGACCGGCAGAATCCCGATCTGCTGACCCCGCCGAGCACGGATGCGGGGACGCTGCCCAACCTGCGGTTCTCGTTCTCCGACGCGCACACCCGCGTGCAACGCGGCGGCTGGACCCGCGAGGTGACCGTACGGGAGCTGCCGATCGCCACCGAGCTCAGCGGTGTGGACATGGCGCTGGAACCGGGCGGCTACCGGGAGATGCACTGGCACAAGCAGTCCGAGTGGGCGTACGTGTCGCGGGGCAGCGCCCGGATCAGCGCCGTCGACCAGGAGGGCCGCAACTTCCTCGACGACGTACGCGCCGGTGACCTGTGGTTCTTCCCGCAGGGGGTGCCGCACCACATCCAGGCGCTCGACGAGGGCGTGGAGTTCCTGCTCGTCTTCGACGACGGCGCGTTCACCGAGAACGGCACGTTCCTGATCAGCGACTTCTTCGCGCACACCCCGAAGGACGTGCTGGCCAAGAACTTCGGCTGGCGACCCGAGCAGCTCGACTCGATCCCGGAGCGGGAGAGGTACATCTTCGCGGGGCAGGTGCCGCCGCCGCTGGACCGCGACAAGGTGGTCAGCCCGAGCGGGGACGTGCCCCGCAGCCTGAGCCACCGGCTGCTCGCGCAGCAGCCTCAACGGTTCGCCGGCGGCCAGGTCCGCATCGCCGACGTCACCCAGTTCCCGGCGGCCACCACGATCTGCGCCGCGCTGGTCGAGGTCGACCCGGGTGGGATGCGCGAGCTGCACTGGCACCCCACCGACGACGAGTGGCAGTACTACCTCTCCGGCCACGGTCGGATGGGCGTGTTCGCCTCTCAGGGCGTGGCGGGCACCTTCGACATGCGCTCGGGTGACGTCGGGTACGTGCCGTTCGCCTACGGCCACTACATCGAGAACCTCGGCACCGAACCGCTGGTCTTCCTGGAGATGTTCCGCAAGCCCCGGTTCGAGTCCGTCTCGCTGACCCAGTGGATGGCGAACACCCCGGCCCAGGTCAGCGCCGACACCCTCAACCTTCCCCGAGAGCTGATCGAAGCCCTACCAAGAGACCAACGCCCGGTGATCCGCTGACCCCGACCCCGGGTGGGTTAGGGGAGGTGGGTGGTGGCGTGGCGGCCGGCGGCGGCGGCCGTCAGGAAGTAGGCGTGGTCGGCGTCCAGGTTGCGGCCCATCGTGGACAGCGGCACGGCGCTGGCGCGCAGCGCGGCGTCGAGGCCGGCGGTGGGCACCCGGACGATCCGGTGTCGGGCCGTCAGCGGCGCCAGCGCCGCGTCGACCTCGGCGGCAAGGGCCGGGTCCAGGTCGTCGGGCACCACCAGCTCCGCCGGGGCGAGGGCGACCCGGCCGTACGCGGTGAGGCTGTGGTGCGACACGCCCCGGTGCCGGGGGCGGGGGTCGGCGTCGGAGATGCGCAGTGAGCCGATCGGGCGGCCGCCGAGCGTGGCGATCGCGTTGACGGCCTCGCCGACGGCGACGCCGGAGAAACCCCACCGGGTGCCGGTGCCCAGGTTGCCGGGCCCCTGGGCGACGATGGCCACGTCCGCGTCCAGCACGTGGCGGGCGGCGAGCAGACCGCCATGCAGGGTGGTGGCCTCCAGGTCGCCGCCGAACGCCTGCCCGACGGTGATCGTCCCGGCCAGTTCGGCGCGCAGCCCGGCGAGCGTGCGGGAGAACCAGGCCGGCAACGCCCCGCCGTCGGTGAGCAGGTACGCCACCCGGGCCTGCGGGGCCCCGGCCCGGATGCCGGCCAGGATCGCCGGCAGGGCCGAGTGCAGGTCGGCGGTGACCACCGGCATTCCACCCAGGTCGTCGGCGTCGGCGAGCAGGGCGCGGTGCGGGCTGGCCTCCTCGTCGACGCCGAGCAGGATCGGCTGCAACGGGGTGTAGCGGGCCTTGACCAGGTGCCCGGCGTCGCGGGTGTCGCCGGCGTCCGGCGGGTCCGGCGGCAGCCGGTCCGGCAGGGCCACCACGAGGGCGTAGCCGCCGGTGCCCAACCCCATCAGCAGCGCGCCCGCGTTGAGCAGCACCCGGTCACCCGGCTCGGGCGTGCCGACCAGTTCGGGATAGGCCAGCGCCCGCATGCGCGTGCCGTCGGGCAGGTCGACGTCGAGTTCCACCGCCCCGGTCCACTGCCGCCGCAGCGCCGCCACCGTCCCCGCCCGCCATCGCACCATGACGGGCACGCTAGCCGCGCGGACCAGCCGGCCCGCGCCCGGGTCGGTCCACCCCTCAGCGGGCGTCGGGTTCGCCGCCGAGGTCGGCGCTCGGCCTGGCCTGGGTGGGGTCGGAGTCACCCTCGGCGTCGGCCCTCGGACTCGCCTGGGTGGAGCCGGGTTCGCCCCCGGCGTCGGCGCTGGGCGCGGCCTGGGTGGCGCGGGCCTGCCCGACGGCCCCGGGCAGCGAGCGGGTGGGGTCGAGGAAGACGAAACGGATCTCCGGGTACCGCTCGGTGAGCCGCCGCTCGGCCTCGTCGGCGGTGGCCTCGATGGCCGCGCCGGTGGCCTCGTCGCGGAAGTCGACCTTCGCGGCGACGAGGATGTCGTCCGGGCCGAGCTGCATCGTCAGCAGGGTGTCGATGCGTTCCACCTCGGGCAGCCCGGCCAGGTCGCGTTCGATCTCGCGGCGCAGCCGCTCCGGAACGGCCCGGCCGACCAGCAGCGACAGGTTGTTGCTGGCCAGGATCCCGGCGACGGTCAGCAGCAGCAACCCGATCAGGATCGACGCGACGCCGTCCCACACCTCGTCGCCGGTGGCCTCGGACAGGCCGACGCCCAGCGCGGCCAGCAGCAGGCCGATCAGGGCCGCGCTGTCCTCCAGGAAGACCGCCTTGACCGTGGTGTCGGCGGTCAGTCGCAGGAACCGCCGAGGTGTCGTCTGCCAGCGCGCGGACTCGCGGCGGACCTGCCGCACGGCCCGGGCCAGCGAGATCGACTCGATGACGAACGACACCGCCAGCACGATGTACGAGATCAGATAGTCGCCGCTGTGCTCGTGCACGAGGATCGTGGTGACGCCGTGGGTGACGGCGAAGCCGGCGCCGGCCACGAAGGTGAACATGGCGGCGAAGAACGCCCAGACGTAGCTCTCCTTGCCGTACCCGAAGGGGTGTCGTCGGTCGGCCGGGCGGGCTCCGCGGCGCAGCGCCTGGAACAGCAGCACCTCGGTGGTCGTGTCGGCGACCGAGTGCGCCGCCTCGGAGAGCATCGCGGCCGACCCGGAGATCAGCCCGGCGATCAGCTTGGCGATCGCGATGGCGAGGTTGGCGGCGCCCGCGACGACCACCGTGCCGACGCTTTCGCTCTCGGTCTTCATCTCGCCCTGCGACATGAGGGCAACACTATGGCGGCGGGCGGCGGCTCGCCGGGGGAGGGGCTCGATCCGAACAAGTGTGCGGCACGCCCGCGTGGGTGCACGTCCTTGGCGTGTCGGCTGCTAGCGTCTACCGCGTGTCGCGGACCCGCACCGAACGCCTGGTCAACCTGGTGATCTGCCTCCTGTCCACGCGACGGTTCCTGACCGCCGCGCAGATCGCCGCGACCGTGCCCGGCTACGAGCACGACCCCGACGACGCGCGCGACCATGAGGCGTTCCAACGCAAGTTCGAGCGGGACAAGGCCGAGCTGCGCGAGCTGGGCGTGCCGCTGGAGACCGGCACGGCCAGCGTCTTCGACGCCGAGCCCGGCTACCGCATCGCCCACCGTGAGTACGCGCTGCCCGACATCCCCCTGGAACCCGACGAGGCCGCCGCGGTCGGCATCGCCGCCCGTCTGTGGCAGCACGCCGGGCTGGCCGCCGCCGCGTCGTCCGGGCTGGCCAAGCTGCGCGCCGCCGGGGTGGACGTCGACCCGCAGGCCACCCTCGGTCTGGAGCCGATGGTCACCGTCGATCCGGCGTTCGCGCCGCTGACGGCCGCCGCGCGGGACCGCCGCGAGGTCGGGTTCGACTACCGGGTGCCGGACCAGGACGCGCCCACCCGCCGCCGCCTCCAGCCGTGGGGCGTGGTCTGCTGGCGCGGGCGGTGGTACGTGGTGGGCCACGACCTGGACCGCGCGGCGACCCGCTGCTTCCGCCTGTCCCGGGTGGTCGGCGCTGTCCGGGTCACCGGCGCATCCGGCGCGTACGAGCCACCGGCCGGCGTCGACCTGATCAGCCACGTGGCCCGTTGGTCCGGGCCGGTGGAGCGCACCGGCCGGGCCACCGTGCTGGCGGCGTCCGGGCGGGCCGCCGGTCTGCGCCGCTGGGCGGTGGAGGTGACCGCCGGGCCGGACGGCGACCACCTCGTCCTGCCGTACGCCGACCCGGACTCTCTGGCCGGCCAACTCGTCGGGTACGGCCCGGACGTGCGGGTGCTCGACCCGCCGGAGGTCCGCGAAGCGGTCATCCAGCGACTCAAGGAGATCGCCGTCCGGCACGACGAGCTGACCGTCACCGGGGGTGCCCGGTGACGCGTCCGGCCGCCCGCGGCGGTTCCCGCGCCTCCGCCGACCGACTGGCGCGGCTGCTCAACCTGGTTCCCTACCTGCTGGCCCGGCCCGGCATCGAGATCGCCGAGGCGGCCGGTGACCTGGGCGTCACCGAACGGCAGCTCCGGGAGGACCTGGAGCTCCTGTGGGTGTGTGGGCTGCCCGGTTACGGCCCCGGTGACCTGATCGACATGGCGTTCGACGGCGACCGGGTGACCATCACCTACGACGCCGGCATCGACCGGCCGCTGCGGCTCACCCCCGACGAGGCCCTCGCGCTCGTGGTGGCGCTGCGGATGCTCGCCGAGACCCCCGGCGTGGCCAACCGGGAGGCCATCGAACGGGCCCTCGCGAAGATCGAGGACGCCGCCGGTGACCTGGTGGGCGCACCGGTCGCGGTCCGGCTGCCCGGGGACACCCGGCGGGTCGAGGCGCTGCGCGCCGCCGTGGAGGGCGGAAAGGCGCTGCGGATCACCTACTACACGGCGGCCCGGGACGAGACCACCGAGCGCGTCGTCGACCCGCTGCGGATGCTGATGGTCGGCGGCCGGGCGTACGTGGAGGCGTGGTGCCGGCGCGCGGAGGCCGTCCGGCTGTTCCGGGCCGACCGGATCGACGCGATCACCGAGCTGGACGAGCCGGCCACCGTCCCGCCGCAGGCCGTCCCGCACGACCTCACCGAGGGTGTGTTCCGGCCGTCGCCGGACCTGCCGCTGATCACCCTGCGGATCGGGCGGGGCGAGCGGTGGATCACCGAGTACTACCCGTGCGAGCGGGTGGAGGCCGGCGACGGCGACGAGTGGCTCGTCTCGCTGCGGGTGACCGACCTGGGGTGGGCGCGGCGGTTCGTGCTGGGCCTGGGCCCGGACGTCACAGTGGTCGCCCCGGTCGAGCTGGCCGAGCAGGTCCGGGCGACCGCAGCCGCCGCGCTCGACGCGTACGCCGTGCCGGCGGCCGTTCCCCGGCGTGCGCCGGCCGATTCCGTGCCGGTCGGCGTGCCGGCGGGCGATCCGGCGGTGCCTGCCCGCACCCAGTAGGCTGACCGGCGTGCTGATCTGGATCGTGCTCGCGGTGGTGCTGCTCCCGCTCGTGGCGCTCGCGCTTGCCGTACGCCCGGTGGTGAGCCGGCTGCCCCAGCTGCGCCGCGCCGCGGTGGCGTTGCAGCGGCGGGCCACCGAGGCGGAGGCGCTACGGGAGACCGCCGAGGCGTTGCAGCAGCGCGCCGAGGGTGTCCAGCGCCAGCTCGACACCGCCCAGCAGCGACTCGCCGTGATCAAGGCCAAGCGCGGCTGACCGACCTCTGCCGGCCACCGCCGTCCCCCGGTCGGGTGGCGATGGTTGACTGATCATCGCGGTTGGTCAAGACTTCACCGGCCGGGCCCTGATCATCATCCCCGGCCTGTGGCATTCGGTCCATCCGCACGTACGATGGGCTGCGTATCACCCCCCGGACACAGAGCGACTGGAGCTTCTCATGGGTGCCCTCAAGCCGTGGCACATCGCAGTTCTCGTGGTTGTGCTGATCCTGCTCTTCGGTGCGAAGCGGCTTCCCGACGCGGCCCGCTCGCTGGGTCGCTCGCTGCGGATCATCAAGGCCGAGACCAAGAGCCTGCAGGACGACGACCGCGACCTGGCCGAGAAGGCCGACGCGCAGGCCGGCTACCAGCCGCTGCCGCCGCACGCCGGCCAGCAGGCGCCGTACGCCGGGCAGCCGCAGCAGGCGCCGTACCAGCAGGCGCCGCCGCAGCAGCCGGTCGTCGACCCGGTGCACCGCGTCCGCGACAACTGACCGAAGGGCCCCACCACAGTGGCCTTCGCCCTGCGTAAGCGCGGCCCGAGCACCTTCGAACGGGCCGCCGACGGCTCGATGACGCTCATCGAGCACGTCCGTGAGCTGCGTAATCGTCTGTTCCGCGCCTCGCTGGCGATCCTGGTCGGCTTCGGCTTCGGCATCTGGCTGGCCGAGCCGGTGCGGCACCTGCTGTCGCAGCCGTACTGCGACCTGCCGGGGTCGAAGGACGCGTCCGGCAAGTGCCTGTTCGTCCAGCTCGGCCCGGCGGACCTCTTCCTGTTGAACCTGAAGATCGGCCTCTGGGTGGGCCTGATCATCGCGGCGCCGATCTGGCTCTATCAGCTCTGGGCGTTCATCGCGCCCGGTCTGCACCGGCACGAGCGGCGCTACGCGTACGCGTTCACGGCCCTGGCGGCACCGCTCTTCGCCGCCGGCGCGGTGCTGGCGTTCTTCGTCACCGCCAAGGGCCTCGAGTTCCTGATGAACGTGTCCGGCGATGACATCTCGACGACCCTGGAGGTCACCCGCTACATCTCGTTCGTCACCAACCTGATCCTGCTGTTCGGTGTGGCGTTCGAGTTCCCGCTGATCGTGCTGATGCTCAACTTCGTGGGCCTCGCCAGCGCGAAGCGGCTGCTGAGCTGGTGGCGGGTGGCGATCTTCGTGTTCTTCGCGTTCTCCGCAGTGGTCACCCCCACGCCGGACCCGTTCGGGATGACCGCCCTGGCGGTCTGCCTCTCCGCGCTCTACTTCGGGGCGGTCGGGGTGGCGTTCATCAACGACCGGCGGCGTGGGCGGGGCAAGGAGGTCTACGCCGGTCTCGACGACGACGAGGTCTCGCCGCTGGAGTTCGACACGGACCCGGTCGTGGCCGGGCAGCGGGTCGACGCGACAGCGCCGATCGGTGCGCCCGAACCGATCGCGAAGCCGGCGCCCATCGAACGCCGCTACGACGACATGACCTGACGGCCCCGCGCCGCCGGAGTGCACCGACGCCGTCCCCGCCTGCCGGGGGCGGCGTCGTCGTGTCAGCGGCCCCGCAGGACGCTCACCCGACGCGCCGGCGGCGAGACTGATCGTGACGTCGGCCGCCCCGGGTGAACGGCGGGTGTCCGACCGGTACGGTGCTGCCCGTGACCGCAGACGATCACCTGTCCGGCCCGCCCACCGACGGCCCGGTCGAGCGCACCCCTTCCGCCGGCGACCCGGTCGAGCGCGCCCGGGATGAGGGTGGCCCGGTGGCCGTGCTCGTCAACCCGACGGCCGGCCGGGGACGGCACCGGGCGCTGCTGCCCCGGCTGCTGGACGGGCTGGCCGCCGCCGGCCGGCCGGTCCGGAAGCTGTCGGCGTCCGACCCGGACGAGGCGGAGGCGGCGTGTCGTACCGCGGTCGCCGACGGTGTCGACGCGCTTGTCGCCATCGGCGGGGACGGCACCGTGCACCGGGCCATGCAGGCCGTCGCCGGCACCGACGTGCCGTTCGGGCCGGTGCCGGCCGGCACCGGCAACGACTTCGCCCTCGACACCGGCTTCCCGGCCGATCCCGTCGCCGCCGTGGCGGTGATCGCCGAGGCGCTGCGGGCCGGTCGGACCCGCGTCGTCGACCTGGCGCGGATGACCGGCGTCGGCGGGGCCGAGCGCTGGTACGGGGCGGTCCTCGCGGCGGGCTTCGACGCGATCGTCAACGAGCGCGCCAACCGGATGCGCTGGCCGCGCGGCCCCCGCCGGTACGACGTGGCGATCGTGGTCGAGCTGGCCCGGCTCCGGCCGCGCCGCTACACGCTGCGCCTCGACGGGGTGCCGCACGAGCTGGACGCGGTGCTGGTGGCGGTGGGCAACTGCCCGACGTACGGCGGTGGGATGCGGATCTGTCCCGACGCCGACCCGACCGACGGGCTGCTCGACGTGGTGGTGGCCGGTCGCGTCGACCGGCGGACCCTGATCCGGGTCAAGCCGCGCATCTACCAGGGCACCCACGTGAGCCACCCGCTGGTGAGCAGCTACCGGGCCCGCACCGTGGAGTTGGCCGCCGACGACATCGTCACGTACGCCGACGGGGAACGCTCGCTGCGCCTGCCGGTGACGATCACCGCCGTGCCGGGGGCTCTGCGACTGCTGCTCTGACCCGTACCGCGCCGATGCTGGCGGCGATGACCAGCACGATGGCGGCGCATTCCAGGAGCGTGAGCGCCTGCCGCAGCACCAGCCATCCGGCGAGGGTGGCAATGGCCGGGCCGAGGCTCATCAGCACCGCGAAGGTGGCGGTGGGCATCCGGCGCAGCGCCAGCAGCTCCAGGGTGTACGGCAGTCCGGACGCGAGGACCGCGAGGGCGGTGCCCAGCGCCAGCACCTGCGGGTCGAGCAGGGCCGCGCCGCCGTCGACGATTCCCAGGGGCAGGGTGACCAGCGCGGCGAGGGTCAGCGCGAGGGCCAGCCCGTCCGCGCCCGGGAACCGGTCGCCGACCCGCGCGCTGAGCACGATGTACGCCGCCCACATGGCGCCCGCGCCGAACGCGAAGGCGACCCCCGCCGGGTTGAGCCGGTCGAAGCCGCCCTGCCCGAGCAGCGCCACCCCGGCCAGCGCGAGCCCCGCCCAGCACCAGCTCGCCAGCCGACGGGCGGTAAAGACCGACAGAGTGAGGGGGCCGAGCACCTCCAGGGTCACCGTCGGGCCGAGCGGGATCCGCTCGATGGCCTGGTAGAACAGCGAGTTCATGCCGGCCAGGGCCAGCCCGAACGCGCCGGCCGCGAGCCAGGCCGATCGGTCGTGCCCGCGCAGCCGGGGCCGGCACACGATGAGCAGCAGCACGGCCGAGATCGTCAGCCGCAGGGTGACCGCCCCGGCCACCCCGGTACGCGGAAAGAGCAGCGCGGCCAGGGCGGAGCCGAACTGCACCGACAGCGCCCCGCCGAGCACCAGCCCCACGGCGAGGACGCCGCCGCGGCGTTCGGGTGGCGCGTCGGTCGGCGCCGACGCGGGCAGCAGGGTGTCCGTCACGGCCCTGACGCTAGGCGGTCGGCTTCCGGGCTTCGCGCGCGGTGTCGACCTCCCGCCACCCGAATCACCTGGCCGGTCGGGCGGTGCGATCGTCTCCAGGACGGCGATGTGGGGGCATCTGAGCGCCCGGACAGCGCCATCCCGGCGATCTGGAGTCGATCACCGGTGTGGCCTCGGGGTGCGGCGTGGCCGGATTCAGGTTGGCAGGGCCAGGTCCAGGACCGCGCCGAGGCCGTTCTCCCGACCCGGGTCGGCGGCCGGGAGCACCAGCACCGCGCAGCCGGCGGCGACCGCGCCCGCGTCCGCCGGAGTGTCGCCGACCATCAGCGTCTGCTCGGGGTCGACGCCGAGCATCCCGCACGCCCGCCAGAAGATCGCCGGGTCGGGCTTGCAGCGCCCCACCTCGTACGACAGCACGAACGCGTCCACGAGGTCGGTCAACCCCCAGGCGTCGAAGTGCGGTCGCAGGTCGAAGCCGATGTTGCTGACCACCGCGACCCGCACACCGGCGTCGCGCAGCGCGGCCAGCGTGGGGGCGGTGTCCGGGTACGGCAGCCAGCCCTCGGCGACGAGCAGCCGCTCGTAGAGGGCGTCGGCGAAACCCTCGATGCCCGCGTCCACGGTTTCGGCCAGCCCCGTGTAGGCCCCCCGGTGCGCGTGCGCGTAGAGGTCCCGGTCGGCCCACAGCTCGGCCAGCCGGGGCGGCACCCGGGCCGGCAGGGGACCGCCCGCGCGGCCGGCGGTGAGCAGCCGGTCGGCCAGCGAGGTGGCGCGAACCCGGTCCAGGGTGACCCCGCAGGCGGCGGCGGCTTCGGTGACCCACTGCCGGGGCTCCTCCACCTGGGCCAGGGTGCCGTGGAAGTCGAAGAGCACCGCCTTGACGGGCCGTCGGGACGCCCGGGGGGCGCTGGCGTCCGCGACACTGCCCGGCGGACTGGTCTGGGGCGGTTCGGCATGGTCCGGCACGCCGTGCACCCTACCGACCGCCGCCGACGGCCCCCGCGCACGGCCTTGTCGGGTGTCGTGTCCCGGCACGCACTAATCTTGGTGCCATGTCGAGCCCCGCCGAGCGGTACGCAGCGGCACGCCGCCGGGCCGCGCAGACCGCGCAGTTCCCGGCACTGGACGAGTTCGCCCTCGACCTGGGGTTCGATCTCGACGACTTCCAGCGTGAGGCGTGTCAGTCGTTGGAGCGGGGCAGCGGCGTTCTGGTCTGCGCCCCCACCGGTGCCGGTAAGACGGTGGTCGGCGAGTTCGCCGTACACCTGGCGCTGCGCGGGCGGCCCGACGACCCGGCGGCGGCCGACGACGCCGCCACGCCACCCACCCGGCGCAAGTGCTTCTACACCACGCCGATCAAGGCGCTGTCCAACCAGAAGTACCACGATCTGGTCGCCCGGTACGGCGCCGAGCAGGTCGGCCTGCTCACCGGCGACAACGCGATCAACGGCGACGCGCCGGTGGTGGTGATGACCACCGAGGTGCTGCGCAACATGCTCTACGCGGGGTCCAGCACCCTGCAGGGGCTGGCGTACGTGGTGATGGACGAGGTGCACTACCTCGCCGACCGGTTCCGCGGGGGCGTGTGGGAAGAGGTGATCATCCACCTGCCCGCCTCGGTCACCCTGGTCTCGCTGTCGGCGACCGTGTCCAACGCCGAGGAGTTCGCCGACTGGCTGGTCACCGTGCGCGGCGAGACCGCGGTGGTGGTCAGCGAGCACCGGCCGGTGCCGCTGTGGCAGCACATGCTGGTCGGCAAGCGGATGTTCGACCTGTTCCACGACGCCGACGCCGCCCGCAAGCACGACGTGCACCCGGAGCTGCTGCGCTACACCCGGGACCAGATGCGCCGGCTGGAGCTGGGGGAGGGGCGCAGCGCCGGGCCGGGCGCCGGCCGGCGTGGCCCCCGCTGGCGTGGGCCGATGCGCCCGGACATCGTCGACCGGCTGGACCGCGAGGGGCTGCTGCCGGCGATCCTGTTCATCTTCAGCCGGGCCGGCTGCGCCGCCGCCGTGCAGCAGTGCCTCGCCGCCGGGCTGCGGCTCACCTCGCCCGACGAACGCGCCGAGATCCGCCGGGTGGTCGAGTCCCGGGTCACCGCCATTCCCGGCGAGGACCTGACGGTGCTGGGCTACTGGGAGTGGCTCGACGGCCTGGAGCGCGGCCTCGCGGCCCACCACGCCGGCATGTTGCCGGTGTTCAAGGAGATCGTCGAGGAGCTGTTCGTCCGGGGCCTGGTCAAGGCGGTCTTCGCCACCGAGACCCTCGCCCTGGGCATCAACATGCCGGCCCGCTGCGTGGTCCTGGAACGGCTGGTCAAGTACAACGGCGAGGCGCACGTCGACCTGACCCCGGGGGAGTACACCCAGCTCACCGGCCGCGCCGGTCGACGGGGCATCGACGTCGAGGGGCACGCCGTCGTGGTGTGGTCCCCGGAGACCGACCCGCGGCACGTGGCGGGGCTCGCCTCCACCCGCACCTATCCGCTGCGCTCCAGCTTCCGGCCCTCGTACAACATGGCGGTGAACCTGGTCGGCACGGTCGGCGCGGAGCCGGCCCGGGCGCTGCTGGAGTCCTCGTTCGCCCAGTTCCAGGCGGACCGGTCGGTGGTCGGCCTGGCCCGGCAGGTGCAGCGCAACACCGAGACCATCGAGGCGTACGGCGCCGAGGCCGCGTGCCACCACGGCGACTTCGACGAGTACTTCGCGCTGCGGGTGGCGATCGCCGACCGGGAGAAGGCCATCGCCCGGCAGGGGCAGACCCAGCGCAAGGCCGCCGCCGTGGCGTCGCTGGAGCGCCTGCGGATCGGTGACGTCATCCGGGTGCCGTCCGGCCGGCGGGCCGGCCTGGCCGTCGTGCTGGACCCGGCGACCGGCGGGTTCGGCGAACCGCGTCCGCTGGTGCTCACTCAGGACCGCTGGGCGGGGCGGGTCAGCCCCGGCGACTTCACCACCCCCGCCGAGGTGCTGGCCCGCATCCGGGTGCCCAAGCACTTCAACCACCGCTCGCCGGGTGCCCGGCGGGATCTGGCCGCCGAGGTCAGCGGCACCGGCCTGGACCGGCACGGCGGCCGGCGCGGCGGCCGGTCCCGGCAGACGCCCGGCGAGGACCACCGGCTCACCCAGCTCCGCACCGAGCTGCGTAACCATCCCTGCCACGCCTGCCCGGAGCGCGAGGAGCACGCCCGCTGGGCGGAGCGGCGTCGCCGTCTGGAGCGGGACACCGAGGAGCTGCGCGAGCGGGTGTCCGGGCGCACCGGGTCCCTCGCGCGGACCTTCGACCGGATCGTCGCGCTGCTGACCGACCGTGGTTACCTCGCCCGCGACGGCGCGGTCACCGACGCCGGTCGGATGCTCGGCCGGATCTGGACGGAAGCGGATCTGCTGGTCGCCGAGTGCCTGCGCCGACGGGTGTGGGACGGGCTCTCCCCGGCCGAGCTGGCCGCCGCGGTGTCCGTGGTGGTCTTCGAGGCGCGTCGCGACGTCGACGAGCGGGCGTCGCTGCCGCGCGGCCCGGTGGCCGACGCCGTCGACGAGACGCTGAAGCTGTGGGGCGAGATCGAGGCCGACGAGGCGGCGCGCGGTCTGGCCGCGACCCGGGAGCCGGATCTGGGCTTCGCCTGGCCGGTCTACCGGTGGGCGCGGGGCGAGGCGCTGGCCAAGGTGCTCGGCAGCGGGCACGAGATCGACGGGGACATGCCCGCCGGCGACTTCGTCAGGTGGGCGCGGCAGGTGGTCGACCTGCTCGGTCAACTTGCCGACTCCGGCGGCGCCTCGCCGGAGCTGCGCTCCACCGCTCGGCAGGCGATAGCGGCCATCAACCGGGGCGTGCTGGCGTACCACACCTCTGCCTGATAATCATTTTCGGTCAGCGTCGTTCTCGAACCGACGCATCGCACGGTCACCGCGACAGCACCCCCCGAACAGCCCGGGGGGCGCTGTTGCGCCTGGTCGGAGCACCCCCGATCATTGCCCGAGCGCCGTGCTTACGCGCCGGTAACGAATGGGGAGAGAACCGCCGTGGCGGACATCAATCACTTTGAGTACGGGTGGATCACACCCGCGCTGAGCTACGCGCTGTCCGTGCTCGGCTCGATCCTCGGGCTCGTCTGCGCCGGTCGCATCCGTACCGCCCGCACCGCCGGTCAGCGCGCCTGGTGGGGCCTGCTGGCCGCCTGGGCGCTCGGCGGCACCGCCATCTGGGCGATGCACTTCATGGCCATGCTCGGCTTCGCCGTCGACGGCGCCCGCATCCGGTACGACGTGCCCCTCACCGCCGCCAGCACCGTCATCGCGGTGGTGGCCGTCGGTATCGGCCTGGCCATCGTCGGCACCGGCCGGCTGAATCCGGTACGCCTCATCGCCGGTGGTGTCTTCACCGGCGCCGGCGTCGCCGCCATGCACTACACGGGCATGGCGGCGATGCGCCTCAACGGCAGCCTCGGCTACGACAGCACCCGCGTCATCCTCTCGGTGATCATCGCCGTCGTCGCCGCGACCGTCGCGCTGTGGCTCGCGATGACCGTCCGGCGCGGACTGGCGATCTTCGCGTCCGCGCTGGTCATGGGCGTCGCCGTGAACGGCATGCACTTCACCGGCATGAGCGCGCTCTCGGTGCACCTGCACGAACGCGCGGGCGGGGTGACCGGCACCGGGGTGAGCACGTTGCTGGTGCCGATCGTCGTGGCGGTGATCTTCGGGGTGGTCGGGCTGCTCTACGCACTGCTCGCCGCGCCCACCGACGACGACCGGGCCGCCGCCGCGTACCTCGACGCGCGCCGGGTACCGGAGCCGGCCCCGGCCGTGCCGGTGACCGCTCCGGACCCGGTCGGGCTGCGTGCCCGCTCCACCCTCGGGCAGCCCGGTACCCCGTTCCCGTCGCGCCGGGACACCCCGCCGCGCTGACACCCGGCACGCGGGGACGTTCAGGCCACCGGGACCCGGTCCAGGAAGCCGAGCACCTGGCGGAGCTGCCCGTTGCCGTCCAGCACGGCGACGTCGAAGCCCACGACCGGCGCCTCGACCCCGTCGGGCCCCAGCTCCCAGGTGAACCGGAGCTGGTCGTGGTGGCCGTCGACCGGACCGGCCAGCCGGAACGTCATGCCGGGAAACTGGCCCTGCACGGCCGCGATCGTCGCGTCGATCGCGTCCCGGCCCTCGGCGACGGTGAGCGGGTCGACGTAACGGGCATCGGAGGCCCAGACGTCGGCGATCTCGGTGCGACGGCGGGCCGGGTCGGTCTCGTTCCAGATCGCGATGTACCGCTCGGCCAGCGCGTCGAAGCTCGTACCCATGACTTCTCTCCTCATTGACGGGCGGCGGTGGGCGCCGCTCTCGGGACAGATGGTTGCGGCCGGCCGGGGCGCTGTCGATTACGTCGGAGGTAATGGTCCGCGCACCGGCGCGCTCACTAGGGTCGGTCGCGTGACGACGACGACCAGGCCGGTACGACGGGTCGGAGAGCTGCTGCGCGACTGGCGCCGGAGCCGCCGGATGAGCCAACTGGACCTGTCGATCGAGACGGGGATCTCGGCTCGACACCTGAGCTTCGTGGAGACCGGAAGGTCCCGGCCGAGCCCCGAGCTGATCCTGCGGCTGGCCGAGCAGCTCGACGTGCCGCTGGCGGACCGCAACACGATCCTGCTCGCCGGCGGGTACGCGCCCGCCTACCCCCGCCACGAGCTGGACGACCCGGAGCTGGTGCCGGTGCGCGCCGCCGTACGGCGGATCCTCGACGGCCACGGCCCGTATCCGGCGGTGCTCATCGACAGGCACTGGCAGCTCGTGGAGGCCAACTCCGCCGTGGCGTTGTTCACCGAGGGCGCGGCGCCGCACCTGCTCGTCCCTCCGGTCAACGTCCTGCGGCTCAGCCTGCACCCCGACGGGATGGCCCCGCGGATCGGCAACCTGCCCGAGTGGCGGACGCACCTGCTCACCCGGCTGCGCCAGACGGCCGTCGCCACCGGCGACGCGGCTCTGCACGACCTGCACGAGGAGCTGCGCGGCTATCCCGGCGACAACTGCCGTCCTTTGGCCATGGACGACCCGGTCTCGCGGGTCGCGGTCGGGCTCCGGTACCGCCACCACGGCCGGGACCTGTCCTTCCTCAGCACCACCACCGTGTTCGGCACCCCGCTGGATGTCACGGTCGCCGGGTTGGCCGTCGAGTCGTTCTTCCCCGCCGACGCGGCGACGCTGCGTGCCCTGGGCGTACGGGGCGGCGGCGACGTCCCACGGAGCTGACCGAGGTGATCCCGCCGTGCCGGCCGCGGGGAGTGGCGGTGTTGAATGCGGGGGTGTCCGCCACCCGCCGGTCCGTCCGGACACGAAGGAGAGTGAGATGAACTTCCAGCGCCTCGGCCCGAGCGGCCAGGAGATCCCTGTCGTCACGCGCGACGGTACGACCTTCGACCTGCGGCCGCTCACCGCCGACCTGGACGGGGCGTTCTGGGCGTCGGACGGGATCGCGCGGACGCGGGTGGCGCTCGACAGTGGCGAGCTGGCCGAGCTGCCCGACGCGGACAGCCTGCGGGTGGGAGCTCCGGTCGCCCGACCCCACAAGGTCGTCTGCATCGGACTCAACTACCGCGATCACGCGGCGGAGACGGGTGCGGCGCTGCCGGCCGAGCCGGTGGTCTTCATGAAGGACCCGATGACCATCGTCGGGCCGTACGACGACGTTCTCGTTCCGCGCGGCTCGACGAAGACCGACTGGGAGGTCGAACTCGCGGTCGTCGTCGGCTCGACCATCCGCTACGCCGACTCTCCGCAGGAGGCCATGCGGCACATCGCGGGGTACGCGGTGTCGCACGACGTCTCCGAGCGCGCGTTCCAGTTGGAGCGCGGGGGCCAGTGGGACAAGGGCAAGAGCTGCGAGACCTTCAACCCGCTGGGGCCGAGCCTGGTGCCGGCCGACGAGATCGACGACCCGCAGTCGCTGGCGCTGCGGTTGTGGGTCAACGGGGTTCTCCGCCAGGACGGGTCCACCAAGGACATGATCTTCCCCGTGGCGCACGTCGTCTGGTATCTCAGCCAGTTCATGGTCCTGTACCCCGGCGACGTCATCAACACCGGTACGCCCGCCGGGGTGGCGCTGGGTCTCCCGGACCACCCGTACCTGCGCGCCGGCGACGTGGTGGAGCTGGAGGTCGCCGGCCTGGGGCGGGCACGCCAGACGTTGGTGGCGGCATGAGCGCGGAGTTCGCCGGGCTGGCGGCGCTGGTCACGGGCGGCTCCTCCGGCATCGGCCGCGCCACCGCCGTGGAGCTGCGCGAGCGGGGCGCCCGGGTGGCCGTCCTCGACCTCGACCCGAGCGGCCTGCCGGAGGGCATCGTCGGCATCGCCGCCGACGTGTCGAGCCGACCGTCGGTGCAGCAGGCGGTAGCCGCGGCGGCCGACGCGCTCGGCGGCATCGACGTGGTGGTCAACAACGCCGGGATCGGCGCGACCGGGACCGTCGCCGACCAGACCGACGACGAGTGGCACCGCGTTCTCGACGTCAACGTGGTGGGGATGGCGCGCGTCGTCAGCGCGGCCCTGTCCTGGCTGCGCCGCTCGGAGCACGCGTCGGTAGTCAATCTCTCGTCCATCGCCGCGCTCAACGGCCTGCCCGGCCGGGCGCTCTACTCGGCCAGCAAGGGCGCCGTGCTGTCGCTGACCCTCGCCATGGCCACCGACCACGTCCGCGAGGGCATCCGGTTCAACTGCGTCTGCCCCGGTACCGCCGACACGCCCTGGGTGGGACGGCTGCTGGCGCAGGCGGACGACCCGGCCGCCGAGCGCGTGGCGCTGCAGGCCCGCCAGCCCATCGGACGACTGGTGACGCCGGCGGAGGTCGCGAACGCGATCGTCTACCTCGCGTCGCCGCTGTCGGCGTCGACCACGGGTACGGTGTTGGACGTCGACGGTGGGGTCACCCATCTGCGGGTCCGGCCGTGACGATGGGCGGGGGTGTGCCGTGCGGATCGCGCTGTTCGTGACCTGCCTGGCCGACACCATGTTCCCGCAGGCGGCCACCGCGACGGTGCGTCTGCTGGAGCGGCTCGGCCACGACGTGGTCTTCCCGACCGAGCAGACCTGCTGCGGGCAGATGCACGTGAACACCGGCTACCCGCGCGAGGCCGTTCCCCTGGTACGCCGGCACGTGCGGGTCTTCGACCCGTACGACGTGATCGTCGCGCCGTCGGGCTCCTGCGTCGGGTCGGTGCGGCACCAGCACGCGATGGTGGCCCGGCGGGCCGGCGACGTACGGCTGGCCAGTCGGGCCGAGTCGGTGGCCGGGCGGACGTACGAGCTGTCGGAGCTGCTCGTCGACGTGCTCGGGGTGACCGACGTGGGCGCGTACTACCCGCACCGGGTCACCTACCATCCGACCTGCCACTCCCTGCGGATGCTGCGGGTGGGCGACCGGCCGCGACAGTTGCTGCGCGCGGTGCGCGGGCTCGACCTGGTGGAGTTGCCGGCGGCGGAGCAGTGCTGCGGGTTCGGCGGCACGTTCGCCGTGAAGAACCCGGAGACGTCCACGGCGATGCTTGCGGACAAGATGCGCCACGTGCTCGCCACCGGCGCCGACGTGTGCGCCGCCGGGGACGTCTCGTGTCTCATGCACATCGGCGGCGGTCTGTCGCGGCTGCGGACCGGGGTGCGCACCGTGCACCTCGCCGAGATCCTGGCCTCGACCGAGCAGAGCGGCACGCCCAGTGCCCGATCGGCGGTCCGGTCGTGACCCGCCGGACGTACCTCGGCATGCCGGCGACCGCGCCACCGGTGACCGCGCCGGCCGGCGTGGGGCACCTGCGCGGCGACGAGTCGTTCCCGGACGCCGCGCGGCGGAGCCTTGCCGACCCGCAACTGCGGCGCAACCTGCGCCACGCCACGACGACGATCCGGGCCAAGTCCGCGGGCGTGATCGACGAGCAGGCGGACTGGGAGCAGTTGCGCGCGGCGGGCGCGGCGATCAAGGCCGACACCCTGCACCGCCTGCCCGACCTGCTGGAACAGCTCGAGGAGAAGGTCACCGGGGCCGGCGGCGTGGTGCACTGGGCGGCGGACGCCATCGAGGCCAACCGCATCGTCACCGACCTCGTCCGCGCGGCCGGCGCGGACCGGGTCATCAAGGTCAAATCCATGGCGACCCAGGAGATCGGCCTCAACGAGGCCCTCGAAGGGGCCGGGATCACCCCCGTGGAGACGGACCTGGCGGAGCTGATCGTGCAGCTCGGCGACGACCGGCCGAGCCACATCCTGGTGCCCGCGATCCACCGCAACCGGGCCGAGATCCGGGAGATCTTCCTGCGCGAGATGCCCGGCGTCGACCCGGCGCTCACCGACGACCCGACGGCCCTCGCGGCCGCCGCGCGCCGGTTCCTGCGCGAGACCTTCCTGAGTACGCCGGTGGCGGTGTCCGGCGCGAACTTCGCCGTCGCCGAGACGGGCACCCTGGCCGTGGTCGAGTCCGAGGGCAACGGGCGGATGTGCCTGACCGTGCCGGACACCCTCATCACCGTGATGGGCGTGGAGAAGGTGGTGCCGACCTGGCGGGACCTGGAGGTCTTCCTCCAGCTGCTGCCGCGGGCGTCGACGGGGGAGCGGATGAACCCGTACACCTCGATGTGGACGGGCGTGACCCCGGGCGACGGACCGCAGGCGTTCCACCTGGTCCTGCTCGACAACGGGCGCAGCGCGGTGCTCGCCGACGAGGTCGGCCGGCAGGCGCTGCGGTGTATCCGCTGCTCGGCGTGCCTCAACGTGTGCCCGGTCTACGAGCGCGCCGGCGGCCACGCCTACGGGTCGGTGTACCCGGGGCCCATCGGGGCGGTGTTGTCACCCCAGCTCACCGGCATCGAGGACAACGCCTCCCTGCCGTACGCGTCGACGCTCTGCGGCGCCTGTTACGACGCGTGCCCCGTCAAAATCAACATCCCGGAGCTGCTGGTGCACCTGCGTGCCGAGGCCGTCGAGTCGCGACCGCGGCCCACCGCCGAGTCGATCGCGATGGCCGCCGCCGCGTACACGATGGACCGACCCCGGCTGTACGCGGCCGGGCAGCGCGCCGCGCGGCTGAGCCGGCTCGCCGGTCGGCGTGGCCGCGGGCTGCCCCCACCGCTGAACGGCTGGACCGCCAGCCGGGACCTGCCCGAGCCGCCGGCGCAGACGTTCCGCGAATGGTGGGCCGGGCGGTGACCTCCCGGGACCTCGTCCTCGGCCGGCTGCGGGCCGCGCTCGCCACCGGCGGCCCCGCGCCGGCACCGGTGTCCCGCGACTACGTCCAGGCCGACACCGTCGATGTGGACCAGTTGGCGCAGCGGCTGACCGACTACCGGGCGCACGTGCACCGGGCCACCGAGGCGGCCGTCGCCGCCACGATCGCCGACCTCCTGCCGGCGGGGGCCACCGTCGTCGTACCGCCGGGTCTGCCGCCCGCCTGGCTGCCGTCGACGGTGACCACGCTGACCGACGACGGCCTCGACCACGGGCGGATCGGGGCCTCGGACGCCGTCGTCACCGCCGCCGCCGTCGCCATCGCGCAGACCGGAACGATCGTCCTGGACGGCTCGCCCGATCAGGGCCGGCGGGTGCTGAGCCTCCTGCCGGACCGGCACGTGTGCGTGGTCCGCGCCGAGCAGGTGGTGGCCACCGTGCCCGAGGCCCTGGCGCGGCTGACGCCGCACCGCCCGCTGACCTGGATCAGTGGCCCGTCGGCCACCAGCGACATCGAGTTGATCCGCGTCGAAGGGGTGCACGGCCCCCGCCACCTGCACGTCGTCCTGCTGCCCTGACCACGCCCCGCGAGGCGCCCTTCGACGCGCCTCCAAACGGCACGGCTTTTCCTGATGCCGCCTCGTCGGCGCTCCCGTGCGGGCATCGTTACAGGCATCACGCACAAAGGGGCGAGGTGGCGTCATGCGCGCGGTAGTGCTCAGCGAATTCGGCGGCCCGCTGGTCGTCCAGGAGGTCGACACGCCGGTCCCTGGCGCGGGGCAGGTGCTCGTCCGCATCGCGGCAAGTGGCGTCAACCCGTTGGACACGAAGATCCGCCAGGGGAAGGCCCCGCACGCCCGCAACAATCCGCCGGTCGTCCTCGGTCTGGACCTGGCGGGAGTCGTGGCGGAGGTCGGGCCCGGTGTCGTCGGCTTCGCCCCGGGTGACGAGGTGTACGGGCTCACCGGCGGGGTCGGTGATGTCCAGGGATCGCTCGCCGAGTACGCGGCGGTCGACGCCCGGCTGCTGGCCCGGACGGCGGAATCGTTGAGCCTGCGCGAGGCGGCGGCTCTGCCGCTGGCCGTCATCACCAGTTGGGAGGCGCTGGTGCACCGGGCGCAGGTGCGGGCGGGCCAGCGGGTCCTGGTGCACGGCGGGGCCGGCGGTGTCGGGCAGGTCGCGATCCAGATCGCCCGAGCCCGCGGCGCGGAGGTCTTCGCCACCGGTTCATCCCGGAACCTGGAGACCATCGCGCGGCTCGGCGCGACGCCTATCGACTACAACGCCACCGAGGTGGCGGACTACGTGGCCGCGCACACCGGCGGCGACGGCTTCGACGTCGTCTTCGACACCGTCGGCGGCGCCACCCTGGACAGGTCCTTCACCGCCGTGCGCACCTACACCGGCCGCGTCGTGAGCGCCCTCGGATGGGGTACGCACAGCCTGGCGCCGCTGTCGTTCCGGGGCGCCAGCTACTCGGGGGTCTTCACCCTGTTGCCGCTGCTGACCGGTCAGGGGCGTGACGCGCACGGCGAGATCCTGCGCGAGGCCAGCGCGCTTGCCGACGCGGGAGCGCTGCGCCCGCTGGTCGATCCCCGACGGTTCACGCTGGACACCGTCGCGGACGCCCACGCCGTCGTGGAGGCCGGCACCAGCACGGGCAAGATCGTCATCGACGTGCCCTGAGCTCACCGAGCCTGCTATTAGGGTTGCCCAGCTTCAGCGACGTAGACACCTTTACCGGGATGCCCCTCGACCAACCCGCGGTCCTTGAGGATGGTCATGACCCGGTTGATAGTGGAGATGTGCACGGCGTGCTGTTCGGCCAGCTCCCGCGTGGACGGTAGCTTCTCGCCCGGCGCAAGCTCTCCGGACTTGATCTTTCCGGCGATGTCGTTGGCTATGCGCCGGTAGTCCACTCTCTCGGTCGGCATGACTCGATCTCCGTAGGTCCCCTGGTTTCGGCGCTTCAATTCGATCACGGGAGGACCTGTTCCAACAAGTTTCATGAGCATCAAGACTTGACTTGCTCCTACAGGTAGGAATAGGTTGAATCGCGGTTGGGTTCCCTGGTTTCGGCAAACTCCTGGGTCCCGGCCGCCTGCCCACCTGAGGGAGCGCGACGCCCTCAGGTGGGACCTCATCATCGTTGGGAAGGTGCTGACCGTGCCGATCGACGAACCGGTGTCCAAGGCGACCGAGCTGTTCATGGCGAAGCGGGTGCTCGACGCGCACTGGACTCGCGCAATCGGTCGGCCATGGCGGGTGGGTGGTTGCCTGGAGTGCAAAGGTCGCAACGACTGCCCGCAGCTTGATTGGGCGATCGCACTGACAGCAGAGATGGCAGCCTTGATGTTTCAGAAGCGCTGACGTCGTTGTCAGCGGTTGTTGTCCATTTAGATGCGGATGGCGACGCCAACCCTCATCGGCCCGCGACACTCCCCAGTTGGCTCAGCACGGTGGGGTCGGTGATCCGGTCGTCGGCGGCGAGCATGATCGCCTTGGACAGGATCGTGGAGAGCATGGGGTCGTCGTCGAACGGCAGGTGCAGCCGCCCGGTCTGGGCGCGCGCGGCGACGATGCACAGGTACGCGTCGTCGGGCTCCATCATGACGTTGCCCGACCCGAGGTGGATCCGGTACGCGCCCAGGTTGCCGCGCACCCGCAGATACCGGTCCGTGAGGTCCACCCGGTCGGCGGTGGCCATCCGGGGCAGCAGCCGCGCGAGCGCGTCCCGGCGTACCTGCGCCGACGGGGTCAGCTCCGCCACTGCCGTGCGCTGCCAGTAGGCGGAGAACCGGTCCTCGCCGCGATCGGCCCACTGCGGGTCGGTGGCGATCGAGGTGACGCCGACGAACAGGTCGACGTCGCGCATGGCTTCGCTGAACACCAGCGGTGGCACGTCGATGACAGGTGCGGGGACCCACGTCGTCCCGTCGAGCCGGGCGAAGCGCACCTGGTCGGTCGAGCAGTACTCGACGTCGTAGTGGTGTGGATCCGGGTTATCGACGAGCGCGTGGTGAAAGGACGCCCGCCACGCGCCACCGCCGAAGATTTTGGTGGCTTCGCTGTCGTACCCGCCGTCCCAGGTCCCGAGGTAGCCGGCCTGCCAGCCACGGGCGCGCAGCAGGGCGTTGGCCTGCCGGTAGCGCAGGATGTGCCCGGCGAACCGGTTGGAGTAGGTGTGTGTCTTCTCCTCGGCCGGCGTGCGCGGGTAGACCTCCCGGAAGACCTGCTTGAACGGCTGCGTCAGACCGGTGGAGACCAGGTGGCCGCGCCAGGCCAACACGTCGGCGGTGCTCGCGCGGACGGGATGCCACAACCGGACCGACCCGGGCGCGAGGGCCCGGCCGTCCCGGTCGACGATCGTCCAGCCGTCGCCGTCCCGTCGGGGCAGGCCGGCCGTCCAGCGCTGGCCGTCGGTGCTGGTCTCCCACAGCAGCCGCCGCCCGTAGATCGCCGTGACCGGGTGGTCGAGGAAGCGCGACGACCAGTCCGGGTACGACCAGGTGCGCTCCTCCGACAGCAGTCCCTCGACCCGCTGGCGCTCGCTGACAAGCGTCGCGCCGACCTGCTTGACCACAGCCCGCAACCGGGCGAGATCGTCCCCATGGGACTGCTTCACCTGAGCCGGGACGCCCTTGAGGGTGACGCCGTCGCGGGCGAAGACCAGGCGTGCCCGCTCGCCCACGATCTCGACGGTCGCCTCGTACGGGCCGACAGGTGTGTGCAGGCACCCGTCCGGCCCGAGCCCGTGGTCGTCGACGGCCAACTCCATGACCTCGCTGAGCGACCACCCGCGCCGAGCGCCGAGCTGGGTCAGCGCGGCCTGGACCCGGCTGCGCACGGCCTTGTTGCGGACCGTCATCGCCAACCGGGCCAGCGTGCGCAGCGGCACGTCGCCGTCGCGGTCGGCCAGCAGGCGTACCGCCGCGATCGCCGTGCGCGGGGCGTGCGGGAATCCGGCGGCCTCGCGGGGCGCTGCCGCCGCGCAGGCGGTGGCTCGGGCCAGCAGGTCCGTCGCCCCCTCGTCGGGCTCCCGCGACAACGCCCAGACGAGGCCGCGCAGGAGGCGGTCCGCGTCGTCGTGGACGGTGCGCCCGTGGGCGGTGAACGCGTCGAGAAGCCGGCGGAGCACCTGCCGGCTGCCGGGCGCGGCCGCGAGCAGTTCGTCGAGGCGGCGCAGCCACTTCGCGGTCGCCGCCGGTTTGTCCAGCGCGGCGCAGTGCATGAGCACCTCCGGCACCCCGGGCGCGGTAAGGGCGGCCCCCAGATCGGCGCGTACGGCGGGCCCGAAGGCGTCCCCGTCGTGCAGCAGCGACGACGGCAGGCGGCTGCCGGTGGTGCGGTCGATGGCCCGGCCGAGCAGCGTCACGACGCGTCGGCGGGTCTTCGCCGCGATGAAGTAGTCGTCGACCAGCTCACTGACCAGGGCAGACAACGCCGGCACCAGGTCGGCCAGCTCGGCGGCCGTCAGGCGCGGCGCGATCAGGGCGGGCAGCTCCAGGTGGGCGCCGTTGTCGAAGCCGTCACCGTCGGCGACGACCTCCAGGCACCACACCAGGTCCGCCCGCGTGAACGGGACGTCCTCGGTGGCGAGGCTGCGTACCACGTCGTTCAGCGCGGTGGGGGTCGAGCCGTCCGCCGACTCCCGGTGCATGGCCAGGGCGGCACGGCGACGCTCCTCGGCCGGCCACGACTCGACCGCGGTCCACTCCGGCACGCTTGTCACCGAGGAACCCCAGAAGTACGTGCTCGCGATCCGCAGCACCCCCCGGATCCGTTCGTCGGCCTCGGGAACACCGGTCTCCACCTGTCGCCGGTCCGCGTCGCTCAGGTGGGGCAGGAGTGCCGTCCAGTCGCCCATGTCAGCCACCCACCAAGGCGACGAGCCGGACGAACGCCACGTCCGGGTCGGTGCGCAGGTCGATCTCCTCGTCGAGGTCCTCGATCTGGCGGTCACCGACCAGCAGCAGGAAACCGTTACGGGCGAACGCGGCGCAGGCGCGATCGGCCTGCGCCACCCAGTCCAGTCGCCTGCCCGGGGTGACCCGGTAGCCGTTCAGCGTCGCCTCCGTGTCGGTCGGCTGCACCAGGCCCCGGAAGTGCCGCGGCTGCTGGGCGTTGAACCGCGCCACCTCCTCGCGCACGCGCAGCCGGACCAGCTCCCGCGCCGAGATGCGCTCCGGCAGGCCCGCCAACGGCCAACTCTCGATGGCTCTGCCGGTCGCTGTCTCATCCCGAACGATCACCGTGACCATGCCCTGTGCTCCCTGCTCTGCGATGGGCGGCAGCATGGCACGACCGTCCGACGAAAAGCGGCGTCGCACCCGGCGGGGACGCTGCGGAAGGTGCCGCCCAGCACGTCACGTCAGCCGCGTGGGTCGTCGATGACGAGGGTGGCCAGCAGGGCGGGGTGGTCGGTAGCCCCGCCCATGCCCACCGAGCGGGCGCAGCAGAGCATGACGTCGGCGCTCGTCAGGATGTGCTGCACCGCTCCGTCGTCGGCGCGCGGGTATCCGGCCGGCGGGCAGGACCGTACGTCGGGGTCGTCGCCGAGGCGGAGGTTGAGGTCGCCGCTGAGCACGGTGGGCGCGTACCCGCTGCTTCGCCGGACGGCGGGCAGGATCTCGTCGAGCAGATGGCCGCACTGGCTGAGGGCGACGGCGCGGCTGGTGGCCGCCAGGTGGGTGGTGCAGGCGTTGAGGGCGCCACCGACGTCGACGCAGAGCCAGGGTCGTTCCTCCGGGTCGGCGAGGTCCTGGGTCGGGTGGATTCCACTGTGTACGGCGTACCGGCCCTCGGCCGTCGCCAGCCGGGCCAACAACCCGATGCCGTACGCCTGGCCGTTGCGGCACCGGGTGTCGGCGCCGCTGGGACGGTCGCCGGCGGCCTGGAAGGCGGACACGACACCCGTGCCGGGGTGGGTGGCCGCGAACACCGCCTCCAGGGTGGGCACGTCGTCCCGGCAGATCTCGTTGAGGGTGACCACCGCGGGTCGCTCGGCCCTGATCACCTCGGCGGCCCTGGTCAGCGCCCGCCCGGTGTAACAGCCGGCGCGACCGCTGTTGCACAGGTTCATCTGCAGCACCCGCACCGTCGTGGGCGCGGACGCCCCGGCAACCGGCGACCCGGCCGGCACCCCGGCGACGGCGACGAGGCAGCCGACGGCGAGGGCTCGGCCGATCGCGCGGTACGGGCCGAGGGGTCTGCCTCGACGGCGGGCGGTGTCGCCGGGCCGATCTGTCGACATGCGGGCTCCGGCAGGGGGAGGCGACAGTCGTCGCCGAGGTGCCCGTGATCCTACTGCCGGCCGTCGCGCGGCAGGGTCCGGCGCGAGCCCTATGGTGGATCAATGATCACGTGCGTCGTGCACTACACCATCGACCCCGCGCAGATCGAGGCGTTCGAACGGTTCGCCCGCGCATGGATGCGGCTCGTGGCCCGGCACGGCGGCGTGCACCACGGATACTTCCTGCCCGCCGAGGGCGCCAGCGACCGGGCCGAGGCGCTGTTCAGTTTCGAGAGCCTGGCGGCGTACGAGCGGTACCGCGCACGGTTCGGTCACGACCCGGAGTTCGTCGCGGCCGACGCCATCCGCGACGAGTCCGGTTGTGTGGTGCGCTACGAGCGGACGTTCATGCGCCCGCTGCTGCCCGGCGACGACCTGGCCGCGCCGCGCTGACACGGGCCGTGCGGGGAGGGTGGACCCCGCACGACCCGTGTCGGTTCAGCGGTGCGGCCTGGGCGCGATGCGCGGCAGGACGTACGGCGGACCGGCGAAGATCAGGTCCGACTTCAGCTCCTGGTACGCCCGCTTGGGCTGGTAGTTCTCGTCGTAGATGGTGGCCAGACCCTCGGGCGGGTCGTTGAACCAGTCCGGCACCCACGAGTACTTGTCGCTGAAACCCCAGACGGTGTACGACAGGCAGGTGCGCACCGCGAGGCACGCCTTCATCAGCACGCTGAAGTTGGCCGCCGACGCCTGCAAGCGGGGGTTGATCTCGGCGGAGTTGCCGGCCCGGACCGCCTCGGTCATCTCGCTGCGGACGTCGACCTCGGTGAACGCGGTGGCCAGACCGAGCGCGGCGAACCGCTTCAGGGCGGCGGTCACCTGCAGGGTGTCGAAGTTGCCGTACTGGGTGCCCAGGTGGCCCTGCGAGCCGACGCCGTCGATCGGGACGCCCTGCGCGCGCAGCCGCTTGGCCATGTCGTAGACGAACTGCGTCTTGTCGTCGGCCGGGTTGCCCGAGCCGAACGCCTCGATGTTGTAGTCGTTGTAGAACAGCAGCGCCTTGGGATCGGCGGCGCGGGCCCAGCGGAACGCGTCGGCGATGTAGTCCGGGCCGAGGTTCTGCGCCCAGAAGCCCTTGTAGTGCAACGTCGACGGGGTGTCCCAGGGGTCGCTGACCGCCTCGTTGACGACGTCCCACTGCCAGATCTTGCCCCGGTAGTGGTTGACGACTGTGGTGATGTGCTTGCGCAGCAGCTCGCGCAGCTCCTGCTTGGAGATGCTGCCGTCGGCGACGCCGCTGGTCAGCCAGGCGGGCAGTTGGTTGTGCCAGACCAGCACGTGGCCGCGCACGGCCTGCCTGTTGCGCTGGGCGAACTCGACGAGCTGGTCGGCGGCCGTCCAGTCGTAGGTGCCCCGGGTGGGCTCCAGGCTCTCCCACTTCATCGCGTTCTCGGCCGTGACCGAGGAGAACTCGGAGGAGGCCAGCCGGCGGTACTGCGGGTCGCTGGCGTCGTTGAGAGCTTCCGCGTTCACCGCGGTGCCGATCTTCAGGCCGTGGCGCTGGCCGAGGGTCGCGAGGCTCTGTGTGGTCGGGTCGTACGGCCGGCTCGCGGTGGCCGGCATCGTGTTCAACGCCGCAGCGGTCGCGGCGGCGACGAGGCCGGCGCTGATCCACCGTCTTGGCTTCATCTGCCTTCCTTTCGGCGATGATCGACAAATGTCGATCTTTGAAGGGAGGGTGCGGCCCGGGGATGAGTGGGCGGGTGCGGTCTCGGGCTCGGTGGCGCTCCCCGAAGCACCGGAAACTCGTTCGAAACATTATGGCCGTCGATGGGCCTCGTCAACTCTGAAAACTTCCGGAAAAAAGTCGGGTGAGCTGCGCGACTGTGGACAGTCATCGGATGAAAGTTTCGACGGTGCGCGGCCCGGCCGGCGGGCCAACGACAGTGGGGACGGCACCGACCGCGATGGGTCGGCGCCGTCCCCACAGTGCGGGATCGGCAGCGGATCAGCCAGGCAGACGCGCCTCGATGGCCTCGATGATGCGCGGACGCAGCTCGGCGGCGCGGATGACGGCGTCCACCGAGCCCACCTCGACGGCGCGTTGGATGTTGTGCACCCGGTCGAACTCCGTGGCCACCTCGCCGAGCTTCTCCGCCCGCACCGACGAGCGCAGCTCGTCGAGCTCGGCGGCGAGCGCGGCGCGCTCGGTGCCGGCCGCGGCGGCGACGCGGGCCTCCAGGGCTCGCACCCGCTCGTCGGCGGCGGTACGGGCGTTGACGTCGGCGGAGAACACCACCGCCGCGGCGGGAGCACCGCCGAGCACCGAGGCGAACGACCCCTCCAGCGCCAGCACCGTCATGCTCGGGTTCAGCGCCTTGGAGAACACCACGAACGCGCCGCCGTGATAGCGCGAGATCACGCAGAAGACGATCGGGCCCTGGAAGTTCACGATCGCCCGGCCGATCTCCGCGCCGTACTCCAGTTGCAGCTTGCGCATCGACTCGGGCGAGCCGTCGAAGCCGGACAGGTTCGCCAGCACGACCAGGGGCCGGTTGCCGCTGGCCGCGTTGATGGCCCGCGCGGCCTTCTTCGACGAGCGGGGGAACAACGTGCCCGCCGTGTAGGTGTCCGGGCCGTCGGTGGGCGGGAACCCACGCCGCGGCACCGACCGGGACTCGATGCCGAGCAGGCACACCGGGATGCCGCCGAGGTGGGCGTCCTGCACGACAGCTGTGTCCGCGTCGGCCATGCCCGCCCACCGCTCCAGCACCGGGTGGTCCTGGTCGGCGAGGGCCCGCAGCACCGTCCGGATGTCGAACGGCTTCTTGCGGTCCGGGTTGGCCTCGGCGGAGAAGATCTCACCCACCGTGCGGAAGGGACTGCCCACCACGTCGTGCGGGAACGTCGAGACGTCACGGTCCACCGGGTCGGCGGTGGCCGCCCGCCGCGGCGCGTCCTCGCCGGGAGCGACGTACGTGTGCTCGTAGTGGGCCATCAGCACGTCCCGCGCGGCGGTCAGGTTCGGCGCCCAGTACTGCGCCTGCCCGTTCGGCCCCATCACCCGGTCGTAGCCGCCGATGCCGAAGTTGTCCTCTGCGGACACGCCGCCGGAGAAGTCGAGCGACTGCTTGCCGGTGAGCACCATCGCCGAGTCCGGCGTCATCACCAGGACGCCCTTGGTGTGCATGAGCATCGTGGCCTCGGCGTTCCAGTACGGCTGCGCGCCGACGTTGATGCCCGCCACGACGATGTTGATCTCGCCGCCGGCCTGGGTGAACTCGACGATCCGCTTGAGGGCGGCGGCGACCCAGTCCATGTTCTCCGTGCCCGAGGTCATCGAGATCCGGGCGCCGGCCGACAGCGCCCACCACTCCAGCGGCACCCGCATCCGCTCCGCCAGGTCCAGTGCGGCGATCACCCGCCGGCACTCCGGCTCGGACAGGGCGCCCAGCGACTTCGTCGGGTCGCCGAGCAGCACGACCCGGGTGACACCCTCGGGATGCAGCGTGGCTGGCGTGGTGACGACACCGGCGACGATCGCGGCGCGGTTGCGCCCCTTCGGCCGGTCCACCGGCACCAGCGCGTACGCGTCGTCGAGGTCGTGCTCGACGAAGTCACCGAGTCGGCTGGTCAACTCGTACGGGTACACCGTGTTGCGGCTGCTGGCCCGCAGCACCTTCAGCCGGTACTCGTCGAGCGGCTCGACCGGCTCGACCGGCGGCGTGCCGACGGTCAGCTCCGCGCCGCCCGCGGCGTCGAACGAGATCCGTACCGCGATCTTGGACAGCTCGCCGGTGCGACGGTCGCGCTGGCGCGCGATGAACAGGATCTCCTCCAGGCCGGCGCCCACCGTCGTCGGGCGCACGCGCCCGGCGATCATCTCCATCTCCTCGCGGGTCAGCTCGCTCGGCGGCCAGACGTAGATGACGATCCGGTTGGTGGTGAAGCGCGTCTTGGACGGCCGCCGCGACTGGGCCCGGCGGATCGAGTCGAGGCACGCCGCGACCGCGTCCTCGGCGGTCGGCAGCGCCACCAGCCGGCCGTCCTGCTCGCGCAGCTCGGTCAGGTCGCGGACCTGGGCGAACGCCACGAGACGCTCGTCGGCCGGGTTCTCCCGCGCTACGCACTGGAAGAGGTAGACCTCCTCGTCGGACGACGGCAGCCGGGTCAGGTCGAACTTGTGCAGCCGCTCCAGCTGCATCCGCTGCGCGATGTACGGGTGCAGACCGCGGATCAGCCGGTCCTCGACCATTGCGCCGTCCGACGGGCGGAAGGTGAAGTGGTGGTGCATGACCGCCCCGCCGCGACCCGCGACGGTGGCGGTGAGCCTGCGGACCCGCGCCGGCAGCGGATGCGCGGTGATCACCTCAAGCAGCGCGGCGGCCATCGCGTCGAAGTCCTCCGGCTGGTTCTCCCAACCGAGGTAGATGTCGGCGTCGACGGAGTCCTCGTCGCCGGCCAGCTCGGCGAGCCCCCGCAGCGCCCCGCCCAGCGCGTCGAAGCTCACCGCCGTGGAGACCACACTGGAGTCCGCGCGCTCGGCGACCACGAAGGCGCAGTCGGCGACCTCGCGGGTCCGTACCCGGGTGAGGGCCTTGTTGCCGTAGTAGCGGCGGGTGAGCACCTCCAGCATGACCGTGTTGTCCAGGTGGTCACGGACCAGTCGCTGGCCGAGCAGACGCACCAGCGGCTCGGTGCTGCGGACCATCTCGGCGATGCGCTCGGCGCGGTCGGGGGCGGCCGGGTGCGCGTCCAGGTGTCGCAGGTGCGCCCGGATCTGGGCGTAGACGCGGGCCCGGTTGCGGCGCAGCAGGGGCTGCGCGAACCAGGCGAACACCACGCCCCGGGCCAGGTCGGCGATGGCGGGGAAGCGGACCTGCGTCGCGGCGATCAGCCGCTCCAGCGCCAGACCGGCCGGCTCGCGCAGCGACTCGTCCGGCGGGGTCTCCCGCAGCCACTCGCGCAGCAGCGACGCCACGACCGTGGCGTCGGCGGACGCGCGCTGCTGGGCCAGGAAGATCCGGAACACGGCGGCTTCCAGGCCGGGGGAGCGCTCCAGGTCGGTGACGCCGTAGTGGCTCAGCGCCTTGGCAAGCCGCGCCTGGAAGGCGTCGGGCAGCCCGGCCCGCTCCACGTCGAGGCTCTGCAGGTAGGTGTGGAAGTACTCCCGCGCGCTGCGGACGTGGGCGCCGCCGTCCTCGCCGGTCGGCCGGTTGCGGCTCAGCTCGGCCAGGTCGGCGAACACGTCGACGAGGTCCACCTCCGCGGCCAGCGGTCGGTGCCCGTCCTCGGCGGCCATCCGCCGCACCACGAGGTAGTCGTCGAGCACCCGGCGGTCGTCGTGCGGGTCGACGTCGAAACCGAGCAGCAGTCCCCGCAGATCCTCCTGACCGCGCCGGCTGCGCTCGTACGCCCCTGCGTTGTCGTCGGCGGCGGGCAGGTCCAGCTCGACGCTGGCGACGCTCGGGCCGGCCGCGGCCTCGCCCGCGTCGTCGGCGAGCGGCTCCAGCCGCAGCAGCGGCGCCCCGGCCTCCACCTGGCTGCCGACCGAGACGGCGCACTCCTTGAGCCGGGCCCTGAACGGCGCGCGCAGCACCGTCTCCATCTTCATGGCCTCCAGCACCAGCACCGGCGCCCCCGCCTCGACCTCGGCGCCGACCTCCAGCGGGGTGGCGACGACAAGCGCGGGCATGGGCGAGCGCAGGACGCCACCCTCGTCGCGGCTGACCCGGTGCGTCACACCGTCGACCTCGACCAGGTGGGTCGGCCCGTGCGTGCCGGTGAGCAGGCGGTACCGGATGCCGTTGACGACGATCTGGCCGGTGTGCCGGTCGAAGCGGTCCAGCTCGACGTCGGCGGTGCGCACGACGGCGCCCGCCTCGATGCCGACGCGGAACCGGTGCGCGCCGATCCGCGCCACCCGCATCCGGTAGGTGACCCCACGCAGCTTGAGGTCCAGCGGCCGGCCGCTGGCGTGCTGCACCTGCGGGCGGCCACCGGCGGCGGTCGACAGCAGCCGCTGCCGCTCGGCGCGCTCCTCCTCCTCGTACGACTCGATGGCGGCGGCGGCCAGGGCGACCGCGGAGTGCCGGTGCGTGACGAGTCGGCCTTCGCCCCGGACCCGGTCGATCCAGCCGGTGTCGGCGCTGGCGTCGATGATCTCGGGCTGGTCGAGCAGGTCGAGCACGAAGCTCTTGTTCGTCGCGCCGCCCTCGATGATCACCGTGGTGTTGGCCATCGCCCGGCGCAGCTTGCCGAGGGCCTCGTCGCGGTCGCGCCCGTACGCGATGATCTTCGCGATCATCGAGTCGAAGTCGGCCGGGATGGTGTCGCCCTCGCTCACACCGGTGTCCACCCGGATGCCCGGGCCGGCGGGCAGGTCCAGCCGCGCGATGCGCCCCGGTGACGGCGCGAAGTCCCGGTCGGGGTCCTCGGCGTTGAGCCGGGCCTCGATGGCGTGGCCCCGCTCGGCCGGCGGCTCGCCGACGAGCCGGCCGCCGGACGCGACGTGCAGCTGCGCCTTGACCAGGTCGAATCCGGTGGTCAGCTCGGTGATCGGGTGCTCGACCTGGAGGCGGGTGTTGACCTCCAGGAACGCGAACAGCCGGTCGCCGGGGTGGTAGAGGAACTCGACGGTCGCCGCACCCCGGTAGCCGACCGCCACGGCGAGCCGCTCCGCCGAGGTCTTCAGCTCGGCCGCCTGGGACGCGTCGAGCACCGGCGAGGCCGACTCCTCGATGACCTTCTGGTTGCGCCGCTGCACCGAGCAGTCGCGGACGCCGAGCGCCCACGCGGTGCCCTGGCCGTCGGCGATCACCTGGACCTCGACGTGCCGGGCGCCGGTGACCAGGCGCTCCAGGAACACGATGCCGCTGCCGAACGCCCGCGCCGCCTCCTGGCTGGTGCGCTCGTACGCGTCGACGAGTTCGGCCTCGTTCGTGACCACGCGGATGCCGCGCCCGCCGCCGCCGGCCGTCGCCTTCAGCATGAGCGGGTAGCCGATCTCGGCCGCCGCCGTCCGGGCGGCGTCCAGGGTCTCGACGGCGCCGCGGCTCCACGGCGCGACCGGCACGCCGACCTCCTCGGCGATCAGCTTCGCGCCGATCTTGTCGCCGAGCTGGCGCATGGCCTCCGGGCTCGGCCCGACGAACGTGACCCCGATCTTCTCGCACAGCTCGGCGAACGCCGGATCCTCGGCCACGAAGCCCCAACCGACCCACGCGGCGTCGGCACCGGTCTCGGTCAGGGCGCGTTCCAGCGTCGCCAGGTTCAGGTACGGGCGCGCGGAGGCCGGCCCGAGGTCGTACGCGATGTCCGCCTCGCGCACGAAGGTGGCCGTGCGGTCGACGTCGGTGTGGAGGGCGACCGTCTCGATCCGGCTGCCCGTCTCCGCGGCCAGCTCCCGGACCGCGTGGATGAGCCGCATGGCGGCTTCACCACGGTTGACGATGGCGACACGGTTGAACACCCGACTGACCCCTTTGGTAGACCATGATGTGCGTGCCGGAAGTCGACGGCTCCCGGCAGTGGTCACTTTTCCGGCTCCGGACGGACAGCGCCATGGCGCAACCGCCGAACCAACAGTCGCTCTGTTGTAGGAACCCAACAAAACTTTTTGGCTGTCGGGGCGTTGGCGTCGGTTCTTCGCCCGATCCTCAACGTGGATGCCCAGATGTCCGTTGAGCGGGTTTTTGCCGTCATTTCGACGGTTGCGGGGCCGCGCTGGCCGCCTCCGGTCCTCGGCAGTTGATCAAGAAGGTGCGGGTGGTTCACCCCGGACGTCCCCGTCGTTCACCGGCGGGTGATCCGCTGACCAGGAAGATCATCGCCGGCCCGGGCCAGTCGCCCGTCCGGCGGGACCCTGCGGGCATCGGCCCGCAACCGCACCGAAGAAGGGAACGGCGATGAGGCCATCGAAGCTCGTACGGCCGGGTCTGGCGCTGCTGCTCGCCGCGGGGCTGAGCACGCCCGCGACGGCGGCCGACGCCGCCGGGATCGCGACGACGACGTCGGCGTCCGTGGCCCCGGTCACCGTCACGTCGAGCGAACAGCTCGCCCCGGGCGTCACCTACGGCTCGTTCCAGGTGGACACCCCGCGCGGCGCGGCAGTCGGTTACCTGCTCACCGCCGACCTGCGCAGGAACAGGGTGTCGGTGGACCTGCTGCACCCGGACACCGTGGCGCAGCGCCAGGTCGTCTCGGCGATGACCAACGCGCAGGGCGCGATCGCCGGCGTGAACGGGGACTTTTTCAACATCAGCGAGACGCACGCCGGCGTCGCACCGACCGGCTCGTCCTCCGGCCCGGAGATCGCCGACGGCGAGCAGCTCAAGTTCGCCGTGCCGACCGCCCAGCGCTTCGGCCCCGGCCTCGCCCCGGGCACCTCGACCCGCGACGTGTTCGGCGTCGGCGTGAACGGCGAGGCGCGTGTCGACACCCTGAGCCTCACCGGCGAGGTCCGCAGCGGACCGCACGCGATCGCCCTCAGTGGCCTCAACCAGTACGCGCTCCCGGTCGGCGGCGTCGGCCTCTTCACCTCCGCCTGGGGCACGGCCTCCCGGGTGCGGTCGACCTGCGGCAGCGACACCAGCCGCAACGACCCGTGCAGCACCCACACGTACGAGGTGACCGTCCACCGTGGAGTGGTGAGCGCGGTGGGTCGGACGCCCGGCGCGGGTGCGATCCCCGCCGACACCCAGGTGCTGGTGGGCCGTGAGGGTGGCGCCGACGCGCTCGACGACCTCGCCGTCGGCGACCGGGTGACGGTCCACGAGAAGCTCGCCTCCGCCGGCGCTCCCAAGCTGACGTTCGCGGTCGGCGGTGCGCCGATCCTGCGCGACGGCGTGCCGCTGGCCGGCCTCGACACCAGGACCGCAGCCGTGCGCAGCGCGGCCGGCGTCAGCCCGGACGGCAGGACTGTGTATCTCGTCGCGCTCGCCGGCCGTGCCCCGGCCAGCGCCGGCCTCACGATCGCCGAGCTGGCCGACGTGCTGCGCGCACTCGGCGCGCACGCGGCGGTCAACCTGGACGGCGGCGGCTCGACCACTGTCGCCGTCCGCGAGCCGGGCCAGGCCGCGGCCACCGCCCGCAACAGCCCCTCCGACGGTACGGAGCGCGCGGTCGCCAACGGCGTCGGAATCTTCGTCGGCCGTCACTGATCGAGCTGTCCGGGTCGGCGCACCTGTCGCGCCGCAGCTCTTTCCTAGGACGCTTGAGGGGGTGTGCGGCCCGCCACGCGAGGCGGGCCGCACCGGGGAGGTCTAACCGGCCAGACGGCCGCGCGTGGAGACGAAGTGGTACGACATGACGGCGAACGCGGGGTCGCGCGTCAGTCGACGGAAGGCGGTGAGCTGTTGGGGCGACAAACCCGCCGCCAGCAGGTCCGGCTCCAACTGGCGGGAGTTCGTCTCGTAGAGCGACGTGCCGCTCGACCCGCCCGCCCAGCTCTGCGAGTGGGTGATGGTGTCCACGTCGACGAGGCCCGCGAGGACCATCTCGGTGTGCACGTCCTGCGCCCACCCCAGGTCGGCGCCGTGGTCCTGCAACACACCCATCATGGTGTCCATCACCTGCGCGAACAGCTTCGCGGCGTCGTCGCTCGGCGCGTTCAGCACCCGCACCGGCGTCGTGCAGTCGAACTCCTCGACGAGCAGCCAGCCGTCGGGCGCCAGCGCGCCCGCGAGGGTGCGCAGGACCCGTCGGCGCTCGGGCAGGTGCAGCAGCACGAGACGGGCGTGGACCAGGTCGAACGTGTCCCCGGGCGGGAGGTCCGCGCGCACGTCGTGCCGGCGTACGCGCAGGTTGCCCTCCGCCACGAGGTGCGTGGGGTCGATGTCGGTGGCCAGCACGTGCCCGTCCGTGCCGACCGCGCGGGCGATCCGCCGGGCCATCGAGCCGCCACCGGCCCCGACCTCCCAGCAGGTCGAGCCGAGGCGTAGCACCGGGCGGGCCAGGCGGCGCATCGTGATCGGGTCCAGGAAGGACTCCAGCGCCCGCATCTGCGGGACCGCGTCCGGTGCGCCGTTGTCGAAGGTGTACGCGCCATCACTGGTGGGGGTCGCCATCGTCTTCTGCCTCTCCGAGAGGGATCGGGTGACTAGCGGGGTGTCGGCCGGTGAGTCGACGGACCGGTTGACCTACGGGGTGTCGGCCCAGAGCCGAGGGTTCGATCGGGTCACCGGGGGCGGCGCGGTGGGGGCGATGCCGACGATCGCCTCCAGCGGACCCGGGTCGCTGCGCGCCTCGGCGGTCGGCCGGTCGTAGACGACCCGGCCGTACTCCAGCACCGCGACCCGGTCGGCGACCTCGATCGCGTGGCGGAGCTGCTGTTCGACGAGCAGCACGGTCAGACCTCCGGCGGCTAGGTGGCCGATGAGGTCGCGGACCCGGGCGGCCAGGTCGGGGGAGAGCCCCTCGCAGGGCTCGTCGAGCAGCAGCACCCGTGGCTGACCGAGCAGCGCGCGGGCGATGGCCAGCATCTGCTGCTCACCGCCGGAGAGCTCGCAGCCGCGGTGGCGTAGCCGTGCCGCCAGCCGGGGCAGCAGTTCGAGGATCCGGGGCACCGTCCAGCCCTCGCCGCCCGGCGTCGCGGCCCGCCACGGCGACGCCGCCAGGACGAGGTGCTCGGCCACCGTCAACCGGGAGAAGACCCGCCGGCCCTGCGGCACGAGGCCGACGCCGGACTGGGCGACCCGGTGGGGCTGCCGCCCGGCCACGTGGACGCCGCCGATCTCGATGCGTCCGCTGGAGGCGCGCACCAACCCGGCGATGGTGTGCACGAGGGTGCTCTTGCCCGCACCGTTGCGGCCCACCACTGCCTGGATGCTGCCCGGGTGCACCCGGAGGTCCACCTCGTGCAGCACGATCCCCCCGGCGTAGCCGGCGCAGAGCCGCTCCACGTACAGCATCAGGACACCCCGTCGGCGTAGGCCTGCCGCACCAGCGGCGAGGTACGGATCTCGTCAGGTGTGCCGGCGGCCAGTGTCCGGCCGTCGCGCAGCACGGTGACGGTGTCGCACAGGGCGTACACCAGGTCCAGATGGTGCTCGACCAGCAGGACGGCGACCTCCCGGGGCAGCGCCGCCAGCAGCTCGGCCAGCCGGTCGACCTCGGTGGCCGACAGCCCGGCCGCCGGCTCGTCGAGCAGCAGCAGGCGCGGACGGCCGGCGAGGGCCATGGCGATCTCCACCTGCCGGCGCTGGCCGTGCGCGAGGTGACCGGCGGGCACCGTCGCGAGATCGGACAGGCCCAGCTGTTCGAGCAGGTCGGCGGCGAGCCGGCGGGCCGTGCCCCGGGTCCCTCCGGGCCACCACCTCCGGCGTCGGATGGTCCGAGGCAGGGCGGCGACCTCGATGTTCTCGATCGTGGTGAGGGTCGCGAAGACCGCGGGGCGCTGATGGGTCCGGTTGATGCCGCGGCGGGCCCGCGCCGCCGGACCGAGCCGGCTGACGTCGCGGCCGGCGAAGCGCACCGTGCCGCGCTGCGGCCGTGTCGTCGCGCCGAGCACGTTGAGCAGGGTCGTCTTGCCGGCACCGTTCGGCCCGATCACTGCGTGTCGCTGGCCGTCGTGCACGCACAGGTCGACGTCGGTGAGCGCGGCCAGCGAGCCGTACCGCACACTGATCTTCCCGGCGCTAAGAAGGCAGTTCATACCCGCAGCTCCGGCGTCGGGCCGCGGTCGCGGGTGGGTGTCGCAGCCGGCTGGCGCGGCGCGGGGATCGGTGGCCGGGATCGGCCGCGCGGTCGGCGGACCCGGGTGACGCCGGTGGGCAGCAGGTAGACCGTCGCCACGAACAGGGCGCCCAGCACCAGCGGCGCGTGACCGGGCAGCACCCCGAACAACCAGTCGCGTACGGCGATGACGAGCGCCGCCCCGACCAGCGCGCCGCCGATCGACGCGGTGCCGCCGATGACGACCCCGAGCAGGAGCAGCGCGGAGGTGTCGAAGCCGAAGTCGGCGGGGGAGATGTACTGCTGGGCGACGACGAGCAGGGAGCCGGCGGCGCCGGCGATCGCCCCGGCGGCGACGTGCGCGCCGGACAGGTACAGCCCCACCCGGTGCCCGCTGGCCCGCAGCCGCATCTCGTCGTCCCGGCCGGCGCGCAGCAGCGGCCCGACCCGGGTCCGCAGCAGCAGGAGCACCGCGCCGACGAGTGTCGCCACGACGGCAAGCGTGTAGAGATAGCGGGCCTGGTCGGTCGCCAGGACCGGCAGCCCCCACAGGGGACGGACGGGGGTGATGCCGGCCAGGCCGTCCGTGCCACCGGTCACCGACCGCCAGCGCCCGAGGACGGTCACGGCGAGTTCGCCGATCGCCAGGGTGATCATCAGGACGATGACTCCCCGGGCCGGGACGATCAGCGGCAGGGTCACGGCGGCGAGCGTCGCCCCGGCCAGCGCCGCCACGGCGACCTGCACGACGCCGACGTCGGAGACCTGGCTGCCGAGCACGGCGCTGGCGTACGCGCCGGCGGCGTACGGCGCGGTCTGGCCCAGGGTGGGCATGCCGGCGACACCGGTGAGCAGCGCCACGCTCACCCCGACCAGGCCCAGCGCGAGCGTCCGGGCGAGGATCGCCGCGGTGTAGTCGTCCACCACCCACGGCGCCACGACCAGGCCGGCCAGGACGACCGTCGCGACGGCGAGGCGTACCCGGCGGATCACCTCGTCCCTCACGCCGCCGCCCACCGTGGGGCCAGGCCCCGTGCCCGCACGGCGAGCACGGCAGCCATGGCGGCGAACAGCAGGAACGGGGCGGCCGACGGCAGCAGCGCCACGCCCAGGGTCTGGATCTCCCCGATCGCCAGCGCCGCGAGCAGGGTGCCTCCCATGGATCCGAGGCCGCCGAGGACGACGACCACGAGCGAGAGCAGCAGCACCGTGTCGGCGGTGTCCGTCCCGGGCCCGATGATCGGGGCGCCCAGAACCCCGGCCGCGCCGGCCAGCGCGCCACCGGCGGCGAGCACACCGACCCGGATCCGCGTGGGGCTCACGCCCAGGCAGGCGACCATCTCCGGGTCGTCCACGGCGGCGCGGACCAGCATCCCGGCCCGGGTCCGCCGCACCGTCAGGTAGAGCCCGGCCGCGAGCGCCGCGGCCACCACGATGAACACCAGCCGGTACGCGGCGTAGCGGTGCCCGGCGACCGCCACCGACCCGTCGAGGGCGGCGGGCACCAGCACCTGCGGATCGTCGGGCCCGAAGCCGGCGACGAGCAGGCTGCCGCCGGCCAGCGCCACCCCGAAGGTCAGCAGCGCCTGGGTGAGATGGTTGCCGGTGGCGACAGGTGTGAGCAGGCCGGCGAGCAGCACACCCGCCGCGGCGGCGGCCAGGATGCCGACACCCAGCGCCAGGGCCAGACTCCCCCAGCCGCCGTCGAGCAGCGCCGCGGCGGTGTAGCCGCCGATCGCGTACAGCATGCCGTGCGCCAGGTTGAGGATGTTGGCGACGCCGAAGCAGAAGACCAGGCCCGCCGCCGCCACGAAGACGAGCAGCCCGTAGGCGACACCGTCCAGCGCCGGGATGACGTACGGGTCGATCCGGTTCGGGCCGGCCGCCACCGCGATCACCGGCCGATGGTCGCGAGGTCACCCACGACGGTGTTGGACAGCGCCCGACCGTCCTGGCGGACCTGACGCAGGTACCACTTCTGCACCGGCGAGTGCGTGACGGTGGAGAACTGCCACGCGCCCCGCGGGCTGGCGATCTGCCCGAGCTTGCCGATCTGCGCGTTGATGGCCTCCGGTGTCGGATCGTCGCCGGCGGCCCCGATGGCCCGGTCGAGCACCGCCGCCGCGTCGTACGACGCCAGGGCGTACGTCGTCGGCGACCCGTCGTGCTTGGCCTTCCACGCCGCGACGAAGCCCCGGTTCTCGGCGTTGTCGAGGTCGGGGGAGTAGTTGAGCACCGAGAAGATGTCCCGGGCCGCCTCGCCCTGCGCGTTGAGCACGCCGCCCTCGGTGAGGAACCCGGCCGCGTACAGCGGAACGTCCCTGATCTCGGACTGCGCGTACTGCTTGACGAAGTCGACGGCGGCGCTGCCGGCGTAGAAGGTGTAGACCGCCTGCGCACCGGACGCCTTGATCCGGGCGAAGTACGGCGTGAAGTTGGTGGTGGCCGGGAACGGGGTGAAGGTGGTCTTGCCGTCGGGGTTGGCGAGGGTTCCGCCGGCCTTGGCGAACGCCTCGGTGAAGCCGCGCAGCTCGTCCCAGCCACCCTGGTAGTCGGGGCCGATGGCGTACACCGAGCCCTTGACGTTGTCCCGGACGTGCTGGGCGATCGCGGCGCCCGGCTCGTCGGAGAGGTACGAGGTGTGCCAGACCCGGGAGACGTCCTTGATCTCGGGTCGGCCGTTGGAGCCGACGAGCGGGACCTTGGTCTCCTGCAGCAGCGGGTAGACGCCGGCCACCGAACCGCCGCCGACGATGCCGGTGAGCGCGGCCACGCGGTCCTGCTTGAGCAGCTTGGTCGCCGCGGGCACTGCGGTCGCGGCGCCGTTGCCCTCGTCGGCGACGACGAGGTCCACCTGCCGGCCGCCGAGCTTGCCGTCGTGCGTGTCCAGGTACAGCTCGAAGCCGTCGCGGATCTCCTTGCCGACGGACTGGTACGTGCCGGACAGCGAGGCGAGCAGGCCGATCTTGATGGATCCGCCGCCGGTCGTGCCGGGCTCGTCGTCGGCGCAGGCGGTGCTGGCGGTCAGCACGAGCGCGAGCAGCACCGCGGTGCGGGCACGGCTGCGCAAAGGGGTGGTGAGGGACATGTCGTCTCCAGGGGAAGGGGAGGGGTCTGTCGGTGGGGTCAGCGGCTGCGGGCGAGCGCCGCGCGGGCCGCGGGGGTCAGCGCGTCGCCGATCCGGTTGGCCAGCTCCGTCATCTCGTAGGAGACCTTGCCCACGTCGCACTCGGGCGCGGCGAGCACCAGCAGCGACGCCCCGTCGTTGAAGGCCATCGAGAACATGAATCCACCTTCGAGCTGGGTGACGTTGGAGATCACCGCCCCCGCGTCGAAGAAGGCCGCCGCGCCGCGCAGCAGGCTGACCAGGCCGCTGCCCGTCGCCGCGAGCTGGTCGGCCCGGTCCGGCGGCAGATCACGGGTGGCGGCCACCATCAGGCCGTCACTGGAGATGGCGATCGCATGGCTGACCTCGGTCGCGCGCTCGGCGAAGCTGTCCAGCAGCCAGCCGAGGTCCTGGTGGTCGGTCACGTGCTCTCCCTGTCGGTCATGAGTTGCCGCTGTTGATCGGGGTGCGCCGGCGGGCCGCCACTCCGCGCGCGTACGCGGCCATCGCGCTGGCGACCTGGGCCGGGTCCCGGTATTCGGAGCGTTGTTGTTGGTGCTGCTGCGCCACGGTGACGCCACCGGGCACCAGGTGTCGTTGCGGCTGCCGTTTCGGCAGGCCGGAGGTGGTGGTCGCGGCCACGTCGGGGGTGTGCGCCTGCGCGGCGGTACGCCAGGCGTCGTCGGCGGGGCTGGACCACTGCCGGCCGTCGGAGGAGTCGACGACGTCGGCGTGGAACCAGTGGTTGACCTGGTCGAAGATGAGCAGCTCCTCGGTCGGCGCGTCGCCGGGGTCCACGCTGGGCGTCGGGCGGAACACGGGCGCCGCCGGCAGGGTCCGCGCCGCGGGGGCGTGCCCGGCGGTCGGCTCCGGCCGCGGGCGGTACGGCGGGGGCGCGGACGTGCGGGCGGCCCGCCGCGACAACCGGCCGGGAGCGAGCAGGTACTCCTCCGGCGGGAGCGACCGGATCATCGCCGCGGGCAGCGTCGCCTCGGCGAGGGTGCCGCGGCGGGGGCCGCGACGTAGTTGGACGCTGGCTCCCAGCCGGGCGGCGAGTTGGCCCACGACGACCAGCCCCATGGCCCGCACGGCGGCGACGTCGATGGCGGGTGGCCGGGCCAGCAGCTCGTTGAGTTGCTGCAACCGTTGTGGGGGCAGACCGACGCCCTCGTCGCTGATCTGGATGATGACCCGGTCGCCGAGGCTGCGGCCGCTCACCCAGGTCTCGCTGCCCGGCGGCGAGTACGCGGTCGCGTTGTCCATGAGTTCGGCGAGCAGGTGCACGACCTCGTCGACGGACTTGGCGGCCACGGCGACGTCGCCGTCGACCATGCCGAGCCGGATGCGCGCGTAGTGCTCGATCTGCGACAGGGCCGCCTGGAGCACCTGTTGCAGCGGGACGTCGTGCTGGCGTACCCGGCCGACGCCGACGCCGCCGAGCACGAGCAGGCTGGCGTTGATGCGGCCCATCCGGGTCGCCAGGTTGTCCAGGGTGTAGAGCTGGTCCAGGCGGTCGGGGTCGGTCTCGTCCCGTTCGACCCGGTCGACCTGCGCCAGGACGGCGTCGACCAGTCGCTGTTCGCGCCGGCTCAGGTGGATGAAGATGTCGGCGGTGTTGGCGCGCATGACGGCCTGTTCGGCGGCGGTCCGCACGGCGGCCTGGTGCACGGCGCTGAACGCCTGGCCCAGCTCGCCGATCTCGTCGTCGCTGGAGGGTTCGAGGGCCGCGGTGGACTGTTGCCGGGCCAGCTCGTCGGGGTCCACGCTCGCGCTGTCGGGGCGTTGCAACCGGGCCACCACGGCGGGGAGTTGTTCGAACGCGACGGCGTTGGCCGCGTCGCGCAGCCGGCGCAGCCGGCGGGTGATCTGCCGGGCGACGGCCCAGGTCACGAGCGCGGTCAGCAGCAGCGCCAGCAGTACGCCCACCGCCTCGGCCACGGCCCGGCGACGCTGGTCGGCGTGGGCGGCCCGGACGTCGTCGAGCACGGCGGCGTCGACGCGCCCCCGCAGGTCGGCGAGGCGGGCGGCGCGTTGCTGTGTCGTGGTCACCCAGTCGGCGGTCTGCAGGCGCAGTGGCGTGCCCGGCTGGGCGCGGGACACCTCGTCCTGCATCCGTTGCAGGGCCAGCGCCTCCTTGCCGGTGCCGGCCTGCTCCCACCAGATGCTCCACTCGGTGGGGGCGAGGGCCAGGAACGACAGGCTGGACTCGGTGTAGCTGGTGCGGGCGGCGGTGATGTCCTGCTGGGTGGCGGGGGTCAGCTCGCCGGCCGCGACGGCGCGGAGCACGGCGACCTGCTGTTGGCCGATCGCCTCGGCGGTCTTCGACAGGGCGGCCGAGGCTCGGATCCCGTCGGCGAGCCGGGCGTTGACGACGCCGTGCGAGACGTTCTCCCGGAAGGTGATCAGGTCGGCGATCGCGATGCGGTAGCTGAAGGTCATCGCGGACACCGAGGCGTGCTCGGCCGTGCGGACCTGGGTGCGCAGCGGAGACAGGCCGTCCAACGCCGCGTCGATGCGACGCAGGAGCGCCGCGTCGGCGTCGGTAGGCACCTTGTCCCGCTGTCGGCGGTACCGCTCGACGGCGGCGTCGGTGGCGCCCAGCTCCACGCCGAAGGTGTCCTGCTGCTCCGCGTCGGGGTGGGTGAGCAGGTCGGCGGCGGCGGCCCGTTCGCGTTGCAGCCGGTACGCCAGGTCGCCGGCCTCGGCGCCGAGGCGTGCCACGACCTCGAGGTCGCTGGCGCGGGTCGTCTGGCGTGCGCTCTCGGTGAGCGCGAGGCCGGCGAACCCGATCACGGCCACCAGTGGCGCCGCCACGATGAGGCGCATCCGACCGGCGATCTTCCAGGCGCGTCGACTCCTCGGGTAGGGTCGGGCCGCGTGGGACCTCGTGCTCGACGCCAAGATTGACTCCCACGACTCGTCGATGACGGTCAATACGCACCTTGCCGAATGCAAGTCCCATTCCGCCGGAACCCGCGCTCGGAGGCCAGACCTGGCGGTGGTACAAACTGGCCGTACCAGCATCTGTACCCAGAGTCAGCGGCCGGTGGCGCGCGGCGGCCGGTCGCGGGTGGCCGCGCTCAGCGCTTGTCGTCGAGGTGCTCGGGTGCGCGGCGCGGCCCGGGGTCGTCCGCGTCCGGTTGGCTGCTGAGCACCTGGCCGATCAGCTCCCGCAGCTCGTCGATGGCGTCCACCACGGCGCCCGGGTCGCGCGCGTCGCGCCGACTCCGCTGGCGCGGTACGGGCGGATCGAGGCGCGTCTGCTCGGGGGTCCGTGGACCCCGCCGGCCGTCGGCCGCCAACTGCTCGGCCGCGACCTGCGGCCACAGCGAGGCCAGCACGCCGCCGGTGTCGAGCACGTCGTCGCAGCGCACCGCGAACTCGTGGCTGCCGAAGCGGCGGCCCGACTCCACCGCGGCGACCGTCTCCCGGCTGAACCGCACCAGGTCCGCCAGGGCCCGCTGGGTCAGTCCCCGTCGGACCCGGCAGCTGCGCAGCTCCCAGCGGAACTGTTGGCTGGCCGCGGAGTGAGCGGCGCTCGGCGGGGGCGTGTGCTCCATGCGCTCACCTTCGTGGCACCCACGAATCAACAGCAGGTGTCAGATCGAGATTGGCCGATGGGTTGAACATTCATAGGGGGCAATTCTTAACCCTGGACACGATGGGTGTGAAGACGTGCGGCGAGATGAATCGCCGCGCAAAGCGCGCGAGCCCACACGCCCGACCCGCCGAGACGTGTCCCGCCGGTCGGACCCGGCCGCGTCGGTCGGGCCCGCAGGTCAGCGCCGCCGGCCTCCTCGTCGTCAGGCGGCGGGTGCCCCGGTGGCGGCGGCCGGAGCTGCCGTCGGGCCGTCGGTAGGCGCGAGAATATCGATTGTCGCGACGAGTGCGTGGTGCGCGCGAAATGACACATTGGGCTTGAATGAGCGGCGGTGTTCGGGTGCCAGTCGGAGGCCGGGAATGGCGGCGGCGAGTCGGGTGAGAGCCACACCGGCCTCCAGTCGCGCCAATGCGGCGCCGATGCAGAAATGCGGGCCGTGGCCGAACGACAGGTGGTCGGCGGCGTCGAGGCGGCGTGGGGCGAACCGGTCCGGGTGGGCGAAGACCGCGGGGTCCCGGTTCGCCGCTCCGATCATCAGCAGACAACGCGCTCCCGCCGGAATCGTGACCCCACCCAGAGTGACGTCCCGGCACGTCACCCGCAACCAACCGTCGATGGCGGGTGCGAACCGGAGGGTCTCGGTCACGAAGTCGGGCACGGATCGCGGCTCGGCGACGAGCGCCTGCCATCGCTGCCGGTCGGACAGGGCCTCGTCGAGTGCGTGGGCGAGCAGACCGGCGGTCGTCTCGTGCCCGGCGACCAGAAGGTTGAAGGCGAGGCTCGCCACCTCGGTCACCGTCAGCACCGTGTCGTCGTCGTCGCGGTAGGCCAGCGCCCGGCTGATGAAGTCGGCGCCCTCGGATCCACTGTCGAGTCGCCGTCGCACCAGATCCTGGCAGTAGTGCCAGAACTCCAGCAGCCCCCGGGCCAGACGTACCTGCTCGTCCGGGTCCGGCTGCCCCCAGATCAGGGCGACCTGACCGTCCGCCCACCGCCGGATCTGGTCGACGTCGGCGTCGGGCACCCCGAGGATGTCCAGGATGACCAGCAGCGGAAGCTCTGTGGTGAACTCACCGACGAGATCCGCCCGCCGGCCGGCCCGGGCCACGAGTCGGGCCACCAGGTCGTCGACGCGGCGACGGACGATCGCGCCGTACTCGGCCTCGGCCCGGTCCGCGGTGTTGGCGAAGGTGGCCCGCAGGGCGCGGCGGGTGCGGGGGTGCGTCGGCGGGTCGGCGGCGGCCGTCGTGGGTGGCGCGTCGATCCGCATGATGACGCTCATCGCCTCCGGGCAGACCTCGTAGATCGGGGCGAGGGTGAGGGCGTTGCCGAACGTCGCGGCGTCGGCGAGGGCTTGTCGGACGTCCGCGTGCCGGCTGATCAGCCACAGGCCCAGATCCTCGGCGTAGGGCACCCGGTCGGGGTCGTCGAGAATGCGTCGCCAGGCGCTTGCGGGATCGGTGAGATAGACCCCGGAAAACGGATTCAACTGCATCGAACGCCTCCTGACGCGCCGCACTAAAACCAACGACGCTCGCATTCCGCACATCGCCGATGGCGGGCCGACAATGGTGCGCATCTGCCGCGCGTCCTTCACGGTGCGCCGGCTCGATGCACAAGTCAAGATTGGCAGCTATCTATTTGATGGAGTGCTAACTGTTCCTCGCAGAACCGTTCCGGAGCTGGCCGGATGCACCTTGCACCCCGGTGCTTGCCCGCTCCATCCTCGGGCGCGGGCCCGATCGTGACTCAGCCGTCCACACTGGTCGATGGGATTGCCGGAATGTGCAAATCCTCATTTCCGGCAACGATTCCGCACGGACGAAGGTGACGTCGCGGCGAAAGGCGAACCCGCGGGGCGTTCAGCCGTCGGCGCGCTGCGCCGCCGGCTTGGTCAGGTGTGCCAGCCAACCGCCCAGGCGCCCCAGCGCGCCGGTCGATTCGAGCAGGGAGATTCCACCACCCACCATTGCCACCCCCGCCGTGGCGGCGATCATCCCGACCGGATACTCCCGGGCGTGGAACGCCAGCAGGCCCAGCACGGTGACCGCCGTCCCGCTGAGCGCCAGCAACGCGCCGGCGAGGGCGTCGCGCCGCTCGGCGAACACGAAGACGAGCGTCACGCCCAGCCAGCACAGGCCGGCCACCGCGACCAGGGCGGCGGTCGCCAGGGATCCGTCACGAGCCAGACGCACGCTGGCGGGAACGCTCAGCACGCCCAGCGCGCCGGCCCGGGACCACGTCACACGGGCCTCCCGCAGCAGCGCGAGGCCGGGGCTGCCCGTGCCGAAGAGGTGCCGGCGGTCGTACAGGACGAGCAGGCCCAACGCCACGGCGAAGCTCCCCAGGATCACCCCGACGAACCGGGCGCCGGCCCGTTCGACGCCGAAGGCGTCGGCGACCACGAACAGACCCGCGGTGCAGATGCTGATCCCCGCCAGCGAGGTCAGGGCGGTCGCCCGGTCCTGGGCGACCAGCGCGGCGCAGGCGATCGCCACGACCGCCACCAGGGTGAGCGGCCCGGCCCACGACGACGGCGTCGTCACGGCCAGCGCGACACCCACGACCGCGACGTAGAGCAGGATCCGGGGCAGCGCCGCGGCCAGCGGGGCCCGCTCGTCGAGTCGATTGTGGCCGTACACCACGGCCACCACCAGGATCACGGCGCCGACGGCGACCGGCGGGAGCACGGTGGCCAGCTGGTTCAGGGCCACTGCCGAGCCCGCCGGGCCGAGCCACCCGACCAACCGCAGCCGCCACCGCGCGGTCCCGGCCCGCGGCGGCAAGGGCTGCGGTTCGCGTACGGACGACATGCCGCCAGCCTCGCACCCGGTCGCCAGTCGCGGCGAGAGCTCGCCGCCGGCCGAGGTGCGGCCGGCGGCGAGCGCGGGGGTACGGATCAGGAGTACGGCAGGCGCAGCACCGACTGGTTGCCGATGCCCACCGTGGTGGGGTTGTTGCCGATGGCGGACCAGACCTCCACCCGCACGGTGCCGTTGCTCAACGTGCCCAACGTGCCGGTGGCCGAGGCCAGGCCGGCGTTCTGGGTGTAGTGCTCGTAGCCGGGGACCGGGTCGGTGGCGAAGTAGCGCCAGGTCTCCGTCCGGTCCCAGCTGCCGTTTCCGGTCAGGTCGTAGGAGACGCGCACCTGCACCCCGTTGCCGACGGCCGTGCCGGCGTCCAGGAACAGGTCGAACGCGGTCTGCGCCCCGGAGTAGGCGAGGTTGAGGCCGGTCGCCGTGAAGACCTGCGGGTTGGTCGGCGTACCGTCGTGGTTTCCGTTGGCGGCCGCGACAGTGGTCGTGCCCGCGCTGGCGGCGGCGCCCAGCCCGCCACCGGCGAGCAGGTAGCGCGTGGGCGAGCCCGAGCTCGGCGGCGGCGTGGTCGGCGGGGCGGTGGTCGGCGGCGCGGTCGTCGGCGGCGCCGTGGTGGGCGGTGCGGTGGTCGGCGGGTTCGTGCTCGGCGGCACGCCACCGGAGGCGTTGCCGCCACTCCACGTGTACGCCCCGGTGGTGGCCGTCTTTCCGGCCGCGACGGTGAGCCGGGTGCCGGTGGAGAACGTGACGGTGATCGGGTTCGCCGTCGGGTTCGACGCCACGTAGGTGCGCGTGCCGTTGCGGGAGAACACCGCGCTCAGCGGATGGTTGGCGGTGACCGACGTGTCGACGGTGCCCAGTGCCGCGAGGTTGCGGATCCAGTGGAAGGTGTGCGCCCGGCTCTCGCCCTCCTCGGGGGTGTAGCCCGGGTTGGCGCGCAGGTTCGCCAGGGCCGCGTCGGGGTCGCCGAGGGCCTGGAACTGCCAGAGGATGTCCTGCCACACCGTCGGCGGCCCGCCGTTGTTGCGGACCAGTTCGGCGTAGTTGGTGCGCACGTACGCCGGGTTGTTGCCGAGGTAGAGGTGCCCGCCGGTGACCGGCAGCAGGTTGATGCCCTGGATCATCTCCGGGTCGGCGCTGAACCAGGTGGCGTACGCGCCGCCGTCGCCCCAGACCATGCCGACCGTCGAGTGCCCGAAGGCGGCGGGGAAGTTCTGGTCGCTGGCGTCGAACCAGTACTCCTGGATGGCGGCGGCCTGCGTCGTGTAGAGGAAGACGCCGGCGTCGCGTACGGCGGTGTCGCCGGTGACCTGACCCCACTGGATGAGGGCGTTGGCGAAGTTCATCCCCTCCGAGGACGACTCCTGGTTGTTGCCCGAGCCGAACGAGCCGTGCCCGGACGCCCAGTCGTGGCCGGCGTAGATGTCGAAGTCGCGCAGGTACGGGAAGCGGGTGTCGTCGCGGCGGTAGTTGTTGGCGTCGCGGATCAGCAGGTCCACCATGCCGCCGTAGCGGCTGGTCGCGGCCCAGGAGGGGTCGAACTTGGCCAGGGTCGCGGCGGCGGCGATGAAGTAGCCGTAGTGGAAGTGGTGGTCGTTGAGTTCCTGGTCGGAGCCGTACGACGCCGGGTAGCCGATCAGGGTGCCCCAGTTGGCGTCGTAGTAGAAGAGCCTCTGGGTCTTGCCGCTGGACGCGGTGAACCAGTCGGTGAGGGTGCTGCGGATGGCGTTCAGCGCGCTGTCGCGGGTGGCCGTGTCGTTGACCAGGTCGGCGACCTCGGCGAGCCGGGCGGCGCGGCCGAGGCCCTTGCCGGTCCAGTACGTGTCGTTGCCCCGCTGGTCCATCGGGTTGCTCCGGGCGGCGGCCAGTTGGCTGGTGAGCGTGGCCAGGTCCGTGCCGCTGCCGTCGCCGACGGCCGGCAGTTCGGGAAGGACACCCTGGAACGCCATGGCGGTCCGGAACTGGTTGACCCCGGTGAGGACCTTCATCCGACCGCGCGCCGACGGGTACGTCGGCGTGATCGGCGTCGAGCCGGCCAGCGACTTCCACTGGTGCGGGTAGAGGCTGACCACTGTCTGCGTGGCGGTCCCCTCCCGGGCGTTGGTGGTGAACGCGTACGTCGTGCTCAGGCCGTTGGTCGCCGGGTCGTAGGCGTAGGAGACCCGGGTGCCGGTGACGTGGGCGTGCGCGTACCGGCCGTAGGTGCTGGCCAGGTCGGCGCGTTCGGTGGCGTTGGCCGTGGGAGGCAGCAGGGCCACGGAGAAGTAGCCGCGACCCGCGAGGGTGGAGGAGATGCGGCCGCCGCTGACGGTCCAGGTCGCGCCGCTGGGGGCGTACGCCACGTAGTCGTGGCCGTTGACCCGGAAGCCGATGGTGGCGCCGCTGTTGGACCACACCTCGGCGCCGGACGTGCCGATCACCGCGTCGCCGCCGCTGGCCTGGAAGTACGCGAACGGCAGGCCGTGGCCGATGGTGGCGCGCAGGGTGCGGCTTCCGTCGCTCCAGTACGGGCTGACCGTCCAGTCGGTCCAGCCGTCCACCTTGACCTGGGGCGCGGCGAGCCCGGCGACGCCGACGCGGATGTCCTGCACGTACGGGTAGTGGTACTCGCCGACGCCGGTCGCCGTGCCGCTGATGGCGGGTGTGGAGTTGGCGGAGAAGCCGAGGCCGTCGGTGAACGTGTCGTAGGACGTCGGGTGGGCGTGCAGGGGCTCGCTGAAGGCGCAGTCGGTGCGCTTCCACAGCAGCGAGGACCACCAGTCGTTGGTGGGTACGGCACCGGCGGGCGCGTTGGCGGTGGCGAACTGGCGGGGGTTGCTGGACATCGCGCCGCAGCCGGTGGGGAGCGCGCCGACCGGGGTGGTGGTGTAGCTGCCGGCGCCCACGGGTGCGGCCTCGGCGGCGCGGGTGACGGGGATCGTGAGGCCACCGACGACCAGGGCCAGGGCGGTGGCGGCTGCCAGTGCCCAGCGGCGGTGGGGGACGGGAGGTTTCATGGTGCCTCCATCGCGCGTCCCGGTACGGACCGTGCCGGCCCGGGCGCGTAGCGTCTGAATTGTGGAAAACGTCGATCGAGAGAGCGCTCTCTCAGGCGGCACGGTAATCGACCCCCGAGATCCCCGTCAATGTGTCGGTCCGGTTGCGTGCTGATGTCGCAAACTGATCGCCCGCCGCGCCGGCCCGGCCGTCAGCTCTCCGCCACGCCGATCCCGTCCAGGTCGGCGTGCAGCGCGTCCGGCGCGCGCATGCGCCACGCGTCGGTCACGAGTTCACTCAGACGCTCGACGGTGACCGCCGCCAGGCGCAGCATCACCAGCGGCAGGCCGTCGTAACCGGACGTGGTGAAGAAGACCTCCGGTTCGCCGAGCAGGAGAGCCTGCTTCTCGGCCTCGTCCCCGACGAACAGCACCGCGATGTCGCGCCGGATCACCCGGGGCCTGCCCGGGCTGCGCTCGGGATAGGACCAGACGAAACCCTTGCCGGCCACCCGGAAGTCGAAGCCCTCGCTCTCGATCTCGACCGTGTGGGGCAGGGCCAGGGCCAGACGGCGTACGTCGTCGGCGTCAGCCACCGAGACCCCGCACCGCGCGTGCCATCCGCATGCGCCGAGATTACGCACCGGGACCGACAGGTGGCGGGCGGGCCGCCCACCGGCGGCGTCAGCCGGCGGACAGGTCGACGGCGGCGGCGCCGACGACCGCCCGGTCGCCCTCGCGCTGGACGTAGCCGATCACCGTGGACTGGCCGGGGTCCAGATCCGGCGGCGTGGTCAGCTCCACCTGCCCCTGCTCGGCGTCCAGGGGCACCGAGGTGAAGGCGCGCACCACATTGTCCTGCCGCAGCGTCCGGCCGGCGTTCTCGCCGCGGGCGATCGCGCTGTGCAGGCCGCGTTGCACGAGCGCCACGTTCACCACCGCGCGCTGCGACAGCCGCTGGATCCGGTAGCCCACCACCATCCGCCGCCCGCCGTCAGCGACCTCCGCAACGGACAACGTGAGGGGCGCGGCGGCCGGCGACATCAGGGCGGACGCGACGGCCCTCGCCGCCTGGGCACGGTCGGAGCCGACAAACTCCACGGTGCCGTTGACGATCATCTGTGGGGTGTAGAGACGCCCGGAGCCGAAGCCGCGGGCGTACGCCTCCTGCCGCGCCGTGTAGGCCGCGTCCGCGAACTGGTCGGGCCAGCCCAGATCGTCCCAGTAGTCGACGTGGAAGCCGAGGGCGAAGACGGGCTCTCCCCGCGTCCGGGAGTCGTGGTCGATCTCGGTCAGCAGCTCCTCGGCGGGAGGGCAGCTGTTGCAGCCCTGGGAGCTGAACAGCTCCACGACGGCGACGCCGCCGCCCGCCTCCGAGGACTGCCGATCCGGCTGACGGGCGGGGTCCGACCCGTGCGGCGATGGGTTCGTCATGGCGCGTCTCCTCCCAGAGCTGCCGGCGCCTGGGCGATTTCCCGTTCCCGGATCGACAACGCCTGGTCAGCGGGGCCGCGAGGGCGGACGGGTGCGTCCAGGGGCCACACGTGCCTCCCTACCACGAATCGACCGTTGCGCCCGGCGATGCCACTTACGGGTAAAGCCCGCCTGAGTGATGTTCTCCTCCGATAGCGTGCCAATGAGAGGAAAACTCTCATTCGTCACAAGATGCGGCTAAGGAGTCAGTAATGAAGCGCAGCGTAGCGCTAGCGGCGGCCCTCCTGGTGGGTCTGACCAGCGTCGGAACGCTTCCCGGAGCTGCCTGGGCCGACGGCGGCGGCCCGACCGGCAACCACGACGACCGCGGGGGAGGTGACTACCACCACGACAGCGAGGGCGCGGTCTTCGTCCAGACCAACAAGGCCGAGGGCAACACCATCAAGGTGTACGACCGCGAGGAGGACGGCCGCCTCAGCAAGGCGGGTGAGTACGAGACCGGCGGGCTGGGCGGCTTCACGATCGGCGCTCCGGTCGACGCGCTGGCGTCACAGGGGTCGTTGACGTACCACCGGGGGCTGCTGTTCGCCGTGAACGCCGGCAGCAACGCCCTGACCGTCTTCCGCGTCGACGGCACCCGGCTGCACAAGGAGCAGGTGATCTGGTCCGGGGGGCTGCTCCCGGTCAGCGTCACGGTCCGCGGTGGCCTCGTCTACGTGCTCAACGCCGGTGGCGAGGGCTCGGTGCAGGGTTTCCAGCTGCACAAGGGCCGCCTGTCGCCGATCCACGACTCCAACCGGTCGCTCGGCCTGCACAACGGCAACCCGCCCGCGTTCATGACCGCCCCCGCCCAGGTCAAGATCGACCCGGAGGGTGAGTTCGTGCTGGTGTCGACCAAGGCCGCCAACGTCATGTTCAGCTTCGAGATCGGTCGCGACGGTGAACTGTCCCGCCGCCCGGTCATCAGCGACGCCGGATCCGTGCCGTTCGGCTTCACCTTCGACACGGAGGACTCGGTGCTGGTCACCGAATCCGGCAGCAACGAGGTCGGCCGGTTCGACCTCGACGAGGACGGCGCCCTCGACCAGGTCGGGCCGTCGGTGCCGAACGGCCAGCAGGCGCCCTGCTGGATCCAACGTGTCGGCGACTACTTCTACGTCGCCAACGCCGGCAGCTCCACCATCAGCGCCTACCGGGTCGACGACGACGGCAAGCTCCAACTCGTCCACGCCGTCGCCGCCGACACCGGCGGTGGGTCGATCGACATGACCACCAGCGACGGCTTCCTGTACGTCCAGAACGCCGCCGCCGGCAACGTGCAGGGCTACGAGGTCAAGGACGACGGCTCGCTGCGCCTCGTCACCACGGTCGAGGGCCTGCCGAAGTTCACCGACGGCATCGGCATGGAGGGCATCGCCGCCTCCTGACGGCCGCACACCGCTGGTCCCGGTCGCCTGCGACCGGGACCAGCGCACGTCCCCACCCGGACCGGGCACCGCGCCGCGGTGGTTTCGGCGGTGCCCGCTACGGGGCAGAAGAGAGTCGCTGACGACAACATCTTCGAAGGGACCGCCCCCGTGGAAATCCAGGGCTTCTTCACCGCGATCATCATCGGCCTGGTCATCGGCGCCCTCGGTCGACTCGTGGTGCCCGGCAAGCAGAACATCTCGATCGTGCTCACCCTGGCGATCGGCGTGCTCGCCGCGATCCTCGGCACCCTCGTTGCCGGCGGGCTCGGCGTGGACGAGACCGCCGGCATCGACTGGATCGAACTGCTCCTGCAGGTGGTGTTCGCCGCGATCGGCGTGGCCGTCACCGCCGCCGCGTACGGCCGTCGGCGCGTCTGACGTCCCCGGACGGGCCCGCTCCCGATCGGGGGCGGGCCCGCGCGCGTCGGGACCGTGACCGGGTGGGCCGGTCACGGGCGCTGTGCTTGGATGGTCCGGTGCAGTTCACCGTGACAGACGCGCCCACGCGGGAGCGGTTCGAGGCGCGCGACGAGACGGGCGCGGTCGCCGGGGTCGTCACCTACCAGCTGACCGGCGCCATCATCGCCTACACCCACACCGAGGTCGATCCGGCGTACGAGGGCCGGGGCGTCGGGTCGACCCTGGCCCGCGCGGTCATGGACGACGCACGGGCCAGGGGACGCACAGTGGTGCCGATCTGCCCGTTTCTCGCCGAGTGGCTGGTCAAGCACCCGGAGTACGAGGACATCGTGGTGCGGTCCACCCGGAAGGTGAAGTAGCGGCCGGGGCTCAGTGCCAGTCGCTGATCCGGACCATCTCATTCTCCCTGGTTGTCGGTGCGGTGACGGTCGATCGTCTCGGCGATCCGCTTGATCCGGCGGAGTCGGGCATCCCAGGTGGCGCCGACTGTCGTCAGTTGGGCGACCGCACGCGCGAGCTGCGCCTCATCGACCTGGTAGTGACGCTCACGGCCGGCCGGCGCGGAGTGGATCAGGCCGACCCGGTCCAGGACGGCCAGGTGTTTCGAGACGGCCTGGCGGGTGACGGGCAGTCGCTCGCTCAGCGACGTGGCGGTGCCGGGCCCGCCGGCGAGCAGCAGGTCGATCATGCTGCGCCGGATCGGGTCGCCGATCGCCGACCACAGGGCGTCGTCGACGGCGGTGGTCATGACGTGGCGACCAGCCGGGCGACGTACGTGCCGAGCGCGGGGACGTAGTGGTTCCACCCGCTGACGTGATCCTGGTACTGCTTCTCCAGCAGCGCGACCTCCCAGCCCATCTCGCGAAAACCAGTCTCCGTCATGCGGAGGCGGGTCCCGGTCGCGATCGGGACGAGGTCGAAGGTGACCAGCAACGACCGCCCCACCCGGTCGGGCTCGGCGAAGCACCAGCGAAAGGAGAACCGCTTCGGCGGGTCGACGTCCACGACGGCGAGGTCGACGGTCGTTGTCTCCCCGGTCTGCGCGTCGCGCCACACCAACTCGCCGGCGGCGCCCGCTACCGGTTCGAACCGGGCGTCGTCCGGCCACCACTCCCGCACGTGCTCGGGTTGGCTGACCACCTCGAAGACCACCTCGGGCGAGGCGTCGATGTCGATGTCGCGTTCGATGACTCCGTACTCCATGCGTACCACCCTTTCGCAACCTTTGGTTGCGTCAGGTTACAACGCCCCGGCCGCCTCGCGCAACCGATGGTTGCGCATTCGGTCCGGGGTACGGGGCACGACGTGCCGACATGGCGGTGACGGTACGGTCCTTGGTGGGCAACCGCCCCGCCTTCGCCATCGTCCCTCCACATCCCCGTCGGGAGACCTCAACGATGACAGCCGCCACCTTCCGTGCCCTGCACCACGACCGTCCCGCCGGCGACCCGCTCGTGCTGCCGAACGCCTGGGACGCGGGCAGCGCCCGGGTCTTCGCCGACGCCGGCTTCGAAGCGCTCGCCACGCCGAGCGCCGGGATCGCCGCCTCCCTCGGCTACGAGGACGGCTCCACCCCGCCCGCCGAGATGTTCGCCGCGGTGGCGAGGGTCGTGCGGGCCGTCTCCGTTCCGGTGTCCGCGGACGTCGAGGACGGCTACGGGCTCGCTCCCGCCGAGCTGGTCGAGCGGCTGCTGGAGGCGGGCGTCGTCGGCTGCAACCTGGAGGACTCCGAGGGGCACGCCACGCTCAAGGATCCGCAGCGGCACGCGGACTGGCTGGCCGAGGTGCGGGCGGCGGCGGGCGACGCACTCGTCATCAACGCGCGCGTCGACACGTTCCTGTTCGGCTCGGGTGACCCGGCCGACGCCGTCGCCCGCGCGAAGCTGTACGTGGCGGCGGGCGCCGACTGCGTGTACCCGCTGCGGGCCCCGACCGAGGTCCTTCCGGTGCTGCGCGAGGGCATCACCGGCCCCATCAACATGGCCGCCGCGCCGAACCGGGAGTCCGTGACCGAGCTGGCCCGACACGGCGCCACCCGCATCACGTTCGGCCCGGGTATGCAGCGCTACGCGATGGCCGCGATCGGTGACCTGGCGGCCAACCTGCGCGCCTGAGGCACCGGCCGGCCGGCACGTCCTCCGAGGTGGGCGGCTCCGCCCGGGGGTCAGGCGTCGGCGCGGGCCGCCAGGGCGTCCACGAGGCGGCGGGCGGAGCCGGCCAGGTTCCACCGGCCGGCCAGCTCGAGCAGCCGCTCCGGGTCGGCGGGAGCGGTCGGCAGCGCGGTGGGCAGCTCCGGCAGAGCCACGTCCAGGGCGACCCGGACCACCGTCGGCGCGACGGCCAGGTAGTCGCGGGCGGCGGCCAGCTTGGTGCGCAGGCCCGGCGCGAACGACGAGTCGGAGTCGTCCAGCGCGGCCAGGATGCCGTCGATGCTGCCGTACCGCTCGATGAGCCGCGCGGCGGTCTTCTCACCGACGCCCGGCACCCCGGGCAGTCCGTCGCTGGGATCGCCGCGCAGGGCGGCGAAGTCGGCGTACCGGTCGGCGGGCACCCCGTAGCGGGCGCGGACCGCCGCGTCGTCGCAGTCGTCGAGCTTGGCCACGCCGCGCCCGACGTAGAGCAGCCGCACGGCCCGGGAGTCGTCGATGAGCTGGAACAGGTCCCGGTCGCCGGAGACCACCTCGACCGGGCCCGGTTGGGTCACCGACAGCGTGCCGAGCACGTCGTCGGCCTCGTAACCGGTCGCTCCGACGGCGGTGATGCCTACCGCGTCGAGGACCTCCAGGATCATCGGCACCTGCGGGGAGAGCGTGTCGGGGACGACCTCGCCGCCCTGCGGGGCCACCCGGTGCGCCTTGTACGACGGCAGCAGCTCGACCCGCCACGCCGGCCGCCAGTCGTAGTCCAGAGCGCACACCATCCGGTCGGCGCCCCGGCCGCGGATGAGCGTGGCGAGCATGTCGAGGAAGCCGCGCACCGCGTTGACGGGCGTGCCGTCCTCGGCGCGCGCGGCGGACTCCGGGATGCCGAAGTAGGCCCGGAAGTAGAGGCTGGGTGCGTCGATCAGCAGGATCGGGGATCGGTGTGCCACGCCCGACAGCCTGGCACAGCCCTGCGACGATCAGCGGTACGCCCGGCCGCCCGGCGGGGTCAGCGCCGCTCGTCGTGCCGGTAGACGGTGTCGCGTCGGGCGAGGTGCTGCACGACGTAGCTGGTCACCAGCAGCAGGATCGCGACCAGCACCTCGACCCAGGCGGCGACGCCGTCGGCCACGGTGAGCCCGATGACCAGCAGGACCAGGCCGACGAGCGCGAGAACCCCGGCCCACAGTTGCCGGCGACGGCGGGTCGCCGCCCGGTTCGCGTCGTTCGCTGTCACGTCGGCCCTTTCGGTCGCGGCCCCATGCGGACGTCCCGAACCCAGGCTATGGCCCCCGCCCCCGTCCTACCCGGAAAACCACGGTGCGGGCGGGCCGTGCACCGGCGCAGACTGCCGGTGTGGCGTTTCTTCCCGGCCTGGTGCTGGCCCGCCGGTACCACGACGAGGTGGTCGCGCCGATCCTGCGCGGTCGTCTCCCCGCCCTGCGGTACGCGGCGGGGCTGCTCGACGGTGGTTCGGAGGTGCTCGGCCTGGACACGGCCCGGTCCACCGACCACGACTGGGGCCCGCGTGTGCAGGTGTTCGTCGGGCCGGCCGACGTCGCCGCGATCCCGCGGATCCGCGCCGTGCTGGACGCCGACCTGCCGACCGAGTTCCTCGGCTGGCCCACCCGTTTCGCCGGCGACGGCCGACTGGGCGTCGTCGACGCGGCCGGAACGCGGCACGGGGTCACGCTCGACGAGGTGGCCGGCTGGTGGCGCCGACGGCTCGGCTTCGACCCGATCGCCGGGGTCGGCACGGCGGACTGGCTGGCGAGCCCGACCCAGCGCTTGGCGGAGGTGACAGGTGGCGAGGTGTTCCATGACGGCCTCGACGGGGCGCTGACCGCTCGACGGTCGGTGCTGCGGTGGTATCCGCCGGACGTGTGGCGGTACGTCCTGGCCGCCGTGTGGACGCGGATCGCGCAGGCTGAGCACCTGCCCGGCCGGTGCGCCGAGGTCGGCGACGAGTTGGGCAGCCGGGTCGTCGCCGGAGGCATCGCCCGTGACGTGCTCCGGCTCGGTCTGCTGCTGCGCCGACGCTGGCCGCCGTACGACAAATGGCTCGGCACGGCCTTCGGCCGGCTGCCGGGCGCGGCCCCGGCGGTCGCGGCGCTGGCCGAGGCGACCGGCCCGGGCGACTGGACCCGGCGCCAGGCCGGTCTGGTCGAGGCGCTGGAGACCATGGCCCGGTGGACCGACGACACCGCTCTGGCGGCCCCGGTACGCGCCCGGGCCGGGCCGTTTCACGACCGGCCGTTCCTGGTGCTGCGGGCCGAGCGCGTCGCCGCCGCCCTACACGCCGCGGTGACCGACCCGACGCTGCGCGAGCGACCGCTGCTGGGCGCGATCGACCAGTACGTGCACAGCGTCGATGTGCTCAGCAACGCGACCCGGGCTCGCCGGGTGGCCGACGGCCTGTGGTCGGGGTGACCGCAGCCGGAGATCTTGGACAGTTTCCGTCAGCCGATGACGGAAACTGTCCAAGATCTGCTCGGAGGTGCGATTCGGCGTCCGGGTCAGGCCGGGAGGGTCCAGCGCTGGTTGGCGCCGGCGAAGCAGTCCCAGATCTGCAACCGGGCGCCGTCGGCCGTGCTGTTGTCGGTGACGTCCAGGCACTTGTTGGACTGCGGGTTGCGCAGCGTGCCGTTGGACTGGGCCTGCCAGACCTGGGCACCGCTGCCGTTGCAGTCGTACAGCTGCACCTTGGCGCCGTTGGCGGTGGAGGCGCTGGTGATGTCGGCGCACTTGCCGAGGGCGCGCAGCGTGCCGTCGCTGGCGACGGTCCAGGTCTGCGCGTTGGTGCCGTTGCAGGTCCAGAGCTGGATGGCGGCGCCGTTGGCGGTGCTGGCCGAGGCCACGTCCACGCACTTGCCGCCGAGGCCGGTGATCCGGCCGGTACGGCCGGACGGCGGCGGGGTGGTGCCGCCCATGATGGTGTCGTACATGGCGCTGACCAGCGAGGTGGAGCCGGTGGTGTCCTGCGACAGCTCCCAGTTCATGACGCCGCCGGCGTTGGCGAGGGCCCACTGCGTCTTGCGCTTGACGGTCGGGACGCCGTTGTAGCACTGCTGCGCTCCGCCGGCGGTGGTGCAGTCCCGGTTGGCGTTGGCCGGGTCCAGGGCGACGAGCGCCGAGTACGTGTAGTAGCCGGGGCGGCTGTAGAACGGGATGCCGAGGACTGCCTTACTGGCCGGCAGGCCGCGGGACTTCCACAGGTTGATGCTGTTGATCGACCAGTCGTAGTTGGAGTGTGGGCTGCCGCCGTCGTACGCCATGATGTTGAGCCAGTCGACCTGGCCGAACACGGCCGTCGGCACGCCGTCGAGGTAGTAGCCCTCGGAGACGACGGCAGCGGTGAGCAGCTTGCCGCGGCTGTGCATGGCGCTGCCGAGCTGCGTCATGAGCTGGCTGTAGTTGTTCGCCGAGGCGCCCGGGTCCGGGTACTCCCAGTCGATGTCGACGCCGTCGAGGTTGTACTGGTTGACGAAGTTGACCAGGTTGTTGACGAAGGCGCCCCGGCTGCCGGAGTTGGCCGCGAGGGCCTCGAAGGCCGAGTCGTTGCCGTCGTTCCAGCCACCCACGGCGATCGAGACCTTGACGTTGTTGGCGTGCGCCTGCGAGACCAGTGAGGAGAGCTTGCTCGGGTTCTCCACCGCGCGCAGGCTGCCGTCGTTGTTGGGCAGCACGAACGCGTAGTTGATGTGGGTGAGCTTGTTGTACTGGATGGTGTTGACGTTGCCAGCCCACGAGGGCATGTAGCCGACGCTCTTGAAGTTGTTCGGCAGCACCACTGCCTGCGCGGCGGTGGGGATGAGGGTGACGGTGGCGGCGGCGGTGGCCAGGGCGAGCAGGCCGGTGCTGAGGGCGCGGCGCAGTGGTGAGGACATCGGGGGCCTTCCCGTGGGCGGGGGACGACGCCCGCCCGCGCAGGGTTGTCGCGGGCGGGAAATGCGGTACGCAGGAACGGGTGGGCCTCGAGGCAGCCAAATCTTAAAGAGTGTTAACTGTCATCGTCAATCAACGCCGGTGGATTTCCTCGCCCGGGCGGATGTGGGCTTCTGAGGATGCCCAAACGACCGTTAAGCTCACGGGGTGGGAACCGATGAGTTGTACCCGCCGGACCGGCTGATCGCCGCCCAGCGCGCCACCGCCGCCGCCGGCCTGGACGCGCTGCTGCTCACGCCCGGCTCCGACCTGCGCTACCTGACCGGGTACGACGCCCACGTGGGGGAGCGGCTGACCTGCCTGGTGCTGCCCGCCGAGGGCGTGCCCACGCTCATCGTGCCCAGACTGGAACGTCCGGCCGCGGAGGCGGCGCCGACCACCGGCGTGCGCATCGTCGACCATCCCGACGGCGTCGACCCGTACCCCCTGGTCGTCGCCGCCCTCGACGGCCCGCCGGCGGCCGTCGGGCTCGCCGACCGGATGTGGGCCGAGCAGGTCCTCGCCCTGCGCGCGGCGCTGCCCGGCGCCGCACAGCGGCTCGCCGGCGAGGTGCTGCGCGAGCTGCGCGTCCGCAAGTCCCCGGCGGAGGTCGCGGCGCTGGCCGAGGCGGGCGCGGCCATCGACGAGGTGCACCTGCGCATGGGCCGGTGGCTGCGCCCCGGCCGCACCGAGGCCGAGGTGGCGGCCGACATCGCGGCGGCGATCCGCGACGCCGGGCACGTCAGCGTCGATTTCGTCATCGTTGCCGCCGGCCCGAACGCGGCCAGCCCGCACCACGGCACCTCGGATCGGCCGATCGGCGCCGGTGAGCCGGTGGTGGTGGACATCGGCGGCACGATGCCGTCGGGCTACCGCTCGGACTGCACCCGCACCTACGTGGCGGGCGGACCCGCGCCTGCCGACTTCGTGGACTACTACGCCGTGCTGCACGCCGCCCAGCGCGCCGCGGTGGCGGCGGTGCGTCCCGGGATCACCGGCGCGGCGGCCGACGCGGCCGCCCGGGAGCCGATCGCCGCCGCCGGTTACGGCGACGCGTTCCTGCACCGCACCGGGCACGGCATCGGCCTGGACGGTCACGAGGAGCCCTACCTGGTGGCCGGCAACGACCGGCCCCTGGAGGCCGGCATGGCGTTCTCCATCGAACCCGGCATCTACCTCGCGGGCCGGCACGGCGCCCGCATCGAGGACATCGTCGTCTGCACGACGGACGGCGTGCAGCGGCTCAACACCACCCCCACGGAGCTCATCGCGCTATGACTGTCGACCGGATCCTCCCCACCGACGAGGCCCACGACCTGCTGGACCTCGCCACCGAGCTGGCCGACCGCGAGCTCGCGCCGAAGGCCGCGGGCTTCGAGGAACGCGCCGAGTTCCCCCGCGAGGTGCTGCGCACCATCGGCCGCGCCGGCCTGCTCGGCCTGCCCTACGCCGAGGAACACGGCGGCGCGGCGCAGCCGTACGAGGTGTACCTGCAGGTGCTGGAGATCCTGGCCAGCCGGTGGCTGGCGGTCGCCGAGGCGGTAAGCGTGCACACCCTGAGCTGCTACCCGGTCGCCGCGTTCGGCAGCGCCGAGCAGCGCAAGCTCCTGCCGGACATGCTCGGCGGCGAACTGCTCGGCGCGTACTGCCTCTCCGAGCCGCAGGGCGGCTCCGACGCGGCGGCGCTGAGCACCCGGGCGGTCCGTGACGGCGACGCGTACGTCGTCTCCGGCACCAAGGCGTGGATCACGCACGCCCAGGTGGCCGACTTCTACAACGTCTTCTGCCGCACCGGCGGGCCCGGCCCGAAGGGCATCTCCTGCCTGGTCGCCGACGCGGGCACCGCCGGCATCGCGCCGCAGGCCGCCGAGCGGACCATGGGGCTGCGGTCCTCGCCGGTGGCGCAGATCGCCTTCGAGGAGGCGCGGGTGCCGGCCGACCGGCTGGTCGGCGGCGAGGGGGCGGGCTTCACCATCGCGATGTCCGCGCTGGACTCGGGTCGGCTGGGCATCGCCGCCTGCGCGGTCGGGCTGGCCCAAGCCGCGCTCGACTACGCCGTCGGCTACGCCCGGGAACGCCAGCAGTTCGGCAGGTCCATCATCGACTTCCAGGGCCTGGGCTTCCTGCTCGCCGACGCGGCCACCCAGATCTCCGCCGCCCGCGCGCTCACCCTGGCGGCGGCCCGGCTGCGCGACGCGGGGCGCCCGTACTCGATCGAGGCGGCGAAGGCGAAGCTCTTCGCCACCGACATGGCGATGCGGGTGACCACCGACGCCGTGCAGGTGCTCGGCGGCGCCGGCTACGTGGCCGACCACCCCGTCGAGCGGTACATGCGCGAAGCGAAGGTGCTCCAGATCGTGGAGGGCACCAACCAGATCCAGCGGTTGGTGATCTCCCGGGCGCTCGCCAGGAGCTGAGTCGACGGGTCAGCGCGGCGTTCGCCGTCGCCGTCGCGCCGATTTCCCGGTAGGTTGCTCGCCGTGGAGGAGATCGACCGCGCCATCGTCGCCGCGCTGACCGCTGACGGCCGTCTGTCGTACACCGACCTGGCCGAGAAGGTGGGGCTGTCGGTGTCCGCCGTGCACCAGCGGGTGCGCAGGCTGGAACAGCGCGGGGTGCTCAAGGGGTACGCCGCCCGGGTGTCGTTCGAGGCGCTCGACCTGCCGTTGACCGCGTTCGTGGCGATCCGGCCGTTCGACCCGTCGCAGCCGGACGACGCACCGGAGCGACTGGCCCACCTGCCGGAGATCGACTCGTGCTACTCGGTGGCGGGGGAGGACTTCTATCTGCTGCTGGTGCGGGTGGCCAGCCCGGCTGACCTGGAACGGGTGCTGCAGGAGATCCGCACCTCGGCGAACGTGACGACGCGCACGACAGTGGTGCTGTCCACCCCGTACGAGAACCGCCCGCCGAAGATCAGTGCCGGGGCGCCGAGTCGGTCGCGGTCCCGGGCGCCGGAGGAGCCGGCTGGTTCCACCGCAGGATGACCTGCCGGCCGTGCTCGTGACCGAGCGCGCTGACCGTGGCGGTCTCCAGGCGCAGCCGTCCGCCGGCGGACGGTGGCAGGCCGATCCAGCGGGCGCCGAGCACCCGCAGGCTGTGCGCGTGGCCGACGAGCGCCACGGTGCCCCGGTCCAGCAGCGGGGTGACCCGAGCGAGCACGCGGTCGACGCGTTCGCCCACCTCGCCGGGTGACTCGCCGCCGGGGCAGCCGTCGGTCCAGATGTTCCAGTGCGGGTCGTCGTCGTGGATGTCGACTGTGGTGCGGCCCTCGTACTCGCCGTAGTTCCACTCGCTGAGGTCCTCGTCGACCGCGTCGACGGTCAGCCCGGCCAGCTGCGCGGTGCGCAGCGCCCGGGAGCGGGGGCTGGCCAGCACGCGCACGAACTGCCGGCCGGCCAGGAACGCGGCGAGGGTGCGGGCCTGTCGCTCGCCGTCGGGGGTCAGCTCCAGATCGGTGTACGAGGTGTGCCGCAGGCTGGCGCTCCAGGTGGTCTCGCCGTGCCGGATCAGCAGGAGCTCTCCCATGCCGCCAGTTAACCATCGCGGTGGGGTGACGACTGCCGCCCTCCCTCAACCTATCTTCCTAGGATGCCCTACGCGGTGTGCCGACCGGCACCACCGGTTTCAGCACCGGAAGAGAGGGCATGCGAGCCTCGACAACCGCCAGACCGAGGAGGCGCGATGAGCTTCACCGAGAAGGCAAAGAACAAGGTTGAGCAGATGGCCGGCGCCGCGAGGGAGCGCGTCGGCGACATGACCGACAACGAGCGGATGCGTGGCGAGGGCGCCAGCCAGCAGAGCGACGCGCGCGCCAAGCAGGCCGGTCAGAACGTCAAGGACGCCGGTCGCAACGTGAAGGACTCCTTCACGAAGTGACCTGAGCGGTCCGCGGGTCCCCGGGTGCGCCGTCGCCCGGGGACCCGTCGTGTGCACGGTTAGGGTCGTGGGGTGACAGTGCTCCGTTCCCTGGTGTTGTTCGTGCTGGCCGCGCTGGCCGAGATCGGTGGCGCCTGGCTGGTCTGGCAGGGTTGGCGGGAGCAGCGCGGCCTGTGGTGGATCGCCGCCGGCGTCGTCGCGTTGGGCTGTTACGGCTTCGTGGCCACGTTCCAGCCGGACGCCAACTTCGGCCGCATCCTGGCCGCGTACGGCGGGGTGTTCGTGGCCGGCTCGCTGGGCTGGGCGATGGTGGTCGACGGCTTCCGCCCGGACCGTTGGGACCTGACCGGCGCGGCGCTGTGCCTGCTCGGCGTAGCAGTCATCATGTACGCCCCCCGCACCCCAACGCTAGGCCCCTAACCCACCCGGCCCCGCCCACCCCGGCCCCGCCCCACCACGTCGATCATGGAGTTGTGGCGGGGGATGAAGTGGTCGCGGTGCGCCAAACCCGGCACCACAAGTCCATGATCGACGCGGTGGGGGCGCGGGGCTGTGAGAGGGGCTTGCGTTTGGGATGATCAGCGGCGTGACTGGCGCTCGGCTTCGGCCGTTCTGGTGTGGCTTACTCGTTGCGGTGGCTGTGGTCGGCGGTGCCGGGTGCACGGCCTCGCGGGTGCCGCCGCCGGATCAGCCGGTCTTCGTCGGCTCGTCGACGGCTGCGGCCGTGCCCTCGGCCGGTCCCGCCGCGACGTCGGCCACTCCCGGTCTGCCCGTGGGCAGCCCCGCGGCGACGTCGGCAGGTCCCGCCGTACCGCAGACCGTTCCGACGCCGACGGCGCCGATGCTTCCGGCTGTGCCGGGGGCGACGCGGGTCGGGACCCGGGCGCCGGTGGTCGACCACGGGCCGCGGGTCGGTAACCGGGTCGCGTTGACCTTCGACGCGGACATGACCGACGGGATGCTCGCCAACCTGCGCAGCGGAAAGGTCCGGTCGTACGCCAACCTGCGCATCCTGGACCTCCTGGAGCGGGAGCAGGTGCCGGCGACGTTCTTCCTGACCGGCAAGTGGGTGCAGCGGTACCCGGACGTCACGCGACGGATCGCCGGTAATCCGCGTTTCGAGCTGGCGAACCACACGTACGGGCACGCGGCGTTCACCGCCGACTGTTACGACCTGCCGCGCCAGTCGGTCGACACGTTGGCTGCCGATGTGGCGAAGACGTTCGAGGTGATCGCGCCGTACGGCGGCCGGCAGACCCGGTACTTCCGCTTCCCGGGGCTCTGCCACGACGCGGCGGCGTTGGACGCGTTGGCGCCGCTGGGCGTGACTGTCGTCGACGGGGACGTGGTGAGCGGTGATCCGTTCGCGAAGGCGTGGAAGCCGCTGGTGCGCGCGGTGCTGGACCACGTACGCCCGGGTTCGGTGGTGATCATGCATGTGACCGAGGCGAACGCGGCGATGACCGATGAGGCGTTGCCGCACATCCTGGCCGGGTTGGCCGAGCGGGGGCTGGTGCCGGCGCCGCTGTCGCAGGTGCTGGCCGCCGGTTGAGTCGGCGGCCAGCACCTGCGGTGCGTCAGTCGTCGCGGTGGTCGTTCCACCACTGCTGGCCGCCCTCGGGGAGGGTGTCGATCGGGTCGTAGTAGGCGTAGCGCTTGTTGAGCGCCTCCAGGTCGGCGGACTCGATGGAGGTGCGGTAGTTCTTGGTCCAGTAGGAGATGCCGCGCTCACGGTCGTAGTCGGTGAGCATGTGCACCCAGCGCTTGCCGACGAAGGGCACGTCGCAGACGATCCGTGGGGTGGCGTAGCCGGGCAGGTAGCCCATGATGTCGTGCTGGAGCTGCTGGGCGTGCCAGACCGGGACGCGCCAGTGTTCGGCGTTGGGGATCATGTCGCACATGTAGAAGTAGTACGGCAGGATGCCGGCTTCGCCCTGGAGCGCGAAGCAGAGGTCGAGCAGCTCGGGTGTGGTGGCGTTGACGCCGCGCATGAGGACGCCCTGGTTGCGGACGTCGCGGACGCCGACGTCGAGGGCGGTCTGGGCGGCCTTGGCGACCAGTGGGGTGAGCGACTGGGCGTGGTTGACGTGGGTGTGGATGGCGAGGTTGACGCCGCGTCGGGCGGCGGTGCGGGCGACGCGTTCCAGGCCCTCGACGACGTCGGGTTGCAGCCAGTGCTGGGGCAGGCCCATGAGGGCCTTGGTGGCGAGGCGGACGTCGCGGACCGTCTCCAGTTCCAGCAGGCGCATGAGGTACGACTCGAGGTTGCGCCACGGGACGTTGGCGACGTCTCCGCCGGAGACGACGACGTCGCGGACGCCGGGGTGGGCCTTGAGGTAGGCGATGTGGGCGTCGTAGCGGTCGACGGGCTTGAGGGTGAGCTTGAGCTTGTCGACGGCGGGGGTGGAGTTGCCGACCAGGTCCATGCGGGTGCAGTGGCCGCAGTACTGCGGGCAGGTGGAGAGCAGTTCGGCGAGGACCTTGGTGGGGTAGCGGTGGGTGAGCCCTTCGGCGACCCACATGTCGTGCTCGTGCAGGCTGTCGCGGCTGGCGTAGGGGTGTGACGGCCAGTCGGTGCGTCGGTCGGAGGCGACCGGGATCATGTAGCGGCGGATGGGGTCGGCGAGCAGCGCCTCGGTGGTGAGCGGCGCGAACGGCACCATCGTGTTGATCATTTGTGGCGGCACCAGCATGGACATGGTGGCCAGGGCCTTCTGGTCGGCCTCGAGGTCGGCGTAGAAGGTTTCGTCGATCAGGTCACCGAAGACGGCGCGGAGCTGCTTGATGTTCTTGATGCAGTTGACGCGCTGCCACTGGGCGGATTCCCACTGGTCGCGGGTGACGGTGCGCCAGCCGGGGAAGCGGGTCCAGTCGGGTTCGACCAGGGGGCGGCGGTGGTATTCGTACGGCTGCCCGGCGGTCGGTACGGCGACCGGGGCGTGACGGGGTTGCGGGATGGTTTGGGTCACGGCCCCTCCTCGGTGGTGCGGTGGATCATCGAAACCCGAAGGCTACTGGAAAATATTCGGTACAGAAACTAGTCTGCCGTAAGTTTTCCCGCTACGCGAGCCTTGACCGGGGCTTCGAGCGGCTGGGCAGGGGAGGTCGGCGTGACGTCACCGGTGGGACTGCACCGCGTCGTGGAACCGTCGGGGGTGTTGCCGCAGGCGGCCTGGCGGCTGGACGCGTCCGCCGCGATCGCTGCGAACGAGGTGCGGATCCGGGTGGAGCGGTTGAACCTGGACGCGGCGAGTTTCCGGCAGCTGTCGGAGAAGCACGGCGGCGACGGGGATGCCGTGCGCGCCGAGGTGCTGGAGATCATCTCCACGCGGGGGAAGATGCAGAACCCGGTGACCGGCTCCGGCGGGATGCTGATCGGCACTGTCGAGGAGGCCGGTCGGCGGTCCCCGCTGGGGCTCAAGGCCGGTGAGCGGGTCGCCACGCTGGTGTCGTTGACGTTGACGCCCCTGGTGATCACCGACGGGCTGGCCCGCTGGGACGGGCGCAGTGAGCAGGTGCCGTGTGACGGGTGGGCGATCCTGTTCGCGCGGTCCATCGCGGCGGTGCTGCCCGATGACGAGGATCCGCAGTTGTCCCTGGCCGTGCTGGACGTGTGCGGGGCGCCCGCGCTGACCGCCCGGGTGGTGTCGCGCTACGTGGAGGATCGTCGGCGCGGTGGTGATCCGACGCCGGTGCGGGTCGCGGTGATCGGTGGGGCCGGCAAGAGCGGGTCGCTGTCCCTGGCCGCGGCGCGACGTGCGGGCGCCGCGCGTACCGTCGGGGTGGTTCCGGTGGCGGCGGAGCGGGACGCGCTGACGGCCGCCGGGCTGGCGTCGGTGGTGGCGTTGGCCGACGCCCGTGACCCGGTGGGGTTGTCCACGGCGGTGACCACCGCGCTGGGCGCCCCGGCGGATGTGACTGTGGTCTGCGTGGACGTGCCGGGGTGTGAGCACGGGGCGGTGCTGGCCACCGCGGACGGCGGCACCGTGATCTTCTTCTCGATGGCGACGAGCTTCTCCGCGGCCGCGTTGGGCGCGGAGGGGTTGGCGGCGGACGTGACGATGCTGGTGGGCAACGGGTACGTGCCGGGGCACGCGGAGTTGGCGTTGGGGCTGCTGCGCGCCGAGCCGGGGGTGCGTCGGCTGTTCGCGGCGCGGATCGCGGCAGACTGAGGTCATGACGAACCCCTCGACGTTGTACCGCGGCGGCGTACTGCACTGCCCCGCCGACCCGAGCGCGACCGCGCTGTTGGTGTCCGGTGGGCGGATTGCCTGGTTGGGCACCGACGGTGACGCGCCGCCGGCCGACCGGGTGGTGGACCTGGACGGGGCTCTGGTGACGCCGGCGTTCGTGGACGCGCACGTGCACGCCACGGACACCGGGTTGGCGTTGTCCGGGCTGGAGTTGTCCGGGGTGCGCTCGGCGGGGCAGTTGCTCGACGCGGTGGCGGTGTTCGCGGCGGGGTTGCCGGCGGACGCGGTGGTGCTGGGGCACGGCTGGGACGAGTCCGGCTGGTCGGACACGGCGTTGCCGGACGCGGCGGCCCTGGACCGGGCGGCCGGTGGCCGGCGGGTGTACCTGTCGCAGGCGTCGATCCATTCGGCCCTGGTGTCGTCGGCGTTGCTGGCGGCGTGTCCGCAGGCGGCGCAGGCGCCCGGGTACGACGCGTCGGGCTGGTTGCGGCGCGACGCGCACCATGTGGTGCGGGCGGCGGCGCAGGGGTCGGTGACGCGCTCGCAGCGGGTCGCCGCGCAGCGGGTGGCGCTCGCGCACGCGGCGTCGTTGGGTATCGCGGCGGTGCACGAGTGCGGTGGTCCGGAGATCTCCGACGAGGAGGACTTCACGGGTCTGCTGGGCATCTCCGGGGCGGGGTTGCCGGAGGTGTACGGGTACTGGGGTGAGCTGGGTGGCGCCGCCCGGGCCCGGGAGTTGGGCGCGGTGGGCGCCGGCGGTGATCTGTTCGCGGACGGGGCGTTGGGGTCGCGCACGGCGCACCTGTCGCAGCCGTACGGCGACGGTGAGGGCTGCGGGCACGGCTATCTGAGCGCGGAGCAGGTGCGTGATCACCTGTTGGACTGTGCGGCGCATGGCCTGCAGGGCGGGTTCCACGCGATCGGTGACGCGGCGATCGGCACGGTGCTGGACGGGTTCGCGGCGGCGGCGGCGACGCTGGGTGTGGAGCGGTTGCGCGCGGCCCGGCACCGCATCGAGCACGCGGAGATCATGAACAAGTCGATGATCGCGCGGTTCGTGGAGTACGGGATCGTGGCGAGCATGCAGCCGGCGTTCGACAGGTTGTGGGGTGGCGCGGGCCGGATGTACGAGGCGCGGTTGGGCCTTGCGCGGTCATTGGAGTCGAATCCGATGGGTGCGATGCACTCGGTGGGTGTGGCGTTGGCGTTCGGGTCGGATTCGCCGGTGACGCCGCTGGACCCGTGGGGGTCGGTGCGGGCGGCGGTGGCGCACCACAGTCCGGCGCAGCGGATGAGTGTACGGGCGGCGTTCGCGGCGCACACCCGTGGTGGGTGGCGGGCGGTGCACCTGGACGTCGAGGGTGTGCTGGCGCTGGGTGCACCGGCGACGTTCGCGGTGTGGTCGACGCCGGCGGGCGTGGAGCGGGGTTTGCCGGTGCTGGTGGCTGAGGACCCGGAGGTGCGGGGTCCGGACGATCCGACGCCGCTGCCGGTGTGCCGGCGGCTGGTGTTGCGCGGTGAGGTCATCTATGAGGAAGGGTCGTCGTGACCGGGAAACTTGACCTTGATCCGGTGTTGGTGGCGCGGGCGCGGGAGTTGGCGCGGCGGGCCGGGCAGCCGGTGGTCGACCTGGCCCGCAGCCACACGACGGTGTCGGTGGAGCGGGCGGTGCTGCGGCTGGCCGGGGTGAGCGGCGCCGACCCGGACGGCATTCCGTGGGTGAACCGGCTCGTGGACGCGGTCGTCGCGGACGTGGGGTTGGGTCACGGGGTGGCGGTGCCGGTGTTCGACGCCCTCGCCCGCGAGGGCACCACGGATGTGACGTTGCTGGCGCAGAAGGCCGCGGCGGGGTCGGTGCGGTTCACGCTGCCCACCGGGCGGTCGGCGACGGCGGCCCGGTCGGCGGCGCGCAAGGCGGTCGGCGCGGGTATCCGGCGGATCGACCGGCGGCGCGCGGAGCGGGACCGGCTGATCAAGCGGCACGGGGACCCGAAGCAGCGGCCGTGGATCTACCTGATCGTGGCGACGGGGGACATCTACGAGGACATCCCGCAGGCGCAGGCGGCCGCCCGGGCCGGCGCGGACGTCATCGCGGTGATCCGGTCGACGGGGCAGTCGCTGCTGGACTACGTGCCCGAGGGCGCGACCCGGGAGGGCTTCGCCGGCACGTACGCCACGCAGGAGAACTTCCGGCTGATGCGCGCGGCGCTGGACGAGTCGTCCAAGGAGTTGGGCCGCTACGTGCGGTTGACGAACTACGCGTCGGGCCTGTGCATGCCGGAGATGGCGACGCTGGCCGGCCTGGAACGGCTCGACATGATGCTCAACGACTCGATGTACGGCATCCTGTTCCGCGACATCAACCCGGTCCGTACGTTCGTCGACCAGCGGTTCTCCCGGCAGGTCCACGCCCGCGCCGGGATCATCATCAACACCGGTGAGGACAACTACCTCACCACCGCCGACGCGGTCGACGAGGCGCACACGGTGACGGTGTCGCAGCTGCTCAACGAGTTCTTCGCGCACGAGGCGGGCCTGGCGGACTGGCAGTTGGGCCTTGGGCACGCGTTCGAGATCAACCCGGAGGTGCCGGAGTCGTTCCGCCTGGAGTTGGCGCACGCGCTGCTGGCCCGGGAGCTGTTCCCGGACGCGCCGCTCAAGTGGATGCCGCCGACGAAGCACATGACCGGTGACGTGTTCCGGGGCAACCTGCTCGACGGGTTCTTCAACCTGGCGGGCGCGCTGACCGGCCAGGGGATCCTGCTGGTGGGGATGATGACCGAGGCGGTGGTGACGCCGTGGCTGTCGGACCGGGACATCGCGCTGCAGAACGTGCGGTACGTCCTCGGGGCCGCCGGCGGGCTGCACGAGGACTTCGTGCCCGCGCCGGACGGGTTCATTCGCCGCCGCGCCAACCAGGTCCTCGGTGAGGCTCTGGACCTGTTGGAGCGCATCGGGGAGCAGACGCTGCTCACGGCGATCGCCGAGGGCACGTTCGGGATCATGAAGCGGCCGGCGGACCGGGGCAAGGGCCTGGACGGGGTCGCCGCGCACGAGGCCGACTACTGCAACCCGGCCACCGACATCCTGGAGGCGGCGGCGTGAGCGAGCGTAGCGAGCGAACCGGCCAGCACAGCAGTCCCGCGCTCACGTCGCCGGCGCGAAGCGGCGGCGGCGTGAGTAGGCAGATCGTGCGTCCGTACGGGGACACCACCGGCGACGGGATGGTGCAGGTGTCGTTCACCCTGCCGGTGGCCCACGACAAGCGGGCCGAGGGCGCGGCGGTGCAGCTGGCCAACAAGATGGGCATCGACCCGGCGATGGTGGTGCACGCCAAGCCGATGGGTGACGGGTTCACGTTCTTCGTCGTGTACGGGCGGGTCAACCACCTCGTCGACGTCGACGCGGTGCAGGTGGTGGAACGGGACTTCCCGCTGCTGTCGGCCAAGGAGGTCAACACCGTCGTCAAGCAGCGGCTGCGCCGCAAGCTGTCGGTGGTCGGGGCGTGCATCGGCACCGACGCGCACACCGTGGGCATCGACGCGATCCTCAACGTCAAGGGCATCGCGGGGGAGAAGGGCCTGGAGTACTACCGGGAATTGAAGGTCACCAACATGGGCGCGCAGGTCAGCGTGCCGGAGTTGGTGGAGGCCGCCCGGGTGGAGAAGGCCGACGCGGTGCTCGTGTCGCAGGTCGTCACCCAACGCGACGCGCACCTGCACAACACGCGGGAGATGTCGGCGGCGTTCCGGGAGGCCATGCCGGCGGGTAGGCGGCCCCTGTTGATCGTCGGCGGTCCCCGGTTCGACGAGTCGATGACCGACGAGTTGGGCGTGGACCGGATCTTCGGTCGGGGGACCACGCCCGGCGAGGTGGCCAGCTACCTCGTGCACGCCCTGATCACGCAGCGAAAGGCGATGGCATGACCGACGCAAGGCTCGGGTTGACGGTGACGCACCGGCGGTACGTGCCGTACGCGCACGCCCACTACGCGGGCAACCTCGTCGACGGGGCGTACGCCCTCGGGTTGTTCGGCGACGTCGCCACGGAGGTGTGTATCCGCACGGACGGCGACGAGGGCCTGTTCGCCGGGTACTCCGACGTGCGGTTCACCGCGCCGATCCACGCCGGTGACGTGGTGGAGGTGACCGCCCAGGTGTCCCGGGTGGGCAGTCGCAGCCGCACCCTGGAGTTGAGCTGCGCGGTGGTGTGTCGGGGCCGCCCGGACCGCTCCGCGTCCGCCGCCGAGGTCCTGGACCCGCCGATCGTCGCGGTCACGGCGACCGGCACCGTGGTCGTACCCGCCGGGTCATGACCCTGGCGGTCTGCGCGGACGTCGGCTCGACGTACACCAAGGCGGCCGTGGTGGACCTGGCCGCAGGTGTCCTGGTGGGCGCGGCGGCCGCGCCCACCACGGTGGGCAGCGACGTGCTGCACGGCCTGGACGCCGCCGTCGCGGCGGCCACCGCCGGGCTCGGGGCTCGTGACGTGCCGTGGTACGTCTGCTCGTCGGCAGGTGGTGGGTTGCGGCTGGCCGTGCTCGGCTACGAGGCGTTGGTGACCGCGCAGGCGGGCCGGCGGGTCGGGCTGTCGGCCGGCGCGCACGTGGTGCACGTGGCGGCCGGTCGGCTCGGCGCGGCCGACCTGACGGCGTTGCGGGCGGCCCGGCCGGACGTGGTGCTGCTCGTGGGTGGCACCGACGGCGGCGACGCCGACACGATCACCCACAACGCCACCCGCCTGGCCCGGGCCCGCTGGCGGGTGCCGGTCGTCCTGGCCGGCAACGCCGCCGTCCGGGGGGAGCTGACCGGGCTGTTGGAGGCCGCCGGCGTGCCGGTGACGGGTGCGGACAATGTGCTGCCGCGCATCGGGGTGCTCGCCCCGGCGTCGGCGCGCGCGGCGATCCGCGCGGTGTTCCTGCGTCACGTCATCGGCGGCAAACGCCTGTCCAGGGGGACCCGGTTCGCGCGGCTGGTGCGCGCGGCCACCCCCGACGCCGTCCTGACCGGCGTGGAGGTGCTCGCCGACACCATCGGCGGGGACCTCGCCGTCGTCGACGTGGGTGGAGCCACCACCGACGTGTACTCGGTTCTCACGCCCGACGAGCGGGCCACCGGGCCGGGCCGGGAGGTCGCGGGCAGTCTGTGGCGGGCCCGTACCGTCGAGGGCGATCTGGGCATGCGGTGGAGCGCCCCCGGTGTGGTGCGCGCCGCCACCGAGGAGCGGCTGCTCGCCGCCGATGAAGCCGACGAGCTGGCCGCCGCCGCCGACCGGCGGGCCGCCGACCCGGCGTTCCTGGCCGCCGACGACGCCGAACGGGCCGTGGACGCGCGCATCGCCACCCTCGCGGCGACTGTGGCGCTGCGCCGGCACGCCCGGGGCGCCGCCACGGGCGAGCGGGCCGGACGGGACCTGCGCGACGTGCGGCTGCTGGTGGGCTCCGGTGGGGTGCTGCGACACGCGCCCGCCCCCGCGTCGGGGCAGGTCCTGGCGGCGGTCCTGGCCGATCACGCGGGCGGGTGGGCGCTGCCGCGGGCCGCCCGCGCGGTCGTCGACGTCGACTACGTCCTGGCCGCCGGCGGGTTGCTCGCCGAGGAACACCGCGCGGCAGCGGGGGCGCTGCTGCGCCACCACCTGGGCACGCAGTGAGACACGCCGACCCGACACGCCGTGGCGCAACACACGACAGGCCGGGGGTGGGTTGACAGGAGGCGGGGTGCAGCACGTACCGTCTTTGAGTCCTACCACGGGAAGCGGCTGTTGTTCGCTTCGTCCCTTCGTCCGCTGGCCGAGCGACATTTTCAGCGTCATCGTCGCGGCGGCCAGGTCCAGCGGGCGGGGGTCGGCGGGGCGGCGCGAACCGGTCGCGGTTACCGGTGTACGGGCAGGGTGAGGTGCACGGCCAGTAGACAACGGCCCGGCGGGGGCAGCCAGTCAACCGCCTGGTCGGTCCGAAGGTCGGCGTGCCCCATCCTCGCCGCACCGGCCGGGGAGGGCCTGGGAGCATCGGGGCGCGGCGAAAGCCGCGCCCCGATTTCATCCCCACCCCCCGCACCCCCACCCCATCCCCGCGCCGATCTTGCAGTTGCTGTCGTCGTTGTGGGCGGGAATGCCCCTTGTGTCGGGGCCGAAAGTGCACGATCGCGGAGCGGGGCCCCCGGTGCGGGGCTATGCGGTCGGCGGGGGCGGCGGACGGGTAGCCTTCGCCGGGTGATCGAGGTGAAGCAGCGGTGACGACCCTGGACCGCGACGAGAGCCAGGCCCCCACGGTGATCAGCGCGTCGGTCGCCGTGCGTCGGCCGCTGCCGCTGCGTGTCGCCGCGCCGATGGCGGTCGCCGCCGGGCTGGCCCTGCTGCTGGCCTTCCCGCCGTACGGGGTGTGGCCCCTCGCGCCGGTCGGCGTGGCCCTGCTGGCCGCCGCCGCGCACCGGCGGCGGTTGCGCGCCGGGGCCGGCGTGGGCTTCCTCACCGGGGTGGCGCTGTTCGCGCCGCTGCTGGCCTGGACGAACCTGCACACCGGCTACCTGCCGTGGGTGCTGCTGTCGCTGCTGCAGGCCGGCTACCTGGCGCTGCTCGGCGTCGCCACCGCCTGGGTGTCACCGCTGGCCGACCGTGGCCGCTGGGCGTGGCCGGCGGTGACCGGGCTGCTGTGGGTGGGGCAGGAGGCGCTGCGCGACCGCACGCCGTTCGGCGGGTTCCCGTGGGGGCGTCTCGCGTTCACCCAGGACGACTCGCCGCTGCTGCGCCTGGCCGCCCTCGGCGGAGCGCCGCTGGTCACCTTCGCCGTGGCGGTCGTCGGCGGGCTGCTGGTCACCGCCGGCTGGCGCACCTGGACCACCCTGCGCCCCACCAGCCCCACCGACACCGACCCCACCGGCCCCACCGACCCCACCGGCGTCCCCGGCGACACCGACCCCACCGGCCCCACCGACCCCACCGGCGTCCCCGGCGACACCGACCCGACTGGCACCCCCGGCGGCACCGACACCGACCCGACCCGCGCCCCCGGCGACACCGACACCACCAGCGGCCCCGGCGACACCGAACCGGCCACCCGGCCCGGCAGCGCGCGGCGGTGGACGCCGGTGGCCGTGCCGGCCGTCGCCGCCCTCGCGCTGGCCGGGGCGGGTCTGCTGGTGCCACTGGCCGCCACCGGGTCGGGCACGCCCGTCACCGTCGCGATCGTGCAGGGCAACGTGCCGCGTCTCGGACTGGACTTCAACGCCCAACGCCAGGCGGTGCTCAACAACCACGTCGACGCCACCCTGGAGCTGGCCACGCGGGTCGCCTCCGGTGCGCAGCGGCAACCCGACCTGGTGGTGTGGCCGGAGAACTCCAGCGACATCGACCCGCTGCGCAACCCCACCGCCGGGGCCCGCATCTCCCAGGCCGCGGACGCGATCCGCGCGCCCATCCTGGTCGGCGCGGTGCTGCTCGGCCCGGGCCCAGGGCAGGTCCGCAACGCGGGCATCCTGTGGCGGCCCGACACCGGCGCGGACATGTCCCAGCTCTACACCAAACGCCACCCGGTGCCGTTCGCCGAGTACGTGCCGCTGCGCGACATCGCCCGCCAGGTCAGCGACAAGGTGGACCTGATCCGCAACGACTTCGTACCGGGCAGCACCCCGGGCGTGGTACGCGCCGGCCCGGCCGTGCTCGGCGACGTCATCTGCTTCGAGGTCGCGTACGACGAGGTGGTCCGCGACACCGTCACCGGCGGCGCGCAGCTGCTGGTGGTGCAGACCAACAACGCCACCTTCGACGAGGCCGAGGCCCGCCAGCAGCTGGCCATGGTGCGACTGCGGGCGGTGGAGCACGGCCGGCCGGCGTTGATGGCCTCCACGGTCGGGGTGTCCGGGTTCGTCGCCCCCGATGGGCGGGTAAGCGACGCCACCGGGTTCAACACCCGGGAGGTCGTGGTGCGGCAGCTACGGCTCGACAGCGGGCGTACCCTCGCCACCCGCCTCGGCTGGTGGCCGGAGCTGGCCCTCGCCGGGCTGGCCGTGGCCGCCCTGGCCGGCGCGGGCGTGCTGCGCCGACGGCAGCGGGTCGTGCCCGGATAGCAACAGCCGGTACGCCGGCGGGAGCGGAGGAACCGTGATCCAGGCGACCGATACGATCCGGCGTCCGGACGAGGTGCCCGGCGTGGGCCGGGTGCTCGTGGTGATCCCCACCTACAACGAGGCGGACAACGTCGCGGCGATCGTGGGGCGGGTCCGCCGGGCCGCCCCCGCCGTGCAGATCCTCATCGCCGACGACAACAGCCCCGACGGCACCGGCGCGATCGCCGACGCGATCGCCGACGGCGACCCGCACGTGCAGGTGCTGCACCGCGAGGGCAAGCAGGGCCTGGGCGCGGCGTACCTGGCCGGGTTCGGGTGGGCGCGCGAGCGCGGCTACCACGCGGTGGTGGAGATGGACGCCGACGGCTCACACGCCCCGGAGGACCTGCCGGCGCTGCTGGACGCCGCCCGCGACGCCGACGTGGTGATCGGGTCGCGGTGGACCAGCGGCGCGCAGGTGGTGAACTGGCCGCTGCGGCGGCTGCTGCTGTCACGCTGCGGCAACCTGTACGCCCGTCTCGCGCTGGGCATGCCCGTCTCGGACGCCACCGGCGGCTACCGGGTGTACCGGATCAGTGCCCTGGACGCCATCGACCTGGAGTCGGTGTGCTCGCAGGGCTACTCGTTCCAGGTGGAGCTGTCGCGGCTCGCCCACCGGGCCGGGGTGCGGATCGTGGAGGTGCCGATCACGTTCGCCGAGCGGGAACGCGGCGACAGCAAGATGAGCCCGCGCATCGTCGCCGAGGCGCTGTGGCGGATCACCCGCTGGGGTGTGCAGGACCGGCGCCAGGCCGTACGCCGGGGTCTGCACGGCACCCCCACGGGTCAGGTGCGGTGGCCGTGAGCGCGGCCGTGTCATGCTGGATGTGCGGTACGTGTCGGTGTGCCGCGGGATGGCGATGAGGTGAGATGCGCCGAGGACTGAGGTTCGTGCCGGTCGCCCTGCTGCTGGCGGTGGTGCTGGAGTTGACGGTGTTCGTCCTGGTGGGGCGGGCGGTGGGGTTCGGCGCGGCGGTGCTGCTGGTGTTCGCCGCGTCGCTGCTGGGGCTGGTGCTGCTGCGCCGCGAGGGGATGCGCGCCTGGCGCGGGTTCCGCACCGCCGCGCAGGCCGGGCAGCCGCCGGGACGGCAGGTGACCGACGGGCTCGTCGGGTTGGCCGGCGCGCTGCTGCTGGCGGCGCCCGGTCTGGTCAGCGGTCTGGTCGGGTTGTTGCTGATGGTGCCGCCGGTGCGTCGCCTGGCCCGCGCCGGGGTGCAACGCACCGCCGAGCGGCGGGTGTCGTCGATGGTCGCCGGTGACCTGTTCGGGCCACGTACGGTGCGGGTGCGCCAGGGTGCGCCGCAGCCGACACCGCGTCCGGAGCCGGAGCGGCCGGTGGTCGTCGACGGCGGCCGGGCCATCGAGGGTGAGATCGTCGAGCCGGGCCGCAACTGAACTTAGGCACACACGACGACGCCCCCGGGTTCTCCCGGGGGCGTCGTGTCGTGCGGGTGCGGCTCAGGCGCGGCCGCGGCGGGTCCGAACCTCCTGGAGGCGTTCGGCGAGGATGTCCTCGAGCTCGGCGATCGAGCGCCGCTCCAGCAGCATGTCCCAGTGGGTACGCGGCGGCTTGGCCTTCTTCTGCTCCGGCTCGCTGCCGTCGACGAGTCGGGCGACGCTGCCGTCGAACTTGCATTCCCAGGTCGTCGGGACCTCGGCGTCGACGGCGAACGGCACCTCGAACTGGTGGCCCTTGGCACAGAGGTACTCGCGGGTCTGACGCGGCGCGAGCTCCGTGTTGCGGTCGGATTCGTAGCTGACCGCGCCCAGGCGGCTTCCGCGCAGCATACGCTCGCCCATGATCGACTTCCCCTCGTTCGTGGTGCTGGTCTTCTGGGTGTAACGGTGTCTTCCCGTCGCCCCATTCCCGCCCGAGGGCGTGAGGCGTCCACGGGTGAGCCGGACCCAAGGGTAGCCGGCTCAGGCGGTGACGCCACGGCGGCGGCCTGTCGGGACCGCCACCGGGGATGTTAACCGCCCGGACGCGGTCAAGGTTGCGCCGGCGGGGCACCCGGGTCGGAAGCGCCCGCGCCGCCGGGGGTGGCGGCGCCCAGGCGGGCCAGTGCCAATGCCAGGTCGCTGACCTGGTCGCCGAGCTGCGCCACCCGCCGCTGCGCCACGTCACGGTCGGCCTCGGCGGCGTCGAGCCGTACCGTCAGGGCGGTGAGCCGACCCTCGGCGGTGGCCGCGGCCTGCCGCGCGGCGCTCAGGTCGGCGGCGAGGGCGTCGCGCTGCGCGGCCGTAGCGGTCAGCTCGGCGCGCAGCCGGGCGGCCAGCTCGGCGGCCTCCTGGCGGGCGTCGTCGGCCTCCGCGGCAACGGCCTGGGCGCGGTCGCGGGCCCGTTCGGCCTGTTCCCGGGCCCGGGCCGCGTCGGCGGCCTCGGTGCGGGTCCGCGCGGCGTCGGCGCGGGCCTGGTCGATCTGGCGGCGCACGTCCTGCACCTCGGCCTGCCACCGTCCGGCCCGCTCGGTCGCCTCGGCGGCGGCCCGGGTGGCCCGCTCGGCGTCGGTGCGCGCCGTGTCCCGCTCGACGGTCAGGTCGGCCGCGCGCTGGCGCTCGGTGTCGCGCTCGGCCCGCAGGTCACGCACCTCGGCGCGGGCCTGGTCCCGGTCCCGTTCGGCCTGGGCACGCAGCGCCTCGGCGGCGCTGACGTCGTGCCGCGCCTGATCGCGGGCGGCCTCGGCGTGTTGCGCCCGCTCGTCGGCCGCGGTGGCCTGGGTCGCCGCCTGCTCGGCGCGCTGGCGGGCGTCGTCGGCCTCGGCGCGTGCCGTGCGGGCCTGCTCGCGGGCGCGTGCCGCGTCGGCCGCCGCCGCCTCGGCGTCGTCACGGGCCTCGTCGCGTTCGGTCTGCGCCGCCGCGATCTCGGTGGCGGCCTCCGCGCGGGCCTGCGCGAGTTGCCGCTGCACGCCACCGGGGGACAGTTCGGCGTGCAACGCCTCGGTCAACGTCTCGACGATCTGGTCGAGACGGTCCACCGCCTCCCAGGTGCGGGCCACCTGACCGGGCAGGCCGGGCGCGTTGCGGTGGCGCATGCGGCTGTTGCGCGAGGCGCGCTGGCAGGCGCCGTCGTTGTCGCGGCAGTACCGAAAGGGCCGGCCCGCGCCGACACGCTGCGGCACCGGTCGTCCACAGTGGGCGCACGGGCGGGTTTCGGTGGGGGTGAGCGGGGCGTCCATCGAGCGCGAAGTCTAGTGCCGGCCGCTCAGCTCGCGGCCCGGGCGGTCGTGTCCAGGGTGTAGCGGCGTTGCAGCAGCAGGGCGGCGAGCATCGCCGCCGCGGGCAGCAGCCCGAAGCCGTAGCGGACCGCCACGAGCGCCGCGTCCGGCTGCACCGGCGACTCGCCCGCCGTGGACGCCACGAAACCACCAACGCCCAGGCACAGCGCGTACGCGTAGGGGCCGAGGGCCGCGCCGGTGGCCTCGGTGGCCGTCCACACCCCGGTGTAGGTGCCCGCGCCCGTCGCCGCACCGGCGCCGGTGTCAGCCGCAGCGGCGCGGATCACGTCGGGCAGCATCGAGAACGGCAGCAACTGCATGCCGGCGAACGCCACCCCGAGCACCGCCACCGCGGCCACCAGCACCGGCAGGCCCGCCGGGCGACCCACCGCCAGCACCAGCGACCCGGCCGCGAACGCGCCCTGCGCGCCGAGCAGCGCCCGCTGCTTGCCGACCCGGCGGGCCAGCAGCAGCCAGCCGGGGGTGACCAGCAGCGCCGGGGCGACGAACGCGGCCACCAGCACCGTGGTCAGGCCGGGGGCGCGCAGCTCGTACTCGGCGTAGTAGGGCACCCCGGCCAGGACCAGGTGGGTGGTCGTGGACATGGCCAGGTACGCGGCGACGAGCCAGCGGAACTGCGTGTCGCGCAGGGCGGTGCGCAACGCCCGCCACCCGCCGTGTCCCGCCGTCGTGGTGCTCGCGGCAGCGCCGCGCAACCGGGCGATGCCGGCCACTCCGACGAGCATGGCGGCCAGCATCCCGACGGCCAGGACCACGCCCATGCGCTGGTAGCCACCCCGGGTCGCGGTGTCCCCGCCGGTCAGCAGCGGGGCCAGCAGCCCGGAGGCCAGGATGCCGAGGGTCAGCACGACCATCCGGAACGCCATCAGCCGGGTGCGTTCGTCGTAGCCGATGCGCAGGTCGGCCGGGGTGGCCAGGTAGGGGACCTGGTAGGCGGCGAAGAGCAGGTTGCCGGCGACGAAGAACACCGCCACCCACGCGGCGGCCGCAGCGCCGGTCAGGCCGCCGGGCACGGCGAAGAGCGCGGCGAACGCGACCGGCAGGGCGCAGCCGAGCAGCAGCAGCCGTCGCCGGTCGCCCCGGCGGGCCTGCGCGACGTCGGCGCGGTGCCCCACCCAGGGGTGCAGCAGCACGTCGGCGATCTTGGGCAGCAGCAGCGCGAGGCCGGCCAGCCACGGCCCGACGGCCAGCACGTCGGTGAGGAAGTAGAGCAGCAGCAGGCCGGGCACGGTCACCCAGATGCCCATGCCGAGCGAGCCGGCCGCGAAGCCGGCCAGGGGGCCACGGGGCAGTGTCGCGTCGGTGGCGGCCGCGGGCCGCCGGTCGAGCCCCGTCATCGCCGCATCCTCTCCGCAATCCAACAGTTGCCGGATTGTAGGGGCAGAATGGCGGCCATGACCATGCCCCGACGCCGTCCGGGTCGGCCCCGGCGCGACGAGACCCGACCGACCCGCGAGGTGGTGCTCACCGCCGCCACCGCGCTGTTCGCCGAGCGCGGCTTCGACGCCGTCGGGCTGCGGGAGGTCGCGGCGGCCGCCGGGGTGGACGTCGCGACGGTCGCCCACCACACGGGGCCGAAGGCGGCGCTCTACGAGGCCTGCTTCGCGCGGGTGTTCGCCGTGGAGCGGGAGGTCCTCACCGAGGCCGCCGCGCGGGCCCGCGCGGCCCTGGACTCCGGGCCGGGCGCGGCGCGGCGGGCGCTGCACGACCTGGTGGACGCGTTCGTGGACTTCCTCGAGGACCACCCGGAGACCACCGCGCTGTGGCTGCGGCGCTGGTTGGAGCCGCAGCGGCACGCCGAGCTGGACGAGCGCTACGCCGAGCCGCTGTACCGGCTGGTGGCCGAGCTGCTGACCGCCGCGGCGGCCGCCGGCGCGCTGGCCGAGCCGACCCCGCACATCACCGTACGCAGCCTGGTCTGGGCGACGCACGGGCACGTCGTGGCGCTCGCCGCGGGAACGCCGGGCGCGCGGGAACGGCGCGAGTTCCGAGCGTTCGTGCACCGCCTCCTGGACGGGCTCTACGGACCGCCGGGCCCTTGACGGGCCGCCGCTACCCGACGATTATCCATCGGACGTTGGATTAATTGGGGGCAGCGATGCAGGCACCACCCAGGGTTGCGGTGATCGGCGCCGGCGCGGCCGGGCTCGCCGCCGTCAAGGCACTGCGCGACGCGGCAGTCGCGGTGGTCTGCTTCGAGGCCACCGACCAGGTCGGCGGCCTCTGGGTGTACGGGGCGCCCGACTCGCCCGCGTACCGCACGCTGCACCTGAACACCAGCCGCGGCCGCACCGAGTTCGCCGACCACCCGATGCCCGCCGACTGGCCCGACTACCCGGACCACACGCGGGTCGCCGGCTACCTGGCCGACTACGCCGACCGGTTCGGGCTGCACGACGCCATCCGCCTGCGGCACACCGTCGAGCGGGTCACCCGGCAACCCGACGGCACGTGGACGGTCGCCGCCAGCGGGCCGGACGGGCCGGTCGAGGTCACCGTCGAGGCCGTGGTCGTCGCCAACGGCCACAACCGGGCGCCCCGGCTGCCCGACCCGCCGTACCCCGGCGCCAGCACGGCCGAGCAGCTGCACAGCCACGACTACCGGGGCCCCGAGCAGTTGACCGGGAAACGCGTCCTGGTCGTCGGGGGCGGCAACTCGGCGATGGACATCGCGGTGGACGCCTCGTACGCCGCCGAGCGGACCCTGCTGTCGCTGCGCCGGGGCGTCTGGGTGGTGCCCAAGTACCTGCTGGGCCGCCCGTCGGACACCCTCAACGGCGCGCTGGCCCGCCGGCTGCCGTGGCGACTGCGCCAGCGCATCAGCCAGACGATGCTCACCGCCACCGTCGGCAGCCCCGCCCGCTACGGGCTCCCCGCGCCCACGCACGGCTTCCTGCAGGACCACCCGACGCTCTCCGACGGGCTGCTGTCCCGGCTGACCCACGGCGACGTCGAAGCCCGCCCCGGCGTCGCCGCCCTGCACGGCGACCGGGTCGAGTTCACCGACGGCCGTACCGACGAGGTCGACCTGATCGTCTGGTGCACCGGCTACCGGGTGGAGATCGGGTTCCTCGACCCCGAGCTGCTCGGCGGCGGCGCCGACACCCTGGCGCTGTACCGGCACGTGTTCCACCCGGACGCCCCCGGGCTGATGTTCGTTGGGCTGATGCAGTCCACCGGGTCCGCGTTCCCCCTGGTCGAGGCGCAGGCCAAGCTGATCGCCGCGCACCTCGCCGGCCGGTACGCGCTGCCGGAGCCGGAGCGGCAGCGGGCCTTCAGCCGGGCCGAGCTGCGGGCGGCGACGGCCCGCTGGGGCCAACGCCGCCCGGCGATGCGGGTGGACTTCGACGCCTACCTGGCCGAGCTGACCCGGGAACTGACCTCCGGCGCCCGCCGCGCCCGCCCGGCCGGAGCGGACCGGTGACCGGCCTGAGCGGCCGGCGGGTCCTCGTCACCGGCGCGAGCGGCACCTTCGGCCGGCACCTCGGCGCCGCGCTGACCGCCGCCGGCGCCCGGGTGGTCGGGCTCGACCTGCGCGCGGGAGGCGACGACGACCTGCCGGTGCTCGGCTGCGACCTGACCGACCCGGCCGCCGTCCCCGCCGCGGTGCACGCGGCCGTCGAACGGCTCGGCGGGCTCGACCTGCTGATCAACAACGCCGGGGTCGGTGGCCCCGCCCCGGCCGAGCTGCCACCCGACGAGGTGGTCCGCCAGCAGTTGGAGGTCAACCTGCTCGCCGCGTGGCGCACCACCGCCGCCGCGCTGCCCCCGCTGCTCGCCGCCCGCGGCCGGGTGATCTTCGTGGCCAGCCGGATGGCGGTGCTGCCGCTGCCGCTCGCCGCCGCGTACGGGGTCAGCAAACGGGCCCTCGTCGCGTACGCCGACGCGCTGCGCCACGAGGTGGGCACCCACGTCGGAGTGAGCGTGGTCTACCCGAGCATGGTGGCCTCACCGATCCACGACAGCACCGCCGAGGCCGGGCTGTCCCTGCGGGGAGTGTCCCGCCCGGAGCCCGTCGAGGGTGTCGTCGCGGCGATCCTGCGCGCCGCCACCGCCCGGCGGGCGCCCCGGGACGTGGCGACCACCCGACGCGGGCGGCTGGAGATGGCCGTCGGCCGGCACGCGCCCGCGCTTGCCGACCGGCTGGTACGCCGTACCCTCGCCGCCCGGCTCGCCGCCGGTGACCTGGACGCCGCGCCGCTGGCCGCCGGGATGCTGCGTCGCCACCGGGGGCGGTGACCGCCGGATCAGGGGGTGGCGATCGCGGCGCGGGAACGGTCGGTGGCGATGCGCACGGCCAGCGCGGCCAGGGCCGTGCCGGTCACCCAGCGCTGCACCCGCAGCCACACCGGTCGGCGGGCGAAGAACCCCGCGAGGGTGCCGGCGCTGAGCACGATCAGCGCGTTGACGCTCAGCGCGACGGTGATCTGGGTCAGGCCCAGCAGGAGGCTCTGCGCGGCCACGTGCCCCCGCGCCGGGTCGACGAACTGGGGCAGCAGCGACACGTACAGGATGGCGATCTTCGGGTTGAGCAGGTTGGTGACCAGGCCCATGGTGAACAGCCGTCGCGGCGGGTCCGGTGGCAGCGGCGCGGGCGTGAACGGCGACCCGCCGCCCGGGCGCAGCGTGCGCCACGCCAGCCACAGCAGGTAGCCGGCGCCGGCCAGCTTCACCACCGCGTACAGCGTCGGGACCAGGACGAACACGGCGGCCAGGCCGGCGACCGCGGTGGCCAGGTAGACGCCGAACCCGGCCGCCACCCCGAGCAGCGAGATCAGCCCGGCGCGGCGGCCCTGCGCGACCGAGCGGGAGACCAGGTAGACCATGTTCGGGCCGGGCGTGAGCACCAGCCCCAGCGCCACCAGGGCGATGCCCACCAGCGCACCAGTGCCGATCATGACGTTGCCCCCGTTCGCCGTCGCCTGAAGCAGAACCTAGACCGACCGACGAGCGCGGCCCAGGACCACCCGACCGATGGTGGCCTGCGAACCGGTCACGCGGGCGCAAACCGCCTCCCGGGAATGACCACCCGCGTGAACGCGCTGACCTGTGGACGTGTGTCGCCGGCCGGAGGCGGCGCGTTACGGTGGCCAGGGGAGGTGCCGCAGGGTGACCGAGGCGTGGGACGCGGCCGTGGAGGCGCAGATCCGGGGAGCCGTGCAACGCGGCGAGTTCGACAACCTGCCCGGCATGGGCAAGCCGATCCCCGGGCGCGGAACCGCGTACGACGAGTCGTGGTGGATCAAGAGTTTCCTGGAGCGCGAGAAGCTGCCCAGCGACCTGCTGCTGCCCACCCCGCTGCAACTGCGTCGGCGCATCGAGCAGGTCCCCGACGAGGTCCGTGGCCTGCCCACCGAGCAGTCCGTGCGCGACTTCGTGGGGCAGCTCAACACGCAGATCGTCGCCTGGCTGCGCAACCCCGAGGGGCCCCGGGTGGCCGTGCGGCCGGTGAACGCCGACGAGGTCGTGCGTCGCTGGCGTGCCGAGCGCGCCCGACCCAAGGTAACGGCCACCGGCACCGACCCGGTGGCCGTCACCGACCCGGCCATCGCGCCGCCCCGCCGGGCCCGCCGGAGCTGGTGGCTGCGCTGGCGCCGTCGGGGCTGAGAACGGATCAGTCCAGCGCCGCGCGCCAGACCCAGGACGTGCGCCGTGGGTGCCCGGGCAGCTCACCGCGACCGGTCAGCCACAGCAGCACGTCGGGCGCGACGCCGGCCGGGGCGTCCGGAAAGAGGCGCCGCAGCACCAGCGCGCACAGTCGCGGCGACGGCTGCCACGACACACCGAGGCCGACGGTGATGTCGTAGGTGTGCAGCAACGTCTCGGCCACCCCCATCGCGGCGAAGCCGGCCGGGTCGCAGGGGCCGAAGTGCCAGGCCCGCGCGTCCGGCGCGGCGGCGTCGACGGCGACGGCGAGCAGCTCCGCGCAGGCGCGCGCCACGTGGAGCACCCGCGCCGGGTCCGCGGTGGGGGAGACCCGCAGGTCGTACGGCAGGTAGCTGTCCTGGGCGAGGCCGGTGACCTGACCGGCGTACGCGAGCAGGTCATGCGCAATGTGCGCCGCGGTGGTCCAGCAGCTCCACGTCAGCGTGCCCGCGGGCACCGACCAGTCCCGGTCGCGGTGCGGCGCCAGCGCCCGCGTCATCTCGTCGGCCGCGTCGCGCAGGTCGGCGCCGGTCACCGCTGACAATCGTGGCCCCGGCGGCCAACCCCGTGAAGGGTCGATGCGTGCAAGAATCCATCCTCGCGATCGGGGGGAGGCGGTCACCATGTTGCCCAACCTGGTGGTAGACACGACCATACTGCCGCCGGCGGACCGGTTCGAGTTCTGGTACGCCCTGGTCGCCCAGGAGACGGTGCCCGTACACATCACCAGCGCACGGCTGGACGACTTCGTCGCGTACGCCCAGGCCATCGACCTCGGCCGCATCAGGTTGACCTCGCTGCGGTACCCCTCGCTGAACGCCAGCCGGCCCGCGGGGCTGGTCCGCCAAGCGGAGGCGGACATCTACCAGCTCACGCTGCCACTGACGGGTCGCAGCACCCTGGTCCAGGACCGCACCGAGACCACGCTCGTCGCCGCCAGCCAGTTCACCCTGCTGGACACCGCGCGCCCGTACATCGCCCGGCACCATACGGACGGCCCCGGTCTCGCCACGACGATCACCGTGCAGATCCCCTACTCGGCGCTGCCGTTGCCGCAGGATCGGCTGCGCCGTCTGCAGGCCACGCCGGTGCCGTCGCACCTCGGCGTCGCCGGGCTGTTGGTCCACCATCTGCGGAGCATCGCGGCGCATCCGGAGCAGTACGAGGCAGCGCAGGCCGAGATGCTGGGCGGCGTGGCGCTGGACCTGCTCGCCGCCACCCTCGCTCAGCACCTCGACACCGAGGACACCCTCTCGCCGGAGACCCGGCACACCGCGTTGCGTGCCCGCGTCGTGGACTTCATCGACCGCCATCTGGGCAGCGCCGAGCTCAACCCGCGGAGCGTCGCCGCCGCCCACCACATCTCGCTGCGATCGCTGCACCGCCTGTTCGAAGCGGAGGCGACGACTGCCGCCGAGCTCATCCGCGCCAAGCGTCTGGAGCGGTGCCGGCGGGATCTCGGCAACCCGCTGCACCTGCGGCACCCGGTCCACGTCATCGCCGCACGCTGGGGATTCACCGACAAGGCCCACTTCAGCCGGCTCTTTCGTGCCCGCTACGGACGTTCACCCCAGGCGTACCGGATGGCCATGCTGCGCCGGGAACAGTGACCCACTCGGCGGCCTTCCTGCGCACCGCCGGTGGGCGGCTAGCGTCGCCGGCGATCGGTCGGGTCGTCCGCCACGAAGTCACGGACAGCGGCGCGGATGCTCTCGCCGTACGGGTCGTCCGGTAACGGTGCCAGGTGTTCGCGGGCTCGGGCCAGGTACTCCCGGGCCGGGCCGGGATTGCCCAGCCGCCGGTGGCAGTCGGCGAGGTTGAGGTACAGCGACGGCAGGAACGCCTGCACCTGGAGCGAGGGCAGGTGCCGCTTGACGCGTTCGTCGGTCAGCGCGGACACCGCGGCCAGGGCCCGTTCGTCCCACCTCAGCTCCGCATCGAGGGTGTCCTGCAGGTCGGCGAGGTGGTGGGCCAGGGTGCAACGGTGCAGGGCGTCACCGGCGGGGCCGATCTCGTCCCACAGCGCGGTGAGCAGCTCACGGGCCTGGACGGGTGCGCCGGTATGGCCGAGCTGCACCGCCTCGATGATGCGGGTCATGGTCGGATCGGGTGTCGGCTGGTCGTTCACGTCGCCGATGCTCGGGCCTCGACCGGGTCGAGGGTCAAGCGGGCGACGCGGTTCAAAGAACTGGACGCGGTCAGGTACGGCTTGTAGCTTGCAGGTGACCGCGACACCGCCCGAGGAGGTGAGACCCATGAACGCTCGTTCGATGTGGGTGCTCCCCCTGCCGTCACGGTTGGGCGACTGACGTAGACGTCGCCGGGAGCGCCTCTCACCACAAGGCACTCCCGAAAGGCCATTTCTGTGCCCTCCTGCGTCACCGCCGAACCCACCACTGGCATCTTCGATGTGATCATCGTCGGCTGCGGGCCGACAGGTGCCATGCTCGCCGCCGAACTGCGCCTGCACGACGTGCGGGTCCTCGTCCTGGAGAAGGAGACCGAACCGCCGTCGGCCGTCCGTATCGTCGGCCTGCACATCCGCAGCCTCGAGCTGATGGCGATGCGCGGCCTGCTTTCCCGGCTGCTCGACCATGGGCGCAAGCGTCCGGCCGCCGGCTTCTTCGCCGCCATCAACAAACCCGCACCCACCGGGCTGGACTCCGCGTACGCCTATCTGCTGGGCATCCGGCAGCCGGTCATCGAACGTCTGCTCGAAGAACACGCGATCGCCCTGGGCGTGCAGGTCCGGCGCGGCCGGGCGGTCACCGGTCTCGCGCAGGACGACGACTGTGTGACAGTCGAGCTGTCCGACGGGCAACAGCTGCGGACGCGCTACCTCGTCGGTTGTGACGGCGCGCGCAGCGCGGTGCGCAAACTCCTGGGCGTCGGTTTCCCCGGCGAGCCCGCGCGAAACGACACGCTGATGGGCGAGATGGAAGTGGGTGTGCCGTCCGAGGAGATCGCCGCCGCGGTGGCCACGATCCGCGAGACCCAGCACCGATTCTGGGTCCGTCCCGTGGGTGTCGGCGTCTACAGTGTCGTGGTCCCCGCTGCGGGCGTCAGCGACCGTGCGCAACCGCCCACGCTTGAGGACTTCAGACACCAACTGCGGGCCGTGGCCGGAACCGATTTCGGCGTGCACTCCCCGCGCTGGATGTCCCGCTTCGGCGACGCCACCCGGCTGGTCGAGCGGTATCGGGTCGGGCGGGTGCTGCTGGCCGGCGACGCCGCCCACATCCACCCTCCCATCGGCGGGCAGGGCCTCAACCTGGGCGTCCAGGACGCGGTCAACCTCGGCTGGAAGCTGGCCGCGCAGGTCCGTGGCTGGGCGCCGGACACACTGCTGGACAGCTATCACGCCGAACGTCATCCGGTCGCCGCGGACGTGCTGGACAACACCCGCGCCCAGACCGAGCTGCTGTCCAGCGAACCGGGCGCGCGGGCCGTACGCCGGCTGCTCACCGAACTCATGGACTTCGACGAGGTGAACCGCCATCTCCTCGACAAGATCACCGGGGTCGCGATCCGCTACGACATCGGCGACGGCCCCGACCTGCTCGGCCGCCGCCTGCGCGACGTCCAGCTGCGGCACGGCAACCTCTACGCCCACCTGCACCGGGGCCGTGGCCTGCTGCTGGACCGCACCGAACGCCTCAGCGTGGGCGCCTGGTCGGACCGGGTCGACCACCTCGCGGACCCGACCGCGGACCTGGACGTTCCGGCACTGCTGATGCGCCCCGACGGTCACGTCGCCTGGATCGGCGACGACCAGCAGGACCTGGACGACCACCTGTCGCGCTGGTTCGGCGGGCCCGCCGACTAGGGTCGCCGACTCTGGCTAAAGACCGGCGTCGCGCCACGCGGCGGCGGGGTCGGGCGCTCGGCGTCAGTCCAGGACTGGCGTCGAGCGCCCGTCGTCCACGGTGTACGTGCCCGCGGAGATCACGCCGAGGGCCGTGGGCGTCAGGGTCAGTGAGACAACGCCGCCGGGCAGCACGCGCGCGCTCTGGTCAGAGGCCGCGAACGTCGCGGGCGCCGATCCGTCCGGGAACAGGCGTTTCCCGGTTCCGACAACGACCGGGTACTGCAGCAACCGGTAGAGGTCGACAAGTCCGGCCTGGTGCAGCGCCTGCACGAGCCTCCAACTGCCGTGGACCTGGAGCTCGCCTCCCGGAAGCTCCTTGAGCCGGCGCACGGCGTCGACGATGCCGGTGCGCAGGATCGTCGTCGGACTCCAATGGGCCTCCTCGTCGGTCAGCGTCTCGCTGACGACGTACTTCGGCAGACTGTTCAGTTTGGTGGCGATCAGGTTGCCGGGTTCGGTGACCTTCGGCCAGTACCCGCCGAGCAGGCCGTAGCTCGTGCGGCCGAAGAGGAACGCGTCGGCCGCACGGAACCAGCCCTCGACGACCTCGTTGGTGTGCGTGGATGCATGGGGGACGAGCCAGCCGCCACGGTCGAAGCCGCCCGAGCGGTCCTCGTCGGGAGCTCCCGGCCCCTGCATGACTCCGTCGAGGCTGACGAAGACGTTGACACTGAGAAGCACGGTTCTCCTCCGCATTGCGAGTCGGTGGCAGCCGCCGGGGTGACGGCAGACGGAGGCTAGCTGCCCGGCCGGCGACCGGTCTTGTACAGGAACGACATCGTCGGTCCGTCGTGCGTCCGCAGCCCTCGCGCGGTGTGCCCGACGTAGCGCCGCAGCGCATGTGCCAGGTGAGCCTGGTCGAAGTACCCCAGCGCCTCGACGACCGCGCACCAGTCGAGACCGTCGCGCAGCATGGTGGCCGCGGCACTCGCACGGTCGATCTGGGTCACGGCGGTCCGCGACAGGCCGGTGATCGCGCGGTGCTGCCGCTGGAGGGTCCGCGTTGACCGGTGACCATCGGGCTGTTCACTCTGCAAAGGCGACGGCACCAGCAGCCCTGCGTCGCGCAGGCACCGGACGAACTGCTCGACGTTGTCGTACGTCGGCGCTTCCCAGTCCTCGCCGCCGATGACCACCCGACCCGAGTCCGTCGCCGGGAAGGGCACGTAACCGTCGACGATCGAGGCCGCGGGATGCGGCCGAAGGACGGCGCCGAGCGTGAGTCGGATCCCGAGGAACTCGGCGTCCGGCGGAACCGGCGCGGTCGTCGCCCGTGTCTCCGGTCCGCGCAGACTGGCGAGGACACGCCCCTGCGTCCGCGTAATGATCAGGTGGCTGCACGTGCGCGCCGTCGACGTCATCGTGTCTGCGGCACCGCTGCGCGTACGCCACACACGGTCGACGATGCCCGCGTCCGCATCGGTTTTCGCGATGCTCGAATCGCAAGCCCAAGGCCCCTCCATCGCGTCTTGGCGTCGTCGGCTCCTGAGCGTAGAGGAGCGAGCAGCGGGCCGGTCGGCGCTTATTTGTGGTTTACCGGTAACGATAATCCGTTAATTCACCCCACAAAAAGGGCATACCGTGCGCGCACCATAATGACAGTTCCTGTGCGTAAAGGTTTAGGATGGTGTAGTCAGCCAGTGCAGCACGGACGGGTGTCCTGTTGGGCGCCCGCCAGCCATTTGCCCATGGACCCGGACCGATTTATCAGCGCGATCGCCCAGCTCGACGGCATGTCCCCAGCACTCGGCCCCACGAGCAGGCAGACCCGGTCGACGAAGCCCTCGACTATCAGCTCGTCGTGCAGGTCACCGAGGCCCCGGACCTGGGCAGTTGGCGGTGCGGATTGTGGCTGACGGAGGCGAGGCTAGACGCCCTCTAGGGGAGGTACGGTTAGCGGCTCCGACGCCAGGTAGTCGATGGCGCGACGCAGCGCCTCTCTGTTGTCCCGGAAGTGCCCGAGCGCCGAGTTGCACCCGCCACAAAGCAGACCACGAACGGTGCTGGTGCCGTGACAGTGATCCACCACCAAGCGGAACGCCTGCGCCGAAGGCCTGCCGTCCTTGCGGGGTCGGCCGGCTAGCGTCGCCGGGATCTCATCCTCATGGATGCCGCAGATGGCGCACCGATACCCCTGCTGTGACCTGAGTTCGTCGTAGAAGATCTCGGTGATCCGGTATTTGGACCAGAGATTCATTGCTCGATTGGATCCTGGACGCGCGTCTCTGCTGGCCTGGTTTACCCGACGGGTGTACTCACGGCAAGACTGACAGGAAAGCAGCGAGCAACCGGTCGCACTGAGGAAGGACTCTGTCGGCCGAAGTTGCCTACACCGCCCGCACTTCTTGGACGCATCCACGACCGCCAAGAGTACCGCTTCTTGGTGCTGCCCTCGGGTTCGAACCGCGGAGCGCTGGTTACGAGCAGCCGAGACGGCGATGTTGCTCATCGAGCACGCCGAAAACGCGGTGCTCGCGGTCGACCGCGAGGGTCGCCACCGTGATGGCTACGAGGGGTCAACCGCTGTCGCTGATACGGAAACCGCTGGTCAAAGCTGCTGGCGACCAAGGCCACCGGCTCAAGAACCAGCGTTCGCATGGGACCCTCGAGCGGTGTACCGATCGTCCTCCCTCGGTTGCTCAAGGGCTGCGTAGTGACCGTCCGATTGCTGGAAACGGCTCCCTGTCAAAAGGGTCGACCGTATTCGCGCAGTGGTCATCACCGAGGCAGGGCTTGATTCGACGATCCGGTTGAGCGGCAATCGCTGCGGCCACGTCACCTTCATGCTCTGGCGCCGAGCCATTGTGGAGCTGGGACCCTTCGGGCAGATCGGTGCGAACAGACCCCGGACACGGGCAAGGCGGTGGGGGACAGGGTCAGGTTGGGACGTACGCCGAGCGGGCCTGGGCGACCTCGGCGGCCTGGCGCTCGCGCCAGCGGCGCTGGCTGTCCCGGTTGCAGGCGCGGCACGTGCGGCGGTACCGGCCCGTCGACTCGTCGAGTTCGCGTTCGTGCCCGTTGCGGCAGGTCGGCGTCTGCGCTCGCGTGCGGCAGTTGTCGGCGTGGCTGACCTGCCGCAGATGGGTGGGTTCGACGCAGTCCCGCGCGGGGCAGAGGTGGTCGACCTCCAGGTGCGGGTCGTACCCGCCGACGAAGACGGCGTACGCCGCGATGTGCGCCCACGCGCGGCCCGCGACCTTCTGGTAGACGCCGCGCCGGGAGCCGTAGCCGCGGATGATCAGGCAGCCGTCGGCCTGGCGGACCGACCGCGCCAGCAGATACTCCCGCAGACTGTCCTCGGTGAAGTGTCGGGACAGACCCTTGACCCCGCTGAGCACACCGTCACCCTAGCTGGGGAGGCGGGCCGCCTGTTCGGGCAGGTCCACGTCGGTGTCGTCGGCGATGTCGGCGCAGGGGACCAGTCGTACCCTCTCGGCCTGTGCCCGCAGGTAGTCCCGCGCGCCCCGGTCTCCGGTGGCCGCCTCGGCCACGCCGGCCCAGTGCTGTCGGCCGAGCAGCACCGGATGCCCGCGCCTACCGTCCGCGTAGGTGGCAACGGCGAGGGAGTCGACGGTGGCGTCGAGGGCGACACGGCGTACCGCCTCGGGGGTGAGGCCGGGCATGTCGACCAGGGTGACCACGACTGCCACGGCCGGGCTGGCCGCCACGGCGGACAGCCCGGCCCGCAGGGATGAGCCCATGCCCGTCGCCCAGTCGTCGTTGAGGACCACGCCGGGCAGTCGCGTCCGGGAGCGCACCTCGTCGGCCTGCGCGCCGAGCACCACCACGACCGGTTGGCAGCCGGCGGCCGTGAGGATCGCCGCCGCGTGGTCCACCAGCAGTCGCCCCCGGTACGGCAGCAGGGCCTTCGGCATGCCGAGTCGACGCCCGGCGCCGGCCGCGAGGAGCAGTCCCGCCGTCACCATGGGCCGAGCGTAGTCAGCCCGGTGGCGAGCGGGATGAGCTTCAGGGGGTGAAACCCACCGGCCGGGACCGCTAGCATGCATCTCGTATCTACTGTCACGTATTTACGGTGAGGTGCCGGATGACACCGGACGAGACGTCGGCGTGGCAACGACTCTGCCCCCTGCCGATGGCCCAGCTCGACCCGCTGCCGGCCATCGCCCGGCACCTGGATCACCCCGACACCGCGCGCCGGCTCGCGGCGGCCGACGCCGGTCGCACCCCACCGGACGACGTCCTCGCCGACCTGCGGGAGATCGGCGTCGCCGCCGTGTACGACCCCGCCGGCGCCACCGCCGTGCACGTCAACGCCCTCAACGCGCAGGCCGCCCGGCACAGCGGAAGCCTCGCCATCACGCTCGGGGTCAACGCGCTGGCCCTGCTGCCGCTCTGCATCGCCGGCACGCCGCAGCAGCGCGACCGGGCCGGCGCGGTGCTGCGCAGCGGAGGCGCGGCCGCCATGCTGCTCACCGAGCTGGAGCACGGCAGCAACCTGGCCCGCACCGGCACCCGCGCCGACGCGGTCGACGGCGGATACCGGCTGACCGGGGAGAAGCACCTCATCAACGGCGGCACCCGGCACGACCTGCTGATCACCCTGGCCCGGCTCGCCGACACCGACCGCTTCGGCCTGTTCCTGGCCGCACGCGACGACACGGTGACGGCCCTGCCCCGGTGGCGGACACTGCCCGCCGTTGCCGCCGACATCTCCGGCGTACGGTTCGCCGGCACCCCGGCCCAACCGATCGGTACGCCGGGCGACGGGCTGACCATCCTGCAACTGACCCTGGCGCTGTCGCGCGGTGGTATCGGCTCACTCGCCTCCGGCGCCGCCAGCGGGGCGCTCGCTGCGGCCGTGGGGTACGCCCGCGAGCGCGACGTCTACGGCGAACCGATCGTGCACCTCGGCGCGATAGCCGAACACCTCGTGCGGGCGGCGGCCCTCGACGTGCTGGTCGCGGCGACCGCCGTGAAGGCCACCTTCCTCATCAACGCGCTCGGGCCGGCCGCCGCATACGCCGCCGCGGTGGCCAAGTACGCCTGCTGCGAGCTGGCCGAGCAGGCCGTCACCGAGGGCCGCGCGGTGCTGGGCTCACGGGCCCTCGTCGAGGAGTTCGGGTACGCCGCGCGGGTCCGTGACGTGCTCCTCTACGGCGTGTTCGACGGCACCCGCCACATCCTGCTGGACCAGTTGCAGTGGCGGTTGGAACGCTTCGCCGCCGGCTCCGACCGCTCCGGTGACGGCTATCCGGTGCTGGCCGACGCGTACTCCGGGACGCCGCAACCGCTGGTGCGGGCCGCGCGGCTGCGACTGCGGCCGTACGCGCCGGGGCCGGCGGCCCGCGCCGCGACGCTCGCCGCGCGCACCTGTCGTCCGGCGGTGGCCGCGCTCGGCGCGCTGTTCACCCGCCTTGTCGACCTGGTCGGGCAGGCCCGCCGCGACGGGCGGTGGGCTGCCGACCAGGCCTGGCGGTTCGCCGCCGCCGGCGTCCTCGCCGAGGCCGAGGCGCTGCTCGCCGCCGTCGAGCTGATCGACCCCGACTGTCGTGCCGTCGCCGGCCTGCCCGGGCGGGCCGCCGCCCGGGACGAGGCGGCACTGGGCTACGCGCTGGGTTGGCGCGGCGCGGACCTCGCCGCCCGGGTCGAGGTGCTCGCCGCCGACCTGCGTCCCGACCGCCCGGCCGGCCCGGCACACGGTCACCGGGATCTGGTCGTCGCGTTCGCGGGCGAGCTGGCGCCGGCCCGTACCGCCCTGCGCCACTGGCTGACCTCGCCACTGACCGAACCGGCCGGGCCGGCGACGGACGCGCCCGCAGGACCGTCGACACCGGACGAGCCCGACGGCATGACCGGCAGATCCGCCACGGCGGACCGGCTCGGCGCCGGGGTGCGGTGATGGCGGGTCGGGGCGCGTCACCGCAGCGGCGGCTGCGGGTGGCGGTCGACGTCGCCGGCGCGGATCTCGGGCCGGCGCCCGTCATCGCCGGCGCGCTGGCCGCGGCGGGCACTGTGGACATCGCGCTGGTCGGCCCGCAGGCGCTCATGCGCGACCTGCTGCCCGGCGGTGTCGCGCCGGCGGGCGTACGACTGGTGCACGCCCCGGACGTGGTCGGCATGGGTGAGGATCCGGTGGCCGCGACGTACGCCAAGCGGCGCTCCTCGCTCCTGGTCGCCGCCGGGGAGGTGGCGGCGGGCCGGGCGGACGCCATGGTGACCCCGGGCAACACCGGCGCGGCGGTGCTCGCGGCCGCCGTCCGGCTGGGTCGGGTGCCGGGGGTGAGCAACCCGGCCCTGGCCACGGTGCTGCCGGTGCCGGGCGCCGGTCCGACGGTGCTGCTGGACATCGGCGCTACGGCGGCGGCCGTGCCGGAGTGGCTTGTCGAGTTCGCGGTGCTGGGCGCGGAGTACGCGCGGGGACGGTTGGGGCTGGCCGAGCCGCGGATCGGTCTGCTGTCCAACGGGCACGAGGCGGTCAAGGGCGGGCCGGTCCGGCGCGACGCGCACCTCCTGCTGGCCACGATGCCCGGGTACAGCGGTCAGATCGAGGCGTACGACGTGCTCGGAGGCCGCATCGACGTCGCGGTGACCGACGGGTTCACCGGCGACGTGGCGTTGAAGATGTACGAGCGGACATTGGACGCCACCGTCGGCCTGGCGCTGGACGCGGTGCGGGCGTTCTCGCCCATCGGGGCGCTGGCGCGTGAGCGGCGGCGGCGGGTGACCCGCGCGGTGCGCGACGGGCTCGCGGCCGAGCCGGGGGGAGCGCTGCTCGGGGTACGCGGTGTGTGCGTGATCTGCCACGGAACGGCCACCGCCGTGGACGTCGAGTCGAGCGTGCGCATCGCCGGTGAGTGCGTCCGCTCGGGGGTGGTCGAGCGGATCGCCGTCGCGTTCGCGGCCTCGTCGCGCCAGCGACTACGCACCCGGCGCAGCCCGGTCGACGGATGAGTATTCGTTCTCGTATCTGGCTTTACACAGACAAGCGTTGATATGGTTCCGGCATTCCTGGCATGAGGGTGGTGCGATGTCACAACAGTTGATCCAGGTCAGCGATCTGCGCCGGTCGTTCGGCGCGACGGCGGCTGTCGACGGGGTGAGCTTCGAGGTGGCCGCGGGTGAGGTGGTCGGCCTGCTCGGCCCCAACGGCGCCGGCAAGACCACCACGATCCACTGTCTCACCACGCTGCTGAAGCCGGACTCCGGCACCGCCCGCGTCGCCGGCTTCGACGTCGTCGCCCAGGGCGCCGAGGTGCGCCGCAGCATCGCGGTCACCGGCCAGTTCGCGGCCCTCGACGAGCTGCTGACCGGCCGGGAGAACCTGGTGCTGTTCGGCCGGCTGCTCGGGTTGGGCCGGCAGGCGGCCGCCGCCCGCGCGGACGAGCTCGTCGACCGCTTCGACCTGGGTGAGGTGGCGGGCAAGGCGGTACGCACCTACTCCGGTGGCCTGCGCCGCCGCCTCGACCTGACCGCGAGCCTGGTGGTCGACCGGCAGGTGCTGATCCTCGACGAGCCGACCACCGGCCTGGACCCGCGCAGCCGGCGGGCGCTGTGGGAGGTCGTCCGGGAGCTGCGTGACGGCGGCACGGCCGTGCTGCTCACCACGCAGTATCTCGAGGAGGCCGACCAGTTGGCCGGACGGGTCCTGCTCATCGACCACGGCCGGGTCGCCGCCGAGGGCACCCCCGACGAGCTCAAGCGTCAGCTCGGCGGCGCGGTCTGCGAGGTGCGCATCGAGGACCCGCGGGCCCGGGCGGTCGCGGCCTCGCAGCTGCGGGCGGCGTTCGAGGGGCTGACCGAGGACGAGGACGTGCTGCGGCTGGCCGCCGGCTCCGGCACCCTGACCGAGGTGGTGCGGCGGCTGGAGTCGGCGGGTGTGGAGGCCGACGACGTCACCGTGCGGCGGCCCACCCTGGACGAGGTGTTCCTGTCCCTGACCGGGTCCGACGACACCGAGAAGGCGGACGCGGCGGGGGCCGGCCGGTGAGCACCGCGACCGCGGTGCCGGCCGGCGGGCTGCGGCAGTTCGCCGTCCTGGCCGCCCGCAACCTGCGCCAGGCCCGCGCGGGCCGGTCGGTCGGCCTGACAGTCGTGTTCCCGCTGACGTTCTTCGCCGGTTTCATGGTGGTCTTCCAGCGGCTGATGTCCGACTACGGGATCGCCTACGAGCAGTTCCTTCCGCCCGCGATCGTCGTGCAGACCACAGCCCTGGTCGCCATGTCGGCCTGCTACCTGATCGCCGGCGACGCCCGTAGCGGTCTGATCTCCCGGTACCGGACGCTGCCGATGAGCGCGGTAGTCGTTCCGGCGGCCCGGCTCGTGGTGGACGCCGCCCGCGCCGCCGTCGCGGTGGCGGTGATCCTCGTCGCCGCGGTGCTCGTCGGTTTCCGGTTCACCGCCGGGGCGGCCCGCGCCGCGGGCTTCGTCCTGCTGGCGGTCGGCTTCGCGGTGGTGCTCGCGGCCGGCTGCGCGGCACTGGGGCTGGGCGCCCGCGACCCCGAGCAGGTGTACTCGGCGCTGACCCTGCCGTACCTGGTGCTCACCACGGTCTCCACCGCCTTCGTCCCGGTCGACGCGTTTCCCGGCTGGCTGCAACCGGTGGTCGAGGTGTCACCGTTCTCCGCGCAGGTCGACGCGTTGCGGGCGCTGTCCACCGAGGGCGCCGACGCGAGGGTGTGGCCGGCGCTGGTCTGGTTGCTGGTCCTGGGGCTGCTGTTCGGCTCGGCCGCGGCACGTTCGTTTCGGAGGAGCCGATGAGTACCGTCACGCAGGCCTCGCTGTTCGCCGGGCGTAACCTTCGCCGTTTCTTCCGGGCGCCGCCCGCGCTGGTCTACTCGTTCGCGTTCCCGGTGCTGCTCCTGCTCACCCAGTACGCGGTGTTCGGCCGGATCGTCGGTGACGGCGACCGGCAGCACTACCTGGAGCGGTTGGCTCCGCTGGTGGTGCTGTCCACCGCCGCGTTCGGGTCGCCGTCGAGCGCCGTCGGTTTCCTGCGGGACCTGCGCGGCGGGCTGGTCGACCGGCTGCGCACCATGCCGGTGGCGCCGGGGGCGCTGCTGGCCGGTCGGGTCGTCGGTGACGTGCTGCGCATCGTCGGCATCGGAGCGCTCACCACTGGCGTGGCGATGCTGCTGGGTTTCCGGTTCCGGGAGGGGCCGCTGGCCGTCGTCGGCTTCTTCGCGGTGATCGCGCTGTTCGGTGTGCTGTGGGCGGCGATCGCGTTGTGGCGGGGCTCCGGCCCCGGTGACGAGGAGTCGCTGCCGCCGTCGCTGACCGGCCCGGCGACCCTGCTGTTCATCTTCTCCTCGGGGTTCGTGCCGGTGTCGGCGTTCCCCTCGGTGGTGCAGCCCGTGGTGCGGGCCAACCCGTTCTCGGTGGCCACCGAGGCGCTGGTCGGCCTGTCCAGCGGTGGGCCGGTGCGGTGGCCGGTGCTGCAGACCCTCGCGTGGGTGCTCGGACTGGGTGGGGTGTGCCTGCTGGTGGCGGTGCGCCGGTTCGGTCGCCGCGCCGACGGCTGAGACCGCGTCAGACGGGGCTGGCCATCCGGTAGAGCATCTGCTGCCCGCCGGTGGCCAGCAACAGCCCGCTGTCGGACCAGACGCGGGCGCGGGCGCCGAGCACGCCACCGGTGGCGGCGGCGGCCTCGCCCTCCACCAGCAGCCAGCCCGTGCCGTCGTCGCCGCCCTGGAAGCCCACGTACAGGTCCATGCTCGGGGCCATGAACGTGGTCCGCTCGAACGCCTGCACCACCGCCGGGAACTGCACCACGTCGACGGCGAAGACGAGCCGGGCCGCCGCCAGCCAGGGGTCCGCGTCGGCCGGCAGCTCCTCGTGCAGCCGCAGCCAGCCCCGGATGGTGGGCACACCGTCGCGTTGCGGCTGCCAGCCGCCGGCGGGCCAGCCGGACAGCCGTACCTCGTAGCACCGCTCCCAGATCGGCAGCACCGGCAGGCCGTCGCGGCGCATCAGCTCGACCAGGGTGGGCAGCTCGTCGGGCTTGGGCAGGTCCGGTGGCGGCATCCAGCGCCGTTCGGGGCCGATGAGGCCGGCGGCGATGGTCCAGACGTACGCGGCGAGCAGGATCCGGCCGCGCTGGCGCAGGGTGACGTGCAGGGCTGCGGCGCGGCGGGTGCCGTGCACGCGGGTGACCTCGACGTCGACCTCGCCGTAGCGCGGGGGCGCGAGGAACTGGCAGCTCAGGCTCACCGGCAGCATGGCGCCGGCCTCCTCGCCCGCCGCGCGCAGCGCGATCGCGGCCAGGTAACCGCCGTTGGGCCCCCACACCGACCAGTCCTCGCACAGGTGTGCCTGGTAGTGCCCGGCTGCGGTCTGTCGTACCGCGGCGTCGTCCGCGAGACTGGCCATCGAGGACCCCTTCCGGCGTCGGGACGCGTGAAAACAAGATACTGCAGATCAAAACCAGATACGAGTACGATGCGGCGCATGGATCTGCGTGACAGCGCCGAGGAGGCGGAGTTCCGGGCGGGCCTGCGGGCCTGGTTGGCGGGCGCGGTGCCGGTGACCGCCGGCCCGGACGGGGCGCCGCCGCAGGGTCGGTGGGGCGACATCGAGGCGGTGCGGTCGTTCACCCGCGCGCTGCACGCCGCCGGGTACGCGGGCCTGACCTGGCCGGCCGAGCACGGCGGGCGCGGGTTGTCCCCGGCCCACCAGGCGATCTACCTGGAGGAGACGGCCCGCGCCGAGGCCGCCGAGCACATCGGGGTCATCGGCCTGGGCATGGTCGGGCCGACAATCATCGCCCGCGGATCGCCCGAGCAGCGCGCCTGGTACCTGCCGCGCATCCTCACCGGGGACATCATCTTCTGCCAGGGCTTCTCCGAGCCGGAGGCCGGCAGCGACCTGTCCGCCGTGCGGACCGCCGCGCGCCGCGACGGCGACGAGCTGGTGGTGACCGGGCGCAAGGTGTGGTCGTCGTACGCGCACCTCGCCGACCACTGCCTGCTGCTGGCGCGCACCGACCCCGACCAGCGCCGCCACCGCGGGCTGACCTGCCTGCTGGTGGACCTGCGCTCGGCCGGCGTCACGGTGCGCCCGATCCGGCAGATGACCGGCGAGGCCGAGTTCGCCGAGATCGAGTTCGACGAGGTGCGGGTGCCGCTCGACGCGGTGGTCGGTGCGCTCGACGACGGGTGGCGGGTCGCGATGACCACCCTCGCCCACGAGCGGGGCACCTTCGGGTTCACCCTGACCGCCCGGCTGGACGTGGCGTTCCGCCGGCTGGTCGCGACCGCCAAGGCCCGTGGCCGTGACACCGACCCGGTCGTGCGCGACCAGATCGCCGCCCGCTACGTCGAGTTGGAGGGTCTGCGCTGGACCAACCGGCGTGCGCTGGCCGCGTTGGCGCGTACCGGGGTGCCCGGCCCCGAGACGTCGGTGATCAAGCTGCGCTGGTCGCAGGCGCACCAACGGCTCACCACCCTCGCCGTGCAGCTGCTCGGCGACGACGCCGAACCGGACGGTTGGGACCGCTACTGGCGGCACCAGATGCTGCGCAGCCGCGCCAACACCATCGAGGGCGGCACCTCCGAGGTGCTGCGCAACCTGGTCGCCGAGCGCGTACTGGGCCTGCCCCGGTCGTACTGACGCACCGACTCGCCCACGACGAGGGGAGACCTCATGGACTTCGCACTGACCGGGGAGCAGGAGGCGCTGCGGGACACCGCGGCGAAGTACCTCGCCGACGACCGGGCCACCGACGACGGCCGGGCGTGGGCCGAGGTCACCGACCTGGGCTGGCTCGACGCCGAGCTGGGCACCGTGGAGGTGGCGTTGCTCGCCGAACGGATGGGCTGGGCGCGCAGCCCGTCACCCTGGTGGGCCACCGTCGGCCTGGCCGGCCCGGCGTTGCGGGCGGCGGGCCGGCCCCTCGCCGCTCCCGCGACGCTGGCCTGGGCGTGGACGAACGGCCCCGGCGCCCTCGGCGAGGCGGTGGCCGCCGCCCGTGCGCCGGCGTTCACCCCGGGGGTCGGCTGTGCCGTCGCCGCCGACGGGACGCTCACCGGCCGCGCGATCCGTGTGCCACACGCGCTCGACGTGGTGGACCTGGTGGTGGTCGCGACCGGGCCGGGCGGGATCGAGCTGCGCCTGGTCGACGCGTCGGCGGCGCGGGCGACGTCGGCCGGGGCCGGCGGGCAGGCCCTGGACCCGAGCCGTCAGGTCTCGACTGTGGAGCTGACCGGCGTACCGTCGACGCTCCTCGTGGCGGCGGACGCTGCTGCCGACGTGCTCGCGCTGACCCGGCGGCGGACCCTGGCGCTGCTCGCCGCGGAGGCCGTCGGCGTGGCGGCGAGGGCGCTGAGCTGGGCCAGCGGGTACGCCGCCACCCGCACCCAGTTCGGAACGCCGATCGGTGCCAACCAGGCGGTCGCGCACCCCCTCGCGGAGTGCTACGGCCAGGTCGAGACGGCCCGGTCGCTGGCCTACCGGGCCGCGTGGGCGGTCGACGCCGAACCGGGCCAAGTCGCCGACCGGGCGGTGCTCACGGCAGGCGTGGCCGCCCGGGAGGCCGCGATGACCGCCTGCGAGGTGGCCATCCAGACGTACGGCGGCAGCGGCTTCACGTGGGAGCAGCCGCTGCACCACTGGTATCGCCGGGCGTGGTGGCTGGCGACCTTCGACGGCACCGTCGCCGGCACCCGGGCCGAGCTGGCCGGGCTGTTGCTGGACGACTGACCCCGCCGCGAAGCTCGTGGGCCGAGCCGGCCCCACGGCGGCGGAAGCTGCCCGCGCGCCGTGGGTCAGCGGTCGGTGGTCAGGACGAGCCGGGTCGGTAGGAGCCGAAGCTCCACAGGTTGCCCTCGGCGTCGCGGACCGAATAGCCCTGGCCGCCGTAGTCCTCGTCGCGGAGCTTCTGCACGACCTCGGCGCCGGCGGCGACGACCCGTTCGTAGTGCGCCGCCACGTCGTCGAGCACCACATAGGTCGCGGCTGGCCCGGTGTCCAGAACGAGTCGGCCGTCGCTGCCGTCCGTCTGGGAGGCGAGCATGACCATGCCGTTGCCCCAGGTCAGTTGCGCGTGACTGATGGAGTCGTCCGGGCCGGGGACGACCAGCTCGGCGCGGAAACCGACGACGTCGACCAGCCACTGGATGGCGGCCGGCGCGTCGCGGTAGCGCAGGGTGGGGATGACTTCCGGGCCTCTGCTCATACCCGAGAGTCTAATGAAGAATCGCGGATAGCACATGTGATGCGTCCTGGCATGTCGTGTGTTCGGCTACGCTGAGCCCATGCTTCGCTACGATTTCGTGGTCGTCGGTGCGGGCGCGGCCGGCGCGGTGCTCGCGGCCCGCCTGAGCGAGGATCCGGCCCGTTCCGTGCTGCTGCTGGAGGCGGGCCCCGACCTGGTCGGGGCCGCGGTGCCCGAGGCGTTGCGGACCGGTTCGGTGGAGGCCGAGGACGGCTTCGACTGGGATCTGCGGGCGACAGTCGTCGCCGGGCGGGAAGCGCCGCTGCGGCGGGGTCGGGTCGTCGGCGGCTCGACGCAGATCAACGACCGGGGCGCGATCCGGGCCCCGGCCGCCGACTTCGTCTCCTGGGGCGGCCGCGGCCTGCCGGAGTGGGACTGGCCGGCGGTGCTCCCGGCGTTTCGCCGGTTGGAGGCCGACCAGCAGTTCGGCGACAGTGACCACCACGGCGCCGACGGGCCCGTCCCGATCACCAGGTGGCCGCGCGGTGAGCTGACGCCGGCGATGGACGGCTTCCTGCAGGCCACGCTCGGCTTGGGCCACGACTACCAGGAGGACATGAACGCCCCCGACGCCGTCGGCATCGGGACGTACCCGCAGAATCGGCGCGACCGGCTGCGGATGTCCACCGCCCTCACCCACCTCGACCCGGCCCGGTCGCGGTCCAATCTGGTCGTTCGCGGCGACGCCGAGGTCGAGCGCGTGCTGCTCGACGACGGTCGGGCAGTGGGTGTGCAGGTCGCGGGGGAGCGGATCGACGCCGGGGAGGTCATCCTCTGCGCCGGCTCGCCGTACAGCCCGGCTCTGCTGCTGCGCTCGGGGATCGGCCCCGCCGACGAACTGCGCGCGGCCGGCGTCACGCCGCTCGTCGACCTGCCCGGCGTGGGCGCCGACGTGATCGACCAGCCCGGCGCGATCATCCTGGTGGTCCCCGAGCCGGAGACGATCGGCGGCGACTGGCCGCGTACGCAGCTCATCGCCCGGCTCGCCGGCATCCCGGGCCACGAGGCCGACCAGGCGTTCTACCTGAGCCTGTTCACCGGCATGAGCACGTCGCGGGGCCCCGGCGCGGGTCTGGACCGGATCATCGGCGTCGACCAGGTCAACACCGTGATGATCGGCGACATGGCGATGGCCTCGCGCGGGCGCATCTCGGTGCGCGACGCCGACGGGACGAGCCCGCCCGTTGTCGACCTCGGGTTCTACACCGCCGAGGGTGATCTGGCCCGGATGCGCGACGCGTACCGGCACGCGTGGGAGATCGCCAACCAGGCCGCCTTCACCAAGACTGTCGCCCGGTTCGCACTCGTCGACGACGCGGTGGTGGGCGACGACGAGCAGCTCGACCACCTGCTGCGCGCCACCACGTACAGCCGGTTGAACCTGGTCGGCGGCGCGCGGATGGGCGCGGCCGACGACCCGGGCGCGGTAGTGGACGGGCGGTGCCGGGTACGCGGCGTGGCCAACCTGCGGGTCGTCGACGCCAGCATCGTTCCGGTGCCGCTACGCGCGCCGGCCGCGTTGACCAGCATCATGATCGGCGAACGCGGGGCCGAGCTGATCGCGGGCTAGGGGTGTCGACACCCGCCCTAGCGGCGTAGCAGCGCCGACAGCGCGACGGCGGGGTTGCCCACCACCGCCCGCGCCACGGTGACGTAGCCGTCGAGCAGGCGTTCGGCGTCGGACGGGGCGAGCCGTGGCGTGTGGAACAGCACCACGCGCAGGCCGTCGCCGCGCGGGGCGAGCGCCAGCTCGGTGCCGAAGCGGCTCCCGATCGCCTCGGGGACGAGCAGCTCGAACTCGGTGTCGCCGACGCGTACGCGGTGGGACAGCTCCGCCATCATCTGGAACACCACGTCGTCGACCCGGCCGCCCAGGTTTGCGCTGCCGGTGGCGACGGCCTGGTAGGGCTGCTCCTGGTTGGCGAACGCGGCGGCGGTCGTCGCATGGGTCGCCTGGAGCAGGGCCGCGAAGGTGGCGAACGGTGGCAGCCGGGTGCGCAGCACGACCATGTTGGCGCAGAACCCGACAGTGCGTTGGCTCTCCGGCCGGGCACGGTTGGCGAACAGCGAGGCGACGGCGAGGTCACCCTGCCCGGTGACCCGGTGCAGGACGGCGTAGTAGACGGCCAGGGCCACGGTGAACAGCGTCGTACGGTGTCGCCGGGCCAGGGCGCGCAGCCCGCCGGCGACGTCGGCGTCGAGGTCCCGGGCCAGCACGCCCGGGGTGGCGTCCGGGGGCGGCTCGCGGTACGGCAGGCGCGGCAACCGCAGCCCGGTCAGCTGAGCGCGCCAGAACTCGCGTTGCCGGTCCAGCTCGGTGCCGGCCAACCGATCCTCCTGCCAGGTGACGAACTGCGGGTACTGCCAGCGCACCGGGGGCAGCTCGGCCCGCGCGTCGGCGTAGAGGGTGCGCAGCTCCTCGAAGAGCAGCCCGCACGACCACGCGTCGGTGACCAGGTGGTGCATGGTGAAGCACACGATCACCTCGTGGTCGCTGACCCGCCAGGCGGTGGCCCGGGTCGGCCACTGGGTGACGTCCACCCGGGTGGCCAGCTCGGTGGTGACGGCGGCGTCGGCGGCGGCGTGCGGATCCGGCTCGCCGCGCAGGTCGACGACCCGCAGCTCGACGGGTCGGGGGTCGTGCACGAGCTGGGACAGCCGTGGTCCGCGACCCACGACGGTGGTCCGCAGCGCCTCGTGCCGTGCGGTCAGCGCGGTGAGCGCCCGCTCCAGCGCGCTCAGGTCGACCGCGCCGGTGAGGCGGCACAGCAGCGGGCAGTTCAACGCCCCGTGGTCCGCCCGGTAGTGCTCGATGATGCCGAGCAGTCGCTGTCCCACGGAGGCCGGTACGGGTCGGGGGGCCACGCCACGACGGTACCGCCCGTCGTTGTATCTGTCATCAAGGGTCTGGCATCTTGTGTTCTCTCTCGGTACCTTGGGCGCATGTCTGGTCTGTCGGTGACCACCCCCGTGCGTGCGCAGCTGACGTGGCACTACGAGTCCGAGATGCCCCGGGTCCTCTCCCTGTACGAACGGGCCAAGAGCGCCCAGTGGAACGCCAGCACGGATGTCGACTGGTCGATCGAGGTGCCGTTCGGTGAGCCGCTGCCCGACGACTCCGCGTTCGCCATGGCGTCGTTCGAGGCGTCCCCGCTGGCGCGGCGCGGCCGGCCCATGTGGGACACGTTCCGCTGGGAACTCCAGTCGTGGATGGTGAGCCAGTTCCTGCACGGTGAGCAGGGCGCGCTGGTGGTCGCCGCGCGCCTGGTCGAGGTGGTGCCCGACCTCGACAGCAAGTACTACGCCGCGAGCCAGGCCGCCGACGAGGCCCGGCACGTCGAGGCGTTCTCCCGCTACCTGCGCGAGAAGGTGCCGCACCCGTACCCGATCAACCCGGCGCTGTCCGAGCTGATCGAGGACCTGCTCTCCGACTCCCGGTGGGACATCACCGCGCTGGGCATGCAGATCGTGGTCGAGGCCCTGGCGATGGCCGCGTTCCGGCTGGCCAACAGCACCTTCCACGACCGCCTCATCTGCGACATCACCCGCCTCGTAGCCCGCGACGAGGCCCGGCACGTGTCGTTCGGGGTGCTGTCGCTGGAGGGCATCTACCGCGAGATGACCAGCGCCGAACTCGCCGACCGCGAGGAGATGGTGCTCGACTCGGCGAGTCTCATGCGCCGCCGGTTCCTGCTCGAGGACGTCTGGGATCGCATCGAGGTCGACCGGGGCGAGGGCGTCGACTTCGCCGCCCACAACGAGCTGATGATCAAGTATCGGCAGGCCATCTTCGCCCGCGTGGTCACCGCGCTGGCCAACATCGGCCTGCTGACTCCCCGCGTCCGCGAGGGCCTGGAGCGGCTGGACCTCATCGGGTTCGCCGACCGCTCGATCCGCGTTCCCCGCGCCTGAGGAGTCGGGAGAAGACATGCCAGTGCCGACCACGCTGACCCTCGACGGCATGTGCGACGACGTCGCGTCGCTGCTCGACGAGCCGGTGTCGCCCGACGAGGATCTGCTGGAACGCGGCCTCGACTCGATCGGGCTGATGCGGCTCGCCGCCCGCTGGGCCGGCGCGGGTCTCACCTTCGCCCAGCTCATCGAGCTGCGCACCGTCCGGCAGTGGCACGCGCTGGCCCACCCGGCCTCGCCCACCGACGAACCGGCCGCCGACGCCGCCACCGCCGGCGACGACGACGACGAGGTGACGATCGACCCGGACGAGCCGTTCGCCCTGGCGACCATGCAGCACGCGTACTGGGTCGGGCGGGCCGGGGAGCAGGCCCTCGGCGGTGTGGGGGCGCACTTCTACAACGAGTTCGACGGCCGGCACGTGGACCCGGAGCGGCTGGACCGGGCCGTGAGAGCCCTGGTGCGACGCCACGACATGCTGCGCGCCCGCTTCCTCGACGACGGCCGGCAGCAGATCACCCCGGACGGCGCCTGGCCCGGCCTGACCGTGCACGACCTGCGTGACCTGCCGGCGTACGAGCGGGACCAGCGGCTCGCCGACCTGCGCGCCACCCTCTCGCACCGGACCCTGCGGGTCGACCGGGGCGAGGTGTTCGACATCCAGCTCTGCCTGCTGCCCGACGGGGCGAGCCGGGTGCACGTGGAGATCGAGATGCTGGTCGCCGACGCGCACAGTTTCCGGGTGCTCCTCGGCGACCTCGCCCATCTCTACCGCCGGCCCGACGAACCACTGCCACCCATCGGCTACAGCTATCCCGAGTATTTGGCCACCCACGAGCGGCGTCGGGCCGACGCCCGCGAGGCCGCCGCCGGCTACTGGCGCCAGCGGGTGCCCGACCTGCCCGGCGGGCCCGACCTGCCGGTGGCCGTGGCCCCCGAGCGGGTCAGCGGGCACCGGGTGACCCGCCACCACCACTGGCTCTCCGGCGCCGACCGGGACCGCCTCGCCGCCCGCGCGCGCGAGCACGGCGTCACCCTGTCGATGGTGTTCCTGACGGCCTTCGCCGAGGTCCTGGCCGCCTGGAGCAGCCGGCAACGCTTCCTGCTCAACCTGCCGCTGTACGACCGGACGCCGTACCACCCGGACGTGCCGTCGCTCAGCGGGGACTTCACCAACCTGCTGCTGCTGGAGGTCGACGCCACCGACGAGGTGCCGTTCGTCGACCGCGCCCGCCGCCTCGGCGAGCAGTTCGCCCGGGACGTGGCGCACAGCGCGTACTCCGGAGTGGACGTGCTGCGCGACCTGGCCCGCGCCCGCTCCGAGCAGGCCGTGCTCGCCCCGGTGGTGTTCACCAGCGCGCTCAGCCTCGGCGATCTGTTCGGCACCGACGTGCGGGAGTGCTTCGGCGACCCGGTGTGGACGTCGTCGCAGACCCCGCAGGTGTGGTTGGACAACCAGGTCACCGAGCGTGAGGGGGGCCTGTACCTCAACTGGGACGTGGTGGCGGAGCTGTTCCCGCCGGGTGTGTCGGAGGCGATGTTCGCCGCGTACGTCCGGCTGTTGACCTGCCTGATCGACGGGGACTGGGTCGCGTCACCGGGCGATCTGCTGCCGCCGGAGCAGCGGGCGGTCCGTGATCGGGTGAACGCGACGGCCGCGCCGATCACGCCCGGCCTGCTGCACGACGGGTTCTTTGCCTGCGCGGCCCGCCAGCCGGGTCGGGTGGCGTTGTGCGGTGACGGGGTGGCGGTGTCCTACGGGGACCTGGCCGCTCGGGCGTTGACGCTGGCCGGGGCCCTGTCGCGGGCCGGAGTCGCGCCGGGTGACGCGGTCGGGGTGTGCCTGCCCAAGGGCGTCGACCAGGTCGTCGCGGTGCTCGGCGTGCTCGCCGCCGGTGGCGTGTACGTGCCGGTCGGCGTCGACCAGCCCGCCGCCCGGCGGGGCCGGATCTGGCAGCGCGCCGGCGTCCGGACTGTCGTTGGCGTCGACGGGCTCGACCCGGCCGGTGACGGCGGCCCGCCCCTGGACGGGTGCGTGCCCGGGGACGCGGCGTCGCTGGCGTACGTCATCTTCACCTCCGGCTCGACAGGTGAGCCCAAGGGCGTCGAGGTGCCGCACCGCGCCGCCGGCACCACCATCGAGGCCATCCGCCAGCGGTTCGACATCGGCGCGGACGACCGGGTCCTGGCGGTGTCGGCGCTGGACTTCGACCTGTCGGTGTTCGACATCTTCGCGCTGCTCGGCGTCGGCGGGGCGGTCGTGCTGATCGGCGAGGAGCAGCGACGCGACGCGAACGCGTGGCGTCGGCTCGTCGACACGCACCGGGTCACCGTCTGGCAGTCGGTCCCCGCGCTGCTGGACATGCTGCTGACCGCCGCCGAGGCCGGCGGCGGGCTGAACCACCTCCGGCTCGCCCTGCTCGGCGGTGACTGGGTCGGCCTGGATCTGCGCGACCGCCTGGTGGCGCTGCGCCCGGACGCCCGGCTCGTCGCCCTGGGCGGCACCACCGAGACCGCCATCCACTCGACAGTCTTCGAAGTCGGTGAGGTGCCGGCGCACTGGCGGTCCATCCCGTACGGGGTGCCGCTGCCCAACCAGCGTTGTCGCGTGGTGGACGGGCGGGGGCGGGACTGTCCGGACTGGGTGGTGGGGGAGTTGTGGATCGGTGGGGCCGGGGTGGCGGCCGGCTACCGGGGCGATCCGGAGCGCACGGTGCAGCGGTTCGTGACGCACGACGGGGTGCGCTGGTATCGCACGGGTGACCTGGGGCGATACTGGCCGGACGGGACCCTGGAGTTTCTGGGGCGGGCGGACTTCCAGGTCAAGATCCGGGGCCATCGCATCGAGTTGGGTGAGGTCGAGGCAACGCTGACCGACTGTCCCGGGGTACGCGAGGCCGTGGTGGTGGCCGTGGGCACCAGCATCCGCCGGCTCGCCGCCGCCGTCGTCCCCGAGGCGTCCGACGTGGACCCGGAGACGGTGCGGGCGTTCGTCGTCGACCGGCTGCCCGCGTACATGGTGCCCGAGCACGTCGCCGTGCTCGACGCGCTGCCGTTGAGCGGCAACGGCAAGATCGACCGGCCGGCGGTGGCACGACGGCTCGCCGAGGGCACCGGCCGGTCCACCGCGTTCGAGCCGCCCGTCGGGCCGGTCGAGACGGCGCTGGCCACCCTCTGGGCCGACCTGCTCGGCGTACCTACCGTCGGCCGCGCCGACAGCTTCTTCACCCTCGGCGGGGACAGCCTGCTCGCCACCCGCCTGCTCGGGCGGATGCGCTCGGCCGGCCTGGCCGGCGGACAACTGCGCCGGCTCTTCGCCGAGCCGACGCTCGCCGGGTTCGCCGCCGGCGTACGCCTCGACACGGGCGCCGCCCTGACCGGAACCTTCGTGGCCGACCCGGCGCACCGCCACGAGCCGTTCCCGCCGACCGACGTGCAGCGGGCGTACTGGATGGGCCGCAGCGGCGACTTCGCCCTCGGCGAGGTCGGCTCCCACTGGTACTGGGAGTTCGACGGCGAGAACGTCGACCTCGATCGACTCACCGCGGCCTGGAACCGCCTCGTTCGCCGGCACGAGATGCTGCGGGCCGTCTTCGACGCCGACGGACGTCAACGCGTCCAACCCGAGGTGCCCGACGTGACCATCGAGGTCGGCGAGGGCGAGGCCGCCCTCACCGACCTGCGCGAACGGCTGTCGCACCGGATCGCCGACCCGACCCGCTGGCCGCTGGTGGCCATCGAGGCAGTCCGGTACGGCGAGCGCCGCGTCCGGCTGGCGTTCAGCTTCGACTACATCGTGCTCGACGCGCTCAGCATCGTGACCGTCTTCGCCGAGCTGTCCGCCCTCTACGTCGACCTCGACGCGCCGCTGCGCCCGATCGGCGTGTCGTTCCGCGACTACGTCCTCACCGCCCGGCCCGACGAGGCGACAGTCGAGGCCGACAGGCGCTACTGGTCGGCGCAGGCCGCGCAGCTGCCCCCCGCGCCGCGGTTGCCGCTCGCCGTCGACCCGGACCAGGTGCGCGCCCCCCGCTTCGTCCGCCACGCGGCACGACTCGGCCCCACCGAGTGGACCGCCCTGGTCGACGCCGCCCGCGCCCACGGGGTCAGCCCGGCCGCCGTGCTCGCCACCGCGTACGCCGAGGTGCTCTCGGCCTTCAGCGCGCGGCCGGACCTCACCCTCAACCTGACCCTCTTCGACCGCCGCGAGGTGCACCCCGACATCGACCACGTGCTCGGCGACTTCACCTCGCTGCTGCTCGTCCCGCACCGTCCCGGCGCGGCCGACGACTTCCTGACCGTGGTACGTCGCCTCCAGGAGCGCATGTGGGACGGCATGGAACACAACGCCGTCTCCGCCATCTGGGTGCTGCGGGAGATCGCCCGGCGCACCGGCGCCCCCGCCGCCATGCCCGTCGTCTTCACCAGCGCGCTGGGCATCAGCGACGAGCTCGTCAGCATGGCGCTGCCGTTCGGCGAGCAGATCTGGGGCGCCTCGCAGACCCCGCAGGTGTGGCTGGACAACCAGGTCATGGAACGCGACGGCGGCCTGAGCATCAACTGGGACGTGGTGGCCGAGCTGTTCCCGCCCGACGTGGTGGAGACGATGTTCGCCGCGTACGTCGAGCTGCTGACCACCCTGGCGGCCGGAAACTGGGCGCGGCAGGTGCCGGTCGGGCTCCCCGCCGCGCAGCGGACCGTGCGTGAGCGGGTGAACGCGACCGCCGCGCCGATCACGCCGGGTCTGCTGCACGACGGGTTCTTTGCCTGCGCGGCCCGCCAGCCGGGTCGGGTGGCGTTGTGCGGTGACGGGGTGGCGGTGTCCTACGGGGAGCTGGCCGCTCGGGCGTTGACGCTGGCCGGGGCGCTGACGCGCGCCGGGGTCGCGCCGGGTGACGCGGTGGGGGTGTGCCTGCCCAAGGGCGTCGACCAGGTCGTCGCGGTGCTCGGCGTGCTCGCCGCCGGTGGCGTGTACGTGCCGGTCGGCGTGGACCAGCCGTCGGTGCGCCGGGAGCGGATCCTCACCCGCGCCGACGTGAAGACCGTCGTCGGCGCGGACGGGCTCGACCCGGCCGGCGACGGCGGCCCGGCCCTGGACGGCTGCGTCCCGGTGGAGCCGGCGTCGCTGGCGTACGTCATCTTCACCTCCGGCTCCACCGGCGAGCCCAAGGGCGTCGAGGTGTCCCACGCGGCGGCCGTAAACACCATCGCGGCCGTCAACGACCGGCTGGGCCTCGGCCCGCACGACCGGGTCCTGGCCGTGTCGGCGCTGGACTTCGACCTGTCGGTGTACGACATCTTCGCGCTGCTCGGCGTCGGCGGGGCGGTGGTGCTGATCGGCGAGGAGCAGCGACGCGACGCCCGCGCCTGGCTGCGGCTCGTACGCGAGCACGACGTCACCATCTGGAACACCGTGCCCGCCCTGCTCGACATGCTGCTCACCGCCGCCGGCGACGAACCACTCGGCGCGTTGCGGCACGCTCTGGTCTCCGGCGACTGGGTCGGGCTGGACCTGCGGGACCGGCTGGTCGCCAGCCGACCGGACGCCCGGCTGACCGCCCTCGGCGGCGCCACCGAGGCGGGCATCTGGTCCAACGCGCTCGAGGTGGACGAGGTGCCGGCGCACTGGCGGTCCATCCCGTACGGCTTCCCGCTGCCCAACCAGCGCTATCGGGTCGTGGACGGGCGCGGGCGCGACTGCCCGGACTGGGTGGTGGGGGAGTTGTGGATCGGCGGGGCCGGGGTGGCGGCCGGCTACCGGGGCGATCCGGAGCGCACGGTGCAGCGGTTCGTGACGCACGACGGGGTGCGCTGGTATCGCACGGGTGACCTGGGCCGGTACTGGCCGGACGGGACCCTGGAGTTCCTGGGCCGGGCGGACTTCCAGGTCAAGATCCGGGGCCATCGCATCGAGTTGGGTGAGGTCGAGGCGGCTCTGACCGACTGTCCCGGCGTACGCGAGGCCGTGGTGGTGGCCGTGGGCACCACCACCCGCCGCCTCGCCGCAGCCGTCGTCCCCGAGCCGGGCGTCACCCTCGACCCGGCCGCCACCAGCGCGTTCGTCGTCGACCGGTTGCCCGCGTACATGGTGCCCGAGCACGTCGCCGTGCTCGACGCGCTGCCGTTGAGCGGCAACGGCAAGATCGACCGGCCGGCGGTGGCAACCCTGCTCGCCGGCGGCGACAGCGGACCGGCCGACGAGCCACCCCACGCCGGCCTGGAGAGCGACCTCGGCGCGCTCTGGGCCGAGCTGCTGAACTGTCCCGTTCCCGGCCGCACCCGCAACTTCTTCAGCCTCGGCGGGGACAGCCTGCTCGCCACCCGCCTGCTGGCCGCGCTGCGCGAACGCTACGGCGTCGACCTGCCGATGCGGGGCCTGCTCGACCGACCAACCATCGCGGACCTGGCCACCGCCGTGCAGCACGCCGCCGGCACGTACGAGGAAGGGGCCATATGAACGGGCAGGACCTCATCGCCGAGCTGGCGCAGGTCGGTGTGCAGCTCTGGGAGGAAGACGGCCAGCTCCGCTTCCGGGCCCCCACCGGCGTCCTCACCGACCAGCGCCGCGCCGCGCTCCGCCAGCACAAGGAGCAGGTGCTGGCCGTGCTGCGCGACGCCGCCGCGCCCACCGCAGTGCCGCACCCCGAGCAGCGGTACGAGCCGTTCCCGCTCACCGACGTGCAGAGCGCGTACCTGCTCGGGCGGGGCGACTCGTTCGCCTACGGCGGCGTCGGCTGCCACGGCTACGGCGAGCTGACGTTCACCGACCTGGACGTGGACCGGCTGGAACGCGCCTTGCACGAGGTCGTCGCCCGCCACGACATGCTGCGGGCCGTCGTCAACCGCGACGGCTCCCAGCAGGTACGACCCGACGTGCCGGCGTACCGCATGGAGGTGCGCGACGCCGACGCGGCCGGCCTCGACGACGCGGTGGCCGCCACCCGGGCGGAGCTGGACCACCGCCGGTACGACCCGCAGCAGTGGCCGCTGTTCGCGTTGCGGGTCACCCGCGGCCCGCACCGCAGCGTCCTGCACTTCTCGATCGACTTTCTGATCTGCGACTTCGTCAGCATCAACATCCTGCTCGACGAGCTGGGCCGCCGCTACGCCGGCGACCCGCCCACCGACGAGCTGACCCTGACGTTCCGCGACCACCTGCTGGCCACCGAACCGCTGCGCGGCGGCCCCCGCCACGACGCCGACCGGGACTGGTGGCTGGCCCGGCTCGACGACCTGCCCCCGGCGCCGGAGCTGCCGCTGCGCGGCGACGCCACGGCCGCGCCACCCCGCTTCCGTCGCCTCGACCTGCGGCTCGACCCGACCGAGTGGGCCGGGTTGCGTCAGCGCGCCGGGCAGCACGGCATCAGCCCGTCGGGCGCGGTGCTCGCCGCGTACGTCGAGGTGATCGCCGCGTGGAGCGTGCACCCGCGCTTCACCGTCGACGTCACCCTGCTCAACCGGACGCCGACGCACCCGCAGGTGGACCGGATCGTCGGCGACTTCACCTCCGTCAGCCTGCTCGCCGTGGAGCAGAGCCCGGACGCGCCGGTGCAGGAGCGAGCCAAGCGCATCCAGGCGCAGCTCTGGTCCGACCTGGACCACCGCCGGTTCTCCGGCGTCGACGTCGTCCGCGAACTGGCCCGCCGTCGGGGCGCCGACGCCGCGCTGATGCCCATCGTCTTCACCAGCGCCATCGGGCTCGGCGGCGACACCGGCGTGGAGGGCTTCGGCGAGCTGGGCTACGGCATCAGCCAGACCCCGCAGGTCTGGATCGACTGCCAGAACATCGAACGCTCCGGCGGGCTGGCCACCAACTGGGACGTCCGCGAGGGCGTCTTCCCCGACGGGTTGGCCGACGAGATGTTCGCCGCGTACACCGCGTTGCTGCGCCGGCTGGCGGCCACCGACGAGGCGTGGGAGGAGCTGGCCCCGGTGGCGCTGCCCGAGGCGAGCGCCCGCCGCCGCGCCGAGGTCAACGACACCGCCGCGCAGCTGCCCGACGGGCTGCTGCACGAGGGGGTGCTCGCCCAGGCGCTGCGAACCCCGGACCGGGTGGCCGTGGTGGCCGCCGACGGCACCCTCACCTACCGGCAGCTCACCGGCCGTGCCACAGCGGTGGCCGCGCGGCTGACCGAGACCGGCTGCCGGCCCGGGGACCTGGTCGCGGTGGTCGCCGACAAGGGCTGGCGGCAGGTGGTAGCGGTGTTTGGCGCGCTGCTGGCCGGTGCGGCGTACGTGCCCGTCGACACGAACCAGCCGCCCGTGCGCCGCGACCTGATCCTCGACGGCGCGGGCATCCGGCACGTCCTCACCGAGGCCGACCGGGTGGACGGCAACTGGCCCAAGGCGGTCACGCCGATCGCGGTGGACGACCTGGACGGGCCCGCGCCGACGGCCCTGCCGGCCCGCACGGTCGGCCCGGACGAACGCGCGTACGTCATCCACACCTCCGGCTCGACCGGCACCCCGAAGGGCGTGGTGATCACCCACCGGGCGGCCCTGAACACCGTGGCGGACATCAACACCCGGTTCGAGGTGACGCCGGACGACCGGGTCCTGGGCCTGGCCAGTCTGGGCTTCGACCTGTCGGTCTACGACCTGTTCGGCCCGCCGGCGGTCGGCGCGGCGCTGGTGCTGCCCGCACCGCAGCGCCGGGGCGACCCGACCCACTGGGCCGAGCTGGTGGCCGAGAACGAGGTCACCATCTGGAACTCGGTGCCGGCGCAGATGCAGATGCTCGCCGACTATCTCGCCGCCGCGCCGATGGTCCGGGTCCCCTCGTTGCGGCTGGCCCTGCTCAGCGGCGACTGGATCCCGGTCACCCTGCCGGACCAGATCCGCGAGCTCGTCCCCGGTCTGGCGGTGGTCAGCCTCGGCGGCGCGACCGAGGCCGCCATCTGGTCGATCATCCACCCGATCGGGCGGGTCGACCCCTCCTGGCGCAGCATCCCGTACGGGGTGCCGCTGACCAACCAGACCTGGCACGTCCGCGACGCCGCGCTGCGGCCTCGCCCGGACTGGGTCGCCGGGGAGCTGTACATCGGCGGGGCTGGGCTGGCGCTGGGCTACCTCGGCGACGAGGCGCGCACCGCCGAGCGGTTCGTCACCGACCCGTCCAGCGGCGAGCGGTTGTACCGCACCGGCGACCTGGGCCGCTACCTGCCCGACGGCACGATCGAGTTCCTCGGCCGGGAGGACTTCCAGGTCAAGATCCGCGGTCACCGGATCGAGCTGGCCGAGGTCGAGTCGGCGCTTCTGGCGCACCCGGGCGTGGGCGGGGCGATCGCCGTGGTCGACGGCGACCGTCCACTGGAGAGACGACTGGCCGCCGTCGTACGGCCCGCCGCCGTCGAGCCCGGCCCCGGGCAGCCGGTCGACCCGGCCGGGCCCATCGCGGCCGGGTCCGCGCTCGTCGCCGGCACCGACCTGGGCGCGTACGCGGCGTACCTGCACGAGCTGGACCAGCTCGGCCTCGCCGCCATGCTGGACACCCTGCGCGCCGCAGGTCTCGCGCTCGACGACCGCCCGCACCGCCTGGACGAGATGTACGCCGCCACCCGCGTCGCACCCCGGCACCGCCGGCTGCTGCGCCGCTGGCTGCGGGCACTCACCGACAGCGGGGTGCTGCGCCACGACGACGACGGCTACCGGCTTATCGGCGGGCCACCGCCGGCCGCACGGGCCTGGGACGCGGTGGCCGAGCGGGCGGCGGCGGTCGGGGAGTCCCCCGAGCTGGTCCGCTACTTCCAGGCCAGCGCCGCGGCGCTGCCGGCGCTGCTGCGCGGCGACGAGGACCCCCTCGCGCTGCTCTTTCCCGGTGGTGAGCTGGAGGTGTCGGACAACCTCTACGCCGACGCCCTGTTCAACAGGTGGGCCAACGCGGTCGCGGCGGCGACCGTCCGGTCACTGGCCGAGCGGCTGGACGGGCCGGTGCGGGTCGTCGAGGTCGGCGCCGGGTCCGGCGGTACGACCGCGGCCGTGCTCGACGCACTGGACGGTCTCGACGTCGACTACCTCTACACCGACCTGTCGGCGTTCTTCCTCGGCGCCGGCCGGCAACGCTTCGCCGACCGGCCGGGGCTGCGTTTCGCACAGCTCGACCTCGACGCCGACCTGGCCGGGCAGGGGATGGCGCCGAACAGCGCCGACATCGTGATCGCCGGCGACGTCCTGCACGCCACCCGGGACGTGCCGGCCACCCTCGCGCGGCTGCGCGGGCTGCTCGCCCCCGGCGGGCACCTGGTGCTGCTGGAGATGACCCGGGAGCACTACCAGATCATGACGTCGCTGGAGCTGCTGGTGCGGCTCGACGACGACCTGGGCGACTTCGCCGACCTGCGCCACGGCACCGACCGCACGTTCCTCACCGGCGACGAGTGGCGTGATCTGCTCGCCGCCGCCGGGGCGTCGCCCGTACTCGACCTGCCGCCGGCCGCCGACCCGATGGCCGGGCTGGGCATGCGGATCATCGCCGCGCGGGTGAAGGCCGACCGGCGGCGGGTGGTGCCCGACGAACTGCGGGAGCACCTTGCCGACCGGCTGCCCGACTACATGATCCCGAGCGTGGTGCAGGTGGTCGACGAGCTGCCCCGCACGGCCAACGGCAAGCTGGACCGGGCGGCCGTACGCGCACTGGTGACGGCCACGACGGCCGGTCCCGAGGCGACCGCCACCGCCCCGCTCACCGAGGTGGAGGAGCAGATCGCGGCCGTCTGGGCCGACGTGCTGCGGGTGGAACGGGTCGGGCGGGACGCGGACTTCTTCGCCCTCGGCGGTGACTCCCTGCTCGCCGCGAAACTCGCCGGTCAGCTCGCCGAACGGGTGCCGGCCGCCGCCGACGTGTTCTTCGACGAGCTGCTGCGCCGGATCCTGGAGCACCCGACCGTCGCGGACCTGGCCGATCACCTGGCCGCCGTCGGCGGCGTCCGACCCGACGAGGAGCCGGCCGTCAGCGACACCGGCGAGGTGGTGACGCTGGCCGGTGCGGGCCCGGCGCGCTACGTGCTGGTGCACGACGGCAGCGGCAGCCTCGACTCCTACGCCGGGCTGGCCGAGCGGTTGGCCACCGGCGGGACCGTGTGCGGGATCGTCGACGGTGGCCTGCACCGATACGCGGGTCTCGACCCGGCGCCGCTTGTGCAACGCCTCGCCGCCGACTACGCGACCGCGCTGGCCGAGCACGTGTCGACCGGGGAGCTGACGCTTGTGGGCCGGGGTGCGGCAGGGGTGCTGGCGTTGGAGCTGGCCCGGCAGCTCACCGAGTCCGGGGTGGACGTCGCCACCCTGGTGATCGCCGACCCGGTCGACGGCGACGGCTACGGCAGCTCCCCGTACGCGGGTGACGTCACGGTGCTGTGCGCGGCGGAGCCGGACCCGACGAGCGTCGACTGGTGGCGCGACGTGTGCCTGGGGGAGTTGACCGTGCGACGGGTGCCGGACGATCCGGGCGAGTGGGCCGGCCCGATCGCCGGGGACGGCTGACGTGGCCGCGACGATCGCCCTGGTGGGCGCCACCGGCGGGGTGGGCCGGCACGCCCTGGCCCACCTCCTGGCCTGGGGCGTGGACGTCGTCCGCGCCGGCGCCCGCGACCCGGGCCGGCTCGACGGCGACAACCCGCGCGTCCAGGTGCGGGCGGTGGACGTCACCGACCCGGCGAGCCTGGACGCGTTCTGCGCCGGCTGCCACACGGTCGTCAACTGCGCCGGACCGGCGGCCTCGATCGGCGACGCGGTGGCCCGCGCGGCGGCCCGCTGCGGCGCCGGCTACGTCGACGCGGCCGGCGACGACCCGCTGCACGCGGCCGTGTCCGCCCTGCCCGGGGCCGCCGACCGGGTCGCGCTGCTCTCCGCCGGCCTGATGCCCGGCCTGTCCGGGCTGCTCCCCGCCCACCTGGCCGCGCTGACGCCGGGGGCGCGGCGGATGACCGGGTACGTCGGGGGTCGCGACGGGTTCACGCCCGGCGCCGCCCTGGACTTCCTCGCCGCCGGCACCGTCGAGTACGGCGAGCCGTCGGCCGCGTGGCGCGACGGTGCGCGACGCAGCCGCGCCCTCGCCGCCCGGGCGGATGTGCCGGTGCCGTTCTTCGACGAGCCGGTGCTGGTGCAGCCGTACCTGAGCACCGAGACCGAGCGGGTCGCCCGCCGGCTCGGCCTCACCGACGTCGACTGGTGGTCGGCGTTCGCCGGCAGTCGGCTGCCGGCGGCGCTCGCCGCGGGCGCCCGCCGGGCGCGTGACGGCGCGTCGGCGGCGCAGCTCGCCGACGCGGCCGCCGAGCTGTGCCGGGCGGCCGAGCTGGACACCTTCGGTCGGCCCCGCTACCAGGTGCTGGTCGTCGAGCTGGCCGGCCCGGCGGGCGCGCGCGTGCTGGCCTGCCGGGGGACCGGCGCGAACGCGCTCACCGGCGCGGCGGTCGCCCTCGGCGCCCTGGCGGTCGCCGCCGGTGACGTGCCACCGGGCGTGCACCACCTGGCTGAGGCGGTGGACCCGGCGTGGGCGGTGGACGTGCTGCGCACGAGTCCGGCGGTCACGTCGCTGCGCGTCGAGGACGGCCCGCTGGGGTCGTACGACCTGATCGAGGAGGGGGTGGCGTGAAACCGAGAGTGCTGGTCGCCGGCACCAAGTTCGGCCAGGTGTACCTGCAGGCGTTCCGGCAGCCGGACTTCCCGTTCGAGCTGGCCGGGATCCTCGCCGGGGGCAGCGCCCGGTCGGTGGCCTGCGCGCGGCACTACGGGGTGCCGCTGTGGACCGACGTCGCCCAGGTGCCCGAGGACGTGACGCTGGCCTGCGTGGTCATCCGTGGTGGCCTGCTGGGCGGGCCGGGCGGCGAGGTGGCCCGGGCGCTGATGCAGCGGGGCCTGCACGTGTTGCAGGAGCATCCGTTGCACCACGACGAGCTTGTCGAATGCCTGCGCACCGCCGGCCGGGCCGGGGTCGTCTACCACCTGAACTCGTTCTACGTGCACACCGCGCCGGTGCGCCGGTTCCTCGCCGCCGCCCGGGCGTTGCTGGCCCGCCAGCCGGCCCGGTACGTCGACGCGGCCTGCGGCTTCCAGGTCGCGTACGCGCTGCTGGACATCCTCGGTCAGGCCCTCGGCGGCGTCCGACCGTGGGGCCTGGGCCCGGCGGTCGACCTGCCCGAGCAGGTACGCCGGCTGTCCCGGGTGGACGTGCCGTTCCGCAGCCTCGACGGGGTGCTCGCCGGTGTGCCGCTGACCCTGCGGGTGCAGAACCAGATGGACCCGGCGGACCCGGACAACTACGCGCACCTGCTGCACCGGGTGACCATCGGCACCGAGGCCGGCAACCTGACCCTGGTCGGCACGCACGGGCCCACGGTGTGGAGCCCTCGGCCGGACTTCCCGCAGCAGGTGCAGGACCGGGGGGTGGGCCGGCCGCACTTCGCCGACGGCGACGGCGACGGCGACGAACCGGACCACCTGGACGTGCCGAGCGCGCAGCCGCTGGCCGACGCGGTGGCGCCCAGCTACCGCCGCGTGTTCGAGGAGGTCTGGCCGGCCGGCGTCCGGTACGCGTTGGGCAACCTGCACGCCGCGGCGCTGGGCGGGAGGAAGCTGGGCCGCCACGGCCAGTACCACCTGAGCCTGTGCCAGCTGTGGCAGGACGTCACGGCCCGGCTGGGGCCACCCGAGCTGGTGCACTCCGTACCGCCGAAGATGTTCGTGGCGTCCGACGTGGCCGAGCTGGCCGACGCGGCGGCCGGGGCGGTCGACCCGCCGGTCGGCGCGGCGCCGCAGCGGATCGGCGCGCGCCCGTGACCCCCGTCGCGCGGACGTGGCTGCGCTGCTTCCGGCCGCTGCGCTGGCCCGGGCTGCGCCTGGTCTGCTTCCCGCACGCCGGCGGCAACGCCGCGTTCTACAGGTCCTGGTCGGCGCAGGTGCCCGACGACGTCGAGGTGCACGGCGTGCAGTACCCGGGCCGGATGGACCGGTCGGGCGAGCCGTTCGCGGCCGACCTGCCGAGCCTGGCCGACGGTGTCGCGCAGGCGGTCCGGGCCCTGCCGGCGGACGCGCCGGTGGTCCTGTTCGGGCACAGCCTCGGCGCGTCGGTGGCGTACGAGACGGCCCGCCGGTTGGAGGGGCCCGGCAGCGTGCTGCGGGCGCTTGTCGTGTCCGGTCGCCCCGGGCCGGGTCGGCTGCGCGCCACGAGCGTGCACCTCGCCGACGACGACACGCTGTGGGCGGAGACCGGCCGCCTCGGCGGCACCGGCCGCGAGGCTCTCGACCACGAGGGGGTACGCGCCATCGCGCTGCCGGTGCTGCGCGCCGACTACCGGATCGCCGAGACGTACCGCCCGCAGCCACCCGTGCCGCTGCGCGCGCCGGTGCTGGCCTGCGTCGGCACGGACGACCCCGAGGTCACCGCCGACGAGGCCGGCGACTGGGCGGCGCGCACCCGGGGCGGGTTCACCCTGCACACCTTCCCCGGCGGGCACTTCTACCTGCTGGCACGCCGCAACCAGCTCATCGACACCATCCTGCGCGCCACGCACCGCAGCCCGGTGCCCACCTGGTCGGCGGCCGGCCCGTGATCCCGGCGAGCGTGCACTACCACCGCGCCCGGGACCTCGCCGAGGCGCTGGAGCTGCGCCAGGCGTACGGCGACCAGCTGCGGCCACTGGCCGGCGGGCAGTCGCTGCTGCCGGCGCTCAAGCTGCGCCGCGACCGCGTCGACACCCTGCTGGACCTTGGCCGGGTCACCGAGCTGTCGTACGTGGCGTACCGCGACGACCACCTGGCCGTCGGCGCGCTGACCCGCTATCACCGGCTGCTGGACGACCCGCTGGTCGACAGGCACGCCCCGCTGCTGGCGGTGGCGGCCGCGGCGGTCGGTGACCCGCAGGTGCGACACCTGGGCACCGTGGGTGGGGCGCTCGCGCAGGCCGACCCGGCCGCGGACGTGCCGCTGGCCCTGGTCGCGCTGGACGCCGTGGTGGTGCTGCGCAGCGCGACGGGCGTACGGCAGGTGCCCGTCGCCGAGCTGGCCGTCGCGCCGGGTGTGACGGTCTGTCGGCCCGACGAACTCGTCACCGAGGTCCGGGTGCCGCTGCCCGGCCCGGCGCGGTGGCGCTACCTGACGTTCGCCCGGCCGGCGTTGGAGTGGTCGCTGGTGGCCGTCGCCGTCGCCGACTCCCGGGTGGCGCTGGCCGGGATGGGTCCGACCATCCGGCGCGCGTACGGGGTCGAGTCGGCCCTCGCGCAGGGCGCCGGTGTCGCGGTTGCGGCGGCGCGGGCCGACGAGGGGTGCGACCCGCCCGACGACGCGCGGGCCGCGGTCGCGTACCGGCGGCACCTCAGCCGGGTGCTGGTGGCCCGTGCCCTGACCGATCCCGGCACCACGGTGGAGGAACCACGATGAGCATCGACGCCCGGCCCGGCACGACTACCGTCGCCGTCAGCGCCACCGTCAACGGGCGCCCGGAGAGCCGCCGGGTGCCGGCGCGCACCCTGCTGGTGCACCTGCTGCGCGAGGAGTTGGGGCTGACCGCCGCGACGGTGGGCTGCGACACCTCCTCCTGCGGCGCCTGCACCGTGCTGTTCGACGGACGGTCGGTCAAGTCGTGCACCCTGCTGGCCGCGCAGGCCGACGGCGCCGACATCCGTACCGCCGAGGGGCTCGCCGACGGCGACCGGCTGCACCCGGTGCAGGAGGCGTTCCGGGAGCACCACGCCCTGCAGTGCGGCTTCTGCACCCCGGGGATGGTCCTCGCGGTGGTGAGCCTGCTTGCGGAGAACCCGGGGCCGCTCACCGAGCACGACGTGCGGCACGCCCTCAAGGGCAACCTGTGCCGCTGCACCGGCTACCACAACATCGTCCGTGCCGTGCTCGCCCTCGACGGGGCCCGACAGGCCGGCTGACCGCCAGAGATCGGAAGGGAGGCCGACCATGTCGGCGCGTTACGTACTCGGGGTGAACATCGGCTTCCACGACTCCAGCGCCGCGCTGGTCCGCGACGGCGCGCTCTGCGCTCTGGTCGAGCAGGAGCGGGTCAGCCGCCGCAAGCACGCGGTGGGCCAGCCGCCCGCCGAGGCGATCGCCGCGTGCCTGGCGATGGCGGGTATCAGCCCGCAGGAGGTGGACACCGTCGCCATCGGCTGGGACTTCCGGGACATCCCGCTGGGCCGCAACCGCCGGTTCACCACCGAGGGGCTGCGGGCCATGCTCTTTCCCGACGACGACGACCTGACCATGCCGGCGGTCCGCTGGGTGCCGCACCACGTCGCGCACGCGGCCAGCGCGGCGTACAGCTGCGACTGCGACGAGGCGGCGGTCCTGGTCCTCGACGGCGCCGGCGAGACGCAGTCGACCTCGATCGGCAGGTACGCCGACGGCGAGATCGAGATCCTGCGCGAGTGGCCCGTGGAGCAGTCGCTGGGCTTCTACTACAACGCCGCCGCCGAGTGGGCCGGGCTGGGCTACTGGGGCACCGGCAAGCTGATGGGCCTCGCCGCCTACGGCAGGCCCGGTCCCGGTGCGCCGGTGCGTGGAGTTCCCGGCGGGTACGAGCTGGTCCGCGGCACGCCCACCGCCGAGGTCCCCACCCGACGCGCCGCGACGCTCGGCCCGCTGATGGCCTACTACCCGGCCGTCGCCGAGTCACTCAAACCCGAGTTCGGCAAGCTGTTCCCGTACGCGCCGCGCACCGGCGAGGAACCCATCGCGTACGCGGACTTCGCCGCGACGATCCAGCAGGGGCTGGAGGAGACGGTGCTGTCCCTGGCCGCGGATCTGCGTCGACGGGTCGACACGCCGGTCCTGGCGCTCGCCGGTGGGGTGGCGATGAACTGCACGATGATCGGCGTGCTGGTGCGCAGTGGACTCTTCGACCGGGTCTACGTCCCGCCGGTGCCCACCGACGCGGGGGTGTCCCTGGGGGCGGCGCTTGTCGCGGCGCGGGAGTGCGGGGAGTTCACGCCCACCCGCCTCGACCACGCGTACTGGGGTCAGCCGATCACCACCGAGGCCGGCGAGGCGGCCGCCGCGCGCGCCGGCATGGCCCACCGTCGCCTCGGCGACGACGACCTGGCCCGCTGCGTCGCCGGGGAACTCGCCCGGGGCCGGATCGTGGGCTGGGCGCGCGGCCGGGGTGAGATCGGGCAGCGGGCGCTGGGCGCGCGCAGCCTGCTGGCCGATCCGCGAGCCCGGCGCAACCTGGAACGGCTCAACGTGCTCAAGGGCCGGGAGATGTGGCGTCCGGTGGCGCCCAGCATCCTCGCCGAGCACATCTCGGAGCTGATCGAGGGGCCGGTCGGGGAACCGTCGAGGTTCATGCTGGCCGCCGCGTCGCTGCGCCCGGACGCCCGGCTGCGGGTTCCGGCGGTGGCCCACGTGGACGGCTCCGCCCGCCCGCAGACCGTGCACCGCGACACCAACCCCGGCTACTGGGCGCTGATCGAGCAGTTCCGGCAGCTCACCGGCGTACCCGCGGTGGTCAACACGTCGTTCAACCTGGCCGGTGACCCGATCGTGAACTCGGCAGCCGACGCGGTCGACACGTTCGTCCGGGCCAAGGAGATCGACCTGCTGGTGCTCGGCGACGCGGTGGTGGCCCGCAGCGAGGCAGACCTGCCGGCGTGACGTGCGTGGGGCCGCCCGACCGGGCGGCCCCACGCCCTCCACCCCCACGCGATCTTGCAGTTTCTGTCGCGGATATGCGCGGAATACCCCGGATGTCGGGGCAGAAAGTGCAAGATCGCGGGGTGGAGGCAGGGTCAGGCGCGGGTCGTTCGGCGGTCGCGCCGCCACACCTGGCGGAGCCGGTCGACGAAGAAGTCCCGGTTCACCCAGTAGAACTCCAGCCAGATGTTGTCCGGGTCGCGCAGCCAGATCTGCGATCCCGCCTCGTGCTTGGAGGTGGTGATGCCGGAGTGCGCGACGCCGACGGCGTTCAGGTGGGTCACCCACTCGTCCAGGTCGGCGCGCTCGGGCACGTGGTAGGCCAGGTGATGCAGCCCGGGCCGCCGCTCGTCGAAGCGGTCGGCGTCGACGTCACCCTCGGCCTGGCCCTCGACGCAGCCCAGCACCACCGACGCGAACGACGCGGTGTGCAGCAGGGTGCGGAAGCGGAAGCCGGACTCGGGTGGCGTGACGTCGTTGACCACCACCATCTCGAACACCGAGCAGTAGAACGCGGTGCTGCGTTCCAGGTCGACGACTGTGAGGTTGATGTGGTTGCGGCCGTCCAGGCGTGGCATCGCCGGTCCCCTCAGGCCGTCCGGCCGGCCGTCGCGACGGCCGGTCTGCCGGTGCCCCGGTCTCCGTCGGGCGCGGGCACCGCAGGCACGGCCTCCAGGACCGACATCGACGAGGTCGGCGTGATCCGCGACAGCCGGAACCCGGCGTCGTCGAGCAGCGCGCGGAACTCCGGCTCGGTACGGGTCCGCCCGCCGAACAGCGCGAGCGCCTTGACGTCCATCACCTTGCCGGTGTCGTCGTGGTTGCCGTAGCGGCTCACCGACTCGACGATGACCAGCCGGCTGTCGGGCCGGGCGGCGGCGCGGACGTTGCGCAGGATCGCGGCAGCCTGCTCGTCCGGCCAGTCGTGAATGATCGTCTTGAGCAGGTACACGTCGGCGCCCTCGGGCAGCGGGTCGAAGAAGCTGCCGCCGCGGACCTCGCACCGGTCGGCGACACCCGCGCGGGCCAGCACGGCCGGCGCCTCGGTCACCACGTGCGGCAGGTCGAGCAGGATGGCGCGCAGCTCCCGGTGGCGGGCGAGCAGGCCGGCGACGAAGGTGCCGTGCCCGCTGCCCACGTCCACAAGCGTCCGGGCCGTGCCCAGATCCAGCGCCGGCGCCACGGTGCGCAGCACGAACGGGTTGACGCTCTCGGCCGACCGCTCGAACCGGACGCACTCGTAGGGGTGGTCGGCGAAGTGGTCGTAGTAGCGCGTGCCGCCGTGCACGTGCCCGAACGCGGTCTCGCCGGTGCGCAGGCTGTGCGTCAGCCGCGCCCACGAGTAGATGTCCGGCGGCATGAGGGGGAAGCACTCGCGTACCGAGAAGGGGTGGTCGCTGCGCAGCGGCTCGGCCAGTGGGGTGAGCCCGAAGACCTCGGGCGTGACCTCGGTGAAGATGCCCCGGCCGGCGAGCGCGCGCAGGCCACGGGTCAACGCGCCGGGGTCGGCGCCGACGCGCCGGGCCAGCACGTCGACAGGCAACGGACCCTCGATGAGCTGGTCGGCGACCGCGAGGTCACACATGACCCGGATGGTGAACGGAACGATGTAGTCGGCCAGTTCGGTGAGGCGGGTGACCGACGCGAGGTCGATGCGAGGCGTCACGGGCATGTTCGTACGGTATCCGGTCGAGCGTTGCGATACCAGATAGCATACGAGACACTTGATACGTGCATCTGAACCTGTTCACCCAGTGCTCGCCGTCACCGCAGTTCAAGGGGTTCTGGCGGCACCCCGCCGACCGCAGCGCCACCGGCTACCGCGATCTCGGCTACTGGGTCGAGCTGGGTCGCCGGCTGGAGGCCGCCTGCCTGGACGCGCTCTTCTTCGCCGACGTGCACGGCACCTACGACGTCTACCAGGGCTCCTGGAAGGCCGCCGTGCGGCACGCGGTGCAGATCCCGTCGATCGACCCGCTGCTGGTGCTGCCGGCGATCGCGGCCACCACCTCCCGGCTGGGCCTCGCCGTCACCTACTCGACGACGTACCACGCCCCGTACGAGTGCGCCCGGGTGTTCAGCTCGCTGGACCACCTCACCGGCGGGCGGGTGGCCTGGAACATCGTCACCTCGTATCTGCGGTCCGCGTCCGCGAACGGGCTCGGCTCGTACCTGGACCACGACGAGCGCTACGACCGGGCCGACGAGTACGTCGAGGTGGCCCGGCGGCTGTGGGAGGAGAGCTGGGACGACGACGCGGTCCGGCGCGACGTCGCGGCGAACGTCTTCACCGACCCGGACCGGGTGCGCGAGATCGGCCACGAGGGACGCTGGTTCTCCGTGCGGGGCCCGCACCAGTGCGAGCCGTCGCCGCAGCGCACCCCGGTGCTCTACCAGGCCGGGGCGTCCGGGCGGGGCATGACGTTCGCGGCGCGGCACGCCGAGGTGGTCTTCCTGACCATGGCGGACCCGGCCAGCGGAGCCTCGCAGGTGGCCCGGCTGCGCGCCGAGGTGGCCGCACACGGCCGTGACCCGCGCTCGGTCAAGGCGTTGCAGGGCAGCATGGTGATGGTCGCGCCGACCCGGGCGGAGGCCCGCCGGCGGGCCGAGGAGTACGTGGCGCTGTGGAGTGGCGAGGGCCAGCTCGCCAAGTGGTGTGGCTGGATGGACGTGGACCTCGCGGCGTACCCGGACGAGACGCCGGTGGCGGAGATCGCCGGGCAGGGCAGCCAGAGCTTCGTGGGTTTCCTGCGCCGGCTCGGGCCCGAGCGCACCTGGACCGTCGGCGACGTGCGCTACCTGGTGGCGACCGCCCGCCGGCCCCGCACCGGGGCGCCGGTGACCCTCTTCGGCACCGTCGAGCAGGTCGCCGACCGGATGGAGGAGTGGTGCGCGGTGGCCGACGTGGACGGTTTCAACCTGATCCCGTGCCCGACGACCCAGGGCATCGACGACATCTGCGACCTGCTGGTGCCGGAGTTGCAGCGCCGTGGACTGTTCCGCACCGCGTACGACCCGGCGGAGCGGACGCTGCGGGAGCGCTACTTCGGCGCGGGCGCCTCCGTGCCGGCCCGGGTGCCGGCCCGGGACACGCAGGCGCCGGCCGAACCCGCGCCGGCGCGCGGCTGACCCGCCGAGTTCACGGCCAGTTCGGAGCCCGCGGAATGCGCTGTCGCCGCTGTCGCGCCGTCAGAACATCGTGGTGTCGACGTCCGCGCCGGCCAGCAGCGCGCCGACCGTGGCGTAGCTGTCGCGGCTGTTGACGAAGTGCTGCGTAGCGGTGTTGATGTCGCGCAGCCGCCGTTGCAGCGGCGACGAGTCGAACACCGTCGACGCCCCGGCCAGCGCGTACGCCGTCTGCACGGCCTGGAGCGCGGTGGCCGTGACCTGCGTCGCGGTGGCCCGCAGGCAGGCGCGGTCCAGTGCGCTGAGCACCTCGCCGCGCCGCGCGGTCTCCCAGGCCCCGGCCGCCTCGCGGTGCAGCAGCGCCCGGGCCGCGCGCAGGGCCACGTGGGCCTCGCCCAGCCGGTCGTGGAACACCGGGGAGTCCGCCAGCGAGCGGGTGCTGAACGTCCGGCGGCGGCCGGCGGCGGCGTGTGCCGCCGCGTCGTGCACGGCCCCCTGGGCGATGCCGAGGTCGACGGCGGCGATGAGCAGCCCGGCCTGGGCGATGCGAAAGACCGTGCGGCGCACGTCGTCGCCGTCGCCGACCAGACTGAAGCCGCGGTGCTCGGGGCAGATCCGGCCGGCCGCCCGTACGTCCTGGCTGGCGGTGCCGCGCAGGCCCAGCACCTGCCAGGTGTCGACCTGCTCCAACTCGGCGGCGGGGAAGAGCACCATCCGGGTCAGCGGAGCCCCGTTGGGCAGGGTGCGGGGGGTCCGGCCGTCGAGCACGATGCAGTTCAGGTAGATCCAGCTGGCCTGGGGGCTGCCGGTCACGAACGGCCACTGGCCGTTGACCCGCCAGCCGCCCGCGCCATCCGGGGCGGCCCGGCCCTTCGGCGCGACCGCGCCGGCGCCCAGCACGTCCGGGCCGTGCGCGTAGATCTCGTCGCGGGCGGCCTCGGGAAAGCAGGCGAACAGCAGGTGGGCCAGGCCGACCTGGCCGATCAGCCAGCCGGTGGAGGCGTCCGCAGTGGAGAGCTGCTCGATGACGCGCAGCGCCTCACCCAGCGGCAGGTCCGCGCCACCGTACGCGGCAGGCACCAGCATCCGCAGGCAGCCCACGGCGCTCAGCTCGGCGAGAACGTCCTCGGGGACCCGGCCCGCCCGGTCAATCTCGGCCGCCCGCTCGGCGAGCGCGGGGAGCAGTCCGTCGACGCGGGGAAGCGTACTGGTCACGGTTGGACTCTATCGCCTTCCTCGTATCTTGTTTAGCCTTGTATCTGCTATCAATCTCGGATAGACGTACTGGGGAGGAGGTGACGGGCCGATGACCGAACGCGCCGCTGCGGAATCGCCGCTGCTGAGCTGGCTGGAGCATCCCCGGCCGGACCGGGGCGTGCACTTCGCCGCCGGCGGGGACGACTGGACCTTCCTGTCGTACGCCGAGCTGGCCGACCGGACCCGGGTGATCCTGGCCGGCCTGCGGGCGGTCGGGGTGGTCCCCGGTGACGTGGTGTCCATCGTCGAGCCCGCCGGCCCCGACTTCGTGGCCACGCTGTTCGCCGCGATGGCCGCCGGAGCGGCGCCCTCACCGATCGCCCCGCCGCTGAACTTCCAGGACCGCGCGGTCTACGGCGAGCACGTGTCGGGCCTCCTGCGCGCCGCCGCGCCCCGGGTCGTGGTGTGCGCGTCCACCCTCACCGCCGCGATCGCGCCGCTGGCCGCCGCCGCCGGCGTCGGGCGCGTGCTGAGCGCCGACGAGCTGGCCGACGCCGCCGACGGCTCCCGCGCAACGGTCGCGGCGCCCGGCCCGCTCGCGCTGCTGCAGTTCACGTCCGGCTCCAGCGGCCGCGCTCGCGGCGTGCAGGTGCCGCACGCCGCGCTGGCCGCCAACGTCGCGGCGATCAGGCGGTGGCTGGCGATGACCCCCGACGACCCCACCGCGTCCTGGCTGCCGGTGCACCACGACATGGGCCTCATCGGCTGCCTCGTCACACCGGTGGTCAACACCAGCGACCTGTGGCTGATGCCGCCGGAGGAGTTCGTCCGCAACCCCGGGCGCTACCTGCGCTGCTTCGGGGAGCGTGGCGCGCGGCTGACGTCGATGCCGAACTTCGGGCTGGAGTACATCGTCCGCCGCGTACGCCCCGAGGCGCTGACCGGGCTGGACTTCTCCGCCTGGCGTGCGGTCATCGTCGGCGCCGAACGCGTCGACGCCGAGGCGCTGCGCCGCTTCTGCGCGCTGCTCGGCCCGCACGGCTTCGACAGCCGCGCGCTGCTGCCCGCGTACGGGCTGGCGGAGGCGACCCTGGCCGTCACCGGGCTGCCGCTCGACGAGCTGTACCACGCCGTCGAGCTGCGCCCCGACCGGCTACGGCTGGGCGCACGGGCCGTCCCGGAGCCGGGCGAGGACGTCGACGGGGGCGTCGAGGCGTACCCGGTGGTGGGCTGCGGCCGACCGCTGACCGGGGTACGGGTGCGGATCGTGGACGAGGCCGGCACGCCCCTGCCCGACGGGGTGGTCGGCGAGATCGAGGTGCACGGCCCGTCCGTCGCGCAGGGGTACGTCAACGCCGACGACTCGGCGTCGCAGACCGCGCTGGGCGGTGGGGTGCTGCGCACCGCCGACGCCGGGTTCCTGCACGACGGGCAGTTGCACGTGCTGGGCCGCCTCGGCGACAGCATGAAGGTACGCGGCCGGGCGGTCTTCGCCGAGGACCTCGAATGGGCCATCTGCCGCCCCGGCGTGCCGGCGCAGCGAATGGCCGCGTTGCTGGGCCACCGGGGCGGCACCGCGACAGTCGTGGCCGTGTTCGAGCAGGCCCAGCCGGAGTGGCTGGCCCAGGCGGAGCGGGAGCTGCGCCGCCGGGCGGAGGGCGCGCAGGTCGTCATCGTGGACGCGCCACGCGGCACCATCGCCCGCACCTCCAGTGGCAAACCCAAACGACGCCAGCTGTGGCAGGCGTTCGTCGATGACCGGCTGCCCGGCACCGTGGTCACCACGGGAGCGGCCGGTCAGCGGGACCAGACCGAGCAGACGACGACGGCGTCCTGAGGGACGTTCGGACAGGAGGCAGGGAATGACCGACGCGACCAGGTCGACGACAGCCGAGGTGCGGACCGAGGCGGAGGTGCGGGACTCGGTGACGGCGATCGTCACCGAACTGGCGCCCAACCCGGAGCAGACCGAGGGGGCGGGTGACTCGCGGCTGGTCGAGGACCTCGGCTTCCACTCCCTCGCGCTGCTGGAGTTGGCCTTCACCCTGGAGGACGAGTTCGAGCTGCCGCCGATCGACGAGACGACCGCCCGCAAGATCGTCACGATCGACGCGGTGGTGGAGCACGTGAAGGACATCCTGCGCTCGCGCGGCGAGCTGGCCAGTTGACCGGCCGCCCGGGGAACGCACCGGGCGCGGCGACACTGCGCGGTCCGACGCCTGGTGAGTCGGACCAGCGGGCCCGGGCGTTGTCGCTGCGGCTGTTCCTGGCCATGCTGCACACCCAGGAGCTGCTGGCCGGCTACCTCGGTGCCCGCCTGGGGCTGTACGAGGCGCTCGATCGCGGTCCGGCCGCCGTGGCGGAGCTGTGCGCGCGTACCGGGATCGACACCCGGTACGCGCGCGAGTGGCTGGAACAGCAGGCCGTCGCCGGGTTCATCGAGGTGGACGACGTGACGGCCGCTCCCGAGCGGCGGGTCTACCGGCTGCCGCCGGGGCACGCCGAGGTGCTGCTCGCCTCGGACAGCCCGCTGTCGCTGGTGTCGCTGACCATGCTGCCGCTGGGCGGGGTGGCCGGCGCGTTGCCGGCGCTGCTCGACGCGTACCGCACCGGCGCCGGGGTGCCCGACGAGGTGTACGGCGACGACTGGCGGCACGGGCACTCGGGCGCCAACCGGGCGCTGTTCACGTACTCCCTGCCCGGCTGGCTCTCCTCGGCGCTGCCGCAGGTGCACCAGCGGCTCGCCGCCGCGCCGGGCCGGATCGCCGACATCGGCTGCGGCGCGGGCTGGGCGGCGATCGCGCTGGCCGGCGCGTACCCCCTCGCCGAGGTCGACGGCTACGACCTGGACGCACCGACGGTGGCCGCCGCGCAGGCGAACGCCGCGGCCGCCGGCGTGGCCGACCGGGTGCGGTTCCACCGGCGCGACGCCGTGGACCCGGAGCTGGCCGGCCGGTACGACCTGGTCTGCGTCTTCGACGCGCTGCACGAGATGAGCCAGCCGGTGTCGGTGCTGCGGGCGTGCCGGCGGCTGCGCGCCGACGGCGGCGCGGTGCTGGTGCTCGACGCCAAGGTGGCGCACCGGTTCGTCGCGCCCGGCGACGAGATCGAGCGTTTCCAGTACGCCACAAGCGTGCTGCACTGCCTGCCGGCCGGGCTGGCCGGGCCCGACTCGACGGCCAGCGGCACGGTCCTGCGCCCCGCGCAGGTTCGCCGGTTCGCCACCGAGGCCGGCTTCGCCGACGTGCAGATCGTGCCGGTGGACGACAGGTTCCACCGGCTGTACCACCTGAGCGGCTGAAGCGGGGCGGGGGAGGGCGGCGACGCCGTCCCCCGCGCCGGCTCAGCCCGCCAGCTCGGCGCCGAGGGCCCGCTTGTCCACCTTGCCCACCGGGGTGTGCGGCAGCGCCGTGCGCAGCTCCAACCGGTCCGGCAGCTTGTACGCGGCCAGCCCCCGCCCGGTGAGGAAGTCCCGCAGCTGGCCCAGGGTGGGGGCGTCGGCGCGGGGCACCACCACCGCGCAGGTCTTCTCGCCCAGGACCCGGTCGGGGACGGCGAGCACGGCGACCTCGCGGACCGCCGGGTGGGCGAGCAGGTGCTCCTCGACCTCGCCGGCCGGCACCTTCTCGCCGCCCCGGTTGACGACCTCCTTGATCCGGCCGACCACGACCAGCTCACCCGTCGGGGTCCAGCGGACCAGGTCACCGGTGCGCAGGAAGCCGTCCGGGGTGAAGGTGTGCGCGTTGTACTCCGGCACCCGGTAGTAGCCGCGCAGGGTGGTCGGGCCGCGCACGATCAACTCACCGACCTCGCCGGCCGCGACCTGCCGGCCGGTGTCGTCGACCACCTGGAACTCGTCCGCGGCCGACAGGGGCCGCCCCTGGGTGTGCGCGGCCAGCTCCGGCGGGTCGTCCGGGCGGGTGCAGCAGATCGGGCCCTCGGCCATGCCGAAGAAGTGCGCCAGCCGGATCCCCAGCTCCCGGGTCACCCGCTCGGCGACCGCCGGGCTGAGGTTGGCGCCACCGACCTCGACCACCAGGCCGTTCAGGTCGGCGCCGAGCACCGGCGCGAGGTCGGCCCACAGCGGCAGAAAGGGCGGCATCAGCGTGGTCAGGGTGACCCGCTCGCGGGCGATCAGTCGGAACGCCTCATCCGGGCTGGGACTGCCGGCCAGCACGGCGGTGGCGCCGACCCGCAGCGCACCGAGGACGCCGGGGCAGCCGAGCGCCGCGTTGTGGGCGACCGGCAGCGCGGCGAGGTACACCCCGTCCGGCCCGAAACCCATCGCCGCGGCGGTCGCCCGCAGCTGGTACGCGTAGTCGTCGTGGGTGCGGGGGATCAGCTTCGGCAGTCCGGTCGAGCCCCCGGAGAGCAGGAAGAACGCGACCTCCGACGGGTCCGGGGCGCTCAGCGGCACCGGATCGGCGTCCACGTCGGACAGGGCGGTGAACTCGCCGGGGTCCCCGACGACGAACACCTCCCGCAGCGACGGCGTCTCGGCCCGTACGTCGGCCGCGAGCTTGCGCAGGTCGTAGCCCTGGACCTGGTCGACCGTCACGTACGCGACCGCCTCGGTGTGGGCGCACAGGTGGCCGATCTCCGCGCGCCGGTGCGCCGGCAGGGCCAGCACGGGCAGCGCGCCCAGGCGGAACAGGGCCAGGCACAGCACCACGAACTCGACGCTGTTGGGCAGTTGGACCACCACCCGGTCGTGCCGGCCGATGCCGTGGGCGCGCAGCCCGGCGGCCATCCGGTCGGCCCGGCGGTCGAGGTCGCCGTAGCTGACCCGCTGCCCGTCGGTGACCAGCGCGGCGCGCTCCGGGTCGGTCCGTGCCCACTCCCGGCCCAGGTCGGCGAGGGATTCGCCGCGCCAGTAGCCCTGCGCGCGGTAGCGCTCGGCCAGCTCCCGCGGCCAGCTCACACATCCGTCCAGCATCTCGTGCCTCCCGTGAACGACGGTGACAGCGACCCGCTCACAAGCTAGTGTGCAGATACACGAGATACAAGACACGTGATAGTGGAGGCGGTTGATGCTGGCGGCGCGGCCCCGTACCGACCTCGGTGCGCTGACCCGGCTCACCGAACTCGCCGACTACATCGTGCCGTTCACCATCCGGGTGATCGCCCAGCTCGGCGTCGCCGACCAGCTCGTCGACGGGCCGCGCCCGGTGAGCGAGCTGGCCGAGGCCACCGGCGCGCACGCCCCGTCGCTGCTGCGCGCCCTGCGGGCACTGGCCGGCAAGGGCATCTTCACCGAGGTCGAGCCCGAGGTGTTCGGCCTGACCAAACTCGCCGAGCCGCTGCGCACCGACCACCCGCTGTCGCTGCGCGACGCGTACCCCCTGATGGCCGCGGACGTGCGCGCCTGGGCCGGGCTCACCCGGTGCCTGCGCACCGGGGAGGCCGCCTTCCCCCGCGTCCACGGCACCGACTACTGGTCCTACCTGGCCGGGCATCGGGCCGACAGCCTCGCCGTCGACCGCTGGATGTCGAGCCTGACCCGGCTGCACCTGCGCACCGTGCTGCCGGCGTGGCCGTGGGCGCAGGCCGGCCACGTCGTCGACGTCGGCGGCGGTGACGGCGCGTTCCTGGCCGGCCTGCTCAGCCGCTGCCCGCACCTGAACGGCACCCTGCTCGACCTGCCCCACGTGGTGGCGGCCGCGCCGGCCCTGCTCGACCGGGCCGGGGTGGCCGACAGGTGCCGGATCGTGGCCGGCAGCTTCTTCGATCCACTGCCGGCCGGCGCCGACCTGTACGTGCTCAAGACGATCCTGCCCGGCTGGGAGGACGCCGACGCCACGATCATCCTGCGCCGGATCGCCGCGGCGATGGGCCCGCAGAGCCGGCTGTTGCTGCTGGAAGCGATCATCCCCACCGGCGACGTCTTCGACGTCGCCAAGCTCGTCGACCTGCACACCCTGGTGCTCACCGGCGGTCGGCACCGCACCCGCGACGACCTCGTCGACCTGTTGGCCGGCACCGGTCTGCGGCTGGACCGGGTCGTCGCCACACCCACGCTCACCGTGATCGCCGCCGGTCCCGCCGGGCCGCAGCTGACATCCCCCTAGGAGGTATCGATGGCCCCGAGCCGACCCCGGATCGACATCGAGTCGGTGTTCCGACTGACCGAGCTGGCCGACTACATCGTGCCGTTCACCGTGCGCGCGGTCGCCGAGCTGGGCGTCGCCGACCAGCTCGTCGACGGGCCGCGGCCGGTGAGCGAGCTGGCCGAGGCCACCGGCGCGCACGCCCCGTCGCTGCTGCGCGCCCTGCGGGCACTGGCCGGCAAGGGCATCTTCACCGAGGTCGAGCCCGAGGTGTTCGGCCTGACCAAACTCGCCGAGCCGCTGCGCACCGACCACCCGCTGTCGCTGCGCGACGCGTACCCGCTGCTCGAACCCGACATCGAGGCGTGGGCCCACTTCGACCACAGCATCCGCACCGGTCAGGCGTCGTTCGACCAGGTCCACCCCGAGGGCTACTGGCCGTACATGGCCGCCCATCCGCACGACAGCGCCCGCTTCGACGCCTCCCAGCAGGCGGCCACGCGGCTGGAGCTGCGGGCCGCGCTGCCCGCGTACCCGTGGGGTGAGCTGACCACAGTCGTCGACGTCGGCGGCGGCAACGGCGCCTTCCTCGGCGGCATCATGGCCCGTTTCCCGCAGTTGCAGGGCACCCTGTTCGACCTGCCACACGTGGTCGCCGAGGCCGAACCGGTGCTGCAGAAGCTCGGCGTGGCCCAGCGTTGCACGGTGACCGGCGGCAGCTTCTTCGAGACCATCCCGGCCGGCGCGGACGCGTACCTGCTCAAGCGGATCCTCTACGGCTGGGACGACGACAACGCCGTACGGCTGCTGAGCGCCGTGCGCGCGGCGATGCGGCCCGACAGCCGGCTGCTGGTGCTGGAGCCGGTGGTCGAGGCCGGCGACCGCTTCGACGTGGGCCGCCTCTACGACCTGCTCCTGCTGGCCATGGTCGGCGGCGGCGCGCGCTCGCGCGAGCACATCGAACGGCTGCTGGACGCCGCCGACCTGCGGCTGGCGCGCAGCGTGCCCACCATGATGTTCCCCATCCTCGAGATCGTCGCGAAGACGGAGGCGTGAGCGATGCGACTGGTCGTGGACTTCTCCCGCTGCGAGAGCAACGCGGTCTGCGTGGGGCAGGCCCCGGAGGTGTTCGACGTCGGTGAGGACGACCGTCTGCACATCACCGAACAGCCGCTGGAAGGCTCGCTTGCCAACCGGGTACGCGAGGCCGCCCGCCGCTGCCCGAAGCAGGCGCTGTCCGTCGTGGACGACTGACGACGCGCCCGATCCCGGCACGCCCGAGCCCGGCACGCCCGAGCCCGGCACGCCCGGTGCCTGCACCGGGTCGAGGACGTCGGGGCTACGCCTGCGCATCGGATCCTTTGCTCTGCTTCAACGGAGGCAACACCCGGTGTCCGGATACCGGACGCGTGGTGTTGCGTGGGTTGAAGCAGAGCAAAGGACGGGCCTGAGCATCCCCCGCCGCCCGTCGCCCGCGGCCCGCCGGCCGCGGAGCGCGGTGGCGTCGGCGCTAGCGGACGGCGTACGCCTCCTGGATGGCCGTCCAGACCCGCTCGGCGGTCACCGGCATGTCGATGTGCCGCACGCCCAGGTGGCGGACGGCGTCGACCACGGCGTTCTGCACCGCCGGCGGGAACCCGACCGCCCCCGACTCGCCCAGGCCCTTGGCGCCCAACGCGTTCACCGGGGTGGGGGTCTGCATCGCGACCGTCTCGAAGGAGGGCAGCTCGGCCGCGCCGATCATGGCGTACCGGTGCAGGTCACCGTGCAGGGGTGTGCCGTCGGCGGCGAAGCGGATCTCCTCCACCAGCGCCTGGCCGGCGCCCTGCGCCAGGCCGCCGTGCACCTGCCCCTCGGCCAGCAGCGGGTTGAGCAGCACGCCCGCGTCGTCGACGGCCACCGCCCGGCGCAGGGTCACCTGACCGGTCTCGGTGTCGACCAGCACCACCGCCAGGTGCGCGCCGAACGGGCAGGTCGCGGCGGACGGCTGGAAGGTCGCCTCCACGGACAGGTCGTTGGCGGAGGCCAGCTCGGCCCAGTAGACGACGTGCCCGGCCGTCGAGCGGAAACGTCCCGCGGTGTACTCCACCTCGTCGCGGGCCACGCCCAGGTGTCCGGCCGCCGCGTCCCGGCCCCGCTCCACCAGGGCCAGGGCCGCCTCGCGGACGGCCATGCCGCCGGTCTGCAACGACCGGGACCCGCCGGTGCCGCCGCCCGCGCCGATCGTCGCGGTGTCGGAGTGGCGGACGTCGACGCGGGCCAGCGCCACGGCGAGCACGTCGGCGGCGAGCATCGCCCACGCGGTGACGTGGCCCTGCCCGTGCGGGCAGGTGCCGGACCCAACCGTGAACCGGCCGGTGTCGTCGACGCGGATCGAGGCGTACTCGCTGCGGGTGTCCGCGCCGGTGATCTCCACGAAGGTGGACAGGCCGATGCCGAGCTGCTGGACGTCGCCGCGCTCGCGGCGGGCCGCCTGTTCGGCGCGCAACGCCGGGTAGTCGGCCTCGGCGAGCACCCGCTCCAGCGCCGCCGGATAGTCGCCGGTGTCGTAGCGGGCGCGCGTGATCGTCGTGACCGGGAAGCTCTCCGGCGGCAGCAGGTTGCGCCGGCGCACCTCGGCCGGGTCCAGGCCGATCTCCGCCGCGTACACGTCGACCATCCGCTCCAGCGCGGCGACGGCCTCCGGCTGCCCGGCGCCCCGGTACGACACGACGGGGGTGGTCGTGGTGGTGACGCTGGACGAGCTGAACTTCGCCCGGCTGATCGCGTACGGGCCGGTGAGCATCGTCCGGGTCCAGAACGGCAGGATCGCGCCGATGCGCGGGTACGCCCCGGCGTCCTGCACGACCTCCAGCGCGTAGGACACGATCCGCCCGTCGCGGGTGCCGCCCAGCTCGGCGCTCTGGTGCTGGGCGCGGCCGTGCCCGGCGGCGGTCATGCTCTCGCTGCGGGTCTCCGCCCAGCGCACCGGGCGGCCGAGTCGACGGCTGGCCCAGGCGACGAGGACGTCCTCCCGGCTGGCGAACGCCTTGGAGCCGAACGCCCCGCCGACGTCGCCGTTGACCACCTGGACCCGGTCCTCCGGCTCGCCGAGGGCCGCCGCGAGCTGGCCCCGCCACAGGTGCACGGCCTGGCTGCCGGCGCGGTAGCGCAGTCCGTCCGGCCCCCACTCGGCCTGCCCGGCGCGGGCCTCCAGCGGGCAGGGCGCCACCCGGGGGTTGCGCATCCGCTGCCGGACGACCACCTCGGCGCCCTCGTGCAGCTCGGCGCGGCCGGCCGGGCGTCGGAAGCCCAGTTTGAGCACCATGTTCGTGCCGGCCTCGGGGTGCAGCACCAGCTCGTCGGTGACGGCCTCCTCGGGGTCGACGAGCACCGGCAGGGGCGCGATGTCGGCCGCGACGAGGGCGGCGGCGTCGACCGCCTCGGCGCGGCTGGTCGCCAGCACCGCGGCGACGGGTTCGCCGACGAAGCGCACCACGTCGTCGGCGAGCACCGGGGTGGTCATCTTCTGGTTCAGCACCCCGGCCTCGGGCGGCAGCGGCGCCAGGTCCACGTCCGCCGCCGTGAACACCGCGACCACGCCGGGCGCCCGGCGCGCGGCCTCGGTGTCCACGCGCCGCAACCGGCCGTGGGCCACCGTCGAGCGGACGACGACCAGCTCCAGCGAGCCGGGCACGAGCACGTCGTCGACGTACGTGCCGCCGGTGGTGAGCAGGGCGCGGTCCTCGGTGCGCCGGACCGGTCGTCCGATCAGTGACATCTGCGACTCCTGGTTCCGCCCGCTCAGGCAGGGGTGACGGCGAGCGGGATCGACGCGTACGACCGGAAGAGGGCGCTGGGCTCGCGGACCGGTTCGGCGGCCAGGTCGATGTCGGTGAGCCGGCGCGCGAGCCGTTCGAAGACGACAGCTCCCTCGATGCGGGCCAGCGCGGCACCGAGGCAGCCGCGTACGCCCCCGCCGAAGCCGACGTGCGGGTTGGGGTGCCGGCCGATGTCGATGCGACCGGGGTCCGCGAAGACGTCCTCGTCGTGGTTGGCGCAGCCGAGCAGGAGAAAGACCGACCGGCCGGGCCGGATCACCCGGTCGCCGACCGGGATCGGCGCCAACGCCAGCCGCGCCGTGTACTGGATCGGGGCGTCGAACCGGACGAACTCCTCGGCGGCGGTGGCGGCCAGCGACGGGTCGGCGCGCAGCCGACGCCACTCGTCGGGCCGGTCGGCCAGGGCGATGCTGCCGGTGCAGACCATGTTCATTGTCGTCTCGTAGCCGGTGAAGCAGAGAAAGACGATGTTGTCGACGACCTCTTCGATGCCCTCGGCGGGGTCGGCCACGGCGAGCATCCGGTCGAGCAGGTCGCCGTCGGGGTCGGCGCGTCGGTCGGCGAGCAGGTCGCGGACGTACCCGCGCAGCCAGGCGAGGGCCTCGTCGGCCGCCGCGCGGTCGGCCTCGGGCAGGAACGGCGTGAAGGCCCGGCCGAGTGCCGCCGAGCGGGGCCACACCTCGGCGCGGGTGCGGGCGGCCGGCAGGCCGATCAGTTCGCACACGACTGTCGCGGCGACCGGAAAGGCCAGGTCGGCGACGGCGTCCAGGCGGCCGGTGTCCAGGGTCGGGGCGAGCAGCTCGTCGACGAGGTCGCCGATGCGGCTGGCGGTGCGCCGGGCCACGCCGGGGCTGAACGCGCGGACGATCTGCTGGTGCAGCCGGCTGTGGTCGTCCGGGTCGCGGGTGGGGATGATGCGGCGGAACACCTCGCGGGAGAGGTCCTGCGCCATCCGGAACTGCGGGTCGTCCTCCGGGAAGGTGTTGCTCAGTCGGCGGTCGCGCAGCAGCGCGGCCACGTCCCGGTGCCGGGTCACGCCCCAGCTCGCCGGCCCGAAACGGCACAGCGGGCCGGCCGCGCGCATCCGCGCGTACGTCGGGTAGGGGTCGGCGACGACCTCGGGCGCGAGCGGGTCCATCCGCGCCGGCAGGACGCGACCGGCGGGGCTCACGGCCGCACCGCCACGGGCACGCTGGCGTACGAGCGCAGCGTCCCGTCGGTCTGCCGGCGGGCCGGGCCGGCCGGGGTCAGCGTGCCGAAGGTGCGCAGCAGGGTCTCGAACGCGACCTGTGCCTCCACCCGGGCCAGGTAGCCGCCGAGGCAGTGGTGGATGCCGCCGCCGAAGGACAGGTGCGGGTTCTGGGCGCGGGTGATGTCGAGGCGGTCCGGCGCGGCGAACTGGTCGGGGTCGCGGTTGGCGCTGCCCAGCAGCAGGATCAGCACGCGTCCGGCGCGGATGGTGCGATCGCCGACGTCCAGATCCTCGCGGGCGAGGCGGGCGACGCCCTGGATCGGGGCGTCGTAGCGCAGGAACTCCTCGACGGCCCGGGGGGTCAGGGTCGGGTCCGACCGGAGCAGGGCGAGCTGGTCGGGGTGGTCGAGCAGGGCGGCCACCCCGGTGGCGATCAGGTTGGTGGTGGTCTCGAAGCCGGCGAAGAAGGCGAAGACCGCGTTGTCCACGATCTCGTCGTCGCCGAGCACGGCGCCGTCGTCGTCGGTCGCGGCCAGCATCCGGGACAGCAGATCCTCGCCGGGTTCGGCGCGACGCCGCTGCAGGATCTCACCGAGGTAGCCGCGCAGCCACTCGACCGCCCGGTCGGCGGCCGGCCGGTCGTCGTCGGGCACGATCGCGGCGAACGCCTTGCTCAGGTCCAGCGCGTACGGGCGGATGCGCTCGTGGTCGGCCGGCGGGATGCCCATCAGGGCGCAGACCACCATCACCGGCAGGGGAAAAGCGAGATCCGAGACGGCGTCGAAACCTCCGGTGCTCCTCGCCGGGGCGAGCAGCTCGGTGACCATCTGCTCGATGCGGGGGCGTAGCCGGCGCACCAGGGCGGGGCTGAACGCCTTGGCCATCAGGCGCCGCAGTCGACCGTGCTCGGGCGGGTCGCGGTAGAGGATGATGCTGCCGAAGAAGTCGCCGGCCGCGCCGTCGCCGGCCGACATCCGGTGGTAGGCGGCCGGGAACTCGCTGCCCAGGCGCGGGTCGCGGACGAGCCGGGCGACGTCGGCGTAGCGGGTGACACCCCAGCTGCCCGGGCCCATCCGGCACAGCGGGCCGGCCGCTCGCAGCGCCGCGTAGGTGGGGTAGGGGTCGGCCACCACTGCGGGGTCACGGGCGTCGAATCTCGGCGGCATGCCGGTACGGGCCGAGGTCATGCCCGCCAGTATGCGCAACCAAAGATACGAGAAACAAGTACTTCCGAGATACGCGAAACACTATTAGGCTTCCGAGCCATGACCGAGACCGTGGTGAGCGCTGACCCCCGGATCATCGCGATGGAGTTGCTGATGAAGGCCCCGGCCACCGTCAGCAGCCCGTACCCGCACTACCACGCGCTGCGGACCGCGGCGCCGAAGTACCGGATGGAACAGCCCGGTCAGGGTGTGGGTTGGGTGCTCACCGCGTACGACGACTGCCGGGCCGCGCTGCGCAACCCGTCGCTGGACAAGTCCGCGCAACGCCCCCGCATGGGCGACTCCCGGGGCCGCGAGGGCGCCCGCACCCTGCTGTTCCTCGACGGGCCGGAGCACACCCGGCTGCGCGGGCTGGTCAGCCGGGTGTTCACCCCGCGACGCACCGAGACCCTGCGCCCCCGACTGACCACCTTCGTCGACGGGCTGCTCGACGACATCACCGCCCGCATCGGCCCCGGCGGCGGCGAGGTCGACATCGTCGGCTCGTTCGGCTTCCCGCTGCCGGTCATGGTGATCGGCGAGCTGGTCGGCGTGCCGCCGGAGGACTGGCCGCTGCTGCGCCGGCTCACCCGCGCCGCGTCCGGCGGACTGGAGATCTTCGCGCCCGAGGAGGTGCTCAAGGCGTCCGACCAGGCGCTCGGCGAGATGGAGGAGTACTTCGCCGACCTGGTCCGCAAGCGCCGCGAGGATCCCCGCGACGACCTCGCGTCCGCGCTCGGCCAGGTCGAGATCGACGGTGACCGGCTCTCGGTCGACGAGCTGATCCAGGTGATCGTGCTGCTCTTCGGCGCGGGCTTTCAGACCATGACCGACCTGATCGGGCTCGGCACGCACGCGCTGTGCCGCAACCCCGAGCAGTTGCAGCGGCTGCGCGCCGAACCGGAGCTGACCCGCTCCGCGGTCGAGGAGCTGCTGCGTTTCGACTCCCCGGTGCACGTGCTGGGGCGTGCCGCCTTCGAGGACACCACCTTCGTCGACGGCACCCCGCTCAAAAGCGGCGAACACGTCATCACCCTGATCGGCGCGGCCAACCGTGACCCGGCCCGCTACGCCGACCCGGACCGGCTCGACATCGCCCGTTTCGCCGGCGCCGAACCGCCGGAGACGCCGCTGTCGTTCGCCTGGGGGCCACACCACTGCCTCGGCGCGCAGCTCGCCCGGGCCGAGGGGCAGATCGCCTTCCGCCGCCTGGTGGACCGGTTCGCGGTCATCGAGCTGGCCGACCCGGACGCCGACGAGATCGACCTCGAATGGCGGCACAGCAGCACCTTCCGGGGCCTGGAGGAGCTGCGCGTCCGGCTCGTACCGGCCTGAGCACCCGCGAACCACCACGCGCCGACCAGGAGGGGGAGTCCATGCCGGAGGCGGTGATCGTCGAGGCGGTGCGGACGCCGATCGGCCGGCGCGAGGGTGCGCTGTCCGGCCTCAAGGCCGTGCAGCTGCTGCGACACGTGCAGGTCGAGGTGCTGCGCCGCTCCGGCGTCGCCCCCGGCGAGGTGGATCAGATCATCGGCGGTTGCGTCACGCAGGTAGGCGAGCAGAGCCTGAACGTCACCCGCAACGCCTGGCTCAACAGTGGCCTCGACTACGAGGTCGCGGCGAGCACAGTCGACACCTCCTGCGGCTCCGCGCAGCAGGCCAACCACCTGATCGCGGCGCTCATCACCGCCGGCGCGATCGACGTGGGCATCGCCTGCGGCGTGGAGTCGATGAGCCGGGTGCCCGTCGGCACCAACCTCTACCAGGGGCCCGGCCACTACAAGACACCCGACTACCCGTACGACGATCCGCCGAAGGCGCAGTTCGGCGGCGCCGAGCGGATCGCGGCCCGGCAGGGGCTGACCCGCGCGGACGCCGACGCCTACGGGCTGCGCTCGCAGCAGCGTGCGGCGCAGGCCCGCGCCGAGGGCCGCTTCGACCGGGAGATCACGCCGGTGCCGCTGCCCGACGGCACGTCGGTCGACGCCGACGAGGGCATCCGCGACACCAGCGCGCAAGGGCTCGCCGCCCTGCGGCCGGTGCTCCCGGACGGCATCCACACCGCCGGCACCATCTCGCAGATCTCCGACGGCGCCGCGGCGATCCTGTGGATGTCGCGGGAGCGGGCCGACGCGCACGGCCTGCGGCCCCGGGCCCGGCTGGCGCACCAGGTCGTCACCGGCGCCGACCCCTACTTCCTGCTCGACGGTCCGACCGTGGCGACCCGCAAGCTGCTCAAGCGCGCCGGCATGACCCTCGACGACATCGACGTCGTGGAGGTCAACGAGGCCTTCGCGGCGGTCGTGCTGTCCTGGGCCGCGCACCACGACGCCGACCTGGACCGGGTCAACGTCAACGGCGGCGCGATTTCGCTCGGGCACCCGCTGGGCAGCAGCGGCACCCGGCTGCTGGTGACCGCCCTGCACGAGCTGGAACGCGCCGACTCCGAGGCCGCGCTGGTCACCATGTGCTGCGGCGGCTCGCTCGGCACGGCGTCGCTGCTGGTGCGGGAGTAGCCGCCATGGACACCGAGACGCGCACCGCGCCCGTCCGCGACGCCGCGGCCTTCTACGCCGACGCCCGCCACGACCTGACCGGGCCGCTGCACGGCGTACGCGTCCTGGATGTCACGAAGGTCTGGTCCGGCCCGATCGCGAGTTGCGTCCTGGCCGACCTCGGCGCGGACGTCCTGCGGGTGGAGATGCCCGGCAATCGGGAGGGGTTGATGCCCCCGGACATTCCCGGCACCGGCCTGTCCTGGTTCCGCCAGAGCGTGCACCGCAACAAGCGCAGCATCGGGCTCGACCTGCGCCGCCCCGGCGCGGCCGAGGTCTTCCTGCGGCTCGTCGCCACCGCCGACGTGGTGGTGGAGAACTACAAGCCCGGCACCCTGGACGCCTGGGGCGTCGGCTATGAGGCGTGCCGGGCCGTCCGGCCGGACGTGGTGCTGGTCTCCGTCTCCGGCTACGGCCAGTACGGCCCCGACGCGCAGCGACCCGGGTACGACCCGACCACCCAGGCCGCCGCCGGCTGGATGGCGCTCAACGGCGAACCCGACGGCGCTCCGCTGAAGGCGCCCACGTTCCTCGCCGACGACCTCGCCGGGCTGCACGCGGTGATCGGCGCGCTCGCCGCGCTGCGCCACCGCGACCACACCGGCGAGGGTCAGCACGTCGACGTGAGCATGCTCGACTCGCTGTTGTTCTCCAGCAACGGCTACCTCACCCTCGGCGCGACCGGGGTGCCGCTGCGCCGCTGGGGCGACCAGGCCGACTTCGTGGTGCCGGCCGGCTGCTTCCGGTGCGCCGACGGCCACGTCTACGTGGCGGTCCCCCTGGACCGCTCCTGGCGTCGCCTGGCCGAGGTCGTCGGCCGCCCGGAACTGGCCCGGGCACCCGGGTACGCGACGAACGAGGAACGCCGCGACAACCGCGCCACTGTCAACGCGGTAGTCGCCGACTGGTGCGCCGGGCGGAGGTGCGCCGAGGTGGTCGACACCCTCGACGCCAACGGGATCACCGCCGAGCGGGTACGGACCTTCGCCGAGGCCGCGACCGACCCGCAGGTCCACGCCCGGGCCATGGTGCAGGAGACGGTGCTGTCCAACGGCAGCACCGCGCCGCTGACCGGGCCGGCGGTCAAGTTCTCCCGGACACCGACAGCCGTCCGCTCCGGCGCCCCCGAGCCCGGCGCGGACACCGACCGGGTCCTCGACGAGGTGGGCGTCGACGCGGCCACGCGGGACCGGCTGCGCGCGCAACGGGCCATCGGATGAGCAGGGGATGACATGACAACGGCAGGCGACGCGCCGCGCTGCGCGCTGGTGACCGGCGTGTCCCGGGGAATCGGCCGGGCCGTGGCGCTGCGGCTCGCGGCGCAGGGGTACGCGGTGGCGGGCTGCTACAGCACGCCGAGCGAGGCAGCGGACAAGACCCGGGCGGAGGTCGAGGCGTACGGGGTCGGGTCGTGGTTCGGGCCGTGCGACGTGACCGACCCGAACGCTGTCGACGCGTTCGTCACCGCCGCCGAACGGCACCTCGGGCCGCTCACCGCGCTGGTCAACAACGCCGGCATCACCCGGGACCGGCCGCTGGTGCTGATGGCGCCGGACGAGTGGCACGACGTGATCGGCACCAACCTCACCGGCACCTGGAACACCTGCCGGACGGTCGCGTTCCGCTTCCTCAAGCGACGCCGCGGCGCCATCGTCAACCTGTCCTCGGTGGCCGGGGTCACCGGCAACACCGGGCAGACCAACTACGCCGCCAGCAAGGCCGGCATCATCGGGCTCAGCCTGTCGCTGGCCAAGGAGGTCGCCGGGTACGGCGTCCGGGTCAACGTCGTCGCCCCCGGTTTCATCGAGACCGACATGACCGCCGCGCTGCCGGCGAAGCTGCGCGAGCAGGCGCTGGGGCAGATCCCGTTGGGCCGCTTCGGCGCCCCCGCCGACGTCGCCGACCTGGTCGAGTTCCTGCTCTCCGAACGCGCCGGTTACGTCACCGGCCAGGTGATCCGCGTGGACGGGGGGATCGTGCTGTGACCGCCGCACCCGCGTTCAGCGCCGCGACCCGGCCCGCCGACACGTACGAGGCCGCTGCCGCGCCGCTGCCGGCGATCGAGTGGGTCGAGGTGTCCGCCGGTCCGCGCGGCGGGATCAGCCTGCGCGCCGGCACCACGGTCGACGCCGCAGACGTCTACCTGGCCGGGCACTTCCCCGAGCTGACCGTCTATCCGGGCGTGTTCACCCTGGAGACGATCGGGCAGGCCGTGACGTCGGCCGTCGGCTACTGCGCCGGCCGGCTGCCCCAGCTGCACCGGTTGCGCTCCGCCCGGTTCCTCGCCCCGCTGCTGGCCGGCGACACGCTCACCGTCGAGGCGTCGGTCGGCCCGGTCGGCGACGACCAGTCCTTCGACGTCGTCGCCCGGTGCGTTCGTGGCGACGGGGTCCACGCGGCGACGGTGCGCGCGGTCTACCGCTGGCCGAGCGCGGACGGCGGGACCGCCTGATGCGACTCGAGCACGGTGAGCTGCGGGCCCTGCTGCCGCACCGGTATCCGATGCTGCTGCTCGACCGGGTCGACAGCGTCGAGCCGGGGGTGAGCCTGGAGGCGGTGAAGGCGGTCACCGGCTGCGAGCCCTGCTACTCCGGGATCGCCGAGGGGCAGGCCCCCGACCGGTACGCGTACCCGGCGTCGCTGCTGATCGAGTCGTTCGGTCAGGGCGCGGCGGTGCTGTGGCTGCTGTCGCGCGGGCCGGGCACGACCGGGTTGCCGATGTTCACCGCGGCCCGGGACTGCGTGCTGCTGCGCCAGGTGTACCCGGGCGACGTGATCCGGCACCGGGTGCGCCTGGAACAGGTCGTGCACGGGGCCGCGTTCGCCGCCGGATCCAGCTGGGTGGGGACCGACCAGGTGGCGGAGTTCGGCTCGATGATGGCCGTCGTCCGACCGGCCGACGCCATCGCGGAGCGGAAACGATGAGAGGAAGAGGGAACACCGATGAGTGAACGCGACACGCACATGGCGGAGCTGCGGGAGATCGTGGCGGAGGTGCTCGAGTTGGAACCCGAGGAGGTCGCCGACACCGCAGACTTCGTCGAGGAGTACGAGGCGGACTCGTTGCGGGCGATCGAGATCCTGGCCCGGATCGAGAAGAAGTACAAGGTGGAGATCCCGCAGGCCGAGTTGAACGAGATGCGCAGCCTCAAGGCCGTCCACGAGGTGGTGGCGCGACACGCCGGCTGGCAGGGCTGACCGTGCACCGCGTGGTCGTCACCGGGCTCGGACCGGTGTCCGGCATCGGCATCGGCGTGAACGAGTTCACCGACGGGCTGCGCTCCGGCCGCTCGGCCGCCGCGCCCATCACGAGCTTCGACGCGAGCGGGTTCCCGCACCACTTCGCCGGTGAGGTGCCCGCGTTCCGGCCGGAGGCGCTGCTGCGGCGGCTGCGGGTCGACGAGTGGGGCCGCTCGGCGCTGTTCGCGGCGGCGGCGGCCCGGCTGGCCGCGATGGACGCGGGTCTGTCGCTGCCGGCCACCGACCCGGCGCGCGTCGGCGCGGTCGTCGGCACCACCAGCGGCGAGTCCACTGTGGTGGAGCAGCTCACCGCCGAGCTGGTGGCCGGTGGCTACCCGGCCATGTCCGCCGAGGCGCTGCGCCAGGCGCCGGCCGAGCGGCTGTCCTACGCGGTGAGCGCGGAGCTGGGGCTGGCGGGGGAGTCGGTCACCCTCACCACCGCCTGCTCGGCCAGCAACTACGCCATTGGGTACGCGTACGACCTGTTGTGCTGGGGTGAGGCGGACGTGATGCTGGCCGGCGGCGCCGATTCGGTGTGCCGGTGGGCGCACGCCGGCTTCTACCGGCTCGGCGCGTTGACCGAGCGGGCGTGCCGGCCGTTCGACCGGGACCGCTCCGGCATCCTCACCGGTGAGGGCGGCGCGGCCCTGGTGCTGGAGACCCTGGAGCACGCGCAGGACCGGGGTGCCCGGATCTACGCCGAGGCGCTCGGGTACGGCGTCAACTGCGACGCCCACCACATGGTCGCGCCCAACGAGGAGAGCGTCGCGGCGTGCATGCGGCTGGCGCAGGAGAACGCCGGGGTCAAACCGGAGGACATCGACTACATCAGCACGCACGGCACCGGCACGCCCGCCAACGACCTGTGCGAGGCGCGGGCCATCCGGGCGGTGTTCGGCGACCGGGTGCCGCCGGTCAGCTCGATCAAGTCGATGCTGGGGCACACGATGGGCGCGGCGAGCGGGTTCGGCGCGATCGCCACGACGCTGGGCATCCGGCACGGGTTCCTGCCTCCGACCATCAACTGGGCCAACCCCGACCCGGAGCTGTCGTGGATCGATCCGGTGCCGAACACGGCCCGCCCGGCCACGGTGCGGGTGGCGCAGAACAACGGCTTCGCGTTCGGCGGCAACAACGCCATCACGATCTTCGGGGCGATCCGGTGACCGCCCTGGTGAGCGGCTGGGGAGTGCTCAGCGCGGCCGGGGAGTCGGTCACCGAACTGCTGGCCGCCGTCCGCGCCGGCACGGTCGTCGGCGTCGACGTGCGCGACCGCTTCGACGAGCCGCTGCCCACGGCGCAGGCCCCGGCGATCGCCGACTTCGACGTACGCCGACTGCTGGGCCGCAAGGGCACCAGCTTCCTGGACCGGGCGACCGCGCTGGCGATGGTGGCCTGCGGGCGGGCCCTGGCCGACGGGGGGTTCACCCCCGACGACGACAACCGGCACCGCGTCGGCGTGGTGCTGGGCACCACCACCGGCAGCCTGAAGTCGACGATGGACTTCTCCCGCGAGACGCTGGTGCAGGACAAGCCGTACCTGGTCAACCCGGTGTTGTTCCCGAACACGGTGATGAACTGCGCCAGCGGGCAGGCCGCGATCCGCTACGGGCTGCGCGGCGTCAACGCCACTGTGGCCGGCGGCCCGCTCGCCTTCCTGTACGCGCTGCGCTACGCGCTCAACGCCCTGCGTCGGGGATACGTCGACGCCCTGCTGGTCGGCGGGGTCGAGGAGTACACGCCGAACACGGCGTGGGCGGCGGAGCTGACCGGCGTCGGCCCGGCCGGTGAGGCCGCGGCGGTCTACCTGCTGCGTCGCCCGATGCCCGGCCTCACCGGGGCTCCGCGCGCCCAGGTGCTCGCGGTGGCCACCGGTTTCCAGCCGGAGCAGGGCGTCGACGGGCTCACCGGCTGCGTACGTCGGGCGCTGGCCACGGCGAAGGTCCGCCCGGCCGACGTGTGGGCGGTCGCGAGCGGCGATCTCGACGCCGACAGCCTGTCCGAGGTGGTGCCGGCGGGCGCGCAGCGGTTGTCGGTGCGTCCGGCGCTCGGTGACTGTCAGTCCGCCACCGGCGCGCTGGCGCTGGGCGTGCTGCTGGGCCGCTACGCCGAGGACCCGGCCGCGCGCGGTCGGCCCGCGCTGATCGTCGGGCGGTCCCGCGACGGCGCGGTCGCCGCGGCAGTGGTGCGGGGGTAGGACATGTCCGCCACCATCACCGCCACCGCCGTCCGTACCTGCTTCGGCGACGGCCCGGCCACCGTCGCAGCGCTGCTGCGCGGCGCGTGCGGCGCCGCCGGGCTGCGGCGGTCGGACCCGGCCCGGGTGGGGGTCGGCCACGGCTACCCGATCGATGACGACGCGCCGTTCGGCCCGAGCCGCTGGCTGACCGACTGCGTGGCCGAGGCCGTCGCCGCCGCCGGCCTCGACGCACGTCGACAGCGGGTGGTGAGCCTCGTCGGCACCGGGCTGCGCGAGTCGGCAGAGGTGGAACGGGCGGCCCTGGCGGGCTCGGTGGACTTTCGCACCGAGCGGCTGCACTTCGCCGACGCCGTCGCCAGCGCGGCACCCGGCGTGCAGCGGGTGGTCACCCTGGCCAACGCGTGCAGCGCCGGCGGTTCCGCCCTCGCCCTGGCACAGGACCTGGTGGAGACCGGCGAGGCGGACGCCGTGCTGGTCGGCGGCACCGACGGCAGCAGCGCCTCCATGCTGGCGATGATCGGCCGGGTGGCCGCCCGGCCGACCGGCCGGGTGCGGCCCTTCGACGCCGACCGGGCCGGTGTGCTGCTCGGCGACGGCGCGGCGGTGCTGGTGGTCGAGCCGGAGCGACCCGGCCGTGGGCTGGCCCGGCTGCTCGCCACCGGGTTGTCCTGCGACGCCGGGCACGAGACGGCACCCGACCCCGCGGGCATCCTGCGGGCGGTCCGCGACGCCCACCAGCGCGCCGAGCGCCGGCCCGAGCAGGTCGACCTGGTCCTGGCGCACGGCACCGGCACGACGCTGAACGACGAGACCGAGGCGCGGGTCATCGCCGAGGTGTTCGCCGGCTGCGAGCCCCGCCCCCTGGTCACCGCCCTCAAGGGCGCCGTCGGCCACACGTCGGGAGGCTCGGCGCTGCTCAGCGTCGCCGTCGCCGTCGAGATCCTGCGCACCGGCCGGGTGCCGCCGGTGGTCGGCCTGACCCGGCCGGCGCCCGAGGCGGCCGCGCTGCGGCTGGTCCGCGAGACGGCCGCACGGGCGGACGTGCGGGTGGCGCAGGTGGACGCGTTCGGCTTCGGCGGTCTCAACGCCGTCACCCTCCTGGAGGCGCTGCGATGACGGACCGCGTCCACGCCGGGCACCTCGCGCCGACACCGGATCGCGGCGTGCCACCGCCCGCGTCCCGCCGCCCGGGCCAGGTGACCCGCCCGAATCGGTCCACGGTGGACAACCCGGCCATGACCAACCGGGACCGCACCGCCGGGGCCGACCCGGATCCACCGGTCGCCGCCGTTCTCGCGGCGGCACTGCACCTGCCGGGAGTCGACGTGCGCGGACTCGACCTGCCGGCCGGTGCCGTCGATGCGGGGGCCGCCGACGAGGAACCCGCCTGCCCACCCGAGCGCGCCGCCGACCTGCTCGGCCGCAAGGGTCTGCTGGCCAAGGAGCCGGCCACCCGACTCGCCCTCTGCGCCGTGCACCGGGCGCTGGGCCTCGCGCCGAAGGCACCCCGCCCGAGCGGACCGGCGGATCCGCGTACCGCGGTGGTGGTCAGCTCCAACCTCGGCAACGTCGCCACCGTCGGCGACATCGCCCGCCGGCTGCGCGAGGGCGGCCCACGCGAGGTCGGCCCGTTGGAGGCGCCGAACGCCTCCAGCAACGTCATCGCCGGCGCGATCGCGATCTGGTTCCGCTTCGGGGGCCCCAACCTCACCGTCTGCTCCGGCGCGACCGCCGGCCTGGACGCGATCTGGTTGGCCGGGCTGCTGCTGCGTACCGGCCGCGCCGACCGGGTCGTCGTGGTCGGCACCGAGCCGGACGACCCGCAGTCCCAGGCCCTGCACGCCGCCCGGGACGGCGTCACCGACGCCCGACCGCTGCGCGCCGGGGCGGCCTGCCTGCTGCTCGGCCGGGTCGACGCCGCGCCGCACCCGTTGGCCCTGCTGGGGCCCGTGCGGGCGGGCGTTCCCGTCGACGGCACACCACGCGGCCTGCTCATCGACGCGGACGCTGTGGCGGGCGACCACTACGGCGCGGCGGGGGTCGTGCACACGGCGCTGGCCGTACGCCTCGCCGCCGCCAACGCGACAGTCACGGTCCGCTGCGGCGACCCCGTCGACGGCACGCGCGAACTCGACGTCCGGGCGGCCCGGCGATGAGCGGCACGCCACCGGCGGTCGCCGTGCACCGGCTCGCCGGCCCGGACACCGGGACGCCGACAGTGCTGCTCGCGCACGGCATGTCCGACGCCTGGCGCAGCTGGCGGCCCCTGGCGCAGCGGCTGCCCTCCGGCTGGCGGCTGCTCGCGGCCGAGCTGCCGTGGAAGGCCGGCACCGATCACCGCTGGCGGCGTCGGGGCACCCCGGGCGCCTGGCTCGCCGCCGCCGTCCGGGCCCTGGCCACACCTCCCGACGTCGTGGTCGGCCACTCGCTCGGCGCGAACGCGGTGCTGGAGATGCTCGCCACCGAACCGGACGTCGCCCCGCGCGGAGCCATGCTCATCGCGCCGTTCTACTGCCCGCCCGATCTGCCGATCACCTGGGCGGTGCACGAGCGGGCGCAGGCCAACTTCGTCCAGATCATCGACGAGGGGCTGCGCCACCGCCTCGGCCCCCGGCTGGCCGACCTGGACGCCGAGACCCTGACCGCCATGCGGGACATCATGGTGGACCGGATCGGCCCCGTCGGTTTCACCACCCTGTTCGACCACTTCACCGCGACCGCCGGCCTGCCGCTGCACGCGGTGACCGTGCCGACCATGGTGCTCACCGGCGGCCGGGACCCTGGCCTCGACGGCCCGCGCGTCGGCGCGCTGCGGGCCGAACTTCCCGACGCGCACGTCGTCGTGGAGCCGGATTTTCACCACTTCTGTCATCTCGACCGGACGGCCGAGGTGGCCCGACACGTCGCGGGCTTCGTCGAGAAGGTCTGCCCCGACCCCGCGATCCGAGGAGGTACGCCGTGACCACGGCGGTTGAGAACGCATCCGTGACGCTGTCGGCCCGGCCCGGGTTCGAGGGCGCGAACATCCGCACCTGGATCGGCTTCAAACACTTCGCGTACCTGGTGGAGCAGGGTGTCCTGCAGTGGTTCCGGGAGCGGGGGCACGGCCCCGGCCAGCTCTACCACCAGCACGGGGTGGGGCTGTCGATCCGGGACTGTTCGCTGCTGCTGCCCGCCGTCCTCGACGTCGACGACACCGCGACGGTGGTGGCGACCCCCGCCGCCAACGGCCGGTTCGCGGTGCGGATGGGTGTGCACCGCGACGCCGACGTCACCGTGTGCCGGGCCCGGGTGCGGGTGGCCCTGGTGCGGGAGGCGGACGTACCGCAGGCGACGCCGCTGCCGGCGGAGCTGGCCGGCCTGGTCGAGGAGCCGGCCGCCGGGGAGCCGGGCGCCCCCGCCGGCGTGGACCCGGCCGATGAGTTGCGCGCCGCCGGAGCGGGGTTCGTGTGGCAGTGGCGGGTGCCCTACTTCTACTGCCAGTACTCGCAGCGGATGCAGCACTCCGGGTACGTCCGGCTGCTGGAGGAGGTGGTCGACCGCTACCTCGCCGACCGGGGTGTGTCGGTGGGCCGGATGCTGCGCGAGCGGGGCTGGATCCCGGTGGTGTCCCGCGCCCGCGTCGAGGTGCTCGGCGACGCCCACCTCGACGAGCCCGTGTGGGTCACCTTCACCGTCACCGACGTGCTCAAGGACGTCACGTACGACGCGCGGATGAACTGCCACGTCGTGCGCGACGGTCGCCTGGTCCGGGTGGCGACGGCAAGCATCCTGCACGGGTACGCGGTCAGCCGCGGCCCCGAGGCGGGCCGGCTCGCCACCCTGGACGGGGACACCGTGGCGGCGTTGACCGGCGGGCGGCGGTGATGGCCGCCAAGCCGCCCCGCCTGTACTTCTCCTTCCGCAGCCCGTACAGCTGGCTGGCGGTGGAGCGGCTGACCCGGGCGTTGGGCCGGCCGCAGGAGGTGCTGGAGTTCATCCCGTACTGGGACCCGGACGCGCGGACCGAGGCGGCGCTGACGGCCCGGGGCGGCGCCTTCCACTACGTGCAGATGAGCAAGCCCAAGCACCTGTACCTGCTCCAGGACGCCAAGCGGCAGGCCCAGCGGCTGGGCCTGCCGATGCGCTGGCCGATCGACGTCGACCCGTGGTGGGAGGTCCCGCACCTGGGGTGGCTGGCCGCCCGGGACCAGGGCGCGGGGGAGGCGTTCTACCGGGAGGTGATCGCCGCCCGCTGGCAGCGGGGCGAGGACGTCTGCACCCCCGAGGTGATCGCGGAGGTCGCCGAGCGGGCCGGGGTGGACCCGGCGGTGGTGCTCGGCGCGGTCGAGGACGAGGGCGTCCGGGCGGCCGGGGCGCACTGCCTGCTGCGGGCGTACGAGGAGGACATCTTCGGCATCCCCTACCTGCGGCTGGGCCCACACCGGTTCTGGGGCGTGGACCGGGTCGACGACTTCCTCGCCGCGTACGCCGAGCGGACCGGCACTCCTGTCGCGCCGCCCGCGGTGCCGGCGGGCGTGGGCGGGTACGACACGGACACCGGAGGCGGCTGTGGCTGAGCGACGAAACCCGGAACAGGAACGCGCCCACCGCCGTCGGCAGTTGGTCCTGACGCTGCGCGCGTTCGCCCTGGCGGGGTTCGACGAGGGCGCCGGCGGCCACGTCACCGCCCGGGACCCGATCGAGCCGGACACCTTCTGGATCAACCCGTTCGCCCGGCACTTCGCCCACGTCCGCGACGACGACCTGCTGCGCGTCGACCACACGGGTGACGTGGTCGACGGCTCCGGCCGGATCAACCCCGCCGGCTACGCCATCCACTCGGCCATCCACAAGGCCCGCCCGGACGTGGTGGCCGCCGCGCACACCCACTCGATCCACGGTCGGGCGTTCTCGGCGCTCGGCCGGCCGCTCGCGCCGATCACCCAGGACGCGTGCGCGTTCTTCGAGGACCACGAGGTCCACGACGAGTACGGCGGGGTCGTCCTCGACGGCGCGGAGGGGGACCGGATCGCGGCGACGCTGGGCGCCGGCAAGGCCGTCGTGCTGCGCAACCACGGGCTGCTGACGGTCGGCGGCTCGGTGGCCGAGGCGGCCTGGTGGTTCCTGGCGATGGACCGCTGCTGCCAGGTGCAGCTGCTCGCCCAGGCAGCCGGCGAGCTGGTGGTGATTCCCGCCGACGCGGCCCGGGCGGCGCGGGCGGACATCGGCACCGCGCAGATCGCCCGACTGAACTTCCGGCCGGTCGCGGAGCACGTCCTGGCCGTCAGCCCCGACCTCACGCACGGCACCACGCCCAGACAGGAGTGACGAGTGGCCGAGCTGCTGAAGACCATGGTCCGGGACCGGGCCGGCGACGTCGCGTTGACCGACGAGCGGACCACCCGGACGTGGGCGGAGCTGGACCGGTCGGTGGACCGGTGGATCGGCGTGCTGCGCGGGGCCGGCCTGGACGTCGGTGACCGGGTGGCGTTCGTACTCGGCAACCGGCACGAGACGTTCGAGGCGCTGCTCGCCTGCGTGCACGCGGGTCTGGTGGCGGTGCCCGTCAACTGGCACCTCACCGCGCCGGAGATCGCCCACATCCTGACCGACTGCGGCGCGCGGGCGGTGCTCACCGAGGCGGCGTACGCGCCGACGGTGCGCGACGCGGTGGCGCGTACGCCGGGCGGCCCCGACCTGCTGGTGACTGTGGACGGCGGGGACGGGTTCACGCCGGTGCACGACCTGCCGGCGGGCCCGGGCGTTCCGGCGCTCTCCGGTGGCGTGCTGCTCTACACCTCGGGCACCAGCGGACGCCCCAAGGGGGTGGTCAACCCGCTGCTGAAGGTCGGTGCCCCGATCGACCGGGTGGCCGCCACCACCGAGGCGCTCGGCGGCGGCCTGGGCATTCCGACGCAGGGGCAGGCGCTGCTGGTCGGCCCCTGGTACCACTCGGCGCAGTTGTTCTTCGCCCAGTTCCCGCTGCTGCGCGGGTGCGGGCTGGTGCTGCGCCGCGGGTTCGACCCGGTCGAGGTGCTGCGCGTGATCGACGACGAGAAGATCACCATCAGTCATCTGGTGCCGACCCAGTTCATCCGCCTGCTGCGGGTCGACGCGGCGACCCGGGCGGCGTTCTCCGGGGCCAGCCTCGCCCGGATCTGGCACGGCGGCGGCCCGTGCCCGCCGGAGACCAAGCGGGCGATGATCGAGTGGTGGGGGCCGGTGTTCGTGGAGTACTACGCCGCGACCGAGGCCGGCATCGTCACCCTCGCCGACTCGCACACCTGGCTGGCCCGGCCGGGCACGGTGGGCCGGCCGGCGCCGCCGACCGAGGTGGTGGTGGTCGACGACGAGGGCCGGCCGGTGCCCGCCGGGCAGGAGGGCCGGGTGGCCGTACGGCGGCCGCCGGGCCGGGGGTTCCACTACCACAACGCTCCGGAGCAGACCGAAAAGGCGCACGTCGCCCCGCACACCTTCACCGTCGGCGACCTGGGCCACCTGGACGCCGACGGCTACCTGTTCCTCACCGGCCGCTCGGCGGAGCTGATCGTCACCGGCGGCGTGAACGTCTATCCCGCCGAAGTGGAGGCGGTGCTGTCGACGCACCCCGCCGTGCGGGACAGCGTGGTCATCGGCGTGCCCGACGAGGAGTTCGGCGAGCAGGTCCGGGCGGTGGTGCAGCTCGACCCGGCGTGGCCGGCCCGGGGCATCGAGCAGGTCCTGGACGCGCACTGCCGGACCAGCCTGGCCGGCTTCAAGGTGCCGCGCTCGTACGAGGTGATCGACCGGATCCCGCGCGAGCCGACCGGCAAGGTGCCCCGCCGGGCGTTGCGGGACCGCTACCGGGCGGCCCCGGTGTCGCCGGGTCTGCTGGCGGACCCGGGGACCTTCCTGGCCGGCGTGCCGTACGACGAGTTCGCCCGCCGTCGACGGGAGGCGCCGGTGGCCTGGGTCGAGGAGGTCGAGCTGACCCGCACCGACCACGACCGGTCGGTGCGGTCCCGGGGTCCGGGCTTCTGGGCCGTCACCCGCCACGCGGCGGTGTCCGCGGTGTCCCGCGACCCGGCGACGTTCTCGTCGGCGGCCGGCGGGGCGTTCCTCGCCGACCCCCGGACCCCGGAGGATCTGGACCGCAACCGCCAGCTTCTGATCAACATGGACGCTCCGGAGCACGCCTGGGTGCGGCGGCTGGTGGCGGGGGCGTTCACGCCCCGCGCGGTGGGCCGCCTCGGTGAGCTGGTGACCCGCCATGCCGAGGAGGTCGTCGCCCGGGCGGTGGCCGCGCGGGACATCGACGTGGTGGCGGACCTCGCCGCCGAGCTGCCGCTGCTCGTCCTCACCGACCTGCTCGGTGTACCGCGGGCGGACCGGCGGCTGCTGTTCGAGTGGAGCAACAACCTGGTCGGGTTCGACGATCCCCGCTACGGCGGTGCCAGCGTGCAGCGCTACCGGGACACCTTCGCGGCGGCCTTCTCGTACGTGCGGCAGCTGGCGGCCCAGCGACGGGCCGCGCCCGGCGACGACCTGTTGAGCCTCCTCGTGCACGCCGAGGCCGACGGTCGGGGTCTGACCGACGCGCAGCTGTGTCAGCTGTGGTTGCTGCTGGTCATCGCCGGCAACGAGACGACCCGGCACCTCATCTCGAACGGGGTGCAGGCGTTGCTGGAGCACCCCGAGCAGCGGGACCGGCTGATCGCCGAGCCCGACCTGACCGCGAGCGCGGTCGAGGAGCTGCTGCGCTGGGTCACGCCGATCATGCAGTTCCGCCGCACCGCCACCCGCGACACGGTCCTCGACGGGACCCGCATCGCCACCGGGGACAAGGTGGTCGTCTATTACGTCTCGGCCAACCGGGACGAGGCCGCGTTCGCCGATGCCGACCGGCTGGACCTCGCCCGCGATCCCAACCCGCATCTGGCGTTCGGTATCGGTCCGCACTTCTGCCTGGGCGCGCACCTGGCCCGGTTGGAGATGGCGGCCTTCCTCACCGCGATCCGTCCGCACCTGGCCCGGCTCCGACTGACCGGGCCGGTACGCCGGATGCGGACCAACTTCATGAACGCCGTCACCGCGATGCCCGCGCGTTTCGACGTCGCGCCGGAAGGGGAGTGACCCCATGCCACTGGACCTGCACTGGTTCCTGCCGACGCACGGAGATGGCCGTGACCTGGCCGAGCCCGCCCGGGGTGGCGGGAGCCGGCCGGCCCGGATCACCCGCCGGCCGCCGGACATCGGCTATCTGGCGCAGGTGGCGCGCGCCGCCGACCGGCTGGGCTTCGCCAGTGTGCTCACGCCGGCCGGGCTGTTCTGCGAGGACCCGTGGGTGGTGGCGTCCGCGCTGGCCGCGCAGACGCAGCGGCTGAAGTTCATGATCGCGTTACGGCCGGGGCTCGCCTCGCCCACGCTCGTCGCCCAGATGGCCGCGTCGCTGCACCGTGTCTCGGCGGGCCGGGTGCTGCTCAACATCGTGGCCGGCAGCGACCCGGACGAGCAGCGCCGCTACGGCGACTGGCTGGACCACGACGCCCGTTACGCCCGCGCGGAGGAGTTCCTCACCATCCTGGGTGGACTGTGGTCCGGTCAGCCGGTCGACCACGACGGCGAGCACTACCGGGTGAAGTCCGCCCTGCTGGCCCGGCCGCCGGCCACCGCTCCGGCCGTGTTCCTGGGCGGTTCGTCGCCGGCGGCGCAGCGGGCGGCCGCCCGGCACGCGGACGTGTACCTGGCCTGGGGTGAGACGCCGGCCCAGCTCGGCGAGCTGCTGGGTCGGGCACGTGAGCAGGCGGCGGAGGCCGGCCGCACGCTGCGCACCGGGAGTCGACTCCACGTCATCACCAGGGACACCGCGCGGGAGGCGTGGGCCGAGGCGGACCGACTCCTCGCCGGCGTCGACCAGGCGCGGATCGCCGCCGCCCGGCAGCGCTTCGCCCGTACCGACTCGGAGGGCCAGCGGCGGGCGGCGGCGCTGCACGCCGACGGCAACGCCCGGATGGAGGTGTACCCGAACGTCTGGGCGGGCTACTCCCTGATCCGGCCCGGTGCCGGCGCGGCGCTGGTGGGCAGTCACGAAGAGGTCGCGGAGCGGATCGCCGAGTACCACGCCGCCGGGGTGGACCATCTGATCCTGTCCGGGCAGCCGCACCTGGAGGAGGCGTACTGGTTCGGCGAGGGCGTGCTGCCGCTGCTGCGCCACGACGGCCTCCTGGATGGCGGGACCGACGGGGACGGCACGCACGCCGAGGGCGGCCGGCGGACGCCGGAGCTGGCGGTGGGCCGATGACCGGGCCCGTCGCGGAGCTGCCGATGACCGCGCTGATCGGCAACCCGAAACCCCATTCCCGTACGCGGACCGTCGCGCTGGCCACCGCGGAGGCACTGCACTCCCGGCTGACCCACGGCCCGACCCCCGTCGCCGCGCCCACGGTGATCGACCTGGCCGAGCTGACGGCCGAACTGGTCGGTCAGGGCAGCCGGCCGGAGACCCTCGACGAGGTGCTGGAGGCGGTACGCCGACCGGGGCTGCTGCTGGTGGCCAGCCCCACGTTCAAGGCGGCGTACAGCGGGCTGCTGAAGCTCTTCGTCGACGTGCTGCCCCGGGGAGCGCTGACCGGGGTGGTGGCGGTGCCGTTGATGACCGCCGCCCGGTCCGGTCACCGGCACGTCGTCGACACCTACCTGGGTGCCCTGCTGGCCGAGGTGGGCGCGTGCGTGCCCACGGCCGGCCTGTGCGTGCTGGAGCGCGAGTTCGACACGGCGGAGGTCGGCATCGAGCGCTGGCTGGACCGGGCGACGCCGGCGGTGGTGGACGCGCTGGCCGTGCTGACCGGTGTGCCGGCCGAGCCGGGTGTCAGCCGGCGTTGACCTCGTCGTGCTTGCGGCGCATCCGGCTGATCCAGCCCTGTGCCGTGTGCACCGGAACGTCGAAGTGCTCGGCGACGCGGCTGATCGTGCCGACCTGCTCGTAGACCGCCTCCAGGTCCGCCGGGTCGGGTGCCCGGCGGTACGCGCGACCGGCCTTGAGTCGGCTGAGCCGCTCCGGTTCGCCGGCCCGGCGGGCCGGTCGGGGCGGCTGCGGCCGGGGCGCGGCGGCGGTGGTGGCGGTGGTCGCGGGGACCGGCCCGACCGTCACGGCCGGACGGGGCGCGGCCTCGGCGCGGCTGCGGTCCCGGTCCTGCGGGGGGATGAAGGCGCGCAGCAGGGCATCGAAGTCGACGTACGGCAGCTCGCCGGTCAGACCGGCGCTCTGCGGTGCGCGGACGGTGAGCTCCCGCACGACCGGGTGGCCGTTGCCGGTCTCCAGACGGACGACGGTCTGGGCCACCGGGCCGGTGATCTCCTCACCGTCGTCCTCCACGGGCACGATGGTGATGATGTATTGACTCACGACGATGCCTTCCCTGCGCATCTCCGGGCGAGCCAGTGCGGCTTCCGGCCCCCCGGTCAACCCTGTCGGGTTTGACCGGTGGTGGGAGACAAGATATCAGATTCCCGCAGGCAGAAGGCGAGATATCCGACACTCGCCACGGGACGCCTATCCTTCATCTCCGTTTTATTGCGGGCATCAACGGTCAAAACGGGCCCTGCGGGTCCCAGACCCTCGATCCTCGGTAGCGGATCGCGGGTCGACAGCCCGGGACACCAGCAGCGCGGCCAACCCGGCCCGCGACGACACACCCGTCTTGCGGAAGATCCGGGTCAGGTGAGCCTCCACCGTCTTGACTGTCACGTACACCTGGTCCGCCGCCTCGGCGTTGCTCGCACCGGCCGCCACCAGCCGGGCGATGTCCCACTCCCGCCGCGTCAGGGTCAGCTCCCCACCCGTCGCCCCGGCCGGAAGACGGCCCGCCGCCCCGGCCGCGCGGCTCTGCTCGCCGGCCACCGAGCGGCGCAGCGGCGGCGAGTCCACCAGCTCCGCGATACGGCGGGTCTCGGCGAGTTCGACCTCCGCCGCCGACCACTCCCGGGCCTCGCACAGAGCCCGCGCCCGCACCAACCGCGCCGACGCCTCCTCCAGCCTCCACCCCAGACTCGCGAAGGTGTCCGCCGCCGCGGCGGCCAGCTCGGCGGCGCAGCGCGGATCCGCCTCCAGGGTCAGCCGCGCCCGGGCGATCCGGGTCAGCGCGCTCTGCCCCCGCAGCCCCAGCCGCGCGGCGTACCCCTCGGCCACGTCCAACCAGCGCGCGGCCTCGTCGCACCGACCGGCCTTGTGGGCCATCTCGGCCAGCGCCGAGGCCCAGCAGGCCCGGTTGGTCACCTCGACCCGGTCGAGACCATCCCCACCGCAGGCGCGCAGCAACGTCGACGTGGAGCCGGCCCGGTCCCCGGCGAGGAAGCGCAGACGCACCGACACGCGCTGACTCGCCCCGTCGTACCAGTTCTCGCGGCGGGTGCTGGCGTCCAGCACTGCGGTGTCGGCCAGGTGGCGGGCCGCCTTCGGGCCGCTGCGCCATGCCACCGCGATGGCCCGGTACGCGCGGGCCAGCGCCACCAGCGGGTCGATGCCCATGGCGACGGCGACCTCCTCGGCGTCCTCGCCCTCGACCCGGGCCCGCTCCAGGCTGCCCAGTCGGGCGGTCACCGCGCAACGGCCGACCAGCAGCCAGGGGGTCAGCGCCACGAGACCCGCACGGCAGCAGATGTCCAGCGCACGGTCGAAGTGGTGCAGGGCCGAGCGCTCCCGTTCGTGGAGGTACTCGGCCCAGCCCAGCAGGGCCAACAGGTCCGGGTGCCGGGCCAGGTCGGTGTCGGCGAACGCGTCCACCTCGGACGACGCCCGGTCCAGCGTCTCGGGCACCCGGATCCCACAGTCGGTGTACGCCGCCACGAACGACTGCACCACCGCGGCAGTTGTCGCGCAGACCGCCGAGCCGGTCCGCTCCGCCAGCGGGCTCAGACTCCGGGCGTGCTCGGCCGCGTCGGGCGCTCCACAGAGGGCGCCGGCGATCGCCGCCTCGACGGTCAGCAGGAAGCGACTGCGCGGCTCCACCCGCCCGTCCCGGTACGGCAGCAGCAGCGCGTACGCGTCGAACGGCCGGCCCAGCAGGCGTTCCACCCGCGCCCGTGCGGCCACCGCCCGCAGCCGCTGGTCGCAGTCGGCGAGAGGACGGCGGGTGAGTTCCTGCAACAGCGTGCGGGCCTGACGCAGTTGACCCGCGCCGACCAGCGCGTCGGCCATCGCGAACTCCAGCCGCGTACGCCGTGGCTCGGTGACCTCGGCGGCGGGCAGCAGCCGCTGGACGTTGGTCAACCACCGGATCGCGTCGAGCCGGGGCACGAGACCGCTCTCCGCCGCCTCGATCAGCGCGTCGGCGGTCGCCGGTTCGGCGCACTGCCCGCTGGCCGACAGGTGTTCGGCGTACCGGCCGACGGGATGCCCGAGCTCGCGCAGGACGCGGGCCGCCGTCGCGTGCAGGCGTCGCCGCCGGCCGGGGGACAACGCGCGGTACACGACTGTGCGGTCCACCTCGTGGCGGAACCGCAGGGTCGACGCCTCGGTGGGGTCGGTGCGCAGCAGGTCGACGGCGACCAGCGCGTCGAGCAGGTCGCTGGTGACCTCGGGGCCGCGGTCGGCGAGCGCCGCGGCCAGCGCCGGCTCGAACCCGTCCGGGCACACCGAGACGGCCTCCAGCATCTGCCGCTGCTCGTCGGTGAGCGCGTCGAGGTCGAGTTGAACCGCGCCGGTGACGTCGACGGGCAACTCGGCGGGCAGGCCCCGCAGTGCCGCGACCGGGCCGTCCAGGGCGCCCGGTCGGTACGCGAGGACGTAGCGGGGAACACCGCCGGAGAGCACGTGCACCCGCTGGGCGGCGCGTCCCTCCACCAGCCCGAGCAGCGCGGCGACGCTGGCCGGATCCAACGGTGTCAGGGTGACCGCCCGGCGGCTCAGGTGGATGCCGGCGGCGAGCGCGGTGGTCACGCACGACGGCATCTGCCGTGGCCGGTACGCGGTGATCCACAGCAGACCCGGGGGTGGTGCCTGCGCGAGCCGACGCAGCAGCGTGGCCGTCGCGGATGACGCGGTGTGCAGGTCGTCCAGGAGCAGCAGCAGCGGCCCACCGGCGCGGACCGCCTCGCCCGGCTCATCCGTCAGCGCGGCGATGGCCTGCCCGACCTGGTGGCCGTCGCGGCCGGCGGCGGCGAGCACGCGCACCCCGGCTCGTCGGGCTCGTGTGGCGACCTCGCGCAGCAACCGCGTCTTGCCGGTGCCGGGGTCACCCACGAACTCGATCATGGCGGGCTGGCCGTCGCGGACCCCGGCCAGGGCCCGGTCGAACAGGTCGAGCGCGCAGTTGCGCCCGACCAGGGGGTCGAGAGGGTCGCCGGACGGCGGCGGGGCGAACTCCTCCTCGCTGATGTTCATCGGCGCCCCACGACGGGCACCGGGGCGTCCCGGCCCGTCGGCGTACGCCATCGGCCGGTCGCGGTCGGACGCGGCCCGGCGGCGGCCCGACGGCCTGGTCGGACGCGAGCACACGGCGAGTGTTGGCCCAGCTTCAACTGCCACCCCCAGGATCTGTCCCGTTCGGGCCTCTCGGCGTGCCCGATGCCGGCGGTGCCAATTGCCGGCGCTCGGGCGAGCGGCAGATGCAACTCTAGGTCCGCACGACAAGAACTGCGATCGCGGGACCGGTTGGTCCTATTGTCGAAGAGAGCAAATGTTGCTGTCCAAAAACCGAAATAGCGTACTTGGTTCTTGACACAGCGCACACTGGAGGTTGCGGTGAGTTCACGACAATGTGGGGTTTCCCCTACTGTCGCATCGTTCCCCGTCGCTTAATGTCGACCCCGGCGGTGCGACGCCTTCTGGGGGGACTTCGGATGACCGTTCATTATCGATCCTATCTGGACAATTCGTCAGATGCGGAGGTGATGCTGAGCGAGTCGGAACGATGGCACGCATTTCAGTGTCTATTGCCGCCGCGGGCGGCGGTGGCCGACGCGTTCCTCACCCAGGGCATCAGTCCACTGCTGCACGGCCTTCAGGCTGTCGGCGAGCTGTCCGCCTGGTCGTTCACCCGCCAGTCGCCACGGGTGGTCTGTCTGCACCTGCTCGGCAGCACGCCGCGCCTGCTGGCGGCCCGACTGGCCGGGCTCTGTGCGGCGGTCGGGGCGGAGGGCCCCGTGCACGTGCCGCACCTCGCCGCTCCGCCAGCGCGCGATCCACGGCTGGTCGACGTGGCTGTCGACCTGATCGGGATGACCCCGGGGCGGCAGGCCCGCCTCGGCGCCGCCGTGGACCTGGCGATGGTGGCGGCCGTGCACACCTGCCCCGCCCTGCGGGGCGACAACGAGCACGTCCCGTCCGACGCCGCGGCCGCCCTGCCGAGCGTCCGCTGGCAGCGGATCGCCACCGCGCTCAAGACCGAACGCCACCCGCTGACCTGCTGGTCACACCTGCTGGAGGCGTGCCGCCGCGCACCGGGATACGACGGCAGGATGACGTTCGACCTGGTCCACCTGCTGCACAATCAGCTCGGGCTCAGCACCCGTGACGAGCAGCGGGTGCACGCGGGCCTGATCCGCTCACTGTCCCGGCGCCGGGCCGGAGCGCGCCGGTCGCCCCGTTCGCACCTGAGCGTCCAGCATCCCGGGCCGGTCCGCCCGAAGAGGTGAACCGCGGGAGGCGGCCTTCGGCGCGAGGCGGGGCACAGTGGACAGCGCCGCACGGGGGGTGCGGTGTTCCGGCGCGGGGGGCGTACGCCGGAACACCGCCTGGGGAAAGTCAGCGTGCCAGCCACTCCCGGTAGGACGTCGGCGCGAGTACCGCGCCCTCCTTGGCGATCAGCACGTCGCCGGGGGCGGCCGCGAACATGCCGGCGCTGTCGTCGGTGGTGACGGTGCGCTGGTCACCGTGTGCGGCGAGGGTGATCCGGCCCAGTTCGTCGAGTGCGAACACGTCGGGGCCGGCGACGTTGCGCACACCGCGCAGGGGGGCGCCCACGCTGACGTCGGCGACGGCCTGGGCCACGTCGGCCGCGGCCATCGGCTGCACGGGGGTGCTGGGCAGGCGGACGCCGTTCTCGTCGGAGGTCCAGGAGATGACCGCGTCGACGAACTCGAAGAACTGGGTGGCGCGGACGATCGAGTACGGCACCTTGCTGGCCTTGAGGATGTCCTCCTGGAGCACCTTCGCGCGGTAGTAGGCCAGGTCGGGCACCTGGTCGACGCCGACGATGGACAGGATCACGGCGTGGCCGACGCCGGCGCGCTCGGCGGCGGTCAGCAGGTTGTCCATTGTCGTCTGGAAGAAGGCGGGGGACGCGTCGTCGAAGGTCGGCGAGTTGGTCAGGTTGACGACGACGTCGGCGTCCTTGAGCGCCTCGGGCAGGCCCTGCCCGGTGAGGAGGTCGACTCCGGTCGACTGCGAGTGCGGCACCGCGTCGTGCCCGGCCGCCTGCAGGATCCGGACGACCTGGGACCCGATGAGGCCCGTCCCGCCCATCACGGCGATCTTCATGTCCGTTCCACCATCCCTGTCTGTTTTGTCCGCCGTGCCACTGGCGGCACGTAACTCGGACTTCCTATGTCCGAGAACTATACTCGGACACGACAAGTCCGAGTAACGGGGTGGCTAGGGTGAGGCGATGAAGATGTCCGGCGGGGTGGAGTGGGCGCTGCACTGCTGCGTCGTGCTCACGGCCAGCAGCAGGCCCGTCCCGGCGGCCCGGCTCGCGGAGCTGCACGACGTCTCCGGCAGCTACCTGGCCAAACAGCTCCAGTCGCTGGCCCGCGCCGGGCTCATCCACTCGGTGCAGGGCAAGGCGGGCGGCTACGCGTTGACCCGCGCTCCGGAGAGCATCAGCCTGCTCGACGTGGTCCACGCCGTCGACGGGCCCGGCCCCGCCTTCGTCTGCACCGAGATCCGCCAGCGCGGCCCGCTGGCCACCCCACCCGACGCCTGCACCCGCGCGTGTCCCATCGCCCGCGCCATGGCGACGGCGGAGGAGGCGTGGCGCGCGGCCCTGGCCGGGATCACGATCGCCGACCTCGCCCGCGACGTGGGCGTCGACTCCGGCCCCGAGGCCCTGGCCGGCGTCAGCGCCTGGCTCACCGGCGACAGCGCCGGCTGACCGCGCTCAGCCGGTGTGGCGTACCTCGGTGTCCCAGATCTGCGCCCACGGCCGCCGCAACCCCCGACACACGAAGATCGGGCCGCCGTTCTCGTCGTTGTCCACCTCGACCCGCTGATCCACGCGCCCGGCGGGCGTGCACTCGGTGAACCAGGCGTTCAGCGCATCGGGGCGCTCCCAGCCGACGACGATCGCCACGTCCGCGTCGGCGGGTGGCTGGCCGAAATCCACCATGCTGTTGTGCCCGGAGTAGGCCCGGGGGAGCCCACGGGCCGGCCCGTACCGGGCGATCGCCCCGGCCTCTCCGTAGTTGCCGGTGAGGATGACCGCCCGCGAGCGTTCCTGCGGCGGCAGGCCACGGTGGACGGCGGCCACCGAGTCGGCGAACTCCGGCCAGCCGATGGTCTCGCCGGCGTCGTAGTTGACGTCGACCACGAAGCTGGGCAGCCGGTCGGCCGGCAGCACCGGCAGCAACAGCACGACTGTGGGCAGCAGGAACGGCACCGCGCCCACCGCGAGCACCCCGCGACGCAGCCACGCCGCGCCACGCGACGCCCAGGCGGCGGTCACCACCGCGCCCGCGGCGGTGAGCACCAGCAGCAGAGGCGCGTCGTAGTAACCCTTGCCGCCGGCGACCAGGACGAGGCCGACAACAACCACCCAGGCCCAACCCACCGCGCGGTACGCCCGCCACGCCGGCCGGCGCAGCAGCGCGACGAGGCCGGCGATCCAGATCGGCACGGCGTACGGGCTGATGATGGCGAACTGGAGGGTGAGCGCGTCGAGGCGACTGCTGTAGGAGCTGTCGCCGCCGGAGATGGAGGCCGCCACACCGAGCTGCGGGAAGCCGTGCGCGGCCTGCCAGATCAGGTTCGGCGCGGCCAGCAGCGCGGCGATCCCGGCGGCGGCGAGCACCCACCTGTCGAGCAGCAGCCGACGTGGCCCCGCGATCACCACCCCGGCGACAAGGCCCACGGCCAGCAACGCGGGCAGCAGCTTGTTGAGCATGCCCACGCCGAGCACCAGCCCGAGCGGGAGCGCCCACCTGCTGTCCCCGGTGCGCAGCAGCCGCACCGCGCACCACACCACGGCGAGCCAGACCAGCAGGTCGACGGTGGTGGTGCTGAGCAGGTGGGCGCCGGCGAGCACGATGCCGGACAGCGCGGCCAGCACCGCGGCGAAGCTCTGCCCGCCCCGGCCACCGCCCAGCTCGCGGGCGATGGCGGCGACCAGCAGGACGGCGACGCCGGCCAGCAGCGCCGACGGCGTACGCAGCACCACCAGGTTGCCCGGCGCGATCGTGTCCAGCAGCCGGGCCAGCGCCGGGACGAGTGGGCCCTGGTCGACGTAGCCCCAGGCCAGGTGCCGGCCGCAGAGCAGGAAATACAGCTCGTCGCGGTGATAGCCGTAGCGGCCGGCGAGCAGCAGCAGCGTCACGCTGGTGGCGGCGGCGACCAGCCACGGGCCGAGCGCACGGGGACCGGGCTGCGGCAGCTCGGCCGGCGCGGACGACCGCGCCGGCCGGTGTGGTCGATCGGTGTCGATGGCGGGCTCGCTCACCGACTCATCATCGCCCGCGAAGCCGCCGCGTGGGTGCCCCCGCGCCTGCGGGTGCAGGTGTTCTGACCAGGTGCGAAGATCAGCTTCGTAACTCGGACCGAGAGGACGACATGCGATACCGCACTCTGGGCGCCACCGGCACGGTGGTGTCGACCCTGTGTCTGGGCACGATGACCTTCGGCGCGGAGACCGACGAGGAGGGCAGCTTCGCCCAGCTCGACCGGTTCGTCGAGGCCGGCGGCACCTTCCTCGACACCGCCGACGTCTACTCCACGGGCGTCTCCGAGGAGATCGTCGGTCGGTGGCTGCGTTCCCGCCCCGACCTGCGCGACCGCCTCGTCATCGCCACGAAGGGCCGGTTCCCGATGGGCCCCGGGGCGAACGACGCCGGCCTGTCCCGCGTGCACCTCACCCGCGCCCTGGACGCCAGCCTCCGGCGGCTCGGGGTCGAAGCCGTCGACCTCTACCAGGCGCACGCGTGGGATCCGCTGACCCCGCTGCCGGAGACGCTGCGCTTCTTCGACGACGCGGTCCGCGCCGGCAAGATCCGCTACGCGGGGGTCAGCAACTTCACCGGTTGGCAGTTGCAGAAGGCCGCCCTGCTCACCCAGCACCTCAACCTCACCCCGATCGTGACCCTCCAGCCGCAGTACAACCTGCTGGCCCGGGAGATCGAGTTCGAGCTGGTGCCGGTCTGCGAGAACGAGGGCATCGGCATCCTGCCGTGGTCGCCGCTGGGCGGCGGCTGGCTGACCGGCAAGTACCAGCGCGACAGCACGCCCACCGGCGCCACCCGGCTCGGCGAGAACCCGCAGCGCGGCGTCGAGGCGTACGCGGGTCGCAACGCGCAGGAGCGCACCTGGCGGGTGCTCGACGCGGTCCGCCAGGTCGCCGGGGAACACGGCGCCTCCATGTCGGCGGTGTCGCTGGCCTGGCTGGCGGCCCGACCGGCGGTCACCTCGGTGATCCTCGGCGCGCGGACCACCGAGCAGCTCGACGACAACCTGACCGCCGCCGACCTGGTCCTGGACGCGGAGCAGATGCGGCTGCTGGACGAGGCGAGCGCCCCGCTGGTGGGCGACTACCCGTACGGCGGCGCGGGTGTGCGTCAGCGTGGCCGCGACCTGCCGACCGGGCCGTGATCCCCTTCCCCGAGCCCACCGGCGTCGCCGGCAGCCGCACCGAGGTCTTCCTGCGTTACCTGGACTATTTCCGGGAGTCAGTGGTGGCCAAGGTGTCGGCGCTGGCGGCGCCGGAGCTGCGGCACAGCCGTCTGCCGTCCGGGTGGACCCCGTTGGAGCTGCTCACGCACCTGCGCCACGTCGAGCTGCGCTGGATCGAGTGGGGCTTCGAGGGCCGGGACGTCGCCGAGCCGTGGGGTGACCGTCGGGACGACAGGTGGTACGTCGCCCCCGACGAGACCCTCGCCGACCTGGTGGCGGCGCTGCGTGCCCAGAGCGCGCGCACCAGCGCGGTGGTCTCGGCGCACGACCTCGCGGAGATCGGCACACCGGGCCCGCGCTGGAACGGCGCCGACCCGGCGTCCCTGGAACGGGTGCTGTTGCACCTGGTGCAGGAGTACGCCCGCCACCTGGGGCACCTCGACGTGGTGGCCGAGCTGGCGGGTGGGCCGACCGGAGAATGAGGCCGTCCGCTCGATAATGGACCGATGCCGCTGCTCGTCACGCCCGCCGTGCCCGCCGGGCGCCTCGCCGCCCAGGAGCAACCCCACCTTCCGGTACGCCCCGGGCTGGCGCTGCGGCCGTGGCGCGACGACGACGCCCCTGCCGTACGCGCCGCCTTCGACTGTCCGGTGATCCAGCGGTGGCACGCCCGTCGTCTCGACAGCGACGACGAGGCGCGGGCCTGGACGGCGCAGTGGGCGGCCCGCTGGAGCGCCGAGACCGCCGTGAGCTGGGCGATCGTGGGGGACGACGACCGGCCGGTCGGTCAGACGGGGTTGCGGGACGTGCTGCTGACCGAGGGGTCGGCGCAGGTGTCGTACTGGCTGCTGCCCGCCGCCCGTGGTCGTGGGATCGCGACCGAGGCGCTCGGGGCGCTGACCCGGTGGAGCTTCACCCGGGCCGGGTTGCACCGGCTGGCCCTGCACCACTCGACGGCCAACGTGGCGTCGTGCCGGGTCGCCACGCGTGCCGGCTTCCCCGTGGAGGGAGTGGCGCGCGGGTCGGTGCGGCACGCCGACGGCTGGCACGACATGCATCAGCACGCGCGCCTGCGCACCGACGGGCCTCCTGCGATCACTCCGTGAGGTCGCCGACATGGCCAGGTCGTCCATGGTTGGCGCCGCCCAGTCTCCGCTCAGCGGGCCTGCGCCCAGCCGACGAAACGCGGCGTCAGGTCGGGTAGCGCCACGCCGGGGTTGAGCGCGGTCAGGTCGGCCTCGGCCTCCTGCTGCACCGTCGTCAGGTGGGTCAACAGACCCGGGCGATCCTCGCGGTATTCGCCGAGCAGGCGCAGCTTCGCGGTCGAGCACGGCCACAGGATGCCGCAGACCGGGCAGCGCCACGACGGCCGCAACGGGGAGTGCGTCGGCCTCCGGGCCGTTCCTTCGGTGTGTGCCACGGTCTTCCTCCTGGTCGGCTGCTGGACGCGGGGCCGCTTGCGGTCGCGCAAGCGGCCCCGCCACGAACGCGTCCGCCGGGTTCGGGTCCCTGCCGGCCGCGCCGTCGATACCCCACTTTCCCGGGAGTCGCTGGACAAGCACACAGCGTTACGTAATCTCCTTGGCGCAGCCCATTTGCCCCGGGGAAGGGACGGCATGAATCACGCGTTTGTCGCAGCGCTCGCCGAAGCGGGCCACACGGCCGAGAGCCTCGCCGATCGGATCGGCGTGCACCCGAAGACCGTCGCCCGGTGGGCGAACCCGGGCCACGTTCCCCAGAGCCGGCACCGCACGACAGTCGCGGAGCTGCTGGCCCGCGACGCCGACGCGCTGTGGCCGGATGCCCTCCGGCGCCGCGAACCGGTGTGGTTCCGACCCTGGGTCGACCTCGAACGCGAGGCGCTGACGCTGCGGTCGTTCCAGTTGGCGTGGGTGCCGGGTCTACTCCAGACCGAGGCGTACGCCCGGGCGACCCTGGCCGGCGGGGTCCTGACGCCGGACGCGGTCGACGAGTTCACCGGGGCGCGGATCAGCCGGCAGTCGATTCTCGACCGCGACGGCGACGGGCCGCTGCTCATCGCCGTGCTGGACGAGGGGGTGCTGCGCCGTCGCGTCGGCGACGACCGCGCGTTGATGGCGGCGCAGCTCACGCACCTGCTCGGGTACGTCGAGACCGACACCGTCCAGCTCCAGATCGTCCCGGCGGACGCGCCCAGCTATCCCGGGCTCGACGGGCCGTTCACCATCGCCGACCTGCCGGACGGTTCGCGGGTCGCGCACGTCGACAGCGCCGCGCAGGCGCAGATCCTCGACCAGACATCGGAGCTTGTTAGCCTGGAGCGGCGGTGGGAGCGCATTCGCGGCGAGGCGCTGCCCCGGGGGCGTTCCCTGGACCTTCTCAGAGAAGCGGCGGCATCATGGACCTGACCGGGGCGCAGTGGCGCACGAGCACGAAGAGCGGCGGCAACGGCGGCGACTGCGTCGAGGTCGCCGACAATCTCCCGGGCGTGGTCCTCGTGCGGGACTCGAAGGATCGCGACGGCGCGACGCTCACGTTCAACCCGCAGTCGTGGCGCCGCTTCCTCGCCCTGGCACGCGACGCCCGCTGACCGTCCACATCGCCCGACCTGGTCAGCGCACGCCGGCCGGTTCGGCCGGTTGCGGTTGCGGGGCGGTCGGCCAGGTGAGCCGTCGTACGCCGGGCACGAGCGCGGTGCCGGCGCAGGAGGCCAGGACCAGCAGGCCGGCGACCGCCAGGGGTACGGGAGCGCCGAACGCGTCGGCGGCCAGCGGCGCCAGCGCGTAGCCCAGCGGCATCGCGGCCAGCGACACCAGCCAGTCGTACGAGGTGACCCGGGCCAGGACCTCCGGTGCGAAGTGGTGCTGCACGACTGTCTCCCAGACCGGGTTGAGGTAGCCCAGGGCGGTCAGCGCCACGGCGTACGTGACGATCACGGCCGGGGCGGGCGCGGCGACGGCGAGCAGGAACAGCGGCACGGCGTAGGTGGCGAGCCCGAGGTTGGCCAGCAGCACCGGCCGGCGGAGCCGGACCCGCCCGGCCAGCAGTGAGCCGGTGAGCATGCCGATTGCGCCAGCCTGCAACAGCAGCACCCACGTCGCCTCCCCGCCCAGGCGGTGAATGGCGACGGCCGGGCCGAGGGTCATCAGCACGGCGGCGGCGCCGTTCCACACGCCGTGCCCGAGCAGGCTCGTCCAGAACCAGTCGCGGGCGCGCACCTCGCCGAAGCCGTGCCGCAGGTCGGCGAGGACGCTGCGGCGGGGCACTGGCACGTGTCGGACCCGGACCAGCGCGAGCAGGGCGGCGCTGAGCGCGAACGACGCGCTGTCGATCACGAACGCCCAGCCGGGGCCGGCGGCCCAGATCAGCGCGCCGGCCAACGCCGGGCCGAGCAGTCGACTGGCGTTGGCGGTGACTCCCATCAGGGCGTTGGCGCGTTGCCGTTCGGCCGGCGCGACGGTGCCGGCGACCAGGGGAGACGCGGTGGGGATGGCGAACGCCGACGCGGTGCCGCCGAGCGCGGAGGCCACCACGACGGTGCTCAACGCCGGGTCGCCGCCGAGCAACTCGACGCCGACGGCGAGTTGGGTCGCGCAGCGGACGAGGTCCGCCAGCAGGGCGACGCGGCGGGCGGCGAACCGGTCGGCGACGACACCGCCGAGGGGCAGCAGGAGCAACCGGGGCACCATCGCCGCGGCGAGGACGACTGCCAACGCTGCGGTCGAGCCGGTGGCCCGCAGCACGGCCAGGGCCAGGGCGGCGGGCACCACCGCGTCCCCGACGGCCGAGACGGTGCGGCCGAGGAACAGCAGCCGGAAGGGGCGGGTGCGCAGGGGATGAGCCATACCCGCAATGTACTTAGACACCGAACCTTTCGGCAATGAATATTTCGGTGCTGAGCTAGGCTGGCGTCGTGACCGCCACCGAAGATGTCGTCGACCAGCACATCGAGCGCTGGCTCCCTGTGGTGCCCGACCTCGACAGGGACATCGAGGGCGCGGTGGTCCGGATGATCCGCCTGACCCGGCACCTGCGCGCGGTCAAGGAACGGGTCCTCGCCGACTTCGACCTGCCCCGGCACGAGTACGAGACCCTGCACGCCCTCGCCGGCCGGCGCGGTCGCGCGGCGCCCTCCGACCTGGCCGCGGACCTGACGGTGGCCCCGGCCTCGATCACCGCGCGCGTCGACACCCTGCTGCGGCGGGGCTTCGTGCGCCGCATCCCGTCCACGGTCGACCGTCGTCGCGTGGACGTGGAACTCACCGACGAGGGCATGGACGCGTGGCGCGCGGCGATGGAGAGCCAGGGCGCCGAGGAGCAGCGACTGCTCGGCGCGTTGACGCCGAAGGAGCGGCGGCTGCTGTCGGACCTGCTGCGCCGGGTGCTGCTCGTCGCCGAACAGCCGGCCGACGCGCCGTAGCCGGCTGGCGGTACGTCGCCGAGCAACCGGTGGCGGTACGTCGCGCCCCCCGACGGCGGGGCCGCCCGGAAATCCGTTGCCCGCCAGTCAGGGGTCGACCATGCTGACGCGCATGGATCAGTGACCAGTGGCGCACGTGCGCGATGAGGACGGGTTCGAGTCACCTCCCCCTCTGCCCTCCGCGCCGAGACGCCGGCTATCCGTCACTGGATCCGGGAGGCCCCCAGTGCCTCCTGCCGAGAGCTTGGAATCGCCGGAACCATGAACAACTCCCGCCATATCCGTGTGCGGGCCTTCGCCCGCACGGACACTCCTGCCGTCGAATTCGACGCTTCAGTCGACTTCCCGCCTCCACCGCTGCCACGCAGGCCGTGCGGCGCCTGCGGCGTTCACTTCGTCGCGGTGGACCTCTCGCCAGGATCAATTCCCCAGCTGATCGCTGACCCGGTCTTGGTCAACTTCGGGGTGCGGACCAGGAGGCCGGCGACGGCGGGCCTGGGCGCGTACTCCGAAAATCGCCTGGCGGCCCTCGTACGCCGATGGGAGGGTGACCGGCATGATCGCGCACGCTCTGGCCGGGGCCCTGGCCGACGACGGACGGCGACGGGTCTTCGCGGCGGTCGCGTTGGGATCGGCAAGCGTGGCCGAGGTCGTGCAGCGCTCCGGCTTGGCGGCGCGGGTCGTGCTCACCGGGCTCCGGCGGCTCGCCGACGCGGGTCTCGTCACCGGCGCTGACGGCGCGCTCGCGGTCGACGAGGCGTCGCTGCGGGCGGCGGCGCGCGACAGCCGCCCGGCCGACGACGACGCTCCGGCCGACGATCCGGTGCTGCGCACGTTCCTGCGCGGCGGCGTCCTGACGGGCATGCCGGCCCAGCTCGGGCGGCGGCGGGTGCTGCTCGCACACGTCGCGCGGCAGTCGTTCGAGCCAGGCACGCGCTATCCGGAGCGGGCCGTCGACGATGCGCTCACACCGTGGTGCGCCGCCGGCGCCTCGGACCACGCCACCCTGCGCCGCTACCTGGTGGACGAGCGGTTGCTCACCCGTGAGCAGGGTGTCTACCAGCTGACGGAGGCCGAAAATCCGTTGACCGGGCAGTGACGATCGACGGGTGACCACGACCCTGCGGCCCGCCTGGGTGACCTCCACCGTCCGTCCCGACCATCCGGACGCGACAGTCCTGCTGCGCGAGTACATGACCGAGATGGTGGTGCGCTACCACCGCCGCCCGGCCCGACCCGGCGAGGTCGACGCGGCGCTGGCCGAGATGCCCAGCGACGACCTGGCGTACCCCGGTGGTCTGCTGTTGCTCGCGCACCGCGACGCGGACCTGGCCGGTTGTGCCGGGCTGCGATGGCGTCCGGGGTGGGCCGAGCTGACCCGCGTGTTCCTGCGGCCCGCGCACCGGGGCGCCGGTGGAGGCGCCGCGCTGCTGGCCGCCGTCGAGCAGCGGGCGCGGGCGGTCGGGGCGGACCGGATCCGGCTCGACACCCGCTCCGACCTGGTCGAGGCCCGCGCCCTGTACGCCCGACACGGCTACGCCGAGATCCCCGCCTACTCGCACGGCAGGTACGCCGAGCACTGGTTCGAGAAACGGCTGGGCCGCAGGAGTTGACGGCCGCCGCCGGGCGCGGTAAATAAGAAGCAGGAAGTTGAGTCACTACGACTCAACTCATCACCTTCGGCCAGGAGAACCGAGGAGGCACAGCGATGTTGATGCGTACCGACCCGTTCCGCGAGATCGACCGGCTCGCCGAGCAGTTCTTCGGTACGGCAGCCCGTCCCGCGATGATGCACCTGGACGCCTACCGCGACGGGGACCACTTCTACGCGGCGTTCGACCTGCCGGGCGTCGACCCGGACACCATCGACTGCACGGTGGAGCGCAACGTGCTCACCGTCCGCGCCGAGCGGCGCCGGCCCACCGGCGACGGTGTCGAGCTGGTCGCCGCCGAACGCCCGATGGGTACCTTCACCCGGCGGCTGTTCCTGGGCGACACCCTGGACACCGACAAGCTGGAGGCCGGCTACGAGAACGGGGTGCTGACGCTGCGCATCCCCGTCGCCGAGCGCGCCAAGCCCCGCCGGGTGACCATCACCGCCAACGGCGACGCACGCCGACAGATCAACGCCTGACCGCGACGGCCTCGACGGCCGGCACCCGTGCCGAGGTGCCGGCCGTCGGCGCGTCGCCAGACTCCGACTCCCCGTCTTCCGCGTCGCCCGGCGTCGACTCTCGTGCCGGCGCGTCGGGCCCCGGCTCTCGTGCGGGCCCGTCGGGCTTCTGGTCTCGTGCGGGCGCGTCGCCGGGCGGTGGGTAGAGGGCGGCGAGCGCGTGGGCGGTGCCGGCGAGCAGTTCCCGCAACTCGGGCGGGGCGAGCACCTCCACCTGCGCGCCGAGCTTGAGCATTTCGACGCGGCCGTGTCGGACCGACTCGATCGGCACTGTCGTCGTGACCCAGCCGTCCGCGTCCGGGGCACCGGCGTGGTCCTGCGCCGCGCGGCTCATCGCCGGTGGGAACAGGTGCGTCGTCTGCGCCAGCGCCGCCACGGTCATCCGCACCCGGGCCTCGGCGCGATAGACGCCCCGCTCGTAGCGTTCGGCGTGCTCCTGCCAGCAGGCCGCCAGGTCGAAGCCGGCCGGCCGTTCAGCGGGCTCGTCCAGCACGGTGAGCTCCAGGATCGCGCCCACCCGGTAGGTGCGCACCTGCCCGGACGCGGCGGCGACCAGATACCAGCGGCCGGCCTTGAGCACCACGCCGAGCGGGTCGAGGGTCCGGGTCACCTCCCGGGGCGCCTGCCACCGCCGGTACCGCACCCGGACCCGACGGTCCTCCCACACCGACGTGGCCAGCGCGGCCAGGTGCGGTGTCGGCTCGGGCTCGCGGAACCAGCTCGGCGCGTCCAGGTGGAACCGCTGCCGGATCCTGCCGCCGGGGTCGGCGAGGTCCGCCGGCAGGGCGGCACGCAGCTTCAGCTCCGCAGTGGCCAGCACCGAGCCCAGGCCCAGCTCGGCGGCCGGGCCGGGCACTCCGACCAGGAACAACGCCTCGGCCTCACCGGCGGTCAGGCCGGTGAGCCGGGTGCGGTAGCCGTCGAGCAGGCGGTAGCCGCCGGCCGGGCCGCGCTCGGCGTACACCGGCACACCGGCGGCACCCAACGACTCCACGTCGCGATACACGGTGCGAACCGACACCTCCAGGGCGTCGGCCAGTTCGGCGGCGGTCATCCGCCCCCGGGCCTGCAGGAGCAGCAGCAGGGAGACCAGCCGGCTGGCACGCACCGTGCGACCGTAGCCGACACCGTCCGCGCCGCCGCGCCGGCCGTCGTCGGCGTGCCTGCGTGGCAATCCCATCCGCCTCTGAGAACCTTTTTCACATGGTGTCCTCCGACGCTCCCGTGCTCGCCCGCCCCACCGCCCGACCGGCCCTGCCGACCGGGCCGGTCGACGTCACCGAGGCGTGGCTTCGCAACCGCCGGCTGTCCGAGCACACCCGCGACGCCTACCGACGTGACGTCACCGCGTGGCTCGGCTGGTGCGCCGGGCACGACCTGGATCCGCTGCGGGCCACCTTCCTGCACATCAACGAGTACGCCCGCACGCTGGAGTCCACTCTCGTCGCCCGCAGCGGCCGACCGTTGACCCCGGCGACCGTGGCACGCCGCCTGTCGGCGCTGTCCAGCTGGTACGACTTCCTCGTCAAACTCGGCGGCGTACCGGCCAACCCGGTCTCCGGCGCGGACCGGCCCCGCGTCGACCGGGACCACTCCGCCACCGTCGGGCTCACCCCGGAGGAGGTCGACGCGCTGCTCACCGCCGCCGACGCGGAGACCGGCCCGACGGCGGCCCGCAACCGGGCGGCGATCGCGCTGCTTGCCGATCTGGGCCTGCGGGTCGGGGAGCTGGTCTCGCTGGACCTGACCGACCTCGGCACCGAACGCGGGCACCGCAGCGTGCGCTTCATCGGCAAGGGCGGCAAGCAGCGCCGCCGCGCCCTCACGCCAGGCACCGCGTACGCGGTGGACGCGTACCTGACGCAGCGGGCCGCCACCACCGGCGTGCCGGTGACACACCTGACCGGACCCCTGCTGGTCACCGCCAGCGGAGCGCGGCTCGACCGGCACTCGGTGTTCCGGATGGTCCGCCGACTCGCCCGCGCCGCAGGCATCCCCGCCTGGGCGCGGCTGTCCCCGCACTCGCTGCGACACGCGTTCGCCACCACCGCCCGCTCCGAGGGCGTCCCCCTCGAAGACGTGCAGGACGCCATGGGCCACGCCGACCCGCGCACCACCCGCCGCTACGACCGGGACCGGCACAACCTCGACCGCGACCCGGCGTACGCGGTGTGGGCCGCCCGGTCCCGCCGCCGCGGCTGAACCGTCCCACCCGCGGCCTAGCCTCGGCGGATGAGACACGGTCTGGAGATCCCCTGCGGTGGCGGCGACGTCTCGGTGACCACCCTGGTCGAGCTGGGTGAGCTTGCCGAGAACGCCGGATGGGACGGGGTGTTCCTGGAGGATTACCTGATCCACTACTCCGGCGACGACCCGTTCACCTACGACCCGTGGTTGGTGCTCGGCGCGATCGCCGGGCGCACCGAGCGGGTGCGCCTGGGCACCACGGTCACCGCGCTGCCCCGGCGCCGTCCGGCGAAGCTGGCCCGCGAGGTGCTGACGCTCGATCACCTGAGCGCGGGCCGAGCCACAGTGGCGGTTGGCGTCGGCGACCCCGGCGACCGGGGCCTGGTCGCGTTCGGCGAGCCGACCGAGACGGCCGTGCGCGCCGCGATGCTCGACGAGGGCCTCGACCTGCTGACCGGCCTGCTCGGCGGTGAGCGTGTCGACCATCGGGGCGCCCACTACCGCGCCGAGAACGTGGCGCTGCGGCCACCGCCCGTGCAGTCGCCCCGGGTGCCGGTCTGGGTCGGCGGCAGCACCCAGGCCGGGGCGGTGCGACGCCGCGCGGCCCGCGCCGACGGCATCGTTCCGTACAAGCTCACCGACACCGACGGCTGGGCCGACTTCACCCCCGACGAGGTCCGGGACCTGGTCGCGGCCATGCCGCCGACCCGGGCCGACGGTCAGCCGTTCGACGTGGCGATCGGCGGGCGACGCCGCCGCCCCGACGAGCGCGCCGAACGCGCCCACCTGCGCGAGGTGGCCGCCGCCGGGGCCACCTGGTGGCTGGAGTACGTCCCGGTCGGCGACCCCGCGGCCATGCGCGCGGCGGTGGCCCGAGGCCCGCTGCGCTGAAAGCCGCGCCCGCGGCTCAGCTCTGCGGGCGGGGGCAGATGCAGAACGGCTGCCCGATCGGGTCCAGGAGCACCACCCACTTGTCGCCGCCGGGTTGGAACTCCGGCTTCGACGCGCCGGCGGCGACGAACTCCTTCTCGGCCACGGCCAGGTCGTCGACGTAGAGGTCCAGGTGGTAGCGCTTCTGCCCGGTCGGGTCCGGCCAGGACGGCGGCTGGTAGCCCTCGACCAGGCCGAAGCCGATGGAGGCGCCACCGCCGCTGATCATGGCGTACTCGGCTTGGCTGTGGGTGATCTCCCAGCCCAACGCCCGGTGGTAGAAGGCGGCGTGCGCGGCCGGGTCGGAGCTGTCCAGGTTGACCATCGCGAGGTCGGCGGTTGTTGTCATGCCGGCAGTCTGCGCCGACGTACCTGCCAACCAGTGTCAGGTACGTCGGCGGTTCCTCGATTTAGGCCTGGCGACGCTCAGCAGAGCAGGTCCAGGTGGTGGTGGGCGTCCTCGGCGATGTCCTCGTGCCGCAGCCACCGCCGCGCCCACAGCCGGGCGGCCAGCTCCGCCTGCTCGTCACCCCACGCGGCGTGCTCCACGAGCAGGGCGGCGGTCAGCGCGTACGCCAGGCGCAGCGCCAGGCCGCGGGCGCCCGCGAGCACCGCCGCCGCGCCCGGGTCGGCCGTCACCGCCGCGATGGTGTCGCGCAGCTGCCCGGCGGCCCCGGCGAGGGTGTCGGCCAGCGCGGGCGACAGCGGCCGGGCCAGGTCGACGGCGGCGCCGAGGCGGCTCAGCAGGGGCGTCCCGGCGTCCTCGCGGCTCAGCGCGCGCAGCACGTCCAGGGCCAGCACGTTTGTGGTGCCCTCCCAGATCGGCAGCACCTGCGCGTCGCGCAGCAGCCGGGGCACGCCGGTGTCCTCCACGTAGCCCGCGCCGCCGAAGCTCTCCACGTACTCACTGGCCGAGCTGACGGCGAGCCGACCGGTGGCCAGCTTCGCCAGTGGCGCCACGATGCGCAGCTCCGCCGCAGCCTCCGGGTCGGCGCCGACCTCGACCCGCCCGAGCAGCGCGAACGCGTGTCCCGCGAGGGCGAACGCGCCCGCCGCGTCGACCGCGAGGGTGCCCAGCGTGGCGCGGTGCAACGGCGAGGACGCCAACGCGCCGCCCGCCACGTGCCGCGCGTCGGCGTACGCGCGGGCGTAGGCGAGCCCCCGTCGCATTCCGCCGGCCGCGGCGGCGGCGTTGTGCACCCGGGTCACCACGACCAGGGTCATCGCCCGGACCAGGCCGGGCACCGCCGGGTCACCCAACGGCAGCGCGTACGCGTCGTGCAGGCCGATCTCGGCGGTCGGCAGCGCCCGGGTGCCGAGCTTGTCCTTGAGCCGGTGCACTGTCACGCCGGGGGCGGGCGCGTCCGGCGCCGCGCCGATGGCCAGCGGCGAGTCGACCGCGTACCGGGGGACGAGGAACGGGGCGAGCACCCGGCTGCCCCGCCCAGCGCCGTCGGGGCGGGCCAGCGCGACAGCCATCGCCGCGTCGGCGGCGGAGCAGAACCACTTCTCGCCGGTCAGCCGCCAGGACCCGTCCGCCGCCGGCCGGCCCACCGTGCTCGATCGGCCCAGGTCCGAGCCGCCCTGCGCCTCGGTCATCCACTGCCCACTGGTGATCGCCGTGGCCGGGTCCGTGGAGATCAGCCGGGGCAGCCACGCGTCGCGGATCCCGGCGTCGACGTCCGGCATGCTGAGCAGCGCCGCCGCCCCGTCGGCCATCGCCACCGGGCAGGAGAACGTCGCCGACTCCGGCCCGTACAGGTGCAGCAGCGCGTGTTGCACGACCCGTGCGGCGGCGCCCCAGGTGCCCCGCGCGTCGGGCAGGTAGGGCAGCGCCACCACGGCGTGCCGGGCGGCGGCGGCCCGCTGCGCCTGCCAGCCGGCGGACACCTCGATCCGGTCGATCCGCGCGCCCCACGGGTCGTAGCGGACCAGCGTCGGCGGGTGCGCCTCGGCGTCGGTGTGCGCCGCGCGCAGCGGCCCGGTGACCTCGGCGGCCAGGTCGGCGAGGCGACTCTTGGCGGCCGCGTGTCCGGCCGGGCCGAGGTGACGCTCCAGCCAGGATCGCAGCAGGGCGTCCCCGGCGTACGGGTCGGCGGGGGGTGGTACCGGCTGCACGAAGCGGCTCATCGATCGACTCCTGGCGCTGCTGGGGGTGTGCGCCGACGGTAGACGATGCGTCACCGCCGCGAACAGTGCCTCGAGCACACCCAGTTTCCCGCTTGTCCTGCCTCACCGCGACGGTGTTCTCTACGGTCGGTAGTCGTGGGTGCCGGCCAGTCGTGGAGCCGACCGGCCCGGCGGCACCGCCCGATGCGCACCGGGCTGGCGTTCGCCGGGTTCGGCATGGCGCTGTGCTGCGTCGGGGTGGCCGGGCTGGGGGCGTGGAACCTGCAGACGGTGCGGCAGGCCGCCGGCCCGATCCGGGAGACCGCCGACGGTTTCCTGAGCGAGGTGACCCTCGGCGACAGCGACCAGGCGTACGAGAAGCTCTGCTCGGACGCGCGGACCCGGTGGAGCGCCATCGGGTTCACCAGTTGGGTGCGGACGCCACCGATGGTGACCGACTACGAGATCACCGACGTGTCGGTGGCCACCAAGGGCGGGCGACCGCGCGGCACGGTGACGGTGCGGTTGACCCGCGACGGCGGCATCACTGAGGAACGGCGCCTGCCGGTGGTCCGTGAGAACGGCGACTGGCGGGTGTGCGGTGACCCCTTCTGAGCCGCCGGTCGCCGACCTGACGCATCCCAGGTTGCTGCGCGGGCGGCAGGGGGTCGAGCCGACCACCTCGACCGAGCTGTTCTTCGACCTGGTCTTCATCTTCACGATCACGCAGGTGTCGCACTACCTGATCGAGCACCCGGACTGGCGTGGCGCCGCCCGTACCGCGCTGCTGCTGGCGCTGGTCTGGTTCGTCTGGGTCTACACCACCTGGGTGACCAACTGGCTGCAACCGGACCAGGGCCCGGTGCGGGCGATGCTGATCGGGGTGACGCTCGGCAGCCTGCTGCTGTCGGCGGCGATCCCGCAGGCGTTCGCCGGGACCGGCCTGCTCTTCGCGGTGGTCTACGTGAGCGTGCAGGTGGGCCGGACCATGTTCGCGTTGTGGGCGACGCAGGGCAGCCCGTGGTTGGTCGACGGGTTCCAGAAGTCGCTGCCGTGGATCGGCGCCACGTCGGTGCTCGTGGTGGTCGGCGGCCTGGTGGACACCCCGGCCCGGGAGGTGGTGTGGGCGGCGGTGATCGTGCTCGATGTCGTCGGCCTGTCGATCGGCTACCCGCTGCCAGGGCGGGAACGCAGCCGCCCCGAGCGGTGGATGGTGGAGGGTGGGCACCTGGCCGAACGCTGCGCGGCGTTCGTCCTGATCGCGCTCGGCGAATCGATCCTGGTCACCGGCAGCACCCTCACGTCGCACGTGGACCTGGTGACGTCGGGGGCGTTCGTGGTGGCGTTCGCGGGTTCGGTGGCGCTGTGGTGGGTGTACTTCGCCCGGTCGGCCTCGGCCGCGACGGAGGTCATCGCCCGCGCCGGCACGCGTACCGGGGCGCTGAGTCGGCTCGCGTTCAACTACCTGCACCCGGTGATGGTCGCCGGCATCGTCGTCACCTCGGCGGGCGACGAGCGGCTGCTGCGCGCCCCCGGCGCGGCGGCCACCACCGTCGACGCCCTGTTCATCCTGGGCGGCCCGGCGCTGTTTCTCGCCGGGCACGCCGCCTACAAGGCGGTGCTGTGGCGGGCGGTGCCGAGCAGCCGGATCGCCGCGGTGCTGGTGCTGCTGGCCGCGATACCTGTCGGTGTGGCCCTGGCGGCGCCCGTCGCGGCGTGCGCCACGGCGGCGGTGGCGGTGACCGTCGCCGTGATCATCGCCGACCGGCTCCGGGTACGGCGGGCTGCGCCGTGACCCGCTCCGGGCCGGTCCACCCGCGGTTGCTGCGGCCGCGTCGCGGTGTGGAGCGGACCACGTCCACCGAACTCTTCTTCGACCTGGTCTACGTCTTCACGATCACCCAGTTGTCCCGGTACCTCAGCGAGCACCTCGACTGGCCGGGCGTCGGACGTACCGCGGTGTTGCTGGGCATCGTCTGGCTGGTCTGGATCTACACCGTCTGGATGGGCAACTGGCTGCGCCCGGACCGGGCGCCGGTACGCGCCACGCTGCTGGTGGTGACGCTGGGCAGTCTGCTGCTCGCGGCGGCGCTGCCCACCGCGTTCGGTGGCGACGGACTGCTCTTCGCCGGCGCGTACGCGGCGGTGCAGATCGGTCGGACGCTCTTCGCCATGTGGGCCATCCGTGGTCAACGGTGGGTCAGTGACAGTTTCCGCCAGTGCGTCGTCTGGATCACCGCCACCGGAGTGTTGGCCCTCGTCGGCGGCCTGACGCAGAGCCCGGCCCGGGAGCTGATCTGGATCGGCGTGATCGCCGTCGACGCGCTCGGGCTGGCGACCGGGTTCCCGGTGCCCGGTCTGGGCCGCAGCACCCCCGAACGCTGGCAGGTGGAGGGTGGGCACCTCGCCGAGCGCTGTCAGGCGTTCGTCCTCATCGCGCTGGGGGAGTCGATCCTCGTCACCGGGGGGACGCTGACGCAGCGCCTGGACCGGGTGGGCGTCTTCGCGTTCCTGCTCGCCTTCGCCGGGTCGGTGGCCCTGTGGTGGGTGTACTTCGACCGGGCGGACGCCGTCATGCGGGCCCTGGCCGATGCGGGTGAGCGGGCCGGGCGACTGTCGCGGCTGGTGTTCAACTACCTGCACCCGGTGATGGTGGGCGGCATCGTGGTCACCGCGGTCGGCGACGAACGGCTGCTGCACGCCCCCGGTCACGCCCTCGGGTGGGCGGACGCGCTTGTCGTCCTCGGCGGCCCGGCGTTGTTCCTGGCTGGGCACGCCGCCTACCAGATGGTGCTGGGCTTCGCCGGGGTGGCGGGCCGGGTCACGGCGACGCTGGTGCTGCTCGCGTTGATCCCCGCAGCGGTCGCGCTGGGCACGCAGGTCGCGGTGGCCGCCGGCGCGGCGCTGCTGGTCACCGTCGCGGTGATCGTGGCCGACTGGATGTCGGGTCGGCGGGCGTCTCAGTCGCGGGGGCCGAGGTCACCGCTGCGGTAGTGCCGGCGGCACAGCACCTGGTAGCGCACGTCGGCGGTCTCCACGGTGTCGCCGATGACGACCTGCGCGCCCTCGCGCACCACCCGCCCGTCCACGACGCGCGCGTTGAGCAGCCCTTCCCGGCCGCACCAGCACAGCACCTCGACCTGGATGCGGGCCACCTCGTCGGCCAGCTCGAACAGGCGCTGCGCGGCGGGGAACACGCGGGACCGGAAGTCGGTGGCGAGGCCGAACGCGAACACGTCCACGTCGTAGCTGTCCACCAGCTCGGCCATCTGCTCGACGTGCTCCACGGTGTAGAAGCAGGCCTCGTCGCAGATCAGGTAGTCGACGCGTACCCCGTCGGCCCACCGGCCCCGCACGAGAGCCCGCAGGTCCAGGTCGTCGGTGACCTCGATGGCCTCGTGGGCCAGGCCGATGCGGGTGGTGACCTGCGGGCCCAGCGACCTGTCGATGCGGGTGGTGACCAGCCCGCGCCGGCCCTGCCGGGCGTGGTTGTAGTTCATCTGCAACGCCATGGTGGACTTGCCGCAGTCCATCGGCCCCCAGAAGAACTTCAACGCCGCCGCGTGCACCGGCCGCCCGTCGAGCCCCCGCGCCGCCGCGCACCCCGCCGGAGCGTGCGGCTGGCCGGGGAACGGGTGGGCCAGGCAGGTCGGTGCGGCAGCGGCGTCGTGAGTCACGGTCGGGCAGCCTAGCCGATCGACCGACCCGGATCTGTCCGGTGCGGGACGGGTGCTCAGAGCACCCGGGGTGGGGTGTTGCCGGCGGCGACGATGGCCCGCCGGATCGGCACGGCGGCCAGGAGCAGGAACCCGACCACGAAGAAGATCAGCAGTGAGACCAGGCCCACCCGGTACGAGGCGGTGAGCTGGAACACCAGGCCGAACGCGAGCGGGCCGAGCCAGCTGGTGCCCTTGTCGCTGATTTCGTAGAAGCCGTAGTACTCGCCCTCCTTGCCGGTGGGGATGAGCTGGCTGAACAGCGAACGGCTCAGCGCCTGGCTGCCGCCCAGGACCAGGCCGATGGCCGCGCCGAGGATCATGAACGGCACCGGCGCCTCGGCCGGCAGCCGGAACGCGCCGAGGATCACACCGGTCCACAGCACCAGGCTCAGCAGCACGGTCTTCCACGCGCCGATGCGCCGGGCCAGGGCGCCGAGGCCCAACGCGCCCCCGAAGGCGAGGAACTGCACCAGCAGGATCGTGACGATCAGGGTGCCCTGCTCCAGGCGCAGCTCCTCGGTGCCGTACTGGCTGGCGAGGGTGATGACGGTCTGGATGCCGTCGTTGTAGACCAGGAACGCGAGCAGGAAGAACAACGTCAGCGGGTACGCCTTGACCTCGCGCAGGGTGTGGCCGAGCTGCCGGAACCCGTCGGTGAGCACGTTGCCGCGCGCCACCAGGGCCGCCGCGCTGGGGCGTTCGCGCAGCCACCGCAGGGGCACCAGCGTGAACACCGCCCACCACACCCCTGCGGAGACGATCGACCAGCGGGCCAGGTCGAGGGTGCGCTGCGGGTTGTCGTCCTCGCTGAGCAGGGTGACCGCGACCAGGTTCAGCGCCAGCAGCACGCCACCGCCCAGGTAGCCCAGCGCCCAGCCGCGGCTGGAGATGCCGTCGCGTTCGTCGGGGCCGCCGAGCTGCGGCAGGAACGAGTTGTAGACCACGATCGCGGCGCCGAAGGAGATGTTGGCGATCAGGAACAGCGCCCCGCCGAGCAGGTAGCGGTCGCCGGTGACGAAGGCCATCGCGATGGTCGCGGCGGCGCCGGTGAACGCGGCACCGCCGAGCAGCCGCTTCTTGTGCGCGGACCGGTCGGCGATCGCCCCGATGACCGGCAGCACGAACACGGTCAGGAACACCGACAGCGAGATCAGGTACGGGTAGTAGGACCCGGCCGCCACCCGGATGCCCAGCGGGTGCACGTACCCGTCGCAGGTGTCCGCGCCCAGCTCGCAGCCGGCGGCCAGCTCGGCGACGGTGGTCAGGAACGGGCCGAGGAACACGGTGATCACCGTGGTCTGGAACGCCGAGTTCGCCCAGTCGTAGATGTACCAGCCGCGCCGCTCCCGGCGGGTGCTCGCCGGGGGCGGGGTGTCGTCCACCGTGGGGGTCACGGTCTCGGCCATCGAAGGTCCTTCGACGCTCAGGCGGCCCAGTGGCCGCGGCTGCGGTAGACGTCGCGCAGCACGCCGACGTGATCGGTCATGATGCCATCCACACCACGATCCAGTAAGTCGTGCATCTGGTCGGGTTCGTCGATCGTCCAGACGTGCACCTGCAGGCCGAGTCGGTGGCAGTAGTCGAGGAAACGGCGGTCCACCACCGGCACCCGCCCGTAACGGGGTGGCACCTGCGCGGCGACCACCGACGGCGGCAGTCGCAGTGGCCTTCCGTGCAGGGAGGCGAGCCGCAGCCGGGCCACGCCGCGCATGCCGAGGCTGGTGGCGACACGGCCCTCGGTCAGAGCCCGCAGCCGCATCAGGCGGGCGTCGCTGAACGAGGCGAGCAGCACCCGGTCGGCGGCGCCTGCCCGGGTCACCGTCGCGACCGTCGGCGCGACGCCGCCGTCGGCCTTGACGTCGATGTTGAAGCGGACCTGCGGCCAGGCGCCCAGCACCTCGTCGAGCCGGGGTACGACGGCCGCGCCGCCGACGCGTACCGAGGCGAGGTCGGCCCAGCTCATCTCGGCGATGCGCCCCGGCTCGCCGGTGACGCGCTCAAGCGTCGGGTCGTGGAAGATCACCGCGACGCCGTCGGCGGTGGCGTGCACGTCGGTCTCCACGTACCGGTAGCCCAGCCCGATGGCCCGGGCGAACGCCTCGGTGGTGTTCTCGTCGCCGTCGGCCGCGCCGCCGCGGTGGGCGAACGCCAGCGGCGCGGGCGCGTCCAGGAAGCCGAATCGGTTCAGCACGCGAGGCAGTATGCCTGCCGCCGGTGGACCTGCGGTGGCCTGCCGGCGACATTCGTCGGTCGGTGGTCGTCCGGCCCCGCGCCAGCGCTCAGCGCGCCGGGCGGTGGATCAGTCGCAGGCTGCGGCGGATCCGGTCGCGGTACTGGTCCCGGCTGCTGGAGGTCGCCTTCCAGGTGATCGCGGCGGACAGCAGCAGGTCCATCACGTCGTGCGCGGTGAGGTCGGCCTCGAGCAGGCCGGGTGGGGCGTGTTCGGCAATGTAGGCGCTCAGCGTGGCCTGTGCCTTGCTCTCGTAGTCGTCGAGCATCGAGCCCAGTTGGGACCGGCTGTTCTCCAGCAGTTCGTTGAGGTCGCGGGCCACCGGGTTTTCGATGTACGGACCCATCAGCGCGTCGATTCCCGCCACGATCCGCTCGTCGAAGCTCAGCGACTGGTCGGCCAGGCGCGCTTGCATGGCCCGCTGGGCCCGCTCCAGGACGCCCTGCATGGTGGCGCGGTACAACTGCTCCTTGTTGGGGAACATCAGGTAGAGGCCGGGTCGGGAGATGCCGGCGGCTCTGGCGACCGCCTCCATGGAGGCCTTCTGGAATCCGAACCGTCCGAACACGGCGACCGCCGCCTCCAGGACGGCATTGTGCTTCGGGTTCTCGTGCAGCAGTTCCAGCGTGTCCACGGTAGACATCGTAGACAAGTTTCTGACAATCGCTCAAATTGTCAGGCGTCACAGTGCACGGCCGCGTCGACGACGCCGCGCTCAGCCCAACCGGCGGCGGTGCGCGCGACTGGGGTCGCTCGGGCGGCCGGGGTCGACGTGCCGAGGCAGGTCGGGTTCGTCGGGGCGCAGCGGCGCGAGGGCGTCGGTGAGCGCGTCGATGATCCGGTCGGTGGCCCGGCGGGCGGCACCGGGGTTCACGGCGCTCACCTCGCCCAGGTCGACGGGCGTGCCGAAGTGCACCCGGATCACCGGGCGGCGCCACAGCGCGCGGGCGACGCCGCGCAGCATTCCCTTGGGCGCCCGGTAGGGCAGCACCTCGTGCGCGCCCCACTGGGCCACCGGGATGACGGGGGCGCCACAGGCCAGGGCGAGTCGGGCGACACCGGTCTTGCCGCGTTCGGGCCACATGCCGGGGTCCAGGCCGATGCGTCCCTCGGGGTAGATGAGGATCACCGAGCCCGCCGCCACGGCGGTGGCGGCGTCGTCGAGGGCCCGGTGCACGGCGCTGGTGCCCCGGTCGACCCGGATGTGCCCGGCGTGGCGCATGGCGGCTCCGAGCACCGGGGCGCGGAACAGTCCGGCGGTCGCCATGATCCGTGGGGCGACGCCGCGGTTCTGGCAGGCGGCGATCATCACCACGGGGTCGAACGGGCTGATGTGGTTGGCGGCCAGCACGAGCGGGCCGCGGCGCAGGTGCGCGGGGACGTCGCCGGTGACCTCGAGGCGGGCGAGCAGGCCGACCAGGACGCGGGCCAGCACGAGGGCCGCACGCCAGATCAGTGGCGGCTGCCAGGGGGAGTGCGCGGTGTTCATCAGCGCGCCATCGTCGCACGCGACGGCCCGGTGGCGCGGGCGGGTCGGCCGGATGCCCGGGGTGATCAGGGTCATTGGTCCCGGGCCGCTTTGGGCCGCCCGGCCCTGCCGCATTCTCTACGACGAGCAGTAGTATTTACTACGTCTCGTAGTACGCATAGCTGGGGGTAACAGGTGGACGCGTTGGACGTCGCCCGGTGGCAGTTCGGTGTCACGACCGTCTACCACTTTCTCTTCGTGCCGCTGACCATCGGCCTGTCCGTGCTGGTGGCCATCCTGCAGACGATGTGGCACCGCACCGGCAACGAGCGCTACCTCAAGCTCACCAAGTTCTACGGCAAGCTCTTCCTGATCAACTTCGCGATGGGCGTGGTCACGGGCATCGTGCAGGAGTTCCAGTTCGGCATGAACTGGAGCGACTACTCCCGCTTCGTCGGCGACATCTTCGGCGCCCCCCTCGCGATCGAGGCGCTTGTCGCGTTCTTCCTCGAATCCACCTTCATCGGCCTGTGGATCTTCGGCTGGGACCGGCTGCCCAAGCGCGCCCACCTGGCCAGCATCTGGGCCGCCGCGATCGGCACCAACCTGTCCGCGTACTTCATCCTCGCGGCGAACTCGTTCATGCAGAACCCGGTCGGCTTCCGGATCAACCCGGACAGCGGGCGTGCCGAGCTGACCGACTTCCCGGCCGTTTTGACCAACAAGGTCGCCCTGATCACCTTTCCGCACACCCTGGCCGGCTCATTCCTGGTCGCCGGGTCGCTGGTCGTGGCGGTCGGCCTGTACCACGTGATCCGCAACCGCGACTCCGCCGACACCGGCGCGTACCGCTTCGCCACCAAGTTCGGCTCCTGGGTCGTCCTGGTCGCCTCCGCCGCCGTGCTGTTCACCGGCGACATCCAGGGCAAGATCATGACGGACGTGCAGCCGATGAAGATGGCCGCCGCCGAGGGCCTCTACACCACCGAGAGCCCCGCCTCGTTCTCCGTACTCACCATCGGCAGCCTCGACGGCAGCCGCGAGGTGTTCGCCCTCAAGATCCCGTACCTGCTGTCGTACCTGGGCACCGGCGACCCGAACGGCACCGTGCACGGCATCAACGACCTGCAGGCCCAGTACGCCACCCAGTACGGCGCGGGCAGCTACACCCCGATCATCCCGGTCACCTACTGGAGCTTCCGCTTCATGATCGCCTTCGGGATGGCGGCCGCCGCGATCGCCCTGCTGGTGCTCTGGAGCCAGCGCAAGGGCCGCACCCCGAGCAGCAAGTGGCTGCTGCGCGCCGGACTGGCCATGCCGGTGCTGCCGCTGCTGGCCAACTCCTTCGGCTGGATCTTCACCGAGATGGGCCGCCAGCCGTGGATCGTGTTCGGCGAGATGCTCACCCGCAACGGCGTGTCCCGCAGCGTCTCGCTGGCCGAGGTGCTCACCTCGTTCACCGCCTTCACGCTGATCTACGCCACCCTCGCGGTGATCGAGGTCAAGTTGCTGCTGCGCTACGCCAGGGCGGGAGTGCCCGACGTCAGCGAGGAGCACCCCATCGACGACACCCATGACGACGCCGAGCGCCCGCTCGCCTTCGCCTACTGATCCCGGAGCCCATCGTGGACCTGACCACCATCTGGTTTCTCCTCGTCGCCGTGCTGTTCACCGGCTACTTCATCCTGGAGGGCTTCGACTTCGGCGTCGGCATGCTGCTGCCCGTGCTCGGCCGTGACGACCGGGAGCGCCGCGTCCTGATCAACACCATCGGCCCGGTCTGGGACGGCAACGAGGTCTGGTTGATCACCGCCGGCGGCGCCATGTTCGCCGCCTTCCCCGAGTGGTACGCCACCCTCTTCTCCGGCTTCTACCTGCCGCTGCTGCTGATCCTGCTGGCCCTGATCGCCCGGGGCGTGGCCTTCGAGTACCGGCACAAGCGTCCCGAGGCGTCCTGGAAGCGCCGCTGGGACACCGCGATCGTGGTCGGGTCGCTCGTGCCGGCGATCCTGTGGGGCGTCGCCTTCGCCAACATCCTGCGCGGCGTGCCGCTGGACGCCGACCACGAGTACGTCGGCGGCCTGCTGGACCTGCTCAACCCGTACGCCCTGCTGGGTGGCGCGACCACCCTCGCGCTGTTCCTCACCCACGGCGCGGTGTTCCTCGCTCTCAAGACCACCGGCGACATCCGCGAGCGCGCGGGCGCCCTCGCGGTGCGCCTGGGCGCGGGCGCCGCGGTGCTCGCGGTCGGGTTCCTGGTCTGGACGTTGAGCATCCGCTCCAGCGCGGCCGCCGTCGTGCTCGCCGTCGGCGCGGCCCTCGCCCTGCTCGGCGCTCTGGCCGCCGCCCGGGTACGCCGGGAGGGCTGGGCCTTCACCGGCACCGCGGTGGCGATCGGCCTGGCCGTGGCGACCCTGTTTGCGGCGTTGTTCCCGAACGTCATGCCGTCCACGCTGGACGCGGCGGGCACGCTGACCACCACCAACGCCGCCTCCACCCCGTACACCCTGAAGATCATGACGTGGGTGGCGGTGATCTTCACCCCGATCGTGCTGGCCTACCAGGGGTGGACGTACTGGGTGTTCCGCAAGCGCATCGGGGTGGCCAACATCCCGCAGCACTGACCGGCCGAGGCGCACACCGCCGGCGTCGATCATGAAGTAGTGGTGCCCGACTTGGGCAGTGAAGGCAGCTTCGTCACCCACCACAACTCCGTGATCGACGCCGGCCGCGCGGCCGGTGCCGGAAAATCGGCGGTCCGCGCGGACCCGTGCCGCTAGGTTGTCCCGATGCCCGCCACTGTGCACGTGCGTGAACTCACCACCGACGACCTCGACGCCGCCTGGGAGTTGAGCCGGTTCGCGTTCGGCGGCAACCCGGAGCGTCCCGCCAGTACGAGCGTCGTGGTGCCCGGCATGACCCGCCACGGCGCGTTCGACGACGCCGGTCGCCTCGTCGGCAAGGCCGTCGACCTGCACCACGACCAGTGGTGGTCCGGTCGGGCCGTACCGGCGGCCGACGTCGCCGGGGTGGCTGTCGCCCCCGAGGCCCGGGGCCGGGGCGTGGCCCGTGCCCTGCTCACCGCCCTGCTGGCCGGCGCCCACGAACGCGGCGCGGCGGTCAGCGCCCTGTACCCGACCATCGCCGCCCCCTACCGCTCCTGCGGCTGGGAGGCCGCCGGGGTGCTGCGCACCGTCAACCTCGCCACCGCCGCGCTGCCCCGGCACCGGCCCGCCGCCCACCTGAGCGTGCGGGCCGGCACGCCCGCCGACCTGGCCGCCGTCGCCGACCTGTACGAGCGGGTCACCCGGCACCGCAACGGCATGCTGACGCGCCAGGGGAAGCTGTACGACCACTTCAACGCCACGGGGGAGCTGCCCGGCGACGGTGTGACCCTCGTCGAGGCCGATGGCGACCTGGTCGGCTACGCCACCTGGCAGCGGGGCCGCGGCTACGGCGCCGACTCGGTGCTCACCGTCGACGAGGCCCTGGCCGTCACCGCCGACGCGGCCCGGGAACTCGTCGGTGTGCTGGGCAGTTGGGCCAGCGTCGCGCCGACGCTGCGGCTGTGCCCGCTCGACGGCGACGCCGTCAGCGCCCACCTGCCGTTGGAGGCGGCCCGCGATCACGAGCGGGACCTGTGGATGCACCGGCCGGTGGACGTGGCCCGCGCGGTGAGCGCGCGGGGCTGGCCCGCCCATGTCCGGGGCGCCGTCGACTTTCACCTCACCGACCCGCTCGCCGACTGGAACACCGGCGCATGGCGGTTGGCTGTCGCCGACGGCGCCGCCGAGCTGACCCGGATCGACGGCGAGGCGGACCTGCGGCTGGACGTCCGCGGGTTCGCGCTGCTGTACGCCGGGGCGGCGCACGCCCGCTCGGTCGCGCAGGCCGGTCTGCTGCACCACCCCGGCGGTGTCGATCCGGCGGCCCTGGACCTGTTGGGCGCTGGCGGTCCGGCGCAGCTGCTCGACTACTTCTGACCGCCCGCGCGGCACCGCTTTTCGGCGTCAGGCGATGCCCGCCAGTTCGGCGTTGGCCCGCTCGGTGATGAGCGTGAGGACGCGGGCGGCGGCGTCGGCCTCGGCGGCCGGGAGGTCCCCGTACAGCCGGGCGGTGATGCCCCCGACGGCGTCGGCGACGTGGGCCTGCGCGGCGTGGCCGGCGTCGGTGAGCCGCACCTGCGGGTCGTCGGCGGTGTCGTCGAGCCGCGCCAGGTCGGCGTCGACGAGGCTGGCGATCATCTCGTGCACGGCGGACTCGTCGACCTTGCGGGTGGTGGCGATGCGCTGCACGAGACGCGTGCGGGCGACGGGGCCGGCGGCGAGGGCGTTGAGCGTGAGGACCTGGCCGAAGTCGACGCCCAGGGGCGCGACGGCGCGTTCGAGCAGGGCCCGGGTGGCGAAGTGGGCCTGGCCGATGACCTGACCGTTGAGAGTGGACACGATGCCTCCTTTGAAACGTTGGCTTCACCAACGTTGGTGAAGCCAACGTAACACGATTCGTGGGTCGTGCCAACGATTACTGGTAGGCTGCCGCCATGGACGCCACCGCCCCGCAGTCACCCGCCGGGCTGCGGACCACCCCGAGCTGGCTGCTCAACCAGGTCGCCACCCACGCCGGCCGGCTCATCAGCGCCGGCTTCGCCACGCACGACCTGCGCGGCTACCACTACCGGCTCCTCGCCGCGCTGGCCGAGAGCGGACCCGCGAGCCAAGCCGACCTGGGACGCCGCTGCGGCATCGACCGCAGCGACGTGGTGGCCGCCGTCAACGACCTGGCCGCCCGGGGCCTCGTGGTACGCGCCCCCGACCCGGACGACCGCCGCCGCAACGTCATCAGCCTCACCGAGGCCGGCGCCGACGAAGCCCACCGGATGGCCGACACCGTCGCCCGCGTCCAGGACGACCTGCTGGCACCCCTGACCAGCGCCGAGCGCGACCAGCTGACCCGCCTGCTCACCCGACTGCTCGAGCACCACGGCGGCCACTGACCCCGACACCGCCACGCCCGGCCCACCCCCACCGGCCCAGCCGTCGTTTCCAGACCGACGGCACCGTGGCACACGCGTAGGGCGGCCTTCGGCGCAGCGGCCCGGCGACGGACGACCCATGGCCGCTGCCAGGGGGTCGTGATCCGGGTAGCTGTGCTGCGGCCGGTCAGGCGGTGACGGGGTTGATGACTGCCTGGATGGCGACGAAGGCGGCGATGGCGAAGACGAGCCAGGCGAAGGCGTGGTGCAGCCACCGGGTGGGCAGCCGGGGCGCGATGCGCCCGGCGGCGAGGGAGCCGGTGATGGCGGCGAGGGTGAACGCCGCGGCGATGCGGTAGCCGATGGTGGCGTCGCCGGCGTGGGCTGCGAACCCGGCGGCGGAGTTGACCACGATGATGACCAGTGAGGTGGCGGTCGCGGCGGGCAGGCTCAGGCCGAGCAGCAGCACCAGGGCGGGGATGATGAGGAAGCCGCCGCCGACCCCGAACAGGCCGGTGAGGAAGCCGACCCCGAGGCCGGCGGCGACGGACTTCGGAAGGCAGCCGCGCCAGTTGATGCCGCCGCCGGGCAGGGCGCAGTCGCCGCCGGCGTCGCCGGTGCCGGCCAGCATCCGCCATCCGGCGAGCACCATCAGGGCGGCGAAGCCGATCAGGACGAGGCGGGGTTCGAGCAGCCGGTTGATCGCGGCGCCGCCGAACGCGGCGGCGGCGCCGGCGCCGCCGACGATGCCGGCGATGCGCCACCGGACGAGGCCGGCCCGCAGCCGCACGAGCAGGGCGGCGGCCGCGGAGACGCCGACCACCAGCAGGGAGGTGGGTACAGCCACGGCGAGGGGCAGGCCGGTGCCGTAGACCAGGGCGGGTACGGCGAGGATCGAGCCGCCGCCGCCGAGCAGGCCGAGCAGGATCCCGATGAGCGTGCCGAACCCGATCGCGGCGATCACCGCCGGCTCCGGATCGGCCGGCCCGCACCCGACGGTCGGAGCCGAGTGGGGTGACCTGGCACGACGGCTACCGCCGATCGCCGGTCAACGCGGTGACGACCTGGTCGAGGTCGGTGCGCGGGCCCCGGTTGTACGGCAGTTTGGCCAGCATCATGCCCATGGCGCAGGTGTTGGTCAGCGCGGCGACCGTCAGCCCGGCACCGATGAACGCGGCCACCCACTTCAGCGGGGCGAACAGTGTGCTGGCGAGCACGGCGAGCAGCACGATGCTGCCGGCGACGAGGCGGACCTGGCGTTCCAGGTCCCAGCGCGGGGTGCCGGTGGTGACTGGTGCGTGGGCGCCCTGCCAGGCGGTGATGCCGCCGGTGAGCACTCGCAGGTTCGGCAGACCCGCCCCGGCCAGCGCTTGTTCGGCCTGGCCGGCGCGCTGCCCGGAGCGGCACACCAGCACGACCTCCTCGTCGAGGTGGTCGCGCAGTTCGGCGCGGTGCTCGCGCAGCAGATCGAGGGGCACGTTGTAGGAGCCGGGGATGTGCGCGGTCTCGAACTCGGCCGGGGTGCGCACGTCGATCAGCCGTGGCGCGTGGCCGGTGGCGAGCAGGTGTCGCAGGGCGGAGACGTCGAGGGCGGCTGGGGTGCCGGTCGGCGGGGTGGGCATGGGGTGGCGTGCTCCTGTTCGGTGTCAGTTGCCGGAGACGATGGGCAGGCCGGCGCCGGCGGCGTCGGTGTAGGCGTCGTCGATGTGCACGACGTGGCGGCCTGCGCGTTGCAGCAGGCTGGTGGCGGCTGCGGCGCGGTAGCCGGAGCCGCAGTGCACCCAGACGGTGCCCGGGGGCACGTCGGCGAGCCGGGCGGGCAGGTCGGGCAGCGGGATGTGCACGGCGCCGTCGATGTGGTTGGTGCGCCACTCGTTGCTCATCCGCACGTCGAGCAGCACGCCGACCTCGGGCAGCCCGTGCGACGGGGTGCTGGCGCGGGCCGCGGCGAGGTCGGCGAAGGTGGCGGTGGTGAGGTGGGCGAGGCGGGTTTCGTCGCCGCCGGCCCACTGCTCGTAGCCGCCGGTGGCCGCGGCGGCGGGCCGGTCGATGCCGATGCGGGCCAGTTCGCGTTGGGCGTCGGCGACCTGCTGTTCGCTGTCGCCGAGCAGGGTGATCGGCGTGCCCCACGGTGCCATCCAGCCGAGCCAGGTGGACATCGGTCCGTCCAGGCCGAAGCTCAGGGTGCCGGTGAGGTGCCGGTGCGCGAACGCCTTGCGGGAGCGCAGGTCGACCACCCACTCGCCGGCCTCGATCCGGGCCGCGAGTTCGGCCGGGTCGGCGGCGGCGATCGGGGTGAGGTCGATCAGGTCGGCGCCGGCGGTGTTGCGGGCGCCCATGTGCGCGTAGTACGCCGGGTAGGCGTCGAGTCCGGCCAGGGTCTCGCGGACGAAGTCGTCGGTCTCCAGGCGCAGGGCCGGGTTGGCGGTGCGTTCCCGGCCGATCGTGGACTCCGGTGCGTCGGCCTGGGTAGCGGAGCAGAAACTGCCGAATCCGTGGGTGGGCCACACCTGCGCGCCGTCGGGCAGCAGGTCCGCCAGCCGGCGGGCGGAGGCGTGCTGGTGCTCGGCGAGGGTGTGGGCGTGCTGCTTGCCGAGCAGGTCGGTGCGCCCGGTGGTGCCGAACAGCAGCGATCCGCCGGTGAACACCCCGACCGGCTCGTCGATGTCGTCGAGCACGTAGGACAGGTGGTGGAAGGTGTGCCCGGGGGTGGCCACCACCCGCAGCCGCATGGCCGCCGAGACGCCGATCTCGTCGCCGTCTGCCACCGGCCGCCGGTTGAAGCCGACCTCGTCGTCGGCGGCGACCAGGTACTGCGCGCCGGTCAGCTTCGCCAGGGCCAGGCCGCCGGAGACGTAGTCGTTGTGCAGGTGGGTTTCGGCGACGTGCGTGATCCGCACACCGAGCCGGCCCGCGAGAGCCAGGATCCGGTCGATGTCGCGCTGCGGGTCGACCACGATCGCGACCTGTCCGTCGTGGGCCAGGTAGCTGCGGTCTCCCAGGGACGAGGTCTGTACGACCTCCACGCTCACCTCAGTCATCATCATCTCCTCGCTTGTAGGTGCGGATCAGTGACTGGTCTCGACCGGGTGGCCGGCCCGGCGATCGAGCGGCACGCCGGCGACGCCGCTTGACGTCAGTCGGCCGACGGAAATCTCACTAGAAGTCACTGGAAAGCTCCGTTACGTAAATACCCCGGGGGGTATGCGAAAGGCATGATTCGGCCATGACGGGAAGCCAGCCCCCGCCCCCCGTGTCGTGCGACAGGGGAGGCGAGGGGTCGGGATCAGGACAGCGACAGGAACAGCTTCTCGAGCTCTTCCTCGCTCATGGGCGGCTCCTCGCCACGCTCACGGGCGCTCTGGCACTCCCGCATCCCCGTGGCGATGATCTTGAAGCCGGCCCGGTCGACGGCACTGGACACCGCGGACAACTGGGTGAGTACCCGCTTGCAGTCCTCACCGTTCTCGATCATCGAGATCACCGCGCCAAGCTGTCCCTGCGCCCGCTTCAACCGGGTCAACGCGTCCTTGAGCAGGACCGGGCTCATCTCCATCAGGCCACCTCCACCGTCAGCATACCCCCGGGGGTACCCGGCATCACGTAACCACTATACCCCCAGGGGTATCCGCCAGGTCCATGGTGACCTACACCGCAACTGCCACCCTGGCCCCGGCGGACAGCCTCAGCTCGCCTCGCGCAGCTCCGCCAACCGGGCCTCGATCTCGGCCAGCTCCGCGCGCAGCTTCTCCGCCTGCTGCTCGGCCTCGGCCCGCTCGGCGCCCAGGATCTGCTCCACCGCCTCCTGCACACCCGGCACGTCCACCAGCGCCACCATCTTCAACGCCTCGGCCGGCTTCACCACGTACGGCTTCGCGAGAGCCTTGCTGCCCTGCTGCGCGGCAACCGTCCACTCGCCGTCGGCGTACGCCAGGGTCACCGTCAGGCCCGCGGGGCTCTTGGGCTTGGCGGCCTTGACCGCCCGCCGGGCCGGCGTGGGCTTCTCCGTCTGCTCCACCTTCGGCTCCTCCTGTCGCGGCGCGGGCACCCGCGGCGTGTCCAACACGAACTCCGGCGCGGCCACCGCCGCCGGCTCCGGCTCGGGCTCCGGTTTCGGCTCCGCCACCCGACGACCCGCGCCCTTGGGCGCCACCGCCAGATCGGCAGGGGAGAACGGCAACTCGTCACGACCGAACCGCACCACCACGAACTCGTCGGACACCTCGGGATCGGTCAGCTCGACCACCTGGCCGACCTGACCGGCGATCTGCCCCGCCGCCGCGGTGAACACCACCCGCGGCTTACGACCGGCTGCCAACGCCTCCCGGATGCTCTGCACCTCGTCAGTGGACAAACCCTGGCCGGCATCCATCACAACCCTCTTCCGTACACCTGTTTGATTGCTGTCTTGATACCAGTCGGCTGCGACAGCCGCCGCAAGGGGGTTCAGCCGCCCAACGCCCGCAGCGCCCGGTCCGCGTGGTCGTTCATGCTGACCTCACTGTGGATCACCTCGATGACCCGCCGGTCGGCGCCGATGACGAACGTCATCCGCTTCGTGCTCAGCGGCCCCAGCGGCACCCGCCGCTTCACCCCGAACGCCTGCGCCACCGTCCCGTCGACGTCCGACAGCAACGGATAGTCGAAACCGTGCAGCGTCGAGAACTCCGCCTGCTTCGCCACCGGATCCCGACTGATGCCCACCCGCGACGCGCCCAACGCCGTGAACTCCGCGCCCAGGTCCCGGAAGTGACAGCTCTCCGCCGTGCACCCCCGGGTCATCGCCGCCGGATAGAAGAACAGCACCACCGGCCCGGTCGCCAGGAACTCCGACAGCCGCCGCGGCGTGCCCGTCTCATCCGGTAGCTCGAAATCCTGCACCACATCGCCGACACCCACACCCGCCACCGCGCACCTCCGTTGTCCGATCGAACGCGCGGTGAGCGTAAGCGATCAGACCCAGAGCGCCAGCACCTCGTCGGCCACCGTCGCGGCCTGCGCCCACCCCGCCCGCGCCGCGCCGGCCCGCCGCGCCGGATCCAGCACGTTGCGCCCGATCGCCGCGCGCGCCGCCGCGTCCGGCGTCACCACCACCACCTGCGACCCGCCCGAGCGCAGCTCGGCCACCTGCGCCGCCAACCGTGGCATCGGCCCGAACGCCGCCGACGTCGGCGCGAGGACCAGCACCCGCCGCGCGCCCGCCGCCAGGTCCGCGTTCACCGACGAGCGCATCCCACCGTCGACGAAACGACGCGCCCCGATCGTCACCGGCGGCCACACCCCGGGCACCGCGCAGCTCGCACCCACCGCGTCCACCAACGACACCCCGTCGGCGCCGTCGAACACCACGAACTCACCCGACGCCGCGTCGACAGCCGTCACCAGCAGCCGCCGCGCCGGCCACTCCCGCGCCGGCAGGCGGGCCTCGATCACCGCCCGCCGCGACGCCTCCGACGGGGTACGCGCCGCCACCGCCATCGCCCCGATCCGCGCCCTCGACCGCGCCGCGTCCCGCGTACGACCACCGGCCCACACCAGCCGCGCCACCGCCCAGAACCCCAACCGCGCCGCCACCTCGCCCGTGGGCGGGGCCAACTGCTCCTCGTACAACCGGCGCAGCGGCACCCCGGAACGCACCTGCGCGCCGACCACCGAACCCGCCGACGTGCCCACCACCAGATCCGCCTCGGTGACCGCCACGCCCCGCTCGGCCAACCCGGCCAGCAGGCCCAACTCCCACGCCACCCCGGTCACCCCGCCACCACCGAGCACCAACGCCCGCCGCATGTGACCCTCCTTACGACGACTGACCCGCGCCGGTCACGGTAGCGTCGGCTCACCCCACCCGACAGTCCCGGAGGCATCGTGGCACCCGTCACCGTCATCACCGGCGGCGGTCGCGGCATCGGCGCGGCCACCGCCCGCCGCCTCGCCACCGCCGGCCACCACCTCGCCCTGTGCTACCGCCGCGACGACACCGCAGCCGCGACCGTCCTGGCCGACCTGCACGCCGCCGGCGCGCAGGCCATCGCCGTACGCGCCGACACCACCGACCCCGACCAGGTCGCCGCCCTGTTCGACGCCGCCGCGCAGCTCGGCCCGCTCACCGGCCTGGTCAACAACGCCGGCGTCACCAGCCTCATCGGCCCGTTCACCGAGTTGCGCGTCGACGACCTGCGCCACGTCGTCGACGTCAACCTCATCGGGTACGTCCTCTGCGCCCAGCAGGCCGCCCGCCGCCTCACCGACGGCGGCGCCATCGTCAACGTGTCCTCCGCCGCCGCGACCCTCGGCAGCCCGGGGGAGTACGTGCACTACGCCGCCGTCAAGGCCGCCACCGACACCCTCACCGTGGGCCTGGCCAAGGAACTCGCCCCGCGCGGCATCCGCGTCAACGCCGTCGCCCCCGGCCTCGTGCGCACCGACATCCACGCCACCTCCGGCGTACCCGACCGCGCCGACAGCGCCGCCGGCCGCATCCCGTTGGGCCGTGCCGGCGAACCCGACGAGATCGCCGCAGCCATCGCCTGGCTGCTCGGCCCGGACGCCTCCTACGCCACCGGCACGGTCCTGCGCGTCTCCGGCGGCCTGTGAGCCGGGACGCGGCGCGCGCCCCGGCTCACAGCGCTCAGTGCGTGAACAGCTTCGCCGCCGTGATCACCGTCTGCACGACCCCGTAGCCGAGCAGCACCGCCACCACCAGCCAGGAAATCCACAACCGGGCCTGCTGCCCGTGCCGACCGTCGTCACTCATCGCGTACCACTCCTCTCGACCGCCCCGTCCTCGTCCACGTCCTGCTCCGCCGCCGGTTCGTGATAGCGCTGCGGCACCGGCCGCACCAGCAGGTTCGCCACGAAGCCCACCGCGAGGACACCCACCATCGTGAACAGCGCCGGCCGGTACGCCGCCGCCGTCAACGTGCCCGGCTTGCCCTGCGCGTCGAGGAACCCGTTCACGATCAGCGGCCCCGCGATCCCCGCCGCCGACCAGGCGGTCAGCAGCCGCCCGTGGATCGCACCCACCTGGTACGTCCCGAACAGATCCCGCAGGTACGCCGGCGCGGTGGCGAACCCGCCGCCGTAGAACGACAGGATCACGCAGGCGAACAGCACGAACAGCGCCGTCGCGGTCTGCCCGAACACGGCCAGCAGCGTGTACAGCACCATGCCCACACCCAGGTACACCAGGTAGATCGGCTTGCGGCCGATGACGTCCGACGTCGACGACCACACGAAGCGGCCCGCCATGTTGAACAGCGACAGCAGACCCACGAACCCGCCGGCCGCCGCCACCGACACCGCCGACGTGCCGTTGTCCCGGAAGAAGTCCTGGATCATCGGGCTGGCCTGCTCCAGGATGCCGATGCCGGCAGTGACGTTGCAGAACAGCACCACCCACAGCAGCCAGAACGAACGGGTCTTCACCGCGTTCGCCGCCGACACGTTCGCCGTGGTCACCAGCGGCTTCGCCGCCACCGCCGCCGGATCGAACCCGGCCGGACGCCACCCGTCGGCCGGCACCCGAACGTTCGCCACCCCGAACATCATGATCACGAAGTAGCCCAGGCCGAGCGTCACGAACAACCACACCAACGCGCTGCCCGAGGCCGTCGAGCCCGCGTTGGACGGGTCGTAACCGCTGTCGTAGAACGACAGGAGCTGACGCGACAGGGGAGAGGCCACCATCGCGCCACCACCGAACCCCATGATCGCCAGACCGGTGGCCAGGCCCGGCCGGTCCGGGAACCACTTGATCAGCGTCGAGACGGGGGAGATGTACCCGATGCCCAGACCGATGCCGCCGAGCAGGCCGTAACCCACATACAGCAGCCACAGCTGCTTCGTGGCGATGCCCAGCGACCCGACCAGAAAGCCCGTCGCCCAGAAACAGGCCGAGACGAACATGGCCTTACGCGGCCCGTTCGCCTCCACCCACGTCCCCGCCACCGCAGCGGACAACCCCAGCATCACGATCGCGATGCTGAAGATCACCCCGATCGCGGTCTGACCGGTGTCGAAGTGGGCGATCAACGAGTTCTTGTAGACGCTTGTGGCGTAGACCTGGCCGATGCAGAGATGGATGGCCAACGCCGCCGGGGGAATGAGCCACCGGCTGTAGCCGGGCGGCGCGACGGTGTGCCGACGATCGAGTGCGGAAAGCATGCGCTGCTTCCTCTCCGACGAGGACGTGAGACACCCCCACATGCCCACATCGCACGCACGCGGCAAACCTCACCGTCGCCGGACGGTCCCATCCGTGAGCTGAGCGGTCACTCAGCCCACCCCGCCCGCTACCCCAGGTCGGGCACGTGCCAACCGCCGACCAACGCGTCGGCCTCCGCCGGACCCCAACCACCCCTGTCGTACGGCCGCACCGGCGTCGCCAGATCCAGGATCGGCTCGACGATGCGCCACTCCTGCCGAATCGTCTCCGCCCGCGCGAACCGCAGATGCTGCCCGTCCATCGCATCGTCGAGCAAACGCTCGTACGCCTCCTGACGGCGACCCAGCACCGCCCCGAAGTCCACCGACAGGTCAACCGGACGGCTCGCCACCTCCGCACCCGGGCTCTTCGCCTGAATCGACATCGTGATGCCGTCCCCACGACCCAGCCGGAACCGCAGCAGATTCGCCGGCGCCGCCACCCCACCCGCGGCCGGAATCAACGGACGCTGCGGCTGCTTGAACTCCACCACCACCTCCGTCGCCGTCCCCGCCAGCGACTTACCCGTCCGCAGATAGAACGGCACCCCAGCCCAACGGGGAGAATCGACAGTCAACCGGGTCGCCACGAACGTCTCCGTGTTCGAATCCGGCGCCACACCCGGCTCGTCGCGGTAACCCGCGTACTGCCCCCGCACCGTGAACTCCGGCGACAACGGCTCGATCTGGCGCAGAACCGCCGCCTCCGCCTCCCGAAACGCGTCCGTGTCGTCACCCGCCGGCGCGTCCATCGCGATCAACGCGACCACCTGAAGAATGTGGTTCTGCAACACGTCACGAATCGCGCCCACCGTGTCGTAGAACCCGGCACGACCCTGCGTGCCAAACCCCTCGGCCAGCGTGACCTGCACGTTGTCGATGTGCTCGCTGTTCCACAACGGCTCGAACAGCCGATTGGCGAACCGGAACGCGTACAGGCTCTCCACCGCCTCCTTGCCCAGGTAGTGGTCGATCCGGAACACCCGCGTCGGATCGAAGGCCCCCTGCAACGTCCGATCCAACTCCGCGGACGACGCCAGGTCACGCCCGAACGGCTTCTCCACGATCACCCGACCACGATCGGCCAGCCCCACCGCCGCCAGCCCCTGCACCACCGAACCGAACACCATCGGCGGAATCGCCAGATAGAAGACCGGACGCTCGGCGTCGCGCAGACGCTCCGCCAACCGCTCGTACGTCACCGGGTCCGCGTAGTCCCCGGAAATCATCGACAGGTTGCCCGCCAGGGCGTCGAACGCCTCGTCGTCCACCTCGTCACTCGCCTCGGCCACCGACTTGCGAGCCGTCGCGACCAACTGCTGATCATCCCAGGGGGAGCGGGCCACCCCGATCACCGGCACATCGAGCCGACCACGCCGGGTCAACTCGTACAGCGCCGGAAAGAGCTTCTTCGAGACGAGATCACCTGTCACGCCGAACAGCACTACCGCGTCTGAGCGCACGTGCATGGCACTTCCATCCGATCATGTGGAAACCTGATCTTCCGAACGGACAACCGCGCGCCCCACTGGAGGAATTCCCCGGCAACGACGCACGTGAGGTCGGCGACAGCGACGGCGCACACCCTGATCGACAAATCTCGATCATCCTATGGCCCGCCAACCCTGACGCTCCACCCTCTCCCGCAGATCTGCCACGACCGAAGACGCGCAGCAAAGGTCCGCGCAACAGGGGAGGATCCCAGAATGAACCTGGCAGTCGACCGATCCGCCGCAGCCGGCCCCGAGGTGGTGTGCCTGCCGATGTTCGGCATGACCCGCACCGCCACCGCCGCCGCCTTCAGCCCCGCCCTCGCCGGCGTCGACCTGCGCGAGACGTATCTGGACCTGCCCGGCCACGGCGACACCCCCGCCACCTGCCCACCCACCTCCCAGGCCGTACTCGACACCGTCTGCGCATGGCTCGACCACCACACCGACGCACCGGTCCTCCTGGCCGGCGCCTCCTACGGCGCCTACCTCGCCGCCGGCATCGCCCGCCAACGCCCCGACCTGGTCCGCGGCCTGCTCCTGGTGTGCCCCGGCGTCACCATCGCACCGGCCAGCCGCACCCTGCCCGACCACCGCCCACCCCCAGGGCCCGCCGGCTGGCTCGACGACGCCCCCACCGACCTGCGCACCCACCTCGACACCGCGCTCGGCCACCGCACCCCGACCGTCGTCGCCACAGTGCTCGCCGCCCTGCACTCCGGCGGCCCCGGCGACGACACCTTCCTGCAGACACTGCGCACCGGCCCGGGGTACGCGCTTCCCGACGAGACCGCCGACACCCCGTACGACGGCCCCGTCAGCGTCCTCACCGGCCGACAGGACGGCATCGTCGGCTACACCGACCAGTTCCACGCCATGCGCCGCTACCCCCGCGGCACCTACACCACCATCGACGCCGCCGGGCACTACCTGCCCTACGAACAACCGGCACTGCTGCGCGCGCTCACCCAGGACTGGCTACACCGGACGCTGACCGCGCCCCTGCCAGGGCACACGACCACGTAACGCCTGCGCGACAATGGCCGGCATGGCTGACCTGAGCGACATCAAGGCCGCGCTGCACCACTCCCTGCGGCGGACGCGCACCGACCTCGTCTGGAAACTCGACGGTCTGAGCGAGCGCGAGGCCAGGACACCCCGCACCGTGACCGGCAACAACCTGCTCGGCGTCGTCAAACACTGCCTCAACGTCGAAGCCGGCTACTTCGGGCTCGCCTTCGACCGGCAGTTCCCGACGCCCGAGGAACTGGTTCCCCTGGAGGCGTTCGACGACGACCCGCAGGCCGACTGGTACGCACGCGAGGACGAGACCAAGGACGGCCTGATCGACCTGTACCGCCGCGTCGCGCTGTTCGCCGACGAGACGATCGACCAGCTGCCGATCGACGCGCCCGGGCTGGTGCCCTGGTGGCAGCCGGGCCACCAGGACGTGACCCTGTACCGGATCATCCTGCACGTGAGCGGTGACCTCGCCCGGCACGCCGGTCAGATGGACATCATGCGCGAGCAGCACGACGGCGCGATCGGCTGGCACCGCGACGGCACCGCCGCCCCCGACGGGCACGACTGGCCGGCGTACGTCAGCAAACTGCGAAAGCTGGCCGACCACTTCGAGTGACCGCCCGCGCACGGCACCCCCGGAAAGGCGATCATGGCCGATCCGAGCCGGGGGAGAGGCGACGCCTTCCGTCCGTTACGGTGCCGCGATGGGCGCCACTGGACGGATTCGGATCGCCGTCGCTCAAACAGCGGTCACCATCGATCCGGGTGCCAACGGCACGGCGATACGCACCGCGATGCGGCAGGCCGCTGACCAGGGGGCCCGCCTGGTTCACCTCAGCGAGGGCGCCCTGTCCGGCTACGCCGGCGCTGCCAAGCCGTACTACTCAGGATGGCGCATCGATTGGGCGCCGGTCACCGAACAGTTGCACCGCACGATGACCCTCGCCGCACAACTCGGCGTCTGGGTGGTCGTCGGCGGCAACCACCGGCTGACCGGCGCTCATCGACCACACAACTCGCTGTGGGTGATCAACGACCGCGGCGAGCTGATCGATCGATACGACAAGCGGCTGCTGTCACACGCAGAGCTCACCGGCTTCTACACACCCGGTGACCACGTCTGCACCTTCGACGTGGACGGTTTCCGGTTCGGGTGCCTGATCTGCATCGAGGTGAACTTTCCCGAGCTGTGGATGGAACAACGAGCACTCGGCGTGGACTGCGTGCTCTTCTCCACGTTCTCCGACGATCCGGTTTTCGAGGTCATCGCCCGCGCACATGCTGCCCTCAACGGGTTGTGGGTCAGCGTCGCGGTGCCCGCCCAGTGCGCAGCGACCACGCCGTCGGCAGTGATCGGCCCGCACGGGTATCTGCTGCGGCGCACCCGTACGAACGGGCCCGACGTGATCTGCGTCGACCTGGACCGCGCGGACCCGGCGCTCGACGTCGCGCTGAACAAGGCGCGACCGTGGCGGGACACGGCCCGAGCGGGTGACATCTACGTCGACCGCCGGGTCAGCGATCCGCGCAGCACCGATCGCACCGGCACCTGACGGCATCGTGCGAAGAGCCAGGTAGATCGACGGCACGCCAGCCCACCCGGCCCGCTCCCGGGTGCCACGCGACACCTTCGATAATGCACATTATGTAAAGTAAGCCGATTCGAGGGGTCCCCTCGACAGCGGTCAGAGGCGGGCCAGGGTCCTCTCGATCAGCGCGACCCGTTGCGACACCGGCCCGGCCGGCACGTGGACCAGGTGGTGCCCGTACGCCTCGTACACCTGCTCGTGCACGCGGACGAAGGCCAGCGAATCGGCGTAGCTGATCCGGCGTGCGGCCGTGTGGTGGATGAAGCCCAGCGGGCCGATCAGGAACACCGACCGCTGGTCGGTGGCGGCCTCTCGGACCGTGACGTGTCCCCTGTGGTGCAACGCCTCCAGCAGGGTCGTCTTGCCGGCACCGGGTGCTCCGGTCAGGACATACCGTCGTGGTTCGGGCATGTTCTCTCTCCTCTCCCCCCCGCTTCCCGGGAACGCGAAAATGCTGCATAATATCCCTTATGCATGACAAAAAGGACGAATCGCTCGGGGTGCTGATCGAGGAGTTCCTGACCGCCCGCGCGACCCGCAAGCCCTCCCCCCACACCCTGGCGGCCTACCGGCGAGACCTGTACGCGGTGGCCGCCCTGGTCGCCGAGGGTGACACCACTCCCCTCCCCCTGGACGCGTTGTCGATCACCGACCTCTCCCCTCGCGTCATGCGGGCGGCGTTCGCCCGGTTCGCCGCGCCGCGGGCGCCCGCTTCGGTGCACCGGGCCTGGTCCACCTGGAACAGCTTCTTCACGTTCCTGGTCGCCGACGGGTTGGTGGCGGGTAATCCGATGCCTGCGGTGGGTCGTCCCCGGGCGCTACTCCCCCAGCCGAAACCGCTGCGCGGCGCGGACACCCCCGAGGTGCTGCTCGCGTCGGTCGCCCGCGACGACGGACGGCAGCGTGACCCGTGGCCGGAGCGGGACGTCGCGGTGCTGGCGGTGGCGCTGTGCGCGGGGCTGCGCCTGTCGGAGCTGCTGGCGCTGCGGGTCGGTTCGTTGGCGGGTCGGCCGGGTGAACGGCGGATCGAGGTGGTCGGCAAGGGCGGGCGGCCACGCGTGGTGCCGATCGAGGCGGACCTGGATCGGGTGCTGCGGGACTACCTGGACAGTCGCGCGCGCCGTTTCGGTTCGCGGTCGGTGCGGCCGGATTCGGCGTTGCTGGTGGACCGGCGCGGTGAGCCGCTGCGCCGCGGTGGTCTGCAGTATCTGGTGGAGTCCTGTTATCGGCGGGCGGGCATCGGTGACCGGGTGCCGCGGGGGGCGCGGCTGCACGCGTTGCGGCACACGTTCGCCACCCGGTTGGCGGAGGACGGGGCGAGCGCGGCGGAGATCATGCGGTTGCTGGGGCACGCGTCGTTGGCGTCGTCGCAGACGTACATCGAGGTGACGGCCGGGCAGCAGCGTGACGCGGTGCGGGCCAACCGCACCAATCGCGCGTTGGCTGCTCTGGTCGGTGTGGAGCGGGACTGAGCGGGGTCAGTGTGCGCGGTGGTCGGTGCCGTCGGCGGTGACGGGCAGGGGGCCGAGGACCGCGTTGATGATGTGGATGCGGGCGTTGGTGGCCTGGTAGTCGGCGCAGACGGTGTCGGCGCGGTCGGCGAGGCGGGTGGTGGTTCCGGTACGGGTGACGGTGATGGTGGCGCCGTCGAGGGTGGTGGTCGAGCCGGCGGTGGCGAGTTCGTCGATCGGGTGGGCGCCGGTGCTGAGGTGGGCCTTGAGCAGGGTGCGGAGCTGGTCGGTGTGGTGGGTCATGAGGTCGTCCCAGTTGTCCTCGGAGAACGTGGCGGCGAAGGCGTCGTCGGTGGGTGCGAGGACGGTGACGGCGGTGCCGGCGGGGAGGTCGGTGAGGACGCCGCTGGCGCGCAGGGCCGCTTCGAACGTGGTGAGGGTGGGGATCCAGCGCAACGCCTCGTCGACGGGTTGGCCGGCGAGGAAGGTCGGGTTTCCGGGGTCGGTGCCGGTGGGCAGGGCGGCGCAGAGGGGTCCGGTGACCTGGGGTGCGGTGGTGTGTGACGCGGTGCCGGTGCAGGCGGCCAGCAGCAGTGTCGCCGCGAGGAGGGCGAGCCGTCGCGGTCGGGGGTCTCGTGCTGCGGTGGCGGGGTGCGACACGACGGCCTCCAGGGGTTCGGGGTGCACCGGCGGCGCGGGGTGGGGGGCCCGCGCCGCCGGTGCGGTCAGGTGGGGCTCAGAGTGCCGCGCACTGGGTGGTGCGGGGACCGTGCACTGTGTTGGCGACGCCGAGGTTGGTCGGCGTGGGGTTGTTGCCGGTGCAGGTGAGAGGGCCGCGGATGGTGGAGCCGGCCAGCAGTGGGATGTCGGTGCCGGTGGTGTTGCCGGTCAGGTTGACCGGGCCGGCGGCGGTGACGTCGATGATGGAGACCGCGTCGGTGGTGTTGGTGATCTGGACGGGGCCGTTGACGGTGCTGTCGGCGAGCAGGACGCCGGCGGCGCCGTTGGCGGTGATCGGGCCGCTGATGGTGGTGCCGGTCGTGACGAGTGCCGCGCCGGCGCGGACGGTGACCGGTCCGTTGACGGTGGCGTTGGCGGCGCAGGTGAAGCCGGTGACGACAAGTGGTCCGTTGCGGCGGCCGGTGAGGGTCGGGTAGACGCGTTCGCCGTCGGTGAGCTTCTCCACGCCCAGCGGGTCGAGCAGCAGTGGGATGAGGCCGCGTTCGGGCTGGTTGAGGGGGACGTAGTAGCCGTCGGTGGTCGTGATGACCTTCCAGCCGTGGGCGGCGATGCGCTGGGCGACGGTGGTGCCGACGCCGCCGGGTCCGTCGGTGCGGGCGCCGTTGTACTGGGCGTCGGTGAGCCGGTAGGCGCAGGGGGCGTTGTCGAGGATCAGGTTGGCCGGGGGCGCGTCCAGGGGCGGCGGGCTGTCACCCGGGTGGGGTGCGGGGTGGGCGGGGATGGGGCGGGAGCCGCGGAAGACGAGGCGGCCGGTGTTGGCGGCCTGGATCGTGATGGCCTCGGCGCGGGAGGTGAGGATGCTGGCGCGGTCGGCGCGGTGGTAGTCGAGGAACTGCTGGAACGTCCAGAGGGCGGAGTAGGTCTTGCGGCGCCGGTTGTTCGCGGTGTTGCCCTCGTCGGGTCGGGTCTGTCCGCCGGAGCTGCGCAGTTCCAGCAGGGAGTTGGTGACGTTCTTGAGGCCGAGGGTGTTGCGCAGGATGGTCTCTTCGCTGAGGCCGACGTTGCCGCCGCCTTCGCATCCGTAGGGGCAGGGCCACCAGCCGGCTTCGGCGCCCTTGGCGTACATGTGGCCTTCGATCATGTCCTGGGACTGGTCGAAGATGGGTTGGGGGACGTTCTGGTGCCGGGGCGGCAGCATGGGCAGGTCGCCGGCGCGGGAGTTGCCGAACTCGTGGCCGTCGTAGCCGGCGACGGGTCGGTAGTCGCGGACCATCCTGATGTACGCGGCGGTTTCGGGTTGGCGGATCAGGGAGTAGTCGCGGTTGAGGTCCTGGCCGGTGGAGTTGCCGCGGGTGTTGTTGGCGCGGCCGTCTCCGTTGATGGTGGGGACGATCAGGACCGTGGTGTGGCTGAGCAGGTCGGTGATGCGGGGGTCGGTGCTGAAGGCGAGTTGCCGGGCCATGATGAGGCAGGCTTCGCGGTCGCCGGGTTCGTTGCCGTGCACGTTGCAGTTGATGGCCACGGGTGCGGTGGCGGCGACGGCTTCGGGGGTGGTGGCCGGGGTGGGGTGTCCGATGACCAGCATGTTGATGGGTCGGTTCTGGACGGTGCGGCCGAGTTCGACGACGCGTACGCGGTCGCTGAGGGCGTCGATGGCGGCGGTGTAGGCGTACTCGTCGGTGTCGCTGGTGTACTGCGCGGCGTGGGTGGTCTCCCACTGGGTGCGCAGTTGTTGGCCGGGGGTGTCGGGGTTGCCCCAGGGTGCGGTGGTGGTGGCGGTGACGGGGTCGGAGTAGGGCTGTTCGGTGGTGCCGGTGCGGGCGCGTACGCGCCACTGGAAGCTGTCGCCGGGGTTGAATCCGGCGTCGGCGAAGGTGGGTGCCTGCTGGTTGATCTGGCGGTTGGGGCGCCAGACGCCGACGATTGTCGGTGCGCCGGTGGGGGTGCCGTTGGTGTCGACCGCGGTGCGTTCGATCTGGTAGTCGGTGGCGCCGTCGACGGGTGTCCAGGCGAGGGTGGCGTACCCGTCGGCCTGGCGGACGGTGAGGTCGGCGACCTGGTTGGGTTGCGCGGCGCTCTGGGCGTTGGCGGGGGTGGGTGCGGTGGTGAGGGTGAGAGCGATGAGGGTGGCTGCGGCGACGAGGGTGGTTCGCGGGCGTCTCATGTGGCCTCCGACGTGATCGTGGCGCGACCCGCCCAGCATGATCGTCGGGGTTCGTCGATGCAATGATCTTGAGGGAATCTTGCGGCTCGGCGCTGGCCGCGTGGAGTCGGGGTCGGTCGTCAGCCGAGGTCGACCAGCAGGGGGCGGTGGTCGGAGATGGTGGACGGTGGTGCGGTGACGGCCCGTACGGGTGGGAGCTGGCCGAGGGCGTGCCGGTCGGCCAGGACGTGGTCGAGTTGGACGCGGGGCTGCCCGGCGGGGTAGGTGGGCCGTCGGCCCAGGGGGCGCCAGCCGGAGATGAACCGGGCGGGGCCGGCGGGCAGGTTGAGGTCGCCGAGCAGGACGCGGGGGCCGGGTAGCGCGCGCAGGGCGCGCACGGTCTGGCGGAGTTGGCGGGCGTTCCAGCCGGGCACGAAGGACAGGTGGGTCGCGGCGGCGGTGAGGGGGCCGTGTGGGGTGTCGAGGACGGCGGCGAGGACGACGCGGGGTTCGTCGTGCAGCAGGATGAGGCCGCCGCCGGGGCCGGGGACGTAGACCGGTGAGCGTACGGGGGCGGGCTTGAGTCGGGTGACGTGCCAGCTGCGTACGGGGTAGCGGCTGATGAGGCCGATGCCGTAGCAGGGTTCGCCGTGGCCGTCGTCGTCGTGGCGCAGGGGGCGGAACTGTTCGCCGGGGGTGCCGACGACGGCGGCGGCGAAGCGGTGGTGTGGCGCGTCGAGGGCCCGGGCGGCGATGGCGGTGAGGTCGAGGTTGCCGCTGCGGTGTTGGTCGCGGTCGACCTCCTGCAGGGCGAGGACGTCGGCGTCGAGGGCGCGTACGGCGGCGGCGAGGCGGTCGGGGTTGACGAGTCCGTCGGTCAGGGATCGGCCGTGCAGCAGGTTGAAGGTGGCCAGGCGCACTCCTGCACCTTACGTCCCCGTGGGAGGGTTGCCGTGTGGTGAAGGTGCTGCTGTGTTCGATGCTGGTGTTCGTGGCGGTTGGCGCGTTGGGGGTGTGGTTGCGGCGTACGCGGGGTCGGTGAGCGGTGAGTCTTGCCACTTCGGGGGCCGGTCGGGCGCGTCGGGTGGGAAGAATTGCGGCCCGTGGACGCCGTATCGCTGAGTACGTTGCTGGTCGCCGCGGCGATGGCCGGGTGGGTGGACGCCGTGGTCGGCGGTGGTGGGTTGTTGCTGTTGCCGGCGTTGCTGGTGGCCGCGCCGGGGTTGCCGGTGGCCACGGCGTTGGGCACGAACAAGTTGGCGGCGATCTTCGGTACGACGACGGCGGCGGCGACGTACGCGCGGCGCACGAAGCTCGACTGGCGGGTGGTGGGGCCGGCGGCGGGGTTGGCGGTGCTCAGCGCCGGGGTGGGTGCGGCGTTGGCCGGGGCGGTGCCGGCGTCGGCGTACCGGCCGGTGGTGTTGGTGGTCCTGGTGGCGGTGGCGGCGTTCGTGCTGCTGCGTCCGCGGCTGGGGGTGGTGGCGGTGCCGGCGCGGCGGACGCCGGTGCGGGTCGCGGTGGCGATCGGTGTGGCCGGTGTCGGTATCGCCCTGTACGACGGGTTGATCGGGCCGGGTACGGGGACGTTCCTGGTGGTGGCGTTCACGGCGCTGATCGGTGCGGACTTCGTGCACGGGTCGGCGATGGCGAAGGTGATCAACGCGGGCACGAACCTGGGCGCGTTGGTGGTGTTCGGGGTGACCGGGCACGTGTGGTGGTTGCTGGGCGCGGGGATGGCGGTGTGCAACGTCGCGGGCGCGGTGCTGGGTGCGCGGATGGCGTTGCGGCGCGGGTCGGGGTTCGTGCGGGTGGTGCTGCTGGTCGTGGTGCTGGCGTTGGTCGCCAAGTTGGGTCACGACCAGTGGGTGGCCCGCTGACCGGGACCGGGCGGGCCCGGGTGCGGGGGCTCTAGGCGCGGCGGCTGGGTGAGTCGAAGCGGCCGGCGCGGATCTCGCGCAGGGCCCGGCGGCGGGTGTCGCCTCGCAGGGTGTCGACGTAGAGGGTGCCGCGCAGGTGGTCGGTCTCGTGTTGCAGGGCACGGGCGAGGAAGCCGGTGCCGCTGATGGTGAGTGGTTCGCCGTTCTGGTCGACGCCGTGGGCGGTGGCGTGCAGGGCCCGTACGGTCGGGAAGTACAGCCCGGGGATGGACAGGCAGCCTTCCTCGTCGTCCTGGAGTTCGTCGGACAGTTCCAGGGTGGGGTTGATGAGGTGGCCGCGGTGGCCGTCGGCGTCGTAGACGAACACCTGGGCGTCGACGCCGATCTGCGGTGCGGCGACGCCGGCGCGGCCGGGTTCGCCCAGCAGGGTGTCCATGAGGTCGGTGACCAGGGCGCGCAGCTCGGCGTCGAAGGTGGTGACCGGCGCGCATTCGGTGCGCAGGACGGGGTCGCCGATGATCCGGATGGGCCGCATGGTCATGGGGGTCAGCGTATCGCCGCCGGTGGCCGGGTCAGCGTCCGGCCAGGGTGGCGCGGATGGGCGCGGTTTTCGCTGCGGCTTCGGCGACCTCGGCGGCGGGGTCGCTGTCCCAGGTGATGCCGCCGCCGGCCCAGGTGTGCATCATGTCGCCGTCGGTGGCGGCGGTGCGGATGGTCAGGCCGAGGTCGACGTGCCCGGGTGCGACCCAGCCGAGGGCGCCCATGCTGGCGCCGCGGCCGACGGGTTCTCCGGCGGCGATGTGGGTCAGGGCGGCGAGTTTCGGCGCCCCGGTGACGGAGCCGCCGGGGCAGGTGGCGCGCAGCAGGTCGGCCAGGCCGAGGCCGTCGGCGGCGGTGGCGCGCACTGTCGACTCGGCCTGCCACAGGTCGCACCAGCGGCGTACGGCGAACAGGTCGTCGACGGTGACGGTGCCGGTGCGGGCGATGCGGGCCAGGTCGTTGCGTTCCAGGTCGACGATCATGATGTGTTCGGCGCGTTCCTTGGCGCTGCTGAGTAGTTCGGCGCGGCCGGCGGCGGTGGCGGGGCGGGTGCCCTTGATGGGTCGGGTGATCAGGTGTCCGTCGCGGACCTCGATGAGGGTTTCCGGTGAGGCGCAGCCGATGGCCCAGCCGTCGCCGGTGAGGACCCCTCCGTAGCGGGCGCCGGGCAGCGCGCCGAGGCGGCGCAGGGCGGGCAGGGGGTCACCGGTGTAGGGGGCGGCGGCGTGGCCGACGAGGTTGGCCTGGTAGACGTCGCCGCGGCCGATGGCGGCGCGGATGGCGTCGACGGCGGCGGCGTGCTGCTCGGGTGTCCAGCTGTCGGTCCAGTCGCCGAGCCACCAGGGTGTCGCCGTGCGGGCGGGGGCGCGTCGGGTCCGAGCGTGGTCGTAGACGACGACGGCGAGGTCGGGCAGGGTCGGGGCGGGTTCGGGCGCCGCGGTGGGGGCGCCGGCCAGGTGTGCTCCGGCGGCGGCGGACAGGTAGAGGGCGGCGCCGCAGGCGCGGGTGTCGTGGTGGGTGGGGGTGAGCCGGGTGAGGTCGCGTAGGTTCAGGCCGTGCGCGGCGAGGAACTCCTCGGCGAGGACCGCGGGGTCGCCGCCGTCGGTGCGGCGCCAGTGCAGGCGGGCGCGTTCAGCGAGCGTGTCGCGACACGCGGTGGGTGCCGCCGGCACATCGACAGGCACCTGTGGGAGCGTTTCCACGCCGTATGGTCCGACCTTCCTCATCCGTTCAGTGGATTTCCCGTACGCCAGGCCGGCACCTGCTCGATGCTGGACACTTTCGCTTGGTACTGTGCGTCACTGGTCATGTGAACCATGACACAGTGCCCCCACAGTCCGGAGAACCCGATGTGCCAGCACCAACCGACCTGCCCCTTAGCTGAAGCCACCGACCGGGAAGCCGCCCGGGTCCTCGCCTGCTTCCCTGAGCAGGGCTGGAGCCTGCTCTGCAACGGTGTGATCGTCTTCGAGGACACCGGCGAGCTGCTTCCCGACGGCAGCAGCATCGCACCGCACCGCGGCCCCGCCCGACACGCTCTCGTGGCCTGAACGACCACCCAGCGTCACCACACCAGCCGCCGTCGACCCAGGCTAGTCCCCCGGTACGGGACGTCTGCGCCCAGGTCGCGGCGTAGCCGGGGCGGCCAGAAACCGCCCGCCCCGGCCTGCCGACGTCAGTCCTCGAACGCCTCCGGCGACGGGCACGAGCAGACCAGGTTCCGGTCTCCGTACGCGCCGTCGATGCGCCGCACCGGCGGCCAGTACTTCCCGGCCCGGTCGACCCCGCCCGGGTACGCGCCCACCGAACGCGGGTACGCGTGCGGCCACTCGTCGCCGCTGACCATCGCTGCGGTGTGCGGCGCGTTCGCCAGGGGGTTGTCCCCCGCCGGCCACTGCCCCGACCCCACCTGGTCGATCTCCGCGCGGATCGCGATCATCGCGTCGCAGAACCGGTCCAGCTCGGCCAGGTCCTCGCTCTCGGTCGGTTCGACCATCAGCGTCCCGGCGACGGGGAACGACATCGTCGGCGCGTGGAAGCCGTAGTCGATCAGGCGCTTGGCCACGTCGTCGACGCTCACCCCGGTCGCCTTGGTCAACGGCCGCAGGTCGAGGATGCACTCGTGGGCCACCAGGCCCTTGTTGCCGGCGTACAGCACCGGGTAGTGCCCGCGCAGCCGCGCCGCCACGTAGTTCGCGGCGAGGACCGCCACGCCGGTGGCCCGGGTCAGGCCCTCGGCGCCCATCATCCGCAGGTACGCCCACGGGATCGGCAGGATGCCCGCCGACCCGTACTTCGCCGCCGAGATCGCCGGGGTGGCGTCGGCGTGCGCGCCGAGCGGGTCGCCGGGCAGGAACGGCGCCAGGTGCGCGCGCACCGCCACCGGGCCCACCCCGGGGCCACCGCCGCCGTGCGGGATGCAGAACGTCTTGTGCAGGTTCAGGTGCGACACGTCCGCCCCGAACTTGCCCGGCTTGGCGAACCCGACCAGGGCGTTGAGGTTCGCCCCGTCGACGTACACCTGGCCGCCGGCGTCGTGGACCTTCGCGCACAGCGACGCGATGCCCGTCTCGTACACGCCGTGCGTCGACGGGTACGTCACCATGATCGCGGCGAGCGCGTCGCGGTGCTTGTCGATCTTCGCGTCGAGGTCGACGAGGTCGACGTTGCCGTCGTCGTCGCAGGCCACCACGACGACCCGCATGCCGGCCATCACCGCGCTGGCCGCGTTGGTGCCGTGCGCCGACGACGGGATCAGGCACACGTCGCGGTGCGCCTGGTCCCGCGACGCGTGGTAGGAGCGGATGGCCAGCAGACCGGCCAGCTCACCCTGCGACCCGGCGTTGGGTTGCACGCTCACCGCGTCGTAGCCGGTCACCTCGGCCAGCCACGACTCCAGCTGACCGATCATCTCCCGGTACCCGGCGGTCTGGTCGTCCGGCGCGAACGGGTGGATGTGCGCGAACTCCGCCCAGGAGATCGGCTCCATCTCGGTGGTCGCGTTCAGCTTCATCGTGCACGAGCCGAGGGGGATCATGCCCCGGTCCAGGGCGTAGTCGAAGTCCGACAGCCGGCGCAGGTAGCGCAGCATCGCCGTCTCCGAGTGGTGGCTGCGGAACACCGGGTGGGTCAGGAAGTCGGTGCCGCGGGTCAGGTCGGCCGGCAGGGCCGCGTCGGCGTCGCCGTCGAACGCGTCCACACCGAACGCCGCCCACACCGCGCGCAGGTGCGCGTCGGTGGTCGTCTCGTCGCAGGACATCCCCACCCGGTCGGCGTCGACCAGCCGCAGGTTCACGCCCCGCTCGGCGGCCGCCGCGACGACCCGCGCCGCCGCGCCCGGCACGCGGGCGGTGATCGTGTCGAAGAACGCGACGTCCGCGACGTCGACGCCGCCGGCGCGCAGCCCGGCCGCGAGCCGCGCCGCCATGGCGTGGGTACGCGCCGCGATGGCGCGCAGCCCGTCCGGGCCGTGGTAGACGGCGTACATGCCGGCCATCACCGCGAGGAGCACCTGGGCGGTGCAGATGTTGCTGGTCGCCTTCTCCCGCCGGATGTGCTGCTCGCGGGTCTGCAACGCCAGCCGGTAGGCGGGGTTGCCGTCGGCGTCGCGGGACACCCCGACCAGGCGCCCGGGCAGCATCCGCTCCAGGCCCGAGCGCACCGCCAGGTAGCCGGCGTGCGGCCCACCGAAGCCCATCGGTACGCCGAACCGCTGGGTGGTGCCGGCGGCGATGTCCGCGCCGATCTCCCCCGGCGCCCGCAGCAGCGTCAACGCCAGCAGGTCCGCCGCGACGGTCACCAGGGCCCCGACGGCGTGCGCCGCCTCGACGAGACCCGCGTGGTCGCGCACCGCGCCGGACGCGCCCGGGTACTGCAGGTGCAGGCCGAAGAACTCGGCCGGCAGCTCGTCGCGCTCGACGTCGAGGACCCGCACGTCGATGCCGAGTGGCACCGCCCGGCTGGTGATCACCGCGATGGTCTGCGGCAGGGCGTCGGCGTCGACGACGTACACCCCGCTCTTGCTCTTGGACGCCCGCCGGGCGAGGGTCATCGCCTCCGCGGCGGCGGTGCCCTCGTCGAGCATGGAGGCGTTCGCGGTGGCCAGGCCGGTCAGGTCGGTGACCATCGTCTGGAAGTTCAGCAGCGCCTCCAGGCGGCCCTGACTGATCTCCGGCTGGTACGGCGTGTACGCCGTGTACCAGGCCGGGTCCTCCAGGACGTTCCGGCGGATCACCGCCGGGGTGTGCGTGCCGTGGTAGCCCAGGCCGATCATCGACACGGCGACGGTGTTGCGGGCCGCGAGGGCCCGCAGCTCGGCGATCGCCTCGGCCTCGGTGGCCGCCTCCGGCAGGTCGAGGGTGCCGTGCCAGCGGATGACCTCGGGGATCGCGGCGTCCATCAGCTCGTCGATCGAGTCGTGGCCGACGACCTCCAGCATGCGACGCTCATCGTCGGGGCCGGGACCGATGTGACGGGTGGCGAACTGCTCTACGGACATCTTTGGCGCTCCCGGGCGAGGTCGACGGATCGGCCTCCCCCTCTGTCGCGCCCGCACAGCGCTCCACAGTGCCTGCCCACGAGGTCCTTTTGCCTGAGAGGTTCCGGGGAGGATTTGCCCCTTCGGCGCCGCCCCTGCTGCTCTCGGGCGGTCTCTCCCACGTGGGTGGTACCGGCATGGTCAACGCTACCAGCGCCGGTGTTTCCGGCTCATGTCCTACCCCTGTGACGTCACACGCCGGCCGCTGTGGCCAGCGGCGCGGCCTCGCCGGCGACCCGGTCGGCGAGCGCCGGCAGCAGCGCTCCCAGCGGCGCGTCGAGGCACACCGTGGCGTACCCGTCACCCCGGGTCGGCCCCTGGTTGACGATCGCGACCGGAATGCCGTGTTTCGCCGCGCGGATCACGAACCGGCGCCCCGACATGACAGTCAACGACGACCCGAGCACCACCACCGCCCGCGCCTGCTCCACCAGCGCGAAACACCGCGCCACCCGCTCGGGCGGCACCGTCTCGCCGAAGAACACGACGTCCGGTTTCAGCATCCCCGTCCCACAGATCCCGCAGTCGACCGGCCGGAACCCGGCCACCTGCTCATCGGGGAGATCCACATCACCGTCCGGGTTGACCGCGGCGGCACGGGCCACGAAGTCCGGGTTGGCCTCGCGCAGCCGCCGGTCCACCTCCTCTCGGGAGGTCAGGTTGCCGCAGTCCAGGCAGACCACCTCGTCGAGGCGCCCGTGCAACTCGACCACCCGGTCGCTGCCCGCGGCACCGTGCAACCCGTCGACGTTCTGCGTGATCACCGCGTCGACCAGACCGGCGCGTTGCAGCCGCGCCACCGCCCGGTGCCCGGCGTTCGGTGCCGCGCGGGCGATCAACCGCCACCCCAGGTGGCTGCGCGCCCAGTACCGCCGCCGAGCGACGGGATCCCGGGTGAACGCCTGGAAGGTCATCGGGGTGTGCCGGCGGGCCACCCCGCTGGGCCCCCGATAGTCCGGGATACCCGACTCGGTGGACAGCCCCGCCCCGCTGAGCACCACCACTCCGCCGCCGGCCACCAGCGAGGTCAACGCCTCCAGGCTCTTCGTCACCCCTTCATGCTGCCTCAGCGCGCCCGCCGATGCCGAACACCGCCGGCAGCCGGCCACGTGCGACGCCGTACGCCCGGCAGCGGCCTCGTCCGGTGCCGGCGGCCGCCGGCACCGCACCCGCGCGACGGCCACCCCGCCGCGCTCCTACACCGCGACGACGTCGGCGACGACGCAGGCGATGTTGTCCGGCGCCCCCGCGGCCCGCGCGGCGTCGACCAGGGCCCGCACCGCGTGCTCCGGATCGGCCGCCGCGCTCAGTGTCGAGAACAGGGCGACCCGGTCGACGACAGCCCACAGCCCGTCGGAGCACAGCAGGTACCGGTCACCGGGCAACGCCGCCCGCAACGCCAGGTCGGCCTCGACCTGCTGACCGCCGCCCAGCGCGCGCACCAGCACCGCCCGCTGGGGATGCGCGCCCGCCTCGTCGCGGTCGAGCCGGCCCTGATCCACCTGCGCCTGCACCCACGTGTGGTCCTGCGTCAACAGGGACAGCTCACCGTCGCGCAGCAGGTACGCGCGGGTGTCACCGACGTGCACCAGCGCCAGGTGGGTGCCGCTGCGCAGCAGCGCGGTCAGCGTGGTCGCCGGCTGGTGGTCGTCGGTCGCCAACTCGCGCACGACCCGGTCCGCGTCGGTGACCGCCCCCGCCAGCATCGTCAGCAGGTCGACGGCCGGCCCGTCGGCGAGTTCCAACGCGGTGAGCGCGTCGACGGCGGCGGCGCTCGCCGCCCCGCCGCCGGGCCCCCGTACCCCGTCGGCGACGGCCAGCAACCGCTCACTGGCGTACGCGACGTCCTCGTTGCTGTCCCGCACGGTCCCGGTGTCACAACCGGCGGCGTAGCGGACGGCGACGGTGCGGTTCGTTCTCGACACGGTGGCGCTCCCCTCGGACAGGTGATCCACGAGGAGGCCGGCGAGCGGGGCGCGGGCCGCGGTGTCGACCGACACCTGCCGCCAGTACGCGGTGACGGCCTCCGCCGCCGCCGCGGGTTCCAGCTCGCACACGGCGCGGATCTGCGCCAGCGGCATGCCGATGCGACGCAACTGGGCCACCAGCCGGGCCAGCGGCACCTGCCGCGGCTCGTAGAGCCGGTATCCCGACTCGGAATCCACCGCGGCCGGCGCCAGCACCCCCACCCGTCCGTACAGGCGCAACGCCTTCGGCGTCAGTCCCGCCGCCCGGGCGAACGCCCCGATGGTCAACAACCCCACGTCGGCTTCCTCCTCGCGCCGGTCACGGTGACCGGCACACACCAGCCTGGGGGTTGCCCGCAGGTCAAGGTCAAGCCCGGCGACAGCGGTAGGTTGGACACATGCGTGTTGTCATCGCCGGAGGCCACGGCAAGATCGCCCTGCTGCTCCAGCGGCACCTCGCCGACCGCGGCGACACCGCCGTCGGCCTGATCCGCAACCCCGACCAGGCCGACGACCTGCGCGCCGCCGGCGCCACAGCGGTCGTCTGCGACCTCGAACACGTCGACGTCGACGAGGTCGCCGCGCACCTGCGCGACGCCGACGCGGTGGTCTTCGCCGCCGGCGCCGGCCCCGGCAGCGGCGCCGCCCGCAAGGACACCGTCGACCGGGGCGCCGCCGCGCTGCTCGCCGACGCCGCCACCCGCGCCGGCGTCCACCGCTACCTGCTGGTGTCCTCCATGGGCGTGGACAAGCCACCCGCCGCCGGCACCGACGACGTGTGGGCCGCCTACCTACGCGCCAAACGAGCCGCCGAGGACGACCTGCGCGCCCGCGACCTGGCCTGGACGGTGCTGCGCCCCGGCCGGCTCACCGACGACGAACCCACCGGGCAGGTCACCCTCACCCCACACGCCGGCCGCGGCGCGATCAGCCGCGCCGATGTCGCCCACGTCCTCGCCGCGCTCCTGGACGAGCCCCGCACCGCCGGCACGACCCTGGAACTCGTCGACGGCCCCACCCCGATCGCCGACGCCATCCGCGCCGCCGCCACCTGACCGACCCAACCGTCGAGGGGCACCCCCGGTCGGCGGGGTCAGCCGCCGGGGTGGTGCGCGGCGACCAGCACCGGCCCGCCGGGCACGGTCGGGAAACGACGGACATCCACCAGCCCCGCCCCCTCCAGCACCTGCGCCATCCGGTCCGCGTCGAAGGCGTTGCCGCCGTCACGGACCGCGTTCCACCGGCCCACCGCCGCCCGCAACGGATCCGCCGCCGGCGGGTTGGTGCCCGCCACCAGCCAGCCGCCCGGCCGCAACGCCTGCACCAGCCGGGGCAACGCCACCGTCAACGTCTGCTGGGGCAGGAACGGCGCCGGCAGCCACACCAGGTCGTACCCGCCCGGCTCGGCCACCTCCGCGACGTCCTGACGGCGCAGACTGATCCGATCCGCGACGTCGGGCGCTGCGGCCAACTCCCCGCGGGCCAGGTCCAACGCCCGCTGCAGCACGTCGATCCCCACCACCGACGCCCGGGGCAACGCCCGGGCCAGGGCAACCGCCAACGCCGCCACACCGGTGCCCACGTCCAGCACCCGGCCGTCGGTCGAGCCCAGGCGCCGCGCCAGCCCCGGCAACTCGGGCACCACCCGGGTGGCCAACGCCCGGCCGGTCGCCGCCGACGCCCGGCCCTGATGCAGCAACACCTCGTCGCCCAGTTCCGCCCAACCGGTCCCGCCCGGCCCGGACGGCTCCTGCGCCGCCGCGGCGACCGCCTGGCGCAGCGAACTCAACCGCGCCTGCACCGCGCTGCGCCCGGTCGGCCCGTCGGCAGCCAACAGCGACGGGTGCGCGACCGGCACCCCAGCATCCCAGGACAGCAGACCAGCGGCCTCCAGCACCGCGCTGCGGTGCGGCGACGCCGCGAGGACCTCGGCGAGCGGGGCCGACAGGGCGTCACTCATGGTGCCGACCGCGGCCGCCAGAGCCCACGCCGAAGCCTCCAACGCGGCCAGCGGATCCGGTGAGGGTGATACGGACACGACGGCGCCTCTCCCCGGGGCGGGCCACCGATATCAGCGCCGCCTGGCCCCTTCGACTATGCCACCGCCGCCAGCGCGCCGGGTGGGGTCCACCGCAGCGAACCCCACCCCTGACAACTCACCGCTGGTGGTGACGGGGCAACGCCGCCTGCCCGGCCGCGCCACCCACGAAGGGCGCCCCCGGCGTCTCCTTCGCGATCCGGTCCATCGTGCGCGCCAACTGCTCACTGCCGTCGTCGAGATGCCGCGCCGCCGCCTGCATGTGCGACACCATCATCTCGCCGAAGATCCGCAACGCCTCCCGGGTCGCCACCGTGTCGTCGAAGCTGGACCCGGCCGAACTGCGGTACTCCGTGACCGCCCGCTCAGCCTCCTGCTTCGCCTCCTCCGCCGCCGCCCGCATGTAACTCTCGTACTGCATCCGGGCGTACTCGGCGACCCGCCGCGCGTAGTCGTGCGCCTGCGCGATGATCTGCTCGGCCTCCCGCTGCGCCGCCGACAGCAGATTCACCTCCTTGGCCGCTGGCACCTTCGCCGCCGCCGGCGTACTCGGGATCACCCCGTGGCGGTGCAACTCCACCCGGTCGGTGAGCCGCTCATTCTCCGCCCGCAGGTTCGCGATCTGCGTCGCCAACAGATCCAACTCGTCGGCGACCTGCACCCGGAACCGGTCCACGTCCGCGTTGTCGTAGCCACGCCGCGCGAACGGCGCCGTCCCGAACTCCCACCGCCGAACCCGGTCGGAGGTCATCCGCACCTGCACACCGCCGGACACCTGAATACCGTCGTACCGGCTGATCGGGGTCGCGCTCACCGCTCACGCCCTTCCTTCGCGACTGCGGGGCTCGCAAGCTCACTCCTCGCGCTCACCGGTCACCCCCCTCACTCGACTGCTGGACCGCCGTACGCCACGCCGGGCCGTACCACTGCTTGCCCAGACCCTCGTGATGCACCTGACCCTCGTGGTAACCCGCCCGAGCCAACGACTGCACCGCGTGCGACACCATCTCGTCCGACCCGCACACGTACACGTGCCGCGAACGCCAGTCCCCATCGGCCAACGCCCGGTCCACCGCGTACACGAACTCACCCGGGCGGTTCACGTCCGCGCCCACCACGTACGTCACCGTCAACCACGGATACGACGACGCCAACTTGTCGATCGCGTCGCTGTCGTAGAACTCGCTGCGCGACCGCGCACCCACGTACAGATCCACGCGACGACCCGACCCCTCCGCGGCGACCTGCTCCACCAGCGCCTTCACCGGCGCCCAGCCGGTGCCCGACGCCAGCAGCAACAGATCACTGGAACCCGCCGACCACAACGACAGGCGGTCCCCCACCGGAGCGGCCAGATGCACGCGGTCCCCCACCGCCGAGCCGTACACCAGCCGCGACGACACCGCGCCACCCGGCGCGGCCCGCACATGCAACTCCAGCGTGCCGTCCGCGCGTGGCGCGTTCGCCGGCGAGTAGTACCGCCACGACCGCACCGACGGATGCGACACCCCGATCGACTGACCCGGGGTGAACGGCAAAAGGTACTGCGGACGCACCGTCAACACCGCCACGTCGAACGCCCGCCGCTCATGGGCCACGATCTCGGCCACCCACCACGGCGGGTTCACCGCCTCGGCGGCCTGCGCCGCCTCCATCATCACCTGCGCGATCAGCCCGTACGCGGCAGCCCAGTCCTGGGCCAGCTCATCGGTCCACTGCTCGGCGAGGAAATGCTGCAACGTCGCCAGCAGCGCCTCACCGACCGCCGGATAGTGCTCCGCGCGGACCGCGAACTTACGGTGATCCGCGCCGAGGTCCTGCAGGAAACCCACCAGCCGATCGACCTGGTCCACGTGGGACACGATGTGACCCAACGCGGTGACCAGACGGTCCCGCTGCCCCGCCATGTTCGTGGGGAACATCTGCCGCGTCTCGGGATGCGCCAGAAACAACGTTGAATAGAAGTAGAGCGGCACCTCGTCGCCGTGCCCGGCGACGAGGGACCAACTCTGCTTGAGTCGGGCCGCGTCCACGCTCAGACGCCCGGACGCTCTCCGGTGGCCACCACCTGGTCCTGCACCTGCACCAGCACCGCCCGCACGTCGTCCTGCACGTCGGCCGGAACGCCCAGCTCGGCCAGCGTCGCGATCAGGTACTCACCCACCTTGGCGTAGTGCGCCACCGGAATGCCCAACGGCTGGTGCGCCTCGGCCAACCCGCGACCGGTGTACTCGTTCGGGCCGCCCAGCACCACCGTCAACATCAACGCCAGGTGCCGACGCTGACCCGTCATGTCCACAGTGGCGAAATAACCCGCCAACTCCGGATCGGCGAGCACCTTGTCGTAGAACAGCTCCACGGCCGCCTTCACCGAACTCGCACCGCCGATGCGGTCGTAATTCGAGGCTGGAGCGGTCTCTTCCGTAACCGTCACGGTCGTTCCTTCCGGGGTGACAGGTCGCGCGCGCGGTGACGCGCAGGGGCAACGGCCACCGACGCCACACCGTCATGCCACGGCGGCACGCCAGGGACCGTGACGGACCATAGCGTGCCCGCGACCTCCGGTCAGGGCCCCCCTATCGGTTTCCCGACAATTGACGCACACGCACCGTCATCACAAGGGAACCCGAAATCCACCGACGGCAACCAGAAGAGCACCGACAGTGTCCACAGTGGAATCGGCCACCCGGGGAACCCTCACCCGGACACCACGACCTGACCCACAGTCACCAGGCGGCCGCAGCCAAAAAGTCACCCGTATCAACGGACCGCACGCCAACGGACGCGCACCGCGACTCAGCCGGCCCGACGCCTCGCCCGCCGCGCCGCCAACTCGTCACCCACCGGATCCGACGAGGACTCCACCGCAGGCTCCGCCGGGCCGCTCGCCGCCGGCTCCGCCGGCAGATGCGACAACGACCCCTGAATCTCCTTGAACGCCCCACCGATCGCGATCCCGAAGACGCCCTGGCCACCCTGCAACAGGTCGACCACCTCCTCCGGAGACCGGCACTCGTACACCGTCGTCCCGTCGGAGATCAACGTGATGCCCGCCAGATCCTCCACACCACGCGACCGCAACGCCTCGATCGCCTTGCGGATGTTCTGCAGGGACACCCCCGCGTCCAACAACCGCTTCACGACCTTCAACACCACCAGATCGCGGAACGAGTACAACCGCTGCGTCCCCGAACCCGACGCGTCGCGCACACTCGGCACCACAAGCGTCGTCCGCGCCCAGTAATCCAACTGCCGGTAACTGATGCCCACCGCGTGGCAGGCCGTCACACCTCGGTAGCCCACCGAGCCGTCACCCTCAGTCGCCACACCCGGCGACGACGCGCCCGGCTCATCCACCTGTGTACCCGGATCAGGATCCTGCGGCTCATGCATCCGGACAACCTCCCCGTCAGTGCGGCGACGCATCGTTTCGTCCGACGCGCACCCCTCGACACGGCAACCCTAACGCCACCTTCAGGGGTTACCACGGAGGAACCGACGCGACACGCCGCGCAGCCACCGAGAAAGATCACCACCACGCGCCGACGTCACCCACCGTGACACCAACGCGGAACCGAAGCCGCTCAGCCCGCGAAATCCTCCGGACGCACCTGCTCCAGGAACTCGCGGAACTTCTCCACCTCATCCTCCTGCTCATCGGGGATAACGATCCCCGCCTCGCTGAGGACCTGCTCCGCACAACGAATCGGCGCACCGACGCGCAACGCCAACGCGATCGAATCGCTCGGCCGCGCCGACACCCGCACCCCATCGCCGATCAGGAGATCCGCGTAGAACACGTTCTCCTTCAGCTCGGTGATCTCCACCGCCTGCAACGGCGCCTGCAACGCCGCCAACACATCCCGCAAAAGATCATGCGTCAACGGACGGGCCGGCTTGACCCCCTGCTGCTCATAAGCGATAGCCGTGGCCTCGACCGCGCCGATCCAGATCGGCAGATAGCGGTCGCCCTCGACCTCCCTGAGCAGGACGATCGGCTGGTTGCTGGGCAGCTCCACCCGAACTCCGACCACGCTCAGCTCGCGCACCGCCGCCTCCGTGTCGTTGTCACCTACGCCGCACCGCGCCCTTCCCTGCACGGTACACGGACCGCAACACGGTCGTCCGATGCGCTACAGCACCACGCCCGCGCCAGAGAGGGGTTACCCCGGCAAGCCTACGGCACGCTTCGCAGAAGAGATCTTTCCGCTCCACCGCCACCTGCCGGGCACCCTCACCGACCCAACGTCGACCGCAGCCCCACCCGCACCAACGCCGCGTGCAACTGCTCCGACAACGCCACCAACTCCCGCGCCGTCTCCGCCGCCCGCGCCCGCGCCGCCGGATCACTCTGCCGCGCCAACGGCGCCACCAACTGCGCGAACAACCCGACCTCACGATCGGCCGCACTCCGGTAACCCCGCAGGTGCCGCGGCTCCAACCCGTACGCCGCCAAACCCGCCACCGCCGACGCGATGATCAACGCATCCGCGTCGTACCACCCCGGCGGATCCGACACCAGCACACCGAGCCGCTCCAACTCCACAAGCGTCGACTCGTCGATCCCACTGCGGGCCACCAGCTCAGCCCGGCCGAGCCGCACCTGCGACGACTCGGCCGGCTCCGCCGACTCCCGACCCGGCACCTCACCATCGGGCCCCACCGCGACCAACGCCGGCCGTGACCGCTCCGGCTGCTCGCCGGACGAATCCCACTGCGCCAACTGCTCACGGATCACCCGCAACGGCAGGTAGCGGTCCCGCTGCGCGGTCAGCACGAACCGCAACCGCGCCACATCGTCCCAGCTGTACTTCCGGTAACCCGCCGCCGTCCGCTGCGGCTCCACCAGCCCCTCGGCCTCGAGGAACCGCAGCTTCGAAATCGTCGTGTCCGGGAAATCCACCCGCAACTGCCCCAGCACCTCACCGATGCTCATCAGCGGCTGGGACCGGGCCGCCCCGGGTGGCGTGGAGGCCGCAGGCTCGTTCACCCCCGGCCGGCCTCCTCCTCCGGGCGCGGACCGGCGATGAACACCACCCGGAACTTACCGATCTGTACCTCGTCACCATTGCTCAACGTGGCCGCCTCGACCCGCTCACGATTCACGTACGTGCCGTTGAGGCTACCCACGTCCCGCACCGTGAACGTCCCACCATCACGGTGGAACTCCGCGTGCCGGCGCGACACCGTCACATCGTCGAGGAAGATGTCACTGTCCGGGTGCCGGCCACTGGTCGTCACATCGTGGTCCAACAGGAACCGGGCACCCGCATTCGGGCCGCGACGAACCACCAGCAGCGCCATACCCGGCGGCAACGAACCGGACATCCGGCTCGGCACCACATCGGTGTCCGGCCCTTCCAGCACTTCGTCGAGCGAGCCGAGATTGAGCGTCGAGGTGACGTCGAGTGGGGGGAACTCGTCGTCTGGGCGCGTCATGGGACCACCTCACGGATCTGTTCGGTCGGCGTCGGGTAATGGCGGGTCTGGCCGCCGGGCGCTCGTCCACCCGGCGGCTGGCTCCCCGTGCCCGGGAAGGCAATTCCACAACGCTCAACTAATGGGTTCTTCTCGGTCGACTGGGCGAGCCTAGCCAGCGCCGAAATGCAGGGCAACCGGACGCGCGCAGACATCCCGCACACCGGATCAAGCACACTCAGCCTTCGGTGATCTTCTGGTACGCGCCCGCCGTCAGCAACCCGTCCGTCGCCGTCGGATCGTTCGGCGTGATCTCCACCAGCCAACCCGCACCGTACGGATCCGTGTTGATCAGCTCAGGAGTGTCACCCAGCGCGTCGTTACGCGCCGCCACCGTGCCCGCAACCGGCGCGTAGATCTCCGACACACTCTTGGTCGACTCGATCTCACCCAGCGAGTCACCGACCGCGACGGCCGCACCCACCTCCGGCAACTGCACGTACACGATGTCACCCAACGCGTCCTGCGCGAAGTGCGTAATGCCGACCCGCACCGAGCCGGTACCGTCACCCGCCACCCACTCATGCTCGGCGGTGTATCGCAGATCCTCGGGAATCACCAGACGCGTCCTTCATCCATCGGTGCCCCGGACCACCCGGGCCCGGCGCGGCCGCGCCGGTCAGGAGACCGGACGGGCGTGTTCCTACTTGGTCGGCACGTGCAGCGCCGAAACCTCGGCAACCTCACGCTCCCCAAACGTCACGTTACCGCCGTCACCCCGGACCGACGCGACCACCCCACCAGGAATGTTCAACGCCGTACGCATCGTCGCCGGATCACCGATCACCGTGATGGTGAACGGACCCGTCAACCGACGCCCCTCCACCACCAACGACCCGTTGTCCCCGTCAAGGAAGTACGTCGATGCGATCACCCGCACCGTCTCCCGGTCACCACCGGAGATCTGCATCGCCTCCGCGCCCGCGCCCCGCAACTCCTGCACCGCGTCCAACACCCGGTCCGCAGTGATCGGCTTGATCCCGTTGCTGGAGAACTGCACAGTCAACCCCGGACCCACCGCCGGCAACGTACCCGCCAGAATCCCCAGCTCGTCCGCCCGACGAGTCGCCTCGTCCAACGCCGCCTGCCGACCCTGCGCACCCGAGGCCAACTGCCGCTGACTGTCCTCCAACGCCCGAATGTCCTGCTGGAGACGGTTCTCGCGCGCATCCAGATCCGACAGGATCCGCACCAGGTCCTCCTGACGCGTCGCCCCCAACGTCGGATCCGTCGACGTCGTCCTCAACTGCACGACGAGCGTGAACCCCAGCAACGCCAACAACGCCGCGATCATCACCCCGGCCGCGCTGAACCGCGACCGCACCGACGCCGCGGGGGCCGACTCCACCACCGGCTCGTCCGCCGGCTCAGCCGGACGCGACATCGCGCTCAGGTCCACCGTCGCGCCGTCATCGACCGGGGCCACCCCGGGCTCCGCGTCCGGCGACTCCGGCTCCTCCGTCGGACCGTGCGGCGCCAACGGACTCAACTCGTCCGGGTCCGGCGCGTCCGGCCGCGGATCCGGCTCACCAGCCGGCCCACCCGGCCGCCCCGGCCCCGCCGGCTGCGGCCAACCCGTCCCCGTCTCCGCCTGCTCGTCGCTCATCGCTGTCAAACCTACGCCCGGAACAGGTGCCGACGGATCGCCGCCACATTCCCGAAGATCCGCACACCCAGAACGACCACCACACCTGTGGACAACTGCCCGCCCACCCCCAACTGATCCCCCAGATACACGATCAGACCAGCCACCAGCACGTTCGAGATGAACGACACCACGAACTGCTTGTCGTCGAAGATGCGGTCCAACTTCGCCCGCACCCCACCGAACACCGCGTCCAATGCGGCGACCACCGCGATCGGCAGGTACGGCTGCAACGCCGCCGGCACCGTGGGATCAAGCCACACGCCCAGCACCACACCGGCGAGCAACGCCAGCACCGCGATCATCCGCCACCTCCGGAAGGACTAGCGGTCCCCGGCGAACCCGACGACCCAGGACTGCCGGACCGGACACCCGACCCAGAAGGGCTCGGACTGACCGACGGCTTGGCGTAGCGTAGCTGCGGCTCCGGAGCCGCCGGCAGGGTGAGGTCCTCCGCCTTGCGCACACCGAACGACAGGCCGGTCTTCTGCGCGACCTCCCGCATCACCGCCGCGTTCCGGCTGTCCTCGAACTTGCGCCGCATCGACCCCGGCCCGATCGCCGACACCTCGTACGGCCCCGTCACCGGCCGGAAATCCACCAGGATCGCCTCGCCCGCCGTCCGGATCGTCGACGTCGACGTCAACCGCTGCCCATTGATCGAGATCGCCTCCGCGCCGGCGCTCCACAACGCGTTCGCCACACCCTGCAGATCGCTGTACAGCACCTGCGACGGCCCCGCGCCCTTACCGGTCACCGCGTCCGCGTTGCCCGGCGCGTCCGCCAGGCGCACCACCACACCGTCACCCCGCACCCGGCCGAGCCCGGTGACCGCCTCCAGTTCCCGCAGACGGGCCGCGGTCGACCCGCTCAACGCCGCGTCCCGCTGGCGGCTGACCTCCTCGCGCAGCTGGTCCGCGCGCGCCGACAACCGGTCGGTCTGGCCCTCCCGCTCCTTGATCTGCGCCACCAACCCGGAGCGGGCCTGGGCACGCCCCGGCTCGTCCGCCATCGTCTGGCGGTACGCCACCGCGAACAGGAAGCCCAGCACCACCACCACGACCAGACTGACCGACCGCGCCGGCCAACCCGGGGACGCGTCGTCCTGCGACGACGCCGCCCGCCGGCGCGCGGCCGCCGCGTCCGCGTACCCCGGATCCAGGGGGTTGCGGAACAGTTCGGTGAGGAAGTCCGGGGCGTACACCCGATCCGTGCGGGGACGCTCCGGCGGCGTCGCGCTCACGTGGCCGCTCCCGGGCCGCGCGCCGCGCGCACCAGCCGCGCCGCCTGCACCACGTACATGGCGCCGGCCACCCAGTAGAGCACCAGCCCCCACCAGGCCAGCCCCCAGCCGATCGCGGCCGTGGCCGTCGCCGCCGCACTCCACTCGGTGGCCAGCAACAGCACCGGGAACGCCGCGAGCAGCAGGAACGTGGCGGTCTTGCCCACGTAGTGCACCGGCGGCGGCCCGTACCCGTAGCGGCGCAACACCGCCAGCGAGCCGAGCAACAGCGCCTCCCGGGCCAGCAGCGCCGCCGTGAACTGCCACGGCACCACCTCCCGGGCCGTGAAGGCGAGCAGCGTGGCGAGGATGTAGAGCCGGTCGGCGAGGGGGTCGAGCAGCTCTCCGAGCCGGCTCACCTGACGCAGCCGGCGCGCGATCCAACCGTCGACCCAGTCGGTGGTGCCGCCGATGGCCAGCACCACCACCGCCGCCACGTCCGCGCGGGCCACCAGGAACAGATAGAGGAACAGGGGTACGCCCAGCAGGCGCCCGAAGCTGATCAGGTTGGGCAGGGTGAGCACCTGGTCGCCGGGAGCCTGGTCGCCGGTGTCCCGCGGATGCTCTGCCCGAGCCGGCCGACGCGACACCGAACCTCCTCCACCGCACGCCCCGACGCCAGACCGTGAACGGGCGCGGCGGAGGTCGTACGCGCTGTCGGGCCGGCAACCGCCGGCTCCCCTGCGGCCCCGGGATGGGACCTCTGCCCTGATGCGGCCCGTGATCTCGATGATCACGGGCCGGCTGAGTGCGCTGCCACTATATCGGGCTCCCCCGCGCTCCTCGGCCGCCGCCGCGTGCCGTTGGTGCGGCTGTGCCGCACTGTGGCGTGGATCACCACGCTTAAGGCGTCCTAGGATACTAGTGGAAGGAGCGTGGCGGTTCAGGCCGTCTGAACCGCCTGATCGCTCTGCTGCTCCGGCACCGTCTGCGTCGCCGCGCGACCGAAGGCGAGCAACGACAGCAACAGATCGTGCTGCATCCGCGGGGGCATCCTGTCCAGCACTGCCTGCACCGCGCGCTGGCGCCGCTCCGCCAGCTCCCGCAGCAGGGTCAGGGCGGCGGCGGTCGGCACCAACCGCACCTCCCGCCGGTCGCGCGGGTCGGCCACCCGGCGCAACAGACCGGTCGCCTCCAGCCGATCGCAGAGACGGCTGGCCGAGGAGGGCACCACGTCCAGCAACTCCGCGAGGCCGTTGACGTTGGTCTCCTGCCGGCCGCTGATCAGCATCAGCACCCGCAGCTGCGTCGGTGGCACCTGATGCCGCGACGCCGCCGAGTCGAGCACGGCGATCAGCGTTTCGGCGGCCGCGTCGATCGCCGAGGCGAGATCCCCAGGTCGCTCCACCCGATGTCCCCTGCCGTCGTCGCGCTGGTGCCCGCCCGGCGCGGCGGCGGCGACTCTCATCCGCCGTCCCGCTCACGCGGACCATGCCAGTCGAGGCAGACGACGACGGCGTCGTCGCGCAAATCGGAATCCGCGTGGTAGGCGTGTAGTTCGCGCATCACCGTACCAACCGCCTCGGTCGCCGGCTGCAACCGTGTGGCCCGTAGGGATCGGGCCATCATCCGCTGCCCGTACGGCTCCCGCCCCGCCGGCTCGGCCGCCCACACCCCGTCGCTGACGACGAAGACCCGTTCACCCGGCGCGAGCGTGAACTCCTGCAGCTCGTAGCGGGTCTCGGCGAACATGCCCAACGGCAGTTGCTGCTCCAGCTTCACCGGCTCGACGGTCGCGCCACGCATCCGCAGCAGGTGCGGCGAACCGGCGTCGACCGCGCGCACCCGCCCGGTGCGGATGTCCAGCTCGAGCAGCAGCGTGGCCACGTGCCGACGCCCCCGGTGCTGGTAGTAGACCGTGTCCGAGGCCAGCTCCGCCTGCTCCACGAGGCCACCGCCGGAGCGGCGGGCGTTGCGCATCGCGTTCACCGTGACCGCCGTCAGCAGCGACGCGGCCAGGCCGGTGCCCTCGCCGTTGAGCACCGTCAGGGTGAGCCGGTCACCGTCCAACGACCAGTCGAAGTGGTCCCCGCCGACGGTGTACGCCGGTTCCAACTGCCCGGCCAGGTGAAAGGCGCGGTGCGACACGCTGCGACCGGGCAGCAGGTCCCACTGCATCTCGGCGGCCATGCTGAGCCGCTCGCGGCGACGGGCCCGGCGATAGCGGTCGGTCTCGCGGTCCGCTGCCCGCATCGCCACCGCCAGGTCGCCGGCGATGTCGGTGGCGTGGCCGGTGACCGCCGGGCCCGGGACGGTCGGCAGCTCGATGAGCAGCACACCCAGCCGCTCCCCCCACACCGTCAGGGGCAGGTAGAGCCGGCACGCGCCGTCGTCCAGCCCGTCGCGCACCGGCTGCTGGCTGGAGAAGCAGCGCTGCGCCACGGTGTGCCGGGCCAGGGCTCCGGCCGCCGGCAGGTCGGGATCCAACACCGGCCAGAGACCGCTGATCCGGTAGTCGGCGACGAACACGTCGGTGCGCAACGCGCCCAACGCCGACCGGATCGCCCGGTCCGCCGCTTCCGCCAGCTGGTCGGGCGCGGCCTCGCGCAGCGCGCGCGACACCCCGTCCGGCGCGTCCACCATGGTTGGTCGTCCCTCCAGAAACTTGCTACAGGGCAAGCATCATACGGACGCCCCCGGACAACCGGTCGTCGCGGGTCAGTCGGCGCCCCGTGTCGCCAGCACGCCGTGAAAGGCGTCCGGCACGTCGGCGGGCGGGCCGGCGGGCCGCCACCGGTGGACCGGGACGATCCCGTCCGCCGTCGGCGTCCACCTACCGAGCAGCGGGGCGAACGCCGCCGGGGGACGCATCCGGAACGCCGGCCCCATCATCGCCAGCGCCTGCGGGTGGGCGGCCAACTCCTCGGTGTCGAAGTCCACGGCCAGCAGGCTCCCCGGCGCCGCTGCGGCGTACAGCTCGTCGAGGGTGCGCGTGAGCGTGGCGTCGTCGAGGAACGCGGCGAGCCCGAGGAAGACCACCCCCACCGGCCGCCGCCCCCACCCCGGGACGAATCGGTGCAGCTGGGCCGGGTCGACAGTGCCGATGTCCGTGGCGTCGCCGTAGCCGTAGCCCGCCCGGTCGCTGTCGGCGAGGATCCGCTGCCCCAGCCGGATGGTGACCGGGTCGACGTCGGTGTAGAGCACGGTGGCCTCGGCGGCGACCTCGTGCACGTTGCCCATCGTCGGCACGCCCGCGCCGAACACCAGGAACCCGTCCACGCCCTGCTCGGCCATCGCCCGCACCGCCCGGCCGAGGAACGCCCGCAGCTCCCGAAAGACCGGCGCGCACGGCCCGTACGCCTGCTCGAAGGCGCCCGCCGCGGCCACGTCGACGTCGAAGTGGTGCTCCCCGCCGAGCCAGAAGTTGATCATGCGGGCGGTGCTCGGCTCGTCCGGTTCACCCATCGACGACGCTCCTCCCCGTCCGGTCGCCGCCAGCGTACCGACCCGGGCCCGACCGGCGGTATCGCTCCGCCGCGCCGCCACGCCCGCGATACTGGCCCGGCGGGAGGTGACACGGGTGAACTCGGCGGACAGCGCGGCGGTGGTGGTCGGCGTGGACGGCTCGGAGTCGTCCCTGCGCGCGGTGCGCCTGGCCGCCGCCGAGGCCGTCCGCCGGCACCGACCGCTGCGGGTGGTGCACGGGTTCATCTGGCCGCTGCTGCACGTGCCGGTCTCCCCCGCTCCCGACGCGCCGCCCGGCGCCGGACTGCGCCACCGGGCCGAGGAGCTGGTGGCCGCCGCAGTGGCCGAGGCCGAGGCGACCACACCCGGGCTCACGGTCGCCGGTGAGATCATCGACGGCGAGGCCTCCGCCGTGCTGGTGGGTGAGTCCCCCACCGCCGCGCTCATCGTGCTCGGCGACCGCGGGCTGGGCGGCTTCTCCGCGCTGGTCGTCGGCTCGGTGGCGGTGCAGGTCTGCGCGTACGCCGACTGCCCGGTGCTCGTCGCCCGCGGCGACCAACGCCCCGACGAGCCGGTGCTGGTGGCGATGGACGGCTCGGCGGCGTCCCGGCTCGCCGCCGACTTCGCCGCCGAGACCGCCGTGGCGCGCGGCGTGCCGCTGCGCGCGGTGCACGCCTACCGGCACCCCGGCAGCAGCGGCCCCGGTGACATGCAACCCCTGGTGTACGACGAGGCGCAGCTGCACGCTGAGCAGGAGCGGATGCTCACCGGCTGGCTGGACGGGCTGACCGATCGCCACCCGGGGCTGCGGCTGACCTGGCGGGCGACGCACGGGCGCACCGGCGCGGTGCTCGCCGAGGCGTCCCGTTCCGCCCAACTGATGGTCGTCGGGGGGCAGGGGCGCGGCGAGGTGACCGGCCTGCTGCTGGGGTCGGTGAGTCAGTCGGTGCTGCACCACGCCCGGTGCCCGGTCGCCGTGGTGCGCGGCCCCCGCTGACCCCCGGGGTTGGCCCGCCGCGAGACGGGTAGACGGCCGCGGTACGCCAACGGCGACGAAGGAGGCAGCAGATGCCAGGACCACGGCCGGGCAGCAACGCGTACGACAAGCAGCGGGCGCGGTTGCGCAACGCGATCGACGACTCCGGACGACGGGTGCCCGACGGCAAGGCCAACCAGGTAGCGAACCGGATCCTGCAGGAGGATCGCGGCCAACGGGGCGTCGTACGCGGCGAGCGCACCTACGGACCCAAGAGTGAACGCGAACCGGGCGATCCGAAGTGAGGGGGGTCGACCTGGCCGACGGCGCCATCGCGGGCGCCGTCGGCACCACCGCGCTCAACGTGGTCGGCTACCTGGACATCGCCCTGCGGGCACGAGCGGCGAGCAGCACACCGGAGCAGACAGTCGACCGGCTGGCCGGCATCGCGCACGTGGACCTGGGGTCGGGGCCCCGGGCGGCGAACCGCCGCTCGGGGCTCGGGGCCCTGATCGGCTACGGGCTGGGCATCGCCGCCGGCGTGGCGTTCGCGCTCTACGCCGGTGGGCGCCGCCAGCCACTGCCGATGGCCACCGGCGTGCTCGGCGCCGGGGTCATGACGATGACCGACGGGTCCATCACCGTGCTGGGGATCAGCGATCCGCGCACCTGGGGGCGCTCCGACTGGATCTCCGACATCGTCCCGCACCTGGCGTACGGACTGACGGCCGCCGCCACCTGGAACAGGTTGCGGCGGCCGTCAGGTCACGCTCGTTAGGCCCGGGTGTCGCTGTCGTCCTCGGCGACCGGCTCACCCGCCGGGCCGTACGGCGACACCTGGCCCTTGGGCACCGGTCGACCCTGGTCACCCCGCGAGGTACCACGGTTGGCCGGGTGCCCGCCCGGGGCGGGGCCCTTGTTGTCCTGGCTGGTCCCACCGAGTGCGTTGCGCCGGAACTCCTGCTGCTGCGGGTTCGTCACGAGGTGTCTCCCCTCCGGGTACGGCAGACGGCATCGACCGCCTCCACCGTGCGCATACCCGCCCCGCCCGAGGGCATTCCGGCCCCGGTCACACGTGGGAGGGCTAGCCGGTCGCGGGGTGGGTACGCACGAGGTGTGGGTGACGATGAAGCGGTGGTGCGGGTCCTGTTGGACCGGCGCAGCCACACGTACGCCGAGGAGGCCGGTATCCGGCTCTCCGACCGCCCGGGCCCGCTGTACCAGCTGCTGGTGCTGGCCACCCTGCTGAGCACCCGGATCCGGGCGTGCGTGGCTGTCGACGCCGCGCGGGAGCTGTTCGCGGCCGGCTACCGCACACCGCAGGCGATGGAGGCGGCGAGCTGGCAGCAGCGGGTCGACGCGCTGGGCCGCGGACACTACCGCCGCTACGACGAGCGCACCGGCACCATGCTCGGCACCGGCGCCCGGCTGTGCCTGGACCGCTGGCACGGCGACCTGCGGCGCCTGCACCGGGACGCCCAGGGTGACCCGGCCGGGCTGCGCCGACGGCTCACCGAGTTTCCCGGCATCGGGCCCACCGGCGCCGACATCTACCTGCGCGAGGCCCAGACGGTGTGGTCCGACCTGCGCCCGTACGCCGACCGTCGGGCCCTCGCCGGCGCGAAGCGGCTGGGCCTGCCGGGCTCACCGGACCGGTTGGCCTCGCTGGTCGACGAACCGGACTTCGGTCGGCTCGCCTCGGCGCTGGTGCGGGTGGCGCTCGGCGAGGAGTCCGCCGGCGAGGTCACCCGCGTCGCCGCCGGGTGAGGCGCTCACTTGACTGTCTTGTCGCCCGGCCGGGTCAGGTGCCACACGCCGAGCGCGGCGAGCAGCGCCAGGACGATGACCCCGCCGGAGAGGCCGCGGCCCTCCTCGGGGCTGCGGCCCGCGCTGCCGAAGTAGATCACCGCGAGACCGGCGAGCACGGTGACGAACGTACGCAACCCTCGGTCCTTCACGTACCGCACGCTAGGCGAGGAGCATCCGCTGGGCGGCTTTTCGTGGGTCTTGTCCCTCTTCTGGGCGACGCGCTCACGTTTCGGTGACGAAGCCGAGCAGCCGCACCCGCCGCACCGCCCGGTCGGCGACCTCCACCACCTCGATGGTCAGGCCCGGCAACCGCACCGTCTCGCCCGGCTCACCCGGCAGGTGCCCCAACCGCGCCAGCACCAGCCCCGCCACGGTCGTGTACTCCCGCGACAGCGGGAAGCTCAGTCGCACCCCCAGATCGGGCAGGTCGTGCAGGGGAAAGTCACCGGGCACCAGCAGCGACCCGTCCGGCTCCCGGGCCACGTCCCGCACGTCGCGGTCGGTCTCGTCGTACAACTCGCCGACGACCTCGGCCAGCAGGTCCTCCAGCGTGACGATGCCGTCGATGCCGCCGTGCTCGTCGACGACGAGGGCCAGTTGCTGGTGTTCCTGGCGCAAGCGGCGCAACGCGTCGGCCACCGGCAGGGTGACCGGCAGCAGCAACGGCGACCGGACCCGCTCCCCCACCGTTCCGGTGCCGGCCCGCACCAGATCGCGGATGTGCACCACGCCGGTCACCTCGTCCAGACCGCCGGGGCCGGTCACCGGGGCGCGGGACCGGCCCGCGGCGGCCAGCAGGCGTACCCCCTCGTCGGCGGCCAGGTCGGTCGGCAGCGTCGTCACGTCCCGGCGGGCCACCAGGATCTCCCGCAGCGTCCGGCCGGCGATGTCGAACGCGCCGGTCAGGATCTCCCGCTGCTGCGCCGACAGGCCACGCTGACTGACCAGCATCTCCCGCAACTCCTCCTCGGTCATCTCCTCCCGGCTGGCCCGGGGGTTCCCGCCGGCGAGCCGGACCACCACGTCGGTGGCCGAGCTGAGCAGCCACACCGCCGGGCGGGACACCCGGGCGAGCAGGTCCAGCGGCCCGGCGCTGAGCAACGCCCACCGCTCGGCCCGCTGCATGGCGAGGCGTTTGGGCGCCAACTCGCCCAGCACCAACGTGACGAAGGTCAGCGCCACGGTCACCAGCAGCACCGCGGCCGGTCGGGCCGCCGCGCCGAGGAAACCCAACGGGCCGACCAACGGCTGGGCGAGCGACACCGCCGCGGCAGCCGAGGCGAGGAACCCGGCCAGGGTGATGCCGAGCTGGATGGTGGCCAGATAGCGGTTCGGGTCCCGGGAGAGCCGGACCAGCCGGTCACCGGCGCGGGTCCGCCGACCCAACCGGCGCAGCTGCCCCTCCCGCAGCGTCACCAGCGCCATCTCGCTGCCCGAGAGCGCGGCGTTGACCAGCACCAGCACGGCCACCAGCGCCAACTGCCCCAGCTGACCGCCCACCGCCCACCCCCGTTGACCGCCTCAGGTCACCTAACCGCAGCGCACCCGGCTCCGGGTCCCGTTTCCGGCCGGGGGCGCTCAGTCGACCTCCAGGTCGTCCAGCGAGATCGAGTGGGTCATCAACCACCGGGCCAGCGCCGACATGCCGAACAGCCACAGCGGCACCGACTCGGTGGGGCCGTTGGTCGCGTAGATGGCAAACCGCAGATCCGGCGCGCGGTACGCCTCGATCCGCCACTGGTGCTGCCGGTCCCGCCAGATGGCCGAAGGGTCCATGGCGTCACCGTAGGTGACCGCCGACGGTCGGGGGGCCCGGTTAGCCCGGCACCACCGAGCCGCCGAACAGAGCACGCGCCACCGACACCAACAGGACGATGCCGACCCCGGCGAGCAGCAGCCAACCGGCGCCGCGCCACCCCGAGCCGCGAACGGCCGGCGGCACCGGCGGCGGTCGCCAGATCTCACGGTACGACCAGGCCAGCACGCCCACCCCGAACGGCAGGAGTCCGATCCAGTACCAGAACCACCGGTTGCCGACCAGCGGCGGGGCGCCAACGGCCAGCCGGACCAGCCACAGCAGGGTCACCGCGCCAGCGAGCAGCCCGGCGGCGTCGGCGAGCCGGTGCGCGACAGCGCCGGCCGACTGCCACGGACCCGCCGACGCGGCCAGTCTCGCGTCCAACCCGGTGGGTCGATCCGTCGACTGCGACCCGGTGGGCTCCGCCTGCTCCTCGGGCGGCTCGACGAGGGCGTACCGGACGTGGCCGTTCGGCACGCTCCAGGCGATCATCGCGCCCTGCGGGTCGTACCGCGGCTGCGGTCGGCTGCCCCAGTACGCGTCGTCGTCGGCCCAGCCCGACGCCCGTTGGAAGGTCACCACCCGGCCCGCCGCCAGATCCCGGTCGAGCTGGCCCGCCGTCGCCTCGCGGGGCGCCACCCACCATGCCAGTGCGGCCCACAGCACCCACAGCAGCGGCAACCCCCAGCGCAGCGCGATCGAAACGACACCACGCCACCGGTCACCAAACGGCCGCGAGACGGACGGGGACGCGGACAGCTCGGCCATCGCTCCACCCTGGCAGCCCGCCGCAATCCCGGCCGCCCCCGACCATCGCGGGTGGCGCGCTCAGGTGACGACGACCCGGGCGTCGTCTGGAAGGCGGCGGGTGGCGCCGCGACGGTCCAGCAACTCCAGCAGCGGCACCGCCACCCGGCGGGTGGTGTCCAACGCCTGCCGGGCCGCCGACAGGGTGAACGGCTGCGGCAACGCGGCCAGCACGGTGACCGCCGCGTCCAGCGCATCGGGCAGCAGCACCACGGTGTCGGCCAGCCGCAGCAGCGCGCCGGCGCGCACCGCCGCACCGATCTCCCGCGGGCCCAGGCCCAGGTCGACGAGGCGGTCCGCCTCGGGGGCGCGGAACGGCCGGTCGGCGTACTCGGCGCGGACCCGCTGCACGGCCCGGGCCACCGGCTCCGGCAGGGTGTCGACGGCGGCCGTGCCGATCCGCCCCGCGTGGACCCGCAGCGGCGGGCGGATCAGCGCCTCGACCAGCGCCCGGTCGGGCAGGGCGAGGCGTTGACGCAACGCGTCCACCGGCATGCCGGGCTCCAACGGGTGCTCCCGGGCGTACCGGCCGACCTCGTCGGTGAGCTGCTCGCCGAGCCGCCGCCAGTGCGCGGGGTCGGCCAGCCAGTCACCGGCCACCGGTGTGGCCTGCACCGGCACACCCATCCGCCGCAGCGCGCCGGCCCGCACCAGCCGACGGCGGCGCAGCTCACCGGCCAGGTCGGGTCGACCGTCGAGGTCGGCCAGAACCGCCGCGCGGGCGGCAGCCGCGCCCCGGCGCGACAGCGGCGGAGGCGCCACGTCGAGGACCCGGACGCCACCAGCGACGTGGTGTCGGCCGGGATCCCGCAGCAATGCCCGGTCGCCGACCAGCAGCGGCAACGGGCGGGCCAGCCGCAGCCGGACGGTGTCCGCGCCGAGTGGCCGTACCCGCACCGGCACCGCCGCCGACCCCACGTGCAGGGTGAGTGTGGCGGGCAGGTCGGCGGCCGGGTCGCCGGTGAGCCGTACGTCGATGACGTCGGTGTGGTGGAACCGGCCCGGGGTGAGCAGCGCGTCGCCGCGGCCGAGCCGGTCACGGGGCGTACCACGCAGGTTGACCGCCACCCGGGCCACGGCCGCCGCCTCCGGACGGGCCTCGCCGAGGGAGTGCAGGCCCCGAATCCGGACCGGTTCGTCGGCCCCGGCCAGCTCCAACTCGTCGCCGACGCGCAACCGGCCCGCGCCCAGCGTGCCGGTGACGACCGTGCCGCTGCCCCGGACGGTGAAGCTGCGGTCCACCCAGAGGCGCACCGGCGCGTCCACTGTGGGGGCGGGCAGCCGGGCGGTGAGCCGGTCCAGCGCGGCGCGCAGCTCCGGCAGGCCGGCGCCGGTCAACCCGCTGACCGCCACCGTCTCCACCGCGCCGAGGCTGCTCGCCGCGATCTCGGCGCGGGCCCGCTCCGCCGCCGGCGCGGGGTCGGCCAGGTCCGCGCGGGTCACCACCAGCAGGCCGTACCCGACGCCGAGCGCGTCGAGCGCGGCCAGGTGCTCCGCGGACTGCGGCATCCACCCCTCGTCGGCGGCGACCACGAGCAGCGCGGCCGGCACCGGGCCGACCCCCGCGAGCATGTTCGGCACGAACCGCTCGTGCCCGGGCACGTCGACGAAGGCGATGGTCGCGCCGGACGGCAGCGTCGTCCAGGCGAAACCCAGGTCGATGGTCATGCCCCGGCGGCGTTCCTCGGCCCACCGGTCGGGTTCCATCCCGGTGAGCGCCCGGACCAGTGTCGACTTGCCGTGGTCGACGTGCCCGGCGGTGGCGACGACGAACATGATCAGTCGTCCCCTCCGACGCGCAGCACGGCCGCCAGGACGGCCTCGTCGGCGTCGGCTGGCACACAGCGCAGGTCGAGCAGGAGCCGGCCCCGCACCACCCGGCCGAGCACCGGCTGCTCGCCGGTGCGCAGCGGCACGGCGTACCGCTCGGGCAGGCTCAGCGCCCACGAGTCCAGCTCGACGCCGGGGGCGCCGCCGCCGCCGACCACGGCGACGGCCGGGACGACCTCCGCCTTGCACCCGTCGGCGCCGAGCCGGTCCCGCAGCAGCTCCACCCGGCGGCGCAGGGCGGCCGGGTCGGCGTGCAGCGCGGTCCGCGTCGGCGTGTCCGGGCGGTGCAGGGTGGCGGCCAGCGCGGCCAGGGTCAGCTTGTCCACCCGCAGCGCCCGGGCCAGCGGGTGGCGGCGCAGCCGTTCGACAAGCGCGGCGTCGCCGAGCAACAGGCCGGCCTGGGGGCCGCCGAGCAGCTTGTCGCCGCTCGCGGTGACCAGTGCCGCGCCGGCGCGCAGGGTGCCGGCCGCGTCCGGCTCGTCGGGCAGCAGCGGATCCGGCGCGAGCAGCCCGGAGCCGATGTCGGCCACCACCGGCACGTCGAGCGTGGCCAGGTGGCGCACCGGTGTGGCCGAGGTGAAGCCGGTGATCTGGAAGTTCGACGGGTGCACCTTGAGCACGAAGCCGGTCTGCGGGCCGACGGCCGCGGCGTAGTCGTCGAGCGTGGTGCGGTTGGTGGTGCCCACCTCGCGCAGGCGGGCGCCGGTGCTCTCCAGCAGGTCCGGCAGGCGGAAGCCGTCGCCGATCTCGACCAGCTCGCCCCGGCTGACCACGATCTCCCGACCGGCGGCCAGCGCGGTGGCGGCCAGCACCAGCGCGGCGGCGCCGTTGTTGACCACGTGCACGGCGGCGGCGTCCGGCACGGCGGCGGCCAGCGCGTCCATCGCGTCCCGGCCGCGGCGCGCGCGTCGTCCCGTGCGCAGGTCCAGCTCGACGTCGGTGTGTCCGGCGGCCGCCACGACCGCGGCGACTGCGGTCGGTGACAGCGGCGCCCGACCCAGGTTGGTGTGCAGCACGACGCCTGTGGCGTTGAGCACCGTACGCGGACCGGGGGCGGGCAACCCGGCGACCACGGCGTCGGGGACCTCGTCGGGCTCGATCTCGCCACGACGGGCCCGCTCCTGCGCCTGGACGACGGCGGCCTTGACCCGGTCCCGGCCGAGGGTCGCGACGGCCTCCGCCAGCCGCGGGTCGGCGAGCAGCGTGTCGGTGCGGGGCACCCGGCGTCGCGGGTCCACGCTGCCGTCACGCATCGCTCACTCCTGCCGCCGTTGGCGGAGACGGACGGGAATCGAACCCGCCTGGCCCGGGTCCCGGACCACACCGGTTTTGAAGACCGGGAGGGGCACCAGCCGCCTGAACGCCTCCGTCGGACATTCGATCACAACGCCGAAGCGGCCGCTCAGTCAGCCGCCGGATCCACCCCGGTCCGTCGAGCGTTCACCCGCTCGCGTTGCGGCACCACCGTGTAGCGGGGGTCGCGCGCCGACGCGACGCCACCGTAGAAGATGCCGAACCGGGTGGCCACTGACGCGGCCAGCAACGCGGCCCCGGACAACGCGCCCGCCGCGCGGCTGCGCCGGCCGAGCAGCGCCCCGGCCACCCCGGCGGCGGTCAGCAGCCGACCGGCGCGCAGCAGCCGACCGGGTCGCCCCGACCGGTAGGGCTCGCTGAGCAGCCCCAGGCGGGTCTCCACCCGGTGCGCGCCGTACAGTTCCAGGGCCGCGCCGGCCACCGCCATGCGGCGGGCCGGTCCTGCCTGCGCGGGTGGCGCGGCGAGCAGACCCACGCCGGCGCCGCTGGCCAGCGCGCTGCCCGCGAAGATGACCGGCAACTCGGGGTACGCCTCATGCCACGACGGCACCGCCGTGTCGGCGAGCAGCACCCCGGTGTACGTGGCCAGCGCCGGCGCGGTGGCGGCGGCGACGAGCCCGGCGGCGTGCCCGACCGGCGGCAGTGCCCGGCCAGCCACGCCGAGCAGCCCGCGGCGGGGCAGCAGGCCGGCGCCCTCGGCGATCGCGGCGACCCCGGCGGCCGGTCCGAACGCGGTGAGGATCCAGGTGCCCACCGACATCGGCGAGGTCGGTTTCGCCACCCGCAGCATGTGGTGGAACCGCTGCGGCCGGCCCAGGTCGCGGATCAGGAAGACGGCGCTGGCGCTGACGGCGCCCAGCGCGGTGACCCGACCGGCGCGGCGCAGCACCGGCCGGCCGGTGAGCTGCCCTCCCGCGGCGAGCAGCGACGAGCCGGCGGCCAGCCCGCCGGTGAACAGGTACGCGGCGATGTCCCACTTCCAGACCGGCGCCTTGAGGATGGGCCGACCGTAGTAGGACGTGAACTCGGCCTCCGGAACCCGCAGCTCCTCGCCGCCGCCGCGACCGCGCCGCCGACCCGACCGCCGGGCCGGGTCGCCGCCGGACGATCGCGCGACGGCGTCACCGCCGGACTGCCGTGCGGCCATCTCGTCGCGGGCGTCGGTGAACCGGCGGAACCGATCGCCCACCGGCTGTCGCTCCGGGCTCACGACGATCCTCCGACGACGAACGCGGCGACGGTCGCCGCCGTCATGGCCAGCGCGGCGAGGCCGGCGCGTTTCCACATCGCCGGCAGATCCCGCGTCGTCACCACCGGATCCGGCGGCAACCCGTACACCTCCGGCTCATCCAA
>NZ_JBEZFG010000002.1:0-138733 GCF_040649315.1 Micromonospora sp. NPDC049004
GCCCCGGTCGAGGTGGAGCCGACCACCGGGGCGCCGGTGGACGCGGTGCCACGTCGGGTGCCGGTACGCCAGCAGAGCCGTCGCCGGGATGTGCACCGGGTCGACGGGGACCGGCCACCGGACGACGAGGGCACGTTCTGGGCACCGATCGAGCAGGTGCACTGGGACGGCACCCCCGTCCGGGAGGACGTCGCCCCCCAGCGCCGTGCCGCGACGCGGGCTCGCCGTGACTCCTCGCGGACCTTGCCGGACCCGCTGCCCGGATTGACCGCGCTGGTGCTGCTGAGCCTGGTCGCGGCCTTCTTCGCCTGGGTCAGCGCCGGCCCGTTCTGGCTCGCGGCCGGGCACGGGCGCGACGGCACTGTGGTGATCGACAACTGCACCGGAGGCGGTCTCACCCAGCGGTGCCGGGGCATCTTCACCGCCGACGACGGACGGTTCCTGGCCCACGGGGTACGGGTCAGCGGCGTACCCGCCGGAGGTGGCGCCCCCGGGGCGGCGCTGCGGGCGCGGATGACCGGCCCGGACGCCGGCACCGCGTACGCCGACACCGGCGCGGGCCGTCACCTGCGCTGGCTGCCCGGGCTGCTGGCGGTGCTCGGCTGCGCCGCCGGCATCGTCCGGTGGACGGGGTCGGCCCGGCTGCCCGGCCGGCGACACCGCCGCTGGGCGGTGGCCGCCGCTCTCGCCGGCCCCGCGCTGATCACAGTCGGCTTCCTCGCAGCCGCGTGGTGAGTGCGCCGGGAGTCAGCTGTGCACGATCGTGTAGACCTCGCGTCGGCGCAGCGAGTATTCGGTGGCGACGTCGGTGATGGCGTCCCGGCGGGACCGGCCGGTGGCCTCCCGCTCGGCGACGGCCGCGCGCAGGGTGTCGTCGTCGGGGCGTTCCGGGGCGGTCACCGGCGAGCCGGCCACCACCAGGGTGATCTCCCCGCGCGGATCGCTCTCGGCGGCCCACCGGGCCAACTCGCCGAGGGGGCGGCGGAGCACCTCCTCGTAGGTCTTGGTGAGTTCCCGGCAGAGCGCGGCCGGCCGGTCCGCGCCGAACGTCTCGGCCAGGTCGGCGAGCGCCGCCCCGATCCGGTGCGGCGCCTCGAAGAAGACGAGGGTGCGCTCCTCGGCGGCGAGCGCGCGCAGCCGGGACCGGCGGGCGCCCCCGCTGCGGGGCAGGAACCCCTCGAAGCAGAACCGGTCGCAGGGCAGCCCGGAGACGGCGAGGGCGGTGGTCACCGCGCTGGGTCCGGGCGCGACGGTGACCGGCGCTCCGACGTCCAGCGCGGCCCGGACCAGCCGGTAGCCGGGGTCGGAGACGCTCGGCATCCCTCCGTCGGTCACCAGTGCCACCACGTACCCGCCGAGGATGACCTCGACCAGTTCGGGCGTACGCCGCTCCTCGTTGCCCTCGAAGTAGGAGACGATCCGGCCGCCGACCGTGACGTCGAGGTCGCGGGCCAGCCGGGTCAGTCGGCGAGTGTCCTCGGCCGCGACCACGTCGGCGGTGCTCAGCACCTCCCGGAGTCGGGCCGAGGCGTCGGCGGGGTTGCCGAGCGGGGCACCGAGCAGGATCAGGCGCCCAGCTTCGGACATTTCACCCACGAATTCGTCTCCTTCATCGACAGCGAATACCGGTATCAGGGACGACGGGCGCCACACGACACCCTGGCAGCCTACGATCGCCGGGTGACGAGTGCGTCGACAGCGCAGAGCCCGAGCGCCGACCCGGCAGACACGGTCGAGGTGTCCGGCGAGCCCAGCCCCCACCAGGAACCGGCGGCACCACGTGCCGACGGCGGGGGCATATCCGCCGTGGTCCGTCGCCGGTTCGCCACCGTCGACAGCCGGATGGACCCGTATTCGTGGCTCGCCACCGCCGTGGTGGTGGTGATCGCGGGGATCCTGCGCTTCGTGGGCCTGTCCAGCCCCAAGGGCAAGATCTTCGACGAGACGTACTACGCCAAGGACGCGTACGGGCTGATCAGCCGGGGCGTCGAGTGGAACTACAAGGACAACGTCCCGTCGTACGTGGTGCACCCACCGCTGGGCAAGTGGCTGATCGGCGTCGGCGAGTGGGCCTTCGGCTACCAGGACGCGGAGTCGAAGGTCTCCGTCGGTGGGCACCTGTTCACCACCGCGCCGGAGTTCGGCTGGCGGTTCTCGGCGGCCGTGATCGGCACGCTGTCGGTGCTGCTGCTGGTCCGCATCGGCCGGCGGCTGTTCCGCTCGACGGTGCTCGGCTGCGCGGCCGGCCTGCTGCTCGCGCTGGACGGCTTCCACCTGGTGCTGTCGCGCGCGGCGCTGCTCGACATCTTCCTGCTGTTCTTCGTGCTGGCCGCCTTCGGCGCGCTGGTGCTCGACCGGGACGCCCGCCGCCGGCGCTGGGCGCGCGCCCTGGACGACGGGCTCGACCCGAGCCTGCCGGGTCGCGCGGGTCGACCGCCGACCGGCTGGCGCACGTGGCCGTGGTGGCGGCTCGCCGCCGGGGTGCTGATCGGCTGCGCCTGCGCGGTCAAGTGGAGCGCGCTCTACTTCGTGCCGGTGTTCGCCCTGTTCGTGGTCCTCTGGGAGGTCGGGGTCCGCCGCTCGGCGGGCGTCCGCAGACCCTGGCGGGACACTCTGCTCGACGAGGTCCCCTGGCTGGTGCTGGCCGGCGTGCTGATGGTCGGCACCTACCTCGCGACCTGGTCGGGGTGGCTGCTCAGCGACGACGGCTACTACCGGCTGGCGTCGTCGACGGCGTACCCGACCGGCTCCCTCAGCGACACCCCGGTGATCGGCCCGCTGGTCAACCTCTTCGAGTACCACCGCGCCGCGTACGGCTTCCACGCCCAGCTCGACGACCCGCACAAGTACCAGTCGTGGCCGTGGCAGTGGCTGCTGCTCGGGCGGCCGGTGGCGTTCCACTGGTCCGGCGACGGCGCCTGCGGGGCGCCCACCTGCGCCTCGGAGATCCTGCTGCTCGGCACCCCGCTGCTGTGGTGGTCGTTCCTGCCCGCCCTGGTGGCGCTGGTCTGGCTGGGCATCGCCCGACGAGACTGGCGGGCCGGCGCGATCCTGCTCACCGTGGCCGCCGGGCTGCTGCCCTGGTTCTGGTTCGCTCTCGACGGCCGGACGATGTTCTCGTTCTACGTCGCGCCGGCGCTGCCGTTCCTGGTGCTGGCCGTGGTGTACGTGCTGGGCGCGCTCATCGCTCCGCCCGGCGGTGACGTGGGTGAGACGGCAGCCCTGGTGCCCGGCGACGCGGGCTACGAACGCCGGCTGGTGGGCAGCGTCGCGGCCGGGGCGTACGTGTTGCTGGTGGGGTTGTGCTTCGCGTACTTCTATCCGATTTTCGTGGGACGGGTGATCCCGTACTCGGACTGGCTGTCCCGCATGTGGCTCGACGGCCGCTGGATATAAGCACCGGCAGGCGACGCGCCGCACAGCGCGACGGAAATCGGGCCCGCACGCGCTTCGCGTGCGGGCCCGACCTCTTACACAAAGACGCGCGCCCCGATCGCCTGCCACGGGGGAAGCGGGCGATTGGGGCGCGCATGAAGAGCTTAACCACCGCGCACCACCGGCACAACGGGTCAACTTGGGTCAGATTTCCGACGGATTCCGCCCGGCACCACTACTCCCCTCCAACCGTTGACCGAGGGTGACCTGGCGTGGACCCAGCGCCCCGAACCGGCGTCCCGACGCCGACGGAGGCCGCCGCGAGGGCTGCCGGCGACGCGGCGCGAGGCACTAGGCTCGCCGTGGTGGGCGTCGCGATCGTGACGGGAGGCGGGATGCCGTGGAGTTGTTGGAGCGGGTCCGGACGATCTGCCTCGCGCTGCCCGAGGTGACCGAACGCCCCAGCCACGGGTCACCGACCTGGTTCGTCCGGGACAAGAGCGTGTTCGTCACCCTGCACGCCGACGGGCACCACCAGAACGACTTTCCCCACCTCTGGTGCGCCGCGCCGACCGGCGCCCAGGCGGAGCTGACCGCCGCCGATCCGGCCCGCTTCTTCCGCCCGCCCTACGTCGGCGGCCGGGGATGGCTCGGCGTACGGCTCGACGGCACCGTCGACTGGGCCGAGATCGACGAGTTGTGCCGGGACGCGTACCGGGAGATCGCGCCGAAGCGGCTTGTCGCACTGCTCGATTCGCCCGCCTGACCCGGCCGGTCCCGCGCGTCACCGGTCATCCGGGACGACCAACCACCCCAATGATCATCCAAAGTGGATTTCACTACACTGCCGGCCGTGATCAACTTCAGACGATCGGCGGCCGTCCTCCTCGGACTGCTGGCGACCACCGCGCTGACCGGGCCGGTCCCGGCGGCGGCCGACGAGGAGCAGGCGGCCGAGCCGCCCCGGGTCGAGCTGGTGCTCGACGTCAGCGGCTCGATGCGGGCCGCGGACATCGACGGGCGCAGCCGGATCTCGGTGGCCCAGCAGGCGTTCAACGAGGTGGTGGACGCGCTGCCGGAGGAGACCCAGCTCGGGATCCGGGTGCTCGGCGCGACCTACAAGGGCAAGGACAAGAAGGTCGGCTGCCAGGACACCCAGCAGATCGTTCCGGTCGGGCCGGTCGACCGGACCCGGGCCAAGGCGGCGGTCGCGACGCTCCGGCCGACCGGGTTCACCCCGGTCGGGCTCGCGCTGCGCTCCGCCGCGCAGGACCTGGGCACCGGCGCCACCACCCGGCGGATCGTGCTGATCACCGACGGGGAGGACACCTGCGCACCGCCGGACCCGTGCCAGGTGGCCCGGGAACTGGCCGCGCAGGGCACCAGCCTGGTCGTCGACACGCTCGGTCTCGCGCCCGACGAGAAGGTACGCCGCCAGCTGCTCTGCATCGCAGGGGCGACCGGAGGCACCTACACCGCCGCCCAGAGCGCCGACGAGCTGACCGGCCGGATCAAACAGCTCGTCGAGCGGGCCGGTGACACCCACACCCGGGCCCCGACAGTGGTCGGCGGCGCGAACGCCTGTGACTCCGCGCCGCTGCTCGCCCCGGGCGTGTACGCCGACCGGGAGGCGTTCTCCGAGCACCGCTACTACCGGGTGCCCGTACGCCCCGGGCAGGAGCTGCGCGCGTCGGTGAGCATGGCGCTGGACCGGCCGGTGAACCGGGACTACGGGGTGCTGCTGCGGGCCACCGCGGCGGATGGCCGGGAACTGGTCCGTGGCGCGGACGCCGGCAGCGGCCGGGCCGACGTGCTCTCCGCCGGCCTGCGCTGGTCGGCCACCGCCGACGACGAGGACGCCGCCGACGACGAGAACGAGACCGCCGAGACCTCGACGCCCGTCGTCGAGCCCACCACCGTCTGCCTGGTGGTGAGCAACTCCTTCGCCGCACGCCCGGGCACTGCGGCGACGCCCGGCATGCCGGTGGAGCTGACCATCGACGTGGTCGCCGCCGCGGGGACCCCGGACGGGCCGGACCTCGGCCGAGGCTGGGTGCTGCTCGCCCTGCTCACCGTGGCTGGCCTGCTCACCGGCCTGATCGCCGGCCTGCTCACCCGCTGGTGGGTCGCCACCTGGAGGGAGAACTGATGCGTACCGCACTGTTCCGGTCACTGGCGGCGCTGCTCGCCGCCGGCGGGGCCGCGCTGCTGCCCGGGGCTGCCGTGGCCGCCCCCACCCCGTCTCCGGGCGCCACGCCGGTGACCCGGGCCGGCACCTCGTTCCTCACCGCCACGCCGATCACGGCCGGCCAACCGGTGCGGGTGGACGCCTCGGTCGGCGATTACCTCTACTGGTCGTTCCCGGCGACCGCCGGGCAGGTGCACGAGATCAGCGCCACCGTCACCTTCCCGAAGGCACGCAGCGGCGCCTCCACCTGGACGATCGACGTGTTCGACGGGCTGCGCCGACGGCAGGCGTGCACCGCCGGGGCGCAGACCCCGACTGTGGACGGCAAGGCGTCGAGCGTGGCGCTGGGCTGCACGCTGCGCGAGGTGCGGCCCTGGGCGGAGCCGTGGTCGGCCGACCCGCTGCCCGGCACGTACGTCGTCCGGCTCTCCGTCATCGACCTGCCCGAGCCCGACCTGGGCGCACCCGTCGACGTGGACCTGCTGGTCGGCGTCCTCGCGGACCGGGGCGCCTCGGCCGACGACGGGGAGCTGGCCGCGCCGCTGGTGGCGAACACCAGGGCGGGCACGGTACTCAACGCCGTACCGACGCCCGACCCGGAGGCCGACGACGAGGGCGACTCGCTGACGGACTGGCTGCCGGATCTCGGCTCGCGGTGGATCTGGACCGGCATCGGCGGCGTGCTCGCCGCGGTGGCCGGGGTGTTCGGGTTCGCCCTGACCCGCCGGCCCCGCCGAGCCTGAACCCGCCCGGCCGCCCGGTGGCCCCGCCCGACGTCGGGCGGGGCCACCGGCGGGCTCAGCGACGTCTCGCGCCGCGTGGCAGCCAGCCGATGAACCGATCCTGCAACGACATCACCGGGGCCGCTCGCAGGTCCTCGGCGGCGGCGGCGAGACACGAGCCCAGGTAGACGCTGAGCATGGCCCGATCATCCCCGTACTCCGCGATCAGCCGGCTGCGCTTCGTCGCGCACGGCCACTCGTCGCCGCAGGAGCCGCAACTCCAGCCCGGGGTCGTCGGTGCGTGGTCGTCGGCCCGACCCCCCGGCGGTTCGGTGCCATCGCTCATCGCAGGTCCTCTCCAGATGTTCGCGGGACTGGCCAGCTATTGATGGTGGTCCCCCCGGAGCCATCTTGGAGGGCGCGACGCGTCCCTCCGGTGTTACATCTTTGCGGTACCTTCTCCCGTCGTGGGAGTCGGAAATCTGACGGTCGAACAGATGACCCTTCGCTACCGGACGGTAGGTGGCGGCGGTGCGTGACCTCCTGCCTCCGACGGTCGCCGTGGCGGTCGCCGCTCCCGACGACTGGACCGGGGAACTCCTCACCGCCGAACAGGCGTGCCTCGGTGAACGGGCGGTGCAGACCCGTCGACGGGACTTCACCGCCGGCCGGGTGTGCGCCCGTCGGGCGATGGCCGACCTCGGCCTGCCGGCGGTGGCCGTGCCGGCCGCCGCCGACCGCGCGCCGATCTGGCCCGCCGGGGTGGTCGGCACCATCACCCACACCACCGGCTACTGCGCCGCCGCCGCGGCGCGCGCCACCGACCTGCGATCGGTAGGCATGGACGCCGAACGGCACCGCGAGATCAATGCGGGGGTACGCCGACTCGTGCTGCTGCCCGAGGAGGAGGAGAGCCTCGCGCGGCTACCCTCCGACACCTTCTGGCCCGTGGTGCTGTTCAGCGCCAAGGAGACCGTCTACAAGGTCTGGCACCCCGTCGTCGGAAGCTGGCTGGACTTTCACGACGCCCGTTTGGACATCGACCCGGACGCCGGCACGTTCACCGCCCGGATCGCACCGGCGCGGGTGGACGCGGCGGAGGTCGCCGATCCCCCGAGCACGATCACCGGCCGGTTCGTGGTCGCCGACGGCCTGATCCGCACCGCCGCCGTCCTCACTCTCCGCTGACCCCGGCACCGTCCATGCTGGCCGGTCCGTCGACGACTCGCGGACGGTGGGACACGAGCCGGCGCGGCGACCGGCGGATCGGCGACGCACGGTAGCGTCGGCGGGTTCCCGAACCGCACGTACGACGCGTCAAGGAGTACGGTGACCCACCCCCAGCCCCCCGCCGGGCCGCAGGACCCTCAGCAGCCGAACCTGGAGCCGCCGACGCAACCGTTCGCGGCGACACCGCAGCCGCAGCAGTCCGCCGCCGACCCGACGGTCCCGCAGGCGCCGATGCCGCCCAACCCGTGGTCGGCAGCGGCGAACCCGCCGCAGCCACCGTTCTCCGGCGGCGCGTACCCGCAGGCCGGCGGCGCCTACCCGCAGGCCGGCGCTGGGGCCTACCCACCGCCGGGTGTGCCGGGCTACCCGCTCATGCCGCCGTCGCCCGTGCAGACGAACAAATCGAAGAAGACGGTGGTGGCCATCGCGGTGACCGCGGCCGTGCTCACCCTGCTGTGCTGCGCGGGCGGCATCGTGGCGGTGGTCATCGGCGCGAACCGCGCCGCGAACGAGGTGACCGACGCGCTGCCCACCCCGGGAGTGACCCGTGGCGTCGGGCAGCCACCGGCCACCGCGCCGTCGCCCCGGGCGTCCACCGACGGCGAAACCCGGAACATGTCCGCCGGGGAGACCCTGGTCATCGACGACAACGGCGGCACCGTCGAGATCACCGTGACGAAGTTCAGCACCGCCACCAAACCCTGCACCTCGTACGGCCTCAAGCCCGACGAGGGCATGTACGTGATCGCCGACGTGACGGTGGCGGTCACCAAGGGCACCGCCTCGGCGAACCCGCTCTACTTCCAGTGGGTCGCCGCGGACGGCACGGAGACCAACGCGATCGCCGGTGCCTTCTCCGGCTGCGGCAAACCGATGCCGGCCGCCAACGACCTGACCGCCGGCACCAGGCGCACCGGCAGCGTCGTGTTCGACGTGCACGACACCGCGGGAGTGCTGGAGTACCAGCACAAGTTCGCGACCGCCGGCTCCTGGAAGCCGTGACGAGCAGTGGGGCCGGCCCGATTGACCGGACCGGCCCCACGCCCCCGTTTGTCGCGCGCTCAGCAGCCCGTCCAGCGGACCGGAGTCACCCGGTCGTCAGGTACTGGTTGTTGTTCTCCCGACCTGCAGGGCGGCGCCGGCGACGAATCTTGCCCGAGGTGCGGCGTGGTTGGAGGATGAGGCTGGTGAGGACCGATCGGCCGCCCTCGGGGCCTTCGCTGGACTATCACCTGGTCCTGCCCGCGCCGGACGACCATGAGGCGGAGGGCCTCCTCGTCGAGGAGTTCACCCGGCACGACGATTTCACCACGACAGGGCTGCACAGCGCGGGTTGGACGCCGAACGCCGGTTGGTGGAGTTCCGCCTCACTGAGTCGCGACCTACGCACCGATCCGGCAGTGCTCGCCCGGGTCGTTCCCGTCGCACGCCCTGACGCCGTCGCCGCCTACAGCCGCCTCTCAGGTGGGCACCTGCCCTCCGAGGCGGTCGTGCGCACGTACTTTCGTGACCATCAGGCCTTCGCGACCGCCCCGCCCCTGCGGCTCGGCCCGGCGCAGCCACCGGAGGGCTTCCAGGAGCGACGCGTGTACCGCGTCCTCTTCGCCAAGGACCTCCGCGCGGATCAGGTGGCGGCCCTGCGGGCCGTGTGGCGGACGGCGGACGACGGCACCGCCGGATCCGTCGCCGGTGGCCACCACGAGAGGGGCGGCCACCAGTTCTCGTGGGACCTGCGACGGGTCGGCCACACCCTCGCCTGGGCTCTCGACGTGACAGTCCTGATGGGAACCGGCGCGGCCGGGGCGGTGCGCTCGACCCTGACCGACCTGACGCACCTGCTGCGGCAGCACGGCCTGATCGCCGTGACCACCGAACGATTCTGCTAGCTGTTCAGGAGGTGAAAGAAGAGCGTGTGGTGCTCCACATCGAGGAACACGGCGCTCAACTCCGCGACGTGACTTCCCACGCTGTACGACGAGCTGTACTGCCACCGTGGCTTGTCGGGCAGATACGACGCGAGCGCCGGCCATACATCCGCCGGGCTGTTGGACAGAGGCAGCTCATCCGGGTCCAGAGTGGCGTACGGCACGAAGTCGTACTGGTCCGCCAGCACCCGCGCATCCTCCGGGCGCAGGTTGACCACGCCCTGGTACGCCCAGTCAGTCGGCCCCGGTCCAAACGAACAGGGGTTGCTCAACGGCCGCACCTGCCAGTGGATCTCCGGATCCGTGCCGACGCCCGGCAGGTCCGCCGGTGGGTCCCACGCATCGGTGCGCACCTTCGCCTGCGAAGCGTTCACCGACTCCTGGCAGGCACGTCGGTCGGCCGCGTCCTTCTGGACCAGGAGGAACCCGGCTCCGGCGCACACAATGGCCACCACCGGGATCGTCCAGGCCGCCGCGATCACGAGCTTGCGCAGATTCACGGACGAGAGCGTAGGTGGAGCACCGACGATCGGGTGCCCGCGGGACGGGCGAACCTGGTGTCCATGGCCAGCGGCACGGTCACGGACAGCCTGTCCGCCGACAGCCTCAATCGTCAGCGACCGTCACTAGGCTTCGCCGGTTCCCGCACGGCCCGCTCGCGGCGCGCAGCCCGCCGGCCACTCCAGATCCGTGCCACGATCACCAGCGCCACCACCGCAAGCAGCACCTCCCCGCCCAGGCCGAGCCGCCGCTCCAGCAGCCCGTACGAGGCGCCAGCCAGGTAACCGAGCACCGCCACCGCCGCTGCCCACAGCGCCCCGCCGGCAATGTTGGCGAGCGTGAACGTACGCCGCGGTATGCCGCTCATGCCCGCCAGACCCGGCACCAGCGCCCGCAGCGCGGCCGCCCAGCGGCCGAACACCACTGCGGCGGCGCCCCGCCGACGGATCAGGTCGAACGCATGGCGCACTTCACCAGAGCGAACGAACCGGCGTGGCGCCCGGTTCAGCAACCGCCGGCCGTAACGACGGCCAACCAGAAAACCCACCTGGTCACCGAGCACCGCCCCGGCCAGTGCCACAACCACCACCGCCCACAGCGGCAGCCTCCCGGAGTGGGCGACGACTCCGCCGACCAGCACGGCCACCTCCCCCGGCACCACCAGGCCGAGGAAGGTCGACGCCTCCAGCGCCGGGAGAAGGAACGCCAAGACGAGCACCAGGACGGGTGGCAGCGCCACCAACACGTTCAGCACCCGATCCATCCGGCAATTGTCACCTAATAGCCGAGTTGTGCCGCCCAGTGCCGCGGTATGGGGCTCTGCCCGGCGGACAAACGACGGACAAATGATCAAGGGCGAGTTCCCCGTCATCCGAGAACCCGCCCTGACCTGCTGTTTCTTGGTGGAGCTGAGGGGATTTGAACCCCTGACCCCCTCGATGCGAACGAGGTGCGCTACCAGTCTGCGCCACAGCCCCCCACCGGCGAACCGGCTTCGGTCCCACCCGGCTTACACCGGGCGGGCCGGCAGCAAGGCTAACAGGTCGCCGGCCTCCACCGCGAATCCGCCCCCGGTGCGGCGCTGACAGCAGTACGGAGATCGACTCGACTTCCCGGAAACCGGGGCATCCCGGACGCCCCGACACCCCGACTTCCAGGAAGCCGAGTCGATCAAGCGCCCGCACGTCCTTGATCGACTCGACATCGCCGATGTGGCGGCATCATCTTCCGGCGATACCGCCACCTCGGCGAACCGGAGTCGATCAAGCGCCGCCACACGCCGGGCAGCCCCGCCACACGCCGGGCAGCCCCGCCACGCACCGGGCCACGCCGCCACGCGCCGGGCAGCGCCGCCACGCGCTGGGCAGGGCGGCACCGGGCAACGCGACGTCAGGCGCCGCGGCCGGGTCGGGCGGCGTCAGGCGCCGCGGCCGGCCTCGTAGGGGCGGCCACGCAGTCCGCCCGAGCGACGGTACGAGACCGAGCCGCCGTTGACGGCCGCCGGCAGGTCGCCGGGCCGGTCGAGGCCCATGGCTGCTCGGCGTACCCCCTCGCGCTGGGCTGCCAGGCGGCGCTGCGCCTCCCGGCGGGCCGCCGCGCGGCGGGCCTGTTCGCGGCGGACCTCGGCCTGGCGGGCGGCCAGCCACGCCGCCTCCCGGGCGCGGGCGCGGCGGCGACGGCGGCCGGCGAGGGCACGCCCGCGCAGGTGTACGACGTACAGGGCCAGCAGCAGGAAGGTGACCGAGAATCCGATCCAGAAGCCGGGGCTGACGAAGAGCACGCCGATCAGCTCGACGACGTTGAGCAGCAGCAGCGCGGCGAGCACCCGACGTCGGCGGTACACGGCGGGAGTGTGCTGCCGGCGCGGCGGACGACGGCGGGAACGCTTGGGTGCCGGCGGTACGGCCCGCAGGCGGCCGGAGCGGCGTGCCGCCGGGGGCGCGGAGACCGGCGCAGCCAACCTGCCCGTAGTCGCATCTTCACTCAGAGTGACGACGAGAGAGCGTGGCGGGTGCACGGGCTGCCGTCCTGGCACAGTGCGGCGCCGTCGACGGCGTTGGAGCACCCGCGCCGTCGACTGCGCCCGCTCCGCCACCAGCCGCTCGGTGGCGTCGTACCGGCGAACCAGCGCCGGGGCCAGGGCGAGCAGGCCGGCGGCGGCGAGGACGGCGAGGAGCACCGAGGTCGGCACCCTCACCCCTCCCGTCACCGAATTCGGAGCAACCGCTCCCCGACCGCAGGATCTTCCACCGATCGTGCCTGGGTGCGTAGATCGTCCGGGCGTTGAGCGCTTGCCGCAGCTTGCAGTTACTTGAGGTTACGGCGGACCGACCGCGATGCCGCCGCGCCGCGCCGATCCCGTCCGTGGGACGGCTCACCGCGCGGTGGCGCGCACCCGGTGCCAGCGGGCCAGCAGACCGCCCTCGGCGGCGACCTCTTCGCTCGTCATCGCGTATCCGATGTGGTCCCGCCAGGCGCCGTCGATGTGCATGTAGCGCACGTGGTACGACTCTTCGCGGAAGCCCAGCTTCTCCACCACCCGCCGCGACGGCCGGTTCTCCGGCCGGATGTTGACCTCGACCCGGTGCAGCCCACCCGGGCCGAACGCGTGGTCGACGGCGAGTGCGAGCGCCGTCGGGATCACTCCCTGCCCGGCGACCCGGGCGTCCACCCAGTAGCCGACGTAGCCGGAGCAGAAGGCGCGGCGCACGATGCTGCCCACGTTGAGATGCCCGACCAGCCGGTCCCGGTCGGCCTCGCGCAGGCAGACCGCGAACGGCATCCCCTCACCCTCGCGGGCGGAACGTCGCTGGTCACGGTGCACCCAGCGGAACGCGGCAGGCGAGTTCAACTCGTCCCAACTGCCCGGCAGCGACGACTCCCACGGTGCCAGCCAGGCCCGGTTGGCCCGACGCACCTCCGACCACGCCGCCGCGTCGGAGCGCCGGTAGGGCCGCAGCAGCACTGGACCGTCGACCAGCACCGCCGGCCAACCGGGTGCTCGGGCCGGTCCAAAGAGACTCACTCCCACAGTCTCCCGCGCGGGACCGTAAAGCGCGCAAGTGGACCCGCGATGGACCGCTGGGCGCGCGGAAACGTCACCGGCGCCTGTCGAGCAGCAGGACGTCCACGGTGGAGCCGGCGGCGGCGGTGGTGACCCGCTCGCCGAGCACCAGCAGCCCGTTCGCCTCGGCCAGTCCGGAGAGGGTGAACGGGCCGCCGCGCAGCGGCTGCACCGTATAGCCGCCACCGCGACGCTCCGCGACGTGCGCGGGGCGGAACTCCCGCAGCCCGCCGGGGGACGACACGGTCTCCAGCAGGTGCGCCCGGACGCTGGGCCGGAACACCGGCTCGGCGCCGGCGAGCAGTTGGATCGCGGGGCGGGCCAGCACCTCGAAACCGATCAGCGCGGCGCCCGGGTCGCCGGGCAGGCAGACCACCGGCACCTCCTCGGCGCCGACGGTGCCGAACCCGAGGGCGGTGCCGGGATAGAGCGCCACGTCGGTGAAGGTCACCGGGCCGGCGCGGCCACCCTCGCGGCGGGACAGGATCCGCCGGACCATGTCCCCGGGGCCGGTGCCGGTCCCCCCGGTGGTGATGATCAGGTCGGCGCGCAGGGTCTGGTCCTCCAGCAGCCCGCGCAGCCCCTCCGGGTCGTCGTCGCAGATGCCCACCCGGTACGCCAGTGCGCCCACCTCGGCGGCGGCGGCGGTCAACGCGTGCGAGTTCGCGTCCACCACCTGACCGGGCTGGCTGCCCCGGCCCACGTCGACCAACTCGTCGCCGGTGGCCACGATGACCACCCGGGGGCTGGGCCGGACCACCACGTGACCGATGCCTGTCGCGGCGAAGACGGCGACGAGGGCCGGAGAGACGTACGTGCCGGCGCGGGCGAGCAGGGTGCCGGCGGGCAGTTCCTCACCGGCGCGGCGTACCCCGTACCCCCGTTTGGGGGTGCGGAAGATCTCGACGGCGGCCATGCCCTGGTCGGTCCACTCCACCGGGACCACCACGTCCGCGGCGACCGGCAGCGGCGCCCCGGCGGCCACCGAGAAGCACGAGCCCGGGGTGAGCCGCACCGGCCGCCAGCTCGCCGCGCCGAGGTCGCCGACCACGTTGAGCCGGATGGTCCGGCCGCCGGGCGTGCCGGAGGGGGCCGGGACGTAGCTCGGGCCCCGGCCCCCTCCGGAAATGTCCTCCCACCGGGCCGCGTACCCGTCCACGGCCGCCTGGTCGAAGGCCGGGAAGGCGTGCGGCGCGACGACGTCCTCGGCGAGGACGTTGCCGTGCGCCTGGGTGAGGTCGAGGTCGAGTGGCGGCAGCGCTCGTAACCTGCGCAGCACGCTGCCCAGGTAGTCGGCGAGCGGCGTCAACTCGTTCGCGGCCGCCTCGGCGTCGGCCGTCGCTGTCATGTACCAGATCCGCCTGCCGCGTCGGCCTTGACGAACTCGGCCAGCCAGGAGCGGAACTCGGCGCCGAGGTCCTCGCGCTCGGCGGCGATCTGCACGACGGTTTGGAGGTACCCCAGCGGCATGCCGGTGTCGTAGCGGGTGCCCCGGTAGACGATCGCGTGCACCGGTGTGCCCTCGGTGCGCAGCAGCTCCATGGCGTCGGTCAGCTGGATCTCGCCGCCGCTGCCCGGCTTGGTGCGGCGGATCGCGTCGAAGATCTTGCCGGGCAGCACATACCGACCCAGCACCGCCAGGTTGCTCGGCGCGTCCTCCGGCTGCGGCTTCTCCACCATGCCGGTGACCTTGACGACCTCGCCGATGTCGGTCAGCTCCGCCTCGGCCGGCTCGACGGAGGCGATGCCGTACCGCTTGGTGTCGGCCGGGTCGACCTCGAAGAAGGCGAGCACCACGCCGCCGGTGCGGGCCTGCAGCTCCAGCATCGCCGGCAGCAGTGGCTCGGACGGCTTGACGAACTCGTCGCCGAGCAGCACCGCGAAGGGCTGGTCGCCGACGTGGGACTCGGCGTACCCGACGGCGTGGCCCAGCCCGAGCTGCTCCGGCTGCCGGACGGTGTAGATCTCGGCCAGCTCACTGGGCCGGCGCACGGCGGCCAGCCGCTCGGCGTCGCCCTTCTCCTCCAGCCTGGTCTCCAGGTCGGGGCGTCGATCGAAGTGGTCCACCATCGACGTCTTACCCCGACCGGTGATCAGCAACACGTCGCCGATGCCGGCCTGGGTGGCCTCCTCGACGATGTACTGCAGCACCGGCCGGTCGACCACCGGCAACAGTTCCTTCGGGACCGCCTTGGTGGCCGGCAGGAAGCGGGTGGCCAGTCCGGCGGCCGGGATAACGGCCTTGACCGCCAGGGGACGGCCGGTTGCGGCGACCGTCGATGAGGGGTTCGCTGAGTGCTCCGACATGCCGCGAGACTATCGGCCACGGCTCTGCCGCGGCGGGTGTGGCCCAGAAGACGCGCCGCCGCCCGGCCCCGGCCGGCCGACGTCGGGGCCGGCCCGCGCGGCGTCCGCGGCGGTGGCCGCCGGCTCGTCCGCCGGATCCGGGCGGGCGTGCGCGGGCCCCGACCGGTTCGACTCCGGTACGCCAGCTGTCGACTCCGACCGGGCGTGCCCGCCCGGCTCCCGCGGGACCTGCACCTGCCGGCCGGCCCGCGGCAGCCCGTCGGGTGGGCTGACGGCGCCGGCGGGCACCGGTATCTCCCACGTCGGCACGTCGGGGCGGGCCTCGGCGACGCGATAGGTGTCCCGGCCGGCCGCCTTGGCCGCGTACAGGGCGTCGTCGGCGGCTTCCAGCACCTCCCGTCCGGTGCTGCCGTGGTCCGGGTAGACGGCGATGCCCACCGACACGGTGACCACTATCGGCCCCGCGTACGCCTCGACGGCGATCGGCGTCTCGCGCACCGCCGCGCCGAGCCGCTCCGCGACGATCGCGGCGCCCCGGGCGTCGGTCTCCGGTAGGAGCAGCACGAACTCCTCGCCGCCCTGCCGGAAGGCCAGGTCGACCTCGCGGATCTCGCCGCGTACCCGCCGGGCGAACTCGGCCAGCACGGTGTCCCCCGCCGCGTGCCCGTACGTGTCGTTGACGTCCTTGAAGCGGTCCAGGTCGAGGGCGAGGACGCTGAGCATCCGGCCGAACCGGCTGGCCCGCTCCACCTCCCGCCGGATCGACTCGCGCAGGTAGCGGTAGTTCCAGAGGCCGGTGAGCGGGTCGGTGAGCGACAGCCGCTGGGCCTCCTCGTGCACCCGGACGTTCTCCACCGCCACTGCCGCGTGGCCGGCGAAGGTGCGCAGGGTGTCCAGGTCGTCGTCGTCGAACTCGTCCGCGCCCACCCGGTCGTAGAGGGCCAGCACACCGAGTGCCGCCGCGGCGCCGGCCTCGTCGAGACACCGCTCGCCGCCCGGGACTGTCGTTGTCGGGCCGCCCGGTGTGGTCGTTGTCGGGCCGCCCGGTGTGGTCGCTCCGCCCGGGGTCGAGAAGGGGACCGCGACGTAGGTGCGGCAGCGGGGCTCGCCGGTCGGAGCCTCCGTCGGTTCCAGCCGGCCCCGCTGCGGCTCGCCGGTCGCGGCCACCGCGCCGACCACGCCGACGCCCACGGGCACCCGCAGGCCCTGCGACCCGTCCGGGTCCCCCGCCGGCCAGCGCCCGTCCAACCCCTCGCTGCACTGCGCGACGAGCACCCCGCCGGCCTCCACCAGCAGCACCGCGCCGGCCCGCGCCCCGGTGGCCGCGATGGCGCTGTGCAGGATCACCCGCAGGATGCGTTGCAGGTCGTGGGTGCTGGCCAGGGTGTCGCCGAGCACCGCGAGGTGCCCACGTAGCTGGTCGCGGCTGCTGGTCAGCGCCGCGACGTACGACCCGGTCTCGCGGGTCATCCGGTTGAACGCTGCCGCCAGCCGTCCCAGCTCGTCGCGGCTGCGCACCGGCACCCGGGCGGTCAGGTCGCCGTGCGCCACCCGGTCGACCGCTCCGGCCAGCTCCACCAGTGGCCGGGTGGTCACCCGGGCCAGACGCCAGGCGGTGAACACGGCGAGCAGCCCGGCCAGCACGACCACGCCGGCCAGCGTGACGTGCAGCCCGGGCGGCCGCTCGCTCGGCACCGACAACACCAGCGGCAGCGGCTGGCCGGCGGACGGCCCGATCCGGCGCACGTACCGACCCCTGGTGCTCTCGGTGACCCGCTCACCGCTGGCGGACCCGGCGGCGGCCAGCACCGCGTCGCGTTCCTGCTGGGACTCGGTGGTGTGCGTGAAGCGGGCGGCGCTCGCACCGCCGTCGAGCAGGGTGACCGCGACCCCGGTCACCGCCGCCAGCCGGGCCACGAAGGCCGGGTCGACCAGGTGCGCGGCGGCCACCGTGCCCAGCAGCGCGCCGGCCGGGTCGCGGCGGTCGACCCGGGCGGCCAGCGCGCGGACCGGGCCGGACGGCGCGGCGGCCGGCTCGGAGCAGTCCCGCCAGGGCGTCGGCGGAGCGCCGGGCGAGGCGTACGTGACGCGTCCGTTCACGTCGGTGACCTGCACCGCTGCCGCCAACCCACGGCCGACGAGCTGGCCGGCGGCGATGGCCGGGTCACCGGTGAGGGCGACCGTGTCGGCGGCGGCGCGCAGCTGCTGGCAGAGCGCGTCGACCGAGGTACGCACCGTCGAGGCCGCCACCGCGAGGCGCTCGGTGGACCGGCTGCGGTCGACTGCCGCGACGGTGGAGGCGACGAAGAACGCGCCGAGCACGACCGGGCCGAGCACCACCACGAGGAAGGCTGCAGTCAACCGCCCGCGTAGCGTCACTCGGTCCCCCCGGAAGTTCCGCCTCCGTTGCTTGCGATGCTGACACAGAGCAACCGTGGGAGTGGCGTTGCGTCAGGAGTGTTGCGTGCCGGAATTTTCTTATGAAGCGGAAGTGGCCCGAGTGGCGAAGCGGGAAACCCGTGTCGACCTGCTCGCCCGCCGCCGGGCCCTGACTGCCCCGGCGCGGGCCGAGGCCGCCGGGCGCGTCCAGGCCGAGCTGGTCGCCCTGGTACGCCGGCTGCGCCCGGCCCGGATGACGGCGTACGTCCCGGTCGGCTCCGAGCCGGGCGGGGCCGACCTGCCGGAGGTGTTGCGGTCGGCGCTGCCGCCCGACGCCGAGTTGCTGCTGCCGGTGCTCCTTGCCGACCTGGACCTGGACTGGGCGGCGTACTCCGGACCCGACGCGTTGGCGGCGGCCGGCCGGGGCATCCGGGAGCCGATCGGCCCCCGCCTCGGCGTAGCCGCGGTCACCGGCGCGGAGCTGGTCGTCGTGCCGGCGCTCGCCGTCGACCGGCGCGGCCGACGGCTGGGGCGCGGCGGCGGCTCGTACGACCGGGCGCTGGCACGGGTGCCCCGGGCGGTCCTGACCGTGGTCCCGCTGCACGACGGGGAGCTGGTCGAGGCGCTGCCGGCGGAGCCGCACGACCGTCCGGTCCGCGCGGTCGTCACCCCCACCGACGGGATGCGTACGCTTGACGACGGCCCGGGTACGGCGCAGGGTGTCGCGCCCCACACGTCCGCTGGACGAACCCGGGGCGAATGACGCACCATTGGCACTCGAATACGTCGAGTGCCAACTGGCCGAGCTCAGATACCGGAGGAGAACGTGCCCACGTACCAGTACGCCTGCACCGCGTGCGGTCACCAGCTCGAGGCGGTGCAGTCCTTCTCGGACGAGCCGCTGACCGAGTGCCCGGCGTGTCAGGGGCGGCTGCGCAAGGTCTTCAACTCGGTCGGCATCGTCTTCAAGGGCTCGGGCTTCTACCGCACCGACTCCCGCGCGTCCGGCTCCGAGACCTCCGCCGGCGGCACGCCGAGCAAGCCGGCCAAGTCCGAGTCGTCCTCGTCGTCCTCGTCCTCGGGTGGGGATTCCGGGTCGTCGTCCTCGTCCTCGTCGTCCGGGTCGTCGTCCGGTGGATCGTCCTCCGGATCGTCGTCTGGTGGGTCGTCGTCCGGTGGGTCGGGCGGCGGCAAGGCCCCAGCGGCCAGCTCCGCCTCCTGACCCGGCCTTCCCAACCTCACCTCGCCTCGCCGACAGCGCCGCCCGCGATCGCCCCGGGCGGCGCTGTTTCGGCCTTGATCCACTCGGGTTGCCGGAAGTCGGCCTGTCCCGGCGGTGTTGATCGCCCGGATTCCAGGAACCCGAGTGGATCGGCCCTCGTGCCAGCGCGGCCCCCGTGCCAGCGCGGCCGCGCCCCTCGCGATAGCAGATCCGGCCGGTAAATGGGCGTTATCAACAGGCCGGACAGTTGTCCACAGGCGGGGACGAGGGGTCCGCGGGGCGGGCCGTTGCCGGCCTACCGTGCCGCTCTACGGGTGTCACCACGACGGCGCCCGGGACGGAGGCGGCACATGATCACCCGCACGTTGGACTCCGCTCGGGCGTTGCGCCCGCTGCGCCGGCCGGCCCTGCCCGGCGGTCGCACCCTGTTGCGGGCCGGGTTGGTCGCCGCGCTGCTCGGCCTCGCCGCCGCGATCCTGCACACCCCCACCGGCATGGACACCCCCCCGACCGGCGATCGCACCGCGACCGGCTGCCCGGCGGCCAACGGCGCAGTCAGGGCACCGGCCCGGCTCACCCAACCCGCCGCCGTGCCGACGGTCGCCCGCCCTGCGGGCGCGGCGTCGGGGTCAGTCCCAGTGTGGGGGGCGTTGGGAGAGGAGCCAGTCGTCGTTGCCGCTGCTCCGCTCGCCCCAGCCCTGGTCGGTGTCGTCCGAGGTCTGCTCGGGCAGCACCACGAAGTCGTCGCTCAGGTCGACGGTGCGGTCGTCATCGCCGCGCGCGCCCTGCGGGCCGGGGTCCTCGGTGCTCACGAGCGGCAAGACTAGCGCAGGCGACAGCGGGCGGCCGCTCGCCGCGGTCAGCACATCGACCAGAAGCGACCGGGCCGCCGGCTCCGTTGGTAGCGTCGAACGCCGTGACGACCCCCAGCGGTGGCAGCACCCCGGACGACGACTACTGGCGCCGGCCCGGGACCGGCGACGGCCCGATGGCGGACCGACCCCCACCCGCCACCACGCCCACGAGCGGGTACGCGGGACCGCCCCCGAGCGTGCCGCCGCCGGCCGGCTGGCGTCCCCCGGTGCACCTGGAGCCGGCCCCGCCCCGACAGCTCCCGCCACAGGACATGGCCGTCCTGGATGCGGCCGAGCAGCGTTCCCAGCGGGTCACCTACGGCTTCGGCGCCGCAGCCGCCGTGGTGCTGGTGGCTCTTGTCTGCCTGCTCTGCTCGCGGCTCATCTTCTGAGGCGGCGTCCGACCGCTGGTCAGAGAGTGGTGCCCCAGACGGCCTCGGCGCCGGAGTGACCCGTCAGGTAGACGTAGACCAGGGCGGCGATGGCCAGCGCGACGGTAACCACCGCCAGCACCGGCGTCACCAGCGCCGGCAGCCTGGGCACGCGCGGGTGCCCACTGGTCGCCACGAGCAGCGCGATGGCCACGATCCCCAGGGGCACCACGATCCGGAACAGAATGTCGCCGTAGCGGGAGTGCTCGAAGATCTGGTCGAGTATCTGGCCCTGGTAGCCGCGGGCGACCAGGGCGTCGGTGAAGGCTTCACCGGACTCGACGGCCACGAACGCGGTCACCGGCGCGGCCACGGCCAGGATGCCCAGCGCCCAGTCCAGTCGGTGCCGCCAGCGCGGCAGCCCCACGTATCCGATGGCCAGCACCGCCAGCAGTGGGACGATGACGACCACCGCGTGGACCACGAGGACGTGTACCGGTAGACCCAGGATCTCCTCGAACATCGACACCTCCAGGTGGATCACGGTGCGGGGAGCGCCAGCGTACGGACCGCCGGTCGTCCCCGAGCTCTCGCCCGGAGACACGCGCGCGGCGGCGATCAGGTTCAGCACGGCGCGACCCCGCTGGTCGGTCCTGCGGGCTGTGTCCGTGGCCACCCCGGGCAAGCGACGGTTGTCGCTGCTGGTCGTACGTGCTGTCATTGGCGCATGTCCGGTGGCGAGGAGCTGTTGCGATCGAGGGGCCTGCGCGTCACCCGACCGCGCCTCGCGGTGCTCGACGTTCTCGCCGACGGCGGTCACCTGGAGGTCGACGAGATCACCCGGCGGGTCCGCGAACGCCTCGACTCGGTCTCCACGCAGGCGGTCTACGACGTGCTGGGGGCGCTGAGCCGGGCCGGATTGTCCCGCCGGATCGAGCCGGCCGGCAGTCCCGCCCGGTACGAGGCGCGCGCCGGCGACAACCACCACCACGTGGTCTGTCGGGGCTGCGGCGAGATCGCCGACGTCGACTGCACCGTCGGCAGCGCTCCCTGCCTGGAGCCGGGCACCGCGCACGGCTTCGAGGTGGAGGAGGCAGAGGTGACCTTCTGGGGTCTCTGCCCGAGCTGCCAGTCGCGCCGCGCCGCCGACAGCTGACCCGCCCGCTCCACCGGCACCGACCGGCGGCCCGTGGCACGCTTGGTCGGTGGACTCCGATGACCTCGGCCTCTTCGGTCCGGGTTCGGTCACGTGGAAGGTGCACGAGGAGCCGATCCTGATCGTCGCGGGCCTGCGCTCGCTCTACCTCCAGGCGTTGCACCCCCGGGCCATGGCCGGGGTCGCGCAGAACAGCAACTACCGCACCGACGCGTGGGGTCGACTGGTGCGCACCGCCACCTACGTGGCGACCACCGTCTACGGCACCACGGTTGAAGCGGAGCAGGCCGGGGCGCGGCTGCGTCGCCTGCACGACCGGCTGCGGGCCACCGACACCGCTACCGGCGAGGAGTTCCGGATCGACGACCCGGCCCTGCTGCGCTGGGTGCACGTCACCGAGGTCGAATCGTTCCTCACCACGGCCCGGCGGGCGGGCCTGCCGCTCACCGACGACGAGGTGGACGGCTACTACACCGAGCAGCGTCGGTCGGCAGCTCTCGTCGGGCTGGATCCGGCCACGGTGCCGGGCACCGCCGCCGAGGTGGCGGCGTACTACCGCGCCGTGCGGCCGGAGCTGCGGATGACCCGGGAGGCCGCCGAGACGGCGATCTTCCTCACCGCCCCACCGCTGCCGTGGAAACTCAGCCTGCCCGCCCGGCTGGGCCTCACCCTCGGCCCGCCGCGCTGGGCGTACCTGGGAATCGCCGGCACCGCGCTCGCGCTGCTGCCTCCGTGGGCCCGGCGGATGTACGGCGGATTGGGGCTGCCCACCACCGAGCTGTCGGCGGACCTCACGGTGCGCGCCCTGCGCCTGGCGCTCGCCGCGGTGCCGCGCCGCTACCTGGAGGGGCCGTTGATACAGGCCGCCAAGGAGCGGGCCGAGCGGCACACCGCGACCTCGCTGGCCGGCTGACAGCCGGACCCGCTCGGGGTCAGGTGCGGGCAGGCCGCTGACGGTCAGCCGTCGGCGGGCCGGTCCACGGCCGCCCACGGCTCCTTGCCCGGCGTCTGCGCCCCGGTCGGGCAGTGCCGCCGGAAGTCGCACCAACCGCATCGCGGGCCGGGCGCCACCGGGAACGCTTCGTCGGCGTCGCCGCCCTCGGCGACCGCCCGCTCGGCGGCCATGATGTCGCGTGCCGTGTCCTCGGCCCGGGTCAACTGGCGGGTCAGCGACTCGACGGTGTGGTCGTGGCCGGCGACCGTGCCCGTCGGCAGGTGGTGCAGCTCCACCCGGCGACACGGCCGGCGGAACACCCGCTCGGCCGCGTACGCGTAGAGGGCCAGCGCCTGCGAGCCCCGGGCGTCGTCGGAGTCCAGCCCGGTGCGGCCCGTCTTGTAGTCGACGATGACCAGCTCCGGGCCCTCCGGTCCGGGGCGGGAGTCGATGCGGTCGGCGCGGCCGTTGAAGGCCAGCACGGCGGTCTTGACCGCCACCACCCGCTCGACACCGAGCGGGTCGGACTCCGGATCCAGCGTCTCGACGTATGCCTCCAGCCAGGCCAGCGCCCGCCGGTAGGCGGCCCGCTCCTGCGCGTCGTCGCGGTAACCCTCACGGACCCAGGTGCCCTTGAGCAGGAGGGCCAGCGCCTTCGGGTGCCGCCGGTCGGCGGGCAGCGCGTACCAGTTCTTGAGGGCGGTGTGCACGCTGGCGCCGAGCGAGTTGTGCGCCCACGGCGGCCCCTTCGACGGCGCGGGCCGGTCGACGTAGGAGTAGCGGTAGCGGCGGGGGCAGTCCGCGTACGCGCCGAGCTTGCTCGGGGTGCAGACGAACAGCCGTTCCGGCATCCCCTCGAAGCCGAGCTGCTCGGCGCCACCGGGGCGCTGCTGGGGGGCTCGACCGCCTGCGGCGGGTCGTCCGGCTGAAGAGGCTCGTCGCACGCCTGCGATCCTGCCATCCACCGCCGACATTGCGGGTGTGCGGTCAGGCCATGTTGACGTACTGCGTCACGAAGGCCGCCACCGCGTCGGCGATGAGCTGTACGGCGATCGCGGCCAGGAGCAGGCCGGCGATCCGGGTCAGCACCTCGATGCCACCGGGGCGCAGGATCTTCACGATTCCGCCGGAGAAGCGCAGCACGATCCAGACCGCGACCATGACGGCGAGGATGGCCGCGGCGATGGCGGTGAAGTCGCCGAACCCGTCGGCCTGCTGGACGAAGAGCATTGTCGCCACGATGGCGCCCGGTCCGGCCAGCAACGGGGTGCCCAGCGGCACCAGCGCGATGTTCGAGGTGACCTGCTGGCTGGGATCGTCGGCCTTGCCGGTCAGCAGTTCCAGGGCCACCAGGACGAGCAGCAGCCCACCGGCGGCCTGCAACGCGGGCAGGTCCACGTGCAGGTAGTCGAGCAGGGTCTGCCCGGCCACCGCGAAGATCACGATTACGCCGAGAGCCAGCGCGACGGCCTGCCACGCTGCCCGGTTACGGTCGCGCGCGGGCAACGGCCCGGTCAGCGCCAGGAAGATCGGCATCATGCCCGGCGGGTCGGTGATCACCAGCAGGGTCACGAAAACCTCGCCGAACAGCTTCAGATCCACGTGAGAAACCTAGCCGCGCCGTGGTGGGCGAAATACGCGGATCAGCCCGAAGCGACCTCGGTCACCCCGGCGGCGACGATCCGCTCGTACGCCTCGACTCCTGTGGTGAACGCGCCGAGCTGGACGCTCTTGTGGGTGCCGTGAAAGTCGGAGGAGCCGGTGACCAGGAGGCCCAAGTCGGCGGCGAGCGCGCGTACGTGCGCCTGCTCGGCCGGGCTGTGGTCCTCGTGATCGGCCTCCAGGCCGGCCAGCCCGGCGGCGGCCAGCTCGGCGATCAGCTCGTCGGGCACCACCCGGCCACGTCGGGTGGCGCGGGGGTGGGCGAAGACCGGTACACCGCCGGCGGCCCGGACCAGCCGGACGGCACGGAAGACGTCGATGTCCTCCTTCGGCAGCCGGTACCGCTCACCCAGCCAGTCCGGCCCGAACGCCTCGCTGGTGCTGGCTACCAGACCGGCGCGGATCAGCGCCTGCGCGATGTGCGGGCGGCCCACCGTGCCGCCGCCCGCCCCGGTGAGGATGTCCGGCCAGTTCACGTCGATGCCGTCGGCGCGCAGCAGCGCCACGATCCGCTCGCCGCGCTCCTCGCGGGCGGCCCGCACCCGGGTCAGCTCGGCGACCAACTCCGGGTGGTCGGGGTCGAACAGGTACGCCAGGAGGTGCAGCGGCACCGGCGGCTGCGCGCCCGCCCAGTGACAGGACAGCTCGGCGCCTCGGATCAGGCGCAGACCGGGCGGCAGCGCCCGCACGGCCGGCGCCCAACCGGCGGTGGTGTCGTGGTCGGTGATGGCCAGCACGTCGAGGCCCGCGTCGGCACCGGCGCGGACCAGGTCGGCGGGGCTGAGCGTGCCGTCGCTGGCGGTCGAGTGGGCGTGCAGGTCGATCCGCGGCGCGGGGCCGGTACGCGAGGTCACCTCCCGACGCTACCCAGCGGACCCGAATCCGGCTCGCGTAGGTGCCGGCCAGCCCCGGGGCGTGCCCCTCAGCGCACGCCGGGCCACGGGCCGCTCCCGGCGCAGGGCACCGGAACGCGCACAGCGAGCCGAGCCGGTCGCCGCAGCGCGGGACGCCACGACTGACGGGGAGCCGGGTGCGGATCAGGAGCCGGTGACCAGGACCGGCCGGTCACCGGGCGCGAGGCCGTCCACGGGCACCGGCTCGGCCGGTTGCCCGGCACGCACCCGTTCGACGTCGACCTGAACCAGCTTGCCGGCGCTGTCGACGTAGGAGACGTCCGTCCCGGTCGTCCAGGCGACCGCGCCACTCAGCGCCGGACCGGCCGGCATGGCGTTCACCGTCGCTCCGAGTCGCTGCAGATCGACCAGGAGGGCCTGATCGGTCGGGCCGACCTTCCCGTTCACCAGAAGCCACCGCCCGTCGTCGGACACGCCGCCTGCGCCGTCCCGGCTCAACTGGGTGCCGCAGGCGGTGCGTACCGGCTTCAGGGCCCGCTTCGGGTCGAGCGCCGCCAGGCAGGTCCCACCGGACCCGCTCGCGGACACCTGACCGATCAGCCGCCCGTCGGGCAGCGCACCGTAGACGTTCAGGGTGCCCCGCTCGGACACCGCGGTCAGCTCCCCCGTGCCCGGCCGCCACAGGGCATGGGTCGGCCCGTTCCGGTCGAGCCGGACCAGCACGCTGTTTCCGACGAACCGGACGGGTTCCGCGCCGTCCGGGACCGGAATGCGCACCGTGCCGATGAGCTGGCTCCCGACGACTCCCGCCACGAGCAGGTCCTTGCCGTCGCGCCAGGCGACCTGGCTGGCGTCGGGCGCGAGAACGATCTGGCCCGCACCGGCCAGCAGCACCTGCACCAGGCCGTCGTCCCGGGCGACCCAGAGGGAACGGCCGGCGGTGGTCGGGGCACCGACCACCAGCAGGCCGGCGCCGCTGGGCAGGCTGTGGGCGCGTTCGGCGGGCCCGATGCTGGGCAGCGCCAGCCGCTTGCCGTCGGGGTTGATCAGGGTGCCGTCGAGGAGCAGGCCGGCTGGCGCTCCGGGCGATGACGCGGGTGGGGCAACGGGCGCCGAGGGAAGCGGCCGGGCCGACAGATCCGGATCGCCGATCACGACGATGGGCGGGCCCTGCCGGCCGGTCTCGTCGGCGAGCTGCGTCATGCCGGCGCCGATCAGCACGGTGGTGACCATTCCGAGCGCGACACCGACACCGGTACGGCGCCGTCGGATCCGGTTGGCCCGGCGGATGGCCTGACCGGCCGGGTCGGCGGTCAGCGGACGGGTGACGGCGACCTGGTGCGAGAGAGTCTCCCGCACCGCACCTTCCAGCTGGTCACGTCGCACCTGGTTAGGACGCTGCGGACCGCCCGTCAGGTTGTCGGGCCGCCGCGGGAATGCGCTCACTGCTGATCTCCGGCGCCGGTGCCGACGGGCACGGCCGCCGGAGCGGTGGGCAGCTCGACCGCCGGTGCGATCGGGCGAGGCACGGACGGGCGGGGTACGACAGCTCCCGGCACGGCCCGGCCGGCCGCCGGACGCGGCGTCGCCACGGCACGACCCCCCGAATCCCTCCCGGCCGGCCCAGGTCGGGCAGCGTCGGCACCTCGGCCAGCTCCCGCGGCATCCCCCCGGCCGGCGGGAGCAGCCCCACCGCCGGAGGAAGCAGCGCGACCCGGGAGAGCGGCGTCGCGGCCCCGGCCGGAGAGAGCAGCGCGACCGTCGGTACCGGGGGCATCGACCAGGTCCGGGGTGGCGGTGCCCATCCGTCGGCGCAGCGTGGCCAGTGCCCGGGAGGCCTGGCTCTTCACCGTGCCCGGGGAGATGTCCAGCAGCGCGGCCGTCTGCGCTTCCGACATGTCCTCGTAGTAGCGCAGGACCAGCACCGCCCGCTGCCGGCTCGGCAGCTCCCGGAGGTGCCGCCAGAGCAGGTCACGGTCGAGCTGCTGCTCGATCTCGTCGACACCGGGCCGTTCGGGCAGCACCTCGGTGGGGCGTTCACCGTGCCAGCGTCGCCGCCACCAGCTCGTCGAGGTGTTGACCATCACACGACGGGCGTACGGCTCGACGGCCTCGATCCCGCCGAGCCGCTTCCAGGCGAGGTAGGTCTTGGTCAGCGCCGTCTGGAGCAGATCCTCGGCCGTCGCCCAGTCGCCGGCGAGCAGATAGGCGGTACGGAGCAGGGCGGCGGAGCGAGCCGCGACGAACTCGCGAAACTCCTCCTCCAACGGGTCCCTGCTGGCCACCACACACCTCCGCACCCACACCGTCCTGGCAGAGTGCCACGTCAGAGGCGTTCCGGTCCATGACGAAAGGTGCGCACTTGCTCCGATGTTCGGACGAAAACTTTCACGCCCCGTCGTCGGCCTTGGCCTCGTCGGCCTCCTTGCCCAACCGCGCCTCGACCGCCTGCGGCTCGTACATCTCTTCCACGACGCGCAGGTACAGCTCGTTCGGGTTGGGCAGGTTCTTGATCTCCCGCAGCGCCTGCTCCTGGCCGGCGGACTCCAGGACGAAGGTGCCGTAGTTGAGTGCGCGGCCGGTCGGCGTCTGCTCGTACTTCATGTCGGTGACCCGGACCAGCGGCATCATGGCCACCTTGCGGGTGACGATGCCGTTGACCACCATGACCCGCTTGTTGGTCAGGATGAACCGGTCATACCACCAGTCGGCGACCTTCCAGGCCACCCAGCCCATGACGGCGAACCAGAGCAGCACCGCGATGGTCGTCAACGCGCCCACGTTGTTGCCGGCGAGGAAGCCGGACAGGTAGCCGAGCACGAACGTCGCCGCGATGCCGATCAGGAGCGGGTTGGTGAGGTGGATCCAGTGCCGCTTCCACTCGCCCCGGTAGCGCTCGGTGGGGAAGAGGTAGCGGGCGACCAGCGAGCTGGGCTCGTCCTCCAGCGGAAGCACCCGCCGGGGAGTCGCCCCCGTCGCGTCGGCACGCAGCCCCGCGAGCTCGTCCTCGGAGATCTGCGGTGGCTGGTAGGCGGCCTCGGGATCGCGGATCCAGCCCCGGCCGGACCGCCCTTCGCCGGCATAGCCGGGCCCTTCGCCGTAGCCGACGTCGTCCGAAAGGGACGGCCCGTCGGACAGGCCGGGACCGGCTCCGTAGCCCGGGCCGTCATCCGGCCCGATCCGCGGTATCGGCTCGGTGTCGCGCCGGTCCCGGTCGGGGTCGTCCGGGTCGAAGGGTGGACCGGAGGGGCTGCCCATCGACGGTTAGGCGACGAGGCTGGTGAAGAAGTCGCCGAACCCCTGGGCGATGTCCATGATCCCGCCGCCCAGCGACTTGAACACATCAGCCGCAGAGTTTGGCCGATAGGCGACGAAGAAGATCAAGAATGCGATTCCGGCCCAGGTGAGGACCTTCTTGACCATGGCGGGCCATCCTCTCGCGCGGCGCCGGGTCCCATTACCGCAGCGGCACCCAGAGTATCAGTGTGGTGTCGTACAGTGAAGATCTGCGTCCGTTCTCCGTCAAACCCGGAAGGCTGTCAAGCCCTCCCGGACAGGTACGGGGATGGTGCGCCGTACACGAGTTCGGGCGGAGTCCACTCGGTCAGGTCGTGCAAAACGACGTCTTCCGCGAGGAGGTGACCCGCACTCGCCGGCCAGGCTATCGCATGCAGCCACATTCCCCGAGCCTCGCCGGCGTACGCGCTTCGATCCGTCGGAGAATTCACCAACCACAGTGGAGTCGGGTGCCCACCGACCCGGATCCTGGCCTGCCCCACGTGCTCGGGGTGCCCCGGGCCGGGGTCGGTCAGCGCGTCGGCGAGTTCCGGTCCGGGATCCGGGCCGGCCAGGCCGGCGAGTCGGGTGCCCAGGCCGACGCCCGGCTCCTCGGCCACGAAGACCAGATCCGCCGGGCCGTCGTCGAGCGGCGCGGGCCCGGCGCAGGCCACCGCAGTCGCCCGTACGCCGGTGCGGTCGTCACCGGCGTACGCCACGCCGGTGAGGGTCCACCCTGGCGGCAGCGGCCACGGGCACCACAGCGGCGTCCCCGGTGGACCGCCGGTCGCGGCGATCCGCTCCACCACGCTCGCGACGATCTCCGCTCCGATGTGTTCGGGCACGTGCAGCGGCGGCACGGGACCGCAGCGCAGGCACCTCGACTCGGTGTGCATCAGATCCGGCGCCCGTACCGGGCCCCCGCATCTCGGACAACTCACCGCGACACTCACAACCCCACCGTCACCCGGCATCGCTGGCACGTCAAGCCGGAACGCCGATTGCGCCGGCGGGGCGAGGGTCAGTCCGGTGGCGGCCCGGCGTGCGTACGGATCCACGCGTGCATGGCGATGCCGCTGGCCACGCCTGCGTTGATGGACCGGGTCGAGCCGTACTGGGCGATGGAGTAGAGCGCGGCGCAGGCGGCCCGCGCCGGCTCGGACAGGCCGGGTCCCTCCTGGCCGAAGAGCAGCACGCAGTCCCGCGGCAGGGTGCCGGTCTCCAGCGGGCGGGAGCCGGGCAGGTTGTCGATGCCGAGCACGGGCAGCCGCCGCCCCGCCGCCCAGTCGACGAACTCCTCGATCGTCTCGTGGTGCCGCACGTGCTGGTACCGGTCGGTCACCATCGCGCCCCGCCGGTTCCACCGCCGCCGTCCGACGATGTGCACCTCGGCGGCATTGAAGGCGTTGGCGTTGCGCACGACCGTGCCGATGTTGAAATCGTGCTGCCAGTTCTCGACGGCGACGTGGAAGCCGTGCCGGCGCCGGTCCAGGTCGGCGACGATCGCGTCGAGCCGCCAGTAGCGGTAGCGGTCGACCACGTTGCGCCGGTCCCCCTCGGCCAGCAACGCCGGGTCGTAGCGCGGGTCCTCGGGCGGGTCCCCCGGCCAGGGGCCCACGCCCACCTCAAGCTGGTCGTCGGTCACGGTCATCAGAGGGTACGGGCCACCTCGGCGTCCGCCGCGACGGCCCGCCGACCTCAGCCGAGGCCGAGCGCGTCACCCAGCCGGTCCAGGAAGCGTCGGTCGGCGGGGCTGGCCGGACGTCCACCGGGGCCGGGCACCGCCCGGCAGACGCGGGCCGCGACCGACTGCACCCACTGGCGGTACGCGGCCGAGTCGGCGGGATCAGCGCGCCGGTGCAGGACCCGCACCGCCGCCCGGCACGCGACCAGGAGGTCCACCAGGTCGGTGAGCCGCTCGGCGGGCGCCGGGGCGCCGTCGTGGCGGGCGTAGATCGCGGCGACCACGGCACGGACCAGATCACTGTCGAACCCGCGGCCGGCAGCCACCGCGTCCAGACCCGCGAGGCCCGCCATCACCCCCCGCTCCGGGCGGCCGGCGCCGGGCGCTGCGGCGGCCACGAGCACCCGGGCGGGCAGGCTGGTGAGCAGGTCCCACTCGGCGGCGGAGTAGACGGCGGTGGTCAAGGGTGCGGCGCGGCGGCCGGCAGAGGGCGGCTCTCCGGCGACGGAGTGGCTCATCGGAACCTCCGGCGCCAGCATAAGCCCCGAAACGGGCGGTGGGCCCCCTCCCCGGCAGAACCTGCGGTGGGGATGGAGGCCCGTGCCAGGGCGGCGACGACTGCTGCTCAGCGCCGCCCGGAGGGTCAGCGCGGGCTCGGGAAGCTGGGCCGCTCCGGGTCCACTCCCTCGGCTACGGCGTCGGCCGCGTACTCCCGCTTGGGGACCATGACCTTGCGGCGGAAGACGCAGACCATGGTGCCGTCCTGGTTGTAGCCCCGGGTCTCCACGGACACGACGCCCCGGTCGGGCTTGGAGCCCGACTCGCGCTTGTCCAGCACCGTCGTCTCGCCGTAGATGGTGTCGCCGTGGAAGGTGGGCGCCACGTGCCGCAGCGACTCGACCTCCAGGTTGGCGATGGCCTTGCCGCTGACGTCCGGCACCGACATGCCGAGCAGCAGCGAGTAGATGTAGTTGCCGACCACCACGTTGCGCTTGAACTGGCTGGCGGTCGCGGCGTAGTGCGCGTCCATGTGCAGCGGGTGGTGGTTCATGGTGAGCAGGCAGAAGAGGTGGTCGTCGTACTCGGTGACGGTCTTGCCCGGCCAGTGCCGGTAGACCGCGCCGACCTCGAACTCCTCGTAGTAGCGGCCGAACTGCATCCTGGTCCCCTTCGACGGGCGGCGATGGAGTTCGGCACAGCATGCCTTACCGGTGGTTAAGGCGACGGCCGGGGCGCGACCCCGGCGGAAATGTCACACCGGTCACTCACCCGAGGGGAGACGCAATGAGCGGCGGGGCCCTCCCCGGCACCCGCCGCCCACGCTCTGATGCGAGGAATTCTGCCCTACGGCGGCGTAGGTACGACAGAGATCGAGGTCACATTTATCTTTTTGTAACACTACTCTCCGTGACGGAGAGCGGGTTGATCAGCGATCTCCGCAGGCCGGATACCTCCTCGTCAGGGCTCAAGTTACCGATTCGTAGCGCTCGATCGGGTGGATCTCCTTGGAATCGCTCCCATCACCCCAGGTCACGCAAGTGCGTCATGCACTTGCGTTCCGCAGGACGGGATGAACTGACATAGTTCGATGGCCGACGAGGACCCCGGGCAGCCCTGCGCACGTTTCGTGCTGGACGGCCCGGGAATTCGATACGGTCAGCCCTGGTTCTACGGGACGCAGACAAACCGCGGTGATCGGAGAGTGCAATGGCAACCGTTGAGCTGACCTCGGCGAACTTCGACGAGGTGACCGGCAACGACGGCATCGTCCTGGTCGACTTCTGGGCCGACTGGTGTGGCCCGTGCAAGCGGTTCGCCCCGGTCTACGAGCGCTCCTCGGAGAAGCACCAGAACATCGTCTTCGGCAAGGTCGACACCGAGGCCCAGCAGGAGCTGGGGGCGAAGTTCGACATCCGGTCGATCCCGACGATCATGGCGATCCGTGACGGCGTCATCGTCTTCGCCCAGCCGGGCGCGCTTCCCGAGTCCGCGCTGGAGAACCTGATCGAGCAGGTCGAGGCGCTGGACATGGACGACGTCCGCAAGCAGCTGGCCGAGCACAACCACTGAGCCGTCCCCGCGACGGCGCGCGAGGGCCGGGCCCGATTCGGGTCCGGCCCTTCGTCGTACCCGGGCACACCCTCATGATCACCGACCTGGGCAGGCGGAACTGACCGTCGGAGGGACCCGACACGGCCGGTACATCCCGTATCGTCACGACCCGATGGAGACCCTCACCACCCGCGGGCGCGCGACCCGGCTGGGCGCGACCGCTCTCGGCCTCGTCCTGCTGCTGCTCGGCACCTTCTGGGGCAGCGACGACGACTTTCCGTTCGGCCCGTTCCGGATGTACGCCACCTCCAACCCGCCGAACGCCCCCGCCCCGGACACCCGGGTCGAGGGCGTGAACAGCACCGGGGCCGTGGTCGACCTCGACCAGGGCGCCACGGGCATCCGCCGCGCCGAGATCGAGGGCCAGCAGGACCGGTACGCCGCCGACCCGACGCTGCTCGCCGAGGTGGCCGACGCGTACGCCGAACGCCACCCGGCCGCCCCGGCGCTGGTCGAGGTCCGCATCGTCATCCGCTGGCACGGCATCCGCGCCGGCCGGCCCACCGGGCAGCACACCGACGAGACGGTGGTCCGCTGGCAGGTCGCCCGATGAGCGGCTGGCTGACCGAGGCGGTGCCGCGCGGCCGGATCGCCGCCTTCCGCACCCTGATCTACCTGTTCGTCGCCGCCGACCTGGTGGTCTTCACCCCGTGGGTACGCACCAGGGCCAGCGTGCCCGGCGAGCTGTACCAACCACTGCTGATCGGCCGGCTGCTCCCCCTGCCGACACCGACGCCGACGCTGGTGGCCGTGATCTTCTGGGCGCTGCTGCTGCTCGCCCTGCTCGCCGCGACCGGCCGGGCGCCCCGGCTGCTCGGCTGGTCGGTCTGCGCGCTCTACCTCGAGTGGATGATCATCGCGATGAGCTACGGAAAGGTCGACCACGACCGGTTCGGGCTCCTCGTCGCACTGGCCGTGCTGCCCACCGCCGGCCGGGCCCGCCACGGCGACACCACCCGCACCGAGGCCGGCGGCTGGGCGCTGCGGGTCACCCAGATAGCGGTGATCTGCACGTACTTCCTGGCGGCCTGGGCGAAGCTGCGCTTCGGCGGCCTGGACTGGCTGACCGGCTCGGTGCTGGCACGGGCCATCATCCGGCGCGGCACCGACCTGGCGGACCTCGTCGCCCAGGTGCCGTACCTGCTGATCGTCGCCCAGTTCGGCATCGTGGCGTTCGAACTGTTCAGCCCCGTGGTGTTCCTGCTGCCGGCCCGTTGGCGCCTGGCCATGGTCGGCTTCTTCTACTCGTTCCACGTGGTGACCATCGCGACCATCACGATCTCGTTTGCGCCGCACCTCGCCGCGATGACGAGCTTCCTGCCGCTGGAGCGGGTCCGCCCGCTGGTCTGGGCCCGCCGGCTCGTCGGCCGCGGAACTCGCGGGTCGGCGACGGACAGCCCGGCGCGCGTCGAGACCGAGCCGACGCCTCCCGACCCAGCTCCGGTGGGAGCCGGTGCGGAGCCGGCACCGCCCGGGGGTCAGGCCCCGGCGCTCGGGCGGCCGGCCGGCCCGTAGAGCCGCTCCCGGGCCTCCTGGGGCAGCGAGCACGCGGCCGTGCCACCCGGGAGCCGGTGCCGGTTGCGCGCCACCCAGCGGTACGCGGGCCAGGCGACGGCGCGGGCCGGCGGAAACCGCAGCCCCGCTCCGGCGACCCGCCAGAGCGGACCGCTCGCGGCGAGCAGCTTCGCGATGGCGTCCGGCCCGGCGGCGCGGGAGCCGTCCGCGCCGACCCACTGCACGGCCTCCTCGCACTGGGCGACCGTGAGGCCGAGCGCGTCCAGATCGGCGAACTGCCAGGGCACCACCCGGGCGGCGGTGGGGATGCGGCGCTCGATGAACTCCGCGCAAGTCGTGCAGAACGCGCAGTCCCCGTCGTAGACGAAGGTCGACCTCTCCATGGTGTCCATCCTCCCCCGCGCGACCGCCGGGTGGGCTCCGGTGTCCGGCGGGTCACTTGCGCGCACCTCGTACACGTGTTCGAATAGTGGCCATGCGCTGGGACAACCTCACCGCTCCCCCGGCTGAGGGAGACCCCGAGCGGGCAGCGCCAGCGACGCCACCCCTGCCGCTGGCGCTGCCCGGCGCCGTCGTGCGCACCTTCGACACCCCCGAGTTCGCCGGGATGACCTTTCACGAGGTGCAGGCGAAGTCCATTCTCAACCGGGTGCCCGGCCAGTCCCGCGTGCCCTTCGAGTGGACCATCAACCCGTACCGTGGCTGCTCCCATGCGTGTGTGTACTGCCTGGGAGCGGACACCCCGATCCTGATGGCGGACGGTCGCACGAAACCGATCAGTGAGCTGGAACCAGGGGACCGGATCTACGGGACGGAACGGCGCGGCGCCTACCGCCGCTACGTCGTCACCACCGTGCTGGACAAGTGGTCCACCGTGAAGCCCGCGTACCGCGTCACCTTGACGGACGGCACCACGCTCATCGCTAGCGGTGACCACAGGTTTCTCTCGGACCGTGGCTGGAAGTACGTCACCGGCGCCATGCAGGGTGTCGGCCAACGCCCCTACCTGACCACCAACAATCGCCTGATCGGCACGGGCCGTTTCGCAACCGGACCCAAGGAATCGCCCGACTACCGCCGAGGCTACCTCTGCGGGATGATCCGCGGTGACGCGCATCTCGGCACCTTCTCGTACTCCTACGGCGTCGTGCACCGGTTCCGGCTGGCGCTGATCGACGACGAGGCGTTGAGCCGGAGCGAGCGCTACCTTGCCCAGGAGGGCATCCAGACACGGCGTTTCTCGTTCATGCCCGCCAGCGCCACCCGCAAGGCTCTTTCTGCAATCCGCACCTCCAAACAGCGCGACATCGAGAGCATTACCAAGCTGATCGAGTGGCCGGTCAACCCCAGCGACGAGTGGCGGCTTGGCTTCCTGGCCGGCATCTTCGACGCCGAGGGCAGCTGTGGTAGGGGCATCCTGCGCATCTGCAACAGCGACGATGCGATCCTCGACCAGACAACTGAGGCACTGCGCCGGTTCGGGTTCAGCTGCGTGCTCGAAGACCCCGGTAAACCCAACCGCGTGCGGCAGATCAGATTGACCGGTGGCCTTCCCGCCCGGCTTCGGTTCTTCCACCTGACCGACCCGGCCATCACCAGGAAGCGCTCGATCGAGGGCACCGCACTGAAGTGCCAGGCCAACCTCAGGATTGCGGGCGTTCAAGCGCTCGGGCTGGAGTTGCCGCTCTGGGACATCACCACCGGCACTGGCGACTTCATCGCCGACGGCGTGGTGAGCCACAACTGCTTCGCAAGAAACACTCACACGTACCTCGACCTCGATGCCGGGGCGGACTTCGACCGGCAGGTGATCGTCAAGGTCAACGCCGGTGAGCTGGTACGGCGGGAGCTGGCCGCGCCGAAGTGGCGGGGCGCGCACGTGGCGATGGGCACCAACGTGGACTGCTACCAGCGGGCCGAGGGGCGTTACCGGCTGATGCCGCAGATCATCGCGGCGCTGCGCGACTTCGCCAACCCGTTCTCGATCCTGACCAAGGGCACGCTGATCCTGCGGGACCTGCCGCTGCTGCGCCAGGCCGCCGAGGTGACCCGGGTCGGCATCTCCTACTCGGTGGGCTTCGTCGACGAGCAGCTCTGGCGTGGCGTCGAGCCGGGCACGCCGCATCCGAGCCGCCGCCTGGACGCCGTCCGCCGGCTCACCGACGCCGGCTTCGAGGTCGGGGTGCTGATGGCGCCGATCCTGCCCGGGCTCAGCGACGGCGACGAGTCGATCGACGCCACCGTGTCGGCGATCGCGGCGGCCGGTGCGACAAGCGTGACCCCACTGGCGCTGCACCTGCGCCCAGGCGCCCGGGAGTGGTACGCGCAGTGGCTCGCTCGGGAGCATCCGCACCTCGCGCCCCGCTACCGCGAGCTCTACCGGGCCGGCGCGTACGCCCCGCAGGCGTACCAGCGGGAGCTGACCGCCCGGGTGCGGATCGCGGCCCGCCGCCACGGGCTGCACCGGGGCGAGCTGGGTGACAACCGTCGGCTGCCCGAGCCACCCCCACCGCCGGCAGCCGAGCAGCTGACCCTGCTCTAGCCAGCAGGCGGCGTTACAGTCGGCGGGTGCGTACCGCTCAGCAGATCCTCGCCGACTCCGCAGTCATCGCTGTCGTGGGCGCGTCACGCGACCCGCGCAAGGCCGCGCACGGGGTGCCGTTGCAGATGCAGCAGTACGGCTGGCGGATCATCCCGGTCAACCCGACAGTGGACGAACTCTTCGGCGAGCGGGCGTACCCGACGCTGGCCGACATTCCGCACCCGGTGGATCTGGTGGACGTGTTCCGGCCGGCGGCCGACGCCGTGCAGGTGGTCCGGGACGCGGCGGCGATCGGCGCTCCGGCCGTCTGGCTGCAACTGGGCATCGTCTCGGCCGAGGCGCGACGGATCGCCGAGGAGGCCGGGATGGACTACGTCGAGGACCGCTGCCTCATCGTCGAGCGCGCCGCCGCCGGCCTGACCCGCCTCCCCTGACCCCTCTCCCCCACCCAGGGTCGATCATGGAGCTGGCCGTCGAGCCGGACCAGGGGCAGCTCAGAGCTTGTACTCCTTGAGCAGGCCGCGGGAGATGATTGTCTTCTGGATCTCGGAGGTGCCCTCGCCGATGAGCAGGAACGGGGCCTCGCGCATCAGCCGCTCGATCTCGTACTCCTTGGAGTAGCCGTAGCCGCCGTGGATGCGGAACGCCTCCTGGACGACCTCCGCGCAGTACTCCGAGGCGAGCAGCTTGGCCATCCCGGCCTCGACGTCGTTGCGCTGGCCGGCGTCCTTGAGGCGGGCGGCGTTGACCATGAGGGCGTGCGCGGCCTCGATCTTCGTGCCCATCTCGGCGAGCTTGAACGCGATCGCCTGGTGCCGGGCGAGCGGCTGGCCGAAGGTCTTGCGCTGCTGGGCGTACGCGACTGCCAACTCGAAGGCGCGGATGGAGATGCCGCAGGCGCGGGCGGCCACGTTGACGCGGCCCACCTCGATGCCGTCCATCATCTGGTAAAAGCCGCGGCCCACCTTGTCGGCGCCGCCGAGGATGGCCGAGTCGGGCACGGTCACCCCGTCGAGCACCATCTCGGTGGTCTCGACGCCCTTGTAACCCATCTTTTCGATCTTGCCGGGGATGGTGAGGCCGGGGGCGGTCTCGCCGAAGCCCGGCTCCTTCTCCAGCAGGAAGGTGCTCATGTTGCCGTACACCGACTCGGCGCCGGTGTCGGTCTTGACCAGGGTGGCCACCACCGAGGAGTACGCGCCGTTGGTCAGCCACATCTTCTGCCCGTTGAGCACGTAGCTGTCACCGTCGCGAACGGCCCGGGACTTGATCGCCGAGACGTCGGAGCCGGTCTCCGGCTCGGACATCGAGAACGCGCCGCGCACCTCGCCGGTGGCCATCTTCGGCAGGAGGCGGGCCTTCTGCTCGGCCGAGCCGTGCTGGGAGATCAGGTACGCCACGATGAAGTGGGTGTTGACGATGCCGGAGATCGACATCCAGCCCCGGGACAGCTGCTCCACCACGAGGGCGTAGGTGAGCAGCGACTCGCCGAGCCCGCCGTACTCCTCGTCGATGGTGAGGCCGAACAGCCCCATTTCGCGCATCCCGTCGAGGATGTCGGTGGGGTACTCGTCGGCGTGCTCCAGCCGCTGGGCGTGCGGAATGATCTCCTTGTCGGCGAACTCCCGGACGGTCTCCAGGATCGATCGCTGCACATCGGTCAGGCCGGGCGTCTGGGCGAGTCGGGCCATCTCAGCCTCCGGGGATCAGCGCACTACTCATGGGTAACTGAACGCTCGGTCAGTATCGGCCTCCCGGTCGGCAAGGCCAAGGTGACCAGTCCACACAACCGCTGTGAAAAGGTTCACCGCTGCGGGTACCGTCCGGCAAGAAGGACTTTTCCGGCACCGGCAGGAGGAGGACAGCTGTGAGCTACCCGCCACCGTCGGGCCCCCCGGGGGACGAGCCGCCGCCGTCACCCTACGAGCCACCCCGGGACCAGTCGCCGTACGCGCCACCGCCGGCCGGCCAGTCGCCGTACCCGCCGCCGCCGGACCAGTCGTCGTTCGGGTCGCCGGAACGCTCACCGTACGGGCCCCCCGCCGACGAGCCGTCGCCGTACGAGCAGCAGAAGCCGCACCAGCCGGCGCACTGGGGGCAGCAGCCGCCGTACCCGCCGCAGGGCCCCTACGGCCAGTACGGCCCACCGCCGTCCGGCCCGGGTCGGGGCACCAACGTGCTGGCGATCCTGTCGCTGGTGTTCGCCTTCGTGTTCCCGCCGGCGGGCGCCGTCCTCGGCCACGTGGCCAAGCGACAGATCCGTACCAGCGGCGAGGACGGCGACCAGCTCGCCACCTGGGGGCTGATCCTCGGCTACGCCTTCACCGCGCTGACCCTGCTGGCCTGCTGCGGCTGGCTGGCGCTGGTCATCTTCAGCAACACCGGCGACAGCAGCGGCTACTGACCCGCCGGGCCGGTCAGCGGAAACGCGCCTCCCGGACACTGTTGCCGCCGTCCACCACAAGCATCTGGCCGGTGATGTACGAGGCGGCCGGCGAGCAGAGGAAGCTGATCGCGGCGGCCACCTCGTCCGGGGTGCCCGGTCGACCGACAGGCGTGCCCAGGCCCTGCTTGATCTCGGCCATCGTGGACGCCGCCGTGTAGATCGTGCCCGGCGCGACCGCGTTCACCGTCACCCCGTCGGCGATCATCTCCATGGCCAGGGCACGGGTCAGCCCGACGACGCCGGCCTTCGCGGCGGCGTACGCGGCCTCGGTGGGCAGGGCGTTGACCGGCCCGGCGGTGGCCGCCAGGTTGACGATCCGCCCCCAGCCCCGCTCGGCCATCCCGCCGATGAACGCGCGACTGCACAAGAACGCGGTGGACAGGTTGCGGTCGATCTCGCCGCGCCACTCGTCGTAGGTCAGCTGCGCGACGGGACGCAGCACCCCCTGACTGGCCCGGCTCGCCAGACCGGCGTTGTTGACCAGCACCTCGACGTCACCCAGCTGCTCGGCCACCGCGTCCGCCAGCGCGCCGACCTCGGACTCGTCGGTCAGGTCCGCGACGAACCCGGTCGCCCCCAGCTCACCGGCCCGCTCGTGGATGCGCCGGGTGGTGCTGACGATGGCCACCCGCGCCCCCAGGTCGGCGAGCCGCCGGGCGGTGGCGTAACCGATGCCGTCCGGGCTGCCGGCCCCGGTCACCAGGGCCACCCGGCCGTCGAGCCGCATGGTCACCGGATCGGCGAGTGCGACAGGTTCGTCCGGGCCGGGAGCGCCGGCCGGCGTGGCCGCCCGACCGCGGCGGCCCGTACCCGGGCGGCTCACGTCCCGTCGCGGTCGGCTGCCGGAACGGTCCGCGGCGCGCGCGTCTATTGCCATGCCAGGGATCCTGCCCGTTACGACCGGCCCGAGCAACGCGGCACCCGGGAGCGGGGGCATCGGGTTTAGGCACCCCTGGCTACTCTGTCGGCGCACCCGAGCCGACGGAGAGTTCGCATGACCAATCCCCCACCCCCCGGCGGTTGGACCGACCCCACCTGGTCGGCTCAACCGTCGAGCGCACCCCCGGACCCGACCCTGGTGGCCGGCCAGCCCGTACCGACCCAACCCGGCCTCACGAACCCGTACGCGCCCGTCGACCCGTACGCGGGTGGACAGCTGCCGCCGGGGGCGTACCCGCCACCCGGCTATCCGCCGCACCCCGGTTACGGCTACCCGCCACCGCCGAAGACCAACGGGCTGGCCATCGCGGCGCTCGTACTGGCCCTGGCCGGCCTGACCACCTGCGGCGTCACCGGGCCGATCGGGGCGATCCTCGGCCACGTGGCGCAGAAGCAGATCCGGGTCAGCGGCGAGGGCGGCGAGGGAATGGCGAAGGCCGGCATCATCGTCGGCTGGATCATCACCGCGCTGATGGTGCTGGGGATCGCGTTCTACGTCGTCGCGATCGTCCTCGCGGTCACGACCGGCAACGACAGCGGCAGCAGCTACTGAGCCGGCCGGCGGGTCGCGTACCGCCGACTGCTGGGCCGGGTCGGCAGCCGGCGGCGACCGACCCGGCCCGAGGCGTCACTGGGCCGGCGGGGTGAACGACGAGGTACGGCTCATTCCGGCGGCGCGGCCCTTGGCGGCGATCACGAGAGCCATCTTGCGGGACGCTTCGTCGATCATCTCGTCGCCGAGCATCACCGCGCCGAGCTTGCCGCCGGCCTCCGAGGTGTAGTGCTCGTACGCGTCGAGGATCAGCTCGGCGTGGTCGTAGTCGGCCTGGGCGGGCTGGTACACCTCGTTGGCGGCGTCGATCTGGCCCGGGTGCAGCACCCACTTGCCGTCGAAGCCCAGCGCCGCCGAGCGCTTGGCCACCTCGCGGAACCCGTCGACGTCGCGGATCTGCAGGAACGGGCCGTCGATCGCCTGCTTGTCGTGCATCCGCGCGGCCATCAGGATCCGCATGAGGATGTAGTGGTACGGGTCGCCCGGGTAGTCCGGGATCAGGCCGCCGACCACCAGCGACCTCATGTTGATCGACGCCATGAAGTCGGCCGGGCCGAAGATGATGGTCTCCACGCGCGGCGAGGCGGCCGCGATGGCGTCCACGTTGACCAGACCCGCCGCGTTCTCGATCTGCGCCTCGATGCCGATCCGGCCGACCTCGAGGCCGATCGTCTTCTCGATCTGGGTGAGCGTCAGGTCCAGCCACTGCACCTGCGCGGCGTTCTGCACCTTCGGCAGCATGATGCAGTCCAGGTTCGCGCCGGCGCCCTCAACCACCTCGATGACATCCCGGTAGGTCCACGGGGTCGTCAGGTCGTTGACCCGCACCACCCGGGTCTTGCCGGCCCAGTCACCGTCGTTGAGGGCGGCCACGATGTTCTTGCGCGCATCCGGCTTGGCCAGCGGGGCCACGGCGTCCTCCAGATCGAGGAAGACCTGGTCGGCGGGGAGACCCTGCGCCTTGCCGAGCATCTTGACGCTGGAACCCGGCACGGCCAGGCAGGACCGGCGGGGACGACCGACTGCGGCCATGAATGTGCTCCTTCCAGCGACCGGCGGACACGCCGACGCCACGTGACTCCGAAGAAAACTTAACGATCCCAAAGGGCGTGGTGACGTCACGGTAACCTCGCGCCATGACCGGGGTGAATGGACCTGTGGAAGATCTCACTGGGCGTCGGCTGGTGGTGGTGACCGGGGCCAGCTCCGGCATCGGGTTGGCCGCCGCGGTGAGCTTCGCGTGCCGCGGCGACCAGGTGGTGCTGGTCGGGCGGGATCCGGCCCGCCTACAGGCCGCGGCGGAACGGGTACGGGAGACCTCGGGCGCGCGGCCCGAGTTGTTCCGGGCCGACTTCGCGGTGCTCGACGACGTACGCGGGCTCGCCGAGCGGCTGCGCGACAGGTACGACCGGATCGACGTGCTGGCCAACAACGCCGGGGCCATCGCGCTCCAACCGCTCACCACTGTCGACGGCTTCGAGCTGTCGATCCAGGCCAACCACCTGGCCCCCTTCCTGCTGACCAACCTGCTCGCCGACCGGGTGGGCCGGATAGTGGTGACCGCCTCGGGCGCGCACCGCTACGGCGGGCTCGACCCGGCCGACCTCAACAAACCGCTGCGCCGTTACCGGGCGATGGGCGCGTACGGCACCAGCAAGCAGGCCAACATCCTGTTCGCCGCCGAGGCGGCCCGCCGCTGGCCGCACATCCCCACGCACAGCTTCCACCCCGGCGTGGTGCGTACCCGGTTCGCCAACGACAGTGCGATCGTCGCGTTCGGCATGCGGTTCCTGCCCTTCCGCAGCCCCTCCAAGGGCGCCGAGACGCTGGTCTGGCTGGCCAACCGGGATCCGGCCCGGCTCATCAACGGGGGGTACTACTACAACCGCCGGCCACGCCGGCCGTACCGCAAGGCAGCCGACCCGCGGCTCGCGGCCCGGCTCTGGGAAGCCAGCGCCACGGCCGTCGGCATCGATGGGTAGCGTGGCCGTCATGCTGACCCTTGTCGCAGTCGTCGAGTATCCGACCGGAGCCGAGGCCGTCGGGCAGCGCTACGAGGACACCGTGCTGGCGCTGCTCGGCCGGCACGGTGCCCGGCTGGAGCGACGGCTGCGCGGCACCGACGGGCGAGCCGAGGTCCACGTGATCACCTTCGACGACCGGGCCGGGTACGAGTCGTTCCTCGTCGACCCGGAGCGGGCGGCGCTGCGCACCGCTCTCGGCGAGACCGCCCCGAACACCCGGGTCATCGAGGTCCACGAGGTCTGACCGCCGCCCGAGCATGGGCAAAGTGCCGGGCGCGGACGCGGCACCCGGCGCTTCTTCGCAATCTTGGACAGTTCCGTTGGCGGCCAACTCCAAGATCTCTTCAGCGCGCGCTTCGCGGCCGGGCCGCGCGAAGCGGACCGCGCGGGCCGCGTGAAGCAGGCGCCGGGGAAGGGCGGCCGGGTTGGGCGTAGGACAACCAGCTGAGCGCCGCGCGGAGGCAGAGATCCGCCTCTTCCCCTACTTCATCACGTGGTGGTGGGCCGGAACAAGACTTGATCTTGGACTGTTCGAGGGCCAGGGTCGAGGCATGGATTTCGATGCGACAGCCACCGCCCGGCAGGCCCTCTGGATCGGCGGTGGACAGTGGGCCGGCAAGTCCACGGTCGCCGTGAACCTGAGCCTGCGACACGGACTGACCACGTACCTCTACGACCGACACGACGCCCGCGGCCACGACGACCGGCGGGTCGCCGACCGGGTCCGGCGGGGCGAACCGCCCGCCGGGCCCGACCCGGACACCACCTGGGTGCGCACCGACCCGGCCCGGATGGCCGCCGACACGCTCGCGAGTTTTTCCCGCCGCTTCGACTGGGTCATGGACGACCTGAGCGCCCTCGTTCCCGGCCGCCGAATGGTGGCCGAGGGCTGGGGACTGCGCCCCGAACTGGTGGCACCTGTCGTCGAATCGGTACGGCAGATGGTGGTGCTGGTGCCCACCGCCGAGTTCCGTGCCCAGCAGATCGCCCGACTGCCGCGGGCGCGGGCGGTCCCCGCCGGGGTCAGCGACCCGGAACGGGCGCTGCGCAACCGGTGGGCACGCGACGAACTGGTGGCGGACGACGCGGCGGCGCAGGCGGAACGGCTGGGCGTACGGGTGATCCGGGTCGACGGCACGCTCGGCGGCGAGGAGCTGACCGACGTGGTGCAGGAGCACTTCGCGCCGTACCTGTGAGAGCGGTCAGCTCTCCAGCGGGGCGGCGTCGGCCGGGAGCGGGGTGGGCGGCGTGGCGCGGCGGCCCGCGCGGGCACCGCCAACCACCACCACGACGACCCCGACCAGCAGCACCGCCATGCCCAGCAGCGCGTACGGGCGGGGCACCTGGTGCAGCCAGGCCCAACCGAGAAGGGCCGCCCCGGGGGCCTCCAGCAGGATCAGCACGCTCACAGTGGTCGCGGCGATCTTCTTCAGGGCGTAGTTGAACATCGAGTGCCCGAGCAGTTGCGCGCCCGCCACCAGGACCAGGATCGCCAGCCAGGTCCGAGTGTCGAAGCCGGTCATCCGGACCCCACCGACCAGGCAGATCACCAGCAGGATCGACGCGCAGATGCCGTAGCAGATGGTCGTGTAGGTGGTGGTGCTGATGCTGGCGCGGGCCCGTTCACCGAAGGCGGTGTAGACGGCGGCGAACATGCCGCCGGTCACCGCCAGCAGGTCACCGACGACGGCTCGGCCGGAGATGCCCACGTCCGCCCCGGTGGCGATCACCGCGCCGCCGACGGCCACCGCGATGCCGACCCACACCACAGTGGGCAGCCGCCGCCCCTGGGCCCGGGCGATCAGCCCCTGCCAGACCGGCTGCGTGGCACCCAGCGCGGTGGCCGCGGCGACCGAGGTGAGCTGGGCGCTCGGCACCCAGGTCGCGAAGTGCCCGGCCAACGCGACCCCGGAGAGTACGCAGAACAGGCCCTCCCGCCGGCCGGCCCGGCTCGCCAACGCGCGGAACTCGGCGCGGCGCCGGGCCAGCGAGAACGGGCTCAGCACGGCCACCGCGAGCAGGTTGCGCCAGAAGGCGATGGCCAGCGCGGGAGCGGCGGCGTACGCGATCAGCGGCGCGGACGACGACACGGCGACAACTGCCAGGCCGACCGCGCCGGTGGTCAGCGGATCCAGCGGCGGGCGGGGAGATCCAGGGGGCACGGGAAGCAATGGTCACACGAACCGCGGGCAACACGGACCGTCAGCACTCCGTTACGATCACGCGCGTTCGCGCCGACGACCCTCGACCGCGCGGAGGCGCTCCCCCATGCCCGACTTCCAGGCGGTGCTGTTCGACTTCTTCGGCACGCTGACCCGTTCGGTCCAGCGCGGCGCCGCGCACCTCGGCACCGCGGAACTGCTCGGCTGCCCCACCGAGACACTTACCGAGGTGCTCAATCGCACCTACTACGAGCGGGCCACCGGCCGGCTCGGCAACGCCGAGGCGACCCTGCGGTGGGTGTGCGGCCAGGCGGGCGTACACCCGAGTGACAGTGCGCTGCGGGCGGCGGTGGCGTCCCGGCACCGCGCGATCCGCGCGGACACCCGGCTGCGGGCCGACGCCGTGCCGGTGCTGGCGGCGCTGCGGCAGCGCGGCCTGCGCACCGGCGTGGTCAGCGACTGTACGCACGAACTGCCGGCGTTCCTGCCGCAGCTCCCGATCGCGCCCCTGCTCGACGTGCGGGTCTTCTCCGTGCAGGTCGGACGCTGCAAGCCGGACGCGGCGCTCTACCTGACCGCGTGTGGTCGGCTCGGGCTCGCGCCGCACGAGTGCCTGTACGTGGGCGACGGCGGCAGCCAGGAGTTGACCGGCGCCGAACGGGCCGGGATGACCGCCGTCCGGCTGGCCGCGCCCGACCTGGCCGAGCACATGGTGTTCAACGCGGACCGGGAGTGGCGCGGCCGCACGCTGGGCACCCTGCGCGAGGTGCTCGACCTGGTGGGCACCGCCGCCGGAGTCGCTGCCGTCGGCGCGGGCGGTCCGGCGGCCTGACCGAGCCCGGCCCGTGGTCAGCGGCGGCGGACCCGGTGCAGGCGGAACGGCTTGCGGGTGGCGCGGACCGCCGGCGTCTCCCGAGGCTGCTCGGCCTGCGCGTCGGACGGCAGGCCGGCGCCGGTCAGCGGCTCACCGGCCGGGACGAGTCGGTTCACCGCGCAACCCTCGGCGGCCCAGCGGGCCACCAGATCGGCGGTCGGGCCGGGCGCGTTCAGGCGCTTGGCAGCCACCAGCGGCGCGGTGGTGTCCCACTCGTCGGTGCCCGGTGCCAGCCGGGTCACCCGGGCCGGCCAGGTGACGATCCGCCCTCCGTGGTCACCGCGCAGGGTGACCTGCGCCTCGGTCGCGTCGGCCAGCCCCGGCGCCGCCTGCTCGCCCGGCCCGCTCACCACGAGGAGCGCACCCTCCAGCGGCGCGCACCAGAGCGCGAGCGCCGGGCCACCGGACACGCTGACCCAGGCCACCGCGGCCTTCTTCATCGCCTCGTCGACCAGCGGCGTGCCAGCGGAGGCATTCTCGTCCGTCACACAGGCATTCTCCCGCATCGGCACCGTCGGTCAGCCCACGAACGGCGGCACGGCGATCTCGCCCCGGGCCACCGGCATCACCTGACCGGCGACTGTCGCGCCGACTGCCACACCGTTCGCCGCGGTCACCGTGCAGGCCAGCGCGGAGGGGCGGTTCATCTCGATGCCCTGGCGCACCGCGTAGTGCGCCAGGCCGTCGCCCGGCAGCAGGCCGGTCGCCACCAGCCAGACGCCGAGCCCGAGCGCCGCCGAGCCGGTCGCCGGGTCCTCCGGAACGCCGAGCCCCGGCACGAAGACCCGGGCGTGCGCGGTTTGCGTGCCGGCGTCCCAGGAGAAGACGCTGACGTGCGCCACCCCGTACCGTTCCGCCGCCGCCGGGTTCACCCGCGCCCTGGCCACCGCTTCCGGACGGACCGGCAGGTAGGGGAACTCCAGCCCGCAGCCGGCCACCCGTGGGGCGGGTCCGGCCTGGTCATGGTCGTCCGCGACCAGCCCGGCGATCTCCAGCAACGGCTCCGGATCCAGCTCGGGACCGAGGGTGGGGCTGCCTCCGGTGAGCGTCGCGCCGGTCGCGGTCACCTCGATCGGCAGCACACCCGCGCCGCATTCCTGGGTGACCTGCCCCACACCGAACATCCCGCGCCGACTCGCGGTGACCGCCGCGCCGACACTCGGGTGCCCGGCGAACGGCAACTCCTCGGCCGGCGTGAAGATGCGGGCCCGGTAGGTGGCCCCCACCTGGGTCGGCGGCAGCACGAACACCGTCTCGGAGAGGTTGAACTCCAGCGCGAGCGCCTGCATTTGCTCGGTGGCCAACGCCTCCGCACCGAACACCACGGCCAGCGGGTTGCCGGCGAACGGGCGGTCGGTGAAGACGTCAACGATCTCGTAGGCCAAGGTCGACATGTTGATAAACACTAGGCGCTTAGGCTGGTGCCCGTGAGCACGCCGACCCGGGTCTACATCGCCCGTCTCGCCGGAGTCGCCGTCTTCGATCCGAACGGCGACCAGGTGGGGCGGGTTCGTGACGCCGTGGCACGGCTGCGGGCGACCAAGCGACCCCCCGAGGTGGTGGGTCTGGTCGCCGAGATGCCGATGCGCCGACGGATCTTCCTGTCCATCAACCGCATCACCTCGATCGACGCGGACGCGGTGGTCCTCGGCTCCGGCACCCTCAACCTGCGGCGCTTCGAGAAGCGCCCGAACGAGCTGCTGGTGCTCCAGGAGCTGCTGGACCGGCGCGTACAGCTCGAACCGGGCGGCCAGCCCGGCGCGGTGGTGGACGTCGCGATGGAGTGCACGCGCGGCGGCGAATGGTCGCTCAGCCGGGTCGCGGTCCGCGAGCAGACCGGCCGGCTCAGCCGCCGCGGCCACCTGCACCAGGTCGACTGGGACCGGGTACGCGGGCTCAGCGGCATCGCCGACAACCGGGGTACGGCGAACCTGCTCGCCGTCCTGGAGGACATGCGCCCGGCCGACCTGGCCAACGCGCTGCAGGACCTGCCCGACGCGCGGCGCAACGAGGTTGCGGCGGCGTTGAACGACGAGCGGCTGGCCGACGTGCTCAGCGAGCTGCCGGAGCACGACCAGGTGGAGATCCTCGCCGCGCTGGACCGGGAACGGGCCGCGGACGTGCTGGAGGAGATGGACCCGGACGACGCGGCGGACCTGCTCAACGAGCTGCCCCCACCGGAGCAGGACGTGCTGCTGGACCTGATGGAGCCGGACGAGGCCGACCCGGTCCGGCAGCTGCTCAAGTACACCCCGGGCACGGCGGGCAGCGTGATGACCTCGGAGCCGGTCATCCTGCCGCCGGACGCCACGGTCGCCGAGGCGCTGGCACGGATCCGGGAGCCGCAGCTCTCCCCCGCCATCGCCGCCCAGGTCTTCGTGACCCGGGCCCCGCAGAACACCCCGACCGGCCGCTACCTGGGCATGGTGCACTTCCAGGCGTTGCTGCGTGAACCGCCGGCCGACCTGCTGGGCAAGGTGGTGGTCAACGACATCGACCCGCTGCGTCCCACCACCCCACTGCCGGAGATCACCCGCCGGATGGCCACCTACGACCTCGTCGCCATGCCGGTGATCGACCGGAGCAACCGGCTGGTCGGCGCCGTGACCGTCGACGACGTACTGGACCACTCGCTGCCCCGAGACTGGCGCGACCGGGACGCCCTGGCCGCCCCGGGCACCTCCGACGCGGTGCTGGACGGCGACGGTGGCTGAGCAGCGGCGCACGGAGCGGCTCGACCAGCCCCGCGAGCCCCGGGGCATCAAACTCCCCCGGTTCGACGCGGAGGCGTTCGGTCGCTGGTCGGAGGGCATCGCCCGGGGCATGGGCACCGCGAACTTCATCGTCGTCATGACCGTGGTGATCGCGATCTGGTTCGGCTGGAACACCCTCGCCCCGGCCGAGCTGCGCTTCGACCCGTACACCTTCACGTTCCTCACGCTGGTGTTGTCGTTGCAGGCCAGCTACGCCGCGCCGCTGATCCTGCTGGCCCAGAACCGGCAGGCCGACCGGGACCGCCTGGCGCTGGAGGAGGACCGGCGGCGGGCCACCGCCCAGAAGGCGGACACCGAGTACCTGGCCCGGGAGATCGCCGCGCTGCGGATCGCGCTCGGCGAGGTGGCCACCCGCGACTTCCTGCGTTCCGAGCTGACCCGGCTGGCCGAGGAGCTGGATGAGGCGGGGCAGCGCCGGCAACGCCTGGAGCGCCGGCAGCAGGAGAAGGACAGCCAGCAGGAGCGGCGCGCGCAGCGCGCGACCGACGGCCTGGGTCTGGACGAGCCCCGCGACGACCTGGACGGGGATTTCGCCCGCGACGCCCGGCCCGACCGCTGATCAGCGGGTCGGGTTCGGTAATCGTATGGCTCACACCACCGTCGGCCAGCGGTCGGAGCGGATGCCCCGCGACGTAGCATTGCGGGCATGTCAGCACCCGTGAGCACCGTCGAGGACGCGATCCAGGCCGCCCTGGCCACCGTCAACGACCCGGAGATCCGCCGGCCCATCACCGAGCTGGGCATGGTCCGCTCCGCCACGATCGGCGCCGACGGCGTCGTACGGGTCGAGCTGCTGCTCACCGTCGCCGGCTGCCCGCTCAAGGACAAGCTGCGCACGGACATCACCGCTGCCGTAGCGGCGGTCCCCAGCGTGACCGGCGTGGAGATCGACTTCGGTGTGATGAGCCCCGAGCAGCGGCAGTCGCTGCAGTCGCAGCTGCGCGGCGGCGGCGCCAGCGAGGAGCCGGTCATCCCGTTCGCCCAGCCCGGCTCGCGCACCCGGGTGTACGCGGTGGCCAGCGGCAAGGGTGGTGTCGGCAAGTCCAGCGTGACTGTCAACCTGGCGGCGGCGCTCGCCGCCCGTGGGCTCTCCGTGGGCGTGGTCGACGCCGACATCTACGGCCACTCGGTGCCCCGGATGCTCGGCGCGGACGGCCGACCGACCCGCGTCGAAGACATGATCATGCCGCCGCAGTCGCACGGCGTGAAGGTCATCTCGATCGGCATGTTCACCTCGGGCAACGCGGCAGTGGTGTGGCGCGGTCCGATGCTGCACCGGGCGTTGCAGCAGTTCCTGGCCGACGTCTACTGGGGCGACCTGGACGTGCTCCTGCTCGACCTGCCCCCGGGCACCGGCGACGTGGCCATCTCGCTGGCCCAGTTGCTGCCCAACTCGGAGATCCTGATCGTGACCACCCCGCAGACCGCCGCCGCCGAGGTGGCCGAGCGGGCGGGTGCGATCGCCCTGCAGACCCACCAGCGGGTGGTCGGCGTCATCGAGAACATGTCCTGGCTGGAGCTGCCGGACGGCTCCCGGATGGAGGTCTTCGGCGCCGGCGGTGGTGCGGCTGTCGCCGAGTCGTTGAGCCGGACCATCGGCGCCCAGGTGCCGCTGCTCGGTCAGATCCCGCTGGACACCCGGGTCCGCGAGGCCGGCGACGCCGGCAACCCGATCGTGCTGGCCGAGCCGGAGTCCCCGGCCGCGCAGGCGCTCGGCACGATCGCCGACCGGCTCGCGCTGCGCCGCGAGTCGCTGCTCGGCAAGCCGCTCGGCCTCAAGCCGGCCGGGCGCTGACCCCCCGATCGACGACGCCCCGCCGGCCCACTCGGGCCTGCGGGGCGTTGTCGTCGCTGTGCCGTACGAGTCAGGTGGCGTCGTCGTAGCTGGGCCGGGGAGCCGGTGCCGGCGAGGCGCCGGTGGCCGTGCCGGGCCGGGAGCCGTTCGCGCGGGGGTCCACGGCGTTGGCCACGTCCTTCAGCTCGTTGTGCACGCCGCTGACGTCCGCGCGCAGGTTGTCGTAGACGCCCTGCATGGGCTTGCGGATCGCCGCCTCGTCCTCCTCGCTGAGGAGGTGCTTGCGGATGAAGGCCTTCGGGTGCAGATCCTCGAGCTGGATGTCGGTGCCCAGCTCGCGACTGAGGTCGCCGGTGGCGTTGCGGGCCATGTTGCGCAGATTGCGCACCATCCGCAGGCCGTCGTTGATCACGGCAGGCAGCCGGTCACCAAAGATCAACAGCGCCAGGAGCAGCAGCGCCCCGACTTCCCACATGTTCAGGTTCTCGAACATCCCGTGGGCCTCCTCTCGGCGTCAGCAGCAAGACTACGCACGTCGGACGGCTTTCCGGCAGGGGGTGACCCGCTGTTCACTTGGCATCCGCGGCGAGGGTCACCGACGTGTTCTGCCGAGCGGCCCCCCGCCGGAACTCGACAGTCACCACCGAACCCGGAGCGAACTTGCGGACCAGGGCGATCAGGTCGGTCGGCTCGGTCATCGGCCGGCCGTTGAGCTTCAGGATCACGTCGCCGACCTTCAGCCCCGCCCCGGCCGCTGGCCCGGAAGGCTCCACGGCGGCCAGCCGTACGCCGCCGTTGGCACCCGCCCCGGGGCCACCGACCTGGGCGCCGATGACCGTACGCCGGGCCTTGCCGGTGCCGATGATGTCCTGGGTGACCCGCTTGGCCTGGTTGATCGGGATGGCGAAGGCGAGCCCGATGTTGCCGGCCTCCTGGCCCTCGGCCACCAGCGACTTGATCGTGGAGTTGACCCCGACCACCCGCCCGGCGCCGTCGACGAGCGGGCCGCCGGAGTTGCCGTGGTTGACCGCGGCGTCGGTCTGGATGGCCGCGTAGTAGCGCACCGGGCCACCCGGCTCACCGGCCTGCATCGTCCGGTCCAGGGCGCTCACGATGCCGGCGGTGACCGTGTTGGCCAGCGACAGGGGCGAGCCGATGGCGAGCACCGGGTCGCCGACGGCCAGCGCGTCGGAATCGCCGAACTCCACCGGTCGCAGCCCTGTCCGGTTCACCTTGATCACCGCGATGTCGGACTCCGGGTCCTGACCGACGACTGTCGCCGGGGCGGAGGTGCCGTCGTTGAAGATCACCGAGGCCTTGCCGCTGCTGCCGGACACCACGTGGTCGTTGGTGATCACATGACCGTCGGCGCTGGCGATGAAGCCGGAGCCCTCGCTGGTCCCGCCCAGGCTGCTCACCCGGACGGTGACCACGCTGGGCAGGACACGTTCGGCGACTCCGGCCAGTGACTCCGGCTTGCGCTGGGCCAGCGCGGGCGGCTCCGCGGCCTGCGCGCCGAGCACCGTGCCGGCGGCGCCACCACGGACCGCGAACGCGTAGCCCAGCGCGCCACCGAGGGTGCCCGCCAGCAGCGCGGTGATCACCGGTATGAGCAGCAGGTGACGCAGCGTCGGTCGACCCGGCGCGTCCGGGTCGGTGACCGGTTCGGGCTCGGTGCCGGCCGCCACCACCCCCGGCACCACCACTGCGGCGGGCGTCGCCGGATCACGCCACGGATCACCGAGCGCGTCGGACCACCAGGGCGACGCGCCGGCCGCAGCCGCAGGCGCGGTGTCGCTCCCCGGCGTGGTCGGCGCCCCCGCCGGCGGGGCTCCTGCCCCGGGCGGGCTCGCCGGAGCCGGAGTCTCACCGCCCCGGCGCCAATCCCAGCCGTCGGTCACGTCGGTGCCTCCCAGTCCGTCCCCGGATCCCGCGCGGCGTCGCCCGGCCACGGTTCGGCGCGGTCGAGGCTGACGGAATACCGCTTCCAGGATTGCACGGATGCGCGCGGTGGAGTCAGCGGTTGCCCCCGGCGATCGCGAGGGGACGGAGGCGCGGCTGCGCCTCGGTCGGGTCGCCTCTACGCTCACAGTGCCAACCCGCCCCCGCACCACGCACCGCCCGGAGGTGCCCCATCGCCACGGTCGCCGGTTCCGGCAGTTCGACGACCCAGGCTCAGCAGTTCGCCGAGTCGTACGTGACCGAGGATCTCGTCCTACGGACCGCCCGCAGCCTGGCCCACGAGGTGGGCCTCGACGCGGTCACCCCCGGAGCGGGGGCGGCGCTGCGGCTGCTGGCCGCGGCCGGCAACGCCCGCGCGGTGGTGGAGATCGGCACCGGCACGGGCGTGAGCGGCGTCTGGCTGCTGCGAGGCATGCGCGCCGACGGCGTGCTCACCACCATCGACGTGGAGGTGGAGCACCAGCGGATCGCCCGGCGGATCTTCACCGAGGCGGGCTTCGCCGCCGGCCGCACCCGGATCATCACCGGTCGCGCGCTGGACGTGCTGCCGCGGCTCGCCGACGGGGCGTACGACCTGGTCTTCGTCGATGCCGAGGCGACCGGCTTCCACGCCTGCGTGGAAGCGGCGCTGCGACTGCTGCGCCCGGGCGGCGTGCTCGCGCTCAACGGCATGCTCGCGCACGGTCGGATCGGTGACCCGGCCGCCCGGGACGCGGAGACGGTGACGGTCCGCGAAACGATCAAGGCGGTCCGGGAGTCGGAGCACTGGATTCCCGCGCTGCTCCCGGTCGGGCACGGGGTGCTCGCCGCCGTGAAGTGCTGACGGTCAGTCGACGGCGGCCAGCCAGCGCAGCAGCGAGCGGACGCCCCAGCCCGTCGCACCGCGGGTGAGCTCGGCCTGGTCGCCGTCCGCCCAGGACGGGGCGGACATGTCCAGGTGCAGCCAGCGGTCCCGCAGGTCGCCGGTGAACTCGCGCAGGTAGAGCGCGGCAGTCACCGATCCGGCGCCCTGGGCGGGCGCGCTGTAGAGATCGGCGATCTCGCTGCCCAGGTACTCGACGTAGTCGGTGTGCAGCGGCATCCGCCAGGCCGCCTCGCCGGCCGCCTCGATCGCCGTCAGCAGGTCGGCGGCGAGATCGTCGTTCTCGCTGTAGAGGGCCGCGGTGCGCTTGCCCAGCGCCACGGCGTTGGCGCCGGTGAGGGTGGCCAGGTCGATCAGCAGGTCGGGCTTGAGCTGCCGCACCGCGTACGCCAGCGCGTCGGCGAGGACCAGCCGGCCCTCCGCGTCGGAGTTGGTCGTCTCGCTGGTCGTCCCGTCGTAGTGCCGGATCACGTCGCCCGGGCGGAACGCCGAGCCGCTGACCATGTTCTCGGCGAGCGGGGCCAGGGTGGTGACGCGGACCGGCAGGCGCAGCGCCGCCGCGCCGAGGGTGGCGGCGACGACCGCCGCCGCGCCGGCCATGTCCTTGCGCATCAGCTTCATCGCCGGCACCGGTTTGATCGAGATGCCGCCGGTGTCGAAGGTGATGCCCTTGCCGATCAGCACCACGTGGGTGCGCGCGTTCGCGGGGTGCCAGTCCACCTCGACCAGCCGCGGGCCGCTGGCCGAGCCGCCGCCGACGGCGAGGATCCCACCGAAGCCCTCCGCGGCCAGCTCAGCCGGGCCACGCACCGTCAGGCGCACGTCCGGCAGGTCGGCGGCTGCGGAGGCCACCTGGTCGGCGAACCACTGCGGGGTCTTCACCGAGGAGGGGGTGTTGGTCAGATCGCGGGCGAGGCGGGTCATCGCGGCGGTGGTCCGCGCGGTGGCCACGGTGCTCTCGTACGCCTCCGGGTCGTCGAGAAGCAGGTCGACGCCGGTGAGCGCGGGCGGGTCGCCGGCCTCGGTCAGCCGGAACCGGTACGAGGCGAGCAGCAGCCCCTCGGTCAACCCACGGACCGCCTCGGAGGTCACCTCGGCCGGCAGCGCGATAGTGATCTGCGTCTCATCGGACGCGGAGCGGGCCAGAGCAGCGCCGGCAGCCCGCCAGGACGACTCTCCGCCGTCGCCGATACCGAGCAGCACCAGCCGACCGGGGCTGCGCCCTGGGCGCAGGTGGGTGGCGATCTCGCCGGCCCGGCCGCTCAGTCGGGCGACCGGCACCAGCGCGGCAGCCTCCTCGACGGTGCCGTCCGGCGGCGTCACGGCGGTGGGCGCCAACTCCGCCGGGGCGTCACCTCCCGCCGCCGGATCGGTGGGGCGGACGGGCAGGACGAGGACGTCGAGCCGATCGGGCTCGGCAAGCGGACGGATGGCGAGCACGCGGAACCGCACCTCCAGGAAATGTCGCAGAGTGGGACCGGGCCATCGCCCGCCCACACCGATGAAGACCCTGAGCCACCGGCGATCCCGGTGGCTCAGGGTCCAAGAAACGCTCCGAGCGGCGTACGCCGTCCGGGTCGCTCCTCACTCAGCCGGCGGCTGCCTTCAACGCGTCACCGAGCGCGTTGGCCTCGTCGGGAGTCATCTCGACGACGAGCCGGCCACCGCCCTCCAGCGGGACCCGCATGACGATGCCCCGACCCTCCTTGGTGACTTCCAGCGGACCGTCGCCCGTCCGCGGCTTCATCGCCGCCATGTTGTCTCCCCTCAGACCTACACCAGGGTCGGTGGGTTGCCCCACAGCCACTTCGTCACGACCTCCCGCAACTCTCGCGGGGGTGTCGACAGACGATTTTCCCTGATGAACACCGCCGGACCCAAACCGGAGCAGCATTGATGTAACAGCATCTAGCTTATCTTGAGAAGGCCTGTCACAATGTGCGGTCATGCAGGCACGGTCGGCACTCTTCGACCTGTACGGCGACCACCTCCGGCCGAGGGGTGGCCGGGCACCGGTCGCCGCCCTGGTCAAGCTACTGGCGCCGTTGGGAATCGCGCCGCCCGCCGTTCGCACCGCCGTGTCCCGGATGGTGCGTCAAGGCTGGCTCGACCCGCTCCGGCTGGCCTCCGGACCGGGATATTCGATCACACCAAAAGCCGCCCGACGACTCGACGAGGCGGCGGCCCGGATCTACCGAACCGGCCGGGTCACCTGGGACGGCCGCTTCGATCTGCTCGTGCTCGACGCCCCGGGTTCCCGGCGGGACCGGCAACGACTCGCCGCCACCCTCAGCTTCCTCGGCTACGGCACGCTCGACGAGCAGACCTGGGTGGCCACCCGGCCCGCCGAGGACGTCGACCTGTTGCTCGCCGAGGCCGGCATCCGGTTCGAGCGGTTCACGGCCTCGCACTTCTCCGGCACCCCCGGTGCGATGGGCGTCGTCCGCCGCGCCTGGGACCTGGCCGAGATCGGCCGCGCGTACGAGCGGTTCGTCGCCGACCAGCGCCCCCTCCTCGGCGCGGTCACCGTGCGCAGCAGCGACGAGGAGGCGTACGCGGCCCGATTCCGGCTGGTGCACGCGTGGCGTACCTTCCTGTTCCGGGACCCGCAGCTGCCCCCCGCGCTGCTGCCCGAGCGCTGGCCCGGCACCGCCGCCGCCAGCTTCTTCGACCGGCACGCGGCCCGCCTGCGTCCGGCCGCCGACCGGTACGTCGAGCAGTGCCTCGACGCCGGCAACCGCATCGTTCGACAGAAGGGTCGTTAGACACGTGACCGAGCCGTTGCTCGTCGACCGGACCGACGCCGTCGTCACCCTCACCCTCAACCGGCCGCAGGCGATGAACGCGCTCGACCTGGCGCTCAAGGAGGCCCTGCGGGACACGCTGGCCGAGCTGGAGACCGACCGGTCCTGCCGGGCGGTCGTGCTGGCCGGGGCCGGTGGAGCGTTCAGCGCCGGGCAGGACCTGCGCGAGCACGTGGCCACCCTGGGCAACTCCTCCGGCCCGCCGCTGGACACCGTGCGGGCGCACTACAACCCGATCGCCGCCCGGCTGGCCAACCTGCCCAAGCCGGTGGTCGCAGCGGTCCGCGGAATGGCCGCCGGCGCCGGCGCGTCGTTGGCCTTCCTCGCCGACATCCGGATCGGCGGCCCGAGCACCAGCTTCCTGATGGCCTTCGCCAAGGTCGGCCTCGCCGCCGACACCGGCGCCTCCTGGACGCTGCCCCGGCTGGTCGGTCACGCCAAGGCCGTGGAGCTGCTGATGCTGGCCGAGCCGGTCCGCGCCGAGGAGGCCTGCCGGCTGGGGCTGATCACCCGACTGACGGACGACGACGAGCAGGTGCTGCCTGTCGCGCAGGACCTGGCCGCCCGGCTCGCCGCCGGCCCCACCGTCGCGTACGGGGCCATCAAGCGGCAGCTCTCGATCGCCGACGCCGGCACGCTCGCCGACGCCCTCTCGGCCGAGGCGCAGGCTCAGGCGATCTGCGGCGCCACCGCCGACCACCGGGCGGCCACCCTCGCGTTCGTCGCCAAGCAGAAACCGGTCTTCGAGGGACACTGAACGCGATTCGCACCCCGCCCTTACCGTCCTCGTACGCGGGCCGCCTAGCGTCGGGCCGCATGAGCGATCGTGAAGCGGTGGCGCACCTGCTGCGGCGGGCCACCTTCGGGCCGACCGCCGACGAGGTGGACGCGGCCGAGCGGGTTGGGCCGGCGGCGACCCTGGACAACCTGCTCGCCCCGAAAGGGGCCGACCGGGGCGCGGCGGCCACCCCACCGCCGACGCTGCCCCCGGACCCGTACGCCGCGCTGACCAAGGAATCCACCCGCGAAGAGCGGCAGAAGGCCAACGCCCAGCGCCGGGAGCAGCTCCAGCAGGTGACCCTCTGGTGGCTGGACCGGATGGTCGCCGCCGAGGACGGGCTGACCGAGAAGCTGCTCTTCTTCTGGCACGGGCACTGGGCGACCAGCGCGCAGAAGGTCAAGTCGGCGCGGGTGATGCTGGGCCAGTTGGAGACCCTGCGCCGCCACGGGCGCGGGCCGCTGGCCCCGCTGGTCGCCGCGATGGTGCGCGACCCGGCCCTGATCATCTGGTTGGACGGGCAGAAGAACACCCGCAAGGCGCCGAACGAGAACCTGGCGCGCGAGCTGATGGAGCTGTTCACCCTCGGCATCGGCGGCTACACCGAGGCCGACGTGAAGGCCGGCGCGCGGGCGTTGACCGGCTGGGTGGTGGACCGGCGCACCGGCGTCGCCCGCCTGGAGGCCAAACGGCACGACCCCGGGGAGAAGACGATCCTGGGACAGACCGGCCGCTTCGACGCCGAGGCGTACGCCGGGCTGCTGGCCACCCAGCCGACGGCGGCGACGTTCGTTGCCGGGCGGCTCTGGTTCCGCTACGCCGGCACCGACGTCCCGGCGCCGGACGGCCTGGCCGGCGCGGACACCGTCGCCACCCTGCGCGCGCTGTTCACGTCGCCGGCCTTCGCCCAGACCCGGGGCACCCTCGTGAAGCAGCCGGTGGAGTGGATGGTCGGCGCGCTGCGACAGCTCGGCGTCCGGCCCTCCGCCCTGCCCGAGCAGCAGCGCAAGCAACTGCTCTCCGGTCTGAACGCGCTGGACCAGGTGCCACTGCGGCCGCCCAGCGTGGGCGGCTGGCCGGCCGGCGCCGCATGGCTGACCACCTCGTCGTTGCAGGCCCGGCTCCGGATGGCCGGGATGCTGGCCGCGGCGGCCACCCCGGCGGTGCTGGCCCGGCTGACCGCCGCGCCCGTCGCCGGCCGGCCGGACGCGCTGGCCCGACTGCTGGTCGTCGACGGCTGGGGCGCCCGCACCCGGGCCGCCCTCACACCGTTGGCCGGCGAGCCGCGCAAGCTGCTGGCCGCCGGGCTGGTCAGCCCCGAATACACCGTCAGCTGAGCGGAGGAGTCGAGAAGTGGACACCCTGACCCGACGCAGGTTCCTGCTCACCAGCGGGGTGGTCGGCGCGGGCGCGCTGGCCGCCGGTGCCGGCGCGTACGGCCTGCGGGACCTCCTGGACACCGCCGGAGACCGTGATCCGCAGTCCCGCACGCTGGTGCTGGTCACCCTCTACGGCGGCAACGACGGCCTGAACACCGTCATCCCGTACGGCGACCCGGCCTACCGGGCGGCCCGCCCGGAGCTGGCGTACCCCGACGGCGAGGTGCGGCGGCTCGACGACGACTTCGCCCTCAACCCGGCGCTGGCCGGGCTGCACCAGCGCTGGTCGGGCGGTGGGCTCGCGATCGTGCGCGGGGTCGGCTACCCGAAGCCGGACCGCAGCCACTTCCGGTCGATGGACATCTGGCACACGGCGCAGCCCGACCGGCCGGGCAACACCGGCTGGCTCGGCCGCTGGCTGGACGGGACGGGCGGCGACCCCCGGCTGGCCGTGTCGTTCGAGCCGGCGTTGCCGCCGCTGCTGGCCGGGGCGCGCAGCGCGGGCGCTGCCGTGCCGGTGACCGACCGCAAGGCCACCAAGGGCCTGCCGGCGGAGACGCTGAAGGCGTTCTCCGCCGCCGAGCCGGGTGAGTCAGCCGCACGGGCGAGAGCCGCCGCCTGCTTCGCCGACCTGCGGTCGGTGGACGAGATGATCCACCAGGTACGCGACTCCGCCGCCACGGAGGCGGACGACCCGGACGGCGACCAGGCGCCCGCCACGGCCACCGGCGGGGCACGAACCCCGCTGGACGCCCAACTGGACCTGGTCGCGCAGTGTGTCGAGGCGAACGTGTCCACGCGGGTCTTCTCGGTGTCGCTGGGCGGCTTCGACACGCACGCCGACGAGAAGCAGTTGCAGGCCGTCCTGCTGGGGCAGGTGGACCGGGCGTTGACCGCGTTCGCCGACCGGATGAGTCGCACCGAGGCGGGCCGCAAGGTGGTGGTGGCGGTCTACTCCGAGTTCGGCCGCCGGGTGAAGGCCAACGCCTCGGACGGCACCGACCATGGCACCGCCTCCGACATGCTGCTGCTCGGCGCGGGAGTGCGCGGCGGCTGGCACGGGGACGCGCCCAGCCTCACCGACCTCGACGATGGCGACCTGAAATACACCACCGACTTCCGGGACGTCTACGCCACGCTGCTGGAGCGGGTGTTGGACACCGACCCGGGGCCGGTGCTGGCCGACTGGCGGGGACGCCTCGACAAGCTGTTCTAGTCGTCCTCTTCCGGGTCCTGGTTGGCCTCCGCGCCCAGCACGAACGCCTGCATGGCGAGTTCGTCGCCGGCCGGTGACACGAACGCCGGCAGCTCGCGCGGCCCCAACTCCTGCACGTACGACCAGAACAGACGCACCGCCTCGGCCGGCGTGCCGGCCTCGATCGGCAGGTCGAGGCTGACCAGCCAGGTGCGCCGCACCGGGGGCGGGCCGAGCCGGTCGGCCAACGCCCGGAAGGCGGCCGGCTCCAGTGCGGTGACCGGCCCGTCGAGGGTGAGCAGGTCGGTCGGCACCGGCTCGTCGAAGGCCCTGCGGGTGTACGTCACGACGAGCGTCCCCGGCTCGATGTCGGACTGCGGATCGTCCGGGTCCTCGGAGTGCCGCTGCGTCGGCGCGGTGACCCGGCCGAGGGCCACCAGTCGCGGCGGCGCGTCGGCCAGCACCGCCACCCGGTCACCGGGGCCGGGACGCCCGACGTCGGTCAGCCCGGTCAGCTCCAGCGAGTCGTGGTGCACGAGCCGCTCGGCCTCGTAGCGCTCCGGGGGCAGCAGCACGGCCCAGGTGCCCGGCCCGTCGGTGTTGCCGGCCGCACCGGCCCGGTACGCGGTCTCGGTCGTCATGCCTGCCATCCCATCACGCCGCCGGTCAGCGGGTGACGTGACAGCCGACGATGTGATCGTCGACCATCCCGGTGGCCTGCATGAGGGCGTACGCGGTGGTGGGGCCGACGAACCGGAAGCCGCGCTTCTTGAGCGCCTTGGCCATCGCCGTCGACTCCGGGGTGATCGGCGCCAGCTCGGCGAACGAGGCGGGGCGGGCCGGCCGGCGCTCCGGAGCGAACGACCAGAGCAGCGTGGACAGCCCGTCGGGCAGTTCCAGGGCGGCACGGGCGTTGGCGATCGCCGCCTCGATCTTGGCCCGGTTGCGGACGATGCCGGCGTCGGCGAGCAGCCGGGTCACGTCGGCCTCGCCGTAGCCGGCCACCGTCGCGAGGTGGAACTCGTCGAAGGCCAACCGGAACGCCGGGCGTTTGCGCAGGATGGTCAGCCAGGACAGGCCGGACTGGAACGCCTCCAGGGTCATCCGCTCGTAGAGCGCGTCGTCACCGCGCAGCGGCCGCCCCCACTCGGTGTCGTGGTAGACGGCGTAGTCCGGGGTGCTCGCCCCCCAGGCGCAGCGGGCCAGCCCGTCGGCGCCGATCACCAGGTCACTCACGTCGCACACGCTAGGCCATCGCACCGACAGCCCATTGCCACCTGCCGCTCCACTGCCTATCGTGCTTGTTACCGACCGGTAGGTCGGGGTCACCCAGCGGGGCGTCCCCGGCCGACGACGGCGAGTGGAGGCGGCGCGATGAAGGAATTTCCGGACGTCATCGCCTGGTCGATCCCGGCCTTCCTGCTGCTCATCGTGCTGGAACGGGTCTCCTACCTGCTGCACCGCGACGACGACGAGGTCGGCTACGGCGGCGCGGACACCGCGACGAGCCTGGCGATGGGGCTCGGCAGCGTCTTCACGGACCTGCTCTGGAAGGTGCCGATCGCCGCCGCGTACGCGCTGCTCTACGCGCTCACCCCGCTGCGGATCGCCGACATCTGGTGGAGTTGGCCGCTGATCCTGCTGGCGCAGGACTTCTGCTACTACTGGTCACACCGGGGCCACCACGTCATCCGGATCCTCTGGGCCTCGCACGTGGTGCACCACTCGTCGCAGCGGTTCAACCTCTCCACCGCGCTGCGGCAGCCGTGGACCGGGCTGACCAGTTGGGTCTTCTACGTCCCGCTGATCCTGGCCGGCGTACACCCGGCGGTCGTCGCGTTCTGCGGTTCGGTCAACCTGCTCTACCAGTTCTGGATCCACACCGAGCGCATCGAGAAGATGCCACGCTGGTACGAGTTCGTCTTCAACACCCCGTCGCACCATCGCGTCCACCACGCCTCCCAGGGCGGCTACCTGGACCGCAACTTCGGCGGCATCCTGATCGTCTGGGACCGGCTGTTCGGCTCCTTCGCGGCGGAGCGGGAGCGCTGCGTCTACGGCCTGACCAAGAACGTGGGCAGTTACAACCCGGTGCGCGTGGCCTTCCACGAATACGTCTCGATCGCCCGGGACCTGCGCGCCGCCGGGACGTGGCGGCACCGCCTGGGGCATCTCCTCCGCGCGCCGGGCTGGCAGCCGGCGCCGGGCGTGGTCAGGGCAGTCGGCCCTGCTCGACCAGACGGGCGAACCTCTTCAGCGCCTGGGTGAGGCCCAGCTTGGAGCCGGGCCAGAGCACCGGCCACGCCAGCCGGCCGGCCCGGCCGCCCGGCAGGTGGAACCACTCGTGCCAGACGACCTGGGTGCGGGCCTCGCCGAGTGCGGTGCACCGCAGGACACCCGGGCCGCGTAGCACCTGGCCGTGGTGCACGACGCCGATCTCGTACGGCTCGTCGACCCGGACCACAAGCATCTCGTCGCGCAGTGTCGCCCGGCCGAGCGCGGTCACCGCCTCGATCCGGCTGCCCTCGCGCCCGTCGCCCTCGACGACCCGGACCTGGGTGAACGGGATCCAGTCCGACTGTCGTTCCCAGGCGAGCAACGCGGCGAAGACCCGGGCCGCCGGGGCGTTGACGATGACGGTGGCGGTCACCTCACCGGCACCGGGTTGCGCCGCCTCCTGAAGATCGTCGGCGCCCTCCGGACCGGTCACGCGGACTCCGACCGGACCACCGCGCCGTGCTGCCCGGCCCCACCGGCCCGCTGGTCCTCGGCCGGCTCGTCAGCGGCCGGCTCGCGGTCAGTCGGTTCGCCGTCCGCCGGCTTGTGGGCGGTTGGCTCGCTGTCGGTAGGCGTGCGGTCGGTCGGCTCGCTGTCCCCCGGCGCGACGCCGTCCGAATCGGCAGCCGAGGAGGTGGGAGCGGGCACGGCGTCGGCCGGCGATCCGTCCGCATCCGACTCCGCGGTGGCCGCGGCCGGCACCGCCGTCGCGGCCTGCTCGCGGGCCTGGCGCAGCGCGTCCGCGTCGTCGATGCGGCCCTCACGCAACGCGATGACCTCCGACTCCAGCACGCCGATCAGCTCGGACTTGTAGCCGATGTCGTAGGCGGCACGGCGCATCGCCTGGTCGACCTGGGCCATCCGGTACCCGCGCAAACCGGTGTCGAACCGGACCGCGCCCACATCGGATTCCCGCAGTGGCCGGGTGCCGGGCAGCGGGATGGCCTGCGAATCCGGTTCGGTCGGCGCGAGGCCGGGATCCCGGCCACTGACCAACACCGTCACGCCGAAAACAACCGCCGCGACCGTCAATGCCACGACCAGGAGGAGCAGAAGCTGACCCATGCACTGATCGTGGCACGACAGGCGGCTGGGAGCGACCCCACCACCCCGATCGCGATCGACGCCCACGCCCGCCCCGCGCGCCGGCCGGCCGACCGGCTAGCGTCGGTGGCGGCCGGAGCGGCGGCGACGGTGCGGACAGTCGGGAGGCGTGATGGCCGGGGCACTTCGGCTTGGTGGGCGGACGTTCGCCCCGGGTGAGCTGGTGGTGATGGCCATCGTCAACCGCACACCGGACTCGTTCTTCGACCGGGGCGCCACCTTCGCCGCCGACAGCGCGCTGCGTGCCGTCGAGCGGGCGGTCGACGAGGGCGCGGCGATCATCGACATCGGCGGGGTCAAGGCGGGACCGGGCGCCGAGGTGGACGTGGCGGAGGAGATCCGCCGCACCGTGGACACCATCGCCGCCGTACGGGCCGCGTTCCCGGAGGTGGTGATCTCCATCGACACCTGGCGTGCCGAGGTGGCGACGGAGGCCGTGGCAGCCGGCGCGGACCTGCTCAACGACACCTGGTCGGGCGCCGACCCGGCGCTCGCCCGGGTCGCGGCGAGCACCGGCGCCGGCCTGGTCTGCTCGCACGCCGGCGGGCTGGTCCCCCGGACCCGGCCGCACCGGGCCGCCTTCGACGACGTGGTCGCCGACGTGGTCGAGACGGTTACCAGGCTCGCCGAGCGCGCGGTGGCGGCGGGGGTACGCCCCGACGGCATCCTCATCGACCCGGCGCACGACTTCGGCAAGAACACCCGGCACTCCCTGGAGATCACCCGCCGGTTGGACGAGCTGACCGCGACCGGCTGGCCGGTGCTGGTGGCGCTCTCCAACAAGGACTTCGTCGGCGAGACGCTGGACCTGCCGGTGGCCGAGCGGCTGGAGGGCACGCTCGCCGCGACGGCGGTCTCCGCCTGGTTGGGCGCTCGGGTGTTCCGGGCCCACCAGGTCGGGCCCACCCGTCGGGTGCTGGACATGGTCGCCTCGATCCGCGGCGACCGACCGCCCGCGGCGACCCGGCGGGGTCTGGCCTGAGTCGTCTGGTCGGTGCGGCGACCACCGTGAACGGTCGGCGGAGCGGCACGATCGCCGGAGGACGGGGCGCTCAGGTCCAGCGCAGGATGTTCCTACGCCAGGCGTAGAGGATGCCGAGGGCGAGCACCGCCACGAACACCGCCATCTCCACCACCGTGACCAGGCCGAAGCCCGGCCGGTCGAAGACCACCGCCCACGGGAAGAGGAACACCGCCTCGACCGCGAACAGCACGTACAGGTACGCGTACACGTAGTAGCGGATCTGCATCTGCGCCCAGTCGGCGCCGACCGGGTCGAGCCCGCACTCGTAGCTGGTCCGCTTGCCGAACGGGTCGGCCGGACGGGCGGGACGTAACACCCGGTTGGCCGAGAACGCCGTCACAAAGAACAGGACACTGGCGAGCAGCAAGAGCCCGAGCGTCGCGTACGAGCCCAGGTAACCGGTCACATCGGGAGCCTACCGCCCAGACGGACAGGCCGTCCCAAACACGTTACGGATTTGTTTCCGCGTGGGACTAGTGCACTGAGACAACTGTTACGAACATTGGACTTCCACCCATGGCACCGGAGGACAGATGGCCCGCGTGAAGGTATCGCCCGAACGCCGGGCTGCGGGGCGACATCCCGCGCCCCTGCTGGCGGCGTCGCTCGCGCTCGGGCTGCTCGCGGCGCTCGCGGGCGCTCCGGCCCTCGCCAGCGCGGCGGTGCCGCACACCCACCCGATCGCCGCCGTGACGGAGTCGGCGCCCGATCCCGATCCGGACCCGGAGACCACCCCGGCCCAGGAGCCCACCCCCACCGAGGATCCGGGCGGCGATCCCGCACCTACCGACCCGGCCCCGGAGACCACCGCGCCGCCGCCGGAGACGACGCCCCCGGCGCCTCCGCCGACCACCCCGCCGAACGTGCCGCCGCCCACCACCACCGCTCCCGCACCGGGGGGCAGCACGCGACCACCGACGCCCGGGCCGCCGCCTCCCCCGGTTCAGCCGCCCGCGCCGGGTGGCACGCCGGCGCCGGTGCCGAGCCCGCTCGGCGTGCAGGTGACCACCGAGGACGTCACCCTGCCCGAGGCGTACTGGAACGCGGCCAGCACCACCACCACGCTGCGGGTCACCGTGGCGAACACCGGCACCGCAGCGCAGCGCGTCCGGCTCTCGTACACCCTGCCGGCCGGGCTGAGCGACGCCGGGACGAAGGGGTGCGCCGCAGCGGGCGGCAGCGCGTACCAGTGCGGTGCCTGGACGGCCGAGGCGGGCGTCCGGTTCAGCAGCCTGATCCGGCTGCGGGTCGCCGGCGACGCCTGGGAGCGGATGCCGCTCAGTGGCTCCGTGCGGGTCGTCGCGGACGCGCCGGGGGTGTCCGGCGAGGTGGCCGACGACCAGGGCTTCGCGGTGCTGTTCCCACCCGGCCCGCCGGTGCCCGGCATCTCGCTGGCCGCCGACGAGGTCGCGTTCGACATCAGCGGCGCGGCGAGCACCCTCGCGGTGCGGCTGGTCAACACCGGCACGGTGGACGCCGCCGGCCTGGTGGAGGTGATCCTGCCAGCCGGGGTGAACGTGCCGACCCCACCGGCGGGTTGCCTGCCGGTCGAGGCGTCCCGCACCCGGTGCGACGCGGGCCTGCTGTCGGCCGGCGAGACCCGCGAGCTGCGGCTGCCGGTGGAGGCGACTCCGCAGGCCCAGCGGGAGGCGCCGCTGTCCGGAGCGGTGATCGGTCAACTCGACCCGCGCAATGGCGCGACCCGGCGGGTGCAGATGAGCTTCCGCATCACCGCGGCCGCCGCGATGGCCACGCCTGTCGTCTCGCCGCCCGCGCCGACCGGCTCGCAGGGCGTACTCCCGGCGGGCGCGACCACCGACGACGACGGCGGCATGTCCTCGGTGCAGCGGACCGCGGTCATCCTGATCGCGGTCTCCGCGCTGCTGGTGGTGTTGGCCCTCACGCTGGCGACCACCTCGCTGCGCCGCCGCCTCGGCGGGCCGCCGGCAGAGCCCACGGCTCCGCCCACCGAATGACCGATCGACGACCCTGGCCGTCCCCGGCCGGGGTCGCGGCCGGCCGGGGACGGTGATCTGAATTACGGCGGCCAGGGCGAAACCCCGCAAAATTGGGCAAATATCGGGTCGATCGGGTCTCAGTCGGCGGACCTCCGGGGAGGGTCGGGGGTCCGTTCGACGTAGGCTCTGGGGGAGGAACGACAGCGCTTGCGGGCCCGCAGTCGCGAACGAAGGTGGCACAGTGACCAAGCAGATCCGTCAACTCGACCGGGTGGTCATCCGGTTCGCCGGTGACTCCGGCGACGGCATGCAGTTGACCGGCGACCGGTTCACCTCCGAGACGGCGCAGCTCGGCAACGACATCTCCACGCTGCCGAACTTCCCCGCTGAGATCCGGGCTCCCGCCGGCACCCTGCCCGGTGTGTCGAGCTTCCAGGTGCACTTCGCCGACTACGACATCCTCACGCCGGGCGACGCGCCGAACGTGCTGGTGGCGATGAACCCGGCCGCGCTCAAGGCCAACCTGGCCGACCTGCCGCGCGGCGCGGACATCATCGTCAACACCGACGAGTTCACCCGGCGCAACCTGGCCAAGGTCGGCTACCAGACCAGCCCGCTGGACGACGACTCGTTGGCCGGCTACGTCGTGCACCCGGTGGCGCTGACGTCGATGACGGTCGGGGCGCTCGCCGCGTACGAGGTGTCCAAGAAGGACGCCGAGCGGTCGAAGAACATGTTCGCCCTCGGTCTGCTCTCCTGGATGTACTCCCGGCCGTACGAGTCGACCCTGCGCTTTCTGGAGCGCAAGTTCGCGGCCCGTCCCGAGCTGGTCGCCGCGAACGTGGCCGCCTTCAAGGCCGGCTGGAACTTCGGCGAGACCACCGAGGACTTCGCGGTCCGCTACGAGGTCAAGCCGGCGAAGATGCATCCCGGCACCTACCGCAACATCACCGGCAACGCCGCGCTCTCGCTGGGCCTGGTCGCCGCCGGGGTGCGCTCGGGGTTGCCGGTCTTCCTCGGGGCGTACCCGATCACTCCGGCGTCGGACATCCTGCACGAGCTGAGCAAGCACAAGCGCTTCGGCGTGCTGACCATGCAGGCCGAGGACGAGATCGCCGCGGTCGGCGCGGCGCTGGGCGCGTCCTATGGCGGGTCGCTCGGGGTGACCACCACCAGCGGGCCGGGTGTGGCGCTCAAGAGCGAGACGATCTCCCTGGCGGTGGCGTTGGAGTTGCCGTTGGTGATCGTGGACGTGCAGCGGGCCGGGCCGTCGACGGGCATGCCGACCAAGACCGAGCAGGCCGATCTCAACATGGCGCTGTACGGCAGGCACGGCGAGGCGCCGGTCGCGGTGATCGCGCCCAAGTCGCCGTCGGACTGTTTCTTCGCGGCGTTGGAGGCGGCGCGGATCGCGTTGACCTACCGCACGCCGGTGATCCTGCTGTCGGACAACTACGTGGCCAACGGTTCCGAGCCGTGGCTGCTGCCCGACGTGGAGTCGCTGCCCGACCTGCGGGTCGAGTTCGCCACCAGGCCCAACGGCGACGACGGCACGACCTTCCTGCCGTATCTGCGTGACCCGGAGACCCTGGCCCGGCCGTGGGCGATCCCCGGCACCCCGGGGCTGGAGCACCGCATCGGTGGGCTGGAGAAGGCCGACAAGACCGGTGACATCTCGTACGACCCGGCGAACCACGACTTCATGGTCCGCACCCGGGCGGCCCGGATCGAGACGATCCCGGTGCCGGACATCGAGGTGGAGGACCCGGACGGCGACGCGCGGGTGCTGGTGCTCGGCTGGGGCTCGACGTACGGGCCGATCGGCGCCGCCTGCCGTGGCGTCCGCCAGCGCGGGCTGTCCATCGCCCAGGCGCACCTGCGGCACCTGGCCCCGATGCCGGCCAACCTCGGTGAGGTGCTGCGCTCCTACGACAAGGTGGTCATCCCGGAGATGAACCTGGGCCAGCTGGCCCACGTCATCCGGGCCCGCTACCTGGTCGACGCGATCAGCTACAACCAGGTCCGCGGCCTGCCGTTCACGGCCGCCGAGCTGGAGACGACGCTGGAAGAGGTCCTGAAGAATGTCTGAGCCCGTCGCCCTCAAGCTCACCGCGAAGGACTTCAAGTCCGACCAGGAGGTGCGCTGGTGCCCCGGCTGCGGTGACTACGCGATCCTGGCGGCCATCCAGCAGTTCATGCCGGAGCTGAACATCCCCCGCGAGCGGACCGTCTTCGTATCCGGGATCGGCTGCTCGTCCCGCTTCCCGTACTACATGAACACGTACGGGATGCACTCGATCCACGGCCGCGCCCCGGCGATCGCGACCGGCCTGTCGGTGTCCCGGCCGGACCTGTCGGTCTGGGTGGTCACCGGTGACGGCGACGCGCTGTCCATCGGCGGCAACCACCTGATCCACGCGCTGCGCCGCAACGTCAACCTCAAGATCCTGCTGTTCAACAACCGGATCTACGGCCTGACGAAGGGTCAGTACTCGCCCACCTCCGAGGTCGGCAAGGTCACCAAGTCGACCCCGGCCGGCTCGGCGGACGCCCCGTTCAACCCGCTCTCGCTCGCGCTCGGCGCGGAGGCCAGCTTCGTCGGTCGGACCATCGACTCGGACCGCAAGCACCTGCAGTCGGTGCTGCGGGCCGCCGCCGAGCACGAGGGTTCGGCCTTCGTGGAGATCTACCAGAACTGCAACATCTTCAACGATGGGGCGTTCGAACAGCTCAAGGACCCGTCCACCCGGGACGACTACCTGATCCGCCTCGAACACGGGCAGCCGATCACCTTCGGCGCGGACGGGCGGTTCTGCGTGGTGCACCCGCCCGGCGCGTTCGGCCTGGAAGTCCGGGAGACCGCCTCGGTCCGCCCGGAGGAGATCGTCGTGCACGACGCGACGGTGACCGACCCCGCGTACGCCTTCGCGCTGTCCCGGCTGCCCGGCCTGGACCTGCGCAACACCCCGATCGGGGTGTTCCGGTCGGTGGACCGGCCGTCCTACGACAGCGTGGTCCAGGGCCAGCTCGCGGCGGCGAAGGCGACGGTCACCGAGACCCCCGAGCAGCAGCTCGCCGGTCTGCTGGGCAGTGGCGACACCTGGACGATCCTCTGATTCGGCGTACCTGACGAGAGCGGCCGTCCCCAGTTCGGGGGCGGCCGCTCTCGTCGTTCCGGCGTTGCTTCAGCGCTGGGCGGAGGCCGGCAGCCAGAGGTTGTCGATCTCCTTCTCGGTCGCCGCGAGGCTCGCCTCGTGCAGCGGGATCAGCTCGGCCATCGCCGGCACCGACGGGGCCAGGGTCAGCTCGGTGCTGATGAAACGCGGCTCCAGGCCGGTCATCGACAGGCCGTGCGGGAGCCACTGCTCCGCGTGGTCCCAGCCGTGTCGCGGGGTGCCCTCGCCGTAGCCGCCACCCCGGGTGGCCAGCACCACGAACTCGCGGCCGCTGAGCAGGCCCTCCTGCGTCGTCGGGTCGTAGGTGAGGCCGGCGACGATCAGGTGGTCGACCCAGGACTTCACGCTGCTCGGCGCCCCGTAGTTGTAGAGCGGCAGCCCGAGCAGCACCACGTCGGCCTGCTTCACCTCGTCGACCAACCGCACGCTGAGCTCCCAGGACTCGCGCTGGGCCGGAGTGTGCTGCTCCGGCGGCGTCATCCGCGCCAGCCCGCCCTCCGAGTCCAGGTGCGGCAGCGGCTCGGCGCCCAGGTCACGGTAGGTCACCGTGCCGTCGGGGTGTGCCGAGCGCCAGGCCGCGGCGGCACGGGCGGTGAGCCGCCGACTGACCGACCAGTCACCCCGGATGCTCGAATCGATATGCAGCAGGTTCATGATTTCTCCTCCAAGGATCGTCTGTGTAGCGCCAACTATTTATAGCAGGCAGATGTTCCGACGGCTCGGTAGACTGGGTCACATGTCCGCCCTACCGCTGGATCCCTCGGAGCACCGCTCAGGAGCCCTGCTGGATCACCTGGCGCGGCGGATGCGACTGCGGGCCGAGTCGGTGCTCGCGCCACTGGGCCTGCGGCCCCGACACCTGGTCGCGCTCACGGTGCTGCGCGCGGGCGGCGGCACCAGCCAGCAGGCGCTCGCCAGCACCCTGGAGATGGACAGCACCAACATCGTCGGGCTGCTCAACGATCTCGAGGCGAAAGACCTGGTCGAGCGGCGACGGTCACCCCAGGACCGCCGCCGACACGTCGTCGAACTCACCGAAGATGGTGCGAAACGCCTCAAAGAGGCGGAATGCGCCCTCGCGGGCGCCGAGGACGAGGTGTTCGGGGCGCTGGAGCCGGCCGAGCGGGAAACGCTCTACGAGCTGCTCAGGCGGGCCGCCACCACGACACCGATCAGCTGCGGCGAAGCGCTCATCGAGGAGCCCGACGCCTGCTGACGTGCCAGCGTCAGACAGTCGCCGTGGACTGCGGGCGGTCGTCGCGGACGTGCACCAGCATGTCGCCGGTCTCGATCACCGCACCGGCCCGGTCGGCCAGGGTGACCACCTTGCCGCGTCGCACCAGGGCGATCACGAGGGAATCCAGCTCGCGCGGCGAGCGACCCACCTCGTCCCGCTCCGCCGAGCGCATCGCCAGCGCCATGCCCTGCCCGGGCGTGAGCAGGTCCTCCACCACGTCGATCAACGGTGGCGCCGAGGTGGACAGGCCGAGCAGCCGGCCGGCGGTCGCCGAGGAGACGATGACGTGGTGTGCGCCGCTCTGCTTGAGCAGCGGGGCGTTCTCCGCCTCCCGCGCCGCCGCGATGATCCGGACCTGCCCGGCGGTGAGCTGCCGTACGGTCAGCGCCACCAGCACCGAGGCATCGTCACTGTCGGTCGCGATGATCACTGCCTTCGCGTTGCGCACGTGTGCCTCGTTCAGCACCGACGACCGGGTCGCCGACCCCTCGATCGCCACCAGCCCGGCCGACGTGGCCTGTCGCAGGGCGGCGCTGCTGCGCTCCACCACCACGATCCTCGACTTGTCCAGGCCGTTCTCCATCAGGGCGTTGACCGCACTGCGGCCCTTGGTGCCGTAGCCGCAGATGATGACGTGGTCCTTCACGACTCTCCTCCACCGCGACAGGCGACGGCCGGTCCGGTACTGCTCGGTCAGGACTTCCAGGGTGGTGCCGACCAGGATGATCAGGAAGAGCACCCGGGCCGGGGTGACGAACAGGACGTTGACCAGCCGGGCCGACGGCGCGGCCGGGGTGATGTCCCCGTAACCGGTCGTGGAGAGCGAGACGACCGCGTAGTAGAAGCAGTCGAGCAGGGTGAGGCCGTCCTCGTTGACGTCGCGGTAGCCGTCCCGGTCCAGATAGACCGCCGCCACCACGGCGAAGACCAGACCCAGGGCGGCCGCGAGCCGAAGGCTCAGCGCGCTCAGCGGGCCCCGGCGCTGCGCGGGAAAATGGATCACCGTCGAACCTGCTCCGCCGCCGTCGCCTGCACGAGCACAACATAGCGGGTACGCCGCACGCCGCACGCCCGGGTCGCGCAGCGGACACCGCACCGCCGCCGGCACGCCACTGTTGGACGACACCACCGAGCCCGGTGCGGGCCGGCAGCCGGGATCCGTGACGAGCGGCGGACGGCTGCGGCGCGCGACCGCACGGGACCGCCGACCGGTCCGACAACCGGCATGATGGAGGTGTTCCTCCGACGACCGCGAGAGTGAGGTCGGCATGTCGTTGCTGCGACGAGTGATCGGCGGGGTGCTGCGCCGGCTGCGCCAGAGCCAGGGCCGCACACTGCGCGAGGTGGCCGCGTCCGCCGGGGTCTCCGTGCCCTACCTGTCCGAGGTCGAGCGCGGCCGCAAGGAGGCATCCTCGGAGGTGCTCGCGGCGATCTGCCGGGCGCTCGGCATCCAACTCTCCGACCTGCTCGAAGCGGCCCGCGACGACCTGCGCCGCGTCGAACGTCGCCTCCCCGCCGCACCCCGGGCCGCGCTGGCCCGGCTGGAGCGGGTGCCCTCGGCGCGCGCCGAGACCGGTACAACCTTCCGGATCGGCTTCCAGCCGGGTGGGTCCACGCCACCCGTGGCCGCCGTCCCGGCCCCCGTTCGGCAGCCGGCCGGGCCGGTGCTGCGGCTGGGCGGGCCGATCCTGCACGTCGGCGGTCCGGCATCGCCGGTCGGGTCGACAGTCGGCGGGGCGGGGCTGCGGGTCCGGCTGATCGCCTCCGCGCCGACCGGGCGCCCCGGCCCGCGTACCTCCAAGATGCTGGCCTGCCGCCGGGCCCTGACGGGCCGGCGGCGGCTGACCCTGGTGTAGGCCCGCCGGGTTCTGCCGTCGGCGGATCTGCCGGCGGCAGAATCCCTGGCTGGCCGCCGGTCACCGCCGCAGGCTGGAGGTGCCGGTCCCCCGGGCGGTTCCCCCGCCCGCCGGCACGGCGGAGGGCGGCGACGAATGATCGGGTACGGCGTACAGATGCGGGACAGTGGGCAACCGACATTCGGTGACCAGGTGTTCGAGCGGCTGCTGCGGGAGCGGATCGTCTTTCTCGGCACCGAGGTGACCGAGGAGTCGGCCAACCAGATCTGCGGGCAGATCCTGCTGCTCGCGGCCGAGGACGCCGAGCGGGACATCTACCTCTACATCAACTCGCCGGGTGGCTCGGTGAGCGCCGGAATGGCGGTCTACGACACGATGCGCTACGTCCGCAACGACGTGGCCACGCTGGCGCTCGGGTTCGCGGGCTCGATGGGGCAGTTCCTGCTGTGTGCGGGCGCGGCCGGCAAGCGGTACGCGCTGCCGCACTCGCGGATCATGATGCACCAGCCCTCCGGCGGGATGGGCGGCACCGCCTCGGACATCACCATCCAGGCCGAGAACATGCTGCACGTGAAGCGGACCATGCAGGAGCTGATCGCCGAGCACAGTGGACGGACGCTCGACGAGATCCAGCGGGACTGGGACCGGGACCGCTGGTTCACCGCCGAGCAGGCCCGGGAGTACGGCCTCGTCGACCGGGTGCTCACCCGGGCCGATCAACTGCCGGCGGACTGACGTCGGACTCCTACGTCACCAGGCCCGCGCGGTAGGCGTAGACCACCGCCTGTACCCGGTCGCGCAGGTCGAGCTTGGTGAGGATGCGTGACACGTACGTCTTGACGGTCTCCTGGCTGATCACCAGCGTCGCGGCGATCTCGCTGTTGGACAGGCCATCCGCGATGAGGCGCAACACCTCCAGCTCACGTGGGGTCAGCCCGACGTCGTCCGGCGTGCCCTCGGCGGGGCGGATCCGCGCCGCGTACCTGCCAACGAGCTGTCGGGTCACCTCGGGCGCCAGCAGTGCCGCACCGCTCGCGACGGTGCGGATACCGTGCAGCAGTTGGGTCGGCGGGGCGTCCTTCAGCAGGAACCCGCTCGCTCCCGCGCGCAGCGCCTCGTACACGTACTCGTCGAGGTTGAACGTCGTCACCACCAGCACCTTCACGGGCTGGGCCACCCCGGCACCGGCCAGCAGGCGCGTCGCCTTGATGCCGTCGAGCACCGGCATCCGTACGTCCATCACGACCACGTCCGGATGCAGCCGCCTGGCGAGGTCGACCGCGGCACGCCCGTCGCCGCACTCACCCACCACCTCGAGATCGGGCTGAGCGCCGATGATCGTCGCGAAGCCGGTGCGGATCAACGCCTGATCGTCGCAGACCAGCACCCGGATCGGCGTCGTCATGACGGGCTGCCGGTGGGAATGCAGGCACGCACGACGAAGCTGCCGTCCGCCTGCCGTCCCGCGCTGAAGTCGCCACCGAGCACGTCGACCCGTTCGCGCAGTCCCGCGAGGCCACGCCCGCTCCCGCCGGGACCCTCGGAGTACGAACCCGAACCCTCGGTGCTGACCTGCACAGTGGTCTCCCTCTCGCCGTGCTGTACGTGAACAGTGGTGCGGCTGCCGCGCGCGTACTTGAGGGCGTTCGTCAGCGCCTCCTGCACCACCCGGTAGGCGACCACCTCGGCACCGCCTGTCGTCTCCGCGGGGCTGCCGACCTCGGTGAAATCCACCGGCTGACCCGCCTGCCGCGTCTGCGCCACGAGGGCGTGCAGCTCGCCCACGGCCGGCGTACGCGGGTCGGTGCTGTGGTCGGGGTTGAGCAGGTCGAGCAGGTGCCGCAGATCGGTGATGGCCCGGCGGCCGGTGTCGGTGATGGCGGTCAGGGTCGTGTCGAGGCGCTCCGGGGCGGCGGTCAGGTAGCGGGCCGCCTCGGCCTGCACGACCATCGCCGTCACATGGTGGGTCACGATGTCGTGGAGTTCGCTCGCGATGCGGGTGCGTTCGGCGGCGCGGGCGGTCGCCGCGACATGGCGACGGCGTTCGGCTTCGACGGCCCGGGCCTCCCGCAACCACGCGCCGACGCCCCACGCGAGGACCAGCAACAGGTAGAACGTGGCGAAGCCGAGCACGCCCTCGGTCGACCCCTGTCGGTCGAGAGCGACGGCCAGCGCCACATACGCGGCGGAGCCCAGCACCATGGTGGCACGTCGATGACGTTGCACATGTGCCCCCGCGCTCAGCAGCGCGATCGCCAACGCGGAGCCCGCCACCGTGTGATAGGCGCGCAGCTGGTCGATCACGAAACCGACCGACACCAGGGCGAGGCAGAGGGCAGGCCAGCGCCGGCGGACGGCGAGTGGGAGGCACTCCAGGGCGATCACCGCGACGGTCAGCGCGTCGAAGGGACGCCCCGGCAGGTCGCCGAGCTGCGTACCGTGATTGCGGAGCGGCGGCACCACCGACACCAGAGCGAGCAGCAGCGCCAACGGTAGATCCCGGACCGTGACGGGCCACCGCCGCCACGAGCCCGGGACCATCCGAAGGTCGATCATCAGGAAACCGTAACCGGCGCCGGCTCGGCGACGACCGCCTTGCGGCGACGCGGAACGATGTGACCCCGGCGGCGAGCCAGCCACATGAACACCACGGTCAGCGCCACACCCGCCGCCACCGTGTACAGGCTGCCCTCCGGTCCGAAGTCGCCGCCGGTGACCAGGGCCGGGCCCGACAGCGAGGTGTCCAGCAGGCCCTCGGACTCGCCGTTCCCGGACACCACCACGCTGAAAATACCGCCGGCGGCGAAGTTCCAAGCGAAGTGCAGGCCGATCGGCACCCACAGGTTGCGGGTGGCGGCGTAGCAGGCCGCGAGCATGAACCCGGCCTCGACCGCGATGCAGATCGCACCCCACACGCTGGCGTCGGGGTTGAACAGGTGCATCAGGCCGAACACCGCGCCGGTGAGCGCCAGCGCGATCCAGGTGCCCGTACGCTCCTCGACGATCCGGAACAGCACACCCCGGAACATCAACTCCTCGGTCACGGCGGCGGCGGCCATGAACCCGAGCAGCGCCACCGCGCCGGTCACCGACCCCAGTCCGTCGATGTCATAGTCGGCAACGAAGGCGATGTTGACGATCACCGCCGCGAACATCGCGAACCCGATCAGAAGTCCTCGGGTGATCCGAGCGCCTGCCCCGGACCGCTCCAACTCGGTGACCGGGCGACGTTCGGTACGCCGTACCACCCACCCGTAGACGAGGACGGCGACCACGGCCGTCGACAGACCGAGGAGCAGGGTGAGCAAGTCGTTTCCCTCCACCGCGACGATGGCCTGACCACCGACGAAGGCGACCGCCGCAACGGCCACGAGCTGCTTCAACAGGCGCATGATGACTCCTTCAACGAGGTCCCCGGCGGTAGCGCCGCGGCCACGTCAAACGCTATGGAGCCGCCGGTCAGGAATCGTCACCGTGCGGTGGACACTTGCGGGTAGCTCGCACGAGGGACAACGGCCTCGTCGACCGGGTTCTCAGCCGAGCGGGACAGCTGAAAACCGTCCGGCTCCTGCACCTGTCGCCTCGGCCTGTTCGCGCGGCGTCCGCCACTCGTGAAAATCGGGTAGCGGTAGGCGGTTAGGGTCACGTCTATGCGTCGACTGATCCCTACCCTTTCGATTGCCCTCGCCGCCGCCCTTATGGCCGGCTGCGGCACCAGCTCCGGTGACAACACCGGAGGGGCCGGGCCCTCCGCGGCCCCCGCCACGTCCAAGGTCGAACCGGTCGCCGCCGTGCGGCAGGCCATGGACCGCAGTCTCGCTGGCACGGTCACCATGGACGCCTCGGTCAAGGCCGGCAACCAGTCGATCACCCTCAGCGGCAAGATGGACCCCGCCGCCAAGGCGATCCACGTCACCGGGAACGCCCCGGAGCCGATCGAGGCCCGGCTGATCGGCGATGCCGCCTACATCAAGTCGGACTCGCTCGAGGGCGAGAAGCCCTGGATGAAGATCGACCTCAACAAGCTCCGGCCGACCAGCTCGCTGCGCCAGTCGTTCGACCTCAAGGCGCAGACCGGCATCATCGGCGGCATCGTGACCGCCCAGGAGGTGAGCCCCGGCCGCTACAGCGGCACCGCCGACCTGAACAAGGCCGCGGAGGCCGCCGGCACCGACGGTGGAATGCGCGACGGCCTCAAGTCCACCGCCAAGCTGGCGAAGGACCCGGCGGCGGTCCCCTTCGAGGCGACAGTCGACGCCGACGGCCGGCTCACCGCGCTCTCCTACACGATCGCCACGAAGAGCGTCGGTGATCTCGTCACCGACATGAAGATGAGCGGCTTCGGCGAGCAGGTCTCGGTGACCGCGCCGCCCGCCGGCGACACCGAGCCCGCCTCCGCGGACATGTACAAGTTCCTCTGACCCTGCGACGAAGCGGTGCCCTCCGGGATGACCCGGAGGGCACCGCTTTCTGCTGAGCGCGCGCCCGTAACGTTTCGCGGAGCTGCCCCGTCCCTGAGGTGACAACCACAGGGAGGGTTCATGTTCGCCGCTTACGTGACGTCACCATCATCGCCTCGGTGTTCACCGGCACCGCCGCGGTCACCTACCTCATCGGCCACGACTATCCCAAGTCCCAGGCGGACATGAAGCGGGTGCCACGGTCCTGGCTACCGGTGCTGGGCCTGCTGTTGGCGGCCGGCTCCGTGGGGCTCCTTGCCGGTTTCGCCATACCGCTGCTGGGGACGCTCGCCGCGGCGGGGCTGGTGCTCTACTTCGTCGGCGCGCTCATCGCCCACCTCCGGGTGGGATCACGCGATCTCGTGGGATGGGCCGTCTTCTTCGTCACCGTGCTGGCCGCGCTCGCCGTTCACCTGGCCTACCGCTGGTGACTGCCCGGACGCCCCACGGTCGCCGCTGGACCGCGACTCCTCAGGGGAGTGCGTCGAATCGGGCTCGGGCTTCGAACACCCGGTCCATGTGTGATTCCGCCCAGTCCTTGATGGAGATCATGACCGGGAACAGTTCATGGCCCAGCGGGGTGAGCTCGTAGTCGACGCGGACCGGCACCGACGCCGTGACCGTGCGGGTGACCAGGCCGTCGCGCTCCAGCGTCCGCAGGGTCTGCGTGAGCATCTTCTGACTGATGCCGGCGATGCGGCGGGCGAGCTCGCCGTGCCGTTGCGGGCCGTTGGCAAGCGCCGGGATCACCAGCGCCACCCACTTGTCGGTGAGCCTGCTCAGCAGCTCCCGCGTCGGGCAGCGCTCCAGGAACGCGTCGTAATCACGTTTTGCCTGCTCGCGGCGTTGCGCCGCCGTTGTCGTCGCCATCTTGCCCTCCTGCGGTGCCCTAGGTACTCCAAGGTACCTACTTCCTTATGGTGCCCGCCACTTCGTACGGTCGAGGTGATCACGACAGCTACGAAGGAGACGACGATGCGCGCAGTCCGCTACGAAGAGTTCGGAGGCCCGGAGGTCCTGCACGTGGCCGACGTACCGACGCCCGAACCCGGCCCGGGACAGGTGCGGGTACGCGTCGCCGCGTCCGTCGTCCACCCGGTCGACCTCATCGTCCGCTCCGGCGGGTTCCCGGCGCCGCTGCCGACCGGCCTGCCGTACACGCCCGGGTGGGACGTGGTCGGTACCGTCGACGCCGTCGGGCCATCGGTCGACGAGCACACGATCGGCGATGAGGTCATCGGCTTCTCGCCGTGGCTGCAAACCACCACCGGCGCCCACGCGGAGTACGTGGTGCTCGACGCCACCTCGCTGACCCCCGCACCCACCGGCGTCCCCGCCACCGAGGCGGCGACCCTGCCGACCAACGGCCTCGCCGCCGCCCAGGCTCTCGACCTGCTCGCGCTCCCGGCGGGCTCGACAGTGCTCGTCACCGGCGCCGCCGGGCAGGTCGGCGGGTTCGTCCTGGCCCTGGCGCGGGCGGCCGGCCTGCGGGCCACCGGCCTCGCCGGCCCCGACGACCGCGAGTTCGTCGAATCGCTGGGCGCTGCGTTCCTGTCGCGCTCCGACGAACCGACCGGGACGTACGACGCGGTCATCGACCTGGCGGTGATCGGTTCCTCGCTGCTGGACCGCGTCCGGGACGGCGGCGGCTACGTGGCCGCGTCACCTCCGCTGCGCCCGGAGCCGGTGCGGGGCATCCAAACCTTCGCGCTGGAGGTGGAGTCGGACGGATCCCGGCTGGCAGAACTGGTCAAGCTCGTCACCAGCGGCGACATCCCGCTGCGGGTCGCCGGCGTGTACCCCTTCGCCGCCGCGGCCACCGCCCACGAACGGCTCGCCCAGGGCGGCGTACGCGGCGGCGTGGTCATCATCCCCTGACCGGCGGAATCACCCCACCAGGTTGATCCAGTAGCGCCTCACCGGGCCATGTCCGGTGTCGCGGATGCCGTCAAGAACACCGCCGTTGCGTTCGACGGTTCGCGCCGAGGCAAGGTTGTCCGCGAGGCAGATGACAAGGACACGGTCCAGGCCCAGCGCAGCCCGGGCCTCCTTGAGCATCTCGCCCAGCGCCCAACTCGCCACGCCGCGTCCACGCGCGGACGGGCGTACGCCGTAGCCGATCTGCCCGAGGGCGTCGTCGAACGTGTGCCGCAGCGCGATTGCACCGAGAACCTGACCGTTTGCGACGATCCACCGGGGCGAGCCGTGCTCCTCGTCCGGGCACGGAGTTCCGGCGGGATGGGCCAGCCGGGTCCGCTGACGCACCCAGTCGGCGAAGCCATCCGGCGAATCCACGTCGTCGTCAGCGCCCAGACCGAAGCCGTCCTCGTGCACGCCGGGGCCCCAGTCGTCGCGGCACCGCAGGAAGGCAGCATGCAGGTCGATGGTCGGCAGGATCAGTTCGGGCATGCGGCCGACGGTAATGCTGGCCCAGCGGCCGGGCCAGCATTACCGTCCCAACGCTCGTCAGAGCGCCGCCGTCCCATGACGTTGCTGTCGACAGCCGTTCCGGCCGCGAGCCGGACGCTTTCCGCTGAATCCGCCTACCGATGGCAAATCTGTTGCCGGCCGGACTGCACTCTGCGACGCTCCGTCGATGTTCGACAAGCCTCGCGTCGACCAGCGGTTGCTGGCCGCTGAGGTGGCCGCCGCCTGGGCCGTGGACGTCACCGACCTCGTCTTTCTGCCGGTCGGGCTCGACGAGAGTGCGTGGGCGTACCGGGTCGACACGGCTACCGGCGAGCGCTACTTCCTGAAGATGCGCCGCGGTGAGTTCACCGAGGCAGCAGTCCTGTTGCCCCGCTTTCTCCGAGCGCAGGGCGTCCGGCAGGTCGTCGCGCCGATCGACCTTCCCGAGGGCGGAGCCGGTCGCGGGTTCGGGCACTACCAGCTGCTGCTCTATCCGTTCCACGACGGCGGCAGTCTGTGGGATCGCGGTCTCACCGACCGTCAGTGGGTCGAGTACGGCGAGTTCCTGGGTCGGCTGCACGCGGTCAGGCCGAGCGCCGACCTCGCCGGGGTCCTGCCGGTCGAGACCTACCGATCGAACGCGGGCGAGCGGCTACGCGTCCTCGGGAAGCAGGCTGCGGCGAGCGAGGCCCTCGGCGCCTTCTGGGACCGGTACGGTGCGGCGCTGCACCGGTTGTCGGCAACGGTCGATGAGCTCGCCTCCCGAGTGACGCACGCGCACCACGTGATCTGCCACGCCGACATCCACCCCGGCAACCTGCTCGCTGACGGCGACGGTCCGCTGCACGTCGTGGACTGGGATGCGCCGATCCTGGCACCGCGCGAGCGGGACCTGATGTTCGTCTACAGCCAGGACTTCGGCGACCACCCGGTCAACGCGCACCGGGCGGAGCTCTTCCGCCGAGGCTACGGACCGCTGGAACCAGACCAGACCATGCTGAGCTACTACCGCGCCGAGCGGCAGCTCGACGACGTCGCCGCATTTCTGTCCAGCATCCTCAGCCGCCACTCCAGTCCGGAATCCCAGGCCAACGACAGGCACTGGCTGACCCGCATCGCCGAGACCGTCGCCGAGACCACCTACACGCCCTGACCTGCTCCCGACCGGTCAGCGCGCTGCCACAACCTGTCGCTTCGCACTTGCGGTTGATCCATCAATGCAGCATCTGCGTGGAGGGCTGCGCGTGCCAAACCGATCGACGTGCGAGCGTATCCGCAGGTCAGGTGGCGCTTTGGCTGATCTTCGAGGTGCCCCCGGCAGGATTCGAACCTGCGACACACGGTTTAGGAAACCGATGCTCTATCCCCTGAGCTACGAGGGCGCGAGGGCCCAGTCTAGCGACCTGGGGTTCACCAGGGACGGCAGGGAGTGGCCCGGGTTCACCGCGTTCCCCGGGCGGCCGTTCTCCCAGCCCAAGGCCACCTCTGAGCACACGAACCCCGGTCTGCGACCGGCGACCAGCTGCGGTGACCCGCGTTGGCACCGGTTCACCCGGGTTGCCATCCGCTGGAGAGCACACAGCGCGCGCATCATGGAAGATGATCTGGACTGCCCGCTCCGCCGGCTAGGCACCGCCTCCCAAGGGGGATTCTGGCCAGGTCGCAGTCAGCCGCGCGGTGACTGGTCGTCCTTGTAACGGGTCAGGTCCGTCGAGTCGAGAGAGGCGACGTCGACGTCGCGCACGGACGGCGGGGTCGAAGCGGCTTCGTTCGTCAGCGGGTCACCGGCGCTGGGCTGGTTCATTGGGTGATGAGGTCGTCTATGCCGTAGTGGCTCCACCAGGTAGGCCGGTGTCTGCGGAGTTTGCCTCCGACGCGGGTCAGCAGGAGCCAGTTGCCGTTCTGGACCAGCGCCGCGTCCTCCTGCCGGGCGGCCAACACCCGGGCCACGGCCTTCATCATGTTTGGGATCCCCTTGTCGACCACGTCGTCTGCCCGCATGGAGAAGTCGATGTCGACGTACGTCTCCGGCTCCCACTCCCAGCGGGCACCGTCGTCGGCCTCGGCATCGAAATAACCCTGGCTCCCTGAGGAGACGGTCAGCGCGTACCCGCGGGTGTCGTAGAGGCGAGCGCTGAACAGCCGCGGGTTGGTGCCGCTCGGCTTGGGCTTCTCGGCGGCGTCCGCCGCCACGAGATCAGCCACGTGGTCCAGGGGCAGGTCACCGGCGAGGGTCAACCTGAACTCGACAGCCATCTCTGCGCCTCTCCTCAGTCTCGACGGACGATCTGCACGATCGCGCCACTCGTCGTTACCGCGACGAGTTCTTTCAGCCTCTCGACGGGCCAGGTGTCGAACTGTGTCCGCAGGGCCGCGAGGTCTCCGTGCCAGTCGTGCAGGTTCAGCACCACGCGTTGGGTCTGCTCCTTGTCGACCTTGGCGCGGACCTCGCTCCAGACGCCCCGCACTGGCTTGCCGAGAGTGGGCGAATAGCAGTCGAACACGTGACCTTCGATCAAGTAATCCGGGTCTTTGTTCGGGTTGCCCGAGTCGCCGGTACGGAGCCGGGCGTCGGCGATCTCCTGCCTGGTGGGGTTCTGGTGGACCCGGTAGCTCTTGCTGGCGACTATATCGGCGCATTCGTTCTCGAGCTCCAACGGACGCCGGCCTTCGTCGTCCAACCGGGGTGGAATTCTGGTTTTCGGACCGGTCGGCGTCCCGCCCGGGACACCGGTTGGCTGTCTGGTCCAGGGCGTGCCGTGGCCGCGGTCAGCAGATGTGGCGTCGCCGGCGGCATGAGGTGTCGACGGCGGGTCACCGTGCTCGAAAGGGGTAGGGCTGGCCGGTGGATGACCGCCAGCCCCTGTCAGTTTCCCGACGACCCCAACTGCCGGGCCTGCGCGATCGCCGCTTCGACGGCCTGCCGGGCCCCGCCAGTGCGCTGAACCATCAGCACCAGGACCTGCTTGATGGCCTCCAACGCCTGCAACAGCGGCCCAGGCTGCCCACCCTGCAGGACCATGGCGACGAGTTGCTGCGCCTCACCGACTCCGGTGATGGCCCCGGTCGCAGCGTCACGAGCGGCGTCCACGGCGCTCTGCACGGGCGCCAGCCCGGCGATCGTCTCCTGGGGGGTGGCTTCGTTCGGCACCGCCGCGGTGGCCTTCGTCGCCTCACTGATCGAACCGGCGAGACTCCCCAGGCCGCCCTGGATGCCCGTGATCGCGTTGCGCAACCGCGCCACACCCGCCGCGACGGCGACGAAGCCCGCGCCCGCAGCCCGCAGCGCCACCTCCTGCGCCTGGCTGTCCGCGGCGGCTGCCAACCCCTGCGCGCGTTCGACCCCGGCCATCAACGCGCGGAGTTCACCGGCGAGCTTCTCGAGCTGCGACACGTGACCGACATCCCCCATGGACGAAAGCTAAAGTGCCCGACAGCTGAAACTACCGGGTCTCTTGCGGGGCCACCAGACACGGCGAGGCGGTCGGCAACTGGCATCCGCCCCTGAGATTCCCCCGGTTCGCCGGAGGCGAAAGGGATTGTGCAGGTTCTGGATCCGCCTGAAGAGGTGAGGGCGGCCTGGCATCGGCTGATCCATGCTTTGCGGTCTGGCGGGCACGTGCCCAAGGGCTGGCATCTGGTTCACGCCGCCGAAACACCGGTGACCTAGCGACCGAGCTAAGGCGGGGTCCGGGCCCGCATAGCAGTGCTCCAGTTCGTCTTCGGCCTGGAACAAGGGACGCCCGTCCATCTCTGCCCTGCAGACGTCATAGCTGACCAGCTCAAGATCGCTGCCGATCCCTGAGGCGAGCGCAGCTCGTCATCGGACCGATCCGCGCCACCGGCGAGCCGGGCTGCTGTGGTGTGGCCATCACCGTGGTCGAGCACGAGCCGATGGACGCACCCGCTGACTCGGCCCCTGACGCTGACGTCTCCACCGTGCACAGAATCGAGGACCTGCCGCGGCATCTCGTGCGCGGCCTTCGGCGGCAGGTCCCGCTCTCCTAGAGCTGCTCCCGACGGCTCAGCCACTCACGGGGCGGAGACCTGTCAGCCCTGACACCCTCGATGCTCACGGTTCGATGACGGAGTGGAACAGCAGGAGGGCGCTGCCGGCGGTGCCGCCACCTACGAGCACCGCCGACGGGACCGAGTGGTCCACGAGGTAGGACATGCCGCCAGCGAGCAGACCGGTGATGAGCGTCAGGAGCAGGATGAGGGCGGTGCGGACGGTCATGAGCGGGCCGGGCGATGGCGTCATGACAGACCTCCCATCGGTTGTTGTTAGCCAAACCCTGCCCAAGCCACCGGACGCGGCACCAGCCCGTCATGGCGGTTCCATGGCGCCCGCTGGACACCACTGGACACGAGCGAACTGCCGTATCGTGGCCGAATGAGGGTCAATGTGGCCGTGCTGGCCAAGGCGCAGGGCTTCGGGGAGGACTTCGACAGTCTTCAACGCCTGCGCAGAGGTAGAGGCATCACTGGGCCCGATGACCTCTCTTATCTATCCGCGTACGTCAAACAGCGGATGCTGCGTATCGAGAGAGACACAGAGAGCGAACTCCGACGCGGCCTGGACAACCTCAGGCAGCTCATCGACAAGTCACCTCCGCACGAGCGGGAACTGCTACTGCTGTGTTTCAACATCGATCGCGCTTTTGGCAACTTCAACTGGCTGGAACGCGCCGAGAACTTCACGATCGACCACGAGTGGATCGGCAGCTCGCGCAACGTCCGCCATCGCGCGGATCTCGCTCTTTTGCAGCTACTGATGCGCACCCGCCCGGCCGCCGAGCTCGAACCATTCTCCGCCTTGGACGGCAAGAACGTTGGAGGCTCCCGCGGCAATTCGGTGAGCGCCCTGACGTTCTTCGCCGAGGACTACGTCCGCAACAGCCCGCGTTTTGCGGCGTCGTGGGAGACGGCGCATGCCGTCGACATGTGCGGCTTTGGTCACAACCGGATGGCGGTCGCCTACTCGGCGGAGATTGGCCGGATCCTCAAGTCGGGCGGTCGCGTCCGGGTGCTAATGCAGGACCCAGAGGGCCTGGCTGTCCTGGATGCGAACCGGCGCAGCTCCACCCCAAAGGCATCTCCGGGATCGGTGCGGCATCAGCATCGCAGCGGAATCGCGACATTCCATGCGATCCGCTCGGCTTCAGACGCCACCGCAGACAGCCTCCAGCTACGGGCGTACGACATCATGCCGCCCTTCACCGCGTACTTCTTCAACCCCGACGATGAAACCGCGCACGCCTACATCTGGTTTTGGTCATGGCGGCAGCCGTCCTCGTGGCGTCCCGGATTCCTCCTTGCGCGGTCGAGCGACCCTCTGTGGTACGAGCGCTTCAGGAGCCAGTTCCAAGCCATGTGGGACGACGACGACACCCAGGAGATTACGGGCGGAGGCCAGCCATGAACGATCTCGCACGCTTCTTCGACGCCGCAGGCTACGCACGGCTACCCACCGGCCTGCCGGCTTCGCTGGTCGACCGGATGCGGTCTGTGATAGACGACCACTTCGCCCGTGCCGTGCCGCCGTACCGAGTGAACCACCGGGGAGAGCCGTGCCGGCTGGATGCACTGCTCGAACGCCACGAGGTCTTCCTCGAAGCCCTCCGCCACGAGCATGTCGCAGGCCCGTTGGGACAAGTCCTCGGCCCGGCCGTGGACGTCGTGCTGAACCGGCACAATCACGCGACCTTGAACAACGCCGACGATATCCCATTCCGGCTCCACCGCGACATCCAACAATGGTCCCAGCCACTCGTGGCCGTTTTCTTCTACCTAGAGCCGGCGACCGTCATGAACGGATGTACCCACGTGGTTCCGGCCACCCACCGGCTGCCTTACGTCGGCCCACAGTCGAACGATGGCGGCGGCAACTGGGCCGATGAACATGACGAATACCGCCACCTCAGAGGGCAGGAGCTTCCCCTGGAGATGCCTGCCGGAGGGGTGCTATTGCTCAACTGCTTGTGCTTTCACAGCGTCGGACGCAACATGACTAGCCACTCGCGGCGCAGCGCAGTCTTTGCATGCCGTAGTTCTGATGAGCTCAGCCAGCTGGAGAATCCCGCAGTGATCCGGCTGTTCGGACAGCGCCGCTTTGTTGCCAACTCCGTGCTTGAGGTCTCTGGGTCGCTACGGAAAGCGCCAAGAGGGCTCTGATGCTCGCGCTATTCGATTTGGACAACACGCTGGTCGACCGCTCCGCGGCAATGCGGCGCTGGGCGCAGCTGCTCGCCCGGCACGAGGGCTTGCCCGAAAGTGCGGTGGAGGCAATCGTCGACGCGGACGGCGAAGGAGAGATGCCACGCCGCGAATTCCTCGCAGTTGTGCAGGCTTTGCCGGGCATGCGGATGAGCCTTAAGGAACTCCAGGACTGGTACATGGCCAACTACGCCTCTTGCTACCTTCCGGACGCCAACTCTATCCACGCACTAACCCTTCTACGCGACGCAAGGTGGAGGATCGGTGTGGTGACTAACGGATCCAAGGTCCGGACGGCGGAAAAGCTGGCAAGGGTCGGCCTGGAGCCCTTAATCGACGCACTATGCGTAGCTGAGGAATTTGGAATCCGCAAGCCGGACCGGCGCATATTCGTCGAGATTGCGCGCCGCTGCGGCGTCGCGCTGGATGGATGGATGATCGGCGATGCGCCTGTCGAAGACATCTGTGGGGCCGTGCGGGCGGGTCTGCGGACTGCCTGGGTGCGACGTGGGCGGCGGTGGAACGAACATTCCTGCCGTCCCGACCTGGAGGTGGACAGCGTCCTCGAAGCGGCAATCGCGATCGTGCGGCCCGCACGATCGGCACCGGACCCCCACCGGCTGCAGTAGCCCCGGCGACATGTATGCCAGTCAGGGCCCTGGCACAGTCGTCGGGTGATGTTGAGTAGGGCCAGTGGGCGGGTGCTGTCGAGGACATCCGACGGACGCCGGTCCGGGGCGATACCCAATGCATTGCTGGCTGCGGCACTTCGAGATCAGTCACGGGTGTCGGTTTGTGGCCCGGACAATGGACGACGCCGGCATGACACGCGGTCGTAGTGCGCGAGGATGGACCTTGCCTACGACTGAGGCCTCGACCGCCTCATGACCGGCCCCTCGCCACTCAGGCGGAGCACTCTGTCCGACTACGCCCGGTTACCCCATCGCAGACACATCCGCGCACGGAACGCGGCAGACGCTCCTCATGTTCAGGCGTCAGGGACGGCAGACCCGTCGACAGGTCGGACGGGTTCGAACACCCCGTTCTCGTTCACCCGCCAGCGCGAGCGTGCACCGCCTGGTTGTTCGAGCACTCGTCGTACCTGGTCAACGTCGTCCAACCGCAATGAGCTGGGCGTCTGGAAATAGATGGTCCCGTCGAGGACCGTCGGGTGCAGTCCAAGCTTGGTCAGCAGACGTACTGCCGCGTCACAGGTATCCGCGGTCGGTACGACGTACGCACGCCCGCCGTCGTTCTCGCAACAGCTCCGCGTGTCGCAGACCGCCCACAAGCTGGCCAGCAGTCCGGCAAGCCCGCCATCCACACACGCCTCCTTGCCGTGAGCTCGGAGGTGAATCTGGCGGTGTCTAACGGCGATCAGACCGCCGTTGGTCTTTTGGCACAGCAAACACAGCGGGTATGGCCCAAGTACGACCGGCACCACCACCCCCAGAGCCTGGGAGGTCGAGAGTCGAGTTCACAACTCAGGTGCGCAGCGTAGCGGTCTGCACCAAGCGCCCACTTGCCCAACATCCGCTTCCCGGCAGATCCGGAAGCCGACGTCGTTTCGTCGGACGGCCGCCTGTTAACGCAGCGTCGCCTCCCGAGACCGGCGGCGCCGGTGGAGTCCGGGCTGCGGTGCCAATCCAGCAGCGGCATGAACGCCAAGCCGGTGCGCGGTGGTGGTGTCGCGCGATACATCAAGAGCCGACCGTCGGTGGGTACGGCGGCGGTGGTAACAGGCCGCACGTAGAGATCGATTAAAACGGATAAGGCCGGTGGCCGCCTGCGTCAGATCAGCGTCACCGTGGTCAGGACCGCAGCTGTAACGCAGCACCACCCGAACCAGTCTCCGACTCGGCTGTAGACGGTCGGGGTCGCGGCCAGCGCGAATGTGGCGTCAACGGTCTCGTCCTCGGAGGTGTCGACATCGACGAGGACCCTGCCGAACGCGTCGCTTATCGTGGCTCGGCCAGTGCGGGCAACGCGTGCCACTGCGACGCCCGACTCCACACCTCGCACCACCGCCATCCGGCTGTGCAACCAACCATCACGGGCGAAGTCCCACGCCGGCGCGAGCAGCATCTGCGCGCCACCTCGCCGGTAGGCGCGAACCAGTCCGGGGAAATCAAGATCCTTACAGATGAGCACACCGATGCGCCGGTCACTGGGCAGGTGGAGCAGGTCGCGACCTGGTCGGTAGGCGGCCTCCAACCCCGGCACGAGGTGATGCTTCTCGTACATGGTTGGTGGGTCGCCGCCGGCGCCGAACACCGCCGCGACGTTGGCCGCCCCGGTCTCAGCTAGGCGTGCCACGCCGACCACGACGTCCACGTTCAGGTCGACCGCCGCCCGCGCGAGGGGCCGCATCTGTTCAACCATCCGGGCTTCGTCGACGCTGAACGTCAGCTCGGGCAGGACGATGACACCGGCCCCCCGACCCGCGAGCAGCCGCACCCGCTCGATATACCGTGCCAGCAGTACCGTGCCGTCCGGCGAGTCGATCGGCACCGGCCCATCGGGCTGTTCAACTGCGGCCAGTCCGACGTGTGTGGGCTCCCCGACCACGGCGCGTCTGCCGCGCCGGGCGGCGTACCCGATGAGTGCGGCGACAGGTGTCGCGGCGACGAAGAGCACCACCACCCGTTCGCCGTCCGGGCCCACTGGCGCGGTCACCGCAGCGGCGATGCTGGCCGGCAGCACGAGCAACGCGGTGATGCCCCAGACCCCGGTCAGCGAGGCCACCTGGGTGATGGTCGGAACGTCCGCCTGCGAATAGGCCAGGCTCCACCACGCACCATGCGGCGATCCGCGCGCCACGAGAAACTCCATTGCCACCCACGCCACGGGCAGGGCCAGCGCGGCCATCGCGACGTGACCGCCGACGAGGTGCGCCCGCGCGAGCCCCACGATGGACGCGACCCCTGCGGCGCCGCCGACGAACTGCACCGCGACAAGCGGGCTGGGCATTTTCACATCACGCGTGTAGTACGACCAGAGCCCGAGCTGACCGATGTGCCAGGCACCAGCCGCCACGGTGACCGCCGCGATCCACGGGACCCTCGGCGCGAGCACGAGCAGCGGCACCGGCGCCACCCACACGGCAACTGCAATCGGCCGGAGCCCCGAACCCAGCCGATACATCCCGCCGGAAAACACGGTGACTGCCACACACACGGCGACCTGCCCGACCACCGCACCGCTCACGACGAGTCCCGACAGGACATCGGCAATCCCGTTCGATAGGGGTAGTTCCCGAATGGTACCGGCGCGTATCGATGCCGGTCCGCGTCAACCGAGCGGGGGTCGGGCGGCGCGACGGCGCTCGGTGAGCCGTCGCGCCTTCACCGCGTTACCGCAGTCGGCCATGCGGCACCAGCGACGGGAGCCGTTGCGACTCTGATCGAGGAACAGCCAGCCACAGCCACCTTCGCGCACCGGGCAGCGGCGCACCCGGGTCAGGTCGGCGTTCAGCATGACGTCGCGGGCGGCCTCGGCGATCCGGTCGGGCACCAGCATGGCCGGCACCGTGCCGTACGCCAGCCGTACCCGCGACGGGTCGAGCACGAATCTTGCGCGGGCGGCGGCGCTGGACCAGCGCTGGTGTAGGGCGACCAGCGCGGCGCGGGCGGCGACAGGATCGCCCAACGTACCACCGTCCGCGTCGGTGATCACCGCAAGCATCACGAGGTACAGCCCTTCACGGATGTCCCGCACGGCGACCAGGCCCGCTTGTGCCGCCGCGGGCTCGTCGCCCCACGCCCGGCCGACCTGGTCCGCCTCAGCGTCGCTGATCACGCCCGCCAGAACCGACCAGCGCAGCAGGGCGGAGCTGTCGGACAGGAAGTCGTGCGGCGACGAGCCCCCTCGTTCGAGGGTGTTGGCCAGATCGAGTGCAGGGTGCCCGCCGACCAACGGCAACTGGCACACATCGGGTGGCATGCGAGCAAGGCTACCATCCAACCCGCCGAAGGCGGTTGCTCCATCGTGGCCGGTGCGCGCACCGAGGCCGCCACGGCATGAGCGCAGGACAGTTTCCACACAGGAAACGCTGAGATGTTTCGATGATCACATGCTACCGTCAAAGCCCAGTTAGCCGGCATCACGCGGACGGGCCTGCAATCACTGCTCGGCAGCGTGGTCGGGCGTTCACTGCACAGCGCCCGCGTAGCGGCTTCGAGGTTTGGAGGTAGCCAATGGCGCACCACCGACGCGCGATCTATGCCCTCGCCGCGTTGTCCGCCGCCACGTTCTGCTACGTCACCACCGAGGTGCTTCCGATCGGGCTGCTCACGCTGATCGCGCCAGACCTGGGCCGGTCCAGGTCGGAGGCCGGCCTGCTGGTGACCGGGTACGCCGTGGTGGTCATGATCGTGGCGCTCCCGCTGACCCGGGTCACCCGGCGAGTGCCCCGACGCCCACTGCTCGCCGGCGCCCTCGGCGTGTTCGCGTCGGCGACGGCGGTGTCGGCCTTCGCCACCTCCTACGAGGTGTTGCTCGCCGCGCGGTTGCTGGCCGCGACCACCAACGGTGTCTTCTGGGCGGTGGTGTTTCCGGTGGCGATCTCGATGTTCCCCGCGAACATCCGAGGCCGCATCGTGGCGCGGCTGTCGATCGGCAGCGCCTTGGGGCCGGTGCTCGGCGTGCCGGTGGGCACCTGGTTGGGCGGGCAGGCCGGGTGGCGGGCCGCCTTCGTCGCCATGGCCGTCCTCGGCTTCGTCACGTGCATCGCGGTCGCGCTGCTCCTGCCGAGAGTCACACCGCAAGAGAGTGCGGGCGACGTCGGGCCGATGCCGGACCGGCACCGCTTCGTGGTGCTCCTCGTCGCCACCATTCTCGTGGTCACCGGCGCCATGGGGGCGTTCACCTACATGACCGTCTTCCTCCTCGACGTCAGCGGGTTCGCCGCGGCGTCTCTCGGCGTACTGCTCTTCGTGCAGGGTTCGTTCGGCGTCGTCGGCACCTGGGCGGTCGGCCGGGTGCTGGACCGGTTCCCGCTCGGTGTCGTGCTGGGTCTGCTCGGGCTGATCACCGCAGCGATGCTCGGCCTCTACGGGCTCGGCACGAGCAAGGCCTTGACGATCCCGTTGCTCGCCGTGGCGGGCATGTCGTTCAGTTCGCTGATCGCGGGAATCCAACACCGCATCATGCAGGTGGCCCCGTCGACCACCGACATGGCGTCGGCCGGTCTCAGCGTCGCGTTCAACGTCGGCCTCGCGGCCGGCTCGCTCATCGGCGCGGGCCTGCTGGCGACGGCCGGGATACGAGTCATCCCGCTGTTCGGTGGCCTGCTGACGGCCGCGGCGTTCGCCCTGCTCGCCTGCCACGAGATGTCCCGCAGGAGAAGGCGCGGCGATGAGGCTGCCCGGATCGATGCCCAGCTACCACCGGTCGGACATCGCGCAGCTCACGCTTGATCCCCTTGTTCCATCGGGCTCCTGGATCACGACCACCCCGCCGGGCACGGTCCACGACGTGTCGCCGAAGGTCGCACCGGTGCGGCCGCTCGCCGGGCCACGATGGCCGGTGTGCCAGCGTCGATGTGGCCGCCACTGAGCACGAGGTCGGGCCCGGCGTGGAGGGTGGTCCTCCACGCCGGGCCGTCGCCTCGGGGGGGTCAGCTGGCTGCGCAGATGACCGATGCCGGGCCGGTGCCGGTGCCCTGGAAGCCGAAGTTGGTCGACTGTCCCGCGCCGACGTGTCCGTTGTAGCCCACGTTGGTGAACCGGACGATTCCGCTGGTGCCGCTGGCCTGGGCGTTCCAGGTGCCGGTGATCGCGGTGCCGCTGGGCAGCGTGATGGTCGCGGTCCAGCCGTTGATGTCCGCGGAGCCGGCGGTGACCGTCACGCTCGCGGTGAATCCGCCGGACCACTGGTTGACCGCCACCGACGCGGAGCAGCCGTTACCGGTCGGCGGCGGAGTGGTGGGGGGCGCGGTGGTCGGCGGAGCGGTCGTCGGCGGGGCCGTCGTCGGCGGAGCGGTGGTCGGCGGAGCCGTGGTCGGCGGGGCCGTCGTCGGCGGCGCGGTCGTCGGCGGGTTCGGCACCCCGTTGGCCAGGCTGTAGGCCAGGTCGGGCTGGAACGAACCAGCCGTGTAGCGGCAGCCGTCGGCCTCGCCCGGCGGCTTCACCCAGAGGTACGCGTCGATGTTGCTGTCGCCGGTGTTCGTCGTCGGGTACTGCCCGATACGCCGGTCGGTGTTGTCGTCGCCGCACCAGTCTCCGCTGGCACCGCCGTTGCGGCTGGTGTCGATGACCTGGCGCTTGCCCGAGAGGCCCATGCCGTTGAGGGCGGAGATGACCGCCCGGCCGAAGTTCGCCTCGCTGGACGTCGAGTTGAAGTTCGACACGTTGCTGAAGAAGCCGTCGGCGTACTGCACGCCCGCTGCCCGGAGCCGGTTGGCCGTCTCACCCGCGCTGTTCCAGGTGGAGTGGCCGGCGTCGAGGTACACCTTGGCGTTGGGGTTGCCCGACTTGATGGTCCGGGTGGCAGTCGAGATCGCCTGGTTGCGGGCGTTGAGTTCGCTGCTGCTCAGGCATGTCTGCAGGGCGAGCGAGTCGGTCTCCAGGATGATCAGGACCGTCTGGTTACCCAGACCTCGGGCGAAGTTCGACACCCACGTCTGGTACTGGTTGAGGTCCGGGGCGCCACCGGCGCTGGCCCCGCCGCAGTCCCGGTTGGTGATCTCGTACACCGCAAGCACCGGGATCTGCTGCGCCGCGTTGGCAGCGCCGACGAACCCGGAGACCTCGGACTGGATGGTTGACGGGTTGAAGTTGGCGAACCAGCGGGCCTGCGGCTGACTCGCGATCTTGTCGCGGATGACGCCGGCACGCGAGTCGCCGGGGTTGGCGGCGACCCAGCGGACGACTGCCGAACTCGGGTCGCGGTAGAGCGACCCGGACACCGTGCCGGCGGACGCGCCGCCGACGGCGTAGCAGATGCTGGCGGCGGCGGTGCCCGCGATGGCCGCCACACTGAGGGCCACCGATCTACGGCGCCGGGGGGAGAGGATAGCCACGACGTGTTTCCTCCTGATCACATTGATGTATCTAAGTTCATGGGAGCGTTCCCAAGACGGTAGCGGAGGCGGGCGTCGCTGCCAAGACGTGCGGGCTCGTCGTTGCGGCGGTGGGCGCGGGCTTCGCGGCCTCGCGCAGCGACACGGGGACGCGGTCGGCGGCTGGCCGGCCCGCTGTCGCTGACGACCCCCGAACGCGCGACGGCGGTGACCGCACCTGTCTGTGCGATCACCGCCGTGGTGGTGCGCGGTCGGTCAGAGGCTGATCGTTACGGCTGCAGAGCGTCCGCGGCCGAGGTCCAGGTCGACTCGTTCCCGACGTCGGCGACCGTGATGCCCTTGGCGATCTTCTCCAATTCCGCCCGGGGCAGGCCGTTGCCGAGGCCACTGGTGCTCACCTGGACGACGACCTTCCCGTCGGCGCTCCAGACGTTGCAGAAGCCGCCGTCTCCGGTGCCGGCGTCCTGGCCGCGCTGATCGGACACGTTGTGGCACGTCGTCGCGCCGGGCTCCGGCGACTGGTTCGAGCTGGTGCTCGGCGTGACGAAGATGTGGAACCCGTCCTTGATGGCGCCCTCCACGGTGTCGTACGGCGCGGAAAGGCCCGTCGTGGGCGCGGCTGGCCTGGTGTACGTCGCGCCGCCGTAGTCACCGGCACGGGCCGCGGCGATGCCGCTGAGGCCGGGCATCGCGTGGCTGCCGATCTGCAACGGCGCGTAGCCGCCCGGCACGTAGCCCAGAGTGAACGGCACCAGAGCCGGCGTCGGCTTGGTGGGCTTCAGACCTTCGACCAGGCCGCCCAGATTCTCGAAGCTCGGCGTGGCCTCGTCGCTGGAGATCGACGTGACAGCCGCCCAGGCGTTGTCGGCGTACTCCCAGGCGAACAGCTTGTTGCCTGCGTCGGCATCGTTCCGCGGGTCGAGGCCGACCGGCAGCAGCGCCTGCACGGCCCTGCGCCCGGCAACTGTGACGTCCGTGCCGTCCTTGATCTTCGCGGGGTCGAAGACGCCCGGCCGGTAGACGGTCAGGTACGCCCACAGGCTCGGCTTTCCCCCGGCGGCCTTCTTCTTGTCCTGCTCGGTGGCGCCGCCCAGCGCCGCGGCCTCTTCCTCCGTGAGGGGCTTGTCGTTCGAGGTGTGACCGTCGGAGTAGACGGAGGCGATCTGGTAGGCGGTGGACGCGACGATCGGGTCCTGCACGTGCAGGGTGCCGGCGTCGTACCCCTGGAAGGTGAAGGTGAACGGCGCGGCGTCGGACCACGTGGCCGCGGCGAGCTTGGACGTCGCCGCGCCGACCGGGGCCGGCGTGTTCCGCTCGGCGCCCAGGGTGGGCAGCGCGAACGCGCCCGCGACCGCGACCACGACGAGACCGGCCGCGCCGGCCGACGCGAACCCGGCCCGGCGACGCCGCTCGGCCCGCCGCCCTGCCGCGATGATGTCGTCCGCGGTGCGGGCCATCGGTGGCTCCTCGCCCGTCACGGCGTCCACGAACTCATGCAACTGCATTTGTCCACTCCTCGATCGGCTTTCCGGTGAGATTGATGCGTTCGGCGGCCAGTGACACGCGCAGCTTCGCCAGGCCCCGGGAGACCTGGCTCTTGGCGGTGCCGACCGTGCAGTCGAGGACGCCGGCCGTGTCCTCCAGGCTCAGACCCAGGTAGTGCCGGAGCACGACCGCGGCCCGCTGTCGGGGCGGTACGGCGTCGAGCGCCGCCCGCAGGCGCATCCGCTCGTCGGTCGCACCGGTCGGGTCCCGCAGGGCGACGTCCGGCATGGCGTCGCCGGCCGCCCGCTCGCGCCGCCAGGGCCGGCGGGTCTCGTCGACCGCTGCCCGATAGACCATCGTCTTGACGTAGAGATCGGGTCGGTCCAGCTTGCGCCAGCGGGGGTAGAGCTTGACCAACGCGTTGGCCACTGCGTCCTCCGCCGTGTGCCAGTCGCCGCAGGTCACGTACGCCAGCTTGCGCAGCGACGCCATCTCGGACGTCACGAACTCGCGGAACGCCTGCTCGTCTTCGGCTCTCAAGTCCACTGCCTCCTCGTGACGGAGGTAGAACGGAGCCGGTCGCCCGGGAAGTTGCACGCCGAAAAAAGTAGTTGTGCGATCACCGGTCGTGACGTCTCGGCTCAGCGCGGACCTTCGCCGCCTGTGCGCGGCAGCTCGGGCCTCTCGTAGGCTCGGATGGTGGAGAGCAGTCGGAGCCAGATAATGGCTCACATGTTGGATGCGGCGGAGAACGCCTCGCCTGTCGACGCGGTCGAGGCGGTCACCCGGGAACTCGGTGCGGCGCTGGGAGCACGTAGCGTCGCGTTTCTGATCGCCGACCTCAGCGGCCGGGCGCTGGTCCGGTTGGCCCATGTGCCGTTCGCCGGGGCCGACGCCGGTGGCGGACGCCGGGACGGCGCTGAGTTCGCCACGGTCCTGCCGTTCGACAGCGGCCCCGTGGAGCAGGCGTTGCGGAGCCAGACGGTGCGGGTCTTCGGGCAGCCCGATGGTTGGACGGTGTTGGCACCGGTGACCGACCGTGGTGAGGCGATCGGCCTGCTCGAGATGGTCCTGCCGAGGGAGCCGGATTCACGGGAGCTGGAGGAGATCGGCCGCACGGCGCACGTGCTGGCGTTCGTGGTGATCGCCAACCGGCGGCACACCGACCTTTTCGAGTGGGGGCAACGCACGACCCCGTTCACCCTGTCGGGAGAGATCCAACGCCGCCTGCTGCCCGGCTCGTTCACGTGTGAGGCCAGCGCGTTCACCCTGTCCGGTTGGCTGGAGCCCGCCGCGAGCGTCGGCGGGGACACCTTCGACTACAGCCTCGCCCGCGACGTGCTGCACTTCAGCGTCACCGACGCGATGGGCCACGGGGTGGCCAGCGCGCTGACGGCCACTCTGGGGGTGGGCAGTCTGCGCAACGGTCGACGTCGCGGGGTGAGCCTGGTGGAGCAGGCCGAGGCCGCGAACGCCGACGTGGCCGGGCACACAGCCGTGCCCGGCAGTTTCGTCACCGCGCTACTGGGCCGTCTCGACCTGCGCACCGGGGTGTGCACGCTGCTCAACGCCGGGCACGTCCCGCCGATGCTGGTACGCAACGGGGACACCCGGGCGTTGTCCCTGCCGGGCAACTTCCCGCTGGGAATGTTCACCGAGGCCACGTACAGCGCCGGCGAGGTCACGCTGCGCCCCGGCGACCGTCTGGTGGTGGTCACCGACGGGGTGCGCGAGCGCAACGCGGCCAGCCTGGATCTGCCATCCATGCTGCGGTCGATCGCCGGTCTGCACCCCCGCGAGGCCGTCCGGGCGTTGGCCGACGCCGTGCTGGAGGTCAGCGGGCCGACCCTCGCTGACGACGCCACCCTGTTCGTCGTCGACTGGCACGGCGGGCACAGCGAGGACCGGCGGACCAGCGCCGGCGCCGACCAGGAACGCGCCAGCTCTCTGGGGTGACTAGCGGCCGGTCGCGTCGGCGGGGCGGAGATCCGCCTCAGCCGCCGGCACGTCGTCGTAGACGCCGATGACCCGGTCCACCGAGGTGACCGACAGGACGCTGCGGACGGCGGGCTGCACCGTGGCCAGGCACAGTCGGCCCCCGGCCTCGCGCAACGCCTTGAACATCACCACCAGCGCGCCCAGCCCGCTGGAATCCATGAACCCCACCTCGGCCAGGTCCACCACCACCAGACGCTCCCCGGCTTCAACCAGCCGTTGCAGGCCTTCGCGCAACTGTGGGGACGTCGCCATGTCCAGCTCGCCGCGCACCTCGAGAACGGTGCAGCCGCGGCCCGGCCGGACCGACAACCCTAGATCCACTACAGCCTCCCCACGCCGTTGACCTCACCCTTACCCTATTTCGCCGAGGGGCGAACCGCCGTCGGCCATCGCCGGCCGCGGACTGCCCCTGACCAGCGCACTCGCCGACGTGGTCGTCTTCGCTCCCGACCCAACGGGGCCGGTGCCGCGCCGCATCGCCAGGCGCCTCGCCGACCGACGAGTGGCCCCGCACCGCAGTGCGGACGCCCCGGCTGACCGAATCGCAACCCGCCGGACACGGCATTGACATATTTCACTGTGCGATCTAGCGTCGGGTCGAATCGGTTCGGCCACCTGCCGGACACCTCCGGCGTCCTTCGGCGGCGGGCCGTGTGGTGTTCGGGCGAACGACGTGGCCACCGACGATTCGACGACCACCTGGTCCCGCATGGGCGGCGAGGCCAGGGGCGGAAACCTGTGGCGATGAGCCGGCCGTCGTCGTGGGCAGATCGCGTCTTCCACGTTCCTCGACGACGGGCGGAGTCGGCGGGGTGACCGAGGGTGGTCGTCGCGCGCCCCCTGACCTGAATCAGTTCGTGCCGAATGGCGGGAGCCCCCTCATGACAAGACGTAGACCCCTCCTTGGTTCTCTTGCGACGGCCGCGCTCGTCGTCGCGACCGTGGGCGTGGCGGGAATGACCGGTGGCCTGAGCGCCAACGCGTCGACCGCGAACGTCACAGCGGCCGCGGCGACCGCCGGATGCGGCAAGGCGCCCACGTTGACCAGCGGTTCACGGTCCATCCAGAGCAGCGGCCAGAACCGCAGCTTCATCCTGAGGATCCCCGACAACTACGACCGGAACCACCCGTACCGGTTGATCTTCGGATTCCACTGGAACGGCGGCACCGCCAACGACGTCGACGGCGGCGGCTCGGACGGCGCGGCCTGGTCCTACTACGGACTGCGGCAGCAGGCGAACAACAGCACCATCTTCGTGGCCCCGCAGGGCAACGGCAACGGCTGGGCCAACCCCGGCGGCCAGGACGTCACCTTCGTCGACAACATGATCAGCCTGATCGAGGCGGACCTCTGCGTCGACACGACGCAGCTCTTCGCCCTCGGCTTCAGCTACGGCGGAGGCATGAGCTATTCGCTCGCCTGTTCGCGCGCGGGTGTCTTCCGCGCGGTCGCGGTCTACTCCGGCGGGCAGCTCAGCGGGTGCGGCGGCGGCACCCAACCGATCGCGTACATGGGAATCCACGGCATCGGGGACCCGGTGCTCAACATCTCGGCCGGACGGTCCCTGCGGGACACGTTCGTGCGGAACAACGGCTGTACCCCACAGAGTCCGCCCGAGCCGAGAGCGGGCAGCCTGACCCACATCACCACCACCTACTCCGGATGCCGTGCCGGCTATCCCGTGGTGTGGGCCGCCTTCGACGGCGGGCACACCCCCGGCCCGGTGGACGGCGGCGGGGACAGCGGAGCCCGGACCTGGACCAAGGGCGAGGTGTGGCGGTTCTTCACCCAGTTCGGCAGCACCGATCCGACGCCGACCCCGACCGTGTCACCCACCGGCGCTCCGACCACCCCGCCTCCGAGCGGCACGTCGGCCCTGCGCAACACGGCCTCCGGGCGGTGCCTGGATGTCAACGGCGCCTCGCAGGCCAACGGCACGGCGGCGATCATCTGGGACTGCCACGGCCAGAGCAACCAGAGCTGGACCTCGACCGCCGCTCAGGAGCTGCGCGTCTTCGGCGGCAAGTGTCTCGACGTCAACGGCGCCGCCACCGCGAACGGCAGCTCGGTGATCATCTGGGACTGCAACGGCCAGTCGAACCAGCGGTGGCGGCTCAACGCCGACGGCTCGATCACCGGAGTTGGCTCGGGCCGGTGCCTGGACGTGGTCGGCAACGGTACGGCCAACGGCACGCGCATCCAGATCTGGGACTGCAACGGCGGGGCCAACCAGCGATGGAGTCGGAGCTGAACCCGGCGAACACCTCGGGGCGCACCGATCGGGATCGCTGAGCCCACCACGGGGCCGGCTCGGCTGCGGAACCACCCCCGGAGCCCCCCCAGGCGCCCCCCCCCGCCCCGGCGGGGGCGCGGGCGACATAAAAAAAGTTCAGGGGGGCCCGGGGGGCCGCCCCCCCCCCGTCCCCGCCCCGCCCGCCCGGGCCCCGCCCTGCCGGTGCGTGCTCGCGGCATTCATCAAATCTTTCGAGGGCGCCCGGTGATCCCGCCGCCCAAGATCGCGGCATTTGTGGTTGGTCGAACCCGTTGACCGCCGATCCATGCGGTGCCTAACATATGACGTCTAGTTATTAACGATCTTCGATTAACGGCCTTCTGCGGTACGACAGCTCGACACCTGCCGTACGGCTTCTGGGGTCGGAAGCGGTTGGGGAGGCGAGTCAGATGTTCGGTAGAGGGAGTCATCGGCGCAGTACTGGCGAGGGCGGGCCGCGCCGCTGGGCATGGCGAAGCACGCGACCTCCGCGTCGGCTGACCGCTTCGGTGCTGGGAGGGGTGGTCCTGGCGGCAGCCGTGCTCACCGGATTCGCCTCCCCCGCCCAGGCGGCGACCGCCATCACCATCAACGGCGGATCCGGTGGACGGGCGCTCGACGGGATCGGCGCGGTCAGTGGCGGCGGCGGCAACAGCAGGTTGCTGATCGACTACCCCGAGCCTCAGCGCAGTGACATCCTGGACTACCTGTTCAAGCCGGGCCGCGGCGCCGCCATGCAGCTGCTGAAGACGGAGATCGGCGGGGACACCAACTCGACCTCCGGCGCGGAGCCCAGCCACGAGCACACCCGGGGCAACATCAACTGCAACCGGGGCTACGAGTGGTGGCTGATGGAGCAGGCGCGGTCGCGCAACGCCAACATCGCCCTGGCGGGCCTGGCCTGGGGAGCGCCCGGCTGGATCGGGAACGGCAACTTCTGGTCCAACGACTCGATCGACTACCTGGTGGCCTGGCTGGACTGCGCGGCCACCCACGGACTCACCATCAACTACCTCGGCGGGTGGAACGAGAAGGGCTACAACGCCACCTGGTACAAGAACCTGCGCTCGGCCCTCAACTCCCACGGCTACAGCAGCGTTAAGATCGTCGCCTCGGACGACTTCGGGTGGGGCGCCGCCGACGAATCGCTGCGCGACCCGGCGTTCGCCAACGCCGTGCAGGTCTTCGGCAGCCACTACGTCTGCGGCTACCGCAGCGCCCAGACCAGCTGCCCCAGCTCCAGCAACGCGATATCCACCGGCAAGTCGCTCTGGGCCAGCGAGAACGGCTCCGACGACTACAACGCCGGCGCGCAGGCCCTCGCCCGGGGCATCAACCGTGGCTACATCGACGGCAAGATGACCGGCTACATCAACTGGCCCGCCATCGCCGCCATCACGCCCAACATCCCCTGGGCGACCACGGGCGTTGCGGTGGCCCAGCAGCCCTGGTCCGGTGCGTACTCGATCGGCAAGAGCACGTGGGTGATGGCGCAGACCACGCAGTTCACCGCTCCCGGCTGGCGCTACCTCGACGGGTCGACCGGCTACCTCGGCGGTAACCGCAACAACGGCAGTTACGTCTCGCTGAAGTCCACCAACAACAGTGACTACAGCACCATCATCGAGACGATGGACGCCGGCTCCGCGCAGACCCTCGACTTCACCGTCACCGGCGGGTTGTCCACCGGCGCCGTGCACGTCTGGTCGACGAACGTCCGGTCGAACAACACCGCCGACCACTTCGTCAGGGGCAGCGACATCACGCCGAGCGGCGGTCGTTTCTCGCTCACCGTCCAGCCCGGCTACGTCTACAGCATCACCACCACCACCGGGCAGGGTAAGAGCACGGCGACCAGCCCGGCGGCGGGCAACCTGAAGCTGCCGTACAGCGACACCTTCGACAGCTACGCCGTCGGGCGCGAGGCGAAGTACCTGATGGACCAGCAGGGCTCGTTCGAGATCGCCGGCTGCGGGGGCGGTCGCGCAGGCCAGTGCGTACGCCAGATGTCCGAGCAGACGCCGATCTTCTGGACGTCCGGTCAGGCCGAGCCGTACACGCTGTTGGGTGATCTGTCGTGGCGCAACTACACGGTCTCCTCGGACGTGATGCTGGAGAAGTCCGGCTACGCGCAGCTCATCGGACGCGCCAACACGTACAACCACCAGGGGCCGCAGAACCTCAACGGTTACTACTTCCGGGTGACCGACGGTGGCGCGTGGTCCATCCGGAGCAACAACACGAGCGGCAACTGGCGCACGCTGGCCAGCGGGAACACCTCGGCGCTGGGCACCGGACGCTGGCACACCCTGTCGCTGACGCTCAACGGGAGCACCCTCACCGGGGCCATCGACGGCAACACCGTCGGGACGGTCTCCGACTCGACCTGGGTCGCCGGCCAGATCGGGTACGGCACGGGTCAGGGGGTCACCGCCCAGTTCGACAACCTCTCCATCACGCCGGTCGGCAACTCCGGTGAGCCGGGCGCGACCGGGGCGATCCGGGGCGCGGGCTCCAACCGGTGCCTGGACGTCAACGGGGCCAGCCAGGCCGACGGGTCGGTCGTGCAGATCTGGGACTGCAACGGCGGCGCCAACCAGCAGTGGACGCTCACCGCGAGCAACCAGCTGACCGTCTACGGCAACAAGTGCCTCGACGTGCCGGGCACCGCCGCGGGGAGCCGCGCGCGGATCATGTCCTGCAACGGCGGTAGCGGCCAGCAGTGGCGGGTCAACGCCGACGGCACGATCACCGGCGTCGGATCGGGGCTCTGCCTCGACGTCAACGGCGCGGGCACCGCCAACGGCACCGCCGTGCAGATCTGGACCTGCACCGGCGGCAGCAACCAGCAGTGGATTCGTAGCTGACCTGACGCTTACCCGATTCGCGACGGCCGGCCGCTCAACTGAGCGGCCGGCCGCCGTCCGTGCGGGCGGCCGACGTCGCCAGGGATCCCCACGGCTGCGGTGGACGTCAGACCGCCGGGGTCAGGGTCGAGGAAACCCGGGTCGTCCGGGAACCGGGCGCTGATCGTGGTCGCATACATGATCACGGTGACCTCCGGCTTGCCGGAACGGCCTCCGACCACGACCCGGACGCGGAAGCCCCGATCGGCCACCGTCCCCTGACCACAGTCGTCGGCGGACTCCACGTCGGAGGATCAGGGCGTATCGTGTGCTGGCCGCGCCGCACGGGCTCATCCCGGCCGGCCGGCAGCCGTCACACGGGGAGGTCTGATGGCGCAGTTTCTCAGCGGCGACTTCGGCGCGGCGACCGAGCGGTTCGTCGCCTCCTGGTCGGCGGACATCTCCGAGCGGGCCGCCCGGGCGCAGGAGTTGTCGGAGCGGGTCGCGGCGCTGTCGGCGACCGCCGAAGGCGCGGACGGCGCGGTCCAGGTGACCGTCGCCGCGTCCGGCGCCATGACCGACCTTCGACTCGACGACCGGGTGTCGCGGTGGCGGGCGGACGAGATCGCCGCCGAGGTGCTGGCGGTCATGCGCCGGGCGCAGGGGCGGTTGGCCCCGCAGGTCGCGGACGCCGCGGCGGAGACCGTGGGCGCCGACTCCGAGACCGCCCGCGCCGTCGTCGGCAGCTACGAGCGGCGCTTCCCGGAGGTGCCCGAGGAGGAGGACGAGCAGGGGTACGCCGGCTGGGGTGACCGTGGGCGCTGAGGCAGCCGGGTTCGAGGTCACCACTGCGGCGGTGACCGGGCACGCCCGCTCCGTCGACCGGATCGCCGAGGCGATCGGCACCGCGCACGACGCGGGGGCGTACGTGCGGATGGGCGCCGGCGCGTACGGGCATCTGCCCGTCTGCCAGGCGATCCCCTTCCTGTTGGACTTCCTGCAGGGGCCGGCGGTGGAGGCGCTCGCCGCGGCGCAGGAGGCGTTGCACAGCGCGGCCGGGGCGCTCGACGGGACGGTGGACGCCTACCACCAGACGGACGGGACGATCTCCGCTGCCCTCGGGCGGATGCACCGATGAGCACCGACGTGGCGAACCCGCTGATCGCCGCCCGGCAGGACACCACCGCCGCGTACAGCGGCGTCGGCCTCGTCGAGAGCCTGGTGGACCTGCGCCACGGCATCGAGAGCGGGTCCTGGATCGACACGACAATCGGCGGTTTCGGTACGTCGATGGAGGTGCTGGCGACCTGCGTCGACCCGATCGGGTCGATCGTCTCGTGGGGGGTCGCCTGGCTCATCGAGCACGTCAAGCCGCTCTCCGACGCCCTCGACTGGCTGGCCGGCGACCCGGACCAGATCACCGCGTACGCGCAGACGTGGCACAACGTCTCGCGGCAGGTCACCGGTCAGGTCACCGCCCTGTCCGAGGCGGTACGCACCGAGATCGCCACCTGGACGGGCCCCGCGTCCGAGGCGTACCGCCGTTACAGCGACCAGCACGTGCGCCACCTCGCCGGCCTGGCGGACGCCACCGGGCTGATCGGCACCGTCGTCGAGGGCGCGGGCCTGCTGGTGGCGCTGGTCCGGGAGTTGGTCCGGGACCTGATCGCCGACTTCGTCTCGGTCCTCGCCGTCCGGCTGTGGGAGTGGCTCGCCGAGGCCGGGCTGACCCTGGGAGCGGCCACCCCACTGGTCGCGGCGCAGGTCTCCACGCTGGTCGCCAAGTGGGCCGCCAAGGTCGCCGGGCTGCTCACGGCGCTGGCCCGCAGCGTCAGCCGGCTCCGGCCGATCCTGTCCAAGCTCGGCGAACTGCTCGACACCCTGCGTACGGCGCTGCGCGGTCTGCGGCGTACCCCGGGCGGGTCGAGTCCTTCCGACATGCCGGCTCCCGGCCCGGGCGCGCGGGGTTACACCGATCCCGCGGGCGGGGGTGGGCAGGCGCCGCCGTGGGCCTGGCAGGACGGGCCCGGGCCGGCCGGTGCGGGCCACGGGCCGGGACCGGCCGGCGGCGGCCCGGCGCACGGCGGCCCGCCCGGGCCGGCCGGAGGGCCACCGCACGACGCCGGGCCACCGCACGACGGCGGTACGGCGCACGGCGCCGACGATCCACCGGACACCGACGGGTCCGACGCGGCGGAGCCCGGGTCCACAGCCGATCCGCTGGTGCCCGATCATGCGAGCGAGGCCGAGTTGCGGCTGCTCGGCAGGGAGGTGCACAGCATGACCGAGCTCGACCCCGGTGGGCACGTCAACGACGCGTACGACGTGACGTTCACCGACGGCACGCACGGTGTCTACAAGCCGAATGTGCCGGAGAACGAGTTCGTCCAGGTGCGCTCCACCATCCCGGAGAATCAACTGGCCGCCCGGGAGGTCGCCGCCTCGCGCCTGGACGAGGATCTGGGCTTCGGCCTGGTGCCCACGACGGCACGGTGGGACGGTCCGCACGGGGCCGGGTCGATGCAGGAGTTCGTGGAGAACGCGAGCCCTGGTCGTCCCGCCAGCGACTATCCCGTCGCGGAGCGCGAGCGGATGGCGGTGCTCGACTACGTCAGCGGCAACACCGACCGGCACATGGGTAACTACCTGACCGGCCCGGACGGCCGCCTGGTCGCCATCGATCACGGCTACTCGTTCCCGGAGTCGAACGGCGAGTCGCTGCGGTCGGACTTCGTTGCGCAGCAGATGAACCAGCCGCTCAGTCCGGACACGATGGCCCGGATCCAGGCCACCGACCCGGCCGTGCTGGCCGACCGGCTGCGCGGCACCGGCCTGAGCGAGCAGGCGCTGTCCGGTGCGATGGACCGTTTCAACGAGATCCGCAGCCGAGGCACGATCACGGGCGAGGCGTGGAACGCGTTCCGTCCGCCGAGCCCGTGGTGAGCGAAGGAGCCGTGGTGAACCAGGAGGCAGGCATGACCGAGCAGGCAGGCATGACCGAGCAGGCGGCGACTCGCGTGGCGCTGTACACGTTCGCCCAGCACACGAACCGGCGGGTGGCCGAGTTCCGTTGGCAGCCGGGCCAGGCGGTGTCGCTGACCATCCTCGACCCCGAGTGGGGTGCGCTCGCACAGGACTTCTACGACAACGGTGTGCCGGTCGGCGCGGAGCGGGTGCCGCCGGAGGCCGGCCCCGACTTCATGCGCGCCCTGCTGCAACGCTTCCGGATGAGCTACTACAAATTCGTGGACGAGAGCGGCTGAGCCGCCACCGCCCCGGTACGACAGCCATCGGTACGCTGCACGGCGGCGTCGCGGTCTCCCCCGTACTCTGGCGACGGTCAGCGGGCGGCGAACCATGAGCCATCCGACGAAGTCGTACGTGAGAGGGGCGACCACGGCATGACGGCGGTATCGGACCAGCGGTCGACTGCGGTGAGTGCCGGGGAGTCGGCCGAGGAGGACCTGCGGGCGCTGTTCGGGCAGTCCATCGCCGTTTTCGCGTCGCTCGTGGGGCCCACGCACGTGGTGGAGACGGCGAACCCGGCGTTCTTCGCCACCATCGGTGAGGATCGGGCGCGTACCGGGGTCCCGCTCTCCGAACTGATGCCGGAGTTGGCCGGTCAGGGTTTCGTCGCCCTGCTGGACGAGGTCTACCGCACGGGTGAGCCCTACACCGGTCGGGACGCCCGGATCGTGCTGGGGACCGGCCCGCAGGCGCGGGAGGTGTTCTTCGACTTCACCTACGAGCCCCGCCGTGACGCCAGTGGCACCGTGACGGGGATCCGCGTGATCGGTGTGGAGACCACACAGGTCAAGCACGCCCAGCGGCTCATGGTCGAGCACCGCGCCATGCTGGAGCAGATCGCCCGCCAGGCGCCTTTGGCCGAGGTGCTCGACGGGATGGCCCGCTGCATCGAGAATCTGGCGCCGGAGCAGGTGCTCGTCTCCGTGCTGCTCGCCGATCCGGACGGCCGGCACCTGCGTCACGGCGCGGCACCGAGCCTGCCCGAGTTCTACAACCAGGCCATCGACGGGATCGCCACCGGCGAGGGTGTCGGCTCGTGCGGCACCGCCGCGCACCGGCGCGAACCGGTGATCGTCACCGACATCGCCACCGACCCGTTCTGGGACGACTTCCGCGACCTGGCCGAGCGGGCCGGGCTCGCCGCCTGCTGGTCGATGCCGGTCCTGGCCCGCGACGGCAGCCTGTTGGGCACCTTCGCCATGTACCACCGCACCCCGCGCGTCCCGCAGGACACCGACCTCGCCCTGGCCCGGGTCTTCGCCGACACCGCGGCCCTGGCCATCGAACGCCACCACGTCGAGCAGGCGAAGGTCGCCGCCGAAGCCCGCGCCAAGGCCGCGCACGAGGAGCTGGCCAAGGCGGTACGCGCCGAGCGGCAGCTGCGCGCCGAGGCAGAGCAGCGCGCCGCCGCGGCGGCGGAACTCGCCGACCGGATGCGCGCCGCGGCGGCCGCACAGGCCGCCCGACCGCATCCCGAGCACTGCCAGCTCGGCGGCGCCCAGGGGTGCGCCGCACCGGCGAAGGTCAAGATCGCCGACTCGTGGGGTGATGCGGCGTGGGGCTGTGAGTCCCACGTCGAGGAGGCCATCCTCAACGTGCGGTCGGTGTTCATCGCGAGCGAGGAGCTCGGCGGCCTGGCCGCCTACGTCAACCGCTGACTTACCGGAGCACCGCAGCGTCGACTGGCGACGCCTTGTGGTCAGGCCGCGACGGCCGCCCGGACGTCGTCGTCGGCGGCGCGCAGCCGGGCGGCGGCCTCCTCGGCGGTGCAGTGGGCCAGCAGCAGCACGATTGCCGTCTTGGCGTGCCCGTGCGCCGCCGCGAGCGCCCGCTCGGCCGTGTCGAGGTCGGTGTCGGCGGCCTCGGCGACGATCCGGCGTGCCCGGTCGACGAGCTTGGCGTTGGTGGCGTTCATGTCCACCATGAGGTTGCCGTAGACCTTGCCGAGCCGGGCCATCGCGGCGGTCGAGAGCATGTTGCAGACGAGCTTCTCGGCGGTGCCGGCCTTGAGTCGGGTGGAGCCGGTGAGCACCTCGGGGCCGGTCGGCACCTCGATGGCGACGTCGGCGTGCCGGCTGATCACGGCGTCGGTGTTGCAGGCCACGGAGACGGTCGCCGCGCCGCGCGCGCGGGCGTGATCCAACCCGCCGACCACGTACGGGGTACGGCCGCTGGCGGCGAGCCCGACCACCGTGTCGCGGGCGGTCAGGCCTACCGCGTCGAGGTCGGCGACGGCGCGGTTCGGGTCGTCCTCGGCGCCCTCGACGGCGACGCCGAAGGCTCGTGCCCCGCCGGCGAGCAGACCGACGACCCGGTCGGGCGTCGTACCGAAGGTGGGTGGGATCTCGACGGCGTCGAGCATGCCGATCCGGCCGCTGGTGCCCGCGCCGACGTAGATCAGCCGTCCGCCCTGGCGGAGCGAGGCCACGATGACGTCGACGGCGGCGGCGATGTCCGGCACGGCCCGACGAACGGCGTCCGCGACCGAGCGGTCCTCGTCGTTCATCGCGAGAAGCAACTCGGTGGGAGACATCCGGTCGAGGTCGCTGGTCTTGTCGTTGCGGGTCTCGGTGCCGAGGGTGCTGAGGTCCATCAGGTGTTCGTTCCTCTCGCTGATGTTCAGCCGCCGAGCGCCGACGGGCGCGTCCTGCTGGGCCGACGCGCCCTCTATCAGCAGGCTGAAACCACAGCGTAACCAGCCCGGACGGGCGCTGGCAAAAAGTTTCGCGTTACTGTGGGCCAACGTCACTTATTGACAACCCGCTGCGTGGGGAGTGAACCGTGCGCCAACTCGACCTTGTCGTGATCGTGCTGTACCTCGTGGTGATCGCCTTCGTCGGTCTACGCCTGTCCGGCAAGCAGAAATCCGCCAAGGACTACTTCGTGGGCGAGGGCCGCCTGCCGTGGTGGACCGTCTCGTTCTCCGTGGTGGCCACCGAGACCAGCGTCCTGACCGTGATCAGCGTGCCCGGTGGCGCCTACAGCGGTCAGGGGTTCGGCAACGTCGAGCTGGCCCTGGGTTACGTCATCGGTCGCGTGGTCGTGGCCACGGTGCTCATCCCGCTCTACAAACGGGGTGGGTTCGTCAGCGCCTACCAGTACCTCGGTGAGCGGTTTGGCCTGAAACTTCAGGGTCTGGCGTCGGTCACGTTCGTCTTCACCCGCCTGCTCGCCGAGGGCGTACGCCTGTTCGCCTCGGCCATCCCCATCAAGCTGCTCCTCGACGAGTTCGGCCTGCACGTCGGCTACCAGGCCATCATCGTGGTCCTCACGCTCATCACCGTGGTCTACACCTACCTCGGTGGCATCAAGGCGGTCATCTGGACCGACGCCATCCAGATGGGGTTGTACCTGGGCGGAGCCATCCTGGCCATCGCGGTGCTCAGCCACGCCGTCGGCTTCGACGGCTACTCGCAGGCGCTGGACGCCGGCAAGTTCCAGCTCTTCGACACCAACTTCGCCCTCGCGCACGTGCTCACCAGCCCGTTCGCCCTGCCCACCGCCATCATCGGTGGTGCGATCTTCGCGATGGCCAGCCACGGCTCGGACCAGCTGATCGTCCAGCGCATCCTGTCCACCCGCACGCTGCGCGACGGGCAGAAGGCGATGATCTCCTCGGGCGTCTTCGTGGTCATCCAGTTCGCCGCGTTCTCCCTGGTCGGCGCACTGCTGTGGTCGTACAACAAGGGTCAGACGTTCAAGGAACTCGGTCTGGCCAGCAGCGACAACCTCTACCCGAGCTTCATCCTGCACGCCCTGCCGGTCGGCATCTCGGGCCTGCTGGTGGCCGGCATCCTCGGCGCCGCGATGGGTTCGCTGTCGTCGGCGCTGAACTCGATGTCGAACTCCACGGTCGCCGACTTCATCCACAGCTTCTTCCGCAAGGTCCCGTCCGACGACGCGATGCTCCGGCTCGCCCGGGTGATGACACTGGTCTGGGCCGTGTTGATGGCGGTCTTCGCCTGCGCGTTCAGCTCCAGCACCGGAAACGTCTACCTGACCGGTCTGACCATCGCCGGCTACACCTACGGCGCGCTGCTCGGTGCGTTCCTGCTCGGCCGCCTGGTCAAGCGGGCCAACCAGGTCGACGCGTTCATCGCCTTCCTCGTCACCGTGGCGGTGATGACCTACATCGTCCGCTTCGTCAAGATCGACGTGACGACGGCCGGCACCACCACCGCCACCGCCATCGCCGCGCAGTGGCTGGTGCCGATCGGCGTCCTGATCACCCTGGTCGTCGGCGCGGTGTCGAGCCGGTTCCACCCGGCCCCGGAGACGCCGTACGACCATGGACGGCGCGACGACGACATCGACGACGACGCCGCGGCGACGCCCGCCGGCCGGGCGTGAAGGAGGACGCGATGCGCGTGATCGGCCTGATGTCCGGAACCTCCTACGACGGCATCGAAGCCGCCGCAGCCGAGTTCGACAGGAGCGGCGACACCCTGCGGATGCGACCGCTGGGCCGGCTCAGCCACCCGTACCCCGAGTGGTTGCGCGCCCGGATCGCCGCGGCCCTGCCACCCGCGGCGACCACCACCGAGGCGATCTGCGTGCTGGACACCGGCATCGGTCAGACCTTCGCCGAGGCGGGCGTGCGGGCGGTCGCGGAACTGTGCGATGGTCACGCCGACCTGGTCGTCTCGCACGGCCAGACGATGCACCACTGGGTCGAGGCGGGTACGGTCCGCGGCACCCTCCAGCTGGGTCAGCCGGCCTGGATCGCGGAGGCCACCGGCCTTCCGGTCGTGGCCGACCTGCGCAGCCGCGACGTCGCCGCCGGTGGCCAGGGCGCTCCCCTGGTCGCCCTGTTCGACGCGTTGCTGCTGCGGGGCCTGCCCGGCGTCCCCGCCGCACTCAACCTGGGCGGCATCGCCAACATCACAGTCGTCGCGCCGGACGCGGATCCCCTCGCGTTCGACACCGGGCCGGCCAACGCGCTCCTCGACGCCGCCGTCCGCCACTTCAGCGGCGGCACCGAGGAGTACGACCGGGACGGGCGCGGCGCGGCAGCCGGGCAGGTGAACCCGGACCTGCTGCGGCGGCTGCTCGACGAGCCGTACTACCGGCAGGCCGGCCCGAAGAGCACCGGCAAGGAGCTGTTCCACCTGCCGTACCTGCTCGCCGCCCTCGCCGACGCCCCCACGCCGGAGCCGAACGACGTGCTTGCCACGCTCACCCGGCTGACGGCGGTCACGGTGGCCGACGCCTGCCGGACGCACGGCGTCACCCGGCTCGTCGTCTCCGGCGGCGGGGCACACAACCCGACCCTGATGGGCCTGCTCGTCGACGAGCTGCCCGACGTCGACCTGACGTCGAGCGACGAGGTCGGTGTCGCCTCGGACGCCAAGGAGGCGCTGGCCTTCGCGCTGCTGGGCTACCTGACCGTGCACGGGCTGCCGGGTGCCCTGCCCTCGGGCACCGGCGCGCGGCACGCCTCGGTGCTCGGCAGCATCACCCCCGGCCGCCAACCGCTGCGGCTGCCGGCGCCTGTCGACACCGCACCCGAGCGGATGCTGATCATCGCCGACTGACCACCTTTCCCGGGAGGATCCGCCCATGAGCACCGTCGTTCCCGCGCCGAACGCCGCCGGCGTCCGTGCCCGCGAGGTGGCCGACCTGCTGCGCCCGCACCTCGACGATCCGACCCGGGTCAGCGCCGAGCTGCCCCGGAGGCTGGCGGCGGCGCACGACGCCTCGCCGTACCTGTTCGAGCCGCAGGCAGTGGTCCGCGCGGCCTCGGCGGCCGAGGTGGGCGCGCTGATGGTCGGCGCCCGGGAGGCCGGCGTGCCGCTGACCCTGCGCGGTGGCGGCACCAGCCTCGCCGGGCAGGCCGGCGGCGCGGGCGTGCTTGTCGACGTACGCACCGACTGGCGGCACGCCGAGGTGCTCGACGACGGCCGCCGCATCCGGCTCCAGCCGGGCCTGACGATCCGGCAGGCCAACGCCCGGCTGGCCCGCTACGGCCGCCGGCTCGGACCGGACCCGGCCAGCGAGGCCGCCTGCACGGTCGGCGGCATGGTGGCCAACAACTCCAGCGGGATGACCTGCGGCACCACCGACAACGCGTACCGCACCATGGAGTCGCTGCGCTTCGTCCTCCCGTCCGGCACCGTCGTCGACTCCGCCGCCCGCGACGCCGACGACCGGCTGCGCGCCGCCGAGCCCGAACTGCACGCCGGGCTGCTGCGCCTGCGCGACCGGGTGCGCGCGACCCCGGCGTCGCGGGCCACGATCGAGCGGCTGTTCGCCATGAAGAACACCATGGGGTACGGACTGAACTCGCTGCTCGACCACGACAGCCCGGTCGACATGCTGGCCCACCTGATGATCGGCAGCGAGGGCACGCTCGGTTTCGTGGCCGAGGCCGTCTTCCGGACCGTCGAGATCCACCAACACGCCGCCACCGGCCTGCTGATCCTGCCCGGTCTCAGCGCCGCCACCGACGCGTTGCCGGCCCTGCTCGCCGCCGGCGCGCGTACCGCCGAACTGCTCGACGCCGCCGCGCTGCGGGTCAGCCAGCGCGACCCCGACGCGAGCCCGGCCCTGCGCGGGCTGACTGTCGTCGGGCACGCCGCGTTGCTCGTGGAGTTCGCCGAGGACAGCGCGGAGCGGCTGGCCGCGACGCTTGCCGACGCCCAGCCCGTGCTCGACCGGCTGCCCGCCGTCGCCGGCACCGAACTGACCCACGACCCGCGCGAGCGGGCCCGGCTCTGGCACCTGCGCAAGGGCCTCTACACGGCGGTCGCCGGCGCTCGCCCGCCCGGCACCACGGCCCTGCTGGAGGACGTCGCCGTGCCGATGCCGCGCCTGACCGGCACCTGCGACGGCCTGATCGGCCTGTTCGAGCGGCACGGCTATCCCGACGCGGTGATCTTCGGACACGCCCGCGACGGCAACCTGCACTTCATGTTGACCCAGTCCTTCGACACACCGGCCGAGATCGACCGCTACGCCCGGTTCACCGAGGACATGGTCGACCTCGTGCTCGCCGAGGGGGGCACACTCAAGGCCGAGCACGGCACCGGTCGCGCCATGGCGCCCTTCGTCCGGCGACAGTACGGCGATGAGCTGTACGACGTGATGCGCGAGCTGAAGCGGCTGTGCGACCCGAGCGACCTGCTCAACCCCGGTGTGCTGCTCAACGACGACCCGACGGTGCACCTGCGGCAGCTCAAGGCCGTCCCGACCGTCGACGCGGAGCTGGACGCGTGCGTGGAGTGCGGCTACTGCGAGCCGGTCTGCCCCACCGCCGACGTCACCACCACGCCCCGACAGCGCATCGTCCTGCAACGACAGATCGCCCTCGCCACTGCTGCCGGAGACGAGGAACGCCGCCGGGAGCTGACCGCCGACTACGAGTACGCCGCGGTGGACAGCTGCGCCGCCGACAGCCTCTGCGTCACCGCCTGCCCGGTCGGCATCGACACCGGCGCGGCGATGAAGCGGCTGCGCGCCGAGCGGCACAGTCCACTCGCCCAGCGCACCGCCCGCGGTGTCGCCCGGCACTGGAAGGGCGCCGTGGCCGGCGTCCGGGTCGGGCTGAACGCCGCGCACGCCGTGCCGACACCGCTGACCCGCGCGGCCACCGGGGTGATCCGTTCCCTCGGCGCCACCGAACTCGTACCACAGTGGAGCGCCGACATGCCGCGCGGCGGCGGCCCTCGGCCCGAGCCGCGCAGCGCGCCGGACGCGCGGGCGGTGTTCTTCGCGGCGTGCATCGGCAGCGTCTTCGCGCCGGAGGACGGCCCGTCCGGCGGCTCGGCGGCGGCGTTCCTGCGCCTGTGCGAGCTGGCGCGGGTGCCTGTCGTCGTGCCGGCCGGGACGGCGGGCCTGTGCTGCGGGACGCCCTGGCAGTCCAAGGGCTACCCCGCCGGCCACCGGGAGATGGCCGAGCGGACCCTGGCGGCGCTGTGGACGGCCAGCAACCACGGCCGGCTGCCCATCGTGTGCGACGCGTCCTCCTGCACCCACGGGCTGACCCAGCTGACCGCCGCGCTGGCCGAGAAGGACCGGGCACGGTACGCCGCGCTGCGCTTCGTCGACAGCGTGACCTTCACCGCCGAACACCTCCTGCCGGAGCTGCCCGAACCCCGGCGGCTGGGCTCGCTGGCCCTGCACCCCACGTGCTCCACAGTCCACCTCGGCGGCATCGACGACCTGCACACCGTGGCCCGGGCGGTCGCCGACACCGTCACCGTGCCGGACAGCTGGGGATGCTGCGCGTTCGCCGGTGACCGGGGGCTGCTGCATCCCGAGGTCACCAGCGGCGCCACCGCCGCCCAGGCCGCCGAGGTCAACCAACGCGACCACGACGCGTACGCCTCCTGCAACCGCACCTGCGAGATGGGCATGAGCCGGGCCACCGGGCAGCCGTACCGGCACGTGCTCCAGGTGCTCGTCGAGGCGGTCGAGCCACCGGCCTAGCGGGTCACCGTCGCCGGGCCGGCGAGGAGCCCGCGCGGCGCAGCAGCGCGGCGGCGAGCAGGCCGCCGGCCAGGACCGCAACGGCGCCCACCAACTGCCCGGTCTCCAACGCGGAGGCGAAAGCACCTGTCACCGCCTGCCGTTGCGGCCCCTCGTCGGCGGCGGCGAGGGCTGCGGGGAACGATTCCGCGCCGGCCAGCGCGGGGGGAAGGAGCGCTGCGAACCGGGCGTTCAACACGGCACCGAGGACGGCGATGCCGAGACTGCTGCCGACCTCGGTCATGGTCCCGTCCACCCCGGCACCCGCACCTGCCTTCTCGGCCGGGATCGCGCTCATCACCGCCTCCACGATCGCCGGGTTGGCCAGGGCGCACCCGATTCCCATCACGAGCAGGCCGCCCAGCAGCACCCCGTACCCGTCGGAGGACAGGAGGGTCACCGCAGCGAGGCCGGTCGCGAGCAACGCCATGCCGACGGCGATGGCGGCGGCCAGGCCGAGACGGCGGATCACGGCGGCGGCGACGCCGCTGACGTTGAGCAGCACGATGGACAGGGCGAAGGGCGCCATGCGCAGGCCGGCCTCCCAGGCCGGGTAGCCGCGGACGAACTGCAGGTGCTGGGTCAGCAGGAACAGCGCGCCGGTGGCCCCGAAGGTGATCAGGACGACGCCGGACACCGCACCGACGAACCGGCGGTCCCGGAAGAAGTGCATGTCCAGCATGGGGTGGCTGATCCGCCGCTCCCAGCTGACGAACAACCCGAGCAGGACCACGCCGACGACAGCCGTGCCGAGCACCTCGGTCGAGGCCCAGCCCCGCTCCGGCCCGGCGATGATCGAGAAGACGACAGCGGTCAGCCCCGCGGTGGAGAGCATGGCGCCCCACACGTCGAGTCGGCCATGGGCCGGGCCACGGGACTCCGGCACGAGCGCCCGGCCCACGAGCAGGCAGGCCAGCACGATGGGGACGTTCAGCAGGAAGATCGCGCCCCACGGCAGGTGGGCCAGGATGGTGCCGCCGATCGGCGGTCCGACCGCGAAGCCCAACGCGCTGGTAGCCGCCCAGATGCCTATCGCGCGGGACCGTTCGGGGCCGTCGAAGACCTGCATCGCCACCGCGAGCGTCGAGGTGACCAGCAGCGCCCCGCCGACGCCCATCCCCGCCCGGGCGGCGATCAGCTGACCGCTGGTGCTCGCGAGACCCGCCACCAGCGAGCCGAGTCCGAAAAGGACGAGGCCGGCGAGCAGCATCCGCCGCCGGCCGTACCGGTCGGCGGCGGCACCCGCGGTGAGCAGCAGCCCGGACAGGACCAGGGCGTACGCGTTGATCATCCACTGCACGTCGGCGGTGCTGGCGCCCAACTCGGTGGTGAGCACCGGCACCGCCACGGTCAGGATCGTGTTGTCCAGCACGACGACGAGTTGGGCGACGCAGAGCACGGCCAGGATGAGCCAGCGGTGTGGCGCTCGGGCCGCCGCCTGGACGGCGACCGGCTGGACGACTGTCACACCGCTGTCCGTACGCCGTCGGCGGGCAGGGGCTCGGCGGCCGAACCGGGAACGGCACCTGGCGTACGGGGGAAGCGCCGCTGGTGCGCGAGGCCGACCGCGACCCCGGCGGCCACCAGCACGATGGCGGCGATCGCGACCGACGGGTAGCCGAACCGGTCGGCCGCCGCCAGGCCCACCGAGGCGGCCACGAACGAACAGACCAGGCCGAACGACGACAGGACTGTGAAGTCCGTGCCGCCGGTGCCTGGTCGCGAGTAGTCCATGTTGACCGTGTAGAGCACGACGTTGGCGATCGTGTAGGCCACCATGAAGCAGCAGAGAGCGACGACAGTCCCGCCCAGCGACGCGCGGCCGTTCAGCAACGGCAGCAGCATCGCCGTCGACACCGCGAGGGCCACGCCGCCCGCCACGAGCACCCGGCCGCGCCCGAACCGGCCGATGCCCACCCCGGCGACCAGACCCGCCACGATGGCCGGCGCACTCGTCACCACGCCGGTCACCACGCCGATCCGGCCCAGCGACCACCCCGCGTCCACCAGGGCGGGCGTCACCAGCGCGTACGCCATGCCCGCGCCGACGTAGACAAGTGGCACGACGCCGAAGGTCCACCACCGGCAGCCGGGCTGGCCGAACACCGACAGCAGAGCCCGGTAGGCAGTGCCGACGCGGTCCACCCGATCGGTCCGCGCGGGCTCGGAGAACCGCCACACCACCAGCAGCCCGGCAGCTGTCAACGCGGCCAGCAGGCCGACCGCCGGCACCCAGCCGAACCGGTCGTAGACCAGCACGCAGGCGCCGCCGCCGAGCAGGTTGCCGAGGTAACTCGCGGCCACCTGGATGCCGTTGCCGGTCCCCCGGTCCGTCTCGCCGAGCATCCGCACGGCGACGGCGTCCACGGCGATGTCCTGGGTGGCGGAGAAGAAGACGTACGCGGCGCAAATGGCGATGACCGGGCCGAGCGCGTCGGCCGGACGGGGAAACGGCAGCAGCGCCAGCAGGGCCAGCACCAGCGCGCTCTGCAGGATGAGGAGCCAGGACCGGTAGTGGCCGCGGCGCGGGGAGCCGTACCTGTCGAGGATCGGCGCCCAGAGGAACTTGATGGGCCAGATCAGGCCGACGACCTGCAACAGCGCGAGGGTGTCCAGGGACGTGCCACCGTCGCGCAGGATGGCGGTCAGCCCGACGGTGATGAAGCCGATGCCGAGGTACTGGGTGACGTACAGCGCGGTCAGGGTGCCGAGTCGGCCTCTCACGGGGCTCGCCAGTAGCCGAGCGACGTCAGCCGGTCCTTGTCGACGCCCAGCGTCCGGCGGATGTGCCGGGTGATGCCGCGCGTGGTGGCCGCCTCGCAGGCCACCCAGTAGTGGGCGGCGTCGTTGGCGGGCAGGTCGGTGCGGATTCGTTCGACGAGGTGTTGACGGTCGGCGTCGCGGGGCACCCAGGTGACGTCGTGGTGCGCCCGGGCGCGCGGCGCGAGGGCCTTCTCGCCCTCGTGGGCGTACTCCAGCCAGACGGTCGCCGGGATGTCGGCGCCGGCGTCGAGCAGGCTGTTCACCGCCGGCAGGGACGCCGCGTCGCCGACGAGGTAGAGGTGCTCGGGCGCCGGGTCGGGCAGTTGGAAGGCGCTGCCCTGGACGGTGGCGACGATGGTGTCGCCGGCCTGCGCGGTGGTGGCCCAGCGGGCCGCGCAGCCGTCGTGGATGGCGAATTCGAGGCTGAACCGGCCGTTGGCCGGGTCGGGGTCGACAAGCGTGTACGCCCGCTGGTGCGCCCGGCCGTCGTTGTCGAACCACAGGCGTACCCACATCGTGGGGTGGACTCCGCACGCCTCGAGCAGGCCGCCGTCGTCGAGGAGCAGCCGCTGGTAGTGCCCGTCCACCGACTCGGTGGCCCGCACCGTCAACTGAAAGTCCCGACCTCCCATGGCCTTGAGGACCAGGGCTTCCCAGTTCCGTTTCACGCACCCCTCCAGGTAAGGCCAGCCTTTGTTAGGGGAGGGTAACCTAACTCCCTCGCCGGCGGAACGCGTGTCCTCCTCACGTCACCTCGGCCGCGATCACCCCAACCAGCAAAGGACCCGCGACATGACACACCAGGAGAAGATCACCGGACTCGGCGAGCTGACGCTGACACCCGTCGCGCCCGACCGCGACGCCGCGCTGTTGCACGGCTGGGTCACCCTGCCCCGCAACTCGTTCTGGGGAATGGGGTCACACACCCTCGATGAGGTCCGCGAGATCTACGCCTTCGTCGACGGCCTGCCCACGCACCACGCGTACCTGATCATGATCGACGGGGAGCCGGTCGGTCTGTTCCAGAGCTACCAGCCCGAGGCGGACCCGGTCGGCGAGCGGTACGCCGTGCAGTCCGGGGACGTCGGGATGCACCTGCTGCTCAACCCTCCTCGGCAGCTGGCCCGCGGCCTGACCGACGCCGTCGGCCCGGCCCTCGCCCGTTTCCTGTTCCGCGACCCGGCCGCCCAGCGGATCGTCGTCGAGCCGGACGTTCGTAACCGCCTCGCGCTGCGCCGACTGGAGATCGAGGGCTTCACCTTCGATGCCGAGATCGACATGCCGGGCAAGCGCGCCCAACTGGCGTTCCTCACCCGCTCCCGGTTCGAGTCGGACCACCGGGCGTCGATCTGACCGGGGCAGCGCCGGCTCAGTCGGCCGGCGGGGCAGCAGTTCCGCCGGGCTGACCTGCCAGAGCGTCCAGTTCGGCAGCTCGCGACGCCTGGATCCGGCCGGCGAGCATCTTCAGCTCCGGGCTGCCCCCTGCGGTCTGTTCGCCCCGGCACAGCACGACGGACTGCGCGAGGTGCGCCCGGATCAGACCGACCGCCCGGGACCGCACCTCGGGCTCGGGAGCGGCGCGCAGCTCGGCGAGAGCGGCGTCGGTGACCATGCCGGGCATCTGATGCCCCGCGTGGATGTTCTGTTCCGGAATGTTGCCGGCAGCCAGCAGCCTGCGCAGTTCCACCGATTCGGCCCGGTGCGCAGCCCGGATGTCACCGAGGACGGCGCGCAGCGCGGGGTCTGCGGCCGACGGACTGTCGTCGAGGTCGTCGATCACCGCGAGCGCACCCTCGTTCATCGGGAGCAGCAGCTGGATGAAGGCGTCGTCGGTGCCGTTGAGCAGCACGGACGGAGTCGGCGCGGGAGCGACTGACGCGGGCGCTGCGGCCCGGTCCGTGCGGCCCGCATCCCGGGTCAGGCCGACGGCCAGCGCCGTCGCGGCCAGCGTCGCGACGACGCCGACGATCCGCCCGGCCCGCCCGTTCACCGCGCGGCCTGGAACGCGCGGCCGATCACCGTCGCGCTGGTGCCGTCGCTGAACAACCCGGACCGGTCCTTGTCCGTGGCGGGGAGGCCGAACCAGGCGTAGCGCTGCACGTAGGAGAGTTGGCCGAGCATGTCCGCCGCCGCGGTGAGGAAGGCCGCCTGCTGCTCCTGGCTCGGAAACTGTTGACGCCCGCCGTCGTAGCGGATCAGAGCGAACTCGGTCAGCCAGATCGGCTTGCGGTACCGCTGGTGGACGGCCTGCAGGTACTGCCGAAGCTGGTTGACCGCCGCGGCGGTCGTGAAGTCGGCGCCGTACCAGTGCAGGGTGATGAAGTCCACCCGGTGACCCCGGGCCTTTGCGCCGGTCATGAACCGGTCCAGCCAACCCCGCGGGTCCGCGCCGCCCCAGGCGACCGCCGGACTGCCCAGCCTGCTGCCCGTCGCCATCAGTTGCGGCCACAGGTCCAGTGCCTGCTCGACTGTCATGTTCGCCTGTTCGGGCAGGTCAGGCTCGTTGAAGGTGAGCAGGTGCGGCCCGGCGGCCCGGGCCCGGGCCAGCTCCGCTGCGGTGACGTTCTCCGCGCTGCGGATCATGGGTACGAATGTCGCGCCGCGCGGAGTGCTGATCCCCGGGTGCTGGGTGCCCCAGGTGTAGTACCAACCGGCCTTCGAGCTGGCCAACGCCTGGCTCGCTCCGGCGAAGTTCCACACCCCGACGCCCTTGCGCGCGGAGCTGACCGCCGGTGCGACTGGCGCCTTCGACGTCGGGCGCGCGCTCGGTGACGGCGCGCTGCTCGGGGAGGCGGACGCGGAGGCGACAGTGGTGGGCGCGACGGGCGGCGGGACGGCCCAGGAGGGCTCGGCGGCCGGATCGTCCGGCAGCGCCACCACCAACGTGGTGATCGCGAGGACCGCGGCAACCACTGCGGCGGCCAGGTAGGGAACCACAGCACGGGGCGCGTGCCCCGCGAGCTCGGCGACGCCCGGGGGATGCGGTCCGACGGCCGGCGCGGCGGCGGCCGGGGGCACCGTCGCACTCGGGAGGTGGGCGCTGAGGCCGGCCGGCAGCGGCAGCATCGGCATCCCGGCGAGCAGCCTGTCGATCGGCAGGAACGTGGCGCCCGGGCGCTCGCAGAACGCGCAGTCCCGGATGTGTCGGGCCAGCCGCTTGCGCCACAGCGGGCTGGGAGTGCCGTCCCACTCGGCCGCCACCGCGCCCAGGTCCGGGCAGCCGGGGCGGGCATGCAGGGCGCGGACGACGCCCCGGGCGCTCTGGATCTGCTCCTTCATCCGGTGGATGCGCACCGCGACGTGCCCCGGCGACAGGCTCGCGGCCTCGGCGATCTCGGCCCGCGTCAGCTCACCGGTCTCCTCCAGCCACCAGAGCGAGAGCAGTTCCTGGTCGTCCGGGTCGAGCCAGCGGGTCGCCTCGGCGACCTCACGTCGTTGGTCGGTGAGGCCGAGCCGGAGGATCGTCATCCCGGCGAAGTCGGAGGCGGGATCGGGCACGTTATGGATCGCGTCGAGCCCGGCGTCGCGGTTGAGGGCGACACGGCGACGCTGATCCCAGTCGCGCACCTGGCGGATGGTGATCGCCACGAGCCAGGACCGGTACGCCGTCGGATCGTTGAGCGCGGGCAGGTGCCGGATCACCCGTACCAGGGTCTCCTGGACCACGTCGTCGACGTCGGCATGGCCGCGCAGCGCCCGCCCGACGATGTTGTAGACCAGCGGAAGCGAGGCCGCCACGACGTCGTCGAGAGCGCGCCGGTCGCCCTGTCGAGCCGCGACGACCAGCCCGGGTTCGGGTGCTGCCCGACCGGTTGACGACATGGATCCCACTCCTTGTGCGCTCGGTCCGGTCGGCGCGCGTGAGCGCTGACCGCCTCCTGAATCGGAGACGAGCGGCGGCGGGTCAGATTACGGTTTTCTCCTCCGGTCCGTCGGGCCGGTCGGCCGACGCGCCGGCCTCGGTCCCGGCCGCGAACGGAGTACGCAGGCGGGTCATGGACGCTGCGCTGACGTCCGCGGCCGGACTGCGCTCGTCGTCGACGACCCTTCCCCCCTCGATGGTGAAGGGGTTCCGGGCGGAGGTCATATCGGGCACAAGGTGCTCCAGGAGATGTGCACGGCAGCGCTCGACTCAGTCATCGGCAGCTTCGAAGCCGTGGGGAGGCGGAGGGGCGGGCCCGGCGATGGGCCATCGGTGCCCGCACCCACAGCCTAGCGCCCCAGGCGTCGTCAGGGCGCGGCGAAGCGGACCTGCGGTCATCGAGGCAGGTCAGAGCTGCGCGGAAACATTTCTGGCCGGCACCAATCCGGCAGGGCGCCGGCGACGAATCCTGCTGCGTGACCTGCCCGACCCCGGTGCGGGACGGGCCTACCAACTGTGGCTCATCCGGGGTGCCGAGCCGGCCCGCTCGGTGGGCCTGCTGACCGCCGGCGCCCGGGAGCCGACGACGGTCATCGGTCCGGTCGCTGCCGCCGGCGCGTTCGGGGTGTCGAACGAACCCGCGGGCGGTTCCTCCGCCCCGACCCGGATCGTGGGACTCGTGACGCTGAGCTGACCGACTCGTCCTGCCGGGTCGGGTCGGCGCGGCTACGGTCGAGGCTGCGGAAGCCGTCCCCCGACCAGGGTTCGGTGTGGTGCGAACGGACAGGACAGACATGACGGTTCAGATCGATCTCGCCGGCAGGACCGCGCTGGTGACCGGCTCGACCCAGGGCATCGGCGCCGCCATCACGGTCGGGCTCGCCCGCGCGGGGGCCCGGGTGGCAGTGAACGGCCGTACCGCCGCCTCGGTCGGGCGCGCGGCCACGGCGCTGCGCGACGAGGTCCCCGGCGCCGAGGTCGTCGAGGTGGACGCCGACGTGTCGACCGACGAGGGTACGGCCCGCGCCCTCGACCTCCTGCCCGACGTCGACATCCTGGTCAACAACCTCGGCGTCTTCGGCCCCACCCCGGCGTTGGAGATCTCGGACGACGAGTGGCGTCGCTACTTCGAGGTGAACGTGCTGGCCGGCGTCCGGCTGACCCGCGCCTACCTGCCTCAGATGATGGAACGCGGTTGGGGTCGGGTGCAGTACATCGCCAGTGACTCGGCGGTCGCCATCCCCGCCGAGATGATCCACTATGGCGTCTCGAAGACGGCTCTGCTCGGCGTGTCACGCGGGTTCGCGAAGGCCGCCGCCGGCACCGGAGTGACAGTCAACTCGGTGCTGGCCGGGCCGACCCACACCGGGGGCGTGGAGGACTTCGTGGCCGAACTCGTCGGCGACAGTCTGCCCTGGGAGGAGGCGCAGCGGGAGTTCATGCGGCTGCACCGGCCGCAGTCGCTGCTCCAGCGGCTCATCGAGCCCGAGGAGATCGCCAACATGGTCACCTACCTCGCCTCTCCGCTCGCCTCCGCCACGACCGGCGCGGCGGTCCGGGTCGACGGCGGCTACGTGGACGCGATCGTCCCGTAGCGGCCGGCTCACAGCTGGACGACGTGACCGACCCGGGGCGGCGTACGACCGGCGAGGACGTCGAGCCACGCGTCCCGCAGGGCCTCGGGACCGTTGCCGACCCGCACGTCGAGCCACCCGCTCGCCGCCGGGACGAACCGCTGCCAGGCTTCGGTGAACCGCCTGTCGAGCCCGTCGCGACCCCAGTCCCGGCCGCGCTTGCGCATCTGCACCGGCGCGAAGAAGACCTCCCCGGCGGCTTCCGCGTTGGGCGTCTGGTTGGTGAGCCCCACAGCGATGTCCCGGACGAGCCGGTCGCCGAGGTGGGCGCGCAGCGCGGCCCGGGTGGCGGGCGCTCCGGACAGGTCGAGGTACACGGTGGCGACCGCGTCGAGGGCGTCGATGTCGTCGTACGCGATGACGTCGTCGTAGCACCCGAGTGACCGCGTGAACGCCACGTTGCCGGGCGAGGTGAGCCCGACCAGTCGCGGGCCGCGACCGTACAGCTCGGACGCTGCGGCGTACGCCGTCTTGCTGGACGCCGACGACAGGACTATCGACCGCGCGCCGTAGAAGTCGTTGTCGACGACCTGGTCGGCCAACATGAACGAGGTGAAGAACAGCGGCCGGAACAGGATCAGCAGGTCCTCCTGATCGGCCTGGTAGACCGGGTCTCCGGCCGTCGCCCGGTACGCGTTGTACGGCGAGGGCAGTTCGGCCCGGTGCGGGCTCGCGTCGCGAAAGCCGGACGCGTCCACCCGGTCCGGGCGGACCACCAGGTGGCCGGCGGGCGGCAGGTAACCGTAGACCCGTTGGCCGACCTCGACCCCGGTGACCGTCGAGGCGACCACGTCGGCGAAGCCCCACAGCGGCGGAAGACCCCACTGCGGCCCGAGCCCTCGCGGGCCGGGCGGGAAGAACTCCCAGTAGCGCATCGCATCGCCGAGCACCGCGTAGGTCACGTTGTTGGCGGTGAGGCCGACGCGATCCACGCGCAGCAGCGCCGCACCGTCGGGCGGCGCGGGCTCCCCGGAGTCGGCGATGGTGGTGTGGCGCAGGTCGGCACGGGCCACGGCGAAGGTCCACGAGTCAGCCATGGTGTGACGCTAGACAGCCTCGAATGAGGAGACAAGTGCACTGGGAGTGCAAAATCCCACTCGGCGGTCAGGGCTGGGGCGCGGTGATGTGCCGCAGATGCCCCAACGGCAGGTGCGGAGGCTGCCACTCCAGGAACAGGGCCGTGGCGTCGTCGTCGAGTTGCTCGTCCTGGTACGCGAGGACGGCGCGCACCAGGCGGCGCATCGTCTCCGGGCTGGGCAGCCCGTCGTTGAGGGCGCGGTTGACGAAGTCGACGAGGCGGTCCCGCCCGAACCGCTCACCGTCGGCACTCCTCGCGTCGGTGATGCCGTCGGTGTAGGCGAGGATGCGATCGCCCGGGTGCAGCTCCTCCTCGTACACCTGGGGTCTTGCCTCGGAGAGGTGACCCAGACCGAGCGGCAGCGCGGTAGGCCCCGGCAGCTCCCGGATGGCCTTGCCGTCGCGCAGCAACATGGCGCCGGGGTGACCCGCGTTGATGATCCGGAGCTGACCGGTGCGCCGGTCCAGTTCGGCGAGCAGCGCTGTCGCGAAGTAGCTGGGGTGCTCGGAGCGCACCCACCGGTCGATGCTGATGGCCGTGTCGACCAGGTCGAGGCCGGACCGGCGGGCGTTGCGGTACGCGCTGACCACCAGCGAGGCCAGGGTGCTCGCCTTGATGCCGTGCCCGCAGGTGTCGAAGAGCCCGAGGCTGAGCACGTCGCCGTTCAGCGCGTAGTCGAAGATGTCGCCGCCGACGTCGTAGCACGGTTCGAGGATCGCGGTGATCACCAGGTCGTCGGTCGCGAAGGTCAGCGGCGGCAACAGCCCCCAGACGATCTCGGCGGCGACCTGCATCGGCAGGCGCCGCCGCATCCGCTCGACGACATCGCCGTAGAGCCGACGGTTCACCAGGACCTGGGCGACATTCACCGCCAACTCCCAGGCCGGCCCGTCCAACGCCGTATCGGCGGCGGCCGGCGACACGACCTCCAGCACGCCCAGCCGCTCGCAGCCGAGCAGCAGGGGCACCCAGAGGCGGTCCGGATTGTCGGCGGCACGCTGCACGTCGAGGGTGGTGAACGCCCGACCGGCCAGGGTCGTCTCGATAGTCAGCTCGTCCCGGGCGATACCGGCGCCCAGCAGTGGCACGAGACAGGACTGGTTGTAGTCGGCCAGATAGATCACGATCTCGGTGGCGCCGACTGCCGGCGCGGCCCGGGTGACCAGAAGCGACAACTCGTCCGGCCCGCCCCGGGGTGCGTTGAGCTGCAACCAACGCGACGCATCGCCGGCGTCGACCAAGCTCCACCTCCCGTGTCCTGACCACCGTAGAAGCCCGACGGCGAACTGCCAACGTACGAAGGGTGCAGGAGACGAGGACTCCCTGCTGCCGGCGGCCCCTGCCCGCCGAAAGGCGAATACCGGTCAGCTAAAGCGATATTGGGTTTAGATCAGTTTTGAGGTATTAGATATGGAAAAGTCCGATTACGTCCCATCTGCGGTTCGGAGTGCGGGTGTCACCTGCCGACTCGGCCGACGTCCGGTGAGACGCATTCGTGAAAGGGCACATCGTGACAACCACACTATTGCGCCGACCTCGGCGCGCGGTCATGTCCGCGTTGACGGCCGTCGCCGCCGGCGGCGCGGCCGTCGCCGTCCTCATCTTCAGCGGCACCGGCGCGAGCGCGGCCGAGGCGCCGGTCAATCTCGGAACGGCGGCGAACTTCTCCGTACTGGCCGGCTCAACGGCCACCAACACCGGGCCGAGCTTCCTGGCGCAGAGCCTCGGCGTCAGCCCCGGCAACACCGCACCCGGCTTTCCGCCCGGCATCGTCGGCGGGGAGATCCACCTCGGCGACGCCGTGGCACTGCAGGCCAAGAATGACCTGACCACGGCGTACAACGACGCCGCCGGTCGAACGCCGTTCACCAACCTGCCCGCGGAGCTGGGCGGCGCCACACTGACTCCGGGCGTCTACCGGATCGGCGCCGCACAGCTGACCGGGACGTTGACGCTCAACAGTCAGAACGACCCGGCGGCGGTATTCATCTTTCAGATCGACTCCACCCTCATCACCGCCTCGAACAGCAGCGTGGTGTTCATCAACGGCGCCTCGCCCTGCAACGTCTACTGGCAGGTGGGCAGCTCGGCCACGATCGGCACCGGCACCCGCTTCATGGGCAACATCCTGGCCCAGACGTCGATCACCATGAACACCGGCGCCACCCTCCAGGGCCGCGCCCTGGCGCAGACCGGGGCGGTCACCCTCGACACCAACACGATCAACGCGCCCGTCTGCCTCCAGCCGACGGGAACCCCCACGTCGACCCCGACCGGGACACCGACCGGCACGCCCACCAGCACCCCGACCGGGACGCCAACCGGCACCCCGACCGGCACGCCGACCGGGCAGCCCACCGGGACGCCGACCGGCCAGCCCACCGGGACGCCGACCGGCCAGCCGACAGTGGTCCCCACTCGCACCGAGTTGCCCGTCACCGGCGGTAGGGGTGGCGGCGGCCTGCTGCCCGCCCTGACCGCGGTCGGCAGTATCGCCATCGCCAGCGGCGCAGCCCTGCTGCTCCTTCTGCGTCGACGCCGACAGCTCGAGTCCTGACCGAGGTGCCCCGGCGGCCGGATGACCGACCGCCGGGGCACCCCCAGGACGCGCCGCTGCAGCGCATCCAGCTGCTCAATCTCATACTTTCGGCTAGTAATGGACCGCACTTTCGGGTAACGTGCACACCGCACCACCTGAAACGACATGACGCGGCGGCGAGGCCCGTGGTCGTGGTCCTGTCGACAGCACATCGGATTCTCTCCGGTCGTCCTGGTCGACGGGCGGACACGGAGAGGACCAGCCCATGCTCACGACTGTCGAACCCACGGTCAGCACCGCTGCCAGCCGACGGAACGCCGGCACGGACGAACTGATTGTCGAGCTGGCCACCACCGCGGCCGACGACCCGCGCCGACCGGCCCTGCGGGACCGCGCCATCGAGGCGTGGTTGCCGCTCGCCCGCCACCTGGCCCGGCGCTACTCGGGGCGCGGCGCCCCCGACGAGGACCTGACGCAGACCGCGATGGTCGGCCTCATCAAAGCGGTCGACCACTTCGACGCGACGCGGGGCGTCGACTTCAGCGGGTACGCCATCCCGACCATCGTCGGGGAGATCAAGCGATACTTCCGGGATCGCACCTGGTCGGTGCGGGTGCCGCGCCGCCTCCAGGAGCTTCGGCTGTCGATCAGCGCCGCCAACAGCACGCTGACGCACACCCTGGGCCGCTCGCCGACGGTCGCCGACATCGCGAGCTACCTCGACGTCTCCGAGGAGACCGTGCTGGAAGGGCTGGAGGGAGCCCGGGCGTACCGGGCGACCTCTCTGTCCACACCCACCGGCATCGACGGAAGCATGGAACTCGGCGACACCCTCGGGGAGCGGGACCACGAGTTCGACCTCGTCGACCTCCGCGTCGCTCTCGGTCCGGCGCTCGCCACGCTGCCCGAACGGGAACGCCGGATCCTCAGCCTGCGGTTCCACGGCAACCTGACCCAGGCCCAGATCGCCGAGCAGATCGGCGTCTCCCAGATGCACGTCTCCCGGTTGATCACCCGATCGTTGGCCACGCTGCGCGGGCACCTCGCCGCCGACTTCGCCTGATCCATCCGACCGCCGCGGCGCGTCCGCCCGTCGGCGTTCAGTCCCTCCCTCAGTGTTCGGGCGGAGCGTGCGCCATCGCGGTGAGCAGGGCCGACACCGGCACGGTGGCGAAGCCGACCCGCGCGTCGCTGGCGCCGTACGGCAGCCACAGCTCGCCGTCGTGGATGAGTCCGCCGCAGGAGTAGACGACGTTCGGCACGTAGCCGTCCCGCTCGGACCGTTCGGGGGCCAGGAGCACACCGGGAAGATGTGCGATCACCCGATCCGGTCGGCGCAGGTCGAGCAGGAGCGCGCCGATCGCGTACCGGCGCATCGGGCCGACGCCGTGGGTGAGCACGAGCCAGCCCGCCTCGGTCTCGATCGGAGAGCCGCAGTTGCCGACCTGGATCAGCTCCCAGCTGTCCCGGGGCCCGTGCAACGGGACCGGGTGTTGCCAGCGGTTGTCGGCGTCCAGGACGGTCAGACCGATGGTCTCGCCGTCGGCGCGGCACAGCGCCAGGTGCCGACCGCCGACGGTACGGGGGAACAGTGCGATCCCCTTGTTGCGGGCTCCCGGCCCCCGCATCGGGGTCATCTCGAAGTGGCGCAGATCGGGGCTCACCAGCGCCCGGGTGGCGATGCTCCGGCCGTCGTAGGCGGTGTAGGTGGCCCGGTACACCGGCCGCGACCCACCGGTGAACAGGACGAACCGGGCGTCCTCCATGCCGTTGCTCTCCGCCGGGGTGGCCGGCCAGAGCACACGTTCGTGCAGAGCCGTCCCGGCGGGAAAGGCAGTGGCGTAGCTGCCGGCGTTGGTGCGCCGCAGGTGTTCCAACGTGTCCAGCCCGGTGCTGCGGGACAGCAGGTCCGGCGGCAGATCACCGAGGACCCGCTCGAACGTCGCCTCGTCGTACCGGTCGGGCAGCGCGTCCAGCACCGTGGCGGTGACCTCGTTGTCACAGTCCTTCTCGGCCAGACCCGCCACGAGCAGGTCCCGGCGGTGCCGCACTCCCGTGCGCTGTCCGACCACCAGCGGGCCGGACCGGTCGGCGACGGTGAGCTGGCGGCCCGGCCCGAGAACCGCACTGGCGAATCCGACTGACGACAGGTGACCCTCGCCGATCTGGCGGAGACTGACCGCCACGCGCAGCTGCCCGGCGCTCAACCCGCTCTGGTCGGGGTGGGCCACCATCGACGGGTTGCACAGGGCGGCGGCCTCGACCGCGTACTCGTGGCTGAAGTAGGCGCCGACCAGGAGTCGGCTGGTGGGCGAGAGGTGCCCGGTCCGGGCGGCGCGGTGCCGCACGAGGTCGTAATGATGCTGGAACGTCGCGGCGAGGTCGCGGTGCCGGGCACCGAACCGTTCGAGGGTGTCCCGCAGCAGGCGGGCCGTCTCTTCGTCGTCGAGGTGCGCGACACGCTCGATGAGCGCCCGCGCGCGGGTACGTACCACAGCCGCGTCCTCGCCCGGGACGAAGAGCTTGACGACGACCCGGCGGGGATCGGGGGTGAGGGTGACGTCCTGCCGGACGGCCAGGAGGTCGGTCACGACCACCGCCGGGCGTGCTGGAGGGTGGAGATGAGCGCGAGGGTGGATTCGGCGCCCTGGTTGAGGTTGGGACCGTGCGCGGTCAGCCCGTCGTAGCCGCCGCCGGTGCCCGGATCCCACATCGGCGTGCCGAGGTCGTTGTCACCGAGGAACCAACCGATCGCCTGCCGGAGCCCGTCATCCCAGGCCGGGTCGCCGGTGACCGTGGCGGCCGTGGCGCAGGCGTCCGCGAGGGCTGCGACCTCGATCGGCTGCTGGTCGTGGTGAAACCGTACGGCGCCACGTCGCCACCCGGCGGCGGGTACGACGGACAGGTGCCCGTCGCGCAGTTGGACGTCCCGCAACCAGGCCAGCATCCGCAGACCCTCGTCGAGGGGCGGGCCACCGTGGCGCAGCTGACTGGCGACGATGACGACCTCGGCGAGGGCCGCGTTGGCGTAGGTCAACCGCTGCTGCGGCCAGGGCCACCGCGAGTCGGGGTCCGGTGGGCCGACAGCGCTGGCCGCGTCCGCCAGCAACGCCGCCGCGGCCACGTGGCCCGGGTGGCGACGCAGCACCTCGGCCGCGCCGAGCCCGGCGAACGCCATCGCGTGCGGCGCGGGGGAGCGCCGCGCCGCACCACGGCTGAAGGCGACCAGCGCCTCCTCCCGTACCCAGGCGGCCGGACTGCGGGCGACGGCTGTGCCCAGCCCCCACAGCGCTCGGCCCCACCAGTCGCCGAGCCCGGGTTCGTCGGCCCAGCGCCTGTCGTGCCCGAGCCGGTTGCGGAAGGCGCCGGTGGCGTCCTGCGCGTGGGTCAGGAAGGCGAGGTACCGTTCCGCGAGTCGCAGCAACTCCTCGGTCGGCTCCGGCTCGCGACACAGGACAACCAGGCCACGGGCCACGTCGTCGGTGCAGTAGCCGTGCTCGCGGCGGACGATGGCGTGCCGGGCGTGCTCGAACAGGCCGGTGTCGTCGCTCAGCCGGACCAGGTGCGCGAAGCTCGGCGCGGGCGCCGTCATCCACCGCCTGCCGGAGGTTGCCCGGGAGCGGCCGGCGGTCGCGGTCATGCGGACGCCACGCTCACTGCGGGCGGGCGGACGGCGGTGAGCCGCTCGGCGAGGGTGCCGTAGCGGGCTGCCACCGCCGGCCAGCGCAGATCCGCGGCCAGTGGCCGCACCCGGCCGGCCAGCCGGGCCGCGAGGCCCGGCTCGGTCAGGATCCGCCGGACCGCCAGGGCGAGCGCCGCCGGGTTCTGATGGGGTACGACCAGGCCCGGCCCGCCGGTGAGCAGCTCGACGGCGTGCGGGAACGCCGTGGCCACGACTGGCACTCCGGCGGCCACCGCCTCGATGAGCACGCCGGAGGTGACCTGTTCGCGGGAGTCGTACGGCAGCACGACGACGTCGGCGGAGCGGATCAGGCGGCCGAGGGCCTGCTGGTCGTGGTAGACGTCCTGGTAGTCCACGGCGTGCGCGATTCCCAGTTGGGCGCCGAGCCGGTGCAGCCCCGCCCGGTACGTCTCGCCGTGGTGCTCGATCACCTTCGGGTGGGTCCGGCCCGCGACGGTGTAGGTGGGCGTCGGTTCCAGGTCCTGCAACCGGGCGAGGGCGCGCAGTGACCACTCGATGCCCTTACCGGGGCCGATCAGTCCCCAGGTGAGCAGGTGCGGACGGGTACGCCTGTCGACGGGCACGCCGGCGAGTTCGGCGGCGCCGTGCGGGATGACCGTCACCTTCTCCGCCGGCACGTCGTAGCCGATGAGCAGCCGGTCGCGGGCGGTGTCGGTCATCGTGACGACCGCCCCGGCGGTGGCGACGATCTGTTCCAGCAGGGACTTCTGCCGGCCGGAGGGCTCGCGCAGCACGGTGTGCAGGACCACGATGCTCGGCACGGTGAGCCGGCGCAGCAACGGCAGGACGTCCTCGCCGTCGGTGCCCGGGTAGATGCCGTACTCGTGCTGGACGATTGCCACGTCGAAGGTGTTCAAGACGGCTGCGGCGTCCCGCCACCCGACCGGGGTCCGCGCCGACCAGGTGTGCACCACGCCGGGCCCGGGCCGCTGGTCGTCGCCGTGGTCGGTGACCCGCACGATGCCACCGCGCGTGCCGTCCGCGGTGAGCTGGGCGGCAAGGGCGGAGTTGAAGGTGGCCAGTCCACACCGCGTCGGCGGGTGAGTGCTGAGGAATCCGTAGCTGGGCATGAACGTCGGGCCTTCCGGTTGTCGGCCGCCACCCGGGTACGGGGGCAGCCTCACGCGGTGACGGCGTACGCCGGTCAGCGTGTGTGACCGGCGGAACGTGTTCGGGAGGGGGTGGTCAGCTACGGGTGGGAATCAGACAAGTGTCGCCCGGTCGGGAACGACCTGGTCGCTCCACGGGTGCGGCGGCACCACGGCGGATGAGGCGCTCGTAGACGGCGAGATAGTCGGTGACCATCCGGTCCGCGCCGAAGCGTTGCCGGGCCCGTTCCCGGCAGGCGGCCCGGTCGAGGCCGGCGACCTGGGTCACCGCGTCGACGGCCTGCTCGACGGTGTGGACGAGGCGACCCGTCACCCCTTCGTCGACGACCTCCGGCATGGAGCCCCGCGCGTACGCGATGACCGGCGTGCCGCAGACCATCGACTCCACCACCGACAGGCCGAACGGTTCGTCGAACGCGATCGGGTGCAGCAGGGCGGTGCTGGAGCCCAGCACCTCCGCGCGTCGTCGGGGGCCGACCGAACCGAGGAAGACGACCCGGTCGTCGTCGATGTGCGGGGCCACCTGCTCGGCGAAGTACCGCTCGTCCTGCACGATGCCGCAGATGGTCAGCGTCCGGCCGGCGCGGCGGGCGATCTCGATGGCGGTGTGGATGCCCTTGTCCGGGTGGATCCGACCGAACGCGGCCAGGCCGGGGCCGGCGTCCCGGGTGAACGGCAGACCGGTGAGGTCCACGCCGTGGTGGACCGTGGCGACGTAGTCGAGCTCCGGGGCCCGGTCGGCGTCCGAGATCGACACGTACGACGATGCCGCTCGGGCGTAGGCGGGCAGGATCCCCGCCCCGGAGAAGCCGTGCACGGTGGTGAGCAGTGGGGCGTGGCAGTGCTCCGCGAACGCCAGCGGCAGCCAGTCGAGGTGGCTGTGCACCAGGTCGAACTCCGCCGATCTGGCGAACGCGTGGGAGACGTGCATCGCCTCCCACACCCGGCCGTCCAGGTCCGGGTCGTCCGCGTACCCCCGCGGGGCGATGCCGTCGAGGCGGGCGGAGGTGGCCGAGTCCAGCGTTGCGAAGAGCGTCACGTCCACGCCTCGTCTGGCCAGTCCCTCGGCGAGCAGGCCGGTCACCTGTTCCCAGGGACCGTAGTGGTGCGGGGGTGTGCGCCAGGCGATCGGCCCGAGCAGCGCAACCTTCACACCGATGGCGCGTCGGCGAGGTCGGCGGGGTCGAGGTTCAGGGTGGCGAGCAGCCCGGAGTGCTTGGCCGGGTCGACCCGCTCCGGCAGCTCACGCTCGACCCAGTCGGCCCGGGCCTGCTGACCCCGATCGCGCAACGCGCTGACGATCCTGTGCTTGGCGATCCTCATCTGGTGCTCCCCTGGTTGAGCCGTCCGAATCGTGCCTGGACGGCGGTGTGCGAGCGCGGGTGGGATGCCATCCGCTGCCGTCATCGGAGACCGAATGTGCGGTATCCGGTGCATCCGACTGGCGGGCCGAAGGTCGAGGACGATCAGCACGCGGCAGCGGTTGGGATGACGATCGGTAATGCCCTGACGGGCTGGTGGCGGCGACATCCGGCGGCCACCGGGGGCCCCGGGCGACATGCCCAGCGTACGCCCCGGCCAGTGCGGCTGCACGCGCACCGGCCGTGCCACCCGGCGGAGGTCGCTGCCGCGGCGGTCCCGGCCGCTGCGGCGTACGCTCGGAGTACTCGCCGCCGCACACCCATTCGACCCGGTCGCCGACTTCCCGTGGCACCGATGGCCGGCCCCTCCCCCCGCACCGGCTCGCCGGGCCGCGACGGTTTGTCGACGGCCCGCCCTCAGCCCGCCACGCTGGCAGTCAGCCGTGCCGGGCACCCATCGGAAGGCGGCGGATCGTCATGACCGCACCCCCGAACAGGCACATCCAACCCTCCACCATCAACGGTCACGAGGGCCCCGTCGATTCTCGCCCGGCTCCCCTGCCGCCGGTGGTGAAGCGATCGCGAATCGGGGATCTGTGGATCGTCGCAGTGGTGTTCGCGGTCATGCTCCTGCTGCTCCTGATCTTCGTACTTCAGAATGGGCAGCAGGCCGAGGTGTCCTTCTTCGGGACGCACGCGGCCCTTCCCACCGGCGTGGCGCTGCTGCTGGCGGCGGTGATCGGCGTCCTTCTCGTCGCCCTTCCCGGCACTGCCCGGATCCTCCAGCTCAGGATGCGCAGCCGCCGTTGCTCGACGCCCCCGCCGGGATGGCCCTCGTCCAGTTCGGTCCCCCTGTCGAGGACCGGCGTCGCCCCGGCTCCGCCGGCGCCCCGCCAGGACGGCTGAGTCATGCCCGCCACCGCGCGAACCGCCGCCACGATCTCCGTCCCGGCCCCGACCGCCCCTCGGCTCACATCGGTTGGCCGTCGGACCGCACGTGGTACGCATCGGCTGGTTCGCACCCTCGACCCTGCCGTGCTGGTCGCCACGACGGGCAGGGACGACCAGGTCGACCTGCTCGTGGTGCCACCCGACACCGAGCCGGAGGCAGCCGCGCGGGCGATGACCGCCGCCGCGGATCCGGCCAACCGCAGGCGAGCGCCGGACATCCTGGCCACCGCCCCGCGTCCGGGTCCCTCGGCGACGTGATACCCGGTCAGGGCTCCAGCACGACCTTGCCCGGCCGGCTGCGGGCCTCGGCGAAGAGCAGCGCGGCGGAGACCTCGGTGAGCGGGTAGCGGGCGGCGATCTGCGGCACGATCACGCCCTGACGGAGCAGGTCGAGCACGATGCCGAGGTCGGTACGCAGCCGACGCCGGAACGCCGCGGCCCGGGTGCGACGGCCGGCCCAGAAGTTGTAGAACCGGACCCGGTGACCGTTCGGCAGGGCGTTCCAGGTGTAGAGCCGGGCCAGCAGCTTCACGAAGACCCAGACGATCGAGCGCGCGGAGCCCGTGGCCGAGGCGGTGCCGTAGACGACAAGCGTGCCGCCGGGGGCGAGCAGCCGGTACGAGGTGCGGACGCCCGGGCCGGCGACCGGGTCGAAGACGGCGTCGACGCCTCCGGGAGACAGTGCGCGCACCCGCGCGGCCAGGTCGGGGTCTCGGTAGTCCAGCGGTTCGACGCCGAGTTCGCGCAGCGCCGCGTGGTGTCGCGGAGCGGCGGTGCCGATGACCCGCAGCCCGAGGTGGCGTCCGAGTTGGACGAGCACGGTTCCGACGCCGCCGTTCGCGCCGTGCACCAGGATCGTCTGCCCGGCCCGCAGGCGGGCGCCGTGCAGCATCTGCCAGGCGGTCACCCCGTTGACGACTACTGTCTCGGCCGCGGCCGGGTCCAGACCGGGCGGCACCGGGGTGAGGTCGTCGACGCCCACCACTGCGTGCGTGGTCCAGGCGCCGGTCTTGATGACCGCCGCGACCCGGGTGCCGACCAGCGAGCCGTCGCCTCCCGGTCCCACCGCCCGGACGGTGCCGACGAGGTCGTAGCCGGGCACGAACGGAAAGGCCGGCTGGCCCGGGTAGAGGTCGCGGCGCATGCTCTGTTCGGCGTACGAGATGCCGGTGGCCTCGACCTCGACGAGCGCCTGACCTGCGGCGGGAACGGGCATCGCGCGTCGGCTGACCTGGAGCCCGTCCGGCTCCACCACGCCGGGCAGGACCACTTCGGTGATCATCCTGTCGGTTGTCATCGCGGTCTCCTCTTGTTTGTAAGTGTGCACTCACACACCTATCAGGTCGAAAAAGTGGGCCGCCCGGAAGCGGCCCGGTGGTGCGGACGTCGGGATCAGGGGTGACGGATGCCTGCGGTCAGCGCGCGGGCCCACGGCTCGGGCACCTGCTCCAGGCCGGCGGTCACGATCAAATGGCAGAGCTGGCCGTACGCGAAGAACTGCTGGACCTGCGCGTCGCTGGCGCCGGACCGACTCGCCACGAAGGTGGCGACCCGCCGGTAGCCGGCGCGCACCGCCTCGGCGATCTCCGGGACGTCAGTGACGGCCTGCGCCTGCACCTGGAACAGCAGGAGATCACGGTCGGCGATCAGCTCGGCGTAGGCGTCGCCCATCGCCTCCAGGACCCCCTCCGGGCCGACGTCGCCGGCACGCTCCGCCCCGGCCTCCAGCGCCACGACGATCCGCTCGAAGCACGCCCCGGCGGCGGCCACGAACAACCCGAGCTTTCCGGCGAAGAGCCGGAAAACGTACGCCTCGGAGATGCCGGCGGCGGCTGCCACGGCGGTGACCGGGGTGGCGTGGAAGCCGGTGCGCGCGAACGCCGACACGGCGGCGTTCAGAACGGTGGCCCGGCGGGCCTCGGCGGTGGATCGCATGTTTGTAAGTGTGCACTCACAAACAATCCCCGTCAACCCCGCTGGGCCGACCGTGGCCGCGTCTCGCGGCAACGCCCTGGTGGGGCTCGGTGCTCGGCTGCCCCCGTGGGTCCCTGTTCAGTTCACGGCAGTGGCGTGGTCATATGCCGCGCGACTGGTGTCGACGTCGTCCATGTGTGCTTCAGCCCACACCTTGAGGCCACGCATCATGTGGTGCAGGGAGAGGCCCAGCTCGGTCAGCTCGTAGGAGACCGTGACGGGCACTGTTGGTGTCACGGTGCGGCTGACGAGGCCATCGCGTTCGAGGGAGCGCAGGGTCTGGGTGAGCATTTTCTGGCTGACGCCGGCCAGGAGGCGAGACAGCTCCGAGTAGCGCATCGGTCTGGGCTCACCGGTGCAGTCGGGGCCGCTGCCGAGTGCGGAGAGGATCAGCGTGACCCATTTGCCGGAGATGCGTTCCAGCATCTTGTGGCTCGGGCAGGCGGCCAGGAAGGCGTTGTAGTTGTCCCTGTTCTGGGTTCGTTGCTGGGCCGCCGTCGTCGGTGCTGCCATCACGCCCTCCTCGGACCGCAGGGTGCGTCACATCCCCTTGTAGTCCTAGCTTCCCATCGGGAAGTTGCCCCCCGATGGAGCGGGTCCCGCGGTCAGCCGGAGACGCTCTTCCTCATCGGTTGATCCGATCCAGTTCGGCGAGGTCCGCGGCGGACAGGGAGAGGCCGGCGCCCGCGACGTTGTCCCGCAGGTGGGCGACCTTCGAGGTACCCGCGATCAGCAGGATGTTGGGCGATCTCTGCAGCAGCCAGGCGAGCGCGACGGACATGGGCGTGCTCCGCAACCGCTCCGCCACCGCCGAGAGCGCCTCGGACTGCAGCGGCGAGAAGCCGCCCAGCGGGAAGAACGGCACGTATGCGATGTTCTCGGCCGCGAGCCGGTCGATGAGCTCGTCGTCGTGGCGGTGAGCGAGGTTGTACATGTTCTGCACGCCCACGATCGGCGCGATGGCCTGCGCCTCGGCGACCTGCTCGGCGGTGACGTTGCTGACGCCCAAGTGGCGGATCAGGCCTTCCCGCTGCAGTTCGACGAGCGTGCCGAACGCGTCGGCCAGCGATCCGGGCTGGGGGCCTTCGGCGTTGCCCATACGCATGTTCACCAGGTCGAGCGTCTCGACACCGAGGACTTCGAGGTCCTCGTGGACCTGCTTACGGAGGTCTTCGGGCTGCCGGGCGACGGGCCAGCCACCCTGAGCGTCGCGGGTAGCTCCGACCTTGGTGGCGATGAACAGCCCTTCCGGGTAGGGGTGCAACGCCTCCCGGATCAGCTCGTTTGTCACTCGCGGCCCGTAGGCGCCGCTGGTGTCGATGTGGTTGATACCGCGCTCGACCACCTCGCGGAGTACGGCCACAGCGCCGTCATGGTCCGCGGGAGGTCCCATGACCCAGGGGCCGGCCAGCTGCATGGCGCCGTAACCGAATCGGGTCACCGTCGAGTCTCCCAGCTTCCACGTACCACCGGGGAGGGAAGCAGTCGACATGTCGTACCTCGTTCTCGTAAAAGGCCAGGTAAATCGGCTCCCTGGCCGGGTGTTTCTCTATCGTGGCTCGGTAGCTCTCCGTCGGGAAGTAGGCACCTTGAAGTGCGTAAGTAACCTTCCGACCGCCTGGTCGCGTCGAGTTCCGGGCCTGTCATCGCGGGGCCACGACACCGCGGAACGCGTAACGGGCGCCACCCCGCGGGTATGCCCTGGCGGCCGTTCGATGTTCCTCAAGGGCCGGGGTACAGGCGTGCCGGATCGCCGGGCCGCAGGCTGTCCACGCCGCCGTCAGGCGTGCTTGCCGCAACCGAGCCGAGCAGCGCCAACGAACGTGCCGACTCCGTATCGGGCTCGGCGTGGTAGATCACCAGGAGCTGCCCCTCGGCGCCCGCGACCGCGAGCTTGTCGCAGTACAGGTCGAGATCGCCCACCTCGGGGTGGTGCAGCCGGCTCACCACACCCTCGCGCCGCCGCACCTCGTGCCGGGCCCACAACTGGCGGAAACAGTCGCTCTTGAGCGACAACTCCCCCACCAGCGCCGTCAGTCGCGGGTCGTCGGCGTCCGCGGCCGAATCGGCGCGCAGCTGGCCCACCACGCTCTGCATCGCCTGCCGCCAGTCGCGGAACAACTCCCGCTCCGCCGCGTCCAGGAACACCGCGCGCAGCCGGTTGGCGCCCGGAGCGAGATTCGGCGACAGTGCCCTCGCCATCCGGTTCGACGCCAGGATGTCGAGGTAGCGGTTCTGCACGAAGGCCGGCATCGGGAGCTCCCGCACCAGGTGCAGGACACTGGCCGGCACCCGCTCGACGGCCGGCCGGACCGCCCGGCGCGACCGCGGCCGGGTCAACCCGATCATGTACGCGGTCGCCTCCGGGTCCAGCCGCAGCACCCCGGCGAGCGCGTCGAGGACCTGCACCGAGGGATGCCGCTCACGACCCTGCTCCAACCGCAGGTAGTAGTCGGCGCTGATGCCGGCCAACATCGCCACCTCCTCGCGCCGCAGGCCGGGCACCCGGCGCAGGCCGACGCCCGGCCCGAGACCGACGTCCTCGGGCCGGATCCGTTCCCGACAGGCGCGCAGAAAGTCGCCGAGCTGGTTGGTGGCGTCCATACCGTCGACGGTAGATCGCCCCACGACCCGGTGACTGGCTGTGTCACTACCAGGAACACCTCGCCCTGCCGCCCGGACGGACGCCGACGGACAGTCGTCGCAGGCCGATCTCCGGACCGTCCGCATATCCACGACGACAACGGATAGAGGAATGACATGAGCGACAACCTTCCTGGCGGCGCCCTGACCCCCGCCGACGGCCTCACCCTGAGTCGGATGGGCTACGGCGCGATGCAGCTCGCCGGCCCGCACGTCTTCGGCCCCCCGCGCGATCGTGCGCAGGCCCTCGCGGTGCTCCGCGAGGCGGTCGACCGGGGCGTGCGCCACATCGACACCAGCGACTTCTACGGCCCCAAGGTGGTGAACGAGCTGATCCGCGAGGCGCTGCACCCGTACCCCGAGGATCTGCACCTGGTCACCAAGGTCGGCGCGCGCCGCGGCGACGACGCCTCCTGGCTCCCCGCGCTCCAGCCGGACGAGCTGAAGGCCCAGGTCCACGACAACCTCCGGCACCTCGGCCTGGAGGTCCTCGACGTGGTCAACCTGCGGGTCGGCGTGGCGGAGGGCACCGGCGACGATCCCCTCTCCGAGCAGTTCGGCACCCTCGCGGAGCTGCGGCAGCAGGGACTGATCCGGCATCTCGGGCTCAGCAACGTCACGCTCGACCAGCTCACCGAGGCCCAGGCCATCGCGCCGGTGGTCACGGTGCAGAACCTCTACAACCTCGCCAATCGGCAGGACGACGCGCTCGTCGACCGCTGCGCGGCGGAGAACATCGCGTTCGCGGCGTTCTTCCCGCTCGGCGGGTTCACCCCGTTGCAGTCCGACACCCTCAACGCCGTGGCCGCCCGGGTGGGCGCCTCGCCACAGCAGGTCGCCCTGGCCTGGCTGCTGCAACGCTCCCCCACCATGGCGTTGATCCCGGGCACGTCGACGCTGGCACACCTGCGGGAGAACCTCGCCGCGGCCGACCTGACGCTGCCGGCCGACGCAATCGAGGATCTGAACACGATCGGCGCCTGATTACGGAGTCGGACGCTCGCCGGCCCCGGGCCTCGCTAGTGCTGGTGGGGGCGGTTACGGATGAGGGTGAGCGCGAGGACGGCGGTGACGAGGAAGACGATGCCGCTGACCCGCAAACCGGCCTGGACCCCGGAGGTCATCGCCTCGGCGAGCGCCGACCGGACCGGAGCGGGCAGCGGCTGGTCGCCTGTCGCGCCGGAGGCCACCGCCGCCTGCACGGCGCTGCGGACGGGTTCGCCGACCTGGTGGGCGGCTAGGCGGTCGGGCAGGTCGGCCACCATCGTGGTGGTGAGCAGCGTGCCCAGCAGGGACGAGCCCAGCACCGAGCCGACCTGACGGGAGGCGTTGACCGCGCCGGAGGCCATGCCGGCCTGGGCGGGCGCCACGCTGGCCAGCGCCGCCGCCGTCGCGGGGGCCACCACCAGCCCGCTCGCGGCGCCGAACAACGCGAACAACGCCCAGCGGTGCCCGAACGCCGTCGTCGGCCCCTGCGTCGCGAGCCCGAAGCTGGCCACCGCGCCGAGCACCAGACCGACTGTGAGTGGCGCCTTGAACCCGGTGCGCCGGATGGTCCGACCGGCGGCGAAGGCCACCAGCACGTACGCGCCGAAGAGCACCAGCATGCGCCAGCCGGTGTCCAGCGGGCTGAGCGACTGGGCACGCTCGTGGAAGAGGACGAGCAGGATCGCCACGCCGGTGAACCCGAACAGTGACACCGCGGCGACGACCATGACGGCGCTGAACGACGGCGAGCGGAACAGGCGTACGTCCAGCATCGGTGTGCTGGTGCGCAGCTCGACCAGCACGAACGTGACAAGCGCGACGGCCGAGACGACCCACGCGGTCGCCACGACACCGCTGGCGTAGCCGTCGCGCCCGCCCTGGATCATGGCGTAGACGGCGGCGGCGATGGCGACGGTGCCGAGCAGCAGACCGGGCAGGTCGAGCCGTCCGGCGCTGGGCCGGGACTCGGCCACCCCGATCGCGGCGACGACGAGGGTGACCACGCCCAGCACGATCACCGACAGGTAGACGCTGTGCCAGGAGTGCTGGCGCAGCAGCGTACCGGCGATGAGCGGGCCGATCGCCAGCCCGATGCCGGAGGCGGCCGACCAGGCGGTGATGACCTCGGTGCGGCGGTGCGGGTCGGTGAAGGTGGCACCGAGGATCGCCAGGCTGTTCGGCAGGATCAGGGCACCGCCGAGGCCCGCTACCAACTGACCGGCGATCACCCAGGCCACGGTCGGGGCGCTGGCCACCACGGCACCGCCGGCGATCATCGCGACGACTCCGGCGCCGAACATGCGCCTGCGTCCGTACCGGTTGCCGAGCGTGGCGGCGGACATCACCAGGCTCGCCACGACCAGGGTGTAGGCGCTGGGGATCCAGATCACGGTGGTCGGATCGACCCGGAGGTCGGCCTGGATGGTGGTCAGGGCGGAGACCGTCGCGGTGATCTGCAGGAAGGTGATCATCGCGCCCAGGCACATGGCGATCAGGGTCACCGGCCGGGAGCCGCGAACGGACGTACGGGTGGTGACGGCCGGCCCGGGCGGGGCCGTGCTGCTGGTGGTCACAAGGCGTCCTCGGGTTGGAGTCCCGCTGACTTGCTTATGCAAAAGTCAGCGGTGCCCCAGTGAATCACCTGGCTAGCTTCGGCGCAAGCCAGGTAGGCTGGGTGCATGGAGGACCTTCGGGACGACCGCGAATCCTGGTCGATGGAGAACTGCTCCGTCGCCCGGGCGATGGACATCGTGGGCAGCCGTTCGACGATCCTGATCATGCGCGAGGCACTGCTCGGCACGCGCCGTTTCGACGACTTCGTCCGCCGCGTCGGGATCGGCGAGCCCGCGATGGCGGCCCGCCTCAAGGAGATGGTCGCCGCCGGTCTGCTCGAACGGATCCCGTACCGGGAGCCGGGACAGCGCACCCGCCACGAGTACCAACTCACCCGCAAGGGTCAGGAACTGCTGCCGGTCATCACCGCGCTGCGCAACTGGGGCGACACCTGGAGCGCCGACGAGGCCGGCCCCGGCGTCCTCGCCACCCACCACGACTGCGGCGAACCGGTCCGTGCGGTGCTCCGCTGCGCAGCCGGGCATGAGGTCGGAAGCGGGGACATCGACATCACCGCCGGGCCGGGCCTGATCCGCCGCACCTGACACCCCGGCCAGGCCGCCGGCCAGCGGGTACCGGTCAGCCGACCCGCTGGGCCAGCACCTGCCCCGGCCAGGTTCCCGAGCGGAAGGTCTCGGTGCGGGTGAACCCCTGACGTTCGTAGAAGGCCACCAACTCGCCACCGCCGCCCGCCCAGCAGTCGACCCGTAGCAACCGCACGCCGGCCCGCCGGGTTTCCTGCACGGCGTGTGCCAGCAGGGCCGACCCGAGGTGCCGACCCGCGAATCGTCGGTCGGAGACCAGGAGACGGACGTACCGCTCGGGCTCCTCGGCGGGCGTGATCGGTGACCGCGCAGGAGGCCCGGAGTCCAACACCAGGGCGCCGGCAGGCGTTCCGTCCAGTTCCGCGATGTACGGAAGGTTCTCGGTCAGGTACCGGTCGACCAACTCGACCCCGCCGGGCTTCTCCGAGAACGGCGTCGTGCCCCACTGCTCGGTGTTGCCCCGCGCGTTCATCCAGACCACCGCGGAATCGAGCATGGCCAGGACGGCGGCGGCGTCAGCCGGGCCACCGCGTCTGATCCGTACGCCGCGGGTGGTGTCGTTCATGGGCAAACTGTAATCGTGGCCGTAGGAGGTGGGGGGGGGCCGGGGGGGGGGGCCCCCCCCGCGCCTGAGAGGAGGGGGTGGGGGGCCCCGGGGTGTGCGGCGCGCGCCCCCCCCCCCGCGCCGCCGGTGGGCGCCGCGGGGGGCCCCCGGGG